>NZ_CP059275.1:0-1200000 GCF_013694365.1 Limosilactobacillus reuteri
ATGGGCACCACTATTTTATCATTTGAAGACCGTGTTGTCATCGAAACTCTTCGTTATGAAAACCGCTCCCTTAAGGGAGCGGTTTTCATAACGAAGAGTTTCGATGACAACACGGTCTTCAAATGATAAAATAGTGGTGCCCATAAAGGTCCTTCTTTCTAATGGAATGTTGTGGTGACACCATTAAAGACCTTTATGGGTTTTTATGTCCACTAATATGTTCAACTTAAATCTTACAATCTACCATAAATGTCTTTTGATGGCTTGTTTACTCATGCAATTGTCCATGAGCTAGATCAAAAATTAACTACTGGTCGGGTAGCCAAAGTTAGTCAACCTTACCCTGCAGAATTAATCATTATGATCCGTGCTCACCGGCACAACTATCCATTACTCATTTCTGCTAATCCAACATACCCACGAATCCAAATTACTGAGATCCCATACAAAAATCCAGTGGTTCCAACTAATTTTACAATGACGATGCGGAAATACCTTGAAGGTGCAATCGTCAATAAAATTGAACAAGTTGATAATGATCGGATTATCAAAATTACCTTTGACACTCGTGATGAATTAGGAGATAGTCAACAATTAGTTCTTGTGAGTGAGATTATGGCCCGGCATAGTAATATTTCACTCGTTAATCTTAAGACGGGTAAAATCATTGACACCATTAAGCATGTTGGCTCAGATCAAAATCGGGTTCGCCTGTTATTACCTGGTGCTACCTTTGTCATGCCACCAAAGCAAGATAAAGTTAACCCTTACTTGCCAAACCAAGTCTACTCTGATCTTGTAAGACAAACCGATGACACAGTAGAATTAAGTCATCAGTTACAGGAGCATTATCAAGGATTTGGCAAAGACTCCGCACGGGAATTAGCTGCAGAATTACTGCAAAGTGATAATTTACCAGCTACCTATCAGCACTTTCTTAAGCACTTTGAAAATCCAGAGCCAGTATTAATCACCCACTCTAATGGAAAGTCTCAATTTGCTGTGTTCCCTCCATTAAATATTGATGGTGAGTTGCAACATTTCGACTCCCTCTCTGCCCTTCTCGATGCCTTTTATGCTAATAAAGCAGAGCAAGATCGTTCCAAAGAATTAGCTGGGCAAGTGTTAAAGGTATTGAAGAATGAGCTAAAAAAAGATCGGCGAAAAGTAAAAAAACTGCAACAACAATTACAAGATGCAGCAACTGCAGATCAGTACCGAATTTGTGGTGAGATCCTTACTACCTATCTTAGTAAATTAACTCCAGGAATGAAAGAAATCGAACTTCCTAACTTTTATGATGATAATAAGCCACTGAAAATCAAGCTTGCTCCAGAATTATCACCATCGCGTAACGCCCAAAAGTACTTCACTAAGTATAATAAACTTAAAACCTCTGTCGAATATGTAAAGGAACAGCTAAAACTGACAAATGATGAAATCAAATACTTTGAAAACATTGAAAATCAGATTAAATTAGCTGCTCCTGCTGATATTCAAGAGATTAAACTAGAATTACAAGAGCAAGGTTATATTAAAAAGAAGAAAAGTGGGAAAAAGCAACGAAAAGTTAAGGTAAGTGCCCCAGAAGAGTTTCATACTAGTGATGGCACTACAGTTTTAGTAGGTAAAAATAACCTACAAAATGATCGTCTTAGCTTTAAAATTGCTAATAAAAATGAAATTTGGTTACATGTTAAAGATATCCCAGGTTCCCACGTGGTAATCCGCTCAACAAACCCATCTGAAGATACGATTCTAGAAGCTGCACAGTTAGCAGCATACTTCTCTAAAGGTCGCGATTCCGATAACGTGCCCGTTGATTATCTCCCTGTCAAGCGACTTCATAAGCCAAACGGAGCTAAACCTGGATTTGTTATTTTTACAGGTCAGAAAACACTTTATGTAACACCACATAAGCTTTCTAACTAAATGGAAAAGTTGAAATCTGTATTGATTATTGGAGCAGGAGCCAACGATGTTCAACATGGTGATGAGCTCGACTCTGCTATTTACCAGGTCTCACGCGTTTTTAAGCAAATGAAGATAAAAACAATCTTGGCAGATGATAACCCATTTTCAGTAAGCTTAGAAAATGTTGACCACGGTTGTATTGTCCCACTAAAAGTCGAAAGCCTAATGGATATTATTAATAAATTTCATCCTGATGCAATCTTACCTACACTGGGAAATCGTCGGGCTTTTGAACTTACCCAAGAATTACTAGAAAAAGGGATTATTCGTAAAGAAAATATTCAATTGCTAGGAGTCCCTGAAGCAACTATTCGTCAAATTAATAGTGCGGTTTTACTTGAACGAACCCTTCGTCAAATGGAAGCACCTGTTAAAAAAATCGTAACGGTTAATAATTATCAGGATGCTTTGGATGAGGCAACTAAACTAGGATATCCAGTTATTATCCGGTCGGTATTACCTAAGAGTAACAGTACGCGTAAAATCGTGCATGATCGAAGTGAATTGGCAGATGCGGTAAAGGCTTGCTTGAGCCAGTCGCGTGCGGAACAGGTAGTAGTTCAGCAAAGTCTTGCTGGCTATAAGGAAATTGAAGTCGTCGTTCAACGTGATAGTTCTGGAACGATGATGTTGTTGTCAATGATTGAGGATATGGACCCAATTGGTATCCATGCTAGTGATTCGATTGCTTTCAATCCTGTCCAAACACTTCGCGATCGGCAGATTCAGGATATTCGGGATACGGCTTTTGCTATTACTCGCAAATTAAGAATTGTTGGTACAAACCATATTCAGTTTGCCCTGGATACAAATAGTGATCGTTTTTATGTCATTAAGAGCAGTCCATACTTTGATCGAATTACAGCGTTTGTGTCGCAGTCAACTGGTTACCCAATTGCTCAAGTAACAGCACAATTATATGCAGGGAAGCATCTGCGGGACATTGATCTTGGCGAAAATTATGTTCATCATGCGGCTCTTATTGAACCAACGATGGATCATATTGCTGCACGGGTTCCAATATGGGGATTCAACGATTTACCAAAAGCTAGTCGTTTACTTGGAACAGAAAAGCGGTCGGTGGGGACGGTTTTTGGTATCGGCCGAAGCACTATTGAAGCACTTTTCAAAGCTATTGAATCCCGTTATCACGAGCCAGCTGACTTTCATCTTGCCGCTCAAAAGCAATTGACTGATGACCAATTAATCGCCAAAATTGTCCACCCAGAAGCAGGACGACTTTTTGTATTAATTGAAGCAATGCAGAGAGGATATTCAGTTAACGAATTAGCAGAGATGACAAAGATTGACCCATTTTATTTTGAACAGATTAATAAAATGCGGTTGTTGATTCGGGAAATTGCTGAGCATCCAAATAAAGAACCGGTTTTACAAAAAGCAAAGAGTTACGGATTAAGCAATCAGCTTATTGCAAGACTATGGAAAACTACCTCTGAGCAAGTTTATCAGATGAGTTTAGACCATCAATTGTTGACAAAGTACAAGGAAATCGAACCATCGGCCGGGGAGTTTGATCAACATACTAATAGTTTTTATTCTGCTTATGAAGAAGAAAATGAAATTAGCCGAACTTCCCAACCAAGTGCCCTTGTAATTGGAACGGGGGGACTACGTTTAGGATTAAGTAATTCTGGTGATTACTTTGTTGCTATGATGTTAAAAGAGCTTCATAATGAGGGCTTTAATAACGTCATTGTAAATTCGAATCCTAGTTCAGTTACGTTTAATCCAGAGTTAGCTGAAAAGCGCTATGTTGAGCCAGTAACGATTGAAAATATTTTGCAGATATTACGGATAGAGCAACCCCAGTATTTGTTTATTCCTGCTAGTTATAGTAAATTATTGAAATCATTGCAAAATTATGACTTGGATGTAAAAATCATCGTAATTCCAGATGAATTGCCAACTACTGCTGCTAGTAGCGATAGGCAACGTTACTCCTTCAATTATGTCTATGATGGTAATTATGCTTATCCATTAGGAACAATGACTGATCTTTTTTCACCAATTGCGTTAAACTATCAATCCACCGCTTTACGCTACCCGGCTGATCTTCCTTCGTCAACTTACCAAAATCTCAATGACCAGGCTAGTGTTGCTGTGTTAAAGCTGGAACAGCCAGGATTATACCAAGTGATTTTTGAAGAGAATGATGGTGAATTTAATTTAATTAAAGTTCAACCATTATCATTGCCAGAAGTAGCCTTTTTGTCAAAAGCACTTCATATTAGCTTACCAGGAATTTTTACTCAATTATTCACTGGTAAATTCGATAAAATGCTGGAGCCCAAACCGGTATCAGGGATTGTTAACTATCGTGCAACCTTCCCATTTAAGGCGTTGCGAGTCAAAGGTGGAATCCCTGCCCGCAACCGAGTTATTGGTGCTCAGATGCAATTTTTAGGAGAATAAGTGACAGCACGATACCTAATATTTGAAGATGGCTCAATTTTCGCTGGCGAAGGTTTTGGTTCACCAGCTGTTACTTTTGGTGAAGTTGTTTTTAACACCAGTATGACTGGTTACCAAGAAATCATCACTAATCAGGTTTATAATAACCAAATTGTCGTTTTTACCCAGCCGAATATCGGGAGTTACGGCATTCAACGTAATATTTATGAATCCATTGTACCGACAATTAAAGGAATTATTGTTCGTTCCCTTGCCGATGCTGGCACCGATGATAATGGACGACAATTGACACTTGATAAATACCTTCAACAAATGAATATTCCTGGAATCGCTAATATTGATACGCGAGCAGTAGTTCATAAGTTAAGAAAAGCTGAAAAGCCATTAAAAGGAAGTATTGTTCCAGTTCCAGATGATCACGCTTTTGACCAACTTCATGCGACAGTTTTAACGAACCAGCAAGTTGCTCAAGTCTCTACTCCTAAGCCATATCCTAATCCTGGAACCGGGTTAAGTGTTGTTGTGATTGACTTTGGATTAAAGAACGGAATATTACGGGAATTGAGTCGACGAAAATGCAATATTACTGTCTTACCATATACTGCAACGGCTGAAGAAATATTACGGTTAGATCCTGATGGGGTTGTACTTTCAAGTGGACCGGGAAACCCAAATAATGTTCGTAGGTCGGTCCTGGAAATGATTCGTACTGTCCAGACCAAAGTACCGATGTTTGCTATTGGACTAGGTCATGAATTATTCGGAATCGCCAATGGAGCAAATGTCCAGCAAATTCCGGTCGAACACCATGGGATGAATCACCCAATTCATGAAATTATTACTGACCACATTGTCTATGCGACTCAAGCAGAAGGATACTTGATTGATCGTAATTCGGTTGACCGCTCCCAGCTTTTTATTACATACGTTGACATGCTTGATAATAGTGTTCAAGGGCTTCGTCATCGTCGCTATCCAGCTTTTTCAGTTCAATTCTTTCCCGATGGTGCACCGGGGCCTGATGAAACTGATGGCTTGTTTGATGAGTTCGTTGATACAATGAATAGGAGGGGGGATCGTCATTGAATGTCTGAAGAATTAGAATTAACAATTGATGGTGAGATGGTGGGAAGGATTGATAAGCAGCTTGGTCATCACTTTGATCAATTTTCCCGATCACAAATTCAACATTGGATAGAAGATGGTCACGTCCTTGTTAATGGCGAACAGGTAAAGCCTAAATATAAGTTGCTTGTAGGTGACCACGTCCAAATAATTCCAGAAGAACCACAAAAAATTGATTTAACACCTGAGGATATTCCTCTTGATATTGTATATGAAGATGATGATGTTATTGTCGTTAATAAACCGCAGGGGATGGTGGTTCATCCTGCACCAGGTCATCCAAACCATACGCTTGTAAATGCTCTTTTATATCATTCACCACTATCAACTATTAACGGAGAATTTCGGCCAGGGATCGTTCATCGGATTGATAAGGATACCTCAGGACTATTGATGGTAGCCAAAAATGATATGGCGCACCGTTCTTTGACAGCTCAATTAAAAGCAAAAACTAATAAACGAGAATATGTTGCGCTTGTGCATGGAGTTATAAAAGAAGATAAAGGAACAATTGATGCTCCATTAGGTCGCTCATTAAAGGACCGCAAGAAGCAGGCAGTTGTAGTTGATGGACGTCATGCGATAACTCATTTTAATGTGTTAGAACGGTTTAAGAATTACACATTAGTTGCCTGCCAGTTAGAAACAGGACGGACTCACCAAATTCGCGTTCATATGAAATATATTGGTCACCCGCTGGCGGGAGATCCGTTGTATGGACCGCGAAAAACGCTTGCTGGCAACGGCCAATATTTACATGCTCGTTTGTTAGGCTTTAAACACCCCCGAACAGGTAAAGAAATGGTTTTTACGGCTCCATTACCAGCCTATTTCACAAAAATGCTTGAACATTTACGTAAGACAGACCAATAATTGTTACTGGGGATCGCTATTGTAATTATTTTAATTTTAACAATTTGTGACCAATTATTAAAATCTTGGGTTGCTTCTTCAATTGTTCTTGGTGGTAGTAAGCAGTTAATTCCTGGTATTATTGAGTTAACTAATTTACGAAATTCAGGGGCTGCTTGGAGCATTTTTGAAGGGCAACAAACTTTTTTTACCATTATAACTATTATTGCGATTATTGTAATTGGTTACTTTATCTGGCAGTACCGTAAAAATATTCCTATGCTAATTGGCTTATCATTGATTATGGCAGGAACAATTGGCAACTTTATCGATCGGTTAAGACAAGGGTATGTTGTGGATATGTTTGAAACAACATTTATTAATTTCCCAATTTTTAACATTGCGGATATGTGCTTAACAATTGGCGTAATCTGGCTAATAATTTGCATCTTAAAGGAGAAAGACTAAATGGAAGAAGAAACTCGTTATTTTTACCAACCAGACCTTACGGGGACAATTATTAGCTGGTGTTGGACTTTTCTCTTCTTTATTGCCGGTCTCGTAATTTGGCTTGAAATTACTCATTTTCAGTGGCTCAGCGCGCTCTTTTTTGCAGTTTTTGTAATCCTTGCCTTATTAGAATGGCGGCGACGAACCGTAGTAATCACTCCGACTAAAATGGTGTTTAATCGCTTGTTACAAAAACAGTACCTCGTTATCCCAATCTCTGATATTCGTCAGCCAGAGTTTACCAAGCATACGGTGACAATTACTGTGAATGGAGAGGTAATGAGTTTTACCTTTACTACCAAAGCAATTGCACGTTTGAAATTGGCATTGAAACAACAGGGGGTTCAATAAATGATCAAAATCTTTACAGATGCTGCAACAAAAGGGAACCCGGGCCCTACTGGTTTGGGAATAATAATAATTGCCAATCATAAGCAAATTCAGCTTGCAATCCCAGTAGATAAGGAAAGCATGGATAACCACCATGGCGAATTCGCTGCAGCTCACTTTGGATTTAAATATTTAATTGATCACTTTAGCAATAATGAAACAATCCTATTTTATACTGATAGCCGTATCTTAAGTGACGCAATCGGCAAAAATTATACAAAACATTACCAAAAAGAATTAGCAGCATTAAATCCTCTTCTCCAACACTTTCCAACAGTTGTTACCCAGTGGATTCCTGAAAGCCATAATCGTGGAGCACATAATTTAGCAAATCAGGCCCTCCATAAAATAGAGTGATTGGTTTCAGTTGATTACTTAAACCGTACCGGTAAGCAGGGTGCCTTAATCGGCATCCTTTTTTGTTTTAAATTTAATATAGAATTAGTGCGAAAATTATATCGGAGTTATAATGGAAATAAATATAAGCATGTAAAATAAATGACAGAACGTAAAACAGTAATTGACCTTGCAAGTTTTCAAAGTCATTTAACAGTTGATGATTATAAGGCTATTGGCGCTGATTATGCGATTATCAAGACAACTGAAAGTATTAATTATGTTAACCCATACATTCGTTCTTTGATTGATCGAAGTGCTGGCGGTGGAATTAAAGGGTTTGCTTTCTATCACTTTGGTCGTTTCCATAATGATGCGCAAGCGGTGGCCGAAGCAAACTACTTTATTGCTAACTCAAATGCACAAGCTAATGTACAACCTGGTACGTTAATGATTTTAGATGCTGAAATCTCTAACATGCCAACATCATCAGTGATTGCATTTCTTAATACTGTTCGGAATGCTGGGTATCATCCTGGATTCTATACATACAAGTACTTACTGCCTAACTTTAATTTAGAAGCCATCCATCCAAATATGGATATGTTCTGGTTAGCGGCATATCCATTAGCTAATGGGAAAGCAGCCGGAAAGAATCCGGACTTCAATTACTTCCCATCAGCAAATTATGTTGATATGTGGCAACACACAGATAACCTGCTTGGATACAACGTTGATGGTTCTATTACATTAACTGACAATGCTATTAAACTCTTTAATCCAAGTGAAGCACCGAAGCCAGAACCAAATAAACCAATTGAGCAGGAAACGCCAGCTATTACAACTGAGCTTCCATCCAATCACTGGGTTGATGATATGGGTGATCGTTGGTTTGCTGAGAAAGGTACTTTTATTACTGGTACAGCAATTAACTTACGCTGGGGCGCTAAGACAAATAGTGCCTTAATTGCTACATTGCCAGCTAATAGTGAGATTAAGTATGATGCATGGTCTCGTCACGATGGTTATGTATGGTTACGTCAGCCACGTCCAAATAATCAATATGGTTATCTTGTTTGCCGTGATGCAAATAACAACCAACCATTTGGCACATTTAAATAAATGCACTTATTATTAATGGCACTACCTTATCATGAAGTAGCATTACATCAAGCAGCCAAGCAAATTGACGATCCTTTAATAGTTGGATTTACTTTGCTTGTATTATTCGATATTGGATCGGGGATTGCCAAAGGCTTACGTAGCAATCACACAGCTACTCGGACAAATTCGACCAAAGGGACATATGGATTGGCAAAAAATTTTATCCTTATGATTGGAGTGCTTGCTTTTTATCCATATCTAATTTCAATCGGTTTTGATTATGTTGCACAAGTAATGGTATTGACATTCTGCTATCAATACTTGGTATCAATTGTCGAAAATTTAAATCAGATGGACATACAAGTTCCGTGGTTATCCCCAATCATTGACTCGTTAGCCAAAGCACTTAATGTTGCTAAGGCTCAAGATGACTACAATCCAGCTGATTTTCATAAGATAACTGGTGATTATAAAGTAAATAAGGAGGAAAAATAAATGCTAGAATCAACAAAATCAATTACCTTAACAGGAAAGTCCACAGTAAATGGTCAAGTAATCGCTAACTTTACCGCAAATGTATTTGATGATGATGCCGGTAATGATACTTTTAATACCTTCATCACTAATAAAGAGTTGTACGATGCTAACAAGAAGGTAGTGCGAAAAGATACCCAAGATTTCCAAAACTTGGTATATAATGCACAAGATGAAATCGCAAATTCCGCTGATAAGACAGCAGATAAAACAAATGAATAGATGAACAATATTGATATGAACTTAGTAGCTCAAAGTCTTAACCAAAAATTGGCAGTTGCTAATTACACGGCTGCCTCATGGGAAGCAAAGGCTACGCAACTTGACAATGAAAATAAACAATTAAAAGGTCAACTAGAACAATTGAAACAACAAAACGATGAAAAAGGAGATAAGTAAGTGTTAACACAATCAAAAGAAACTCGAAATGCTTGGCGAGCTTCACAGCGAATTTTGGATATTAAAGTTACGATTGATGGTAAAACATATGGTGCAACTGATATTAATAGTTTGAAGTACGATTCAGGAGCTTACAACGGTGATACGTTTGCAATTGGGTCTACGTATTCAAATACAGTTCAGATTGAATTCTCTCACCTTATTGAGGGATTGAAGCTGGGAATGGAAGTTCGTCCTAGCATTGGAATAAAAACGTCTAGCGGTTATGTTTATGAACCGTTGGGCGTTTTTATTATCTCCAGTGAAATCAAGATGGACCGAAATAATAATCTTACAACTGTTAGTGCTAGTGATCGTTTCTGTGGCTTAGAGGGAGGTTATGTATCTAAACTAACGTACCCAGCCAAAGTATTAGATGTCATTGCGGAGATCTGTGCTCAATCAGGTGTTAAGGCTAATACTGATGATTTAGCACGTCTTCCGCACCAAGCAGATTTGCCAGCCCCAATCACTGGTCAAAGCTACCGTAAAGCACTTGGCTGGATTGCTCAGTTGTATGTTGGTTATGCTCTGTTTGATCGACAAGGTTTATTTACAATTCGGACAATTTCTGAACCAAACTATGAATTAGATCCTAGTCAATATGAACAAGCAGGACTAACGAAGAATGAAGCCGCTTATAAGATTAATGGTATTCAGTGTCAAGTCACGATTACCACTAAAACTCGTGATGGTGAGAGTACAGAGGAAACCAAGACTTATCAAGCTGGGGATGCTACTGGATCTCAAATTAAACTCGAAAATAATATCATGACACCACAACGACTTAATGATATTTGGGAGCAATTGAAAGACTTGACTTTTTACCCGTTTAGTCTGAATTGGTTTGGAAATCCTGCTGTTGAAGCAGGGGATTGGCTACGGCTAGAAGATAAACAGGGAAATTCTTTCGTTGTTCCAAACAGTAGCTACACACTTGATTTTAATGGTGGCCTTTCTGCAACTTCAAAAGCTGATCAGACAACTTCTTCTGATCAAATGGTTCCTTGGCAAGGCAACGTTGCTCAAACAATCAAGGAATTAAAGATTAGAAGATCACCAGATGGGACAGTTGTGTTTCCGCCAAGCGTAACAGAACCACCAGCCAACGCTAAGTTCAATGATGTTTGGTTTAAGAAAAATGGTAATTCAACCGAACTTTGGATATTTGAAAAGCAAGATGATGGGTCCGGTAAGTGGATTCGTAAAGATTTATCTGATGACGAGATAAAGAAAAAGGTTGCGGACGCTCAACAAGGACTCAACCAAGCCAAAGCAGATATCATCAGCAATAAACAAAAAGCTGATGCAGACATTGAGAATCTCAACAAATCGATTGAAGATAATAAAAAAGTTGCCGATGAAAGCTTACAAAAGCTAAACGATTCGGTAACTAATCTGCAAGGTCAATATGATAACAATGTTGTTCCTAATTTAAATAAGGTAATGGCTGATGCGTCTGATGCACTGCAAAAGTATATCTCTGCTCAAAATTCAATTGCTGATCTAACTAAGCAGGCACAAGAGCAAGGCAAAGATATTGCTGATGTAACTAACACGGTTAAAGGGTTAAACATCAATTACGCCAATTTAGCAGGGGATGTTAGTTCCACCAAAGTTGACGTAAAAGGTCTGCAAACCACTATTGGTACTGCTAACGGTGATATCGCACAGTTAAAGCTTGATGCACAGAATCTACAAACAATGTTGGCTGGTAAAGTCGATAATACTACCTACACGAATTTTGTTAATCTAACTAATCAAGCTTTGAATGCTCGGTTAACTGCTAGCGATTTAAACGGTTACGCTAAAACTGTAGACGTGCAGGCGACGGCTAATGGGTTACGGGTTGATTTAAATGCTGTAACCGGAAAATTGAATAACATGATAGTTGGGAATCGAAACCTTATCAGAAATTCCGCTTTTCCAACAAACACTGACTATTGGGAATCAACGGCTGAGATTACTACTCATATTTTTTATTACCAAGGCAAGAAAAATTTATTTGTAATAAATAATTCAAGCACTGATGAAAAGGTATGTGACTCAGCACGATTTCCAGTAAAGCGAAATACAGATTATGTTTTTAGCTTCAAAGGGTTTATGTCGTGGAATGTGTCATCGTATGATGTATGGTTCTTGGCGAGAAAGAATGGAGAAACTTCACAATTCTCTTATTCTAAGCCGATTGTTTCAGGTCAAAGACTTTCTAACGGATCACTACAGTATGTAAAAGATATTGTATTTAACTCTGGGGATAATGATGAAGCTTATATTCGATTTGATAATAACGGATCAAACGATGGTAAAAACTCTGTATTATGTTTTGGTGAAATTCAATTAGAAGAAGGAAACAAATCAACGGCATGGAATGCTGCACCAGAAGATGAAAAACAACGTGTTGACGATATAGCTTCACAATTATCCGCCCGAATTACAGCTAACAGTCAACAATTTAGTTCTTACTATACAAAAGTAGAAGCGGACAATAAAACCAATTCAGCTAAGGAAGAAGCAAAAAGCAATGCAGTCAATGCGATCAAGAGTGAGGGTAATTGGCAAGGGCTAAATAATATTCTGACTAATTCAGGATTCTTACAAACTGCTGACGGCTTTTTACAAAAAGTTCAACAGACAACTCAACCAATGATTGATGCTAATAATGGTGGTGGAATCAACTTAGTTGGATTATCTGGTTTCCACAACATCAGTGTTGATCAGTTGAGATCGCGCTGGGCAGTTTCGGATAATGTTTCTATTAATGCTAAGGGCGGACGCAATCAGACCGGTAGTATTGTTATCGATGCCCGCGCAACTGATACTTACCGAGAGATAACACAAACAATTGATTTAGAACCGGATACTGATTATCGGCTATCTTTTCATTTATTATTTGTTGAATTAAATAATAAGGATTACAGTGCGTACACTTATTTAGTCGAAAAGGATTCATCGGGTAACAATGTAGTTCCATATCGTGATAGTAATCGTTTAATAGCGAACACTGATGACAGAAACAAAAATTCATTTATTATCCACACCAGTACATCAACTAGCAAAGGTATACTCTATATTCGTGCAAATCCTGGTACGAAGATTGAATTGGAAGAAGTAAAGTTAGAAAAGGGGAGAGTTTCTACTCCATGGTCTCCAGCACCAGCTGACTTTGCAACACAAATTAAATTTACGGAATTATCGCAATCTTTGGACGGCTTACGTTCGACGGTAGGAAGTAACTATGGTGACTTACTGACACAGATTAGCCAAAGCTCATCTGCTGTCCGCACTGAGTTAACTAATAAAATTACTGGTGTTCAAAACCAAATAACGACAACCGCAAACGGCTTAGATGCAAAAATTGCTGGTATTCGAGTTGGTGGTCGAAACTTAATTCAAAACAGTAATGCAAGTATAGACCGTGCTGTTCCTTGGGAGAACACCACGCTTCAAGCACATTCTTTTTACTATAATGGCACCAAGAAAATGTTTGTACTGCAAACAAATAGTAAAAACGAATTAACTAGCGGAAGTAACTGGTTCAAAATAAAGCCTGGTCAAAAATATACTTTTAGCTTTTGGGGCTTCCAGTCTTGGAATATGTCAAATTATGATGTATGGCTATTGCTCCGTCATTCCGGCGAGAACGGGAGTTATGATTCGACATATCAGATTGTTACTGGAGAACGACTATCAAATGGCAATTGTCAGAAAGTAACAAGAACTTTTACAGCACCTGATGGGTATGATGAAGCTTATATTCGCCTAGATAATAACGGATCCAATGACGGTAACAATGCCGTCTTTTTCTTTAATGAACTTAAACTTGAAGAGGGGACAATAGCGACTGATTGGTCGCCGGCTCCTGAAGATGATGATAAGGCTTTTGCAGCATTAAACGTCACTATCGATGGTTTAAAATCAACTATTTCAGGTAATTATGGTGATTTAAAAAATCAAATTACTCAAACAAACCAAACTACTCGCAATGAAATTGATGATAAGGTTAAGGGACTTCAGGGGCAATTAACCTTGCAAGCAAATAACTTTAATGTTTCTTTGAATAATCTTCAGATTGGTGGTACCAATTTAATTCGCAATTCTGGCAATTTCCAGAATACAAACTACTGGACTTTAGATTCATGGGGTGGTCAACGAGGACAATTAGGCCTGGGGAAACACGGCTTCTGGAAGAATAATCAAGAGAACCTATTAGAGATAACTAATTATGACGTAAATGCTACTGCCGTAGCAAAATCTAGTCGTTTCAATGTAAAACCAAGTACAACCTATACTTTAAGCTTTAATGGTTTTCATGACGTAAATCTAAAAAGCTACACGGTTTATTTCTTAGGCAGAAAATACAATTCCAGTAACGACTACGATGTGGTAGTACCGATAATTGCTGGCTCAAAATTATCAGCAAGTCAGTCTACGTATGTGAAGGTTCAATTTAATACTGGTAATTCAGATGAAGGATATATTCGGTTTGATAGTAACGGAATATTAAACAGTGGAATGTCGACTCTATATCTAGCTGATATTAAGGTAGAAGAAGGAGACAAAGCAACCGCTTGGTCACCGGCGCCAGAAGATCAAGTAGCAAAAGATCAAATTCTTGCTCAAATCAACATGTCTGCTGGAACGACTCTTATTCAAAATAACAAGATCTACATGGACGCCAGTTCAACTATTTTTAGTGGTAATGCATTTATCCCAAGTGCAGCTATTACTTCACTTAATGCAGATAAGATTACTGCTGGAACAATTAATGGTGCAAAAGTTAATGTCATCAACCTGAATGCGAATAACATTACTGCCGGGACATTAAAAGGTAGCAATGGTGAATTTTATCTCGATAGTGGATCCCTCCATGTTTGGCAAGGTGATCATAATGCCTGGATAGATAAAAACGGAATACATGATTCTGATAATAGCGGTAATAACGTTTGGATTTCCAATGGTTCAATTAGTGCTTATGGAAATTCAAGCGGTGCATATCTTTTTGATGGTGGCTTATATCTTCATAAAAGTCAATCTCTTTCAGACGCTGTCTTGAATCCAAACTATGGAAGCATTACTAAGAGTGATAATATTGTATCCTTTGGAACGTCTGGCTTAGATATTGATGGTAAGGATGGCTTTTTACTAAGAACTCATGGTTGGAACGATCAAACATTAGCTTATTTGAATGGAAACGAGATTATTGGTGCTGGTATTGCTGGAAAAAGTGATGGCTTTATGAATATTGCTGCTAAGAAGCAACTCTTCCTATATGCTGGCGAACCGGTTCAGAACGATAAGCTAAAAACAATACCTAAATTAGTATTGGACGGGACATATCAAAATGGTCAAACAGCATTGAAAGGCACGTTCTCGCAGTATTTCTTTCAAGGACCATCAAGTGGATTTTCTGGAGGAATAACACTACAAGATGAATTTGTTAATGTAGGAAGCTTAAATGGAAAAAATTATTTTTCTATTAGTAATGATGGTGCAATTAGTATCACAGCAAACGGCAAAAGTATTCTATCTTTAAACGGATTATTCCCAGGGGTTAATGGAGATTTTAATGTTAGTGGGAATTTTACTGTTACTGGTTCAAAAAATGCCGTTGTACCAACATCGCGGGGAATGGCAGCTATTAACGCCTATGAAACCGCCGAATATTACTTTGGCGATATTGGAGAAACACAAACTAATAGTAATGGTGTAGTTACTGTCATGATTGATCCTTACTTTTTAGAAACAGTTAATACATTGGTGCCATACCAAGTATTTCTAACTTCATATGGCGATGGAAACGTGTGGGTTTCTTCACGTTCAGCAAATAATTTTACAGTTAAGTCTAGCAAACCTAATATTCACTTTGTTTGGGAAATCAAAGCTAAGCGTAAAGGGTACGAAAATGATCGAATGAAAATAGTTAAAGGGGTTTTTAATAATGAACAATATTGATTGTATTCTCTAAAAATTTCTGGGACAGTGGTTAATCCTGCCCCACAAACAATGCAGGTTGCTATTCAAGATATTGATGCAAAGGCGACCCGTGATGCGCAAGGACTTTTACATCGTGATCGAGTTGCAACTAAAAGAAAAATAACATTAACTTTTGGTGCTTTAACAGTAGCAGAGTGCGCAAAGATTTTAGATTCTGTTAAGGCTGAATTCTTTAATGTTGAGTATTTAGATCCAGTAGACGGGCAAGTTCGATCGGGGACGTTTTATGTTGGTGATCGGACAGCGCCCGTTTATTCATTTGTAGGATCTTTACCAGTTTGGAAAGGTTTATCTTTTGATCTGATTGAGCAATAAATGGACTTGGAAGAACTTGAGTTAAGGTTTAGAGCTAATTATGGGGATGTACTCCAAAAAATGGATGAGTTGACTAGTCTCATCGGCCAAAAAACTAACGATATGCAAGTCAAAATCCAAAGCAACTTGGACCGTATTCAACAGAACATGAACGACAATGCTTCTAAAGCAAATGAGAAAGCCAAAGAAGAAGTTCGTCAACGTGAAGAAGCTGAAAATTCTAAGCAAAAATCTATTGAGCGTACAGCTAGCGTTCAAGATGATGCAACTAATAGGATTATCGAAGGAAACAAGGCGCAAGCTGAAAGTTCCAAAGAAGCTGTTAATCAGTCAGAAAAAAGCTTGGATAGTTTGACTGCTCGTTTACAGGAAGCAGCTAACATGCAACAACGAATTGCCCAACAAACTAAGGTAGCTCGTGAAACTGTTGGTGATATTCCGGTTAAACAAGTTCAACAAGAAGTACGTCCTAAAGAAAAGCCTAGACCAAGAATAGAAAACTCAAGCTTCGATGACTACCAAGAAAAAAGAATTCAGAGCTATATGCCTAAAAGGCCGGTTGATTTAGGGATTGATGATGAAATTCAAGCGGAAGTTTCCCGAGCTAAAAAGGAAATTGATGGGCTTGTATCCCACATCAACGAAAAAATGCAACAGGCGCAATCAATGCAACGTAGAATAGCAACATTGATGGCTAGCAAAGATAATCTTGATATGAGCAAACAAGGCAGCCAGGTTAGAGCAATGCGACTTGATGACCAGATTGCTAATGCACAAGTCAAGATGGAACGTTATCAGAACCAAGCCAAAGCCCTTGCGCAAGAAATGTCGCAAGAGCTTAATACTATTCCAAATTCACTCAAACGTATTGAACGTGAGATGGATCAAACGGAAGCAAAGATTGAACGGATTAGGCGTACTATTGCGGAAACCAAAGCACAAGATGCTGTTCTTGGTAGATCATCTGGTAATAACAAGGAACTTAAAGAAGCCGAAGCAGAGTATAAACGCCTTGTAAATCGAAGTAATGAATTGGCTAAGGCTTATAGTTACGTTAGTTCTCGTGGAGATGAATTACGAAATGCTTCTTCAAGAGTGAACACTACACTCGCTCAAGAAGGTAACACCGCATCAAATACAAGTTCACGGCTTAATCGGTTACGAAATACTATTTCAAACGTCACCTCGTCATTTAGGCGCATGGGTGATAGTGGTAGTTCCTCAATGAGAAGAGCTGGTACAAGCGCTTCTTTACTCAGTGAACGATTAAAGGGCGTCAAGATGGCAATGAGAATGTTAGCTAGTCAGTTAATTGTGTTTACATTGCTGTATCAAGGTATCATGATGCTTGCTCAGGGAATGGGTTCAGCATTGATGACTAACCGCCAATTTGCAAGCAGCTTTAATGCAATTAAGGTTAATTTACTGACCGCTTTCTATCCGATTTATAGCTATGTTTTACCAGCGATTAACGCGCTAATGAATGCCTTGCGTAAAGCGACTGGTTGGATTGCTCAATTTACTTCTGCTTTAACTGGTATGAGCCTTTCTGGTGCTCGTAGCGGGGCACAAGGACTTTATAACCAAGTTCGAGCAATGAACGATACTTCAAAAGCGGCAAGCAAAGCTAGCGATGCCGTCAAGAAGCAACAACAGGAACAAGCGAAGGCAGTTCAACGTGCTAACCAACAGATTGCCGAAGCTAACCGGCAAGGTGCAGCGGCAGTAGCGGCAGAAAACGAAAAGATTAAGGCTGCTAACGAACAAGCTAAGAAAGCCTTTGAAGATACTAAGAAGGCAAATGAAGACCTTCAAGCATCACTCATGGGCTTTGATGAGTTAAATGTTTTAGATAATAACAAAAACAATAGCGATAATGGTAGTTTTGAAGCGCAACCACTAGAGAAATTCACTCCACAACAAAAGCAAGATACGCCAATCTTTGATGATCCTGGCATTGATGACGGTGGAGCTGGTGATGAGGGCGATCCTGGTATTGATTGGAACGTTCCTCTTGAAGCCTCACAAAACGCTATTGATGCGGCTAATAAAGTCAAAAAAGTTCTTGGCGAACTATTTGATCCAATGAAAAAAGCTTGGGATGAAAAGGGTCAAGCTGTTGTTGATGCTGCTAAGTATTCATGGTCAGAGATCAAACGGTTATTAGGTGATGTCGGCCACTCGTTCATGCATGTGTGGGATAACGGAACAGGACAAAGAACCGTTGAGAATATCCTACAATTGCTGGCTGATATGCTAAATATCATTGGTGACATAGCGAGGGCGTTTGCGGAAGCGTGGGAAGAAGGCGGACGTGGTACACGATTCCTTCAAACTATATTTGATTCGCTGAATAATATCCTAGTTGCTATTCATCATATAGCTGAATCATTCCGTGAAGCTTGGAATACTGGTGATCTTGGCAAACGAATCTTTGCTAATTTGCTAGATCTCGCTACTAATCTTGTTAAGTTTATTGGTGATATTGCCAAAGCGTTCGATGAAGCATGGCAACACGGCAATAACGGAACTAAATTATGGCAGGCATGGCTTAATGCCTTAAATAATATCCTTAGAATTTTTAAGGATATGGTAGGGTCAATTGATGAAGCATGGAATCATTCAAGATTAGGTGTTTCAATTTGGGAACATTTAATTCAGATTGTAACTGGTATCGGTAACACAATAAGTAACTTAGCTAGCCAATTCGACAAAGCATGGCGACATGGGAATGTTGGAACATCTATCTTTAAGACTTTGCTGGGTATGGTAGATGATATGCTTAGTGCCTTAAGTGATATGGCAAATTATACTGCCAATTGGGCTAAGAAACTTGATTTCACACCATTACTCCAGTCAATTGATAGCCTGTTAAAAGCTATTCGTCCAGTAACTAAGGATATATGGGATGGTCTAGCTTGGGCTTACAAGAATGTTTTGCTTCCATTGGCTGGGTTTACGATCACGAAATTACTACCTGATTTCTTTGATCTACTAGCAGCCTCACTTAAAGTCGTACATAGCGTGATTAAAGCAGCTGGTCCAGTATTCGAATGGTTTTTTGATGGTTTTCTTAAACCGTTAGCCAAGATTACAGGATTTGCTATTGTCGGAGCATTAAAGCTGTTAACTGGTGCACTTGAATTACTGTCCGATTGGATTGATAAACATCAGACGGCAGTTAAAATAATGACTACCACTTTGCTTACGTTATTTAGCATTAAAGTAGCAGGAAAAACTATTTCTGGCATCAAAGACTTTATCGATACGCTTAAGATATTAACGATGCTTAAGTTTGACAAGTTAAAGGCTGGTGCCAAGTATGCTGACGATCTTTTAGGCACAGTAATTGAGTTTGGTAAACATCCAATAACTAAGATTCAGGAACTTGCCAAAGTTAGTTTTAATAATATTAAAACAGGCTGGAGCAATGCTACAAAGCTATGGGATGAAGTCAATAAGTCATGGCAAAACACTAATCTTGCTAAGACTGATTTTCTTAAATCTGCTAAGTCATCTATTAAGTCTGGCGAACCAATGAAGCTTGGCCAGAAGATGGGGATTGGCCTATCAACGGCTATGATTGGTGTAACGTCTGGAATCGATATCTATAAGGGTATCAAGGCTAACAACAAAGAAGACAAGTTCAAGAATTTTGGTTCTGGTATCGGTGGAGCTATTGGTGGCGGAATTGGGCTTTTCTTTGGTGGTCCGATTGGTGCTGCTATTGGTCAACAAGTCGGTTCATTTATCGGTAAATGGGGTGGCGTTGGTGCCTCTAAGTTTGGCGATGGATGGGCTAAATATGGCAAAGGTAAAAAGCCTAAAGATTGGGTTGAAGCTATTGGCTTTAAATCACATGAAATCCTAGATAACTTTACGTCTTGGGCTAAACAAGTTGGACCAAATATCAGTAACTATATTGGCAAAAGCAAGAAAAATATTGAAAAAGCTGGTAAGAACATTGGTAAATGGACTACTGGTTTTATCAGCGATACTCAAAAGACATTAAAGAAGTGGGCTTCGGGTATCGGAACTAACTTCAATAAAGATGTTGAAAAGAGTAAGAAACTTGCTGTTGCTGGTAGTAACAAACTTAAATCTTGGACTACTGGATTTGTTGATGATGCAAATAAGAACATCAAAAACTGGGCTCAGAAGATCGGTTCAAATATTAATAATGATGTAGAAAAAAGTAAAAAATTTGCTAGAAAAGCTGGTAGCAAGCTTGAAGACTGGACTACTAATTTTATTGGTGATGCAAAGAAAAAGGTTCATACTTGGTCATCTCAGATTGGTTCCAATATTAATTCAAGTGTTGAAGCAGGGCATGAGATGGCTACAAATGCTGGAACAAAATTAAAGGACTGGACAACTAGTTTTAGAGAATCAGCAAGTCAGCGGATCCGTTCGTGGGCACAGCGCTTGGGTGACCACATTAACAATGGTGCTGAGTCATCACGATCTGGTGCTATTAATGCTGGTAATAAATTATCTGAGTGGACTAGAAGCTTCTTTAATGGTGCCAATAGTAGTATTCATAATTGGGCTGGTAATCTAGGTGGTCATGTAAGCAACGGTATTGGGGGCGCTTACAATTCAGCTAAGAATGCTGGTGAGCGTTTAGGAAGTTGGGTTTCTAGTTTTAGAGATGGTACTTCGAGAACTCTTAGTTCATGGGCTGGTGGCCTTGGTGGCACTATTAGTAATGGAATCACTAGTGGTTTGCAAAGTATTAGAAATGCTGCTAACCGAGTAGCTGATGCCATTGTTACTCCAGTTAAGAATGCTACTAATAAGATTCGAGATGGTATTAACTGGGTGCTTAATAAACTTGGCGGTGGTTCTGTTGGCTGGGGATTCTTTAATTGGAATTCATATGAAACAGGGACACAAAATCATCCAGGTGGATTAGCATTAGTTAATGATCAAGACGGTGATATCTACCGAGAAAGTTATGAACTGCCAAATGGTGAGCAAGGACTGTTCCCTGCCAAACGTAATTTCTTAACTTATCTGCCGGCTGGTACTAAGGTCAAGACTGCTACAAATACCGCTAACGAATTAGCAAACATGGTCCCTAAATATGCTGGTGGGATTGGTAGCTTTAATTTTGACTTTAGTGGAATTAGTCGAGCACTTAGTGGTTTAAACTTTGGTGGCCTTTTTAGCGGTATTGGTGGATTCTTTGATGCTGCAATGGATGAACTCGAAAACGTTACAGATGACATTGCCCATCCCGAAAAACTCGTTAACTATATTGTCGATAAGTTTGTGACCTATGATTGGGGAGCAGGCGAGGTACCATTAAAACTCGCCAAGGGTGCTGTTAACGAAGAAAAGAAGGGGATGATGAACTGGGCCCGGAAGGTGATTGACCAATTCGGTGGTGCAACTCATCAAACCGGACCAGGTGCGGAAGGCTGGCGTAGTGCTGTTAAGAAAGCGTTACGTAAGAACGGCTTGCCTGCCAGTGCTGATTATGTAAATGCTTGGGTTCGCCAAATTCAAACTGAATCAGGCGGTAACGAACGTGCTATTGGTGGTAACGATGGTTTAGCTGACGGAAACGCAACTGGTCTTTTGCAAACAAAGCCAGGAACATTTAATGCTTATGCTTTCCCTGGTCATCACAACATCATGAAAGGTTACGATAACATGCTTGCCGCTATTAATTACGCTAAGCATCGTTACGGTTCTTCAATGTTGGCAGTTATTGGTCACGGACACGGTTATGAAGATGGTGGCTTAATTTCTAAACACGGCTTCTATGAAATTGGTGAAGGTGATAAGCCTGAAATGGTTATCCCACTAATGAATCGTGAATTAGGTATGCAACGGATTAACGAAGCGATTGCATTTATGAATCGGAATTTTGGCGGAGGGTTACAACTTCCAACAGTTCTCTCAAATAATGCAATTACTTCAAATTCTATGTATGCTGAATCTTCATCAAATAATGATGCAACAATGCAAAACGGCGGATTCAAAGAAATGAGTACCAACCTAGTAAATGCCATCGTTCAAGCATTACAAATGCAAAATACTACTAACAACAGTAATCAACCAGTTGACTTACACTTAACCGTTAAGATTGGTGATGAGTCATTTGGCGAACATGCTATCAAAGGAATTAACGCGGTAAATCAAAAGAATGGTCGAAATATGTTAAATATTTAAATGACGCAGATTGCCGCTAACAGGAAGCGAGAATTAAATGATTTACGTGCCAAAGCATACATGGATCACCGTTTAAGTGAGTTGGTAGCATTTGCGATTAATGATCCTGCTAAGATGCCTAAGTTAGAAGAAGCTTATCCGTTTGTTAAGGATGATATGAATCAGATAGAGCAACCACCTGAAGAAGAGCCCGATTGGAAGAGAGATCAAGCTATTCTTATGCAACAAGCTCAACGAATTAGACAATTTAATAAAGATAAAGGAGGAGGTGAATAGATGACAACTACTGTTAAGAAAGCAACAAAGACAATGCAATTAGGTGATTTGGAACTTGACTTAAAGCTCGGCGGTCGTGAGGTATTTAAGATTGAACGCCGACTCGGTAAGTCTATGTTGTCCTTGTTTATGGACTCTCAAGGTGGAAACAAGCTACCTCCAGTTAATGAAATTCTGATTGTCTTACAAGGCGCTAATCAAAATCATGGCGTAACTGATAAACGTGTATTGAATGCCTTTGAAAAGTACTTAGATGATGGTAATACCACGATGGATCTCTTCAATGCATTGATGGAACTATTTGAAGCGTCTGGTTTTTTCGGCAAAAAGAAGAAATCATCGAAGACCAATTCGGAATCGGACGAAGTGACATTAGATCCAGTGGAAGCGGGACAAGATCAGTTGCTGTAGATGAAGAACGTAAAATTTTATGGCGACTTATTGAAGCTAGACTTACAACGATTTGCGGTTGATAGTACTGATGGTTTAGTTGGTACTGGGACCAAGCTTGAGCGGTCAGAAGATGGATCAACGTGGGAAGAAATTGCAGATATCAAGACGATTCCCGAATTAGGTGGTGACACTGAAAAGGTGGATGTCACTACTTTGGCTGATGACCGACGGAAGCAAGTTGAAGGAATCCAAAACGCCTCTAACGTTCAGTTCCAAGCCGTATATAAGGGTGCTAGTTTTGCTAAGGCCCTAAAACAAGCCGGTGACCGGAAACAATACCAATGGAAAGTTACTTACCCAGATGGAATGACTGCAACGATGCGTGGCTCATATAACATTAAGTTTGCAGCGGTTGCAGTTAACGGGGCCTTAGGTTACACCATCACAATTACTGTATCTGATGGGCCACACTTCACTGCTGCACCAGGTAGTGAAACGCCAAAGGGCTAGATGGAAATCTACAACGTTAAAGCACTGGTATATAAGACGCTAAAATCTATTCCAGAATTAAAGATCGTCTCGCCATCGTATCCTGATAAATTTACCGTGTTTCCTATTGCTATCTATAAAACCTCCCAAACTTCTTTTATTCGTAATAACTGGCAAGAAGAAACCGATACTGAATGGCAGATAACAATTGATTTGTATAACGATAAAGGATCACTAACCAAGATAAAAAATGAGCTCATTGCTAAGTTTTCAGCAATGGGCTTTTCTAATAGCGTTGGTGACCAAGATTTAAATGGAATATCACGAGTAGTCCTTGTCTTTACAGGGGTTGTTGATAATACCAGTAAACGTGTATATCAGAAAGGATGAATGATTGAATGTGAGATTGTGGGGCTCAATGAGTTAAAAACTAAGCTACGAAAACTTCCTCAAGTTGTAGCAGATGCAACCGTTAACGGCCAAGAGACAGCAATTGAACAAGCTGAAGCCTATGCGGTCCAAGAGTTGCAATCTAGTATCAAATATTCTACTGGTGAACTTGCTCGTAGCTTTAAGCATGAAGTAAAAGTCGATGGAGATGAAATAGTTGGTCGTTGGTGGAATTCATCAATGATTGCTATTTTTCGTGAGTTTGGTACTGGTAAGGTTGGTGAACAATCTAGTAAGCAGCTTCCACCTAATGTGGCAATTATTTATCGCCAAACTCCCTGGTACATTCCAGCTGAAGAAGTTGATATTGATCTTACAAAAATCTATGGAATTCCAAAGGTTAAGATTAAAGACAAGTATTTTTATCGAACCAACGGCCAACCAGCAAGACAATTTATGACACCTGCTGCTAACAGAATAGCTAAGGAAGCACCTGGGATTATAAAGAAATCAGTTGACCAAGAGCTTCGTGATAAATTAGGTGGTTAAATGAGATTAAAAGAAAGTGCTCTCACAACCGTTTATCTTAAAGAACCGATGAATACTCAAGATGATGAAGGCTATAGTATTTCTGGCTGGGGTGATCCACAACCAATTAGGATGAATATTCAATCAGCTGGTGGTACGGTCAATGCTCAGATCTATGGAAAAGATATTAAATATATCAAGACATGTAAGTATCAAGGCGATTTACTTTCAGAAGGGCACGGCGAAGGATTTGGCATTTGCCTAAAGGTTCCGAGTTCGAGTGATCCTGATTATAAGATTACGGCTATTCAAGAGTTTTCTACTCATAAAAACGTTACTTTGGAACGTATCAAGAGGGATGAACAAAATGATTGAATGAATAAGCAAACACTTAAGCTAGATTTACAACGTTTTGCCACACCAATTCTTGATATGTTCGATCAGAATACGGTGCTTGATTATACTCGTAATCGTCAATATCCAGATATGTTAGGTGATACTTTATTTCCAGCAACTAAAGTTCCAACACTCGAAGTTGATATCTTAAAAGCTGGTAGTCGTGTCCCAACAATTGCTAACTACTCAGCCTTTGATGCCGAAGCTGAAATTGGTAGTCGTGAAGCAAGTAAGATGACTGCTGAATTAGCATATGTAAAGCGCAAGATGCAAATTACCGAAGAAATGCTAATCAAGTTGCGTTATCCACGTAACAATGCTGAAGCTAACTACTTAAAGCAATATGTATTCAATGATATTGATGCAATGGTACAAGCAGTTAAGGCACGTGGCGAAAAGATGACAATGGAAATGTTTGCTACTGGTAAGATTACTGATAAAGACAACGGTATTTCCATTGATTATCAAGTTCCAAAAGAGCATCAAACTACATTATCAAGTAATGCTACTTGGGATAGCGGCAGTGCTTCAATTATTGAGAACCTACAAGACTGGTCAGATAAGTTGGACATTACTCCAACACGTGCATTGACCTCTAAGAAGGTGTTGCGGACATTGATGCGTAGTACTGAAATTAAAGAGGCAATCTTTGGTAAAGATACTGGTCGAGTTGTTGGTCAAGCTGACTTGGATCAATTCATGGTTGCTCAAGGACTTCCGGTTATTCGTGCATATGCTGGTAAGTATCGTGAGGAAGACGCTAAGGGTAAAGTTAAAACACAAACATACTTCCCAGAAGATCGGATCGTTCTCTTTAATGATGAAGTACCAGGTGAAAAGATCTATGGACCAACTCCAGAAGAAAACCGTTTGATCTCAACTAATGCGCAAGTATCAGAAGTTGGTAATGTTATGGCTAAGATTTATGAATCCGGCGAAGACCCAATCGGAACTTGGGTATTAGCAGCGGCAACCATGGTTCCATCCGTGAGTGCTCGTTTAAAAGTTACGGATGATGAATTGATTAAGGAGCTAGTAGAAGAAGCAAATGCTCAGGTGCTAGATTATACGGGTCAAAAAGAATTAGTTGGTAACATGAGTGTGTATGTTAAAAAGTTGGCAGTCATTAATTACAATCGACTAGGGCTTGAAGGCGAAACGCAACGCTCGGAAGGTGGCGTAACTAATTATCTTGAAACTGGTATTCCAAAAGATATTCGACAAGGATTAAACCGTTATCGAATTGCTAAGGTGACGAAGCTATGAATGTACACACGATTTCAAGATGGTAAGCAATTAAACTTCCTTGCTTCTGAGAAGTTCACTGCTTTCCCTGAAACAATTAACAAGGACAATTACAACGTCCAAACTGATGACTTAGGGCGCAAGTATGTGCCTGCTGGGACAGTATATCCAACTAACGACGCAAAGGCTGTTGGTATTACTGTTAATGATGTATATGTATCAGAAGACGGTTCTAATCAAATGGTTGCCGTTATGCGTGAAGGTTGGGTATTGAGTCAACGATTAACTCCAACACCATCCGCAGACGCAATTAAAGCAATGACAGCAATTCATTTTAAGGATTTAGACACGACTGCTGATGCTACCCCAACAGATCCAAAAGCGTAGATGGAAAAAGTAAAGTTTTATAGCAATTTGCTAAAGCTGAACTTACAGCGGTTTGCAGATGAAGGACAAGATGGAGAAGGAGGTGCTGATATAGGAAACGAAGCAACGGATACTAATGATGATTCTGATACGCAAAATAAGCCTTTCATGACGTTCCAGACCCAGTCAGAATTGGATTCTTATTTTGATAAGAAATTAGACAAGGCATTAGGGACTGCTAAGGCTAACTGGGAAAAGGAACAAAGCGATAAGGCAAAGAAAGCTAAGGATCGCAAGAACATGACCGAAGAAGAACGACGTGAGGATGACTTCAAGCAACGGGAAGAAGCTTTATCTGCTCGTGAAGCTGATGTTACTAAGCGTGAGAATCGGAGTAAGCTTGCTTCTCGTTTAGTTGATGATGGTTTGCCAACTGGGTTAGTTGATGTTTTTGATGATGTTCTAGCTAACGAAGACAATATGAATGAAACGTATGAACGGGTAAGTGAAGTATTTCGTAGCGCTGTTCATGATGCCGTTGAAACTCGGTTAGCACAAGGCTCACGAACACCTAAGAGTACGGATGATAATTTGACTCATAAATCGGCTGGTGAGCTTTATGCTGAAAAGGCTAATAGTGCTAATAAATCTGAAAGCGATTTTTGGAAATAAATGAAAGTTGATAAAAATAAATTCAATTATTGGCAATTGCGAGACTTGCAGGACGAACAAAAGAACCAGGATGAAGCAACTAAACGCCTAAAGATTATTAACGCGGCGTATCAGAAAGCACAAGCATATTTAAGCGACGAGGTCCAAAAGATTTATCGTCGCTATTTTTATGCTGACATTACTGCTGATGAAGTTGCAACGATCATGTCTTCGCACATCTCACCATCTGAACTCGTAACCTTACAAGCGTTAGCAAGCAATATTGTCGATAAAGAAAGTAAGAAGGCTATTGATGATTACTTAAATCAACTAGCCGCTAAGAGCAGAATTACTCGATTGGAAGAGTTACAAGTTAAAGCGTATATTGCTGCTAAAGATGCTGGAGACGTTGAATTAGATCAGAATATTAAATTGCATACTGATGTGATTAAAAGAACCTGGGCCGAAGTTGAAAAGCAAGGAGCCGTATATGATAAAGCAAAAGATTACAAGCTCCCTAATAAAATAAAACCAGCCTTAGAACCTAAAGAGAACAGAATCGTTATCAAGAACCCTAAGACTGATAAGCAGATTGCAACGGTATCGATGGAACAAGACGTACCGAAGTCGAAAATTACTGAGATACCTAATCGTTACGTAGAAGCAGCATTAAATTCCAGATGGGAAGGCAAAAACTTTTCATCACGTATTTGGGATAATACTGATAAGCTTGCTGAACGCTTGCAAAAATTATTTACGGCTAAAGAGTTAAGTGGAATGTCTGAACGAGAAATGATTAAGCAAATTGAAGATGAGTTTAATACAAGTCGTTTCAATGCTAGTCGATTAATCAGAACCGAAGCTAATTATTTTTACTCTAAGGTAAAGCTTGATAGCTGGAAGAAACGGGGAGTTAAGCAATATCAGTTAATTGCTGTTCTTGATAGTCGAACCAGTAAGATATGTCGAGCAATTAATAATAAAATTTTTAACGTATCTGATGCAGTTATTGGTAAGAATGTGCCACCTTTGCATCCGTTTTGTCGAACTGTGCCTGTAATCTATCTAGGTAACAATAAATCTTGAGTGACTGTAAATGATGAGAATGGAACTCTGACGGCTGTATTTGCAAATAGTGAACGCATTGAAAATAAAACTTTGCTAAACGCATTTGAGAACACAGTTAATCAGCTTGTGGAGCAATACGGTCAATACATCACTGTTTTGTAGGTGGCTGTTGCAATTGATAGAGAATTACTTGGGGATGTTAATAAGCCAAATCTTGAGGCGATTAATTATGCTATTCGTAAACTGAAAGAACGACAAAGCAGGCTAGATAAACTTGCTGATTATTACAACGGAAATCAAGAAGTTAATAACCATCGCTTTGAGAATGCTAAAGTTAAGGCTTCTAACGTTATGATTAATCATGCTAAGTACATCACTGATATGAATGTTGGCTTTATGACTGGTAATCCGGTTAAATATACCGCCAAGAAAGGTAAGAATATTGACGATGTGTTAGAAGCACTAGAAAAGATTGATATTCATAAGCACGATATCGAGCTTGAAAAAGATTTATCTGTTTTTGGGTATGGCTATGAGTTGCTTTACCTTAAAACAATTGATCCAACTATTAGCATTGATGAGCTTGGCAATGAAAAGATTACTCCTAACACTGAATTACGAGTAGAAGCCGTTGATCCACGTGCAGCAATTGTTGTTACTGATGATACGGTTGAACATGAACCCTTGTTTGGGGTATTTGTGCAAGCAAAGAAGAATTTGAGTGGACAGATTAATGGTTATAGCGTCACAGTCTACATGCCAAAAAAGATTGTAGAATATCGCACTGAAGTAGGAATGGAAGTATCGACAGATGATCAAATCGTTGACGAATACGATAACTTATTCAATGCAGTTCCATTGATCGAGTATCGAAACAATGAAGAACGACAGGGTGACTTTGAACAACTAATCTCATTGATTGATGCTTATAACCTCCTTCAAACTGATCGAATTTCTGATAAAGAAGCCTTTGTCGATGCAATCCTTGTTACATTTGGCTTCAGTTTAGAAGAGGATACGGATGCTATTGAAGCATTAAAGAATGGTGTTATCAATGCACCTTCTCGTGACGATGGAGCTGATGTTGAATGGTTAACTAAAACTTTCGATGAAACACAGGTTAACTTGCTAAGTCAATCAATTGAGAATGATATTCATAAGATTTCATACGTTCCGAATATGAATGATGAAAAATTTATGGGTAATGTGTCTGGTGAAGCAATGAAATTTAAGCTGTTTGGACTTGAAAATCTTATCTCAATTAAGAAACGTTACTTCTTTGATGGCTTGCACCGGCGATTAAAATTGATTCAAACCATTGTTAATATTAAAGGCGGAAATTCAGATGTTGATGGTTGCGAGATATCGTTAACATCAAACATTCCGGTTAACTTGTCTGATGTAGTTAACAACATTAAGAATGCTGACGGTATTCTTCCTCGTAAGATTACTTATAGTTGGCTTCCACAAGTTGGGGATGTTCAAGAAGTTATTGATGAAATGGCTCAACAAGATGCTGATAACATCAAAAAGAACCAGCAAGCGTTACAGCGACAAGATCCAGACCGTTTAGAATTGGAGGATAGCCAAGATGATTCGAGTGAAGATTCAAAAGGAACCAACCAAGACGATAGTCAAAGCAAGCGGACACGCTGAATGGGGATAAAGACAGTTAGATTTAAGTTTACCCCGTTTAGTTGTAAACAGCTTCAAGTGCTTAGCTGGTGGGCTAATGATGAATTAAAGGGTTATGAAGCTATTATTTGTGACGGCTCCGTTCGTGCTGGTAAGACAGTTGTGATGTCACTTTCTTATGTGCTGTGGTCAATGACCCAATTCAATGGTCAGCAGTTTGGAATGGCTGGTAAAACAATTGGATCATTTAGGCGTAACGTGCTAAGACCATTGCGAAGTATGCTAGAAAGTGAAGGATATGCTATTCACGATTCAAGATCAGATAATATGCTAACGATCAGCAAGAATGGTCATACAAATTATTACTTTATCTTTGGTGGTAAAGATGAAGCATCACAGGACCTAGTTCAAGGTATTACTTTGGCTGGGTTCTTTTTTGATGAAGTTGCACTTATGCCGCAAAGTTTTGTTAATCAAGCCACAGCTCGTTGTTCGGTAACGGGCTCTAAGATGTGGTTTAACTGCAACCCCGAAGGACCCTACCATTGGTTCAAACTTGAATGGATTGACCAAATGAAAGATAAGCGAGCGTTACGACTTCATTTTATGATGCAGGATAATCCGTCATTGGCACAAGAAACGATTGATCGTTATAACCGAATGTATTCTGGTGTGTTCTATCAGCGTTATATCTTAGGGCTATGGGTAATGTCAGAAGGGGTTATCTATGACAATTTTGATCGAGATACGATGGTAGTTAATAAATTACCTAATCACTTTGAAAAGTATTATGTGTCTTGCGACTACGGTACACAAAACCCAACAGTATTTTTATTGTGGGGACATAATCATGGCACTTGGTACTTAGTTAAAGAATATTATTACTCAGGACGTGCAACTGCTCACCAAAAGACAGATGAGCAGTATTGTCAGGAGCTTAAGAAGTTTCTTGGGAACATTCACGCAAAGATTATCATTGACCCGTCTGCGGCTTCTTTTATTGCTGTGTTACGGAATAATGGTTTCCGAGTGCAAAAGGCAAAAAATGATGTGGTAGATGGTATTCGTGTTACCCAAACGGCAATGAATGAAGGCAAGATACTATTTAGCAATCAATGTCCTAATTTATTTAAAGAATTATCCAGCTATGTATGGGATGAAAAAGCAGCTGAACGTGGTGAAGATAAGCCAGTGAAAGAACATGATCATGCTTGCGATGCTATGCGTTATTTCGTTTACATGGTTATCCATAAAGGCTTCACTGCCAAGATTACTAAACGTCCACGTGTTCGTGGGTTATAGATGAGTAAGATGGAAGAAGCTAAGGCGGATTATTTAGCTGGAATGAAATATAAGGACATTGCCAAGAAGTATGGCGTTGCGCTTAGTACAGTTAAGTCATGGAAGACCAGGAATAAATGGCAACGAAATAATGCAACCAAGAAGAAAAGTATGCATACAAAAGTAAAAAGTACGCGTACAAAACAAGAAAAGGTTGCACCGTCGTTAACACCTCCAGAATTGCCAGATAGTAATGAACTTAATGATAAGCAAAAAGCCTTTTGTTTGTACTATTTACAGCGATACAACGCTACTTGGGCTTATCAAAAAGCTTATGGAGTTGACTATGGAACAGCCAATAAATTAGCAAATCGAATGATGGTAAATGATGGTATAAAAAAATACCTTACCAAATTAAAGAAACAGCAATCGCAAGACCTATATGCGACCGCCAATGACATCTTGCTACGTTACTTAAATCAAGCGACTAGCAACGTTACTGATGTTCTATCGTTTAGAACAGAAAAGCATTTGGCCTATTATAAGGTACGCGATAAAAATGGACCTTATGAAGATGGTGGGGGTAATTTCCGCTATGTGCCGAAGATTGACCCTGAAACAGGCGAACAGGCTTATTACTATACGAACATCGTTGAATTAAAAGATAGTAGCGAGATTGATACATCGAACATCAAGAGTATTCGAATTGATAAAGGTGAGCCAGTTGTTGAAATGGAAGATCGTCAGAAGGCAATGCAGATCTTACTTGATCGTTTACCTGAACCAGAAGTTAACGATGAAAGCACCAACTCATTACTTGCTGCACTTAGTAACGGTATGAAGAAGATATGGAGTGATAAAGATGGGGATAAAGACAGTTAGATGGGTGGACGTGGTGCATCTTCGGGTGTGAGTGTGAAAGGTAAGAAATATGGAACGGAATACCGTACTTTACTCCAATATAAGAACATTAAATTTGTGCAGTATAATGATGCACGTAATTCAAAAGTTCCAATGGAGACGATGACAAAAGGAAGAATCTATGTGACTGTTGGCAAAGGTGGACCTCGTTCAATATCGTTATATAACCGCAAGGGATTACGACTAGCACAAATAGATATTGCTGGAACTCCTCATAAGATTAACAATAAGCCCGAACTTCCCCATGTACATATTGGGTTCAATCATAATGAACATGGAGATAGAAAACCTAATTGGTATGAAAGACGTTTGATTAATGTTGTCAAGTCAGCATATAATAAATACAAAGGGTGAATGGGAAGTCAAAGAACGATAAGCAAGTATAATCTTGAATATTATTCATCTGATATGGCAACCGGTAAATTTGATATGCCTGTGTTAGCACCAACAATTTATAAGCCAAAATCATTAGTAGGATTTAATCAATTAAAAACAGCGAATAACTCGGCTGGAATCCATTTTTATTTAGATGATTACCAATTTGAAAGATTTTGGAATAGACCAGGTCTTTATATTGATAAATTAAGCCAATTTGATTGTGTATTAACTCCAGATTTTAGCCTATATCAAGACATGCCTTTACCTATGATGATGTGGAATGTATATCGCTCACGGCTGTTAGGACAAATGATGCAACAATTAGGATTAACTGTTATTCCGACCGTTTCATGGGCTGATGAGCGCTCGTTTGAATTTTGTTTTGATGGATTGCCCTTAAACAGCACTTTATCTATTAGCACAATTGGTGTGAAGAAGAGTGATAAAGCGAATCAGATGTGGCAACGTGGAGTATTAAAAATGATTGCCAAATTACATCCTAAGCAATTACTAGTCTATGGTGGCCAAGTTGATTTCATCTATCCAGATGGTATTGATGTTGTTTATTACGAGAATGATAATATCAAGCGATTGAGAGGTTTATAGATGGAAGAACATGTTAAAAGATTAGTAGTTGAGAGAGATGAGCTTTCGGATAAGCTTAAAAAGCTCTCGGAATTCATGAAGAGCGATGCTTTTAAGAAGCTTGATGAAGATGACAAAATGATTTTGAAAATCCAAAAAGATTCTATGAAAACATACAAACGAGCTCTTGGTTTACGTATCTATTGGGAAATCTAAATGAAATTTATTGCTATGTTAATGGTTCCAGTTATGTTTATTGGAGCCCTATTAATTAAGCCAACACTCATTGGCGTTGGTTTATTTGTTACATCGCTAATTGTCGAATTTTTGATTATTTATTTAGTGACTTATATGCTAGAAGCTCATTAAATGTTATTGGTGATATGTATGAAGAAAATAAAAACTTTTTTAATGGATAATCAGAGTAAATTATATAGTGCATGTTGTTTTTATCCATTTATATTTGCTGGAACTATCTGGGGAATACCTAAATTAATACATATATTTAGGAAGCCGTCAGAAACTTTATCGCTTTTTGTGCAATATTCATTTTTAACAAGCTGTTTAATATCTTTGATAATAGCGTTATGTATAATGATTTGTCTTGATAATAAAAGAATTGACGTGGTTGTTTCGCTAATTAATTTAGTATTTATATTAAGCATATCTAGGTTGCAGGCGGATCAACAGAATAAAATAACGATTACAATGGAAATTTTTATGCTTGTTTTCATATTGACTATTGGAAGCTATAGTGTTGCTTATGTAGTGGTGTCCCTTCTTAATAATCTTGGAAAATTGAAGATTTCAAAAATTGAAATTCCAGCAGAATGGATAGGATTTCTAGGAACTGTAATTGCAGCTTTAATAGGGCTTCTAAAAAAATAAGCTGACGTAGCTCAATGGTAGAGCGTCACAGTTGTTTCCGTTTCAACGTGGAGATAACAGTTCAACTCTGTTCGTTAGCAGTGTGCCCATCTTGGACCTCAGCAAGCAGTGCGACTCGTAAGCACTGCTATATACCATAATTATCAATGTACGGGTGAAGAAGGAGGCTGCCGAATAACCTCCTTTCTTCTGATAATCATGATATAAAAACTTAGTAGGGTTTTGCACCCATACAGCCTTGAAGCCTAAGTATAATCAGGACCACACAATCACCGCACCCGGTCGTAGTTTTCCGCCTACTCCTGTAACGGTATTGCTGTCCATTCATACGGTAATCCTTTAGCCGTTGAGTTAGATTACGTACTCTTCTGCTGATTACAGCACGGTTGCTACGAGACTATCAGAGTAGCATGTAAATTTAATGATCTAAAGGTGATCTTCTAAAACGCACAAACCAAATTTAATCGTTACCGTAAATTTATTTTGAAGTTAATGATAGTCTCAACGTGGATTATGGGTGGAACTATTAAAAGGGGATAATAAGAAAGCAACAATTGCGAACGTACAGAATTTCTTTTTAGACGAAGATAAATACCCAACTATTAGACGTAGATCGGGTGATTGGGGTATTAAATCGCCACAGAATGATATTACAGGTATTCGAGGATCAAGACGTGGCAATGGTTCAGAAAAAAGCATGATCGAATATGCTGAATACACGTTGGCAAAACGAGCGGTTGACTATGCGATTGCAGGATGCAGCAGTAGTTACCGGCACCCTAGCCAACAGATTATCAAGTATAGATATATTCAAGGTTTATCTCTTTCAGTAATTAAAGAGCGAATTAACAAATTCGGCAATTCTACTTACTATCGAGCTGATGATTATGCTTGCTTAGAATTTGCGGATTGTTTAGAAGCGGTATGTGAACGGCTTAATGTTGATTCTGATATTATTCCTGACTTGCGAGCAAAAAACAGGAAGAAAACGGGACAAAAATGGGATGAAAAGAGGACGAAAACGGGAATACAACGGGAGATATAAATGGGAAGAGTAATTCGTAGTTTTGCTGGATATACAGTAATTGGATTTATCGGGCTTATAGTTGCTGGCATTGCATTGTTAGGTCTAGGTGGAGTGCTATACATGGTATTTAGTATTTGGTATGCTGTCTTTTCTTTCTTTGGATAGATGGCAATACCTAAAAAACTATCTAAAGCAATGGATTCATTAACTGTTAATCATGAATGGGGTGGAGTTAATGAAATGCCAGAAGAGATCCTTGCTCCTAATGATTGGCGACTTCAAGAAATTATGAAGTTTCGTAAGGGTTTGAAGTTGCGAGAACCTAGAAGAATTAAAGAAGCTGAATGGCGAATTAAGCAATATTTTTATAAGCACAATATTAATAACCCTTTTGCACAAGCTTATATCTTGCGAAAAATTGGCACTAAACAGTCTACTATTCTAAAGATTACAGGGTTATCAAAACCTGAATACTATCGTCACGTAGGAGTATTGTTTCGTAATACAGGCTATTACGGACAATTGAGAATTACAGATGTAGAAGCAGTTTTAAGGCAAGAAAAAATATCTGACATTTTGAAAGACGTAAATAGCAAGATTAAAGGTTAAGTGAAACTTACCTTTGAAATTGAACCTGTAGAACAAGCACGGCCTAGAGCAACTCGAATGGGTAAGGGAATACGCTTGTATGATCCAAAGAAAGTGTCGGTATACAAAAAACAATTGGCGATGATGTGCCAATTTCAATACAAAAAAGAGCCTTTAACAGGCCCGCTAATTGTTAGTCTTAAATTTTACCGACACATTCAATCAAGCATATCGAAAAAAGAACGCGAATTGCGGATCGCAGGAGCGCACAGGCCCATTGTTAAACCAGATACAGACAATTACATTAAATCTACTTTAGATGGCTTAAACGGCCTGCTATGGGAAGATGACAACCAGATTGTAAAGATAGTTGCTGAAAAGTATTACAGTGACCATCCTAGGGTAGAAATCGAGGTAGAGGAGGTAAATGAAGATGGCAATACCTAAATGCTACACAAGTACAGAAAGACAGCCTTAATCGAAGCTGAGCGGTTCGATGGGTCAGATGAAATGATGAAGAAATATCATATTAATAACCGAGCTTGGATTGGTAGGGTGATTGGACCAGCGGATTTTCGATTGCCTACAAAAGAAGGATTAATGGAAGTAAAGATTGATGACTGGATAGCTACTGGCATTGATGGAGAACACTGGGCTATTGCACCAGATATATTTGAACGAACTTATGAGAGGGTAGATTAGATGAATTTGATCAAAAAATTATTAAAAGAGAATGCAGAAGTTGCAGGCAAAATGAGTCGTTTACAGGATTTTATGAAAACGAAAGATTACGACCGATTAAGTGCTAAAGAACAGCGTCTAATGATTATTCAGTACAACGCTATGCAAGTTTACGCTGATGTACTTTTACAACGGATTGATGAGATTAAGGAGCGATTGTAAATGGTATTTAACAAGCAAGAACTAAGGAAAATTATTCAAGCACCTATTTCGGTTGATATGAAGATTGATTTGATTGAACAACTTCACCATCAAGACGTTCAAAAAACTGTTAATAAGGAACTAGAATTAATCAGTAAAAGAATAGATACAGTGTTTAGTATTGAAAGAGCAGAAACTAACGTAACACCTGATCTCGAAGACAATGTTGATCCGTTTTTACTCGATGCATTGATGCTCAAAAAGAAAACAAAGTTAACTATTCCATATCTTCAACGTACTTTTAAAATCGGATACAATCGGGCAAATCGATTATTAGCTCAATGTGAGCAAGTAATGAATGAGGAGGAAGAGTAAATGAAGTGCCCGTACTGTCACACTGATTCTGATGGCAAGCCGCTAAAATACTTGAAAAATAACGAGGACTGCAACATCTTTCTTACAGGCAATGAACTTCACATTCGAGCTCTTAAAGGCTATACAAAGCCTAGTATGCTCTTAGATGTTAATTATTGTCCTAAGTGCGGTCGTAATTTGAATGAGAAATCATCTATACGTGAAAGAAAATGTTTTGAATGCAATGGAACTGTAACGCACAATTCGGGAGATACATTACTTAGTTTCTTTTTTGACGATAGAGAGAAAAAGAATTTTATCTTTCAAAGACATTTTGACTATAGATTTAGATATAACTTATTTTTTGATTTTTGTCCGTTTTGCGGAGCGCCATTGAACGAGGAGGAAAAGTAAATGAGTAGACAACGAAAAGTACATCATGAAATAGCATCACGACAACATACGTATCATGTAGCAAGGCATTTAGCATATAAATTTGGCTACAGGCACAAACCGCGTTGGAGAAAAAGCTGTCGAGCAACTGGCAAAAGTACTAGACAAATGACTTATGCAATGTTTGGCCCTGAGTATATGGGAGTAGAAAGGAAAAGCTAAATGGCAGAAATAATTAAAGAAGATTTTTCAAAGCAAAAATGCGGTGTGTGCCATAAACGCTTTGCTACTAAATGGTGCGATTACGTAATTCAATATCCCGAGTCATCAACATTTGTTTGTGGAAGAACGAGTTTTCAAGATTTTTTGTCAGCACAACGGCAAATAACTTGTGATTGTGCTTTGTGTGATGAGTGTGCTAAAAATCACGGCTTAATTGATTTTTGCCCTTACCACGAAAAAATTGTGAAACACGAGAAAATAGATACGCCTGATTATGTAGTAAAGTCACGTGTGGAAACATGGAGGAGAGAAAATGAGTAGATGAACGCAAATAGTTATATAACAACTGATGAGCTGATTTACACGATTAATCATAGTCAAGAAATTGATCGTGGCGATGAAATGGGTCCCTTTGCCGTTAAACGGGGCAAGTATGTTTATGTTTACCGCACATGGCAGGACGCACGAGACGAGGAAGAACGCAAGCCAATGTGGCTGATGATGATTCCTGTTAACATCGAAAGCTTATCAGAATTATACGAACGAGAAGATTTAGATGCAGCTGATTTGGAAAGTAAAGGCTTCTGGCCTCTAATTGAACTAATTAGCAAATACGCACATACACCGTTAGGCTTTCGAGGCACAGTACTAAGCGATAATGACAAAGAAGAACCGCATACAACCTACATGGATGTTCGCAAAGCTGTATACACAGCAATGGATCGTGGTAATGAGCGAAAGATTGAAATTAATCCAGATATTCAAGCGGATTGGAAGAATATTCCGTTTGATGATGAAACATTTGATCTGATTGTATTTGATCCGCCACATTTAGTTCGTGCAGGTAAAACGTCATGGCTTGCGAAGAAGTACGGAACCATTGACTTAATGACTTGGCCAAACGAATTTCATAAGGCTTTTCAAGAAATAATTAGAGTGCTTAAACCAACTGGGACAATGATTTTTAAATGGAATGAAGAACAAATTCCAATCAAAGAAGTATTCAAAGCGTTTGGTCAGCAACCAATATTAGGCGATATGAAGAGCAAGACGAAATGGAGCGTCTTTATTAAAAATGGCAGAAATAATTAAATGACTAAAGAAAAAGTGAAAAAGAAATGGGCTTCTACTCGGAAGCTATTAGAAATAACTGATAGTGAATATAACGGTGTAACACAAGAAGCTGCTAACCTGCGTTTTATCAAAACTAAGCTACAAATAGCAGTTTATTATCTGCAAATGCTTGATGAGCATGACAGCGAGTATCAAGTCCCGTGGAATAAAGAACAATTCAAATGGGCGCTTAGAAAGCCTGTCGGAGATAAAAAGAAACAACAAGCTAAAGAATGGTGCCACCAGTGCCGTTTAATGCGAGATAAAGCCTGTGCGACATGGAATTACGAGGAGGTAAAGACAGCATGAATGGCACGAGTTAAGAAGATTAAGATTAAAGGCTTCACGATCATTGACAATGACATAATCAATGATCCAAGAATGCATCTTAAAGCCTTAGGCCTCTTTGCGTATATGTGGAGTAAGCCAGATGATTGGCAATTTTACATCAGTGAGATTGCTACACATTTTAAAGATGGTGAATCAGCTGTAAGCAGTGCAATGAAAGAGTTAATGGAACTTGGCTATTTGAAGCGAACTCAAAATCGAAAAGACGGTAAATTCTCAACGTATGATTATGTTCTCCAAGAAATACCGAAACCAGAAAATCACAGTTCGGTACCGAAAGGCGATTTACCGAAACCAGAAAAACCGAAATCGGAAAAACCGATTCCGGAAAATCAAGGACTACTAATCACTGATAACACTAATACTGATTTAAATAATACTAATAAGCTGTTAGCTGATGCACAGCATTCCTTCCAGGAAATCACCACCCTTTGGCAAAATAATTGGGGATTCCCTAATGGGATTGCTCAACAAGATTTAACTGAGTGGAGTAAGGAATTTGGTAATGACCTTGTTTATTACTGTGTTGAGTTTGCTTTGAGACACAATGTAACAGCGAGAGGTGCAGATCCCTACCTTAACAGGAAGCTCAGCGACTATCGAAAACAAGGAATTAAGACCGTACAAGCTGCTATTGAGTCTGATCAACGTCACGAGCAACAAATGAGCCGTGAATATCAGCAAAAGAGTGTCTCACGTAAACGTCAACCAATTAACGAAGGCTTGCCAGGGTGGTTCAAAAAGCAACAAAAGCAAGAAGAACAGCCTAATAAACGGCACTACGAAAGAATTGATGATAGTGGGGATCCGATGCCACATGACTAAATGAAGCTGACAGCTGATAATTACTACTCTCATGAGACCGATTGGCAATACATGAGCGTGTCACTATTCAAGGACTTTGAAAAATGCGAAGCTCGTACCTTAGCCAAGCTCAAAGAGGACTGGCAACCTGTATCTAGCCCTGTGCCACTTCTTGTTGGTAACTATGTTCACTCGTACTTTGAGAGTGCTAAAAGCCATCAAGACTTTATCGAAGCTAATAAAAAAGAACTAATGACTCGACCTACTAAAACTAATCCTAACGGCCACCTCAGAGCCGAATTCAAGGGCGCTAACAGCATGATCCAAACGTTGCAAGCCGATGATATGTTCAATTACTTCTACGCTCCAGGCGACAAGGAAGTAATCGTAACAGGTGAGATTGACGGCTACTTGTGGAAAGGCAAGATTGACAGCCTTGTGCTTGATAAAGGGTATTTCTGTGATTTGAAGACAGTAGATGATATCCACAAGGGGCACTGGAATGCTGATGAACATAGATATATGCCATTTATTCAAGACCGAGAATATGACCTGCAAATGGCGGTCTACCGTGAACTTATCAAGCAGACCTTTGGTAAAGAGTGTCAGCCATTTATCTTTGCAATCAGCAAGCAGACACCACCAGATAAGATGGCAATTGATTTTAACGGCGTTGATGATGATTACCAAATGCAAGCCGATTTAGACAAGGTAAAGGAATTACAACCGCATTTCTGGAAAGTGATGACTGGAGAAGAAGAACCTGTTCATTGTGGCAAATGTGATTACTGCCGTGAAACGAAGATGTTAAGTGGATTTATACACGCAAGTGAAATCGAGGTATAAATGAATAATCAAGTAACTAAGGTAACAGTCAATCCGAAAAGTATTACTGATGATGTACTTGATCGAGTTAATGAGATGAAAGAGAAGGACGGCTTCTTGCTTCCTAAAGGGTACAGCGCCGAAAATGCTCTTAAATCTGCTTATCTCGTGCTTCAAGGCGTAAAAGATCGTAACAAGAGACCAGCACTAGAAGTATGTACAAGGCCATCAATTGCCAACACATTACTTAACATGGTAATTCAAGGCTTAAGTCCTGCTAAAACGCAGTGCTACTTCATTGTGTACGGTAACGAGCTTCAAATGCAGCGCTCCTATTTTGGTACAGTTGCCGTTCTTAAACGACTAGATAGTGTTAAGAATATTACAGCTCAAGTTGTGCATGAAGGCGATAAGTTTGAGATTGGCTCTGATGAGAACTTCCAAACAGTTGTTAAAGAGTTCCAACCAAGTATCGAAAATCAAGATAAAGAGATTGCCTATGCTTTTGCACGGATATTCAAGAATGACGGAACCTATGTTGACACTATCATGACTAAAAAGGAAATTGACCAGTCGTGGTCACAAACACGTCAAAAGAACAACAAGGTGCAACAGAATTTTAGTCAAGAAATGGCAAAGCGTACTGTGCTTAATCGTGCCGCTAAGATGTTTATTAACACGTCTGATGATAGTGACCTATTGACTGGTGCTATTAACGATACTACAAGCAACGAATACGATGATGAGCGCCGAGACGTAACACCAGAAAATAACGAACATCAGCAAACGACGAAAGAACTGCTTGATGGATTTAACAAGTCACAAGAAGCGAAGGCTAAGGGGGTAAAGCAAGATGGCAACAGCAACGAAGAGCAAGAAGCGAACGGCGAAGAAGTCGCAGACGGACAAACAGAACTCTTCAACGAAGGGACAATCAAGCCAGCTGATGAAGCTGACAGCTGAATGTTTAACCAAAAATTGAAAAAGGCAGAGGGATTTATCCTTCTACAAAATAATCTAATGAACGCAGTATTTGTTAAGCAAGCAACCCCCGTAGGTGATGTTGAAGCACTTACTCGCTATTACAAATCGCAACAAACTTTATCAGAATTATTTAATGAGCAAATGGGGTGGATGTAAATGAATGAACCAGCTTTAATTTGTACGGGCTTAACTGCTGCAATGTTAATCTCATTGTTTTGCGGATCTGGATTGTTCCTTGTCTTTGGATTTGTTCTTTTCTGGCAAATCTTAGGAGCATTAGGTGACCCAGATAATCCAAACAAAAAAGCCACCGGATCCGACACATCCGATGGCAAATAGATGGGACTAACGCCAAGACATCAAAAGCCATTTCAAAAGAAAGACTGGGCTTACCTAGACACATACATAAAAGCAAATATTGATAATAGTAGTCTTCCACATCCTAGTGTGGCTGTAGAATTAGATCAATTTGAAATGTCCAAGGAAGAAATCATTCAAGAACTAAAACGTAATGGCTATCAAGTTACTGATGAACATACTGGATTTTTAAGAGTTAGCTAAATGTTAGGTTTAGCAATTCCTTGGGTGGTAATTATGGCTTGCTTCTTAATTGGAGCAATCGTCAACGTTATCGAAGGCGAGAAGCTGAATGTGCTGAAAGAAAAGTACAGAAAGAAACATTAGATGGAGCAATCGCCAATAATCGTGACGGATAAACAGACGTTGCAAAGGATGATTGAAGAAGCTGTAACAGAAGCGGTCAAGCCATTCAAACAACAGCAAGAGCAATTATCTGACAATGACACAATTCCTATGTCCGATTTAATCAAAAGTCGTAAGTATGGTAGTCGTAATACGATTATGAAACTAAAAGATGAAATCATTAGTGATGATGATGTCTATCAAACGGAAACAGAAGGCGAAATTTTCATTAAACGAGGACGTAGGTATTACTTTTATATCAAGCGTTTTGATAATTGGTTTATGAAACGAAAGAGAATACATGAAGAAGAGTTGAAAATTGATCCACGCTTGAGAGGAGTGATGTGAATGCGGTTAGATCCTGACTGTATCAGAGATATATTAGTTGTCGTCGAAGATAATACCGACTTCTCAAAAGTAGCTACTACTGGAGATTTTATTGAATCCGGAATTGTTCAAAAATATAACATGAACACTATTGCATATCATATTCGGCAAGCTGATGAAGCCGGTTTATTGCTAGGGGTAACTTTTTGTCTTGGGGGCGATTTTTTAATTCAAGATCTTTCGCCAGAAGGCCATAAATTCTTAGCAGATATTCGTGAAGATAAGAATTGGGCTAAGACAAAAGCCATAGCTAGCAAAGTAGGCTCAACATCATTAAATGCTTTAGCCTCAATAGCAACTAATGTTATCTCGGCAGCCATCAATCAACGTCTAGGCCTTTGAATGTCAAATCTTACTTATGGAGAGCGAATGGCGATTCAACTATTAAGAAATAAAAAAGCTGGTCTCCAGCCTTCGACGCAACAAGCCATAGCCCAAAAATTTGGCCTTTCAAAGATGTATGTCAGTTCTATCATTGCTGAAAAGCAGCATGGCGAGAAATCGAATGCATGGAGAAAAAAGTTTGCAGCATATGCAGGGATGGAAAGCTAAATGAATTTAGCGCAAAGAATAAAACAGTTAGCAAGTAATCGTGGAATTACTATTGCTGAGTTAGAACGCAAAACTGGAATATCTAATGGTCAAATCTCTAAATGGAATGTTAGGTCTCCAAAAACTGAAAATCTTGAGAAAGTCGCTAAATATCTTGGAGTGTCTCTAGATTATTTAACCGGTAACTCGGATAGCAAAAAAACAGCTGACCTCGCAGATAAAGATACTGTGTTTACATATGAAGGGAGGGAAATTCCGCCTGAAGATTTAGAATACATGAAACGTTTATTGCGTGGTGATGAAGAATGAATGATTTATGAACAAATGAAAGAAGCTTGTGCTTATCTGTCAGAAAAAGCAGAAGAATATCACATTGATGTTAAATGGAAGCACTTTTCACCTACTACTCCGCCTGGCAGTAGCTATGAATACCGTCGAGTAGTCATGAATGTTGACTGGCATCGACCCGAAGAATTCGTTTTTCAATTTGCTCATGAACTAGCTCACGTTATACACGGCGACTCTGGTGATATTGTTTTCTATCACGCTAGTTTTACTGGAAAAGAATCAGTTGAATACAAGGCTAATGTCGGAGCTGTTAAATTATTGGTTCCATTCTATTGTCAAGAAGTCGATAGAGAATGTGTTAACAGTGCAAACTTTATGGAAGCTTTCCACGTACCTAACTATCTTTCAAGCGTAGTTGAGCACGAAATTACAGATTATTACATCAAATAAATGAAGAAAATAGGTTTAATATGTGCTGTTGTTCTAACGGGGATGAGCCTGGCAGCGTGCAGTAATCAATCAACTAAAGAGAAGCTTAAGCAATCTGAAGCATCGAGTCTTGCTGAAGAATCATCAGATACTTTAGATAAGACTTCAGATGAAGAGCTTTTCAGCGATGACGATGAATCAACTGATGCAACAGAAAATGCAAGTAATGCTAATGCGGAAACTACTGAAAATAAGTCTAGTACTAGTTCGTTTAGTGCGCCAAGTGTAAATACATCTTCTATTCAATTATCTGGTGGCTCTTCAGTAAATATTCAAAAGCCACAATTAAATAATTCAACTACTGATCCGACTACTCACAGAGTTCAAGTTGAAACAGCGAAAATACAACATGCTTGGAACGTTAAAAAAGGTATTGAGAATCCTGATGGAAGTGAAACACAAAACTTCAAAAATTGGGTAGCTAAGCGAGATCAAGCATGGGCTAATGGTCAAAGCATGGCTGAATATGATCAAAATCAAAAATATTAAATGAAAAAAGAAAATATAGATAATTCAATGATCGATGATAAAACAAAGAATTTAATAAACTACTTTCTAACAAATAATTTTCTTGACTATGCCAATGATAAAAACCCTAACCGAGCCTACATAAGCCAATTGTACTTCCCATTTTATAAAAACTTTAAACCATCTAGTACTATAGATTTTTCTTTCCCAATAACTGTTCTAGTTGGAAAAAATGGTAGCGGTAAAAGTTCTATTTTACATGCCCTCTATGGATGTCCTTATGGTCCAACAATTGAACATTTTTGGTTTTCCACAAGTGTTGATCCTATTGAAGATGGAGACGGAGAACATAGCCATCGTTATGTTTATACGTATAGACAAAAAGGAAAAGATGCAAAGGTATTATATTACCGAGCATCTCGTCCTGGAACGCAAACTAAGAAGGAAAATATGGATTATTGGGAAACTGGCAAACCTCATGCAGAATATGGTATGGACGAAACAAAAAGGTTTCCACCAATGAGGGCAAAAGTTACATATATTGATTTTAGAGAACAATTAAGTGCTTATGACAAATTCTTTTACTTTGGTAATACTAATGGTCTCAAAAAGAAGTCAAAGCAAGACTTCATCCGCTTAAAATCTGAATATTTAGATAATGTTCTAAATTCAGATAAGATATATAAAAGTCGAAGTAAAAAGAAAAATCACAATTCATCTCCTATTTCATTGACTAAACCTGAATTACGCTTTATTTCAATAATTCTTGGTGTTGAATATACTAGCGGGAAACTAGTTCACCATAATTTTTTTAGAAACGAAGGAGATTCAATTCTTTTAACTAAAGCAGGATTTACTTATACTGAAGCGCATGCTGGTAGTGGAGAATTTGCTGTAGCTAATTTAGTCCATCAGATTTTTAATCTAAAAAAGAATGAAAATAATTTAATACTATTGGATGAACCCGAAACATCATTATATCCAGGTGCACAAAAAAGGTTATTATATTTTCTATTAGAAATGACAAAAAAACTCCACTGTCAAATTATAATTGCCACACACTCACAAAATTTTATTTCAGAATTACCTAATTTTGCAATCAAAGCTATTCATTTTGACAGTACTGAAGGTATTTCATATATTACTAATGGTTGCTCTCCTTCTCGTGTATTTGAAGAACTAGACTTACCTATACCAAAATGTAATGTCTATACAGAAGATAGAGCAGCCGCACTTTTAGTTCAAGCTGTCGCGAATAACGAGAATATATCAAAATATTTTTCCATATCATATGAAGGAGATGGAGCAACTTCATTATTAAAAACTTATATTCTTTCTGATAGTTCTGGAAATGGTAATAATAACTACTATATTTTAGATGGTGACATGAAAATTGATAAAATTGACGTAGAGAATTTACCAAAAGTTAAATTAGAAGACAAGAACTTTATTAATGATTTATGTAATAATATTTGTGAAAAAATTAGTTTTCCTTCGTCTAAAGGAAAAGACAATGATTCTAAAGAAGATATTATAAAATATAAAGCACAATTGAAGTATTTACGTTATTTCTATAATCATGTACACTACCTTCCAAAGTCAACAACACCAGAACAAATTATTAAAGACAGCCAGTTTCTTAAGAGTCTTATTCCTCAAGGATGCGATATAAATGTATCTGAAAATAGACCTATTAAGGATGTATATTATGATATAGTAAAAGCTAGATTACTTGTTGATAAACCAAATTCTGAACAATATTATGCAGTAATTCAAGAATTAATAGCTAATTGGATTCGAAATTATTCAGAATCTCCTGAATACTACAGTATTAAGGATACTTTGTTAGAAATAAAAGAATTTTATGACAAGAGTACAGGGAAGTGAGTGAACTTAAGTATGGAGAAAAAGTTACAAGCAATAGACCTTTTTTCAGGATGTGGCGGATTAAGTGTAGGGTTAGAATCGGCTGGAATAAAAGTATCTTATGCTGTTGAACTTGATCCAAAAATCGCTAATTCCTACGAAGAAAATCATAAAAATACGACTATGATTAATAAAAACATCCGAGAAATTTCAGATGATGAATTTAAAAAGATAGGCAAAAACATCAATATAGTTGCTGGATGTCCACCATGCCAAGGTTTTACTAAAATCAATCGAAACAACATAAGGTCAAAATTCAATGATGACAGAAACACTCTCATACTGGACTACTTTAGAGCTATTAAAGATATTCTGCCTGATTTTATCTTAATGGAAAATGTTCCAGAAATAGTAAAGTTCGATAAATTTCATTATGTTGTTAACGAATTAGAAAAAATTGGCTATAGTATTAGCTATCAAATTATCAATGTCAATGACTTTGGAGTTCCTCAAAATAGACGCCGGCTAATTTTAGTTGGTTCAAGAATACGAAAAGTAAATTTACCTACTTTCCAAGCACAAAAGAAAATGACTGTCAAAGACGCTATTGGCAATTTAGATAAAAAAATCAATTCTAAAGACCCACTGCAAAGTATCTATTCACATCATACAGAAAGAATACTGAAAATAATAAAAATGATTCCTAAAGATGGTGGCAGTAGAACTGATCTACCAAAAAAATATTGGCTTGCCTGCCATAAAAAAGCAAACGTTGGTTTTAGGGACGTATATGGACGGATGAGTTGGAATAAGCCCTCTCCTACTATTACAGGTGGATGTCTTTCACCTTCCAAAGGACGGTTTCTGCATCCTACCCAAAATAGAAGTATTAGTATACGCGAAGCTCTACTATTACAAGGATTTCCTAAAGACTACAAGCTTAATCCAGAATACTCCAAAACTCTTCTGGCACAAATGGTTGGTAATGCAATACCACCACAAGTTGCTAAAGCTCAGGGAGAATATATTAAATCTATTCTACGTGAATAGATGAATAAAAACGAATTACTAGAATACATTGACACTAACTCATCAGCAATCACAATTTTCAAAGACAAAGTGCGTAATGATCAAGAAGCCAAAAATAAAAAGCGCCAACCCGCTAAGCGATGGAACGAAGCAAAGATTGAGCGCCAAGTGGATAAATTTACTGATGAGTTCATTGGTAGCGTCTATGACAAGATTTCTAAAGGACTTAAGGCGAATCGAAACACCCCTGCTCAAGAATGGATTAATTTTATTGAAACTAACGAAATTTTAGATAGCCTTGAAGAATCCGTTAGCATGATGGAGATTGGAGAAGATTAGATGTGGGTGGAAAAACGTGCCGATGATAACTACAAATTTATCGAAAGGTATAAGGATCCATTAACTGGTAACCTTAGGAAAGTATCTATCTTTTTTGAAAAGAATACAAATTCTACACGTAAAAAAGCGCAAATGGCATTAGAGAAAGAGATTCATCAAAGACTAGCCAAAATTCAAGATGGAACTATCAAAGAAGGAATTACGCTAGGACAGGTTATCAAAGAATGGGAGCCAATATATAAACAACAAGTCAGGAGTACGACTTGGCAATCATATTTAGTGGCAAAAAAGCATATCGAAAAATACATTGGCAATGATGTTCAAGTAAGTAAGATTACACCTAAATATCTTATTCATATTTATGAAGATATGCTTTACAAACATGGGTATAATAATCCAACTGTAAAAAGCGTTGAGTTTAAAATGAATAATATTTTACGATTTGCTTTCCGTCGTGATTATATTGCGAATCAACCACCAAAGTTACTACCGGTAGAATGGAAAAAGAATAAAGCAAACGATGTCGGAAAAAAATTTCTTGATCAAGATGAGTTACCATACGTTTTAAGCGAAATTGAAAAACTTAATCCTTTATATGAACAGATCTTTGATTGGCAATATTTAACCGGTATGCGTATCGGAGAAGTGCTTGCGTTAAGAGTCAAAGATATTAAGAAGAAAAGTGGAATCTACTATGCAAGTGTTTCAGGAACGTTAGACTATTCTGCAAACAAAGTTAGCGAATACGTACGCCAACCAATGCCTAAAAATGATTCTAGTTTCCGAGATGTTAAACTTTCTTCTGATGCCCTTGAAATTTATAAGCATAGAAAAAAAGGTAAACATAAAGACGATTTCCTTTTTCAAGATAATCATCAATGGTTTACCTTTACTAGATTAAATGCTAGTTTACGAAAAGTTAAACATGATTTGAAACTAGATAAGCAACTTACTACTCATACATTTAGGCATACTCACGTTTCAAAATTAGCTGAACTGGGAATGCCATTATATATCATACAAGATCGAGTAGGTCATAAGGACGCCGAAACGACTAGAGAAGTATATCTCCACGTTACTCAAAATGCTCGAAAAAAATACGATGATTTACTAGACAAATTATAAGTGCAAACATATCAGTTAATTGCTACTGCTGCTGCAGGTATTGAAGCATTAGTAGGAAAAGAACTAAGAGATCTTGGCTATGAAGTCAAAGTAGAAAATGGTCGGGTGCGTTTTCAAGGGACAATGAAGGATGTCATTCGGACTAATCTCTGGCTACGGACCGCAGACCGAGTAAAAATTGTTGTTGGTGAATTCGATGCTCGGTCTTTTGAAGAATTGTTTGATCGTACTGAAAACATTGCATGGGAAGATTTGTTACCAATTGACGCGAATTTCCCAGTGGAAGGAAAAAGTCATAACTCACAATTGCATAATGTGCCAAGTGTTCAAGCAATCACTAAAAAGGCGATTGTTCAACGCCTCAGTAATGCATACCACCGTCGGACTCGCTTAGCCGAAACTGGTGCCACTTACCCGTTAGAAGTAGCGATTAATAAAGACCATGTTCTTCTTACGTTAGATACTAGTGGAGAAGGGCTTTTTAAGCGTGGATATCGTAAAAATAAAGGTGGAGCACCGTTGAAGGAAAATATGGCAGCCGCCTTGGTGATGCTGGCTTACTGGTTCCCAGATAATCCATTTGTCGATCCTGTATGTGGTTCGGGAACGATTCCAATCGAAGCCGCATTATACGGTCATAATATTGCGCCGGGCATCAACCGTTCATTTATTAGTGAACAATGGGTTAACTTAGTTCCAGATGGTTTATCTGATGAAGTTCGGGATGAAGCCGATTCCTTAGCAAATTATGATATCGAATTAGATATCCACGGATATGATATTGATCAGAATATGATTGATATTGCTCAAGAAAATTCTCGTGCGGCAGGATTAACTCACGATATTACGTTTAAGCAATTAGCCGTAAAAGACTGGCAAACAAGCGAAGTTAATGGAGTTATCGTTGCTAATCCGCCATATGGTGAACGGTTAAGTGATAAGGAATCAGTTCATGAACTTTACCGGCAGATGGGTGAGTTATATCGTCCATTAACCACATGGAGTAAATATATTTTGACGGCTGATATGGAATTTGAAAATTATTATGGCGCACCCGCTACCAAGCGTCGTAAACTTTATAATGGTGCTTTACGAACAGATCTCTACCAATATTGGGGCAAAAAAGATCGCTCCAAGATCAAATCCCTTAAATAGAGGAAGCGAGACAGAAGTCACTTGTTACTTTGTTTTTCGACGCGAAGCTAGCCTCTGGGAGACCTCGCAAGCAACAATAGGCCTCCAATGTTTGGCTTTTTTGCCGGACGTTGGAGGCCATTGTTGTACTGCGTATTTGCTTTTTATGAAAGTAACTTAACTTATGTCACAATCCCTTTTTATGGATAATAAGAGAATAAAAATTGTATATATGTCGTTTTCTGGGAATGTACGGTCATTTACTCATCGGCTTCAAGAATACGCAACGCAACAACATCATTTGAATAATGAAAATCCTTTAGTCGATTTATTGGAGATTTCAGAGGAGACACTTCCGACTGAAAGCGATAGTAAATTTTTTGTTTTACTACCAACATATATGATTGGTGGAAGTAGATTTACGCCGACATTAACAGAGATTTTAACAACACCAATGCACGATTATTTGGAAAGCTATAACAATGTTAAATGTTGTGCGGGAATAATTGGCAGTGGGAACTTAACCTTAGGGAAGATGTATGTAATAACTGCCAAGACATACGCCAAAGAATATGGTTTGCCTTTATTGGACGCATTTGAATCTCGTGGCACCACCTGGGACATAGAACGCGTTTATAAAATATTAACTGATAAAGTAAATGAGAATTCATTAATGTAGTTGGATAACATAAAATTTACTCCACAAGATATTTTGCACAAGCAATTTAAGGAGAGAAATATTGGCAAAGGCTACGATGAAGCGGATGTTGATGCTTTCTTAGATGATGTTATTAAAGACTACGACACCTATAACAAAGAACTTGAACGTTTAAATGATGAAAACGAACGTTTGAGAGCAAAGGTTGATGAATTAAATCGTCAAGTAGAAGTTGGTTCATCTATGAGTAGCCAAACTACTTCCCGACAACCTGTATCGAGCGCTACAAATATGGATATTTTAAAGCGTCTATCTAATCTAGAACGTCGTGTATTTGGTTCACAGTTAGATGGTAATGATAATAATGACTCACATTTGCTTTAGATGAAGAGATTATGGATTACTGGCTATCGAAGTTACGAACTAAATATATTTAAGGATGATGATCCCAAAGTTCAAGTAATAAAAGAGGTGCTAAAAAAATATTTAAGGGCTCAATTAGAATTAAATGATGATGAATTTTGGGTAATAACTGGACCACAAATGGGAACGGAAAGATGGGGACTTGAAGCTGCTTTAGAATTCCAAGCGGATTTTCCACAATTAAAAACAGCTTTAATGTTTCCTTTTGCAGAATTTGGTAAGCAATGGAATGAAAGTAATCAGTTGAAGCTGACAAATATTACCCAGCAAGTTGATTTTTTTGCTAATGTTTCAGATAAACCTTATCAATCGCCACAACAATTACGGAATTATCAGCAGTTTATGCTTACCCATACTGATGAGGCTTTTCTTCTTTACGATCCAGAGTATGAAGGAAAAACTAAGTATGATTATGAGACGATTCAAAAATATATAGAAGAAAGTGAGTATTCGATGACGCTTGTTGATTTTGATGAACTTCAAGAAGAGGCAGAAGAATGGGCCGAGCGTCAAAGGGAAAAAGATGAATTTTAAGTGACCATTCACTATCCCAATGGTCAGCAACCTGTACAACACTATAATACACATAATGAATTACCGACACCACATCAATCTATTTATGCCAAACGTGGGATGTCATTAGAGGATGAGATCAATCATAGTAATCATTACTATTTGGCTCGCCATATTGCTGTTATTCATAAAAAGCCTACCCCTATTCAGCTTGTAAAAGTTGATTACCCCAAGCGGAGTGCGGCTGTTATTAAAGAAGCATATTTTCGGCGACCATCAACTACTGATTACAATGGAGTGTACCGTGGATACTACATTGATTTTGATGCTAAAGAAACACGTAATAAAAATTCTTTTCCATTAAAGAACTTTCATCCCCACCAAATTCAACATATGCGTGAATGTGTAGCACAGGGAGGAATTTGTTTTGCTTTCATTAAATTTACGGAGCTTGACCTGCTATACCTGCTTCCCGCTTCCAACCTGTTTAAATATTGGGACCAACAGCAAAATGGCGGCCGTAAATCAATTTTGAGAACTGATATCGCTAAAGAAGGCTATCAAATTCATTATCAACTCAATCCGCGTTTACCATATTTAAACGCTGTTGATAAAATAATTGCTGCAAAAGCGTAAATGTCAAATGATAATCAGTCAACGCGTAGTGAGCGTCATAATAATAATGACAATCAACAGCGCAATGTTGGCGGCTTAATAAAGAAAATCTTGCTATGGGTAGCAGGAATCGTCGTTCTACTAATGGTGGCATCTGCAGCTTTATTTTTCTACTATGCCTCAAGTGCTCCTAAAATTAGTAGAAGCGACTTAACAAGTCAGAGTATTACGACTATTTACGATGATCAAAATCGAGTGATTTCTCGTTTAGGAGCACAAAAGCGAGAATATGCCAAGGATAATCAAATTCCAAAGCAGTTAAAAAATGCTGTTGTTTCAATTGAGGATCGCCGCTTCTACAAGCACCATGGTGTTGATACAATTCGAATTCTTGGAGCAGCCACTTCTAATGTTTTTGGTCGTTCAGCCGGGATGCAGGGGGGAAGTACGCTGACTCAACAGTTAGTTAAATTATCCGTCTTCTCAACGGCTGCCTCTGATCGAACATTAAAACGTAAAGCCCAAGAAGCATGGCTTGCTATTAATGTTGAGCAGCATTTTAGCAAGAGTCAAATCCTTGATTTCTACATTAACAAGGTTTACATGGGAAATGGAATTTATGGAATGCAAACAGCAGCCCAGTACTACTACGGTAAAGATTTAAACGATCTTGATCTTTCCCAATTAGCCCTGCTTGCTGGGATGCCACAATCTCCCACTTACTATAATCCACTTGTAAGTAACACAAAGTATGCAACGCAACGGCGCAATGAAGTATTGAATGCGATGGTTCGCAGCAATTATATTACCCAATCCCAGGCTAACCAAGCTGCAAGCGAAAGCGTTACTGCTGGTTTAGACCCTGATCACGGTAATATTTCGGGAAGCGGAACTGCTGTAGATTCTAAGGTTGTGGATCCTTATGTAAAGCAGGTTCTTGCTGATTTACAGGCACAAGGATACGACCCTTATAGTGATGGGTTAAAGGTTCACACCAATCTTGACCTCGATGCGCAACAACACCTTTATGATGCTGCAAATAAAAATGTTCAGTTCCAAAACGATAAAATGCAAGCTGGAGTGGCTGTTACCGACCCCCACAACGGGCAAATTATTGCCATGCTCGGTGGCCGTCACACAGGAAATGTTGTGTATGGACTTAACCGAGCTGTGCAAAGCAATCGTAGTTCTGGGTCAACCGCAAAGCCATTAATGGATTATGGTCCGGCTATCGAATACTTGCAATGGCCAACTTTCAAATCAATTGCTGATACGCGGTTTGTCTTTCCTGGTACCAACACTGTCCTTCATGACCTTGACAAAAAGTACAAGGGTAATATGACAATGCGTGAAGCCTTAGTTCAATCACGGAATGTTCCTGCTATTCGCGCATTGCAAGCTGTTGGAATTAAGCGTGCTACTTCTTTCCTTGATGGATTAGGAATTTCACAAAAACAACCATATACTTTACAAAACGGGATTGCGTTGTATATCTCCCCACTCCAAGTTTCTGCTGCATATGCGGCCTTTGCTAATGGTGGTACTTACTACAAACCTTACTACATTAGCTCGATTACTACTCAAGATGGTTCAGTAAAGCAATTCAATCCTAAAGGTAAACGCGCAATGAATAAGGCTACTGCCTACATGATTACTGATATGCTTAAAGGAGTTTTCACGGATTCACAAGGAAGCGCAACTGACGCTCGACTCGACGGTGTTAACCAAGCTGGTAAGACAGGGACGACAAACTACCCTGGAAATTCTAGCCAGTCTGGCGTAATGGATTCCTGGATGGCTGGTTATACTAAGAATTACTCAATTGCAGTTTGGACTGGTTATGACCACCCACTCGAACCTGGTGGCAGCATTTCAGAACAATATGTAAAGTCAGCGCAATTGCTTTACAAGGACTTAATGCAATATCTTGACAGCCAAAATCACGCATCTGATTGGACGATGCCAGACACTGTTGAGGCTGTTCGAGTTAAAGGTAAACGTCAGCTTGTAATTCGTGATTCAAAATGGGCATTTGATTACACTGAAGATACATCGGATGATCGTGATAGTAGTTCTACTTCTAGCTCAAGCGATTCATCATCGTCTTCATCTTCTTCTAGCTCTGCTTCAAGTAGTAGCAGCGAAAGTCGCACAGAAGAACGAAACAATGCTCCAGCTGAGTCTTCATCAAGCAGTGCTCCGGCTAGTTCAAGTTCATCTGCACCCGCACAAAGCTCAAGTTCTAGCCCTGCCTCTGCTACACAACCAAGCACGACTAATCCCTAAATGGAAAAATCTTCTTCTCAAGTAATGAAAGGAATTATATGGGCAGCGGTTGCCTCCGCTATGTGGGGAATATCCGGAACCGTTTTGCAACTCATCTCACAAAATTTAGCAATTCCTGCTACGTGGATGCTCTCAATGCGGACTTTTTCAGCAGGAGTAATTTTATTAGTAATTAGTGTATTTTTATATGGAAAAAAGATTTTTAACGTATTTAAGACACGAGCAACTGCTATTTCAGTTATTAGTTATGCTATTTTAGGATTGATGGCAAACCTGCTTACGTTCTATTATGCTATTCAAACAGGAAATGCCTCAGCAGCAACAATTCTTCAATATCTTTCCCCGCTTTTTATTGTGTTAGGTGGAATTATTTTTATGCATCGTCGTCCGTTCAGGAGTGATATTATTGCGTTTGTTGTTGCTTTGATTGGGGTAGCATTATGTATTACGCGTGGTAACCTTACCCAATTAGCTTTACCGTTTGTATCCCTTCTCTGGGGCTTAGGTTCTGGAATTACAGCTGCATTCTATGTTGTCCTTCCACAACGTGCTGCTGATGAAAATCCGCCAATTGTTGTCCTCGGGTGGGGGACGATGATTGCCGGAGTCCTATTTAACCTCTACCGGCCATTTTGGGTCAATCCACCACATATTACTACCACGTTAGTAGCATCGGTTGCGACGGTGGTGTTATTCGGAACGATTTTACCATTTGGAATTTTGCTTCATGCAACTAGATATGCCCCATCTGATGTAGTTAGTATCATGGATGCCGTTCAACCAATTACAAGTTCGATTTTAAGTGTGATCTTCTTTAAATTGAACTTGAATTGGGCAGAAATTTTAGGAATTATTTTAGTAATTATTGCCGTCTATATTCTACAAAATGGTCGGCGAAAACGTACAATTCATTATTAAATGCCAGATGCAAGCCTTTTACAACATTATTTGCAGGCAGGAGAAACAAATATAAGCAACTTATTGCTACATCATTATAAAGAGTTGGGGATGACAACCTCTCAATTTGTCTTATATCTTCAGTTCAAATCCTATCAGGACCGAGGAATAATGAATCCGGACGTTCGTACAATTGCAAAGAACTTAGGAACAAAAGAGCGACAGGTGTTTGAACAGCTTCACCAAATGATGACAAACCATCTTGTTGAGCAGAAGATGCGAAAAATGGAAGATGGTAAAGAAGATGCAATATATGATTTTTCGCTCCTTATCAATAAATTAGCATTGCTCAATGAGAATGACCAAGAGGAAACAATTAAGGTTGAAAATACTAATAGTCGGGTTGAGACATTTAATCAGCTAGAGGCCGAATTTGGCCGGCCACTCTCATCAATGGAATTGCAAATTATTAATGATTGGTTGGATAAAGATAATTATTCGGCAATAATGATTAAACTTGCTTTACGGCAGGCAGTAATGAATAGTGCGCTAAATCTCCAATATATGGACCGGATTCTACAAAGCTGGGATCGTCAGGGCTTACGGACAGAAAGAGATATCAATGAGCACGAAAAGAGGTTTGAACAGCGTAAAGAGGCTGGACAAAAGCCAGAAAAGAAGACATTAAAAAAGCCTAAAATACCGATTTATAAATTAGGCGAATAAATGCAAAGTCGACGTGAAGTTCAGCGTGAACAAAGTCGTGGTTCCTCAATGCGGACAATTCGTAACCTTTTGATTGCGATTTTACTAATCTTGTTAATAGTGTGGAGTGTTTTTGCAGTTAGCAATCAGCCGCGAAATTCAGCGCGACGACAGACAATTTCACTTGCTGAAAAATATGCTCATCTTCAATCTCCTGACCAATTTTATATTTATAATCGAGAGAATACTTACTATACGATTAGTGGCAAGAATCAGCAAAACCAACCGATCTTGGTTATGGTTCCCCAACACGGTGGCAAGATCAGAGTTCTAAAACAATCAAGTGGGATTACTGCTGCGAGAGCACGAGCGATGACAAAATCAAATCGTGATCTGCGAGAAATTTTAAAAGTTGCTCCCGGGATATTTAATGACAAGATTGTCTGGGAAGTAACATATCGTAATCAAAAAGGGAATCTCTGCTACGATCTGATTAATTTTAAGACTGGACAATACGTTCAAAATATTAATAACCTTTAAGTGACACAGCGTAGTAGTCAGCGCACAAAAAAGCGTGACAAGAAAGCGCCAATCTACTCAGTTGTTGATTTAGAAACAACCGGAACGAATGTTAATCATGGTGATCGAATCATTCAAATCGGTTGTGTTCTCGTTCAAGATGGCGAAATCATGAATCACTTTGAAACAAAAATAAATCCACGAGAGAAAATTCCTCGTTCAATTGTTCAATTAACAGGAATTGAAGATAAAGACGTACGAAAAGCACCTTTGTTTGAGGACATTGCTGGAACTATTTATAGTTTGTTGGCGGAAACGACCTTTGTGGCTCACAATGTTAATTTTGACTTTCCTTTCCTAAATGCAGAATTAGAGCGAGCTGGATATCCCTCATTATCAATTCCTGCAATCGATACTGTAACCCTTAGTCAGATTCTTCTTCCTACTGCAAAGAGTTTCCGTTTACGAGACTTAACTAGTTCGTTGCATATTGAGCATGATCACCCTCATAGTGCAGTATCAGACGCTGAGGCAACTGCAGACTTACTTAATGACTTGTTAAAACGAGTTCAAGAATTACCAACGCTTACGCTTGAAAAGATTACTCAGTTGAAGCTCAACCTACCTCAGCAAACAGCCGGGGTTTTTGATGCTGAATTGCAGCGTCGACGTAAATCGCCCCAGCCATTAAGCGAAGAGTTGTATGTCTCTCACGGAATTGTTCTTCATAAATCGCGGCCGATTACTGCTAATGGTCAGCGAGAAAAGCATAAATATCCTTCCACTAAAAAGGCAAAGGAAAAGCTATACGGAGATACGTTGAGATTGCGGCCTGTTCAAGCCAAAATGATGAACAGCATTTACAATAATTATACTCATGCTGAACCCCAAAATATGATTGTCGAGGCTGGAACTGGAGTAGGGAAGACATTGGGCTATCTTTTTCCGCTAAGTTATGTTGCATATCTTGATAAGAAGATTGTCGTCAGCACAGCAACTAATATCCTCCAGCAACAAATTATTGATACATCAATCGCACAGTTAAATAAGGTGTTGCCTTTTAAAATGAATAGTGTGATTATCAAAGGAAACGCTCATTATATTGATATTGCACGTTTTGTTCATTCCTTAAGTGTGATTGAAGATTCGAAGCTTGTTCAGTTGTTAAAAGCTAAAATTTTAGTATGGCTGCTTTCAACGCAAAGTGGGGACCTTGATGAACTTAATTTAAATTCTCAGCAGTCGCCATACTTTACTGAAATTCGTCATCAGGGTATTCGGAGCTTGAATCCAGCAAATGACTTTTACCATGATGATTTTCTCGTTCGGCGGGAAAAGCGGCTTCATCAAGCTGATATTATTATTACGAATCATGCGTACTTGGTTGCTCATGCCCAGGAATTAGGGGATGGAACTCGTCGCCCATACTTAGTAATCGATGAAGCTCAGCACTTAAGCGAAAGTATCTTAAAACGGTCACGGCGAACATTTAATTTTCAGAAATTGCGCACAGCAGTTCATATAATGTCTGGGTTAGTTAATAATGGCAATGACCGGAACTTAACTGATATTTTCGCTGAACAGGCACTAGGCAGTTATAATGTTGAATTGCTTCGTGGTGATCTCAATGCAGTAGAAGAAGCGGTTGACCTTTTCCAGCAAGCCCTTTACCGTCAATATATGGCAAGCGCTACTGGTAATCCTGATAATGAATTAATTGAACAACCACTACAAAATGATCAAGTGATGGCTCTTTTAGATATTAGTGGGCCCGTGATGATGAAGCTAGAGCAAGCATTAAGCAGTGTGCAGCTTCATTTTTCTGCCCTCAGTCATTTATTTAGCAGTCAGCCAGACCGGTGGTTATTAAGTGATCGTTACCTCATGAGCCAATTTCAAAGTCAGCTTGCAAAATTAATTGAAGCCGATCAGACACTAAATGAATTTAACGAAACACTTCAACAACAAGGAGAGGCTGCTGCTTTTTGGATTACTATTCGCCAATCAAGTGAACAAAGTGCCTTACAGCTTAGTGGGGGGCTATTGGAAGCAACCCATTACCTCACAAAGAATGTTTATCCATATTTTGCTCAACCATTATTTGTGGGGGCGACATTGTTTACATCGTCACGATCGCCGTATCTTTACCACCAGTTAGATTTAGAGCGCAATAATACTTTAACGCGTCGATTCGCATCTCCATACAATTACAAACAGAATGCTAAATTATTGATTGCAGAAGATGCACCAGTACCGAGCGCGCAAAATAACAGTGATTACATTAAATACCTCAGTGACACGATTTACCAATTAACGAAGAATGCTGATTATCAGACAATGATTTTATTCAACTCACTGGTGATGATTGAGCAGGTATATAGCCAACTTCGTGAAACGGATCTATTTGATCAGCGGGATATTTTAGCACAAGGAATTACGGGTAATCGTGATAAAATCTTAAAACAGTTTAGTGGTGGAAAAAATTCGATCCTTCTTGGTGCTTCTAGTTTTTGGGAAGGGATAGATTTACCAGAGTCCGCTCTTGAACTCTTAATTATTACGCGCTTACCGTTCGATTCGCCTGATGAAATAATGAATCGTGCTCATAATAAGTTACTTCAGCAGCAGGGGAAAAATCCGTTCTATCATTCAGAATTGCCAAAAGCAACGATGCGGTTACGTCAGGGGATTGGACGATTATTACGGACAGAAGATGATCATGGGGTTGCAGTAGTTCTTGATCCACGACTACAGACAAGACGGTATGGGAAGACGATTTTGAGTAGTCTGCCCACTGATTTACCGGTTAATAGTAAAAAAACTGCTGACTTGATTTCAATTACTCAGAAGTTTTTACGAAATGGTAAAGAGGACAAAGTTAATTAAATGGTGAAACAACAAGGGATTGGTACTAGCCATGCGAAAATCATTTTAATGGGAGAACATAGCGTAGTATACGGTCAACCGGCAATAGCCTTACCATTGCCAAGCGTTCAATTATCAGTTACGCTCAGCAGTCGCCAAGATAACCAGCGAATTATTAAAAGCCGTTATTATCATGGTAGTCTAGGAAATTTACCTTCCTCCATGATCGGAATTAAAAAATTAATTGACACTTTATCTGCAAGGTTTAATGACCACGAAACTGGTTGGGACTTAAAAATTGAAAGTCAATTACCTGCTGAACGAGGAATGGGGTCGTCTGCCGCCAGTGCGATTGCAATTATTCGAGCATTCTTTGATTATTATGATGAACCACTCGATCGAACATTATTGCTTCAGCTTGCAGATGTCGAAGAACAAATTACACATCGTAGTCCATCCGGTTTAGACGCTGCTACTGTCAGTTCAGATAAACCGCTTTTTTATGTTAAGGGGCGGATTGGGGTACCAATTGAAATGAACCTTGATGCCTCTTTAGTAATTGCTGATACCGGAAAAAAAGGTGCTACTAAGGAAGCTATTTTGGCAGTTAAAGATGAACTGAAAAATAACAATGAAAAAGCTGAAGGACATATTAAGCATCTCGGTGAATTAGTAAACCAAACAAAAGACTATCTTACACAAAATGATATTGTAAAATTAGGCGATGCTCTTAACTTTGCGCAAACTGATTTAGCTGCTCTCAACGTGTCAGACCCATCATTAGATCACCTTATTCATGTTGCACGTGATAATGGAGCTCTTGGTGCAAAATTAACTGGTGGTGGTCGCGGCGGTTGTATGATCGCCTTAATGCAAACAGCTATGGGAGCTCGCCGCCTTGCAAGTATCCTAAAAGAGAACGGGGCACATGATATTTGGCTTCAACCACTTGATAAGCGAGGTAATAACTAAATGGCAACTGCAAAAGCACATACTAATATTGCGCTTGTTAAATATTGGGGAAAGAAGGATCAAGAATTAATCATTCCACAAACTGACAGTCTCTCCCTTACGCTTAATGAGTTTTACACCACTACTACCGTAAATTTTGATAATCACCTTACTTCAGACTTAGTTGCCATCGATCAACAAACACTTAGTAAGAAAGAGGCCAAAAAAGTAGTTCATGTTCTAGATATTGTTCGGCAATTAAGTGGAATAAAAGCTTTTGCACGCGTAGAGTCAATTAATCATGTTCCAACTGCAGCCGGCCTTGCTTCCTCAGCTTCCGCATTTGCTGCCTTAGCAGGCGCTGCCAGTACTGCGGCCGGATTAAATCTCTCAAGCCGTGATCTATCACGACTTGCCCGACGTGGATCTGGTTCGGCAACTAGATCTATTTATGGCGGATTGGTTGAATGGCAAAAAGGAACTGATGATGCATCCTCGTTTGCACAACCAGTTTTAGAAAATGTTGACTTTCCAATCGAAATGTTAGCAGTTTTAGTTGATACAAAAAGGAAAAAAGTTTCCAGTCGATCTGGAATGCAATCCAGTGTTGAAACTTCACCCTACTATGGTGCTTGGCGCCAAGTAGTAGCGAATGATATGGTTGCCATAAAGAAAGCTATCAAAGCAAAAGATATTGACCAAATCGGCCATATTGCTGAAGAAAATGCTCTTCGGATGCACGCACTTACTTTTTCAGCTGACCCTGGTTTTACCTACTTTAATGGTGAAACGTTAACCATCATTAAAGCAGTGGAAGACTTGCGCAATCAGGGAATAAACTGCTATTATACAATGGATGCCGGTCCGAACGTCAAAGTGATTTACGACCGAGAAAACCGGAGCAAAATTGTTGAAAAATTAAGTAATATTGTTGGCCCAGAACGGTTGGTGGTTTCACAACCGGGACCTGGAATAAAGATTTGGAATGAATAATTGATTACTGAAAAAGCTCCCGGTAAATTGTATATTGCCGGCGAATATGCTGTTGTTGAAAATGGTTATCCTGCAGTTTTAGTTGCGTTAGATCAATTTGTTACCTGTACAATCGAGGAAAGCACTCAAGAAGTTGGTCAAATTATTAGTCGCCAATATAATAACGATCAATTATCCTGGCGACGTTTAGGAGACCAAATGGTAGTTGACAAACGTGACAATCCTTTTTCTTACATTCTTTCTGCTATTAGAGTTACAGAAGAATATGCTCGTACTTTTAGTCGTGACTTACGAATATTTAATATCCATATTGACAGTCAATTAGACAGTGCTAATGGTCGAAAATATGGTCTTGGTTCCTCTGCAGCTGTTACTGTAGCAACTGTTAAGGCTCTTTGTCGGTTCTATAATTTGCCCGTTAACAAGGACCAAATCTTTAAATTAGCTGCAATTGCCCATTTTGAAGTTCAAGGAAATGGTTCGTTGGGTGATGTTGCCGCTTCCGTATATGGTGGTTGGATTTCCTATCATTCATTCGATCGGCAGTGGCTTGCCCAACAACGTAAGTATCTTGACCTAAAGACGATCATTGATTTACCTTGGCCTGATCTGAATATTGAGTCTCTAACTGCTCCCAAAAACTTAGAACTTTTAATTGGCTGGACTGGTAAACCAGCCTCAACTTCCCAACTTGTTGATAAAATTTCTCTTTTTAAAGCTCGTCGTCAAACTGAATATCATCATTTTCTTGAAAAAAGTAAATCATGTATCCAACGAATGGTTGATGGTTTTCACCGTCAAGATCTTGAAGCGATTAAAAATGAAATTCGTTATAACCGTGACCTCTTAAAACAACTCGGCACTAATTCGGGGGTAAACATCGAAACCGAATCATTATCTAAGCTTTGCCAAATCGCTGAATCTTTTGGTGGGGCTGCTAAGACATCTGGTGCTGGTGGCGGTGATTGTGGGATCGTCGCTATTGATAGCAACTCTAACTTTGGGAACGTTCTAAAGAGCTGGGCCAAAAACCGCATCGAACAACTTCCTTTATCCGTACACTTTATCGATAACGCAAAAAGCTTCAAGAAATCTGTTAAGCACCATCTTTCTTACATTCACAAGTAGATGGAATCACGTCATGCCCAACGAAAAAACGAACACCTTTCATTAGCTGCCAAATATTATGACCAGGTTCATCAACATCATTATTTTGATCAAGTGCGTCTAATTCATGATAGCTTACCTGAAATGACAACAGATGATGTTGATTTGCATGTCCAGTTAGCTGATAATTTAGAAATTGAATGTCCTTTTTATATTGAGGCAATGACTGGCGGAAGTGATCAAGCCCTTAAAGTCAACCAACAACTTGCTCAATTAGCTCATAAACACCATTTAGCAATGGCAACTGGATCTCTCAGTATTATTTCAAAAGACCCCCAATCCTTTTCGTCTTTTGAAATAATTCGCGAAGAAAATCCAAACGGTATTATTTTTGCAAATTTAAGTGCAAATGCCAGTCTTGACCAAGCGATAAATGCTATTTCCCTTTTGAAGGCAAATGCCCTTGAACTGCATATCAATGCGGCCCAAGAATTAATTATGCCTGAAGGTGATCGCGATTTTAATTGGTTGGATAACATCCAATACCTTGTCAGTGAACTAGAAGTCCCAGTTATTGTAAAAGAGGTTGGCTTTGGAATGAGCAAAACGACGATTGCCAAACTGCAAACCCATGACGTTCACCTCATCAATGTTAGTGGACGTGGTGGGACAAACTTTGCAGCGATTGAGAATCGGCGTAACCATGATATTAATTTTGAGAGTTTATTGGACTGGGGACAAACAACTCCCGAATCACTATTGGAAGCTCATTCAATTCGGCGCGGTAAAACTGAAATTATTGCCTCTGGCGGAATTACTTCTCCCCTCGATGTTATCAAGGCTGGTGTATTAGGCGCCCGGGCAGTTGGTGTTGCCGGTTACTTCCTCAATATTCTTCAAAATGAAGGCTATGAAGCATTAGACCAAACGCTCGGTGAATGGCAAGTGATTGTCAAACGCTTGCTCGCGCTCCTTGGTTGCTCATCATTTACCGAGCTTTCACGTGTTGAATATGTTTTAGGAACAGACTTACTATCATATGCTCGTCAACGACACTTACGCTAAATGGTGATTGAAGTGAATAAAATTAATTGGGGCAAATCAATTACAGTTGGTATAACGGCTGGTCTTGTTGCCGGCCTTGTTAAACTTGGTTGGGAAAATATTCTCCCACCACGGACACCAGAGCGAGATCAAACAAACCCACCACAAAAAATGCTTGAGCAATTTGGCGTTCCAACACAGATTACACATGCTACTTATACCTATTCCGGCCAACAGTTGCCATGGGTAAGCTATGTTGTTCACTTTAGTTTCTCAGCTGGTTTTGGAGTTCTCTATAGTATCGGTGGACAGTTAGCGCCGTGGATCAAAAAAGGCGATGGAATACCATTCGGGATTGCTGTTTGGGATTTCTTCCACCTCAAGTTAATGCCATTAATGGGAACAGTGCCTGCTGCAAAAGATCAACCACTTGAAGAACATGTTTCTGAATTTTTAGGACATGCAATCTGGATGTGGACGATTGATGCATTAATAAAAAGTAAAAAATAAAAATAATAAAAGAGGCTGGGAAAAAACTCCTAGTCCAAAATAAAAACCGGATGATGAATTTTTTGAACAATTCATCATCCGGTTTTTATGTACACAGGAAATCGTTCCTGATATGATGTAATTACCCCTAAAAACAACCAAAGGGAGCGATTTCCATGTATCAAAATTATACCATAGGACAAACCGAATTCGTACTAAACTATAACTATGATTTACCACAAAATCATATTGCGCGGCTAATTAGTGATTTTGTCGACTCGATTCCACAAAATGTGCTATTAGAAGATTCAGGAGCGGCTACCGGCCGCCCTTCATCGCATCCAGCAATTATGCTTAAGATTCTCTTGTTTGCCTACGCACGTCAAACTTATTCTGGAAGAAAGATTGAAATGATGTTGGATGAGAACCTGCCAATGCGTTGGTTAGCCCATGATTATACTTATAGCTACCATACCATCAATAACTTTCGACGCAGTCAGTACGCTAGTAAGCTAATTAAACATGCCTTTGTCTACTTTACCATGGCTTTGAAAGATCACGGACTAATTCAAAATGATGCAGTTTTTATCGATGGGACCAAGGTAGAAGCCGATGCCAATAAATATTCATTTACTTGGCGGCGGGCGGTTGAAAAGTATCACGCTAAGTTAAGAGAAAAGACGAGTAAGCTTTATGGGGAACTAGTAGAAAAACAAGTGGTGCAAGAAATGGCACCCGAGCTGGTTACTTCTGCCGAAGGCATGGAAGTAATGAAACAAGAGCTTGCGGAGAAAATCATTAAGTTAGATGAATAGATTAAGCAAGAATCAAAAATCATCAAAGGTGGTTCAGTTAGAAAACGGCGCCATCAATTAAGCAACGACCTAATTCCGCGTGCCAAAAAGTATGAACGTACCGAAGATATCTTCCAAGGTCGTAATAGCTATTTCAAGACTGATCATGATGCGACTTTTATGTGTATGAAGGAAGATCCGATGATGAATCGGGAGTTGAAGCCCGGCTATAACCTGCAAATCGCTACACATAAGCAATTTGTCCTTGATTACGGGCTGTTTTCAAATCCAACTGACACCAGGACCTTAGTGCCATCCCTTACCCAGTTTCATGCTTTAGATTTCTTTAAGCATATCGTTGCCGATGCCGGTTATGGTAGTGAGTACAATTATACAATGATTCTTGATCGGTTTGAAAAGCGGCCGGTTATCCCATACACCACCTATCAAAAGGAACAGAAACGTAAATTTAAAAACGATCCAACTAAATCACAAAATTGGCAGTATAATGCCGAGGATGATTACTACATCGATCATTTAGGAGTCCGTTTTAGCTTTTATCGTTATAGTAAGCGAACCGATAAATATGGTTTCGAACGTGGTTTCAAACTCTATCGAGCGGATAAGCACCAACTGTCAGTGCAATTGGATGAGTTGGCAAAAACACCAGGTGGTCGTCAACGCTATATGAAGGTTAACCCAACCTGGAATTATTACAAGGCTAAAGTTAAAGATGCCCTCTCAAGTGACGAAGGCAAGGCAATTTATCGTCGACGGAAGTTCGACGTTGAGCCAGTCTTTGGTCACATGAAGAGGGATTTTGGCATACGCCGAACTCATCTCCGTGGCCAAGGGGCTGTGGAAAATGACATTGGGGCTAGCCCTGGTGGCATTAAATCTAACGAAACTTGGCCAATCAATTAGTCGATTGGCGACTAATTTTATAAATAATTTAAAATTCGGACTATGATTTTTGAATCGATCAAAAATCATAGTCCGGATTTTACTGTTAGAGAACCAAGAATTAATAGTTAATTCCCAGCCTCTTTATGTATCAAAATTATACCATAGGACAAACCGAATTCGTACTAAACTATAACTATGATTTACCACAAAATCATATTGCGCGGCTAATTAGTGATTTTGTCGACTCGATTCCACAAAATGTGCTATTAGAAGATTCAGGAGCGGCTACCGGCCGCCCTTCATCGCATCCAGCAATTATGCTTAAGATTCTCTTGTTTGCCTACGCACGTCAAACTTATTCTGGAAGAAAGATTGAAATGATGTTGGATGAGAACCTGCCAATGCGTTGGTTAGCCCATGATTATACTTATAGCTACCATACCATCAATAACTTTCGACGCAGTCAGTACGCTAGTAAGCTAATTAAACATGCCTTTGTCTACTTTACCATGGCTTTGAAAGATCACGGACTAATTCAAAATGATGCAGTTTTTATCGATGGGACCAAGGTAGAAGCCGATGCCAATAAATATTCATTTACTTGGCGGCGGGCGGTTGAAAAGTATCACGCTAAGTTAAGAGAAAAGACGAGTAAGCTTTATGGGGAACTAGTAGAAAAACAAGTGGTGCAAGAAATGGCACCCGAGCTGGTTACTTCTGCCGAAGGCATGGAAGTAATGAAACAAGAGCTTGCGGAGAAAATCATTAAGTTAGATGAATAGATGAATCGGGAGTTGAAGCCCGGCTATAACCTGCAAATCGCTACACATAAGCAATTTGTCCTTGATTACGGGCTGTTTTCAAATCCAACTGACACCAGGACCTTAGTGCCATCCCTTACCCAGTTTCATGCTTTAGATTTCTTTAAGCATATCGTTGCCGATGCCGGTTATGGTAGTGAGTACAATTATACAATGATTCTTGATCGGTTTGAAAAGCGGCCGGTTATCCCATACACCACCTATCAAAAGGAACAGAAACGTAAATTTAAAAACGATCCAACTAAATCACAAAATTGGCAGTATAATGCCGAGGATGATTACTACATCGATCATTTAGGAGTCCGTTTTAGCTTTTATCGTTATAGTAAGCGAACCGATAAATATGGTTTCGAACGTGGTTTCAAACTCTATCGAGCGGATAAGCACCAACTGTCAGTGCAATTGGATGAGTTGGCAAAAACACCAGGTGGTCGTCAACGCTATATGAAGGTTAACCCAACCTGGAATTATTACAAGGCTAAAGTTAAAGATGCCCTCTCAAGTGACGAAGGCAAGGCAATTTATCGTCGACGGAAGTTCGACGTTGAGCCAGTCTTTGGTCACATGAAGAGGGATTTTGGCATACGCCGAACTCATCTCCGTGGCCAAGGGGCTGTGGAAAATGACATTGGGGCTAGCCCTGGTGGCATTAAATCTAACGAAACTTGGCCAATCAATTAGATGATTACATTTGATGAACAACAACGTGTTTTTCACTTAAAAAATAAAGAAATTTCCTATTTATTTTCAATAGAAGAGGGAAATATCCTCAGTCACCTTTATTTTGGACCGGCAATTCGTAACTACCATGATGAACGCCGATATCCACGAGTTGATCGTGGATTTTCAGGGAACCTTCCTGGATCGATGGACCGAACTTACTCTAAAGATGATTTGTTGCAGGAGTATTCGGGAAACAATACCGGAGACTATCGTGTGCCTGCAATTATTATCAAAACAGAAAATGGTTCACGACTGACTGATTTCCGTTACAAGTCTTATAAGATTTTACCGGGGAAGCCCAAACTAGCTGGGTTACCTGCATCTTATGTTAAAAGTGATAAAGAAGCAGAAACATTGGAAGTTACTTTGGTTGATGAAACAATCGGTGCACAACTTATTCTTTCATACACTATCTATAACGAACGGCCGGTTATTACACGGAATGCGCGGTTAGTAAACACAAGCAATCAAGAATTACGAATTGAAAAGATTGCCTCAATGCAACTGGATTTAACTAAACATGATTATGACGTTATCTCCGTTCCAGGCCAATACGCTCTTGAACGACAACCTGAACGACAAGAATTACGTCGGGGAATAACAGAATTTTCTAGCCGTCGAAATTCTAGTTCTCATCATATGAATCCGTTTGTGGCCTTGGTTGACAAGAACACCGATGAATTTCAGGGAAATGCTTTGGGAGTGCTCCTTGTCTACTCAGGTAATCACCAGTTTACCTTGGAAAAAGATCAGATCGACCAGATTCGCTTAATAACTGGAATTAATGATTATAACTTTGAATGGGTTCTTGAACCGGGAAAAGATTTTCAGACACCTGAAGCAATCATGGGCTTTAGTCAGCGTGGCTTAAATGGGATGTCACAAGTATTCCATAAGTTATTACGAGACCGGGTTGCTCGCGGTAAGTATCAATATGCAGACCGACCAATTGTTATTAATAACTGGGAAGCGACCTTCTTTGACTTTGATGATAAGAAGTTAGACCAAATTATTGATGAAGCAAAGCCATTGGGAATTGAAATGTTTGTTCTTGATGACGGCTGGTTTGGCCACCGGAATGATGATAATTCATCGCTTGGTGATTGGTTTGTTAACCAGGATAAGCTTACTGGTGGATTAAAGCGGGTAGCAGACCGGACCCACGAGCATTGCATGAAATTTGGTCTCTGGTTTGAGCCAGAAATGATTTCAGTTGACTCTAAGTTATATAAGGAACATCCAGACTATGCCTTACATGAACCAAACCGTGGAATGACACTTTCTCGTAATCAATTAGTGCTAGACTTTAGCCGTAAAGAAGTCGTTGATAATATTTACAATCAAATGTGCTTAATTTTAGATAAGGTGCCACTTGACTATATTAAATGGGACTTCAACCGTAATCTTACTGAGGTCTTCTCTAGCGCAGCGGATGCAGAACATCAAGGAGAAGTTAGCCACCGTTATGTTTTAGGTTTATATGACTTAATGGAGCGGTTAGTTACCCGTTATCCTAATATCTTGTTTGAAGGCTGTTCTGGCGGTGGTGGCCGCTTTGATGCTGGTATTCTTTACTACATGCCGCAAAGTTGGCCATCAGATGATACAGACGCGGTTGAACGTTTAAAGATTCAATACGGAACATCTTTAACTTATCCAATCTCATCTATGACGGCGCATGTATCGGTTTCACCTAACCAGCAAACTGGCCGTTCTACCAGTTTTAAGATGCGGGGCGATGTTGCCATGAGTGGGGTCTTTGGATATGAACTTGACTTAGCAGATTTGACTGAAGAGGATCGGCAAATGGTAAAGGAACAGATCAAATTTTATAAGGCTCACCGCCACTTAATTCAATATGGTGACTTTATTCGCTTAGAAAGTCCTTTTGATAGCAATACAGTCGCCTGGGAATTTGTCAGTCCGGATAAGTCAGAAGCACTGCTATTTATGTTTAAGCAGTTGCATACTAACCGTTTTGAAATTAATAATACCAAGATGGCAGGGCTTGATCCAACAATTGATTATCATGATGAAATGACTGATAAGACTTATGGTGGAGATGAATTGATGAATGTCGGTTTGTTCCGTGACCCGACTCGTACGGGGGACTTCACTTCCGAAGTGCATTACTTTAAAGGTAAATAAATGACTGGTATCAGAAAAATAGCACGTGAGGCTGGTGTATCTCCTGCCAGCGTTTCACGTGTCTTAAGCAATGATTCATCTTTTTCAGTAGGTGAACAAACAAGAGCACGAATTAAAAAAGTAGCAGCAAAGTATAATTACCATCCCCACCTAAACAGGACCGTTACTCCGCCGCCAACTCCTCGTTCAATTCTAGTGCTTACAACTCATTCGCTCGAGACAGAAGCTCATGACCCTTATTTCATTCAAGTCCATGATGGAATTATTCAGGAAGCTTCCAAGCAAAACATTCAAATCAAAGCTTTTGTTCGTTTTCCCAATAAAGCCTTTCAATTTACTGACGCTCAAAAATATGATGGCGTAATTGTTGCCGGAGTTTTTACGCAAGAATTCTACGCTAATTTAGCTAAAAACAATCCCCATATCGTTTTAATTGACGACTATCGATATCTCCCCGCTTACGATATTATCCGTAATTCGTATTTTGAAGCCACTCAGATCGTTCTTGATCAGTTACTAGAAAATGGACTTAATAAAATCGCCTTTATCGGTGGAAATATTCATCCCATGAATAATAATGGCGAAACGACAGACTCGTATCAAGATATTCGAGCTAAGGCCTATTTGATGTGGACAAGACTTCATAATATTTCTCCATTGATTGTCCTTAATGGGTGGACTCCTAAAGATGGCTTTGACAGCATGAATACTCTTTTGAAAGATAATTTTCAGGCCGCCTTAATAGCTAGTGACCAACTAACTATCGGCGCATATCGAGCCCTGAAGCAACACCAGCTTAAAGTTCCTCAAGACCTTCAAATTATTAGCTATAATGATTCGGATATTGCTGAATATTTAGTTCCGTCTCTTTCATCAATCAATCCAGCGAGTTTTTTAATGGGGACAATAGCAGTTCAAAGACTAGTCCACCGTCTGAATAATCCAAATGAAATCCCTATTCATATTAATTTGCCTGCCAAAGCCACTTGGCGCGAAAGTTCAGAAATTAATTTGAATTAGATGTTATTAGGAAGTATTGAAGCTGGCGGTACTAAGTTTGTCTGTGCTGTCGGTGACGAAAATTTTAATGAAATTGATAAAAAAATCATCCCTACAACCACCCCCGAAGAAACTTTAGGGGCTTCAATTGAATTTTTTAAGCAGTACCCTGAACTAGCTGCACTTTCAATTGCCAGTTTTGGACCAATTGATACTAATCCGGCTAGTGAAAAGTACGGTTATATTACTGATACTCCTAAAGTTAAGTGGCAAAATTGCAATTTTGTCGGCACAATGACTGACGCCCTCAATATTCCCGTCTACTGGACAACGGACGTCAATGGTTCGGTTTACGGTGAATATGTCAATTTAAAAGATAAGTATGATAATCCGGCCTTGGTTTACTATACCCTTGGAACTGGCGTGGGTGCTGGAGCAATTCAAAATGGCCGCTTTATTGGTGGAATTAGTACCCCTGAAATGGGCCACGTTCGCTTACAACGCCACCCAGCTGATCTAAACTTTACTGGTATCTGCCCTTACCACCACGATTGCTTGGAAGGATTGGTAGCTGGACCAACTTTCAAGGCGCGGCTCGGTATTAGCGGCGAAGATGTTCCTGATAATCACCCTGTTTGGGATATCATGGCATATTACGTTGCACAAGCGGCAGTTCAGGTAACTGCCATTTTGCGGCCACAAAAAATTATCTTCGGTGGAAGTGTTTCGCGCCCAGCCTTTCTTGAACGGGTTCGGAAGCAATTTGCAATGTTATGGAATGATTATCTTCCAGTTGGATCGCTCGATGAATATATTGTCAACCCTTCTGTTCCAGGAAATGGCTCTGCTACTCTCGGTAATTTTGCATTGGCTAAACACTTAATCGAAACAAATAAATAAATGAAGGAAATCGTTCAAGAAGTAGTTAATACCGGGTTTAATGGAATCCTCTTAATTGCTGCCAACCCAGTCGATATCTTGACATATGCTGTTCAAAAAATTTCTGGTTTTCCAGCACATAAAGTAATTGGATCAGGAACCTCTCTTGATTCGGCACGCTTAAGAGTAGCGATTGGTAAAAAGCTAGCTATTAATCCCCGAGATGTTCATGTTGATATGTTAGCAGAGCACGGTGATTCAGAATTTGCTGCTTATTCTTGTGGGACAATCGGTGGAACGCCTTTAATGGATTATGTTTTAGCTAATGGGCTAACAAAGCAAGAATTGTTAAAACTAGAAGAACAAGTACGTAATAAGGATTATGAGATTATTAACCGGAAAGGCGCAACATATTATGGAGTAGCGACTTCTTTGGCAAGAATAACAAAAGCAATTTTGTATGACCAAAGTACAGTATTACCCGTAAGTGCATATTTAGATGGTGAATATGGAGAAAAAGATATTTACCTCGGGACACCGGCTGTAATTGATAAAGACGGTATTCAAAGGGTAATAGAATTACCATTAGATTCGCGTGAACAAGAGGCTTTAATTAATTCAGCATCAGTTTTGCGTGAAACGACAGCCAATGGAATGACTAAAGCGGGTCTATTGAACTATCTTTGGAAATAAGTGCCCAGCTCAGTTTTGATTGGTGCGCTTTCTGGTTTTTTGTATCATGATCGAAAAAGTTATTTTAAGGTAATGACGCCGTGGCATGGTTTTATTGTGGGGATTTTGATGGAAAGTATTCAAATGCTTTTTATCTTACTATTCGGTCCCACGGGATGGGTCTTAGTTAAATATATTGCCCTGCCAATGATCTTGGTTAATTCACTGGGGACATCGATTTTCTTATCAATCATTTCAATGTACCTTCACCAAGAGGAAGAACTGCGCGCTATGCAAACTCATTCTGTCTTGCAATTAACAAATGAAACCTTGCCTTATTTTCGTCAAGGATTAAATAAAAGCTCAGCGCAACAAGTAGTCAAAATTATTAAAAAATATACTAATTTTGATGCAGTGAGTATCACTGACAGACAACGAATACTGGCGCATATTGGGGCTGGTGATGATCACCATATTCCAGGAAATAGGTTAGAAACTTCTTTATCCAGTAATGTGATCAAAACGGGCCAAATAAAGATCGCAAATAATAGTAAAATGATTGGTTGTATCGATCCCAATTGTCCTTTAGAAGCAGCGATTGTTGCTCCTCTGCGAATTGGGAATGAAGTTATCGGCACGTTAATGATCGATGGCATTTAAATGATATATTTAACAATTTTAATGGCTGAGCGCGTTGGTTTAATTATTATTCTAGCGTTTTTGCTGGTTAGTGTACCCCTATTTCGCCGCCTATTATTTAATCAAACCATTAGTGCCAAAATTCAGCTAACGATTCTTTTTTCTATTTTTGCTATTATGGCTAATATGACGGGAATAGAAATTGACGCAAATAACCAGTTGCATAATAAAATTATTCTTACGGCCATTTCAACAAATGACTCGATTGTCAATGTCCGAATTTTGGCTGTTTCAGTTGCTGGAATTATTGGTGGGCCATGGGTTGGTAGTTTAGTAGGATTAGTAGCGGGGGTCCATCGGATTATTCAAGTGCACCCCTGCAAGGTTGGTTTTATGTGCCCAGCTCAGTTTTGAATGAAAGAAAAAGCAGCCTTTCACGTTAATGGCTACCTCGGGTTACTCGGGGCGATTATTATCGGTTTAATTAGTTTGTGGCTGATGTTTGTTGGCTTTACGCGTAATTTTCCGGTAGTCCTGACAATTGGAATTATTTTATTCTTGATTGTGATTCTTTTTAGTACATCATTGACAATTATTCAGCCAAATGAAGCCAAAGTTTTAACTTTTTTTGGTAATTATATTGGGACTATTCGTGATGCGGGCTTATTTATGACGGTACCATTTACAAATAAGGAGACTGTTTCTCTTCGTGTCTGCAATTTTAATAGTCAAATTTTAAAGGTCAATGATTCGAAAGGTAATCCAGTCGAAATTGCGGCCGTTATTGTCTACAAAGTTGTCGATACCGCAAAAGCACTCTTTTCGGTTGATGATTATGAGCAATTTGTTCAAATTCAAAGTGAGTCTGCGGTTCGTCATGTTGCTAGTGAATATCCCTATGATAGTTTTGAAGATCAAGATGCAATTACCCTTCGCGGGAATCCCACCGAAGTATCAGAGCGTTTAACTGCTGAACTGCAAGAACGGTTAAATGTCGCGGGGGTCAAAATTATTGAAACACGGTTAACGCACTTAGCCTACGCAACTGAAATAGCGAGCGCCATGCTGCAAAAACAACAGTCATCAGCAATCCTATCAGCGCGCAAGATAATCGTTGAGGGGGCTGTTTCAATTACTGAAGAAGCGATTGAACGCCTAAGCAAGGAAGCCAACCTTGATTTAACAGATGAGCAACGTTTGCAAATTATCAATAATATCATGGTAGCAATTATTAGTGAACGGGGAACGCAACCAGTAATAAATACAGGGACACAAGGATAAGTGCAATTACCAAATGAATTTGTCACGAAATACAAAAAACTAATGGGAGCAGAGGCCGATGAGTTTTTATCGGCACTTGCTCAGTCAAGTTATAGTGGTTTTCGCGAGAATCCATTAAAGAACGGACAGCCGGTTGCAACAATTGAAAAAGCCACGGGAAAAGTACCGTATGTGCCGACAGGATATTATGGTCAAGTGAATGGAAAATCATTAGACCATGTTACTGGATGGGTATATAGTCAAGAGCCGTCAGCAATGTTTGTAGGAGAAGTGGTTAATCCACAAGCTGGAGAACGAGTGCTAGACTTGTGTGCAGCTCCGGGAGGTAAAACAACACACCTCATCGCTAAAATGAACAACCAGGGACTATTAGTTGCTAATGAAATTTTCCCTAAACGGGCGAAAATTTTGGCTGAAAACCTGGAACGATGGGGAGCAAAAAATGCAGTTGTTACTAGTGAGAGTCCCGCAGATTTAGAAAAACAATTTCCTCAATATTTTGACCGGATTCTTGTTGACGCGCCTTGTTCGGGAGAAGGAATGTTTAGAAAAGAGCCTGCCGGAATTGAATATTGGTCACCAGAATACCCTGCTGAGTGTGCTAACCGTCAGCAGAAGATCCTAGCATCCGCAATGAAAATGCTAAAGCCAGGAGGAACATTAGTCTATTCGACCTGTACTTTTGCACCAGAAGAGGATGAACAAACTATTTCATGGTTGCTTGGTGATTATCCGGATTTAAAACTCGTCCCGATTGAAAAGGCAGTGGGGATGGATGATGGTCGTCCAGAATGGGCTGATGGCAATGAAGAGTTGAAAAAGACAGTCCGATTATTCCCGCACCATCTCAAGGGGGAAGGACATTTCATTGCTAAGTTAGTAAATGGTAAGCCAGAGTCAACTAATGAAAAGCGCAAAAAGAAGAATAAGCGGAAAAAGCAATCGATTGTTAAACCGGACAAAGAACAGGTCAAACTCTTTAACCAGTTTGCTACAAGCGTTTTTCCAGACTATCAACCACACCAATTGATTTTATTTGGTGACCAGCTCTATGATTTGCCATTAGAAGAGGACAAAATCGAGGGACTAAATGTACTTCGGCCTGGACTTCACCTCGGTACTTTTAAGAAAAATCGATTTGAACCAGCGTTGGCATGGGCCCTTGCTAGCTTACCACAGGAGGCAAAACGGGTCATTGACCTAAACAGAGAACAGTGGCACCAATATGTCCATGGGGATGTAATCAATATTGATGCTGACCTTCCGAATGGTTGGTATTTACTAGTATGCGACAAACATACCGCTGGTTTTGGAAAGTTGGTCGGTAAAACAATCAAAAACTTTTATCCCAAGGGGTTACGTTTTTAAATGGATCAACACTTGATTGCGCTTGATCTTGATGGCACAACATTAAATAATCAATCGAAATTAACAAACGAGACAATTATAACTTTACGTGCCCTTGCCCGGGATGGACATATTGTCAGCATCATCACTGGCCGTCCTTACCGAATTGCCAAACATATTTACGATGAAATTGGGATTAAAACTCCGATGGTAAACTTTAATGGGGCCCTAACGCATATACCTCATGAACACTGGGATAAAGAATATGATGTTGAATTAACACGGGAGCTAGCCCTCGATCTTCTAGCCCACCGGAAAGAACTAGGAATTAAAACAATTACCGTTGAAAATAAACATCATGTATGGGCTAATCAAGCTAGTAATGATTTACCCGAATTCTTACCGAACAAGTTGCGCGATGATCAAATCCTAACCGCGACTAACTTAACAGGCAATCCAATCGCAATGACGATCCAATATGAACCAGAACACCAAGAAGAAATCATTAAAGCAGTTAATGAAAAATACGGCGATTTTGTTGAACCACGAGTATGGGGTGGCCCTTACAACATCTTAGAACTGATCCATCGTGGCACTCATAAGGAGTCAGGAATGTTTTATATCGCTAAGCAGTACCAAATTAACCGGCAAAATATTATTGCTTTTGGTGACGAGCATAATGATTTAGAAATGCTTGATGCAGCTGGACGTGGCGTTGCAATGCATAATGCCATTTCTGAGCTTAAAAGTATTGCTAATGATGTGACCCCAATTGATAACGAGCATAACGGGCTGGCGAAATACTTGCAAGCTTATTTCAAAGTTACAATATAAATGGCAGAAAAAACATTTACAACAACCGAACTCGCTGAGTTCGATGGTCGAAATGGACATCCTGCATACGTTGCCGTTAAAGGCGTTGTTTACGATGTCTCTAACGTTCCGCAATGGAAGGATGGTAAACACCATGGAAACCTTGCTGGTCGTGATTTAACTTCAGTAATGCCTCGTTCTATCCATCTGGAATCAGTCCTTGAAGGTATCCCTGTTGTTGGCAAACTAGTTGACTAGATGTCATCAATGATCCTCTTTTATTTTACAGCATTAGTTTTATTCTGCAATAAATTTTCACAATTATTCCAGCCGTTTATTGAAACTATTTCAGCAAGTGTGAAAAATAACTTTTGGATCTTGATAATTATTAGCAAAAAGAAGATACTGAAGAAGAGATAAATGTATAGAGTACTTGTGGCGGATAATTATCCCATCATTCGAATGGCAGTTAAAAATCTGGTTGAACAACTAGATAATTTTAAAGTAATTGCTGAAGAAACAACCGGAATAGATGCCTCATTACGGGTTGAACAAGGTGACATTGATATCATTATTATGGATTTAGCGATACCACCTGGTGAAAATGGTCTGATCACAATCAAAAGAATTCATGAACATTTCCCTAACACCAAAATTATTATTTTTTCTTCTCGTAATGAACCTCAATACATCAATCAGGCAATTTATAATGGCGCAAATAGCTATATCTTTAAAAGCTCCTCTCCAAAAGAACTAGTTCATGCCCTAAGACACGCTATTAATGGTGAAAAATACTTAGACAATAATATTATGGTAACGAAGAAAGATTTATTAGTTATCAAAGGCGGTTCTCCGCACTTCGATTTAGGAAATTACGTTGCTCTTTCGAAACGTGAGCAAGAAATCTTACCGTTAATCGTTCTCGGATATACTAATAAAGAAATTGCTACTAAGATGTTTATATCCCCTAAAACTGTTGAAGCCCATAAGACAAAGATTATGCAAAAATTAAACCTTGCTTCACACGCAGAACTTCTCCACTATGCAGTTAAACATCAATTAGTAGACCTATAGATGGATATTAAACGCTTTGTTTATCAACGAAAAAGACTCGGCTACTCACAAGTTGCCTTAAGCAAGGGGATTTGTACCCAGTCGACCTTAAGCAAGTTTGAAAGCAATGGTCAAGTACCATCACTCACGATTTTGGCGCAGCTTTGTGAGCGGCTAGGATTAACGATTGATGATTTAAGTAAGGACAATACGTCTTCAATTCGTTATATCCGGAGTCTGCTAGACCAAATTGAATTAGCTTTAATGATTGAACACTTTCCACAGGCAGTTAGTAACCTTAAGAAGATTCGGCTTGAAGATTTAAAATCGCCACAAGACCGGATGCAATATTATTATTTAAAAGGGATGATTTACACTTTAACTAATAATAACGCGTCGACAAGTCTTTTTAACTTTACTAAGATTTTAGATGAACTGGATGAGCAACATCGGACGATCTTTTCACCATTAGCATATTTAGGATCAGGGATCTTATATGCACGACAAAATTCAATGGAACATGCTGATTTCTTTTTCTCAAAGGTTATTGCATTCTTAAGATCAAAGGCTGATGAAGACTTAGCGGGTGTTGATCGGAACTATTATCTACGGATTGTAACGATGATGTACTACGCTGCCGAGTATCATTCATTAAACAAGCGGTTGGAAGTTAGTAACCAAGTGTTGGAGGCTACGACAAAGATCTGTGCTAGCAACCACGTTACTTATTTCTTACCACGAATCAAATTACTAGAAGCAAATAATACAATTGAGTTAGGAGAAAACTCGAAAAAAATACGTCAACTTTTAACTGAAGCAGAAGTATTTGCGCGGTTCAATAAAAATAATGTTGTTGAAGTTCAAGTAGCTGCTCTGTTAAATAACTTTGATAAGACAATTAGTAATAAATGAATGGCTGACGAAAAAGATACTCCCTTTTCCCCAATTGAAAATAAAGTGATGGATGCGTTGGAAGAAGTTATTGACCCAGAATTGGGAATTGACCTCGTTAACCTTGGCCTTATTTATGATGTTAAAGTTGATGATAATGGTGAATGTACGGTTACAATGACTTTAACGACAATGGGCTGTCCATTAGGCGACATCTTAAATCGCGACATTACCAAGGCGGTTACTTCTGTTGAAGGTGTAACTAAATGTAATATTAACCTTGTGTGGGAACCCGTCTGGGATTTGTCAAGAATGAGTAGGTTTGCTAAAATTGCATTAGGAATTCACGGTTAGATGAGTAATGATGCAGCTAGCATTATAAATAATAATGACCAGTACGAATACGGCTTTCACGATAACGTTGAGCCGGAATACTCAACTGGGAGAGGATTAACAGAAGAAACTGTCCGCAAAATTTCAGCTGCTAAGCATGAACCTAAATGGATGCTAGATTACCGGCTTAAAGCCTACAAGATTTATAAAGAATTACCGATGCCAAAATTTGGGCCAGATTTATCAGAATTAGACCTGAAGAACATGCTTTACTACCAAAAGATGACGGATAAAAAGTTTCGCGACTGGGATGATGTGCCCGAAGATTTAAAACGGACTTTTGATCGCTTAGGAGTTCCGGAAGCAGAGCGAAAATACCTTGCTGGTTCTTCAGCTCAGTATGAATCTGAAGTCGTTTATCACAACATGAAAAATGAGTTTGAAAAGCTGGGGATTATTTTTACTGATACAGATACAGCCTTAAAAGAATATCCAGAATTATTTAAGAAATGGTTTGGTAAATTAGTTCAACCAACTGATAATAAATTTGCGGCCCTAAATGCAGCAGTATGGTCGGGCGGTTCATTTATTTATGTACCAAAGGGCGTTAAGACAAAGACGCCAATTCAATCTTACTTCCGGCTTAATGCGGAAAACTCAGGACAATTTGAGCGAACCTTGATTATTGTTGATGAAGGGGCAAGTGTTGATTATGTTGAAGGATGTACTGCTCCCAATTACTCTTCTGATAGTCTCCATGCTGCCGTTGTTGAAGTTAACGTCTGCAAGGATGCTTATTGTCGTTACACAACTATTCAGAACTGGTCTGATAATGTTTATAGTCTAGAAACAAAACGGGCAGCAGCAGCAGAAAACGCAACCATGGAATGGGTCGATGGGAACCTTGGCTCAAAAGTCACGATGAAGTACCCAAGCGTCTACCTTAATGGTGAGGGGGCACGGGGAACCATGCTTTCCATCGCAGTTGCCAGCAACGGAATCCACCAAGATTCGGGAGCCCGAATGATCCACAATGCTAAAAACACATCTAGTTCAATTGTTTCGAAATCGATTGCTAAGACGGGGGGCTCAACTGATTACCGCGGAACGGTCCGCTTTGGTAAGCACTCTGATGGCTCTAAAGCCCACGTTGAATGTGATACGATCATTATGGATGACCAATCATCCTCAGATACGATCCCATATAATGAAATTGACAATGCTCATGTCGCAATGGAACATGAGGCAAAAGTATCTAAGATCTCTGAAGAACAGCTTTACTACCTTATGAGCAGGGGAATTTCAGAAGCAAAGGCAACTGAAATGATTATTATGGGCTTTGTGGAACCATTTACGAAACAATTACCGATGGAATATGCAGTTGAATTGAACCGTTTGATCAGTTTTGAGATGGAAGGTTCAATTGGTTAATTGGGACTATCTAAGTTAAGTGGTTTATACCGTGAAGTGATTCTCGATCATGCCGATCATCCACATAATAAGGGAGAATTAGCAACTACTACGAATGCAATGACCCTTCATAATCCGACTTGTGGAGATACGATTAATCTTCAGGTTGAAGTAGAAGATAACAAGATCAAAAATATTGCCTATACTGGTGAGGGCTGTACTATTAGTCAAGCATCAGCAAGCATGATGACCGATGCTGTTAAAGGAAAAACAACTGAAGAAGCCCTTGCGATGGCAAAGACTTTTTCTGATATGGCAATTGGCAAAGAACATTCAGAAGCTGACTTGGATCAACTAGGGGATGCCCGGATTCTTACTAGTATTATGGAATTTCCAGCCCGAATAAAGTGTGCCACGCTCTCATGGTGGGCATTACAACGAGCACTGTTGAAGGATAGCGAGGAGGAAGAAAATAATGAGTAAATGGACAGCAATACGAATGATTATTTAGCCGACTTTCCAGCACTTAATCAGCGAGTTAATGATGAACGCTTAGCCTACCTTGATAATGCTGCGACTGTTCAGCGCCCGCGTCAGGTAATTCAGGCACTTATTAACTTTTATGAACAAGATAATGCAAATGTTCATCGAGGGGTTCATACCCTAGCAGAACGTGCAACTAAGGATTATGAAGAAGCGCGAAAAAAAGTGCAAAAGTTTATTAACGCGTCGAGTGCTAATGAGATTATCTTTACAAAGGGATGTACGGATGGGTTGAATCTCGTCGCTGCAACTTATGGCGAACAAAATATTCAACCTGGTGATGAGATTGTTATTTCAATAATGGAACACCATAGTAACCTTATTCCTTGGCAACAATTAGCTAAGGAAAAGGGTGCTACCCTGAAATATATTGAATTAACTCCAGATGGCGAACTTGATCTTGCAGATGCTAAAAAGAAAATTACCGATAAGACAAAGATTGTGGCAGTAGCTCATGCTAGTAATGTATTAGGAACAGTGACGCCCTTGAAAGAATTAGCAACGATTGCGCACCAACATGGGGCAATCGTTGTCGGTGATGGAGCACAAGCAGTTCCCCATATGCCAGTCGATGTACAAGATCTTGATGTTGACTTTTACGCTTTCTCTGGTCATAAGATGATGAGTCCAATGGGAATTGGGGTTTTGTACGGAAAAGAGAACTTATTACGAGCGATGTCTCCTTACCAATACGGTGGAGAAATGATTAATGACGTTCACCGGAATGAGAGTACATGGGCTGATATCCCGTTTAAATTTGAAGCGGGAACCCAAAATATTGCCGGGGCAGTTGGGCTTGGAGCCGCGATTGATTATTTAAATGGTATTGGAATGGATAGGATTGTGCAAAAAGAACAGGAACTTGTTAATTATGTTTTACCCAAGTTAATTGCTATTCCAGATGTCGAAGTTTATGGTCCGCAATCGCCAGCAAAACATACTGGGGTAATTTCCTTTAACATCAAAGGTCTCCATCCCCATGATGTTGCTACGGCCCTTGATATGGATGGGGTAGCAGTCCGTGCTGGTCACCATTGTGCGCAGCCACTCATGGAAGACTTGGGAGTAACAGCAACCGCTCGTGCCAGTTTTTATTTTTACAATACTAAAGAAGATGCTGATCAATTAATTAACGCAATTAAGGAAACAAAGGAGTTCTTTAACATTGGGACTATCTAAATGACAGAATTAAACTCAGCAAAAGAACAAATAATTGCTGCTAGTAAAGCAAATAATGAACCTCAGCAATTGATTGATCGCCGGCTTAGTGCTCGGGAGTTAATGGAAAAGCTTCGTTTGCCACGGATGCAACGGTTCGATTTTCGAACTTGGCCCCTTATTGCGGAGCGGCCATTGAAATGGATTGAATCAGACGCCGACTTAGTTGAAAAATCAGTCACCGATGATGAAGTAATTAAGGTAACTCAGTTTGGGCAAACTTTGCTCCACGTTAACTTGCCACAAAAACTTCAAGATCAGGGGGTTATTCTCACAGATATCTTTACTGCTGCGCGCGAATATCCTGAACTTTTCAATAAGTACTTCATGACCGCTATTAACCCCGAAGAAAACCTATTAACTGCTTATCATCTTGCCTACCTTAATGCCGGTTTATTCCTCTATATTCCAAAAAACGTTGAAATTGAAAAGCCAATTGAGGCTGAGATTATTCAGGACAGTACTCAAGATGAGCCTCTAATTTCGCATATTCTAGTAATTGCCGATCGTGGCAGCCGCATTAAGTTTATCCAACACCTTACAACTGTTGGTGATCATGAAAATGCCGCTAATATGATGATTGAATTAATGGCGCAGGAAAATAGTGAGATTGATTTTTCTTCCTTAGATGAATTTGGTCCCCATACTCATACTTACTTTAAGCGGCGTGCCGATATTGGCAAGGATGCGCACGTTGAATGGGCAGTCGGCTTGATGAACGATGGTGCCACAGTTGGTGATATGGATTCCGAATTGCTAGGTGATGGGGGTTATGCTAACTCAAAGATGATTGCCGTAACTACTCGTGACCAAGAAGTTGGCGTCAACAACCGCGTTACTAATCACGGCAAGCATACTACCGGATTGATAAACCAGCGAGGTGTTATTCTTGAAAAGTCTGAATTGATTTTTAATGGAATTGGGCAAATTATTCATGGTGCTCATGGTGCAAAGGCTGATCAACAAAACCGGGTATTGATTATGTCCGATCAAGCACGAGGAGATGCTAACCCAATTCTGTTAATTGACGAAAATGATGTTGAGGCAGGACATGCGGCTAGTGTTGGCCCAGTTGATCAACAACAAATGTATTACTTAATGAGTCGGGGAATTCCGCGCGCACAAGCAGAACGAATGGTTATTCGAGGATTCCTAGGAGCAGTCTTGAGTGCAATCCCAGCAGCGGATGTACGAAATAAGTTAATTACGATTCTTGAAAGGAAGCTCGCCGATGGACAGCAATACGAATGAATGGCAACACTAGAAATAAAGGATCTTCACGTTTCAGTTAAAGATGAAGAAAGCAAAGAAGAAAAGGAGATCCTTAAAGGGGTTAACCTTAAGATGAAGACTGGAGAAATCCATGCAATTATGGGACCAAATGGAACTGGTAAGTCTACTCTTTCTCAAACCATCATGGGTCATCCTAACTATCATGTTACAAAAGGCGATATCCTTCTTGATGGGGAGAGTATTGTTGATATGCCGGTCGATGAACGAGCACGAAAAGGTCTCTTTCTTGCAATGCAATATCCCGCTGAAATTCAAGGGGTTACTAATGCTGAATTTCTTCGGGCTGCGATCAATGCTCGTCGTCCTGAAGATGATCAAATTTCGGTAATGGACTTCATTAAGAAACTCGATAAGAACTTGGAATTGCTTGATATGAGTCAATCCATGACTGAACGTTATCTTAATGAGGGATTCTCTGGTGGTGAAAAGAAGCGGAATGAGATTTTGCAGCTTTTAATGATTGAACCTAGTTTTGCGATTCTTGATGAGATTGACTCTGGACTTGATATTGATGCCCTTAAGGTGGTTTCAAAGGGTGTTAATTCAATGCGGGGCGACAACTTTGGTTCATTAATTATTACCCACTATCAACGTCTTTTGAACTACATCGTTCCTGATACAGTTCACGTAATGATGGGTGGCCGAATTGTTAAAACTGGTGGCCCTGATCTTGCCAAGAAACTTGAAGATGAAGGTTACGCTGGCTTACGTGACGAATTAGGTCTTGATATCAAACTTGTAGATGATGAAGACTAGATGATTCAACAAAATTATATTCTTCACTCATTTGACTGTTTAAATACAGCCACTGCCGCCCGATTACATGATATGGGCTTGTGTGAAGGGTGTCCGATTAAAGTAGTTCAAAAATATCCTTTTCATGGCCCAGTGATAATCGAAAATGATCACCAACGAATTGGTTTGCGGTACACTGTTTTTACGATGCTTACGGGGGCAGAATAAATGACAACAGTTGCACTGATTGGAAACCCTAATACTGGTAAAACTACCCTGTTTAACTCGCTCACTGATAAATACGCCTATGTCGGTAATTGGACAGGAGTCACAGTTGAAAAGAAACAAGGAACGCTTAAGGGAACAGATATTATTATCATCGATTTACCTGGCGTATATTCACTCGATCCTTTGACAAAAGACGAAGCAGTGGTAACTAACTACTTAATGCATAACCAACCTAATATGGTCTTAAATATTACAAATGCTAGTCAGTTAAAACGAAACCTTTTGCTAACAATCGAGGTATTGGAACTCGGCTATCCTGTTGTATTGGTTCTTAACATGATTGATGATCTCCGTCGATCAGGGTACGACTATGACCTTGACCTGCTTGAAAAAAGGCTGGGTTGTAAAGTAATGACAACAAATGCGCGTGGACATCAAGGGATTGATCAATTACGAAAAGAAACTATCAATTGTAATTCGCTCCACCCTACCCAACTAGATTTAGATTATCCCCCGATGATCAAGCAAGCAATCAGGCAGGCAAGTACAGCGTTGGAAAGTGATTATTCTTTTGCGCCCCAGGTTGCGCGTTGGTTAGCGATTCAATTCATAAGTAAGAATAAAGTAATTCGTAAATTTGCCCGGGAAAAAGAGCTAACTCCCCTTCTTTCGCAACAAAAATATTATGACGCGCAAAAGTTCGCTGACCAAATTTTTGAAGTCCGGCTACAGTTTATTGAGGACACTCTCAACCAGGCCCGTCATCCACTTAACAATGGTGGGCAAGTTGAGATAACAAGTCGAATCGACAAAATCGTTACCAACCCGATTCTTGGCTTACCAATTTTCGTCCTAATTTTCTTTGTAATGTTTAAGATGTCCTTTGATTGGGTTGGCACCCCACTTTCCGATATGCTTGATCAGTTTATATCAGGCCCAGTTTCAACTACTACCGACCAAACCCTCGCTAGTCTAGGGGCAATTCCTGCATTACGGTCGTTAGTCGTTAACGGCATTATTGCCGGGGTTGGTGGAGTTTTAGCCTTTATTCCACAAATCTTCATGCTCTTTGCCTGCATTTCCCTGCTTGAGGACTCTGGTTATATGGCGCGGGCAGCGTTAGTAACGGACCGGGTTATGCAGATGATTGGTTTAAATGGTAAGTCTTTTATTCCATTAATTATTGGTTTTGGTTGTAACGTTACGGGAATCATGGCTGTGCGAACAATTGAACAGCCTAAAGAACGACTGATCACTACCTTAATCATGCCGTTTATGAGTTGTTCAGCCCGCCTACCGATTTATAGCTTATTCGTTGCCGCCTTCTTCCCACGTCACCAAGCACTGATTGTTTTATCAGTCTACTTCTTAGGAATTGTCGTGGCTTTAGCAATGGCAAAATTCTATCAAGTAATCTTTAAGGTAAAAGAAAGCTCAGTGTTTGTAGTTGAACTTCCTCACTATCATCTTCCCCGTCTTGATATAATTTGGCACGGAACATGGGATAAGGGTAAAGGATTTATTAAAAAGGCTGGGACAATTATTTTTGCTGGAACTGTTTTAATCTGGATCTTATCAAGTTTTGGTCCTAGTGGTTTTGTTACTAATTCGGCTAATAGTTTTGCTGCCGACCTTGGACACATCCTTGTTCCGATCTTTAAGCCAATTGGTATTGACCAGTGGCAGCCAATTAGTGCTTTGTTTACAGGGATCCTTGCCAAAGAGGTTATTACTTCTAGTATGATGGTAATGTTCCATACAAGCAGTAAAGCATTCCTCATCGCTTCACTTGGTCAGTTTATGACTCCGCTTTCTGCTTATACGTTATTAGTCTTTATTCTCTTATATGCACCATGTTTCGCAACGTTAGCAACTATCAAACAAGAAACTGGTTCTACAAAGTGGATGCTTTATTCTGTTGCATCCAGTTTAGTCGTTGCGTACGGGCTTGCATTTATTATCTTTCAGGTTGGTCGATTATTTATTGGGTGAATGAAATTAATTATTAACGTTATTATTATTGCTGCAATTATTGCGTTAGCCTTTTACCTCCTTGTTAAGACTTTTCAACGAGGCAAGCAAGGGAAATGTGCAGCTTGTGACTACGATTGTGAAATTAAAAAGCTGGCAAAGAATAAAAAGTAAATGGAAACACAAAACTGGCTATTAAAGCAAGCAGCAACTCAGCCGAATCAGATTGCGATTGACGATGGTAATGAACGCCTATCATTTGCTGAATTAAAAAAACAGGTAGAGGTACTTGTGGGAAAAATTGACCATCTTAATCCTGGTTCGCGGGTAGGCATCCTAGCTACTAATACTCTGATGAGCTATAAATTATCACTAGCGATCATGTGTAGTGGCCGCACGATTGTCTGGTTGAACTGGCGGCTTGCTGGTGAAGAGCTTGAACGACAGATTAAAGATAGTGGACTTCAGTTGTGTTTGGTTGAAAATTCTCTCTGGCGATCAGGGATGACGGATCCTTTTAAGTCTTACAGTGCGTTCTTGATAACAAGTGCTGATCCAGGAGAGCTAATTCCAGTATTTAAATCAAACTGGGTAGCCAGCATTATGTATACTTCTGGGACGACTGGTAGGCCGAAAGGAGTTTTGCAAACTTTTGGCAACCATTTTTATTCAGCAGTCTCTTCTGCATTGAATTTAGGTTTATCATCCGCAGATAAGTGGTTGTGTGTAGCGCCGATCTTTCATATTAGTGGTTTTTCGATTATTATGCGGGGATTAATTTACGGGATGACTGTTCGCTTGGTTGAGAAGTTCCGTGCTGAAGAACTTGAACGAATTTTAGCAAATGAAACGGTCACCATTATGTCGGTTGTGCCTTTTATGCTGAAAAAGCTCATTCAGCAGCAAAATAAGACTAATACGCACTATAATTCAGCATTTCGTTGTATGTTACTTGGGGGCGGAACGATTGATCGAGAAACGCTCGAAGCATGTTTGCAACGGTCAATTCCTGTTGTTCAATGCTATGGAATGACGGAAACATGTTCCCAAATTGTTGCATTACGGTCAGCTGATGCACTCCTAAAATTAGGATCAGTTGGGCAGCCACTATTCTCAACCCAACTAAAACTTAGTAAAGATGGTGAAATTCTGCTGAAAACACCAGCTTTAACTCCGGGCTATCTTAACCTGCCTGATAAGTTGCCTTCTAAAATGATTGACGGGTGGTACCGGACAGGAGATATCGGTCATCTGGACAAAGAAGGATATCTCTATATCGATGGTCGCGCAGATGAAATGTTGATCTCTGGTGGAGAAAATATTTTCCCCCAAGAAGTTGAGCAGGTCTACCAACGTTACCCACAGATTAATGAAGTTGCAGTCGTTGGTCAAAATGATTCTGTCTGGGGCCAAGTACCAGTTGCCTTTGTCGTCAGTGATCGTCGTCTTTCTCCAACTAAGCTAATAAATTATGGTTATGAACATCTGGCGCGATATAAAGTTCCTCAACACTATATTTTTGTTTCAGAATTGCCAAAAAACGCGAGTGGTAAGATTCGCCGATTTATGTTACGAGAAAAATTGAATAATGAGTAAATGACAACAGTTGATTGGCAACCGGTTAAAGATTATTCTGAAATTATTTTTGAACGAGCGGGAAAGATTGCAAAAATTACAATGAATCGTCCAGAAAAGATGAACGCCTTTACCCCCGTTACAATTCAAGAAATGATCGACGCGTTTACCATCTGTCGTGATGATAGCACAATTGGGGTGATTATCCTAACTGGTGCTGGTGATAAGGCTTTCTCATCTGGTGGTGACCAAGGAGTTCGTGGTAATGGTGGATACGTTGGTCCAGATAAGATTGCCCGTCTCAATGTCCTTGATTTGCAGCATTTAATCCGGATTATCCCTAAACCAGTCATTGCGATGGTAAAAGGTTGGTCAGTTGGTGGCGGAAATATCTTGCAACTTGTTTGTGATTTAACGATTGCTGCTGACAATGCTAAATTTGGTCAAACTGGTCCTAAGGTCGGAAGTTTTGATGCTGGCTATGGATCTGGTTATCTTGCCCGCGTAATTGGTCATAAACGGGCAAAGGAAGTCTGGTTCTTAAATCACTTCTATAGTGCCGATGAAGCCTACCAGATGAACTGGATTAATAAAGTTGTGCCATTAGACCAAGTTGAATCGGTTACCTTGGACTGGTGTAACGAAATCTTGAAGAAGTCACCAACGGCATTACGGTTTATTAAGGCTGCCATGAATGCTGATACTGATGGACTGGCTGGCCTCCAACAGCTCGGTGGTGATGCGACGATGCTCTTCTACACCACTGATGAAGGTAAAGAAGGGCGGGATGCCTTTAACGAAAAACGGGACCCTAATTTTGACCAGTTCCCTAAATTCCCATAAATGAACCTATTAGAAAATTTAGATATTCAAACTCAATCAGTCACAGCCAACAAGTGCGTTATCACTGTTAAAGTAAGTGATAAGCTCAAGCAACCTTATGGAATCGTTCATGGTGGAATAAATGCAGTCCTCGCTGAAACCGCAGCTTCCTTAGGTGCCAATCAATGGTTAGCTGATCGTCAACAAGATCAAATAGCTCTCGGTGTTAATATTACCACAGAGCACCTCATTGCGGTATCGAATGGTAAATTAAGAGCAATTGCAATTCCGATCAAACGTGGCCGGCGAATCCAAACCTGGCAAGTCGATATCCATTGCAATGATCAATGTACTAGTACCAGTATAGTTACTTTGATCAATCAACCCCGGTCTTAAATGCGCTTCAATGAAAAAGATGAAGAAAAGTACCTTAAGCTGATTAACAATACCCGTCGCGGAAGCAATAAAGACTTCGAAGAGTTATTTCGCCGTTATTGGCCGCTCGTTCGCCGACTGTGGCAACGATATAATATTAGCGGCCTTGAATTGGCGGATTGGGAACAGGAAGCCCGCGTTGTGATGCTAGAAGTTATTCGTTTATACAATAATCAGGGGTTGCGCATGTTTAGCTGCTTTTTTAAGGAATGCTTAACTAACCGGATTCGTGATATCCAACGACAAACTCAGGCCCACAAACGGATTCCAGCAGGCTGTCTTTACGCATTAAGCGATGATTTTGCTGAAACACTTACCGACTTTTTACATCATTCTCCTGATGATATTATTTATTGCCGGCAGAGTCTTGACCGTTTACTTTGCCGCTGTTCTACATTTGAACGAAAAGTACTAGTTTATCTTCATACTGGTTATTCGATAACTGAGATTGCTGGTACCCTTGATTGCTCTAAACGGAGCGTTCAAAGTGCCTTGCATCGTTGCCACGACAAGCTATTAAAAGTATTAATGAAGTAAATGGAAAATATAGGTAACTTTACAGTAGCAAAACGATGGGGATCTTTTCTGCTACTATATTTAGGATATATGATTTTATTTGCTGACCGCACAGTGATGAATATTTCCCTTGCTTACATCGGTAAAGACTTTCATGTTGGGGCGGCAGCGTTAGGGGCAACCGCCAGTGCGTTCTTCTTAGGGTATACTTTGATGCAGATACCTGGAGGATACTTAACTGATAAGTTTGGCAGTAAACTGATGGTAATTATTTCCTTGTTTGCCTGGTCGTTGATGACAATGGTGACTGGCTGGGCGTGGTCCCTTGCTGCCTTGATTGCGATTCGGTTTCTGTTTGGGATTGCAGAAGGGCCATATCCAGCAGCGGCATTAAAACGAATTTCTGAAAATTATGATAAGAGTGAGAAATCACAAGCAACTTCTGCTTTAATTTCATCGAATTATGCCGGGGCAGCAGTAGCGCCACTAATTATTGTGCCAATTATTGCTAGCAGTGGTTGGCGAAATGCCTTTGTTTGGCTTGGGGTTGGTGGGTTTATTATTTTACTTACCTATTACCTGGTAGAACGGCCAATTAATAGCAGCCAAGAAAATGGGCAGGCGCGTTCCAAGATTGAATGGAAAAAGATTGACCACCGTGTCTGGGCCTTTGTAGTAATTGGACTTGCGCTGAATATCATTACTAAGGGACTTGAAACCTGGATGCCAGTTTATTTCTTGCAAGAACAGGGAATTAACTTGAAGAACTTAGCATGGTTAGTGCCATTACCAGTTATTTTTGGAGGTATTGCAGCATTTATTTCTGGCTTTGTGATGGTGCACTTGTTTAAGAAGCATGAACGGTGGATGATTAGTATTGCTTCATTCCTGACATTGGTTTTCATGTTTGGGCTCTTCAAGTCCACCTCATTAGTAGGTGTTGTGATCTTTGATGTCTTGATCTATTTCGTTAAATCATTGGCATTTACTGGCATCTTTAGTTTCATTGCGCAGATTTTATCAGAAAAAACTTATGGATCATCAATTGGGATTGTTAATTTTGGTGGACAGCTTGGTGGCTTTGTTGGTCCGCTCTTAATTGGGTGGATTGTTCAAGCAGCAGGCTCATATTCAGCCGCTTTCTTCGGCCTTGTTATCAGTGCATTAGTTGCAGTGATTGCATGTTTGTTTATTAGAAAAGCGTAAATGGATTTCTCATTTAAAAAACGACCGGTAAAAAGACTATATGGTGAATATACTATTTTATTCATCTTTTTAGCCTTATGTATTTTCGGGACATACTTAATTACTGGTCATACTTTTATCCTTAGCAAAGATGCTCTCAATCAGCATTTACCCTTACTAGCAAAGTATCGGGAAGCACTGGTTAGCTTCTTCCACCATCCCCGCCTAAACTTCTGGTCATGGCAAATGGGGCTAGGCAGTGATACCTTTCAAGTATATTCTTACTATACGATTGGAGACGTTTTCTCTTACCTTGTACTACTTTTTCCCGTGGCAAAGATTACCCTCGCCTACCAGGTAATTAATATTATCCGGATGTATTGTGTTGGCCTCGCTTTTGTCTACTTCGCGCAACACTTTAAATTTCGGAATAGCGTCATTTTGATGGGGGCAACAACCTACCTGGTCAATTCGTTTTTACTCTATGCCTGTATCGCCCAGCCGTTCTTTACCACGCCATTTATTATCTTTCCTTTAATCGTGGTCCAGATTGAACGGATATTGCAAGAAGGCTCGCCCTGGCCGCTTGCTGGTGCCTTTACATGGATGCTAGTAAGCAACTATTACCTTGCTTACGTTTTAGGAATTGGTTCATTTCTCTATCTTGTCCTTCGTGTAGGAACGCATTATCGTCGCACGCTTAATTATGGGAAAGCCTTGCTTAAACTCGCCTTTGCGACAATTACTAGTGTCCTCTTATCCGCGGTCTTGCTCGTCCCAGAAATTATCGCGGTCACAAATTCAACCCGGACTGGATCATTATTTGCTAATGGTTTAAAAACCTATCCTCTTTACTACTATCTCTTTTTGCCTAAGTCACTGATTAACGGTGGTCAATGGTATTTCATGTTCTGGTCTGCGCTAGGGATTGTTTCAATTGGTTTTATCGCCCTTGTTTACATTTATTCTCGTCCCCGAAAGTATCCCCTGCTAACGATTAGCCTTGGTCTTTCCTTAATCATGCTGCTAATTCCAGCAGTCGGCGCTTTCTTCAACGGAATGATGTCAGCTTCTAACCGTTGGACGCTCTTGATCTACCTTCCATTAGCAATGGCCGTCTGTATTCTAGCAGAGAACATTCCAACGCTTGATCAAAAGACAATGGCGGTCCTAAGTTGGGCAACAGGGATTTACCTCATTGTCTTGATTGCAACCTTCTTCTTTGACAATGAGAATGATATTTTTATGCCGGTTATTTTCTTAATTGGCTCCCTAATGGTCATCTGGTTGATTCACTTAAATAAACTTACTCATCCTTACCGGTGGTTACTAGCGATTACAATGCTTAACGCTGGGGTGAACGCAATTTACGCGGCTTTCCCCTATAACGGAGATTTCTCTAGTAGTATGCTGAGCCGGGGAGAGTATCAAGCAATTACTAGCAACCGTTACGGTAACCTTGATCAGGATTTGAAGAATAATTCTTTTTACCGCGTTTCAACAATTAGCCAAAATAAGATTATTGACGGCCCGAACCTTGATAACGACCTTACTTCTGGATTGCATAACATTGATTCTTACTATTCACTGCAAAATAAATATTTGGGACAGTTTAATACAAGCCTACAAAATAACCAGTATCAGGCTAATATCCCCATTCGGCAAGCCGATGATCGGACAATTATGAACAATTTCTTTAGCGTCAAATATCTCTTTGTTCAAAGCAATGGTGATAACGCGACAAAGATTCCCGCTGGTTACTTTTTAGATAAAGCAACTGATCCAGTCATCAATTATGATGAAGGACAGCCAAGCAATCCCCAAAGCAAAGATGAGTTTGTGCCCACGCAAACAATGCGGTACAAAACGAACTATGCTTTCCCATTACTTTACTGGCAAGATAACTACATTAGTAAAAAAGATTATCAATCACTCTCACCAACTGAAAAAGAACGCGTTTTAGCTACCGGTGTTCTGGTTGATAAGCAAGAAAAGCTTCGAGGAATGAAGGCCGCTAATCTCAAGACGCATGTCTATCCCCTTAAAAGCGAGTTAGTTTCTAACCGCTTGAATAAGGTTAACCCGGCTAAGCTGACCTATACCGATAGTGAAGAAACTTATCAATTGCAATTACCAGAACTGCAAAGTAAAAAAATGCAGCAAAAATTAAAGGGCAGCGAGTTGCATATTGAATTTTCTAAGATTAAGTACACTCCTTTCTCCATGAAAGAACAGATTGCCTATGAGCAAGCACATCTGAAGGAAACGGTCCTTAATCCCGGAAATGTTATTAATCAGCGCTATACCCACTATCGCTATTGGCGTTACCACGTTTTAAATGGTTCACCTGATATTAGCTTTAAGCTTAATGTCGGCAGTAAGTTTGGAACTGCTACGATTGAACAGGCGCGGCAAAGTACCCTTTCTTTATTTAAACACGTTACTAATTCGACGCTTAATATTGGTTATTATGATGGCAAACTGCCAACTTCACTCACCTTCCAGCCTTCAAAGCTGGGAACTTATAAGCTCAAATACCGGGTAGTAGCAGAAAAACTAGATAATAATTATTATCGTGAAGTTAAAACATTGCAACGCCATCGTCTAGAGGACGTTAAATTCAAACGCAACCAAGTTCAGGGAACGATTAAAACTACTCGTCCTGGCGTCCTCACCTCTTCGATTCCTTATTCTACTGGTTGGTCAGTGAAAGTTAATGGGAAAAAGACAACTACCTTACGAACAAACCAGGCTTTCTTAGGAGTATACTTACCTGCCGGAACTCATCATGTTACCTTTAGCTATGAGTTGCCAGGAATCAAATTAGGCGTATTACTCAGCTTGATTGGCCTAGGCTGGACCATTCTTGCCGGAATCATTACGATCGTATGGGAGCGGAAGCGCAAGTAAGTGCATAAGAAGTTTACCTATATTGTCTACCAAATTATCATGGCTATCTTAGCCGTTATCTCGATTGGAATGCTAATCGCATATTATGCTAAGTGGATCAATATTGATGCCTACCCTTACAATATGATTGACAATGGGATTTGGTTGGTCTTCTTTACTGATTACGTTATCCGCCTGATTATTTCACCAGATAAACGCGAATTTGTTAAAGATAATATCTTTGACCTTCTATCAATCATTCCTGCCAGTAGCCTCTTCTTTCTCTTCCGAATTGGGCAAATTGGTAGAACTTTTCAGATGCTTAAACTCATGCGCATTATGCGTTTGGTCGGTTTTACCGGTCGGTTGGGTGTCTTCTTTGAGCGAAATGAGTTGCTCTACTACTTGTACATTACGATTGCTGTCATAATGGTAGCCGCAGCAATGTTTTGCATCTCGGAGAAAGTCTCTTACGAAACAGCCCTGTGGTGGGCAATTACAACTGCTACTACGATTGGTTACGGGGATGTGATTCCTAAGACCGGAATTGGCCGGGCAGCCGCGATTGTCTTGATGCTCTTGGGAATTGGTTTTATTGGGATGCTTACCAGTACGATTACTGAGTTCTTTGCCAAAAAAGACGAACGAAAGATTTCCGCCCAGTTAGTCAAAATCCAACATGAAAATCGCCAACTAAAGGCTGAGTTAGATGAAATCAAGCGTTTGATTCAGAAAAATAAACGTTAGATGAAAGAATTTACTGGAAAATTTAATGTTCAAAGTGCAAAAATCGGGATTGTTGTTGCTGATTTTAACGAAACTGTCACTAAACAATTAGTGCAGGGAGCTACCGAAATGTTAGCTAAGTTTGACCTTGAAAACGTTGATGTATACCATGTGCCGGGAGCATTTGAAATTCCGTTTATGACAAAACAATTATTGACAAAAAAGGAATATGACGGCATTTTGACGTTAGGCGCTATTATCAAAGGTGAAACAGATCACTACGATTTAATTTGTCAAAATGTTGCTGGCGGCGTAATGAATCTTAACTTAACGAGCAATATTCCAATTACATTTGGCATCCTTACTACCGATAACATTGAACAGGCAATGCAACGCGCGGGACTCAAAGCGGGTAATAAAGGAGCGATCACTGCACAAAGCTTACTAGAGATGATTTCGTTAAATCGACAAATAAATTAAATGGATGTAAAGAAAATTCAAGCAACGATTAAGCATTTGCAAGAAGGTGGTTTAGCAATTGTCATGGATGATGCAGACCGCGAAGCAGAAGGCGATTTGGTGGGGCTTGCTAGTGAAGCTACTCCCGAAAAGGTTAATTTCATGACTAAGTATGCCCGTGGATTGATGTGTGTTCCCATGGCACCGGAAGTAGCTGAACGATTGAAATTACCTCAGATGACTGCTGATAATTCAGATCCTTTTGGTACGGCTTTTACGATCAGCGTTGACCATCATTCGACAACAACGGGAATTTCAGCTTTTGATCGTTGGCGCACTATTACTCATCTTGCCGCACCGACTGCTAAAAACGAAGACTTCTACAAACCAGGTCATATCTTTCCTTTAGTTGCAAAGAAAAATGGAGTATTAGAACGAAATGGACATACTGAAGCTGCTGTTGACCTTGCGCGCTTAGCTGGGGTGGAACCAGTTGCTTATATCTGTGAGATTTTAAAAGACAATGGTGAAATGGCACGATCAGTTGAACTCCATGAGAAAGCAGCCGAATTTAGCTTACCCATCATTACGATCAAAGAACTTCAGGAATACCGGCAAAGTCTAGCGAGCAAACCAGTAGCAGAGGTGCACCTCCCGTCTCAGTATGGTGACTTTCGCTTACGGTGGTTTGATGGCAATAATCTAGCGCTAATAAAGGGAGATATTGATCCAACTACTCCTGTAATGGTTCGCTTGCATTCAGAATGCTTTACTGGCGATGTTCTTGGTTCCCTTCGCTGTGATTGTGGTCCTCAACTTCATGAAGCAATGCGCCGAATTGAGAAAAACGGCAACGGGGTTATTATTTATTTGCGTCAAGAAGGTCGTGGAATTGGTTTAGCAAATAAGTTGCGAGCTTACTATTTACAAGAGCACGACTATGATACTGTCGAAGCCAATGAAAAATTAGGTTTTGCGCCTGATGAACGGCAGTATGACCAAGCAGTTGCGATTTTACATCAATTAGGGATAACCAAGATTAACCTACTTACTAATAATCCCGATAAAATTGCGCAATTACAACTTGGCGATATTGAAATCAATGAACGGATACCATTAGAAATCGCACCTAATAACTACGATGAGAATTACTTAATCACAAAGAAAAATAAATTTCATCACTTACTGAATCTGGAGGCTTAAATGTTTAGTGGTTTAGTTGCGGAAACGGGACGAATAGTAAAAATTACCCAGGATGGCGAAACGATTGAATTGGTGGTTGAACCCCATAGTGATGATTTTTTAACTACCGTGCAACTTGGCGATTCAATTGCGGTAAATGGGACATGTTTAACGGTCGTAGAAATCAATAATAATCAATTTATGACGACATTAATGCCGCAAACCTTTGAAAAGACAACGTTCAAAAACTTGGAAAAAGGGTCCCTGGTAAATCTTGAACGTTCATTGCAAGTTGGCGCACGGCTAGAAGGTCATATTGTAACGGGGCATGTTGACGAACTATCACGAGTTTTAAAGCGGACTGTCAATGAAAATGCTATTGAAGTGCAATTTAGTCTTCCGCAACGCCTACAAGGTCAAGTGGTAGCGCAAGGAAGTGTCGCGATTAATGGCGTAAGTTTAACCGTGATGGAAACTGGTGATGACTGGTTTATGGTTGGGCTGATTCCGCACACTCAACTCGTGACTAACTTAGATACGCTTAAAATAGGGGATGAAGTTAATCTAGAAACCGATATTTTAGGCAAATATGTAGTCGCAAATTTACTAGGAGGCCGAAAATAAGTGGAAGATGTTCATTTCATGCAAATGGCAATCGCTGAAGCAACAAAGGCCGGCAATGAAACCTGGAAAAATCCTCGTGTTGGGGCAGTTATTGTGAAGAATGGTCAAGTTTTAGCGCGAGGTCATACTCACGAATATGGTGGAATTCACGCTGAACGGGATGCAATAGGTAAACTTACGCCGAAACAGTTACAGGGAGCAACTCTTTATGTCACGTTGGAACCCTGCAATCACTATGGGAAACAACCGCCATGTAGTCAGGCGATTATTGACGTGGGCATCAGAAGGGTTGTGATTGCGGAAACAGACCCGCACCAGCTTGTCACCGGGAAAGGAATTGCTACGCTTCAACAGCAAAATATTATTGTCAAAACGGGCGTCCTTAAGGAAGCAGCACAGGCCTTAAATCCGCATTACGATTTTTTCTATCGGTACCGACGACCATGGGTAACTTTAAAACAAGCAGTGAGTCTTGACTATCGCGTGGCCGCAGAAAAAGGTCAACGAACGGCGATTACTAATTCTGCTGTGGCAAAAATGGTTCATACCGAGCGTGGTAATTTTCAAGGAATCTTGATTGGAAGCCAAACCGCAATTATCGATAATCCAACTTTATTAACGACTAGTCCGACAAAGTTTCCGCCAGTAAGGATTGTTCTTGACCGCCGGGGACGTTTAAAAGATAATCCAACCTTACACTTGTTGACTGACGGGCGGGCACCTACTTGGATTTTTACGGAAAATGGCACTATGCAAGGCCAGTTTGCTAAAGATGTGCGGGTATTTTACCGACAAACGTGGTCAATTGCTGACATTTTACATGAACTTGGTCGACAAGAAATTCAATCTGTTTATGTAGAAGGTGGCCCGACAATTCATCAAGTATTTTTACAGGAAGGCTTATTTGAAGAGATTATTACATACGTAGCTCCCCACATGCTTGGCAAAAAAGGTGTTAGCGGCATGAAACTAGCTTACCCAATGAATTTTACCCATCAGGAAATTAAAATCTTAGAAAATAATATTAGGATTGCGGAAAGGAAGATTGAAAATGTTTAGATGACCAAAAAGATAATTCTTGACTGCGATCCTGGACATGATGATGCATTGGCGTTAACGATGGCTATTGCTTCACCGAAGATTGATGTCCTTGCCGTAACAACTTCTGCTGGTAATCAAACACCGGATAAAACCTTAAATAATGCGATGCGGATGTTAACCTTACTTCATCGAGAAGATATCCCGGTTGCTCAGGGAAATCAAACTCCGCTGGTCGAGCCGCTTGAAACTGCACCGGAAGTTCATGGTGAGACGGGGTTAGATGGTGCGGACCTTCCTGATCCCGATTTCAAAGTTCAACCAATTCCGGCTATTGAATTGATCGCTAAAACTCTTCGTGAAAGTGATGAGAAAGTCACTCTAGTTGTCACCGGTCCAATGACAAATGCAGCCTTATTCTTGCGAGTCTATCCCGACTTGGCAAAAGAAAAGATTGATCAAATTGTCTTCATGGGTGGGGCAATGGGACTTGGCAATTGGCGGCCATCAGTTGAATTTAATATTTTTGTTGATCCAGAAGCAGCTAAAATTGTAATGAACTTTGGTCTGCCTCTGGTAATGGCACCATTGAACGTGACCCATAAAGCTCAGATTATGAAGGATGAAATTGAACAAATCGGGCAAATCGACAATCCAGTTGCCCAGGCTTTCTATGGCCTCCTAAACTTCTTTGAACAGTATCATAAAAATCCTAAGTGGGGTTTTAAAGGTGCGCCCCTCCACGATCCATGTACGATTGCTTGGTTGATTGATCCTACTATGTTCGGTACTGACAAAATGAATGTGGATGTTGAAACTCAGGGCGATCTCACACGGGGAGAGACGGTTTGTGATTACTATCAATTAACCGACAAGCCTCAAAATACTGAAGTTCTTCTTGATATTGACCGTGAAAAATTCATCCAATTAATCATGGATACCCTTCAAAATTTTTCTAAATAAATGAAGAAAAACAAAACTACACAACCTAAGAAGCATTCAAAGAAGAAGTTTACTATTTTAGCCCTTTTAGCTGGCGCGATTGCTTTACCAATTTATTTAGTAAAGAAAGCGTAAATGTTAGATATCCTGGATTACACTAAACAAGAATTAATTTCTGATGCTGATTTTTGGAAATTTGCAGGCGAACACCTTGAAAAGCCAACTGAATTTAGGGGCGTTTCATTTGTTTCTTCAATTAAGTTTATTGAGGAGCAACTGTTACCGCGCTATGATAAGGTCACTTTAATCCTTGGCTTAAGCGATAATGGAAAAGAATCAATTGGTAAACGGATGAGGCAGTTAAATGACCGGACTGAATTTGTCAATTATGGTTATGAACACCCTGATAGTGAATTTACGAAGCGAATTTTAGATGGGAGCTTGCGACTTTTATTCACAAAGCAAGAATTAATTCATACCAAAATGTACTTAATGACAAGTGACGACCGGTATCTCTCATTTGCCGGTTCGATGAATTTAACTGAAGCAGCAATTCATCGTAATTTAGAACAACTCGATAGTGACTATGGAATGCAGACGGATCCGCTTTATCAATGCCATGTTCAGATGTTCGACGATAACCTTCGCCATGCGACTACCTATCTGGACGCAAAGAAAATGGCCGGGTTCATTAAGGCGAAAAATAAAGAGCAACTTCAGATTAATGTCTATACCGATACGGTGAATATGGTGAAAAACAAGGATACCGGTGACAAGGATGCGGTGATTATCCCGGCAGAAGAAGTAAAAGAATATAAGGATCAGTATAGTTCTGACGAGGAATTAAAGAAACTATCAGCTCCAGAAAAATTGAGTGTTGCCCAAACTGTCAAGCTCTTTGGTAATGCTGGCTATAAGAAACGCAATCTCGAAAATATCGGGAAAGAACTCTACAGCCTTACCCAGGTAGTTAAACATGTGTCTCGAAACGATGATAACTCAGGAAAGGTTACCCGTGAAGAAGACCTCTACCCTAAACCAGTCTTGTTTTATAACAATGGTCAGTTATTTGAAGCGCCCCGTGTTGGTGATAATGTAAAGTCAGAATTAATAACATCGAATTTAACGGGTGACCGGCTCCGTGAACAGCTGCAATTATTTAGTGATATTGCCCATGAGTACGATAATTACAAAGAAGTCGGTGAGGGGTGGCAGGCATGTGATTTCATGTGTTTCCTATTTGAAGCGCCCTGGCTATGGAAAATCCGTAATATGTATGAATTATCGCCAAGCAGTAAATCACGCGAAGATGTTCCCCTCGGAGTAGCCTTGATTGGTCAAGGACGGACCGGGAAGTCGACGTTGGGAAAGCGGCTAGCAGCCAAGCTAACGGGGAGTGGCAACTTCCTTGATGGCGGTGTTTTTGATGCTAAAAATTATGCATTAGGAAAGTCCAATATCAATATGACGATTACAACGGTTTTAAGCGATTATATGTATAGTGCTGGTCCTGTTAATCCGATGATGATTGATGATATTAGTCCTGACTTAACGACACGGCCATATTTTGATCGCTTCATTAAAGAAATTACTAACAATCGTAGTTTAACTCAGCCACTCCCATCATTTATTTTTACGATGAATCGTCGTGAGGGTGATAGTAAATCGCAATTTTCCCTTAAACCGGAAATTATGCGTCGTTTATGGTACCTCAGCTTTGAATCAACTTTTGCCGGGGATGAGGATGAACGTGAAGCTAAATTAAATGACTTGCTTGAGCGCGCTAACGATCAGCTTTATCGTTATTGCCAAGTTGAACTCGCAAAATTCTTCAATGACGTGTCGCCAGAAACAGAACAAAAGATTGAGAAGGATTACCTTTATCCCATCAAATATGTCTTGAAACAAGCGATGAACCAATTTGGGATGTTTGAGCTTGTTAAAGACTACTTCGATGATAATTATGATTACTCACTCTTTGTTGGTCGGAATGATTGGACAATGCTGATTAACCAGGCAGAAGTGGGGGCTGATCTAACGTTTATTCAGCAGGATGGTCAGTTAAAAGCGCAAATTAATAAGCAGCTTTTTAATAAGGTTTCAGATAGTACGGCGCGAAATAATGGTTCAATGATGATGGAACGGTACTTCCAATACCTGCCGCGAAAGTATCGGATTAGTTATCAATATACTAGTACCGGTTTTATTGTCGATGTTGCTAATTTTGATCAGTGGCTTAACAGTGATACCCTTCAGCAAAAGTATAATAGCAGCGAGGTAGCTCGGGACGCTCAAAAGGTAAATACTGATGCAAAGGTGACTGAATTGCTTGCCCGGTTAACAGAGGCACAAGAAAAGCAAGCGCACCGCCATGGGATATTTAGCTGGCTTAAAAAGAAATAAATGAAGTGTCCATGTCATAACTTATCAAAGAACCAAAAGATTGTTTTATTAACCCTTGTCGCAGGAGCCTTAATTTGGCCAATGTACTTGCTATATAAGCTGGCAAAGAAAAACTAAATGATTGACTATACAACGTTAAAACATCAAGCCGATGGTACTCCGACTTGGGATGCATTTTTAGGAATTATTTTAAAAGTTGCCGTTGAAAGGCAGAATTGGCAAAGCAGTGAATTGATACAAAGAACTTTAGAAGAAGCTAATTTACCGCAAAGCATGTTGCAAATGCGTTATCCACAAAAGAGTCACGATTTGGTCATGCGTAATCGAGTTAGTTTTGCTTTAAGTGATTTAGCAATTTCAGGTTTATTAGACCGACCCGAGAGAGACCTTTACCTCCCAACTAGTCGCGGGCAAGAGCTTAGTAAAGAATATGGAATTAATATAACGAGAACTTTGATCCATAATGAGCCAGCTTACAAGAAATATAAACAAGAAAAAAGTAACCAAAAGAAAAATAGACAGAAGCGAGAAAATAAAGATTTGGTTGAAAGTCAAATTAAGGAATGGTTTAATCAGCAAAACGAAAAAACGCAGGATGAATTATTAAATCACTTGGTAAAAATGAATCCATATAAATTTGAAAATTTAATGGTTCAGTTGTTATCTGTAATGGGCTACAAGGGTGATGAAGGGCAAGCCTTAGTAACACAAAAATCAAATGATCATGGGATTGATGGAATTATTAATCAAGACCCACTAGGTTTGCAAAAAGTTTATCTTCAATTAAAAAGATATGCGCCAGATAATTCAGTTCAAATGCCAGAAATTACAGCATTTAGTGGTTCAATTAAGCTCAAGCATGCAGATAGAGGTGTATTTATTACAACTTCTACATTTACTCAAGGTGCAATTAACGCAGCAAAGGACTTAAATATTACACTGGTTAATGGTGAGATGTTAACTAATTTAATGATTCAGTATCAAGTTGGAGTAGAAGTAAAAGAACATTATATGACATATAAAATTGATGGTAATATGTTTTAAATGGGTGAAATCATGGCAGAATATAAGAGAAGATCAGTAGAAAAAGCAATTATTATGGCATTAAGAGATTTGGGTGGGTCAGCAAGCCGAAAATCTATTCGGAAAGCAATTGCAGATAATGAATATGATGGATTAACTTATGATCAAGTCTATTCAACTAAAGAAGGTAAAACGGGCACTTATTCACCATTCTTGTTTGACTTTAACTTTGGTATTCGAAATTTGCGCAGTATTCAATATATTGAAGCTCCTCATCGTAATCAGGATATTGTTCTTACTAAGGCCGGAGAGAACGATGATTTAACAAATTATCCTTCGTTAGAACAGAAAAAAGAAATTGGTGCTTATTGGGATAAGAAAAATAAGGAACGTGCTGAACGTAATAAAAATAAAGTAAGTGAAGAAAGCGGAGACGAATCAACAGGACCAGAAGACCAAGAGGATACTAAAGATTTAAACTGGAAAAACCAATTGATTACTCAATTAATGAAGTTTGATCCTAGTAAATTTGAAAGTTTTTCGCGCTTATTGATTTCAAAAATGGGTGTTGTAATTGATAAAGATCGCGGAATTGTTCGTTCCGGTGACCATGGAATCGATGGCTTTGGATATTTTACATCTGATGAATTCAGAACTAGTCGGGTAGCGATTCAATGTAAAAGGTACACAAAAGGAGCAGTATCAGAACCTGAAATCGATAAGTTTAAAGGAGTAATGGATAGTTTTAATGCTGAATATGGGATATTTATCACAACTAATCATTTCACAGATCGTGCTCGAAAAAAGGCAACCCAAGGAAATAATACTGTAACATTAATTGACGGGCAGACACTAGCTGAATTGGTTGAAAAATATCAATTACATATTACGCCAGTTAATACGTATGCTTTGGATGATTATTACTTCGATTTGAAGTGATTGGGAGATATTACAATTCCTATCAAAACTTACCCATATACAAGAAAATACGAGACAAAAAATATAACAAAATTTAAGTATATTCATTATGGCGATATACATACAGGAAAAGCAAAAAAAATAAATGAACCTAGTAAGTTACCATCAATAACTAAGGGAAATTACTCTACTTTAAGAAATGGTGATGTCGTGGTGGCCGATGCTTCGGAAGATTATAAGGGAATTGCAGATGCCGCTATCTTACTAAGCACTGGAGCATTTTCAATTATTGCCGGATTACATACAATAGCTTTTCGTCCAAACAGAAAATTAGTATTTCCAATGTTTATATATTACAATCTCCAAACAAGTAGATTTAAGCATTATGGATATCATGTTGGAACTGGTCTTAAAGTATTCGGTATTTCAAGTAATTTGTTTTTTGATTATTCAGCATTTTATCCTTCACTCATAGAACAGCAAGAGATTTCAAAACTAATTGAATCGTTAGAGAATCTGCTTTCTCTCCAGCAACGAAAATTGAAGCAGTTAAATTTATTACAGAGATATATCAAAGAAAAGACTTTACCTTCACAAAAAGAGCTCCCTAAATTAAGATTTTTGACTACACCGTATAATACTTATAAATTCTCGGAACTATTTAAAAAATCAACTAAGAAAAATGATGGACAAATTTTGCAAAATCATGTTATATCTGTTGCAAGCATGAGATGGGGGAAATTACCAAAAAGTTCTTCTGAAGCATATATGAAAACCTATTTTATCTTTAATAAGGGTGATATAGCGTATGAAGGCAATAGAAGTAAAAGTTATTCTTTTGGCAGATTTGTAGCAAATGATTTAGGAAACGGAATTGTTTCTCATGTATTTAGCGTTTTTAACTCTAAAATTAATTTCAATCTTGAGTTTCTAAAAAATTATATTAATAGTGAACAAGTTATGCGGGACCCACTAAGGATGTCCACCTCTCGTACAACAATGATGACTAATTTAGTTTTGAAAGATATTGCTAAGCAAACACTCATGATACCCTCAAAAGATGAACAAGATTTATTAGGAAGTCTATATAAAATTACTCAGTCAATGATTGAACTTAATAAAAAACAACAACAAGAATTAATCTATCTGAAAAAATACCTCCTCCAAAAGCTCTTTATCTAAATGTCTCGGAAACACTACAGTACAAAGCTATTTTATAAATACTACATGGATTGGATTAAGCTTTATAAGGAAAAAGCAGTTCGAAAAGTGACGTTGGATAAATATTATTTAACGCACCGAAAAATTAAAGAGCTTGCACCAGAGTTACATATGAATGAACTTACTCGCCAATCATATCAAAAATTGTTAAATAACTATGCTGCTACTCATGAAAAACAAACTACTCTTGATTTTCATCATCATCTAAAAGCAGCCTTAGTTGATGCACTAGACGAAGGATTACTGGAACATGACCCTACACGGCGAGCAATTATAAAGGGAGTTGATCCTAGCAATAAAAAGAATAAATTTTTGAATCTTTATGAATTACAAAAACTACTCCGCCATCTTGATCTAGGCGACGAATTAAACTGGGATTGGTTTATCTTATTAGTATCAAAAACTGGCTTACGATTTGCGGAAGCGTTAGCCTTAACTCCAGAAGATTTTGATTTTGAAAGGCAACAAATTATCGTTAATAAATCTTGGAATTATAAAACGCCAATTGGTAATTTTCAAAAAACTAAGAATGAATCTTCAAACCGCGCTGTGATGGTTGATTGGCACCTTATGAATCAATTTAAATCACTTATTCGAAATAAAGAAAGTGACTGGCCAATTTTTGTGCCACACAATAAAAGAGTATTTAATTCAACTGTTAATGGCTTATTAGAAAAATATTGCTATAAATTAGATATACCAACTATTTCGATTCATGGTTTACGCCATACTCATGCCTCATTATTACTTTATGAAGGAGTGTCAGTTGCTAGTGTTGCCAAAAGACTAGGTCATGCCAACACCACAACGACCCAAGAAACCTATATTCATATTATTGAGGAACTCGAAAATAAAGATAATGATAAAGTCTTACATCATCTATCTCAACTAAACTAAATGGATAAAAAGCCCGAAAAATTGGTGCCTGAAGTCCGTTTTAAAGGATTTACTGACGATTGGGAGCATCGTAAGTTGGAGAACGTTTTTACAAAGTATCAAAAAAGGATCAATCCTACTCAGCAAAATCTAGAATTGTGGAGTTTGACCATTGACCAGGGGTTAGTAGCAAAAACTAAGAGATATGATCGTAGTTTTTTAGTTAGAAAGAACGATATATTTAACCTTGTTCCTAAGGGATACTTTGTTTACAACCCGATGAACATCACTTTGGGAACTATAGATGTAAATAAGTACCATAGTATAGCTGTTTCAGGATATTATATTGTCCTCAAAAGCAATGATCAGTTTAATGTTGCTTTTCTTGCATCTTTATTGCATACGAGCAGTATGATCAACAAATATAAAAGGTTTTCGACTGGATCATTATTAGAAAAACAAAGGTTGCAATTTCCGAATTTTGCAAAAGTAAAAATCATTAGTCCTAGACTATCTGAACAAACAAAAATCGGATTATTAATGAATCAAATTAATAATCTAATCGATCTCCAGCAACGAAAATTGGAACTGCTTAAACAGCTTAAAAAGGCGATGTTACAACAATTGTTTGCTGATAAAAATAGCAAACAGCCAAATTTAAGATTTAAAAAATTTAAGGGTGATTGGGAACAGCGTAAGTTGGGAACAGTGGGTAAAGCTCAGTCTGGAATTGGATTTCCTAATAAGGAACAAGGTGGTCAAAAGGGAGTTCCATTTTTTAAGGTTTCGGATATGAATAATAATGGAAATGAATTTGAAATGACTACTTCGAATAATTATGTTACTGAACAACAAATTATCAGCAAAAAATGGAAAACAATAACCAAAGTTCCAGCAGTTATTTTTGCAAAAGTTGGAGCTGCTTTAATGCTGAATAGAAAAAGACTTGTTACAGTTCCGTTTTTGATTGACAACAATACAATGGCATATATATTCAGCAAGAACTGGGATCCATATTTTGGTAAGGTCTTGTTTGATACACTAAATTTACCCAAATATGCACAAACAGGTGCTTTGCCTTCATTTAATGGTTCGGATATTGAAAATATCAAAGTAATGTTTCCTAACCAAGTCGAACAACAAATAATTGGTTGTTTCTTTGAAAGTATTAATGGACTCATCACTCACCAGCAAAATAGACTTACTCAACTAACTGCCTTGAAAAAATATCTCTTACAAAAACTTTTTATCTAAGTGAATAAAGCACAAGAAATAACAAGTCAATTATGGGAAATGGCAAACCGCTTACGGAGCAATATGGATGCCAGCGAATATCGAAATTATATTTTAGGTTTTATGTTTTATCGGTATCTTTCAGAACATCAAGAAAAAAGTATGGTTGAAAACAAATTGATCGATATTGCAGAGGGTCAGAGTGTAAATGACGCATATAAAGAACAAGCAAGCGGTGAAGACCTAAATGATTATTTAGAAGAAATCGCTTCTTCGCTTGGTTATGCGATTGCCCCTGAATATACATGGGCAACAATTGTCGATAAAGTCAATAATAATACAATTGCTCCCTCAGACTATCAGGATATGTTAGATAGTTTTAACCATAATCTAAGCCTTAATCGGAATGCTAAAGTAGATTTTCATGGGATATTTGATGATATGAACCTAGGTAATTCTCGTCTAGGTAATTCAACATCAGCGCGGGCAAAGGCATTGACTGATATTGTTAATTTAGTAGACCAAGTTGAATATAGAGATGAAAATGGTAAAGATATTTTAGGAGATATTTATACATATCTAATTAAAGAATTTGCCGGAAATTCAGGAAAAAAAGCTGGAGAATTCTATACCCCACACCAGGTTTCTGAAGTATTAGCTAAATTAGCTACATCAGGTTTAGATCCTGAATTGGAATCCCCAGAAGTGTATGACTTTACTTGTGGAAGTGGATCACTACTATTAACAGTAAAAGATCAGCTCAAGAATAAAGTTGCACAGAAGAAGTTAAAGTATGCCGGACAAGAATTAAACACGACAACTTATAATTTGGCGCGGATGAATTTAATGATGCATGATGTTCGTTATCAAAACATGACGCTAAAAAATGCAGACACGCTTGAAATGGATTGGCCTGATGGTGTAGACGAACATGGGATAGATCATCCGCATAGTTTTGACATGGTTGTGGCTAATCCACCTTATTCTGCACGGTGGGATAACAATGATAGTAAGTTAAAAGATCCTCGTTTTAAAGGGTATGGAGCATTGGCACCGAAGACAAAAGCCGACTATGCCTTTCTTTTGCATGGCCTATATCACTTAAAACAAGATGGAACGATGGCAATTGTTTTGCCACACGGGGTTCTATTCCGTGGTGCTAAGGAAGCTCAGATTCGTAAAGCTTTATTAGAGAAAAATCAGATTGATGCAATTATTGGGTTGCCAGCAAATTTATTCTATTCAACTGGAATTCCGACAGTTGTACTTGTCTTAAAGAAGAATAAAGAAAATAAAGATGTATTGTTTATTGACGCAAGCAAAAACTTTGAAAAGGGTAAGAACCAAAACGTCTTACGAAAAGAAGATATTGATAAGATAATTGATACATATAAGGAAAGAAAAGACGTTGACAAGTATGCTCATGTGGCAACAATCGATGAAATTAAAGAAAACGACTATAACCTTAATATTCCGCGATATGTTGATACATTTGAACCTGAACCACCAGTTGATCTTGGGAAGTTAACAAAAGAAATGGAAGAGACTCAAAAAGAGATCGAACAGACCCAAAGTGAGCTTTTGGGGATGATGAAAGAGCTAACTTCGAAAGACGAGAAGACCCAAAACGACTTAAACGAATTTATCAAAATGTTAGAAAACGAGGTAAGGCGTAATGGATAAATGACTATTTGGAAGAGCGAACTAGCATTTGAAAATGAATTAATTAACCATCTTAGTAATTTAGGTGGAACTAAGCAATGGGAATACTTACCACAGATTAAAACAACAGATCAATTGTGGGACAATTTTAAGCGTATTCTTGAGCAACATAATCAAGACCGCCTAGAGAAACCGTTATCGCCAACTGAATTTAATCAAGTGAAGGCGATAGTCAATAAATTAAATACTCCCTATGAAGCCGGGCAGTTTCTATACGGGACTAATGGAATATCGCAAATTGAAATTGATCGTGATGATGGTAAACATGTATATTTAACAGTTTTTGACCAGGATCAAATAGGCGCTGGGAATACTGTTTATCAAATTGTTAATCAGATTGAGCGTCCAGCAGTAATTCCAGGACGGAAGAATCGTTGTTTTGATGTAACAATGTTAATAAATGGGTTGCCGATTATCCAAATTGAGGAAAAAGCTGATGGTCGGGATGCTAAAGAAGCGTTAAACCAAATGCATCAATATATCGAAGAAGACCAATATTCTGATATTTTTGGCACTCTTCAAATTTTAGTTGCCTTAACACCACATGATGCACGTTACATGGCTAATACGACAGCTGACAAGTTTAATACAGATTTTGCTTTTCAATGGCAACGAGCAAAGGATAATAAACCAGTGCTAGATGCAATGCAATTTGCGGATCTAATGTTATCGATTCCGATGGCCCATCAAATGGCAACAAATTATATGATTTTGGATGGAACACCCCGTCATCAAATGATAAAGATTATGCGTCCATATCAAGTTTATGCAACAAAACGGGTCATTAACAAAATTCGTGAGCATACGTTTGGGATTGATGATCAACGAATCGGATATGTTTGGCATACAACTGGATCTGGTAAAACCATCAGTTCATTTAAGGCTGCCTGGCTTGCATCACGATTACCTAATGTTGATAAAGTTGTATTTATGGTTGATCGAGTGGCCTTAACTAACCAAACAGTTGATGAATATATGGCGTACGATCCTGAAAATACTGAAGGAAGTAATGGGGGAGTAGTTACTGATACTGCTAATCGATGGGCATTAGCTAATAAATTGAAGCGTAAAGGAAACGGAATTATTGTAACTTCTACTCAAAAGATGGATGCAATGGTTCGAAGCAAAGACTTCAAGCCTGTGGATAAGAATCTTGTCTTTATTGTTGATGAGGCTCACCGATCAACTTCTGGAGAAATGCTGCAAAGAATTCGGAAAGCTTTTCCTAAATCGGCCTGGGTTGGTTATACTGGGACTCCTGTATTTCCAGAAGAAAATGGTAAATCTAAAGCCCCGACAACTCGTGATATCTTTGGAGATGTTATTCATACTTATACAATTCAAGATGCCATTAAAGATGGTAATGTTCTCGGATTCAAGGTTGATTTTGAGACAACATTAACTGAAAAAGTACTGCGAGAACAGTATCTGCCAGAGTATTTTAAGGCTCGCTATCCTAAGATGACAGATGAGGAGATTCAAGAACGAATCGTCAACATGAATGAAAACGACATGGACGATAAGGTTGAGCCAAGTGTCTATGATGAAAATCATAAACATGTTGAGTTGGTCGTTGAGGATATCTTGAAAAATTGGAGTAAACGCTCTGTTAATGGTAAGTACAATGCAATTCTTACTACTCATGTTGGTGGCGGGAAAGCATCAACTCCAATGGCGATGGAGTATTATAACGAATTTAAGAAGCAAAATGCTAAAAGGGAACATCCATTACGAATTGGAATTACCTTTAGTCAAGATACGTCCAATGGTGATAATCAGCTAGAGACGAATGATTCTTTGCGTAACGCAATGCAAGACTACAATGAAATGTTTGGTACTAGCTTTAATGATAAGCAGGTTAAAGAATATACAGAACAAGTAGTTTCGCGATTGAATCGGACAATTGATGATGGCAAATACTTTGATCTTGTTATCGTTGTTGACCAATTATTAACGGGCTTTAATGCACCACAATTAAATACTCTTTATGTAGATCGGACATTAAAGGGTGCAGCTTTAATTCAGGCATATTCGCGAACAAACCGGGTTCAGGATATGCAAACTAAGCCATTCGGCCGAATTGTAAATTACCGGTGGCCTAAACACACGGAAAAATTAATGAAAAGTGCATTGGCAAAATATGCAAACCGCAACTCCGTTAACATTCAAGAAGAACTTTTTAACGATGAAGGTAAAAACGATGGTGTTATTGCCCCTTCTTATGGTGAAGTTAAGAAAGAGTTGCATAAGGTAGTAAACAGGTTAGCTGGTTTTTCAGAAGATTTTACTGATATTCCAGCAAGCGAAAATGCACAAGAACAAATGTACAAAGACTTACGGCAATACAACCATTTGATGGCAATTGCCAAACAAGATGATGAATATGACGATACACGCCCTGAAGAATTATTAACTTCATTGGGGATGAGCTTGGATGATGAAGAAATCTTAACAACCACTTTAGCAAATCGGCTAAAAACAAAAATTGCTAAAAGACATCATATTGATTTCTCGCAAGTTGACCTCCAAATGGAACACGTTAAAGAAGTGAAGGTTAATTGGGATTATCTTGAAGGTTTAATTGTCGAGGTAATGAATAAGTATCATGATAACGACATTGAGGGCGCTAAAAAATCCGCTGAAGAAGTAAAGATTATTTCCGATAAATTAGAAGATCGGGGATATGCGGCCAAGATTCTAAGATTTATTAAGGAGCTCTTCAAAGGAAAGGTTAAATTTGAATATCCTGTGCAACAAAAGCACGTTAAAAAGTTAATTGCCCAAAATAATGAAGGTCAACAACGTTCTGCCATTTTTGAGTATAAGAAAAAGTGGGGACTATCTGATATTGAAGATTCACATTTAGTAAATGAAATCTTAGATAAGCATGTCATTGGTGCCGATGACCTAAACGGAAATGGAGAGCTCGACAACATCGTCATGGAAGGTCAAGCGGTATACAAGACAGATGCTGAAACTGAAGAGGTTAAGGGACTTTCAAGGATAAAATATCGAACGAAATTACGTCATTCTATCAATGAGTTTGCAGATGAATTAAAGAAAAAGTTTTAGATGGTCATTAATGGTTATCATAAAGAAGAAATAGACAAGACAACCAAAGAATTAGCTGACAAAGGATATAAGGTTGTGGCAGCTCCTGGTGACGTTTCAAAAAAGGAAACTCATGAAATGCTTGTAAAAGCTGCTGTGGATAATTTTGGACGCCTTGACACTTACATTAACAATGCCGGAATTGCACAAATCGGTAATCTCCTAGACGAATCAGCCGAAGAATTTCATAAAATTTACGCTACTAATGTTGATAGTGTTCTGTTTGGGATTCAAGCTGCTGCTGAACAATTTAGGAAGCAAGATGATGGAGATAAAATCCGTAAAATCATCAATGCTTCAAGTATCGCTGGACACATTGGTTATGAACAATTAGGAGCATACTCTTCAACTAAATTTGCTATTCGTGGATTAACACAAGTAGCTGCTAAGGAATTAGCTAAATTTAATATTACGGTTAATGCCTATTGCCCAGGTATTGTGGGTACCGATATGTGGGACTTTATCGACGAAAAGATGGTTGAAGAAAATAGTGGTGAAAAAGGTCAATACTTAAAGGCCGCTATTGACGGAATTGCTCTTGGTCGTGTTGAACATCCGTCAGACGTCGCTAACTTTGTCTCCTACCTCGCTTCAGACAAATCTGACTACATGACTGGACAAGCTGTCCAAATTGACGGTGGAGTTCAATTTATCTAAATGTTTGAAGCTTACAAATACTACTGGGAAAACGCCTTTAAGTACCGGGCTACTTCAACGCGGGCGGATTTTTGGTGGCCAGTATTAGTTAATTTCATCATTTTTGTTATTTTATATTTCTTACTAGCAATCGCTGATTTTGCTTCTGTCACTTCGATTATGAATGGCTATAATCGTGGCGTTGGATTCTTAATTTTCTTACTCTTCATTATTGCAGTATTCGCTATTGCTATTATTATTCCCGGAATTGCTATCTGTGTCCGGCGGGTTCGTGATACCGGTTTGACTGGCTGGACTGTACTGGTTTTCTGAATGGAAACTATTTCCTCAGTCATTGATATAATCTTCTTAGTGATTCTCTGCTTGCCAACAGGCTATGTCAGCAAGCATGGGTGGTGGAGTGCCAATTACGGTAATGATATTACTGTTCCATCATTACGAAACAATGATTAAATGTCATTGATGCAAAATACCTCAGAAATTAACAAGACTGATAAGCAGGTGTACTTAATCACTTTATTGCGGAAGAGTACAAATATGCCACAATACATTGACCACATGATTTATGAAACTGCAGAAGGCGGTCAAAAATTTATGGCACGCTTAGTCGAAGCTTTTTCACGGGCAGGTTACCGGGAAAAGAAGCTTAGCGACGATAAGTACAACCTCGATAACGGACTTGATAAGATCACTTTACGGGGATCATACCAACCTATTTACAAGGGATAAATGGAAATTAATGCAGATGCTCTTAAGAACTTCCAAGATTCGAAGTTCAATTTTGTAGATGCAGATGGTAATGATGTAGACTTTGATAACTTGGACGAAAGTGTAAAGTACACTCTTCGTGACGGTGAAACAGTTGTTGAAGATGATATGCATGCCAAGGACGTTGTTGATACCATTAATAATGAATATGGTAAGACAATGAACGTTTAAATGAAAATCCGGAAAGCAACAATGGCAGATTTAGATGTAGTAGTAGATATTTTACGTGATGGACGTAACCAGTTAGCTGAGCGGGGCGTTGACCAATGGCAGGGGGATTATCCGAACGTTACCCATGTAAAAGAAGATATTGAGAATGGTTATGCTTATCTCGTTAAGGCAGATGATGGACAAACAGTTGGCACGTTAGCAATTGTTGAAGCACCGGATCATTTTTATGACAAACTCAACGGGGAATGGCTAATTAATACTGAAAATTATGTTGTAATCCACCGCGTAGCTATTCATTCACGGCACGCAGGAAAAGGATATGCATCCAAATTATTTTTGAGTTTGATTGAGTATTTGGAGACCGAGCGTCCAGAAATCAAATCAATTCGTTTAAGCACAAATGAAAATAATATGGCAATGCAACGGATCGCAACTAAGAGCGGCTTTAAAAAAGTGGGGACCCTCCATGGCGCCTTTCGTCCAAGTGAGTTGTCTTATGTTTATGAACTGTTAACAAAAGTGCGTGTAGCATAAATGAATTATTTTATCGGTGTTGATGTTGGAACTACTTCTACAAAGGCAGTTCTATATGACCAAAATGCAACTGTGTTAGATCAATTTAGCCAAGGTTATTCCCTTTACCGCGATGCTAGTGGAATGGCTGAACAAAACCCAACTGCAATTGTCGAAGCAGTCGAAAAAGTTATTCATGATGCAGCACAAAAAGCAGATTTAACAAACGGAAAATTGTTAGCGGTATCATTTTCTAGTGCTAACCAAAGTGTGATTATGCTCGACAAGAATTTCAATCCCCTTTCACGGGTCATCACTTGGGCTGATACCCGTGCACGTGATGTCGCCAACGAATTAAAGAATAGTCCTGCTGGTCAGCAAATCTATGCTAAAACAGGTACACCTATTCATCCAATGTCCCCATTGACCAAGATTATGTGGCTCAATAAGACACAAGCAGATAAGGTTGCTCAAACTGCATATTTTGGCGATATCAAATCCTACCTCTTCCACCAGTTTTTCAATACATTTAAGGTTGATGTTTCCATCGCTTCATGTACCGGAATGATGAATGTCAATACGTGTGACTGGGACGATCAAGCATTGGAACTCGCTAACGTCGACTGTTCCCAATTACCAGAAATCGTGAACGGAACAACCCAAGCGATTGGCCTAACAGCAGCGGCGCAAGCAAAAATGGGTATCCCCGCTGACACGCCATTTGTCTATGGTGCCTTTGACGGTGCTTTATCTAATTTAGGTGTGGGTGCAATTAAGCAAAATACTGTTGCCATTACGATTGGAACTTCGGCTGGTGTTCGGGTAGTAACTGACCATCCAGTGATCGATCCTCAGCAACGACTCTTCTGTTACGCCGTGGATAAAGGTTTATGGGTCATCGGCGGTCCGCTTAATAATGGTGGCGATGTCTATCAGTGGGCCGTTGAACACTTAGTTGACGCTAGTGCAGTTAAAAATGAAAATATTGATCCCTACACTCTTGCTAACCGAGTTATTGAAGGTGTTCCCGCCGGAGCTCACGGTTTGCTCTTCCACCCATTCCTTGGCGGTGAACGGGCACCATTATGGGACGCTAATGCGCGCGGTAGTTTCTTTGGACTTTCCCACATTCATACTCGTGCCGATATGCTGCGCTCAGTAATGGAAGGAATTTGTATGAATATTGCAACTGTTTTCCAAGCGGTTCGTGATCTTGTTGGTAATCCTGCAAGCGTAACTGCAACTGGCGGTTTTGCGCGAGCTGAAGTTTGGCGGCAAATGTTAGCAGACGTCTTGAACTGTCCGGTCAATATCCCGAACTCATTTGAATCTGGTTGTCTCGGTGCAATCACCATGGCAATGAAGAGTTTAGGAATGATTGAAAACTATGAAATCATTAAAACATTAGTTGGTGATATCAGTTCTTATCAACCAAATCAAGATGCGGTTAATGTTTATCAAAATTACTTACCACTTTTTAAGCAGGTCGAAGGATTATTAACACCAGCCTATTCGACCATCGCTAAATTACAACAACAATCTACTACTCATTAGATGCCTTTACTTATTGTTTTAATCGGGGTTATTATCTTAATTTTCATGATTGTTAAACTAAAGATGAACACTTTCGTTAGTTTAGTAATCACATCATTCATCGTTGGTTTGTTACTCGGCCTTCCACTTACAAAAATTCCGCAGACAATTGAAACCGGGATCGGGGGCCAATTAGGACACTTAGCTATTATCTTTGGTTTCGGGTCAATGCTTGGTAAATTAGTTTCTGATGCCGGTGGTGGATATCGAATTGCAACAACATTGATTAATAAGTTTGGTCGGCGTTGGATCCAAGTTGCTGTTATCCTTGCCTCCTTTATCATTGGGTTAGCATTATTCTTTGAAGTTGGGCTTGTCGTTGTTTTACCAATTATCTTTATTATCGCCCACGAGCTTGATATGCCATTGATGTATCTTGGTATTCCAATGGCAGCAACCTTAAACGTTACCCACGCTTTCTTACCACCACATCCCGCTCCAACTGCTATCACGGACATTCTTGGTGCAAACCTTGGACACGTCTTGCTGCTTGGTATTTTAGCTGCAATCCCAACAATCATTATTGCTGGTCCAGTTTATAACTGGGTATTACAAAAAGTTTATCCGCGTGTTTACCGTAAAAATATTGATATTTCAGTTCTTGGCGAATATAAAGAATTCAAGCTTGAAGAAACGCCTAAGTTCGGTATCTCCGTTCTAACTGCAATGATGCCAGTTATTTTAATTGCCGTTGCTACTATTTGTTCATTTATTTTCCCTAAGAACAATCCAGTTAATGAATTCATTCAATTTATTGGTGCACCTGACCTTGCAATGCTTCTTTCATTAATCTTCGCAATCTTTACAATGGGATTATGGCGAAACAAGAAAATGGAAGAAATTTCAACCGCCCTTGCCGACTCAATCAAGCAAATTTCTGTAATGCTTTTGATCATCGGTGGTGGTGGTGCCTTCAAGCAAGTTCTTGTTGATGGTGGAATTTCAAAATATATTTCTGGTTTATTCGCTCAAACTAACATTTCACCAATTCTAGCTGCTTGGTTAATTACTGCTTTATTACGGATGTCACTTGGATCCTCAACAGTTGCTGCGATGACCGCTGCCGGCCTTGTGGTTCCAATGGCTCACCAATTTGGCGGTAACTCAATTATGGCAACATTGATGGTTCTTTCCATCGGTGCTGGTTCTGTCTTTTGTGGACACGTTAATGATGCCGGTTTCTGGATGATTAAGGAATATTTTGGTCTTTCATTAAAGGAAACTTTACTTTCGTGGACAACTCTTACTTCCGTCTTAGCTCTTGCTGGATTGGGAGCCGTCTATGCCATTTCATTATTTGTCTAAATGACGCAACATACTACTATCGCTGACGTTGCTAAAGCAGCTGGTGTTTCGGTGACTACTGTTTCACGTATTATTAATGGTCGTTATGATAAAATGCGCTCAGCAACGCGGAAACGGGTGGAAAAAGCAATTAAAGACCTTCACTTTGTTCCAACCGCTTCTGCTCGACAGCTTCGCCAAACTCATAGTCACGTTGTTGGAATCCTCGTTGGAGATATTTCTAACCCCTTTTCATCTTTACTTGCCAAAGGGATCGATGATGTTTTGCAACAGGCAGGCTATGATATCCTCCTCATGAATACGAACAACTCTCAGGAAAATGAAAGTCGTGCTCTTCAGCGACTATACCAACAACGAGTTGACGGCATTATTGTCCAACCTAATTCCCGTCACTTTAGTCAATTTGCTCCTGCTATTCATAACGATATTCCACTAGTGATCGTTGACCGTGAAGTTGATGACCAGCCTTCTACAGTTGGTAAAGTCACTTCTGCTAATCGCGATGCTTGTTATAACCTCGGTAAGATTCTGTATCAATATGGTTATCAAAATATTTTAACTGTCAGCGCCCACTTTGCGGAGGCATCGGGTCAAATTCCTCGAATTGCCGGTTTAAAGGTTGCTGCTGCTGATAATGGGCTAAGCTATCACAATATTGAAACCCGTGGACATGATCGCCAATGGCTTGCTAAAACGTTTCTGCAACAGTTAAATAAGCTCAAAGGCAAAACTGCTGTCGTTTCATTAATGGGACCTATTTTATTTGACCTTTTAGCAATTTTTAAAGAACTAAACCTTTCTTTCCCTGATGATCTTGGCTTAGTTAGCTTTGATGATTGGGAATGGTCACAGTATGTCGCTAATGGAATTTTTCTGTTGAAGCAAGATATGGAGTTAATGGGTAGCTTAGCAGCTAATAAGCTTTTAACACAGATTAACCAACAAAGTACAATCAGTTCCACTACCCTTTTACCAGTTGAAATCATTGCACACCAGTCACTTTAGATGAACTACTTAATTGGTGTTGACGTTGGAACCTCTAGCACAAAGGCCGTTTTATATGATCAAGATGCGCAGGTGATCACACAAGCTAATTATGGCTACGAATTGCATCGTAATGCCGCGGGAATGGCAGAGCAAGAGCCAGAAGAAGTAATTAATGCTGCGGAACAAACTATTCATGATGTGGCTACAGCAGCTGACCTCAGTACAGGAAAACTACTGGCAGTCTCAATTTCAAGTGCAAATCAAAGCCTCCTCTTATTAGATAAAAATAAGAAGCCTCTTTCACGGTTAATCACTTGGGCAGATAGTCGAGCTCAGCGCGCAGCAGACAACCTTAAGATGATGACTGAAGGACAACAATTATATATGAAGACGGGGGTTCCTGTTCACCCTATGTCAACCTTGACAAAGCTCCTTTGGTTAAGGGAAGACGAACCTGACTTATTTAACCGCACAGCATATTTTGCTGATATTAAGGCTTACCTTTTCTACCGGTTATTTAATGAATTTAAGGTTGATATGTCAATCGCTTCCTCAACTGGCTTGATGAACCTTAAAACTTGTGATTGGGATGACCAGGCTCTTCGGGTTGCAGGAATAACCAAAGATCAACTGCCTGAAATTGTCGATGGAACAACTCAAGCAACTGGTTTAGTGCCCGAAGCCCAAGAAAAACTAGGAGTACCAGCTGATACGCCATTTGTTTATGGTGCTTACGATGGTGCCCTTTCAAATATTGGTGTTGGTGCAACCAAGCAAAATACAGTAGCAATTACAATCGGTACTTCCGCAGCTGTACGAGTCGTAACTGATCATCCTGTTATTGATCCAGAACGCCGCCTCTTCTGCTATGCTATTAATAAAGGATTGTGGGTCGTTGGTGGTCCGCTTAATAACGGTGGCGATGTCTATGAATGGGCAGTAAAACACCTTGTCGATAGTAGCGCAGTTAAAAACGAACAGGTCGATCCTTATACTTTGGCAAATCACGTTATTGAAGGAGTACCAGCAGGCGCGCATGGGCTTCTCTTTCATCCCTTCCTGGGCGGTGAACGGGCACCATTGTGGAATGCTAAAGCGCGTGGTAGTTTCTTTGGGCTTTCTCATATCCATACACGGGCTGATATGCTACGAGCAGTTATGGAAGGAATTAGCATGAACATTGCAACAGTCTTCCAAGCAGTACGAGCGTTAGTCGGTGAACCAGCGAGCGTTACTGCAACAGGTGGCTTTGCTCGCTCAAAAGTATGGCGCCAAATGCTTGCTGATATCTTAAACTGTCCGGTTAACGTTCCTGACTCATTTGAATCTGGCTGCCTCGGGTCAGTAGTTATGGCTATGCAAGGCCTGGGAATGATCGATAGTCTTGATACACCACAGAAGTTCATTGGCAAGGTTAGTTCTTACCAACCAGATCCAGCCGCAGTAAAAGTATATCAACGCTATACTCCACTCTTCCAACAAATTGAAGATATGCTTGCTCCGGCTTATTCTGAAATCGCTAAACTACAAGAACGCCAAAACAATTAAATGGCCGCATGGAAAAAATGGTGGGTTTCATTTGTAATGATGCTTCAAGTAATCGTTGGAATTGTTGTCGTATCATTATGGTTTTATCGTGACCAAACTTGGACAATTCCAGTTAATGATTGGCTTTATAGCCCCATCGGTCAAAGTTTCTCAGCAGGAGTCGCAGTATTTTTAATCATTGTTGCTTTAACCGTAATAGCGATTGCTGTTTTTCGTCCCACAACAACTAAACAAATGACAATCGCTAGAGATGGTGCTAATAAAGTTCAAATTGATCAGCATGCAGTTGAACACAGCTTAACTACTTCAATTGCCAAATTTGACCTTTATAACCCAGTGATTAACCTCAAAATGCACCGGAATAATCATAATGCAGACGTTACCGTTCATGGAATGCTCTCTAAGAGAACCAATCCAAAACTAATTCATACAGTACTACTCCAGACAATTAAAGAAAACCTAAAACGAGATTTCGACATTGACCTTAATAAATTACACATTAAGCTAAGTCCCTACTCAAACAGAGAATCAGTTAACATTGTCTAAATGAAACTTGCTACAATTGGCGTTATATTAGGATCGCTTATCAGTATTAGTTGGATTATGTGGGGCTTTTTCCCAATGATCGGTATTCTATTAGCTGTCACTATCTTGGGCGGAATTGGCTATATTCTTGATGCAAAGGGCTATTCATTAAATAAACTTGCGATAAAAATGTTAGATAAATTTGCCAACTAAATGACAACCACTACAAATAATAAAACAATTGATGAGCAATTAACATTCGATGATCAAGTAATTGAAAAAATCGCTGGGATCACCGCTAGCAAAGTTCCTGGAATCCTTTCCCTTGATGGAAATATGTTTAGTGAATTAGCAGATAAAGTAACTTCCGGAAGCAATCCAACCAAGGGTATTAATGCCGATGTTGGTGAAAAGCAAGTCGCATTAAAAATGGAAGCTACCATCGAATATGGCAAAAGCGCTCCAGAAATTTTTAAGGCTGTTTGTTCTGAGGTACAACACGCAATTAATAAAATGACTGGCTTGAATTTAGTTAAGTTTGAGCTACATATCAATGATGTTAAAACAAGAGAAGAAGTAGAAAAAGATACAAAATAAGTGGAGTTACAATACCGCAAAGCGACACTTGAAGATTTACCCAAAATTGTTGAAATTTATAATCAAATTATTCCATCACGGTTAGCAACTGCAGATCTCACCCCGATAACGGTTGACGCACGCAAAGAATGGTTTGAAGCATTTGACGAAAATCATCCAATCTGGGTAATTGAACATCAAAATGAGGTTCTCGGTTGGGTGGCCCTTGAACATTTTTATGGTCGTCCAGCATATAATCATACTAGTGAAATTGCTATTTACCTTGATCAACGGTTGCGGAAACAAGGAGTTGGTACAAAAACCATGGAATTCATTATTGGTCAATTGCCTAATTTAGCAGTTGATACAATCGTGGCTTATATTTTTGGCCATAATATTCCAAGCCTAAAGTTATTTAAATCGTTTGGTTTTACTCAATGGGGCCTTTTACCACAAGTAGCAGAGCTTGATGGGATTAAACGTGATTTAGTTATTTTAGGCCGCCATTTTAAATGAGTGAAGAAAAAAGCTATGCGACGAGAAATAAAACTATTAACTGAAGAAAATCAACAATTACGGCGATATACCTTGCTAGCATCAATCGGAATTTTATTAAGTATGATGATTGGGTTAGTTCGAATGGTTCAGAAAAATTAGATGATTTTTAACGATATTATTAGCATTTTATTATTTTGCGCGTTTGCTTATCTTTTTAATTTTAACTTTCACCGCGATAATTATGCCTATGCTATTGTGATGTTTATCGGCATAATGGTATTTTATGGCGATTTTTACCATCATCTCCCAATCAACTGGAAATTGTATATTTTGCTTATTGCTACTTTTTATGGGCTTTATTCACAATCTTCATGGGGAGACAAGCATTAAATGAATATCACATTTACTGATCAAGCTATCGAACGTTTACAGCGTTATGAACTGTCATCTAAGAAGATGCTCCTAGATTTTGATGATGGGGTTGGTCCATTTTCTGCCGTTGGGGGTTGCAGTTTAGATGGTGATTATCGACTAATCCTTGTTAAAGAGGATTTAGATACCCCCGATTATAATGAAAAGATTGCCTCTAATTTAGGGGATGTTTTTATTAAAGACCATACAGCAGTTCAATTTGATGATGAAATGGAAGTAAGGTTTAACCCGCGTTACTTTACAATGCCACTTGTCAGTCCTAAACGCGTTTTAACAGATAATCTTGAAGTTCTGGATCTTAGTAATACAGGCTTAAATTCTCAAATTGATCGAGCACATGATTGCTAGATGAGCAAAGAATTAGTATTTGGACACCAAAAGCCTGATACAGATGCGATTACTGCTGCAATGGCATTTTCATACTTCCAAAACCAATTGGGATACGAAACTGAAGCAGTTGCTTTAGGTGAACCAAATGATGAGACTAAGTTTGCATTGAAGACTTTCGGTATGGAAGCACCACGCGTAATCGAAACCGCTGCAAACGAAGTAGATAAGGTAATGCTTGTAGACCACAACGAACCACAACAAAGTGTTAGTGATATCGACAAGGTCACTGTAACGCACTTAGTTGACCACCACCGAATTGCCGGCTTTGAAACGGCTCAACCACTCTGGGCAACTGTTCGTCCTTACGGTTGTGTAAGTACAATCATTACAGAATTGTTCCAAGAAAAGCACATTAATATTCCCGCTAACTTGGCTGGGATGATGCTTTCTGCTATCATTTCTGATACCTTGCTTTTGAAGTCACCAACTACAACTGACCACGATCGTGAAGCTGTTAAGTACTTAGCAAAGATCGCTGGTGTTGAAGATTACGAAAAGTACGGCATTGAAATGCTTAAGGCTGGTACTAACCTTGGTGCTAAGTCTGATGCTGATATCGTTGATGGTGATGCTAAGACCTTTGAACTTGGCGGCAAGAAAGTTCGTATTGGTCAAGTTAACACCGTTGATTTAGATGATGTTTTTGCTCGTCAAGCTGATCTTGAAAGTCAAATGCAAAGTATGATGGATGATAACGATTATGATTTATTCTTATTAATCGCTACTAACATCTTAAACAGTGACTCAGAGTTATTAGTTATTGGTGATCCTGCTGAAAAGGTTGAAGCAGCCTTTGGTAAGAAGCTTAACGAAAACAAGCGGATGAATTTACCGGGTGTTGTATCACGGAAGAAGCAAGTTGTTCCTCCTTTGACTGATGCATTCGAAGGTTAATTGGCGTATATTAAAGAAATTCGTGATTTAGTTGGGAATCGTCCCTTAATAATGACCAGTGCTTCTGGGGCACTCTTAAACAAGCAGAAGGCTGTTTTACTTCAAGAACGGGCGGACACTGGTGATTGGGGTTTCCCAGGCGGCTACATGGAATTTGGCGAATCTTTTGAGCAAACTGTAAAGCGGGAATTTAAAGAAGATGCGGGAGTTGAAGTCGTGCCTGTCAAACGACTAGCAATTTTTGATCAGAATTTTTACACTTATCCTAATGGTGACCGCGTTCAACCAGTTAATGCTTTTTACTTAGTTGAAGAAAGTAGCGCTAAGCATTATCAGCCAAAAATTACAGAAACGACAACTACTGAATATTTTTCGTTAGATAAAGAACCACCACGTTTTTTTAACAGTCAGCATGAACAAATGTGGCAGATCTTAAAAGATTTTATTCATAATAGGAAAGATATTTAAGTGAGAAACGGAAAAATTGAACATATGACGCTCGAACAGATCATGGGTGATCGTTTTGGGCGTTATTCAAAATCAATTATTCAAGAACGAGCTTTACCTGACATTCGTGACGGATTAAAACCGGTTCAGCGCCGGATTTTATTTGCCATGAATAAAGATGGAAATACTTATGATAAAGGGTTTCGTAAGTCTGCTAAATCAGTCGGGAACGTAATGGGTAACTTCCACCCCCACGGTGATAGTTCAATTTATGAAGCATTAGTTCGGCTAAGTCAGGATTGGAAATTACGTGAACCCCTAATTGAAATGCATGGTAACAATGGATCAATGGATGGTGATCCACCAGCGGCCATGCGTTATACTGAAGCGCGGCTTAGTAAAATAGCAGGTTTAATGCTTCAAGATATCGACAAAGATACAGTTGAAATGGCCTTAAACTTTGATGATACTGAAAAAGAACCGACAGTTTTACCAGCACGTATTCCTAACTTACTCGTTAATGGAGCAACTGGAATTTCTGCTGGATATGCTACTGAGATTCCAACACATAATTTAAGCGAAGTTCTTGATGCACTGATTTATCTTATCAAGCATCCAACTGCTTCTTTGGATAAGTTAATGGAATTTATTCCTGGCCCTGATTTCCCAACTGGTGGAATCATTCAGGGGATTGATGGCATTCGTAAGGCATACCAGACTGGTCGCGGTCGGGTTGTAGTGCGAGCAAAAACGGAGATTGAAACCTTGCGGGGTGATCGTCAACAAATTAATGTGACGGAGATTCCTTATGAAGTAAATAAGGCGCAACTGGTTAAGCGAATTAACGATCTGCGCCTTGCCAAAAAAGTTGAGGGAATCGCGGAAGCTCGCGATGAAACTGATCGTAGTGGATTACGAATTGCAATCGAACTAAAGCGGGGAGCTAATGCGAACGGTATTCTTAATTACTTATTAAAGAACACTGATTTACAGATTAACTATAACTTCAATATGGTTGCGATTGATGACCAGCGGCCAATGCGTGTTGGATTGAAGCGAATTTTGACTTCCTATCTTGAATTCCAGAAAGAGATTATTCGTCGACGGACACAATATAACCTAACGAAGGCTCAACAACGATTGCATATTGTCGAAGGGTTAATCAAAGCACTCTCAATTTTAGATAAGGTCATTAAAACGATTCGAGCAAGTAAGAATCGTAAGGATGCAAAGGAAAACTTAGTAAAAGAATACAACTTTACACCTGAACAGGCCGAAGCAATTGTTACCTTGCAACTTTATCGCTTAACAAATACGGATGTAACTGAGCTGAAAAAAGAACAAGAACAATTAAATTCACGGATTAATGAATATCAGTTAATCTTGACTAACGAAAATGAGCTAGCAAAAGTTCTTACTAAGGAAATTAGGGCCATTAAGAAGGAATTTGGCAATCCACGACGGACCAAGATTGAAAATCTTGTTGAAAAACTTGAGATTGATACTAAAGTTACGGTTGCCAACGAAGATGTTGTGGTCTTAGTTTCGCATGCGGGCTATATCAAACGAAGCAGCATTCGTTCCTTCAAGGCATCGGAGGCAGAAGAAAACGGTCTCCGAGAAGACGATTACCCATTATTGATTCAACAAACAAATACATTATCGCATTTATTTATGTTTACCAATCTTGGGCATATTATTTACCGCCCAATTCATGAAATTGCAGATGCGCGGTGGAAAGATACCGGCGAACATATCTCACAAACAATCGGTTTAGCGGATAATGAAGAGATCATTAAAGCAATGATTTTTGATAAACTAGATCAGCCAGGAACAATCATCATGGGAACTAGCGATGGTCAAGTAAAACAAACGGCCTTTAATGACTATAAGCCTGGTTCACGTTACAAGAGCCATGCAAGTGTCGCAATTAAGCTTAGGGATAATGCGCAAGTTGTAAATGTTGATTACTATGAACCAACAAATGAGAACCGTTCACTATTGACGATTAGTCGCCAAGGATATGCAGTGCGGTATGATGTTGCAGATGTTCCTGTAACAGGAATCCGGACAGCTGGTGTACGGGCCATTAATTTGAAAGATGATGACCAAGTAGCAGATCAAATCTTGGTTAAGGATGGTCAAGATATTGCTGTAATTACTCAACGAGGTGCATTTAAGGAAATGCCAATTGATGAGATTGAAGTTGGGGCACGAGCACGGCGGGGCGAACTTGTCCTTCGGCGGTTGAAATCACATCCTCATGAAATTGCAGACTTCCTTGCTTACGACCATGATTATCAAGGTGCTTTTGAGACTATTACTAACCGGCCAGCATTCCAAGATATAATGGCTACTGACCATCATCTAAGTTCGATTAAGTCAAATGGAACTTTTGTAATTGATACCGATACGCAAGGGGAACCAGTAAAACTTCGAATGAAACAAACGAATGTTTTATCCGAAGAACCTGTTAGCCAAAATTAAGTGGCCAAAGAAGAAGTAAAATATGATGCCTCATCCATACAAGTATTAAAAGGGCTTGAGGCAGTACGAAAAAGACCAGGGATGTATATTGGGTCTACTGACTCACGTGGATTGCACCACCTGGTATATGAAATAGTAGATAATGCCGTTGATGAAGCATTATCCGGTTATGGTGATGAGATTAACGTCACCATTGAAGCAGACAATGCGATTACAGTTCAAGATCATGGTCGGGGGATGCCGGTTGGGATGCATGCTTCCGGTAAGCCGACACCTGAAGTTATTATGACGGTTCTCCATGCTGGAGGAAAATTTGGTCAGTCAGATGGTTATAAAACTTCAGGAGGGCTTCATGGTGTTGGAGCTTCCGTAGTAAATGCCTTATCATCACATTTGACGCTGACAATTGTCCGTGATCACGTCCGTTACCAAGAAATTTTTAAGGATGGCGGTCAACCAGTTGGAACGTTGAAAAAATTAGGAAAAACTAAAGCTGAGAACGGAACGACCGTCTCATTCAAGCCGGACCCGAAGATTTTTTCAACTACTGTTTATGACTACAATACCTTAGCTAATCGGCTCCGTGAGTCGGCCTTTTTATTGAAAGGGATTAAGATTACCCTTACCGATAAGCGAGCTGGTCAAGAAAAACAAGATGTATTCCAATTTGACAATGGAATTCAAGAATTCGTTTCTTATCTTAACGAGGGTAAGGACGTTTTAGGAAAGACGCTCTACTTTGACGGAAAGCAAGATGGGGTCGAAGTTGAAGTAGCGGCTCAATATAATGATGGTTACTCTGAGAGCTTGTTATCATTTGTCAATAATGTCCGAACTCCAGATGGTGGTACTCATGAAGCCGGATTCCGGAGTGCCTGGACGAAAACTTTCAATGAATACGCAAAAAAGGTTGGGCTGTTAAAGGCTAATGATAAAAATCTAGAAGGTAGTGATGTTCGGGAAGGGTTAACAGCCGTTATTTCTGTCCGGATTCCTGAACGTCTACTTCAATTTGAGGGTCAGACAAAGGATAAACTGGGAACTCCTGAAGCACGGAAGATTGTTGATGCGATTGTCAGTGAGCAGCTTAACTATGCCCTAATGGAAAATGGCGACTTTGCTCAGATGTTAATTCGTAAGGCATTAAAGGCGCGTGAAGCTCGAGAAGCTGCCCGTAAAGCCCGTAATCAAGCTCGTGGTGGTAAACGAAAGGGCAAAAAAGAACGCAATCTTTCTGGAAAATTGACTCCGGCCCAATCAAAAAATGCTAAGAAAAATGAATTATTCCTAGTCGAAGGGGATTCGGCCGGTGGTTCAGCCAAGCAGGGGCGTGACCGTAAATTCCAAGCAATTTTACCATTACGAGGGAAAGTGCTAAATACAGAAAAGGCGAAGTTAGATGATGTATTAAAAAACGAAGAATTGAACACAATTATCTATACTGTTGGTGCTGGTGCTGGTTCTGAATTTAACGTTGAAGATTCAAACTACGATAAGATTATTATTATGACTGATGCCGATGATGATGGTGCTCATATTCAGATTCTTCTTCTTACCTTTTTCTACAAGTATATGCGGCCAATGATCGAAGCTGGAAAGATCTATATTGCTCTTCCACCACTTTATCGCTTGCAACGCGGACGTGGAGCTAAGACTAATATCACGTATGCGTGGACTAATGAAGAATTAACAAAATTGACTAAAAAGATGGGCAAGGGAGCACAATTACAACGGTTCAAAGGGCTTGGTGAAATGAATGCTGATCAGTTGTGGGAAACGACGATGAATCCAGAAACTCGGACACTAATCCAAGTTCGGATCGAGGATGCTGAATTAGCTGAGCGTCGTGTAACTACCTTAATGGGTAATAAGGTGGAACCACGGCGAGAATGGATTGAAGAAAATGTCCAATTCACGTTAGCCGATGATCAAGAATCTGATAAATTAGTTGAGAATAAAGGACAATTACCTCAAACTAAAGAGCCTACAATTAATACATGGAATAAATAGATGATTTTTGAAATTATTGGGATGATTATTATTGCTTACCTCTTAGGTTCAATCCCAACTGGCCTCTGGATCGGTAAGTATATTTATCATAAAGATATTCGCAAGTTAGGTAGCGGTAATATCGGAACAACAAATACCTTTCGAACATTGGGATTTAAGGCGGGCGTCGTTGTTTTGGTTATCGATATTCTAAAGGGAACACTCGCTGCCAGTCAGCCATACTTTTTAGGGATATCTGGAACCGTTAACCCCCTATTGATCGGACTCTTTGCTAGTCTTGGTCACACTGTATCAATATTCGATAATTTTCATGGCGGGAAAGCAGTGGCAACTAGCGCGGGGATTCTCTTAGCTTATAACCCCCTCCTCTTTGTTGTTGCCTGTTTGATTTTTATCTTTGTCTTATGCTTGACAAGTATGGTTAGTACCGCCAGTATGGTAGGGATTAGTGCAATTTTCATTATCGCCCTCTTCATTCATGCTTGGATTTTAGCAATCGTGGCAGGAATATTAACAGGAGTGGTCTTTTACCGCCACCGATCAAACATTCACCGAATTTTATCAGGAAAAGAATCAATGGTAAGTTTTGGCCTTGGCTATTATTTACGAGAAAAGAAGCTAAATAAATAGATGATTACTTTACAAAACCAACAATTAACCGTAAAAATTGATGAATTAGGTGCTCAACTACATAGTATTAAACGGCAGGATAACGGAATCGAATATTTATGGCAGGGGGACCCCGCTTCATGGAATCGCCAAGCACCAATCCTCTTTCCGTTCGTTGGCCGCTTAAAAGATGATCAATATCAATATGGCAACCAAACTTATCATCAAACACAACATGGTTTTGCACGTGATCGAAAATTCCAAGTTATTGAGCAAACACCATCGATGGTTGTGATGGAACAGCATGATGATAGTGAAACTAAGAAGGCATTCCCTTTTTCATTTAGTCTTCAAGTAAAATTTGAATTAGTTATTGATAAAGTTGAAATTAGCTATGTGGTGAAGAACCCGAGCGGAGATGAAACCTTAATCTATGCCATTGGAGCACATCCTGGTTTTAATATGCCGTTAACTAGTACTGGGGGTTTTGAACAAACAGAATTAAGCGTTAAACCGGCAACAGAATATTCACGGATCGTTTTAGATGGCGCCTATAACGATTCAGCTCATCCACAATTGATTAATATGCAGGATTCATTATCACTTAATCATGATCTTTTTAATAAGGATGCTATTATTTTCAAAACAGATGGCGGCCATTTTACAGCCAAATTAACGGATACTGTTGCTAATCACGGGGTCGTAGTTGATACTTTTAATACAGAATACGTGGGAGTTTGGTCGCAATATCCAAGTACAGCTTCATTTGTATGTGTGGAACCATGGTGGGGAATAGCAGATAATGTCAAGGCTGATGGGCTCCTCCTCCATAAGCAAGGGATGCACCGTCTAGCACCAAATGAAACAGATAATTATCATTTTAGTATTAAGCCATTTTAAATGGCAACCAAAACAACCAAATCAACGGCGAAAAAGACAACTCGTCGCCGTTCAAAAATTAAAAAAAATCTGGTGATCGTGGAGTCACCATCAAAGGCAAAAACAATCGGTAAATTTTTAGGCCGGTCCTATAAGGTTGTGGCTAGTTTAGGTCATATTCGGGACTTGCCAAAAAGCCGGATGGGGGTAGATATTGAAAATGACTACACCCCTGATTACATTTCAATTCGGGGGAAGGGTGATGTAATTAAGGAACTACGGAAGGACGTTAAAAATGCAAAAGCCGTATATCTTGCATCTGACCCGGACCGTGAAGGGGAAGCAATTGCCTGGCACGTTTCAAATATTTTAAAGCTTGACGATGATCAAAAGAACCGGGTTACCTTTAATGAAATTACTAAAGATGCTGTTAAAGAAGCTTTTAAGGAACCCCGAGAGATTAATATGGATCTCGTGGATGCCCAGCAGGCACGACGGGTATTAGATCGATTAGTTGGATATTCAATTAGCCCAATTTTATGGAAGAAAGTCAAAAAGGGCTTAAGTGCTGGTCGTGTTCAATCAGTTGCCCTTTACCTGATTATTCAACGTGAAAATGAAATTAAAAACTTCAAACCAGAGGAATACTGGACAATTGATGCTGATTTCAAGAAGGGCAAAGAAGAATTCAAGGCTAGTTTTTACGGTGAAAATGGTAAGAAGGTTTCCTTGAAGAATAATGATGATGTTCAGGCAGTCCTTTCTAAAATCGATAAAAAGAAAGATTTCGATATTACTAAGGTGACTAAAAAAGAACGTCGGCGGCAACCACAGCCACCATATACGACCTCGACCATGCAACAGGATGCTAATCGTCGTTTGAACTTCCGAACACGAAAGACAATGATGGCAGCACAAATGTTATATGAAGGGATCGACATTAAAGAAGGAGCACCGGTTGGGTTAATTACCTATATGCGGACGGACTCGACTCGGGTAGCGTCAATTGCTAAGCATGAAGCGTCTAACTATATTCATGAAAACTATGGAGCAGAATATGCGGCAATAAAGCCGGTTAAGGGAAAATTACCTGAAGGGGCCCAGGATGCTCACGAAGCTATTCGGCCAACTTCAGTCTATCGGACACCAGCTAAAATGAAGCAATATTTAACCTCCGACCAGTATAAACTTTATAATTTGATTTGGTCGCGGTTTGTGGCTAGTCAAATGACTGCGGAAGTAATTGATACGATGAGCGTTAACCTCCAGCAAAATGGGGTCGATTTCCGTGCAAATGGATCAAAAGTTAAGTTCCCTGGGTTTACGAAAGTATATAAGCGAGGAACTGAAAAAGATAACTTGTTGCCAGAATTAACTGAAGATGACAAGGCAAAAATGATAAAGGACGATCCAGCTCAGCACTTTACCCAGCCACCTGCTCGTTATACAGAAGCGGCTCTTATTAAAACCTTGGAAGGAAATGGCGTCGGTCGGCCATCAACCTATGCGCCAACCCTTGATACGATTCAACGACGGTACTATGTTCGCCTTGTATCACGCCACTTTGAGCCAACTGAATTGGGTGAAATTGTCAACCGAATTATCGAAAAGCAATTCCCTGATATTGTCAATGTCCAATTTACTGCCGATATTGAAGGCAAACTTGATGAGATTGAAGAGGGTAAGCAGAACTGGATTAATGTTGTTGATAAATTCTATCAACCATTCTCAAAAGAAGTTGATGCAGCTGAAGAAGAGGTTGATAAGATTGAGATGAAAGATGAGCTTGCTGGCACAGATTGTGAAATTTGCGGGGCCCCAATGGTTATTAAAATGGGTCGTTATGGTAAGTTCTATGCATGTTCTCGTTTCCCAAATTGTCGGAATACCAAGGCGATTGTAAAAGATACCGGAATTACATGTCCAAAGTGTGGGCAAGGAACGGTTGTTGAACGAAAATCAAAGAAGAACCGAACTTTCTATGGTTGTTCCCGTTATCCAGATTGTGACTTCGTTTCATGGGATAAACCGATTGGACGTAATTGTCCTAAGGATGGGCACTTCCTTGTTGAAAAGAAAGTCAAGGGTGGTAAACAGGTTGTCTGTCCAAATGGAGACTACCAAGAAGAAGTTCAGAAGTAAATGTTACAAGTAAACGATTTTCTATTACGGTTAAGTTTATGTCGCGGAATTGGCTTAGTTTCAAAGTATCGTCTATGGGAGTGTGCTCAACAGGCGCGCTGCTTTAATAATATTGACTATTTGATTGACCATGCAAATGTTAGCTTACGAAGTGCGTCGTCATTGAAAAATAATTGGACAAGTCCAGAGCTTGATCAAGCAGTGGCCTTAAACAGTCAGGAAAAATTTATTACAATTGCGGATCCGTTATACCCGATCACCTTGAAAGAAACGTACTGTCCGCCCTTGGTATTGTTTTATCGTGGTAATCTGAGCTTGCTCCATCAGCCTTCAATTGGTGTTGTTGGCACTAGGCAGATAACTAATTATGGACAGAGCGCTTTACGAGGATTGCTGCCACCAGTAATTAAGCGGCAGATAGTAGTAATCAGTGGTTTAGCTCAAGGAGTAGATGGTTTTAGCCATGAACTGGCGTTAAAACATGGTGGCCTTACTATCGGAGTGATTGGGACGGGTTTAGATCAAGCTTACCCCCGAAGTCACCAAGTCCTTCAAGATGAGGTTGCCAGACAGGGATTAGTAATTTCTGAGTATGGGCGGGGTGAATCACCTGTGGCTTATCACTTCCCAGAAAGGAACCGAATTATTGCAGGTTTAAGCGAAGTGGTTTTGGTTGTCGAGGCAAAGAAAAGGAGTGGGAGTTTAATCACCGCGAATATCGGTTTAGATGAAAATCGGTCTGTATGCGCTATTCCTGGAAGGATTGATGCTCCCTTATCAGTAGGATGTAACAGTTTAATCGCAGCTGGCGCGAAACCAATTCTCAGCGCCCAAGATCTGCTAGACGAGTTTCGGCTGTACGATTCAAGGGCTTGAATGAATAAGGAAACCATTAGTCAAATTAAGGCCCGTTTACAAACTATCACAGATACAACTGATCCTTACTTGCAAACTATTCGTGATGATTCGCGAAAAGGTGTTCAAGCAGCAATTCAGCAATTTGAACGGCGGCTTGCACGGCAGAAGGAAGCTGAAGAGGCGTTCAATAACCGGTTTAAATATGAAAAGTACTACTGGGAAAAGGGATATCAGTATGTTGCAGGAATGGATGAAGTAGGAAGAGGACCATTGGCTGGGCCGGTGGTTACTTGTGTAGTAATTTTAAATGCAGATTTTGACCTGATAGGGGTAACAGATTCCAAACAGTTAACTAGGCATGAACGAGAAAATTTGTATTTACGGATTGTTGATGAGGCGGTTGAAGTTAGCATTGCGGTAAATGATGCGCCAGTGATTGATCAAATGAATATTTATGCTGCTACCCAGGATGCAATGATTCGGGCAGTTAATCACCTTCACCATCGACCAGATCATCTGATTGTTGATGCTGTCCCATTAGCAATTGATATTCCTCAGACGACTTTGATCAAGGGGGATCAAAAGAGTATTAGCGTTGCTGCAGCCAGTATTGTCGCAAAAGAATACCGTGATCACCTAATGCGGGACTATGATTATGTTTATCCAGGGTATGGTTTTGCACAAAATATGGGTTATGGAACCAAAGAACATTTAGCCGGCTTAGAAAAAATGGGGGCAACTCCTATTCATCGGCGCTCTTTTAATCCCGTTCCAAAATATTTAAATTAAATGGCAACAATTCAATGGTTCCCAGGACACATGGCAAAAGCATTACGCCAAATTCGTGAACAAATGCCACTAGTAGATATTTTGTTTGAGCTAGTAGATGCTCGTGTCCCCTATTCGTCACAAAATCCAGAAGTGGCACTAGCTGCAGGAGAAAAGCCCAAACTTTTAATTATGACAAAAACGGACCTAGCAGACCAGAAACGATTAAATGAATGGATTAAATACTTTGAGCAACATAATCAACCAGTTCTTGCTCTCGATTCACGCCAAAATAACGTGGCAAAAGTTGTAACGGCTAAAAGTAAAGAGATATTAAAAGATAAATTGGCAGAAGAAAAAGCCAAGGGAATGAAAAAGAGGCCAATTCGGGCAATGTGTGTTGGTGTTCCCAATGTAGGGAAATCAACTCTTTTAAATCACCTGGTAAAAAAGAACGTTGCGGCTACTGGAAACCGTCCCGGAGTCACTACTGGACAGCAATGGTTGCGGTCATCAGCAGAATTGGAATTACTTGATACTCCTGGTGTCCTTTGGCATAAATTTGCTACTCCTAAGCAGGGGATAATGCTTGCTTTAACGGGAGCAATTAAAGATAGCTTATACGCAAAGGATGATGTAGCGTTGTTTGCCCTTGATTACTTGCGGCAACATCAGCCAGAGATGTTAAAGCAACGTTACCACTTAACTGATGCAGATCTGGACGAATCGGTTGCCAATCCAGATTTACTATTAACGATTACTGCTAAAATGGGCTTTCGTGATGATTATGACCGGGCTAGTGAACGCTTGATTTTTGACTTGCGAAAGGGAAAATTAGGACCAATCACTTTGGAAGTACCTGCTGACCTAAATGAGGATGGACTAAATGAATAAATGAGAATGAGTTTTTATCAGTTTTTAATGACTCAACGAAATCCGAATAGTGCAGATGAAGTTCAACAGTTTGCAAACAATGCTTTTTTGGATACTACTTTTCCTAAGCATTCCGAGGATTTTGATGAAATTTCGCATTATTTAGAAGAAAATGCTGACTATTTGCCATCAATGACAATTTTTGATGAAGCTTGGCAACGGTATATTGATGCAATGAATTAGATGAAAAATTCTGAAGAAAAAAAGACTAATTGGTGGAAATGGGCCTTTTTTTGCTTAGTAGCCTTGATTGTAATTAGCTGTGGGGTTGTGTTAAACAAGGCGACTGCACCGACTCCTGCTACTACAACTAGCAAAGCAGTAAAGCCAAGCGATTCATCAGTAACGGTTGAATTGAATAAAAAACAGGTGAATGCTTTAGCTGCTAATTACCTGAATCAGTTTTTAAAAGGGCAAAAGATCCGTTATGATTTTATTGTTGGCGATCAGTATGCTACCTTGACAGGAAATACTAAGTTTCTAGGGGCTAAGGTGCGATTTGCCATTAACTTTATTCCTGAACGACTAAGTAACGGAAATATCTTGTTGCGGGCTAAGGGACTTTCAGTTGGACGGTTAAATATCCCGATCAAATTTGTGATGGGTTACATTGCAAAGAATTATAATATTCCTAAATGGGTAACAATTAACCCACAAAAGAAGACAGTTTTATTAGACCTTAACCGTTATAGCAAGCACCGTTCTCTTAAGTACTCGGCTCAAGAAATTAACATGCAAGAAGGACGGTTTAAGTTTTTAATCACGGTCCCAACAAGTAATGAATAAATGAAAAAGTGGACTAAATGGCTATTATTATCGCTTTTGGCTATTATGATTATTGGTGGGGGATGGTATACTATTAACCACTTTACAAATTTAACTAGTAATAGTTCAAAAGTTGTTACACCAAAGTATGTTGAAAAGAAAAATGTAAAGCTGGTTGCACTAGGCGATTCCCTTACTCACGGTCAAGGGGACGAGAGTAATAATGGTGGATACGTTGGGGTAATTAAGGAAAAAATCGAACACCGTTACCACCAAACTAAGGTGACAACAGTCAATTACGGGGTAACAGGGGACCGATCCGACCAGATTCTTGACCGCTTAAATCAGCAATCTCAATTACGTAGTGACTTACAGAGCGCGGATGTGATTACGATGACTGTCGGTGGGAACGATTTGATGCAGATCTTGGAAAAAAACGTAATGGGCTCTGAACGGCAAGTTACCAGTAGTGTTGAAAGTGGCGAAAAGACTTATCAAAAAAAATTAATTAAGCTATTTGATGCAGTTCGAAAGGAAAATCCTAAGGCTCCTATTTTTGTGATGAGTATTTATAATCCCTTCTATACCTATTTCCCAGATGTAACAATTATTAACAAGTCAATTAATCAATGGAACCAAACTACGCAAGATACAATGAATAATTATAAGTCAATGTATTTTGTGAACATTAATAAGTTGATGTCATACGGTCAATATCAGACTAAGAGTCAGCAACAACAGCTGGTCAAGGAAGAAGAAAAGGCTAATCAAGGGCAAGTCAGTCAAAAGCGGGTTATTGAAATTATGAATCATAAGGATAAGAACCTTAATAAATACATTTCAACAGAAGATAATTTCCATCCTAATCATACGGGATACGTCAAAATTGCTGACCAATTATTTAAGGTAATGCAAAAACATGATAGCTGGGAATTCACACGGAGGTAAATGGCAAAGATAAAAATTGTTTGTGACTCATCAGCAGGATTAACTGATGAAGAAATTAAAAAATATGACATTACAATTATACCATTAAGTGTAATGATTGATGGGACGGTATACGTTGAGCGTGAAACAATTACAAACGAACAGTTCCCTGAAATGATGAAGAATGCTAAGTCACTACCAAAGACTTCCCAGCCACCAATTGGGAAGTTTGTAGATGCCTTTGATAAGCTAGGTGAAGATGGTAGTGAAGTATTATGCGTTACAATGATGGAATCAATTAGTGGGACCGTCCATGCGGCTGAACAAGCGGCTGGAATGACAAAGACAAAAGTTACAGTCTACGATTCCCAGTCAACCGACCAAGTAATGGGCTTCGAAATAATTGAAGCAGCCCAAGTGATTGAAGCTGGTGGTAGCGTTGAAGATGCAATTGCTAAGATGAAAGAAGTACTTAGTAAATCTGAACTTTACTTGGCAATTGATAATCTTGATAATTTAGTTGCTGGTGGCCGAATTAATAAATTTGCTGGTGCTATTTCTAACCTATTAAACATTAAGGTTATGCTCCATGTGTATGACGGTCAGATTCATATTGAATCAAAAGGCCGTGGCATTAAATCAATGCATAAGGAATGGGATAAGATTTTAGATGAAATGGCACGGGGACCAAAAGTTAAGCGAATTGGAATTTCTCATGTCGATGCTGGCAAAGAAGTAGAACGCTTATTAGCAAAAATAAAAGAACTTTATCCAGAAATCGAGGTTACTGTTCGAGAGACAGTGCCAATTATTGCAACTCACACTGGAATGGGTGCTTGTTGTTTGCTATACTATACAGAATAAATGGATAGACAAAAAGAGACAAGAGATCGGCGTACTTTGCTGATAGAAATAGGTAATGCGGTTACTCATGGGATTGGAGCAGGACTATCAATTGCTGGCTTGATCTTGTTAATTATCAGAGCTGTTCATACTGGTAGTCCCATGCGAATTGTTACCTTTACTATTTACGGAAGTGCTTTAATTCTTTTTTACCTTTCGTCAACCTTATTTCATGCCTTGATCTTTACACGAGCTAAACGAGTCTTTCAAATTCTCGACCATTCAATGATCTTTGTGCTTATTGCCGCGACTTATACCCCCTATTGTTTAGTTAGTATCCGCGGCTGGTTAGGCTGGACAATTTTCGGCGTGATTTGGGGCTTATCTGTTATTGGAATCGTGTATAAATGTATTTGGTTAAAACATAAAAGTAAATATTCAACCATTATTTACATTCTAATGGGCTGGCTATGTCTAGTTGCCTTCATGCCTCTCTGGCATGCGCTTGGTCCAGTTGGCTTCGGATTGCTTTTACTAGGAGGACTTTCCTTTACTCTTGGCGCCCTCTTTTACAGCCGGCCAACGGCATATACCCATTTGATTTGGCATATTTTTGTCCTCATCGGCACGATATTAATGTACTTTTCAATTCTTTTATACGTTTAGATGAGTGAACTGAATTTAATCTGGGCGGAAGATTTGAATGGTTGGATTGGCAAAGATAATACAATTCCGTGGCATGTTTCTGCTGATATGAAGCATTTTAAGACAAAAACTACTGGTCACCCAATTATAATGGGGCGAAAAACTTTTGCTTCTCTTGGCAATAAACCGTTGCCTAAGCGAGAAAATATTGTGCTTACCAGTCAGAACATAGATGCTGAAGGAGTGAAAGTCGTTCATTCTTTAGCTGCCCTTAAAGAATATCTTAAAGCAAATCCAAACGAATATTTTGTAATCGGTGGGGCAACGATCTATCAGCAATTACTCCCAATGGCGACAAAGCTAACACGAACGGTGATAAATAAGCAAATTGTTGGAGATACAAAAATGCCAACGATCGATTATGACCGTTGGCACTTAGTAAACCACAATAATTATGAAAAAGATGACCAGCTAATTTGTCGTTTTGAAGAATGGGAACTAAACGTATAAATGGCAACAAATATAAATGAAGAGCAATACTTAGACTTAATTCGTTATGTTTTGACGAATGGACATCAAAAGGGTGATCGGACAGGAACTGGTACTAAGTCTGTTTTCGGATATCAGATGCGGTTTGACTTAAGCAAAGGTTTTCCTATTTTAACTACCAAGAAAGTCCCATTTGGCTTGATTAAGAGTGAATTACTATGGTTTTTACGAGGTGACACTAACATTCGCTTCTTACTTCAACACAAGAATCATATTTGGGATGAATGGGCATTTAAGAAGTGGGTGGAAAGTGCTGAATATCAAGGCCCAGATATGACAGACTTTGGTCACCGCTGGCTTAAAGATCCAGAGTTTAAGCAGGTCTATCTCCAAGAAAAGAAGGCATTTTGTCAGCGAATTCTTGAAGATGATGATTTTGCCCAAAAGTATGGCGATTTAGGGCTTGTTTATGGAAGTCAGTGGCGAAAATGGAAGACGAGTCAAGGCGACACAATTGATCAAATTGCTAATGTTATCCAGCAGATTAAAACTACTCCAGATTCACGACGGATGATTGTTTCAGCTTGGAATCCAGAAGATGTTCCTTCCATGGCTCTCCCTCCATGTCACACAATGTTCCAATTTTATGTTAATGATGGAAAGCTTAGTTGTCAGCTCTATCAACGGAGCGCCGACATCTTTTTAGGAGTTCCATTCAATATCGCTAGTTATGCATTATTGACGCATATGATTGCTCATCAATGTGGTCTAGAACCTGGCGAGTTTGTTCATACATTAGGGGATGCTCACATTTATCTGAACCACCTTGATCAAGTTAAAGAACAGCTGACAAGAACACCTCATGAAGCTCCTAAATTGATTTTACCTACTAAACCAAAACCAATCGATCAATATGAAATGACTGATATTAAATTAGAAGGCTATACTTATGAGCCGGCAATCAAGGCTCCCGTAGCAGTTTAAATGCAAACAATGCGTGCAGAGGGCCTAACCAGCACATACGGTGAAAAGACCTTATTTGATGATATTTCGTTTATTATCAATGAAAATGATCGAATTGGACTGATTGGTGTTAATGGAAGCGGGAAAACAAGTCTTCTTAACGTAATTAGTGGGGAAGTAAACCCAGAAGGTAGCGGTCAGATCACTAAACCCAATGATTATACGATCGGTTATTTAAAGCAGCAACCAGAGCTTGATGAAAATAAAACAATCATGGAAGCTGTTTTTGAAGGTAAACAACCAGTGTTTGAAACGATTCGCCAATATGAGTTGGCGCTTGAACGCTTTACAAAGCACCCGGAAGATCCACAAGCAATCGACCGTTACACAAAAATGCAGGCACGAATGGATCAAGAAGATGCATGGGAAGCAGATAGTCGGGTGAAGACGATTCTGACCCAGTTAAAGATAAAAGATGTAAGTCAAAAGATTGCTCAACTTTCTGGAGGACAAAAGAAACGGGTTGGGCTAGCACAAGTCTTAATTCAACAGCCAGATCTCTTATTACTGGATGAACCGACTAACCACTTAGACCTCGATTCGGTAGTTTGGCTCCAAGATTTTCTTCGTAGTTATAAGGGTGCCGTCCTTGTTGTTACCCACGATCGATACTTCCTTGATCAAATTACAAATCATATCTGGGAACTATCTTTTGGTAAACTTTATCACTACGAGGGAAATTATCAGGACTTTGTAGCAAAAAAGGCGGAACGAGTAGAATTAGCTAAAGATACTGAGAAAAAGAATCAACAGCTGTATAAAAAAGAATTAGCCTGGATGCGGACAGGTGCAAAAGCCCGTTCCACAAAACAAAAGGGGCGAATCAATCGGTTCCACGAATTAGAGGGAAAAATCGGTAATCTTAAAACCGATGAAGATATTGCTATTAATCTTGGATCACAACGTCTAGGGAAAGATGTTATTCAATTTAAGGATGCTAACTTAAAATTTGATAATCATCAAATCCTTCATGACTTCAATTGGCTTGTTCAAGCAGGTGATCGAATTGGAATTACTGGTGAAAACGGGGCAGGTAAGACGAGTTTATTAAACGTAATTGCCCAACGTGTCCCTCTAGATAGTGGTGTCCTTAAGATTGGTGAAACCGTTAAGTTAGGATATTATACCCAGCAAACAGAAGGAATTGACAATGATAAGCGGATGATTAGTTTCTTGTCTGAAATTGCAGATAATGTTACTGATAAAGATGGTAATAAGCTTAGCGTTACCCAATTATTAGAACGTTTCCTATTCCCTCGCTTTATGCATGGTACTTTGATCCGAAAGCTTTCTGGGGGTGAAAAGCGACGATTATACCTCTTAAAAATCTTAATGCAGCAGCCTAACGTCTTATTACTAGATGAACCAACTAACGACCTTGATATTGGAACACTGACAGTTCTTGAAGATTACCTAGATAATTTTGCGGGAACTGTTATTACGGTTTCTCATGATCGTTATTTCTTAGATAAAGTGGCCGACAATTTGCTAGTCTTCAATGGAAATGGTGATATTGAGCGTTATACGGGACGCTTTACTGATTATTTAACTGCTAAAAAAGAAGAAGCAGATAAGGATAAAGAGCTTAAAAATGATCAAAAAGCCCTTGCTAAAAAGCAGGCAAGTAAGCAAGAACCAGCCAAAAAAGAAAAAACAAAACTTACTTATGCTGAACAACTCGAGTGGGATCATATTGATGAAGAATTAGACGCCCTTGATCAACAGCATCAGCAATTAGAAAATGAAATGGCTAAAGCAGCAAGCGATTATACGAAAATTGCTAAGTTACAGAAGCAGCTAAATGAAATACAAGAAAAAATTGATGAAAAGACAGCTCGTTGGGAGTATTTAAGCACATACGTTGACGAGTAAATGAAAATAAAACAATTACCAGCTATATTTGAACCAGCACGCCCTGTTTTACAAAAAATAGAGGAGGCCGGCTACGAAGCATATTTTGTTGGCGGTTGTGTCCGTGACACTATTTTGCATGATGAGATTCATGATATAGATATAGCGACGAGTGCTTACCCTAGTGAAATAAAGGCGATTTTTAACCATACTGTCGATACCGGAATTGAACATGGTACAGTTATGATTCTCGACCATGGAACGGGATATGAAACAACTACTTTTAGAACCGAGTCAGGTTACCAAGACTACCGCCGTCCTGATAAAGTGACTTTTGTTCGTTCATTAAGTGAAGATCTCCAGCGTCGAGACTTCACAATTAATGCCCTCGCCTTACGGGAAGATGGGGAAGTTATTGATCTATTTGACGGACTAGAAGACTTGCAAAAACATCTTATTAAAGCAGTTGGCAACCCTAATGAACGTTTTCATGAAGATGCTTTACGGATGATGCGGGCCGTGCGTTTTGCAAGTAAGCTTGATTTTGTCATTGATACTGCAACATTAAAAGGGATTAAAGGAAATGCACCATTATTAGAAAAAATTGCAGTTGAACGAATCCGGGTTGAACTAGAAAAACTATTGCTGGGTCAAAATCCAGTAGCGGGTTTAAAAGATTTTATTGCGACTGGATTGTACCAATATTGTCCAGGGTTGGAAAATGCGCAAGCTGCTTTATCGGCTTTATTAATCCTTAACCAATGGCATTTGGAAAATGAGGTCCAATTGTGGTCAGTTTTGAGCTTACAGCTCCAGCTTGATCAAAAAGAAATTGGTAAATTCTTAAAGAAGTGGAAGACAGCAAATGATTTAATTGCGCAGGTCAAAAAAGTAGTTCCAGCAGTCCAAGCAATTCGTCAACGTACGCTTACGCCAACACTAATGTTTAATACCGGTGAAACAGCCCTCCATGATGCTAACCAAGTAGCTAAGTTATATGGATGGGCAATTAATGATGAGGAATTACAAAAAGCTTATCAAAAATTACCAATTAAAAATGCTAAAGAATTAGCAATTGATGGTCGAATATTAATTACTAAAGCGGGGGTAAAACCGGGACCATTGATGGGGAAGATTCTTCAGCAATTAACGTTGGCAGTAGTAAATGGCGAAATAGCTAACGATGCAACAACCTTATTAGAAAAAGTAGAAGAGATAACGAAAGAGGGATAAATGACCTACTCAGAACAAATGCTTGATCAATTAGAAGCAGGAAAATTAAAAGAAGCCCAAAACTCATTTAAACTCGCACTAATTAATGATGATGATGATATGTTATTTAGCCTTGCGGAGGAATTGTACGCATTGGGCTTTCTTCAACAGGCACGAACGATTTACTTAAAATTATTAGATTGTTATCCAGATGAAGATGAATTAAAGACTAATTTAGCGACGATTGCAATTGATGAAGGACATAATGACGAAGCTTTATCATACTTAGCCCAGATTAAACCAGACTCGCCAGCTTATGTTCAATCATTACTGGTTGCCGCGGACTTATATCAAACCGAAGAAGAATTTGAAGTGACGGAGGAAAAGTTAAAAGAAGCTTACGCGTTGGCTCCCGATGAACCAGCTGTTGAATTTGCGCTTGGTGAATTTTACTTTATGGTTGGCCAATATTCTGAAGCAATCCAATATTACTTCCAACTAATTAAAAATGGGTATACTGACTTTGCAAAAGTTGATATCGCTGGACGTCTAGGGATTTGTTACGCTCAGAGCGGTCAGTTTAAGAAGGCTTTAGGGTACTTCAATCAGGTTAAACCGGAATACCAGACTAGTGATATTCGTTTCCAAAAGGGGTTGACCCGACTTCAATTAGGAGATACTGAAAAGGCAATAAAAACCTTAGAGGATCTTATCAATGATGATAACCAATATGCGTCTGCTTATCCTGAACTAGCAAAGGCATATGAAAAGGAAAATAAGTATCAGCAGGCATTACGAGTTGTCCAAGAAGGGCTCAGTGTTGATCAATACAATGAATACCTTTATTCATTAGCAGCTGAAATTACCAGCTACCTTGGCGACCAAAAGTTAATGAAGAAATACTTGGTAAAAGCGCATGAACTTGCTCCAGAGAATATGACGATTACTTTACAATATAGTAATTTCTTGCTTCACCAACACGATGATGAGGCAAATATTAAGCTCCTGAGTCCATTGGTAAAAGAAGATGAAACAGATCCACAATTATATTGGAATCTAGCGCGGTCATATCAACGAACTGATCAGCTTGAATTAGCCGGAAAATATTATGAAGCTGCTTTGCCGGCATACAGTGAAAATCCAACATTCTTAAAAGAATTAATTAATTACTACCGCGAAACTGGTGAAACTGATAAGTTAATGGATGAATTGGAACGCTATCTCCGGTTAGTCCCAACAGACACTGAAATGCAAGATCTTTATGACCAATATGAAGATTACAAATAAATGGCAAACAAAGCAGAATTAGTAAGCAATGTTGCTACTGCAACTGGCTTAACCAAGAAGGATGCTACTGCAGCTGTAGATGCTGTTTTCAGTTCAATTCAAGCATCTTTAGCTAAGGGTGAAAAGGTTCAATTGATCGGCTTCGGTAACTTCGAAGTACGTCAACGTGCTGCACGTAAGGGCCGCAACCCACAAACTGGAGAAGAAATCAACATTCCTGCAAGCAAGGTACCAGCATTCAAGCCTGGTAAAGCTTTAAAGGACGCTGTTAAGTAATTGGCAAATCCAATCGTAGCAGTTGTTGGTCGTCCAAACGTTGGAAAATCAACATTATTCAATCGTATTGCGGGAGAACGGATTTCAATTGTCGAAGATACTCCTGGAGTTACTCGAGATCGTATTTATGCTCATGCTGAATGGTTAGGAAAACATTTTAGCATGATTGATACTGGCGGGATCGAAATATCAGATCAACCATTATTGACACAGATTCGCCAACAAGCAGAAGTTGCTATTGATGAAGCGGATGTAATAATCTTCGTTGCCGATGTAGAAAATGGTGTAACTGATGCTGATGAACAAGTAGCACGAATTTTATATCGCTCCAATAAACCAGTGGTCTTAGCTGTTAATAAAGTCGATAATCCAGAACGGCGGAGTGATATTTATGATTACTATTCCCTTGGTCTGGGTGAACCGTATGCAGTTTCAAGTGTTCACGGTATTGGAATGGGTGATCTTTTGGATGCTGTTATTAAAGAGTTTCCTGATAACGCTGCTAATGATGAAGATGACTCCATTCACTTTAGCTTTATTGGGCGTCCTAATGTGGGGAAATCATCACTAGTTAATGCAATTCTAGGTGAGAACCGGGTAATTGTATCTAACGTTGCCGGAACTACCCGTGATGCCATTAATACTCAATTTGAAACAGCAGATGGACAAAAATTCACAATGGTTGATACTGCTGGAATCCGCAAAAAAGGAAAAATTTATGAGAACACTGAGCGTTATTCATTGATGCGGTCCATGCGAGCAATTGATGATAGTGATGTTGTACTTGTTGTCCTAAATGCAGAAGAAGGTATTCGTGAATTAGATAAGCACATTGCTGGATATGCTCATGAAGCAGGATGTGGGGTTATTATCGTCGTTAATAAGTGGGATACATTAAAAGAAAAAGACCACCGAACGATGACAGATTTTACTAATCTGATTCGGCAAGAATTCCAGTACCTCAGTTATGCACCAATTATTTTCGTTTCGGCGAAGACAAAGCAACGGTTAAATCAATTACCGGGATTGATCGAGGAAGTATATCAACATCACCGTCAACGGATCCAATCGGCAGTCTTAAATGATGTTTTAATGGATGCAATTGCTGCCAATCCGACTCCAACACAAAATGGTCGGCGTTTGCGAGTATACTATGGGACACAGGTTGCAACCGAACCACCAACATTTGTTATCTTTGTTAATGATCCAGAGTTAATGCACTTCTCCTATGAGCGTTATTTGGAAAATCAAATTCGGAAGGCATTTGACTTTTCTGGTACACCGATCCATTTAATCAAGCGTCAACGGCAGTAAATGGCTGAAAACAACGAAAATAAAAACGATATGTTAGAAGCGCTTGATAGCATTGAACAAGTTAAGGTGGGCGATGTTGTCAAGGGTGAAGTTTTGGCAATCGATGACGATCGTCAAGCTATCGTTGGTATTAAAGATGCAGGGGTTGAAGGTGTCGTCCCTGCTAAGGAATTATCAACCAAGCCAGTTGAAGACATCAATGATGCTGTAAAAGTAGGTGACGAATTAGACTTAGTTGTCATTTCTAAGATCGGTAACGATAAGGAAAATGGTAGCTACCTTCTTTCTCACCGTCGTCTTGAAGCCCGTAAGGTATGGGATGACATTCAAAAGAAATTTGATGAAGGTGAACACATTACCGCCAAAGTCACTCAAGCTGTTAAGGGTGGATTAGTCGTTGATGCTGGAGTTCGTGGCTTCGTCCCTGCTTCAATGATTACTGATCACTATGTTGAAGACCTTAATCAATTTAAGGGTCAAGAACTTGAATTCAAGATTGTTGAAATCGAACCAAGCGAAAACCGTTTGATTCTTTCACACAAGGAAATCATTCAAGCTCAACACGAAAAGGCTGCTGAAAAGGTATTTGCTGAATTACAACCAGGCGATGTTGTTGAAGGTAAAGTTGCACGGATGACTAACTTCGGTGCATTTATTGACCTTGGCGGCGTTGATGGATTGGTTCACGTTTCTGAAATTTCATACGATCACGTTGACAAGCCTTCTGATGTATTGACTGCTGGTCAAGATGTTAAGGTTAAGGTATTAAGCGTTGACCCTGAACGTGAACGGATTTCATTATCCATTAAGCAAACTTTACCAGGACCATGGGATGATATTGAAGAAAAGGCTCCAGTAGACAGCGTATTAACTGGTACTGTTAAGCGTTTGACTAGCTTTGGTGCTTTCGTTGAAGTATTCCCTGGTGTTGAAGGTTTAGTTCACATTTCACAAATCTCACACAAGCACATTGCTACACCTGCAGATGTTCTTAAGCCAGGTCAAGAAGTTCAAGTTAAGGTAATCAATGTTGATCCTGAACACCAACGTCTTGGTTTATCAATGAAGGCTCTTGAAGAACGTCCAAAGGAAGACGAAAACAACAATAACAACGGTGAAAACTACCGTGGTCGTCGTCGTTCACGTCGTAACAATAACAACCGGAGCTTCATGAACAACGCTCCAGAAGAAGAAAGTGGCTTCTCAATGGGTGACTTAATTGGTGACAAGCTTAAGGACCTACGGAACTAGATGTGTAAGGGATTGCAAGTAGCAATTGATGGTCCGGCCTCAGCAGGAAAGAGTACGGTCGCTAAATTAGTAGCAAAAAAGTTTAATTATGTCTATTGTGATACCGGCGCAATGTACCGAGCTGTTACATTAGCAGCATTAAACCAGGGCATTGATCCAAAAGATGATAAAAAGGTTGCTGAAATTGCTCGGCAAATAAAAATAGATTTTGAACCTGGTGAAACTGAACAAAGAGTTTTCTTGGATGGCAAAGAGGTGACTCATGATATTCGGTTGCCGAAAGTAGCAGCAAATGTATCTGCTGTGGCGGCAGTTCCAGCTGTTCGCGAAGAGATGACTAAGCAACAGCGGCAAATTGCTGAAAATGGTGGAATTGTAATGGATGGACGGGATATTGGTACAACTGTTTTACCACAAGCACCCGTAAAGATATTCATGGTAGCGAGTGCCTATGAACGGGCGCGACGGCGATACGCTGAAAACCAGGCAAAAGGGATTAATACAACATCGCTTGAAGAATTACAAAAAGCAATTGAATTAAGGGATAAAAAAGACTCAACGCGAAAAATTTCACCTCTTACACAAGCACCTGATGCAATCAAATTGGATACAACAAATATGACAATTGATGAAGTTGTGAGTGAAATCAGTAAAATAATAAAAAAACACAAGATGAATTAGTTGAGTGAGGAACGGAAAGAGAGCCGACGAGCTAACGATGAATTATGGGATAAAAAGTTTACAGATAACGAAGACCTTGATAGTGATGGCCATTTATCACGAACAGAACACCGTAAGCAACGATCACATAATTCAATGATTACTACGATCTTAATCGTGTTAATTATCGTTCTCGCCGTTACACCACTTATTTATTGGATTAATAATAAACAGTCCTTTAATCATCCGGTGAGAACTGAACAAGTAGCTGCTAGTTCTAAAAATAGTAAAAAAAAAGAATCTCACAGTTCGAGTACCTCTAGTGAGCATTCAAAGAAGGAATCTAGTATAAGCAGTAGTGAATCCTCTTCTTCAAGTATTGAGGAATCAAGTTCGACGCAAACCAGCCAAAGTTATAGTGCTCCGCAAAGCAGTAGTAGCTATTATCGATATAGTAGTAGTTATCGTTATGGTAATGGGTATCAAAACCGGACTACTCCTAATCGCTACAGTAGTTATCAGCAGCGTTATAACAATAACCAAACCTATAATCGCTACAATAATAATACAGAAAATACAAACCGTTATCGTTAAATGAAAAATAAGCAAGAAATTCTAGATGTTTTACAAAATCATTTTGGCTTTGAGGATTTTCGTCCAGGCCAAGAAGAGACAATTAACGCCTTACTGGAAGGGAAAGACGCTTTATCGATTCTTCCCACTGGTGCCGGGAAATCCCTTTTATATCAATTGCCAGCTTATTTATTGTCAGGAACGATCCTCATTGTTTCACCGTTGATTTCACTAATGCAGGATCAGGTTGACCGTCTTCATCGGCAGGGAGAAAAACGAGTCATTATGTTAAGCGGCCAGCTTGTCGGAAAAGAGCGAGCAAGTGTCCTCCACAATTTGAAATCATTTAAATTTATATTTACTTCTCCGGAAATGCTTGATAACCAGCAAGTTTTAACCGCGCTTAAGAAAAATAAGATTGCGTTAATGGTTATTGATGAGGCCCATTGTATCTCACAGTGGGGCCCTGATTTTCGTCCTGAATATTTATTACTAAAGGAAGTGCGGCAGCAATTAGGATCGCCGACAACATTGCTGTTGACGGCAACTGCTACTCCTCGTATTCGACAGGATATTTTGAAAAAAATGGGGATGACGACTGCCTACCAGGTAATTAAATCTGTTGACCGTCCTAACATTTTTTTAGCTGTTAAGTCCATCGCTACTCAAAAGGAAAAGGATGGTGAACTTCTGAAACTAGTTCAAAAATTCACTGGTCCCGGAATTATTTACTTTGCAAGTCGTAAGCTGGCTTCTCAGATGGCAGAATGGCTTGAAAACCAAACTGATTTAAATGTGGCAGCTTATCATGCTGGCGTTGTTCCAATTGAACGATTTCGAATTCAAAATCAATTTATGAATAATGAATTACAGGTAATTTGTGCAACGAGTGCGTTTGGGATGGGAATTGACAAAAATGATATTCGTTACGTTATTCATTATCATTTGCCAAGTAATTTAGAGAATTATTTACAGGAAATCGGTCGAGCTGGGCGTGATGGTAAGCAGAGTTTGGCAGTTCTTCTATATGCAAATGGCGATGAAATGATTCAACGACAATTAACAAGCGTTGATCTTCCGCCAGCTACAATTTTAGAGCAGATTAAGAATGGCAAGTTGTCAGCAAGTATTTTGGGGGAGCAAGCGTCTTTATTTGCGTTTTATCTTGAACATTCTTTTACGCCGCAGCAAATAATTACGATGTTTGAGCGGCGCAAAATTCAAACAGAAAAAGAATTGCAAGAAATGGTTGCTTATATCAAAGAGGACGGTTGTAAAAGAGAATATCTTTTAACATATTTTGGTGAGCAATTTGCCGGTTCGAATGAATTTTGTTGTGATTATGAGCTTTCAGATTGGGCAACTAAACTTATTTTGCCGGTCAGTCAGCCACTTTCTGAAAACAATAAAGTAGGATGGGAAGACCGCTTAAAGGGCCTGTTAAATATTACTGAAAATTAAGTGAATAAATTATTGCGCTTTTTTAGCTATCACCAGCCACGGCGAATTCGTGTAATTGAAAACACTCTGCGAAGTCGGCGAACAGTCGCAACTCTCTTTTGGGCTCGACAGTATGGAATCTTAGAGTGGTTAGGGGCAGATCGAACACTGAATCGACAAGAATATGATCAGCTTATTAATCAACTTGTTGCTGATAAACTATTAGCGATTGATGATCAATCCCAAGCAATTCTTACAGAAGAGGGCGCGAAAGTTTTAAAAAACGAAGAAGAAACTTTCTACATCCCATCGTTTTATGACTGGTACTGGTTAACCAATACGCAACGAATAATCCAACGACTTTTTTTAGCTATTCAAGTCGTATCAGAATTCTCTTATCATCAAAGAAAGTATGTTCCATTGGCGATTTCATATGGTGAAATGGTTGCGGTGAAGCAGTGGTTTCGACAAAATTATCATCACGATCTGGTTAAAAATCTCTATACTGATCTCCATCGGTTTGGCAGCGCTTTGGAAAGTGAAGATCCACGAATGACAACGGACCTTTTTAATGTCATGATTGGTTATCAGCGATCAGGATGGACAATTAATCAAGCAGCTCAAGAATTGAAAATAAAAATCGATGATATCCAGTACTTACGTCATGACGAGATGTTAGCGGTTAGCGCTTATGCTCGTAATTTTCCTGGTCCACTGCAACAATTGCTCCTTCCGCTGATCAATGAGAGTCCACTAAATCGGAGTGCCCAAGTAACGTTTGACTTATATACCCAGGGAGAGCCAATTGAACTGATTGCTCAAGAGCGACGGTTGAAAGAAAATACAATTAGGGAGCATCTCTTGGAAGCGGCAATCCTTATTCCTGACAAGCTAGACTGGGATATCCTTTTGCCAGAGAGTAAGCGTGACGAACTTAGTCGATTCTATAAGGGCGAACCGACCGTATGGAAATTTGACGAGCAAATTGCCAGTTTTTATGAATACCGCCTATATCAAATATTTCAAGGAATAACAAATGAAAAATAAATGACAGTAACGCATCAACGTATTCAACGATTGGTAGGCATAGCCTGTTTGGGTGCCTTAGCATTTATTTTAATGTTTTTTGAGTTTCCGGTTTTGCCGATGGCGCCCTATCTTAAACTGGACTTTTCTGATGTCCCTGTTTTGATAGGGGGCTATATCTATGGGCCAGTTGGCGGAATTATTATCGCTGCAATTAAATGCTTAATTCACGGAATGATTCATGGCTTTTCGCCAGCTGAATTAATCGGGGTTACCAGCGACTTTATTTCATCCCTCGCTCTTCTGCTTCCGTTCTGCTGGGTATGGCGTCATCATAACTGGAGTAATAAAAGACAAGCTATTATCGGAATTGCTTTAGGAACCGTAACGTTGACTGTTTTAATGTCTCTGCTTAATTTGTGGATCCTTACCCCTTTATATATGGCAGTTTGGAACTGGAAGTCAACTTTGCCCGTATCTCAATTAGTAGCGATCGGTGTGTTGCCTTTTAACCTTATTAAGGGTTTGGTTGTTACAATTGTATATGTAATTATCGCGGGTCGGTTGCGTCCATGGCTAGACCAGCATAGAATGATTTAAATGGAACGATTACAAAAGGCAATGGCGGAAGCGGGAGTAGCTTCTCGTCGGGCATCAGAAAAACTTATCCTTCAAGGGAAAGTTGCAGTTAATGGCAAGATTGTGACTGAACTTGGCACTAAAGTTGGCGTTCACGATGAGATTGTAGTAAATGGTGTTCCAATCCATCACGAACAGCACGTTTACTACTTGTTAAATAAGCCGCGGGGAGTTATCTCAAGTGCTCATGATGATAAAGGCCGTCGAACAGTGGTTGATATTATTCATGATGCTGAGATTGATGAACGCATTTATCCAGTTGGCCGATTGGACTATGATACAACTGGAATTCTTCTCCTAACAAATGATGGTGCTTTGGCAAATAAACTGATGCATCCTAAATATGAAGTTGAAAAAACCTATGTTGCTAAGGTTGAAGGAATCGTCAAAAATGATGAGTTAAAACAATTACGTTTAGGGGTAGTCATCGATGGTCGAAAGACAAAACCGGCTAAATCGAAGCTCTTGAATGTTGACCGTGCCAAGAAGACAAGCCTTGTTCAATTAACAATCCACGAAGGACGAAACCACCAAGTTAAGAATATGTTTAAGGCAGTAGGACATCCGGTGACTAAACTTCATCGTGAAACATATGGACCATTAAATTTATATGGTCTTCAGCCGGGTGAATTCCGTGCATTAAAGCCTGAAGAAGTGCAGTTATTAAAGAAAAAGTAAGTGACGAATACGAAACTAACCAACCAAGCGCAGATTGAAGGATTACTTTTTATTAGTGGGGACGAAGGAATTCCCCTAGGCGATTTAGCAAAAATTTCTGGTTTTATGAAACCGGCTGTTCTAACAATATTACAAGAGCTAAAAAAGAAGTATGAAGATGATCCCACATCTGCTTTTATCTTGCTTGAAAGTGATCAGACCTATCGTTTAGCAACCAAGCCTCAGTTAGCAGAGGTCATTAAACATTACTTTGAAGTCCCGTTAACGGTACCATTGACTAAAGCATTATTAGAAGTATTGGCCATTGTTGCTTATCGGCAACCAATTACGCGGCTAGAAATTGATGATATTCGGGGAGTACAAAGTTCAGGATCATTACAAAAATTAATGGTTCGTGGTTTAGTTGACACTCATGGACGTTTGGATGCACCAGGCCGTCCATTTTTATATTCAACAACCCCGGCTTTCTTAAACTATTTCGGTTTAAGCGATTTAGATGAACTCCCACCGTTACCCGATCAAGACGAATTAGAAATGAGCAATATTAATGGAGATATTTTCCTTGAAGCATTACAGGCGCGAGAAGAACGAAAGGACGATAATTAAATGAATAAGCAAGTGCAACCACAAAATCCATTTCAACCGGTCATAAAGGTTCATGACTTTGAAGGACCACTAGATTTATTGCTCCATTTAATAAAGCAATCTGAAATGGATATTTATGATATTCAGATTTCGCAAATTACAAGCCAATACCTTGATTACCTTCACCAGATGCAAAGCCACCAATTAGAAGTCGCGGGTGAATATTTTGTAATGGCTGCGACTCTGATGGACATTAAAAGTCAGATGCTGTTACCTTCGCCGCCAGTATTGGATGATGAACTAGAAGTAGAGGAGCTTGATCCCCGACAAGAATTAGTGGAACAGCTTTTGGAATATCAGCGTTATAAAAAAGCAGCAGATCGACTAAAAGATAAAGAAAATCTGCGTCAACAGGAGTATACTCGACCAGCAATGCAAGTTCCACGTGAAATGGTAAAATCTCACGTGGAGCCGGGCATCAAATTAACGGATTTGCAACAAGCTTTTGCAGCCGTTCTTCGCCGCCAACAATTAGCTACTCCATTAGTTGAAACTGTAGCAGCTGAAAAAGTAAGCGTTGGTCAACAAATGAACCACGTGATTGAAATTATTCATGATGGTCCGGTTAGGTTTGAAGACTTGTTTGAAGATTTACATACTCGCGATGGCTTAGTTACAACTTTTTTAGCAATTCTTGAACTGGCAAAGCATCAAGCGATTGTTATTAACCAAGGTGGCTTGTTTGAACCAATAATTTTAGCGGAGGGATCTAAGAGTGACGAATACGAAACTAACCAACCAAGCGCAGATTGAATGTTAGTTCGTTATCGAAAAGATTACCAAAAAATCGCCCTAGGTTTATTATCCTTAGTAAAAGATCTTCGAAAAGATAATCGTTTTATGGAAGAGATGGACTGGGCACTGGCTAATGATTGGCCAATCTTTTTGTGGAAAGACATGGATGATAGTCACTTTATTGGAATTGTGATGATAGAAATAGGGGATTGTTACGTGCTGGTTCGCCGCTTATCGTTTACGCCAAGCGAACGAACGGGGTATAATATTTTTTCCTTATTAGATGGCGTTCACGATCAATATCCTCATAAACGCCTCATGGGAACCTTAGCAACCCAACCAATAATTAGCATGTGGGAGAGAAATAATGAATAAATGAATAATGAAGTGGCTGCGTTTTTAGCTTTTTTAAAAGATAAACGACAATTAAGCGATAATACCTTGATGAGTTATCAACGGGACTTAGAACAAACTGTGACTTATTTAGAAGATCGAGGAATTGATGATTGGCAACAGGTGGACCACTATTTGCTAATTGACCTCCTTAATAGTCTTCGTCAGCAGGGAAAAGCTAATTCAACAATTAACCGTGTGATTTCAAGTTTACGGCAATTTTATAAATACATGATTCGTCACCATAACCTAACCATTAATCCAATGGAAATGATTGATCACCAGTATACCTTTAACCAACCACCTGCACCGGTAATTTTAACTGAAAAAGAAATTGAACAACTGCTGGCAGTCCCGGATGTTTCAACCCCAATTGGTCTTCGTGATCGAGCGTTGTTAGAGATTATGGATGCAACGGGAATGAGGGTTAGTGAAGTAATTGCCTTGGATCTGACAGCACTTCATCTCGACGTTAAGCTTCTACAACTAACAGGAAAGAATGAACGTGAGCGGATGATTCCCTTAAGTCAACCAGCAGTCAAGTGGCTTACCGGTTACCTAGACCGTGGTCGACCACGTTTGCTCAGAGATGATCACGAAACGCGGGTGTTCTTAAATGCTCATGGTTATCCTTTGACGCGGCAAGGAATTTGGAAAAAAATGAAGGAATGGGTCAGTGAGGCTAAAATCAAAAAAGAAGTTACTCCTCAAACTATGCGTTATTCTTTTGCTGTTCATTTAATAGAAAATGGCGCCGATGTTCAATTAATCCAAGAAATCCTTGGTTATAACGCGATGAAGGCTCTCCAACCATATTTACAGGTCTCGCCGCAACAGTTATCCGCTAACTATATGAAATATCATCCTCGTGCATAGATGAATTCAGCATTAGGAAAAGTTGTTACAGCGGTAATGATTGATGAAAATGATACCGATTATTTTGTTCAACCAGATCGTAATGGGCAAACGTATCGATTACCGAAAAGCGAAAGTCCTCAAGAATTACATATTGGTGGACAGGTACGCGGCTTTGTTTATGAAAATGAGGACCACCAACTACAGATGACCTGTAAATACATTCCAACGATCCAGGTTGACCATTACGATTATGGTACAGTAGTTAATGTTCGTCGTGATTTAGGGGTTTTTGTTGATATCGGTCTTCCCAATAAGGATATTGTCGTCTCTTTAGATGATTTACCAAGCTTGAAACACTTATGGCCACAACCAGGTGACCGTTTATTAATGTCCCTTCAAGTTGATGATAAGGATCGTCTATGGGGTAAATTAGCAGATGACCAAATCTATCAAACTATTTCAGCAGCTCCAGATAAACGCTTGCTCAACCATGATACTTATGCCACAGTTTACCGCCTTAAGATGAGTGGAACCTTTGTGATTACTGATGATTATCGTTTAGGATTCATCCATCCAAGTGAACGAGACCAAGAACCGCGATTAGGTCAACGAGTTAAAGCGCGGGTTATTGGAATTTCGTCACATGGTAGTCTCAATCTCTCCCTTAAGCCTCGTGCCTACCAAGCTATTGGTGAAGATGCACAAATGATTTTGACAATGTTAGAACATGGTATAAATCACCGCTTGCCATACACTGATAAGACGGACCCATCGATCATTCGCGATGTCTTTGGCATAAGCAAGGGGCAGTTTAAACGTGCTATTGGGCATTTGCTTAAAGAGAAATTAGTAAAACAAGAAAACGGTCAATTAATCCTAGTAAAAGAGAATCAAGATTAAATGAAGAAAACCAAGATTGTAAGTACACTTGGTCCTGCAAGTACTGATGTTGATACGATCGTTAAGTTGATCAATGCGGGAGCTAACATTTTCCGTTTCAACTTCTCACACGGTGACCACCCAGAACACTTGGGTCGGATCGAAAACGTACACAAGGCTGAAGAAATTACTGGCAAGCACGTTGGTCTTATGCTTGATACTAAGGGTGCCGAAATTCGGACTACTGTTCAAAAAGAAGGTAAGATCAACTTTGAAATTGGCGACAAGGTTCGCATTTCAATGGATCCTTCAATTGAAGGTACTCATGACAAGATTGCTGTTACCTACCCAGGCTTATACGATGATACTCATGTTGGTGGCCATGTTCTTTTTGATGATGGTTTAATTGACATGGTTATTGATGAAAAAGACGATGCAAACAAGGAACTTGTATGTCACGTCTTAAACCATGGTGTTCTTGGTTCTCGGAAGGGTGTTAACGCCCCTGGTGTATCAATCAACTTACCAGGTATTACTGAAAAGGACAGTAGCGATATTCGTTTTGGTTTGGAAAACAAGATCAACTACATTGCTGCATCCTTCGTTCGTAAGGCTCAAGATGTTCTTGACATTCGCGAATTACTTAAGGAAAAGAACATGGAAGATGTTCAAATTTTCCCTAAGATTGAATCTCAAGAAGGTATCGACAACTTTGAAGAAATCATTGCTGTTTCTGACGGTTTAATGGTACCTCGTGGTGACATGGGTGTTGAAATTCCTGCCCAAAATGTGCCAATTGTTCAAAAGCACATGATCAAGCGTTGTAACGAATTAGGTAAGCCAGTTATTACTGCTACCCAAATGCTTGACTCAATGCAAGAAAACCCACGTCCAACCCGTGCCGAAGTATCAGACGTTGCTAACGCCGTATTTGACGGTACTGATGCTACTATGCTTTCTGGTGAAAGTGCTAACGGTGACTACCCAGTTGAATCTGTTGCAATGATGAACAACATTGACATCAAGGCTGAAAACCACCTTTGGGAATTCGGTACTGAAAAGTTCGATTGGGACAAGTCTGACGTAACTGAAACTATCGGTTCTGCTGTTGCTAACGCAGCTAAAGACTTAGACATTCACACAATTGTTGCTTACACTGCTTCAGGCTACACTGCTAAGATGATTTCTAAGTACCGTCCTAATGCTGATATCGTTGCATTAACTCCAAACGAACGTGTAGAACGTGGACTTATGATCAACTGGGGTGTTCAACCATACGTTGTTGATGAAATGAAGAACACTGATACAATGTTCGACTTAGCTGCTAAGAAGGCTGTTGAACTTGGCTTTGCTAAGAAGGGCGACAGAATCATCATCGTTGCTGGTGTTCCTTTGGGTGTACCAGGTGCAACTAACATGATGCGTGTTAAGACTATCGACTAAGTGGATTTTACGCCCTTAGATGTTAAGAGTAGTTATAGTTTGCTAAAAAGTCCCACCCGGATTTCTGACCTAGTTACAACGGCTAAGGAACGAGGGTATAAGGCATTAGCGTTAACAGACGAAAATGTTTTATATGGGGCTGTCGAATTTTATAATGCAGCAAAAAAAGCAGGAATTAAACCCATTCTCGGCTTGCGGCTGGTAGTTGCATTAAATGAGACGGATGGTACCAAGCTAGATTTAGTATTTCTAGCTAAGAATCAACGAGGGTATCAGCATCTGATGGACCTATCGACGCTTCAGCAAACACGAAAAGATAAAAAAATACCTTTAACGATTGCGCAAATTAGTTCTTTATTGGATGAATTGTTTATAATTATCCCCCCACAAAGTACAGTTTTTAGTATACTTGCTCAGCCAACATCAATTTTAACTGAGCTTGCTAATCTGGGGGATGATGATAGCGTTCTGTTAGGAGTCAATTCGCGGTTAGATGACGTTCAAATAGATACCTTGCAACAATTATCAAAACAATTATCTTTGCCATTAGTAGGGACGTCTCCAGTTGATTATTTAAATGCTAATGACCTTTTTGCTAGTCGGGTTTTACAAGCAATTGATGCCGGAGTTGAGTTAAAAGATCCGACAATAGAAGCGGGACGAAGAGGACAACATTATCTTCATTCGAAAGAACAGATTGTCCAAGATTACAATGCAAAGGGGCTTAGTGCAGCCGCGCAAAAGACAGTTGAAGTAGCAGCCCTGTGCAACGTTGAACTTCAATTTAGGGCCCCGGTCCTTCCTCATTTTAAAAATCAAGCAGGGATACCATCTCAACAATATTTACGTTCTCTATGTATTCAAGGATTGAAAAAAAGACGAGTAGCACCAGGAAAAACTATTCAACAGTACCAAGAACGTTTAGCGATGGAATTAAAAGTAATCCATGAAATGGGCTTTGATGATTATTTCTTAATTGTATGGGACGTAATGAATTTTGCTCACCAGCAAAAGATTACGACCGACCCTGGACGAGGATCAGCTGCGGGATCATTAGTTGCCTATGCTTTAGCAATTACAGAAGTTGATCCTTTGCAATACGACTTATTATTTGAACGCTTTCTGAATCCAGAACGAGCTCAAATGCCCGATATTGACTTAGATATTCCTGATAATCGGCGTGATGAAGTTTTGCAGTATGTACATCAAAAATATGGTCACCAACGCGTAGCCCAAATTATTACTTTTGGGACATTAGCCGCTAAACAAGTCGTTCGTGATGTGAGTCGGGTCTTTAACTTGCCCCGTTACGATATGCAAAGGTTAATCGATGCATTACCACATGGCCTTCACGTGACACTCAAAGATGCATTAAAGGAGTCACAACAACTAAAAAATCTTCTTGACGATAATCCTAAATTTCGTTTGCTGATTCAAGTTGCACAGCAATTAGAGGGATTGCCGCGTCATTATTCAATTCACGCGGCAGGCATTGTCCTTTCTGAGCAGCCATTACATGAAATTGTGCCGTTACAAGATGGTAGTGATGGCTTATTAATGACGCAGTTTGCCAAAGACACAGTAGAAGCGCTGGGGCTATTAAAAATGGATTTCTTGGGATTGAAGAACCTTTCAATCATGGATAACATCCTTCAAATGATTCGGCAAGAAGACCCTAATTTTGATTTGCAAAAAATTAACTTTAATGATCCGTTGACTCTTCAACTGTTCCAGCGAGGAAAAACTGAAGGGATTTTTCAATTTGAATCAAGTGGGATCAGAAATGTATTGGTCAATCTTCACCCAACGAATTTTGAAGATATTGTGGCAGTGAATGCACTTTATCGTCCGGGCCCAATGGAAAATATTTCTCATTTTACCGCCCGCAAAGCTGGAAAAGAGAAAATTACTTATCCTGCTCCGTCACTTGAAAAAATTCTGGGACCAACTTACGGTATTTTGGTCTATCAAGAGCAGGTAATGCAATTGGCCTCGGTAATGGCTGGCTTTACCTTAGGAGAGGCGGATCTTTTACGCCGGGCAATGAGTAAGAAGAAAAAGGCCACAATGGAGGATATGCGGACAAAATTTATTGCCGGCGCAACAGAACACGGCTATTCAGCACAAGTTGCTCACCAAGTATTTGAATATATCGATCGCTTTGCTAATTATGGGTTCAATCGTTCGCATGCAGTTGCCTATTCTATGATGGCGTTTGAGATGGCATATTTGAAAGTTTATTACCCTGCAGCTTTTTTTACAGCCCTAATGAATGCAGAAACTAATATTGAGAAATTGAAACGGCACGTGGGGGATGCAAAGCAATTTGGCGTCAAGGTTAGTGGGCCGCGAATCAATATAAGTGAGAGTAGTTTTCTATTACATGATGGGACAGTTTACTTTGGCTTTTCTGCTATTAAAGGAGTACGTCGTGATTTTGTCGCCGCAATTCTTGAAGAACGGCAGGAAAATGGCAAGTTTACAGATCTTCGTAATTTTATTGCGCGTATTCCAGAACGTTGGCAAAAGCAAGAATTAATCGAACCGTTAATCTATAGTGGGGCCTTTGATAAGATGGAATATAACCGAGCGGAGATGATTGACGCCCTTCCTAAATTAATTTCCGGGATTGAGTTGTTTGCTGGTTTTGCTAATTTTGACGATCCGGCTCTCCAAACGGCAATTGACCAACGAAATGAATTCCCTCTGTTGACCCGTTTAACGAAGGAGAATGAATACTTAGGAGTGTATCTTTCCGGCCACCCGGTTACCCAATATTACCAATTAGGACAGCAGCTCCATGCAACTAAAATTGCTAATTTATACCCGCATTCAGAAGCGACAATAATTGTCCTTACAAATCACGTTAAGACTATTTATACTAAACGTGAACATCGGGAAATGGCCTTTGTTAATGGAACGGATGAGACCGGAGCAATTGATATTACCGTCTTTCCCAAACAATATCAGCAGTTCAAAGAGCAACTAGAAACAAATAAGATTTTAATTGTCAGAGGTCGAGTAGAATATCGTGAGGGACGGGGTCTACAATTAGTTGCTAATCAATTGCAGGATGTTAAAAAAGTTCAACAGAAACGCCGCAAGCAACGATGGGTTTTACGAATCTTACCGTCATTAGACACTGAGATGGTGCATCGAGAGTTAAATAATATTTTTAATGAATACCATGGTTCAATTCCTGTCTTGTTGTTTTATCCAGCAAACGATAAGAAGATCCTGCTTGACCAAAAACGATGGTTAAAAAATTCTCAGAAAGCAAAAAAGGCGCTTGTCGCCGTTCTTGGCCAAGAAAACGTTGTCTTACAACAGCTTAATAGTAATCACTGAATGAACTTTTTATTAAAGAATATCGTGGCTGGTATTTGGGCACTTATTCTGGGTGAGGTCCTAGCTTACATCACAAGTCAACTAGAATCGATGACACCAGACTACACCCTTGTCGGCTGGTGTTCTGTAATTATGGGATTAGTCGTTATCAATTGTGTGGATAAAATTACCGCAGATGCAAATCCTAGCAAAAATGAAGGTTAAATGAGTGAGGAAAAGTATGAGGGGTTATTACCACGTTTTTTGAAGTATGTTAAAACTGAAACAAGGTCAAATCCAGATTCAAAAACAATTCCTTCTGATCCTAAGGAAACTGCATTTTTAAATGAATTAAAAGATGAATTGATATCTTTAGGGTTGAGTGATGTTCATATTAATCCACAAAGTTCATATTTGGTCGCTACAATTCCAAGTAATATTGACAAGGATGTGCCAACGGTTGGCTTCATTGCCCATATCGACACTGCAGATTTTAATGCTCATAATGTTAATCCACAGATTGTCAAAGATTACGATGGCAAGTCAGATATTAAGCTTGATAAAGATGGCCAATATGCCTTAACTACTACTGAATTTCCATCATTGGAAAAATATCAGGGCAATACTTTAATTACTACTGATGGGTCTACTTTGCTTGGGGCTGATGACAAGTCAGGAGTAGCGGAGATTGTTACAATGGCTGCTTACCTGATGGCTCATCCTGAAATTAAGCACGGAACAATTAAGATTGGTTTAGGACCTGATGAGGAAATCGGCACCGGGGCTGATCATTTTGATGTTAAGGATTTTGGGGCCGATTTTGCCTATACGGTTGATGGTGGTCCACTTGGCGAATTGGAATATGAAACATTTAATGCAGCTCAGGCAGAAATTGAGATTCAAGGAAAAGATGTTCACACTGGGGTTGCTAAGGGAACAATGATCAATGCTATTCAGGTTGCAATTGACTTGCAAAATAGCTTGCCAGCACATGATCGAGCTGAACGAACAGATGGACGGCAAGGATTCTATCACTTATACAAGTTTGATGGAACTGTTGATCATGCTTCAATGACATATTTAATTCGTGATCATGATAAGCAAACGTTTATTGAACGGAAGCATTTACTCGACCGGGTTGTTGCTGGCCTAAATGATGAACTTGGTGCAGACCTAGTAACGATGAATCTTTATGACCAATACTACAACTTAAAAGATGCGCTTAAGAATCACATGGAAGTTGTTGAAATTGCGAAGAAAGCTATGGAAAATCTAGACATTAAACCGGATATCTATCCAGTTCGTGGCGGGACGGATGGTTCAACAATTTCTTATAAGGGCTTACCAACTCCTAATCTTTTTGCTGGTGGAGAAAACATGCACTCGCGTTTTGAATATGTATCACTGCAAACAATGGAACGTGCATTGGACACCCTACTTGAGATTGTGCGGTTGACTGCGGAAGAAGATAAATAAATGACAACCGGTAACCAATTAATTGCGCGTTTTGAAAAATTTGCTAATCCGCAACTAGCAGAAAAATGGGATCATGTCGGTCTACAAATTGGCAATCCAGATCTCCCGATTACTCGACTAATGACCACCCTTGATGTTCGCCCAGAAGTGGTTGATGAAGCAATTGAGCAAAATGTTGACCTTATTTTTGCTCATCATCCCATTATGTTTCACCCAGCAAAGAATCTAGATACGCGGGATCCGCAAAATGCAATGTACGCTAAACTTTTGGCGAATAATATTACTGTTTATGCAGCTCATACGAATTTGGATACTGCTAATGGCGGAATGAATGACTGGTTAGCAGATCAACTTCGCCTAACTAATACTGTGCCTTTAGTGCCAGCAGGAAATGATCCAATAAGCGGTGAACCAGTTGGAATGGGGCGTGTTGGTGAGCTGAATGAACCATTAACACCGCGAAAATTTGCAAATTATTGTATAGATGTTTTTGCCATCCGCGGATTACGGTTAATTGTCAACCCGCTTGACCAAGAGAGAGAGATTAAACGTGTTGCAGTACTTGGTGGTGCTGGTCAAGATTTTTATCAACAAGCTCTTGAAACTGGAGCTGATGCTTATGTCACTGGAGATGTAAGTTACCACTTTGCGCACGATATGATTGCTAATCACCTTGTTGTTATTGATCCTGGACATCATATTGAAGTGGTAGCTGCCCACCAGCTTGCTAACTTAATCACCCAGTGGAAGAATGAAAATAATTGGCAGTTTGAGGTGCTAGAGAGTAGAGTTAATACAGAGCCGTTTACTTTTATTACTAAATAGGTGGATGAAAAGCACTTATCAGCACGTCTGGCATGTGTTGCTTCCCTTGTTCCAGCAGGTGCGCGGGTGGCTGATATTGGTTCTGACCATGCATATTTACCAGCCGCATTAGTGTTAGATGGTAAAATTGATTTTGCAATTGCTGGAGAAGTAGTAAAGGGTCCTTATGAAAATGCCGTTCGTGAAATAAAAGACCACCGATTAGAAGGCCGGGTTATCCCACGTTTGGCAGACGGTTTAGCAGCGATTGAACCAGCAGATAAAGTCGATACAATTACGATTGCCGGAATGGGCGGGAGTTTGATTGCTTCGATTTTAGAGAAAGACAAGAATCAGTTAACAGGAATTAAGCGACTTGTCCTTCAACCGAATGTAGGGGAAAGTCAGTTGCGTGAATGGTTAATGAATAATTATTACCAAATAATGAACGAAAAAATAATTGAAGAAGACAATCATATTTATGAGATTATCGTTGCTGAGCCATCAGTTGTCCCATTTAGATACAGTAAGTATGAGCTTGATTTTGGACCATTTTTATTGGAAAACAAAGGACCTGCTTTTAGGAAAAAATGGCAAGAATATCTTCAACGTGAAGCCCATGTTATTGATCAGATGCAAAAGGCTCAACAGCCACCAGTAAAAAAGATTAATGAGATAAACGAGTTTTTATCACAAGTAAAGGAAGCGATCGCCGATGACAACCGGTAAATGAGTATGCGAAAAGACGTTTACGAAAGGATGAGATATTTTGTGTTAGAAAAGATAAAACCAAATTATTCTGCCATTGCACGGCAATATGGTGTTGATCCACGAACCGTAAAGGCGGCCTATTTAAGAGCTCAGAGTGGTGAAACAGCAGTCGTTAGGAAGCGGCGAAGCCGTCGTAGTAAGCTAGACGGATATCAAGATATCATTGAGGATAAGTACACGGCAGGCTGTTCTGCCAGATCAATTTATGACTTTATCGTTGAAAAAGGCTTTACCGGTAAATACACAATCGTTAAAGAATACTGTCGTCGGTTTCGCAAAACACAAACTAAGAAAGCTACGATTAGAGTTGAGCATACGATTGGCTTAAGTGCTCAAGTTGATTGGAAAGAACAAGTTACCATGACTGACCAGAATGGCGTCCCACATACTTTCAGTATTTTCTTATATGTCCTACCTTATTCAAAATTTAAGTTCTTAAGACTAACTCTAGATCAGAAGCAGGATACTCTATTCAAATGCTTATTTGAAGCCTTTAAGGCTACTGGTGGTATTCCTAAAGAAATTTGGTTTGATAATATGTCAACTGTCGTTGACCATAAATTGAGTGACTTTCATCATCATCGATTTAACGAACGGTTCCTATCATTTAGTCATGATGCGGGATTCCAGCCAATCGCTTGTCGTCCATTTAGACCACAAACCAAAGGTTGTGTTGAGGCCTTGGCAAGAACAATGGGACGATTAAAGCCTTACGATGGAGAATTCAGTACCATCAATAACTTGAATGATATCGTTAATCGATTAGCTAAACGACTTAACCATGAGAAGTCACAAAGTAATAATCAGAAGCCAGTTGAATTATGGGCAAAAGAAAAAGAGCATTTCCGGTCTCTCAATTACGATCTCACAAGGTACTTCGACAGCGTCCAAACTAGAAAAGTATCGCGAGATTCAATGATTAGATTTCAAAACCATCAATACTCTGTTTCCCCTAATTATATCGGAAAAGAGGTTGAAATTAAACCAACTACTGATGGTAAAGCTATTCATATTTTCTATCAAGGCGTTGAAATTCAGAAACATGATTTAACTAACAAGCAGTTTAATTACGATCCGCACGATAAACATGCCATTCTAAAAAGTGATTTGATGGAAGATAAAACGGATGAAGAAATTAATCAGTATATGCTTAACAACCTCAGTATTTATGATCAGATTGGGGAATAAATGAATCAGTATCAAAAACTAATTGATAATTTAACGAAGTTAAATTTACATCATATGGCTGCATCAATTACGGATTATCGGCAACAAGTCAATGACAGCCAAATCAGCTTTAGTGAAGCACTATTAGAATTAACCGATAAGGAGATTGCCTATCAGCAACAAGAAAGCCTAAAGAGAAGAATCAAACGTGCTAGATTTCCGATTATTAAACGACTAAATGAGTTTGATTATCAATTTCAACCTTCGATTAACCAGCAGCAAATCGCTGAGTTTGCGACCATGTCATTTCTGGATAATCAAGAGAATATTATCTTTATTGGCAGCCCTGGCGTAGGTAAAACGCATCTGGTAATTGGTCTTGGCATCGAAGCATGCCGGCAAGGTGTACGAACACTATTTATTAATTGCCATGAATTAATCCTTAGATTGAAGGCGGCGCAAGAAAAGCAACATTTAGAGCGCGTAATGCGCCGATATGAAAGATATGACCTGTTAATCATTGATGAATTAGGCTATTTACCAATAACGGCGGATGAAGCGAAACTATTGTTTCAACTAATAAATGGCCGCTATGAACGTAAATCAACGATCATAACGACCAATGTACCATTATCAAGTTGGGGAACCGTCCTTCATAGCACGGCGACTGCAGAAGCAATTTTAGACCGCCTTGTCTATCACTCACATGTAATTAAGATCAAGGGAAAGTCATACCGTTTAGCATCGGTCAATCCCTAAATGCCAGAATTATCTGCTGATTTATATGGAACTGTTAGTCACAAGTTAGATGCGTTACAGCCATCAGGTATCCGTGAATTCAATAAAGAAGTTTCAAAGATCCCAGGAATTATTAAATTAACATTAGGAGAACCAGACATGGCAACTCCTGAACACGTTAAGCAAGCAGCCATTAGAAGTATTGAGGAAGATGATTCTCACTATGCTCCTCAAATGGGAAAGCCAGAATTACTTGAAGCAATCAGTGATTATATTCAGAATACTCGTGATGTGCACTATGATCCGCAAACGGAAATAATTGCGACTGTGGGAGCAACCGAAGCCCTCGATGCAACCTTATTTGCAATCCTTAATACTGGAGACAAAGTTGTGGTTCCGACCCCGATTTTCTCTCTATATTTCCCATTAATTGAAATGACAGGAGCAACAGTTGTTCAGGTTGATACTTCAGCAGATAATTTTGTTCTAACTCCAGAAAAGCTTGAAGAAGTTCTTGAAGAAGAGGGAAAAGGCGTCAAAGCTGTTATCCTTAACTACCCAAGTAACCCAACTGGTCGTGAATATCCTCAAGAAGTTCTAGCAGGATTAGCTGAAGTAATTAAGAAGCATCATTTATATGCGATTGCTGATGAAATCTATAGCGAACTAGTCTATGGGGTAGAGCACTATTCAATTGCTACTATGATTCCAGAGCGGACAATTTTTATCTCTGGACTCTCAAAATCTCACGCAATGACTGGTTACCGTTTAGGATATGTTGCAGCTCCGGCTAAGATCATGGCTAATATTTCAAAGATGCATGCCTTCTTAGTCACAACCGTAACTAATAACGTTCAAGTTGCAGCGGCTGAAGCACTGACAAATGGTTTAAATGATCCATTAGAATTTCGAAAGATTTACCAGCATCGTCGCGATTTACTTGTTGCCGGTCTTAAGAAATTAGGCTTTGAAATGTTAACTCCTGAAGGGGCATTTTACCTTTTTGCTAAGATTCCAGCTCAATTTGGAACTGACGATGTTGCCTTTGCAAAGCAGCTTGCTAAAGAAGCAAAGGTTGGAGTAACACCAGGTAGTGCATTTGGTAAGGGTGGCGATGGTTATGTTCGTCTGTCATATGCCTCCTCTGATGAAAACCTAACAGAAGCTATTAAACGAATTGGTGAATTTTTAGACCATCTTGCGTAAATGGCAAAAAGCAAAAAAAAAGACATTGTTATTTCTAACAGCGCCAATTTTGACCAACAAGAATATGACACCGCAGTTGGTAAGTTAATTCGTAATTACAAGAAGCAAAAGCAGATTGAGTACGATGAATTAACTACTAAAATTGCTAAACCATTTGAATTGAACGCTGATGGGATTGACAATTTACTTCAAAATATTGAAGATGCCGGAATTAGTGTTGTCGATGAAAATGGGGATCCAGATCCTCGTGCTTTAAAGGCTACTGAAAAATTCTCACAATCTGCTATGAAGGATACATCAGCTCCAACTGGAGTTAAAATTAATGATCCTGTGCGGATGTATTTGAAGGAAATTGGTCGTGTAAATCTTTTGACGGCTGATGAAGAAGTTCAGCTTGCTTTACGGATTGAAAAAGGTGATGAAGTAGCTAAACAAGAATTAGCTGAGGCTAACTTACGGTTAGTTGTTTCAATTGCAAAGCGTTATGTTGGCCGTGGAATGCAGTTTCTTGACTTAATCCAGGAAGGTAACATGGGACTTATGAAAGCCGTTGAAAAATTCGATTACCGGCGAGGATTTAAGTTCTCTACTTATGCTACCTGGTGGATTCGTCAGGCTATTACACGGGCAATTGCTGACCAAGCACGGACAATTCGGATTCCGGTTCATATGGTTGAAACTATTAATAAATTGATCCGGATTCAACGGCAATTACTTCAAGATTTAGGACGTGAGCCGTTACCCGAAGAAATTGGTGCAGAAATGGATATGCCAACTGAAAAAGTACGGAATATTCTTAAAATTGCCCAAGAACCAGTTTCACTTGAAACGCCTATTGGTGAAGAGGATGATTCTCATTTAGGGGACTTTATTGAAGATCAAGATGCAACAAGTCCAGCTGACCATGCTGCTTATGAAATGATGAAGAAGCAACTTGAAAATGTGCTGGATACGTTAACCGATCGTGAAGAAAATGTTCTGCGGCTTCGTTTTGGTTTAGATGATGGTCGGACACGGACCCTTGAAGAAGTCGGAAAAGTCTTCGGGGTAACGCGGGAACGGATTCGTCAGATTGAAGCTAAGGCGCTTCGGAAATTACGTCACCCATCACGTTCTAAGCAATTAAAAGATTTCTTAGAATAAATGGCAAAGATACCGCGTAATGTAATTGATGAAATACGAAATTCAGTTGATATTGGTGATGTAATTGGGCGCTATGTCCAACTGCATCAGGCTGGAAAAAATCTAATTGGGTTATGTCCCTTTCATGATGAAAAGACCCCCTCTTTTTCGGTGAATGAGGAAAAACAATTTTTCTATTGTTTTGGATGTCACCGGAGCGGAAATGTATTTCAATTTTTGATGGAGTTAAAGCATATCGATTTTGTCGATGCAGTTAAGGAGATCGCTAACGATAGTAATATCAAGATTCCTGAACAATATGTTAGCGTTCCGGCTAAACCATTAAATAACGAGAATCGACAGCTGTTTGATCTTCATGATAAAGCGGCTAAACTTTATCACCATATATTGGTAAATACACCGGCTGGGCAAGTTGCACTTAATTATTTAAAAAAACGGGGAATGAGTGAGGAGCTGATTGAACAATTTGGTTTAGGCTATGCTCCTGATCAGCGAATATTGAAGCCTTTCTTCCAACAGCAAAAGGTTGATTACCAATTGCTAAGAAAAAGTGGACTTTTTAGTGAAGATCAACAAGGAGAGTTGCGAGACCGGTTTATTGAACGGATAATGTATCCAATAAAAAATGGTCAAGGGCAGGTAATTGCTTTTTCTGGGCGATTAATTGATACCAGTAAAACAAATTTACCCAAATATTTAAATAGTCCTGAGACACCGATTTTCAATAAACGGCGAACATTATTTAATTTTGATGTTGCACGAAAAGCGGCACGTAAAGATGGTCGATTATACTTATTTGAGGGATTTATGGATGTAATCTCGGCCTTTGCTGCAGGGATCGAAAATGGAATCGCTTCAATGGGAACTAGTTTTACCGAAGAGCAAGTAGCGATTATTGGTCGAGCAACTAGGCAATTAGACATTTGCTACGATGGAGATCAACCGGGACAAAATGCAATTGACCGTGCAATTAGCCTCGTTAATGATCATCGACCTAATCAGTTGCAGGTAAAGGTTGTCCAATTGCCGGCTGGGATCGATCCAGATGAATATGTTCAAAAGTATGGACCACAGCAATTCAATGCCTATCTTACGAATAAGGAAGAAACAACAACAGAATTTTACCTGCGCTTTTTAAGAAACGGGAAAAATTTAGATAATCAGAATGAACTAATGCAATATCTTAACCAAGCGCTGAAGGTAATTGCTCAGGTTCAAGCTCCCTTAGAAGAAGATATGTACTTGCAACGGTTGGCAGGTGAGTTCAAGTTAGATCGACAAACCTTAAAAACGCAGTTAGATCAATTGCGACAACAACTAGGAATTCATAATCAGCCATGGATTAAGCAACAGCCTTCACTAGCTCGTCATCAACAGTTTCAACAAACTAGTGAAGAAGAACAGCAAAAAATTAAACTTAGTAGGACTGAATTAGCGGAACAGATCTTATTAAGGTACATGCTATATGATCGTGAAGTATGGATGCATGTGACAGCAGATCACAATTTTCATTTTGCACATGAGAAATATCAAACTTTGTATTTATTAGCAGCAAGTTATTTTTCTGAAAATGGCTCGTATTCAACTGCTGACTTTCTTGATTATTTAGATGAAAGTAGTTTACAAGGTACTCTTGGGCAAATTGAGAATTTAAATGTTGACCAAGAAGTTGATATGCGAGCAATTGATGATTGTATCCATATGATCGTAGAACAAACACCGTTAGCTGCGCAAATTGCAGATAAGCAAGCCCAGTTAAAAGAAGCTAATTCATTGCATAATACAGAATTAGCTACGCAATTAACGATTGAACTGGTAAAATTATTAAAGCAGCAGCAACGCTTAAAAACGGAGGAGACTAATTAAATGGCAAATACATACTTATTAGAAGTCGGTGTTGAAGAAATGCCTGCTCACGTTGTAACACCAAGTATTAAACAGTTACACGAACGAGTAGAAAAGTACCTTAAAGAACAACGGATTACTTTTGATGATATTCAAGAATTCGCTACTCCACGACGGATGGCATTACTAATCCATGGCTTAAGTGATAAGCAACCTGATATTGATGAATCAGTTAAGGGCCCTGCAAAAAAGATTGCGCAAGATGCTGATGGTAATTGGACCAAAGCTGCAATTGGTTTTACCCGGGGACAAGGTGCCTCTGTTGAAGATATTGAATTCAAAGAAGTAAAAGGCGTTGAATATGTTTTTGTTGAAAAGCATATTGCTGGAAAAACTGTTGCTGAAGTTCTTCAAGGATTACCAACAGTTATTACTTCGATGAATTTCCCAACCTTGATGAAGTGGGGCTACAATAACTTACAATTTATTCGTCCGATTCGGTGGCTAGTTTCATTATTAAATGATGAAGTCGTTCCATTTAATATTTTGGACGTTGAAGCTGGTCGAGAAACACAAGGCCACCGGTTCTTAGGCCATCCAGTTGAAATTGCTAAGGCTGATGATTATGAGGAAACCTTAAATAATGATTTCGTTATTGCTGATCAAACAAAGCGAAAGAATTTAATTAAGGATCAAATTACTAAGATTATTAATGAGAACAACTGGCAAGTTGATTGGGATGAGGACTTACTAGAAGAAGTTAATAACCTAGTTGAATGGCCAACTGCCTTTGCTGGATCTTTTGATGAGAAGTACTTAGCATTACCTGACCCGGTCCTAATTACTTCCATGAAGGATAACCAACGATTCTTCTGTGTACGGGATAAAGATGGTAACCTCTTATCGCACTTTATTTCTGTTCGCAACGGTAACACAGACTACCTTGATAATGTTATTAAAGGAAATGAACGGGTTCTTGTTCCTCGTCTTGAAGATGCTCAATTCTTCTATCAAGAAGATCAGAAGTTGACAATTGATGAATATGTGGAACGACTTAAGAAAGTTAGCTTCCATGATAAGATTAGTTCAATGTATGACAAAATGCAGCGGGTCGCAGTGATTGCGAATGTTCTTGGTAAGCAACTAAATCTTTCAGATGAAGAACTAGCAGACCTTGATCGAGCAGCACATATTTATAAATTTGACCTTACTACGCAAATGGTGGGTGAATTCGCAGAGTTGCAAGGAATTATGGGTGAAATTTATGCTAAGCTATTCGGTGAAAAAGATGATGTTGCCACAGCTATTCGTGAACACTACATGCCAATCTCTGCAGAAGGAGAATTGCCACAAACTAAGATTGGCGCGGTCTTAGCAATTGCCGATAAACTTGACAGTATCATGAGCTTCTTTGCAGTTGATATGATTCCAAGCGGTTCAAATGACCCTTATGCTTTACGTCGGCAGGCATTTGGAATTGTCCGGATCATCGCCGATCGTGGTTGGAACCTTCCATTATTAAGTATTCAATCAGAAATTGCCCCTGCCTTTGAAAACGCTGAAATCAATGTTTCTTTTGATTTGAATAAAAATAGTGATGAAGTCCGTTCGTTCTTCTTGGACCGGATTAAGCAATTATTCCATGGTCAAAAGGTTCGTCACGATATCATTGATGCAGCTACCGATACTCATCAAAATGATATTGCTAATATCCTTGAAGCTATTCAAACTATTGATGATCATAAGGATGATGATAACTTTAAAGAAGATATTGAAGCTCTTACCCGGGTATTACGGATTGCAAAGAAGGATAAACGTCCAGTTAGTGAGCTTGTAGTAGATCCTAATTTATTTGAGAACCCATCTGAGGCTAAGATGCATACTGCTGTTTCAGAATTGATTAAGGAAAATCAACAGACAGTAAGTGAAAACTTTGCAGCCTTACGGACTTTAACACCAATAATTAGTGAATATTTTGATGAAAATATGATTATGGATAAGAATGAAGATATTCGTAATAATCGTTTGGCCCAATTAAGTATTTTGGCTAATCAAGCATCATTAATTGGTAACTTGGATAACTTGATTGTAAAATAAATGACGAAAAAATTAACCGTGCAAGATATTATCTTTACATTGGAACAATATTGGGCAGATCAAGGCTGTATGTTAATGCAGGCTTATGATAACGAAAAGGGTGCGGGGACAATGAGTCCTTACACTTTCTTGCGGGCAATTGGTCCTGAACCATGGAATGTGGCTTATGTTGAACCTTCACGGCGGCCAGCTGATGGTCGTTATGGTGAAAACCCAAACCGGCTTTACCAACACCACCAATTCCAGGTATTAATGAAGCCTTCTCCTGATAATATTCAAGAATTATACTTAGGAAGTTTGAAAAAGTTAGGGATTGATCCTTTAGAGCATGATATCCGGTTTGTTGAAGATAACTGGGAAAACCCTTCAATGGGCTGTGCCGGTGTTGGTTGGGAAGTTTGGCTTGATGGAATGGAAGTTACTCAATTTACTTACTTCCAAGTCGTTGGAGAGTTGCCAATGAGCCCAGTGGCCGCCGAAGTTACTTATGGACTTGAACGGTTGGCTGAATATATTCAAAATGTTGACTCAGTTTATGACTTAGAGTGGGCGGATGGTGTTCTGTATGGTGATATCTTCCAAGAACCTGAATATGAACATTCTAAGTATGCGTTTGAAGAAAGTAACCAAGATATGCTTCTGCAAGACTTTAATGATTACGAAAAAGAAGCTAAACGTTTAATTAAGCTTGGATTGGTTCACCCAGCTTATGATTATGTTTTAAAGTGTAGTCATACCTTTAACTTGTTAGACGCGCGTGGTGCTGTTTCAGTTACCGAACGTGCTGGTTATCTTCACCGTATTCGAATTATGGCAAAATCAATTGCAAAAGCCTTTGTTGAAGAGCGGCGTAAACGTGGCTTCCCACTGATTCATGACGAAGCAGTTCGCCAAAAAACAGTTGAAGAATATACAAAAAAAGCGGAAAAGGCAAAGGAACGGGCCGCAAAGCAAGCAGCTAAGAAAGCACAAAAGGGGGAAAAGTAAATGGCACGCGTAACCACACAATTTACTGGGATCATTATGTACCGACAGGATTATCGTGAACGCGACCTATTAGTAAAAATGCTCACTGATAAGATTGGGCCGGCAATGTTTTTTGTAAAAAATGCTAAAAAACGTGGCTTTCGGATGACTGCTGATATCCTGCCATTCACCCATGGTACATACATTGGCTCACTTGATGAAAATGGCTTAAGTTTTATTAATACAGCAAGTGATACTAGCCAATACAAGAATATTGCAAGTGACATTAGCAAAAATGCATATGTTACGTATATTTTGGCATTAGTTGACAGTGCTTTTAATGACGGTCGAAGCATTGGTGGCTGGTTTAATCAAGTTGCTGCAGCCTTAGACTTAATCGAAAAAGGATTAGATGAGCAAATAATTACAAATATTATTGAAACACAGCTGTTAGTTGCTTTTGGTGTAGCACCAATTTGGGATCGGTGTGTTGTTTGTGGCCGCAATGATCTGGCTTTAGACTTCTCTGAACAATATGGAGGGATGCTTTGTCAGAATCACTGGTCACTTGATGAACATCGTCTTCACCTTGACCGTAAAACTGTTTATTATCTCCAACAGTTTGCCACAATTAACTTGCAGAAATTGAATTCTATTCGGATTAATCCAGCTACTAAACGACGTCTCCAACAAGTCTTGGATACTCTTTATGATAACGAGGTTGGACTAAACTTGAAGGCAAAACGGTTCATTAGACAAATGAATAAGTGGGAACAAAATATCGGAAAGTTATCAATGAACGATTGAATGGATAATCCAAATTATAAGTCTGGCTTTGTGGCAATTATTGGGCGCCCAAACGTTGGAAAATCAACTTTATTGAATTATGTTGTCGGGCAAAAGGTAGCAATTATGAGTAATGTTGCACAGACAACGCGTAATAAGATTCAAGGAATTTATACAAGCCCAGAAGCACAGATTATTTTTATTGATACGCCAGGAATTCATAAACCATCTACTAAATTAGGTGATTTCATGGAAAAATCAGCAATGTCAGCATTAGATGAAGTGGATGCTGTCTTATTTGTTGTTAGTGCGACTGAGAAGCGCGGCCCTGGTGATGACTTTATTATTGAACGCTTAAAGAAAGTTAATCAGCCAATCTTTTTAGTTGTTAATAAGATCGATCAAATCAATCCCAATGATCTGCCTGAAATTGTTGATCAGTATAAAGATACCCTTCTATTTAAGGGAATTGTACCAATTTCGGCTTTGCAGGGAAATAATGTGAATAACTTAATCAATGATATTATTAAGATTCTTCCCAATGGTCCGCAATACTACCCAGCCGATCAAGTAAGTGACCACCCTGAACGTTTTGTGATTGCAGAAATGATCCGTGAAAAGGTCTTTTTGCTGACGAGACAAGAAGTGCCGCATTCAGTAGCTGTTGATGTAACATCGATAAAGCGTGAGGATGAAAACCATATTCATATCTCGGCCAATATTATTGTTGAACGTCCTGGCCAAAAGGGAATTATTATTGGTAAAGGTGGAAAAATGCTGAAAAAGATTGGGACAATGGCCCGACAAGATATTGAAAAATTACTTGGTGACAAAGTATTTCTTCAACTATGGGTAAAAGTTGTTCCTGACTGGCGTGATAAGTCTGCAATGCTAAAAGACTATGGTTATCGGAATAAAGACTATTAAATGGACTCACGCGATAAACATCAAACTGAGAAAAATCATCACTTAATTCAAGCAATGCGTCACGCAATCGATGGAATTATCCAAGTATTACGTGAAGAGCGTAATATGCGGTATCATCTTTTAGCTGCCTGCTTGGCCATTATTATGTCGGCCTTATTGCAGATTTCAGCAATGGAATGGTTATGGATTTTATTAGCAATCTTTGTTGTTTTTACATCTGAATTTCTTAATACGGTTACCGAAGCTGTTACAGATTTGATTGTTGATCACCATTATGAATTAAATGTAAAAAAAGCTAAAGATGTTGCTGCTGGTGGCGTACTGATTTCAGCGATATTTTCGGTTTTGGTGGGTCTAATTATTTTTATTCCCCGTATATTAGCAATTATTAGATAGATGGACTTGGAAATTTTCGATCAAACAACAGCACAGCTTCCAAATGAACAATTGGCGATGGTAAAGGACTTATTACAGTATGCTGCTAAAGAACTTTCCTTATCAGAAAATACAGAAATGTCTTTAACGTTTGTAAATAATCCAGAGATAAAAAAATTAAATGCCCAGTATCGTAATGTTGACCGGGCAACTGATGTTTTAAGTTTTGCCGCAGAAGAAGCGGGAGATGAAACACCGATTATTATGGATCCCCAAATGGCCGCTGAAATCCCTGTTAATCTTGGTGACTTATTTATTTCCATCGATAAGGTAGCAGAACAAGCAAAGTTTTTGGGCCATTCAGTTGATCGAGAGTTAGGATTTTTAGCTGTTCATGGTTTTCTTCACTTAAATGGATATGATCATGAAGAGCCGGCAGATGAAGAAAAAATGTTTAAATTACAACGGGAGATACTAGACGGTTATGGACTCACGCGATAAGTGGGAGAACAAAAAACGATTGAACAAACTTTTCAAATTGAAAGTCCAGAAATAGAAGTTGGCTTACTAGGAACACAGGATAAGTTTGTGAGCCTGATTGAACAAGGAATGGATGTTGAAATCCGACCATTCGGTGAAAATCTTAAAGTAAGTGGACAAGAAGAAGACGTTAAACTTACGATCGATGTATTTCGTGCCCTTATTTCGTTGCTAAACCAAGGGATCCGCATCCACAGTACAGATATTGTTAGTGCGATGAAGATGGCGCATCGTGGAACATTGGAATATTTTGCTGACCTCTACAGTGAAACGATTATTAAAGATCGCCGGGGAAGAGCCATTCGGGTAAAAAATTTTGGTCAGCGGCAGTATGTTAACGCAATGAAGCATAATGATATTACGTTTGGGATTGGCCCTGCCGGAACAGGGAAAACTTACCTAGCAGTCGCAATGGCCGTGGCATCCTTAAAGCGTGGCGAAGTGGAACGGATTATCTTGACGCGACCAGCAGTTGAAGCTGGTGAAAGTCTAGGATTCTTACCTGGTGACCTTCGTGAAAAAGTAGATCCTTATTTACGACCAATTTATGATGCCTTAAATGATATTTTTGGGGCTGATCATACACAGCGGTTAATCGATCGAGGAATTATCGAAATTGCACCTCTTGCTTATATGCGTGGACGAACTCTTGATGGAGCTTTTGTAATTTTAGATGAAGCCCAAAATACGACTAATGCCCAGATGAAGATGTTCCTTACCCGTTTAGGCTTTGGCTCAAAAATGGTTATTAATGGTGATGTTTCACAAATTGACCTTCCACATGGGACTCGCAGTGGTCTTGTAAACGCGCAACGAATTTTGAATAATATTAAGTCAATTAAGTTTGTTAAATTTAGTGCAGAAGATGTTGTTCGTCACCCGGTTGTAGCACGGATTATTACTGCTTATGAGGACCAAACATCAAAGCGATTAGCAGAAAAAGATAAAGATAAAGAGACAAAAGAGGAAAAATGAATGGTTCATTCGACGGCACAGAAAATTTTATGGCAATTACTTTCAGCACCAGATTCATGGATTTCTGGAAATGATTTAGCAAAGCGATTTAATATTAGTCGTGAATCTGTTTGGAAGGCCATCAACGGTTTACGAAAAAACGGAAATAATATTGAAAGTCGTAGAAACCTTGGATACCGTTTTACCGGAAATTCAAGGTTGAGTGCTGATATTATTGATTTTTATACTCATAATCACTTTAAGAATCGTCTTTACGTTGAAAATCAGGTTAGCTCAACTCAAAGCATCGCGAAAGCTTTTTTGAGTCACCACCTAGTTAGTGCGCCAACGGTATTTATCGCTGATCATCAAACTGCTGGCTATGGAAGACAGGGACGGTCCTTTTACTCTCCGGCAGCAACTGGCTTGTACTTTAGTATGATTCTGCCTAGCCCAACCGACAGACCACTACAAGCTGGGTTAATGACAACGACTTTTGCAGTTTTAATTGGGGAAGTTCTTAAACAATTTTTCCCTGGTCAAGACTTTCGGTACAAATGGGTCAACGATATTTATTTAAACCATAAAAAAGTCGGTGGAATTTTGACCGAGGCAGTAGTAGACCTTGAATTAAGAGCAACGGCATCCTTAGTGGTAGGAATTGGTTTGAATATAACTACAAAAGAATTTCCGCTGGGCCTTAAAAATAAAGCGACAGGAATAGCACCAGCAGATCGTAATCTTTTAGTCAGCCGTCTTATTGAGACGATTGCTAATAATTATTTAGACTATGATAATCCACAGTATCTTGAGCAATATCGCCAAGACTCAATGATTTTAGGACAGAAGGTGGACTTGGTAGTAAATGGTGAGGTTATTGCTGGAACTGCTAAAAAAATCGAAAATGATGGTGCGTTAACAATTCGCCTGGCAGACGGAAAAACGAAAACTTTTAATAGTGGGGAAGTAGTTAAAGTTAATTTTGAAAAATAAATGATTAGGGAAAAGATAAGTTTATCAATTTATGAAATGACTGTCGTTGCCATGATGATTGCAATTATTGTTATTTTAGGAGCAGTCCCGGGAATTCCGGTGGGGGTTATTCCGGTGCCAATTGTTTTACAAAACATGGGAATAATAATTGCTGGAGAATTACTTGGACCAAGATTAGGAACATTTGCTGTATGGCTCTTCTTGTTTTTAGTTGTGCTTGGATTACCACTACTTTCTGGTGGACGCGGTGGAATGGTGACAATATTAGGTCCAACTGGCGGATATATTTTTGCTTGGTTATTTGTCCCATTGTTGATTGGTTTTAGTCTAAAATTAAGTTGGCATTATGGGATGACACAGGGGATAACTGAATTTCTAATTGTTTGGCTATGGGGTGTAATCTTTGTGGAAGGAGTCGGCGCAATCTGGTTAGCTAATCAATTACATACCACGCTTATTTCTGCCTTGGCTTCCAATGTTTTATTTGTTTTTGGCGATACAATCAAAGCGCTTATTGCCGTCTCAATTACTCGCCGTTTACGACACATTAAGGCTTTTTGTTAAATGCCTATTAAGAGAATGTGGGGTGGACGGTTTGAAGAAGCCGGTGACCAACTAGTTAACCAATTTAATGCGTCAATCAGTTTTGATCAAGAAATGGCTCAAGAAGACATTGAAGGCTCATTAGCCCATGTAAAAATGCTGAAAGAAACACAAATTTTATCAGCAGATGATGCTGATAAGATTATTGCTGGACTTAAGAAATTACGTGAACGATTAACTAGTGAAGGACTCCCATTTTCGATTGACAATGAAGACATTCATATGAATATTGAGGCATTGCTGACAGAAGAAATTGGCCCCGTTGCTGGTAAGCTTCATACTGGGCGGAGCAGAAATGATCAAGTTGCAACTGACCTTCATTTATATGTAAAGAAGCGGTTGCCCATTATCATTAATGAATTGAAAAACTTACAGGCAGAATTAGTAGATAAAGCAGCAGAAAATGTTGAAACGATTATGCCAGGGTACACTCATATGCAACATGCTCAGCCAATTTCGTATGGGCACTATCTCATGGCTTATTTCCAAATGTTTCAGCGAGATGTTGAACGTTTTGAATTTAACCAGCAGCACACGGATTTATCACCACTAGGAGCGGCTGCTTTAGCTGGGACCACTTTCCCAATTGATCGACAATTAAGTGCAAAGTATTTAGGTTTTGCTGAACCATACCATAATTCACTGGACGCCGTTTCTGATCGGGATTTTGCCCTTGAATTTTTAAGTAACGCAAGTATTTTGATGATGCACTTGTCACGATTATGTGAAGAACTGATTTATTGGTGTAGTTATGAATTTGGCTATTTAGAATTGGCAGATTCATATTCTACTGGTAGTTCGATTATGCCCCAAAAGAAGAACCCTGATATGGCAGAATTGATTCGTGGTAAAGTTGGGCGAGTTTATGGTGATCTTTTCGGCCTATTAACGACAATGAAGGGACTTCCGCTTGCTTATAACAAGGATATGCAAGAAGATAAAGAAGGATTATTCGACGCGGTAAAGACGATTCTCCCAAGCATCAAGATCATGACCGGGATGATTGCCACCCTTCAAGTAAAGAAAGAAGCCATGGAGCATGCAACTCATCATGACTTTTCTAATGCCACTGAATTAGCAGATTATCTCGCTACTAAAGGAATTCCGTTTAGGGAAGCGCATGAGATTGTCGGTGAGCTAGTACTGAAGGGACTTAAGACAGGGACAAATCTTGTTGATATTCCATTAGACGAATATAAAAAGATTTCGCCCAAAATTGAAGAAGATGTTTATACCTGCTTACAACCTAAAGTAGCAGTTGAACGGCGGAATTCTTATGGTGGAACTGGTTTTGATCAAGTTCGTCAACAAATTAGAGATGCTAAGAAAATTTTAGAAGGTAATTAAATGTCAAAAGAAAAAATTGTTTTAGCTTATTCTGGTGGTTTAGATACTTCAGTTGCAATTGCCTGGCTCAAAAATAAGGGGTATGACGTAATTGCATGTTGTATTGATGTGGGTGAAGGAAAAGACCTTGAAGCGATTAAGGAAAAGGGTCTTCAAGTTGGTGCGTGGAAGTCAGTAGTGATTGATGCCAAGCGGGACTTTGCTGAACAATTTGTATTACCAGCCCTTCAAGCCCATGCAATGTATGAGCAAAAGTACCCATTAGTTTCAGCACTTTCTCGTCCATTAATCGTTCAAAAACTAGTTGCAGTTGCTAATCAATACGGTGCGACTGCTATTGCCCATGGTTGTACTGGAAAGGGAAATGATCAGGTTCGGTTTGAAGCAGGTATTCATGCTTTAGCACCAGATATGAAGATTGAAGATCCAATTCGGGATTGGCACTGGTCACGGGAAGAAGAAATTCAATACGCTAAGGATAATGGCATTCCTGTTCCAATCACAAAGGCTAGTCCTTATTCCATTGATGAGAACTTATGGGGCCGGGCAAATGAATGTGGAATTCTTGAAGATCCATGGGCTGCGGCACCTGCTGATGCATATGATCGGACGGTTTCAATTGAAGAAGCCCCTGATACCCCAACCACAATTGAAATTACCTTTAGTGAAGGGGTTCCTACAGCAATTGATGGTGAAGAAATGCCGCTTGACCAGTTAATTATGAAACTGGACAAATTAGCTGGTAGTCATGGGATTGGTCGGATTGATCACGTTGAAAACCGGCTTGTTGGTATTAAGTCACGGGAAATTTATGAATGCCCAGCTGCAACTGTTTTATTGGCAGCCCATAAAGACTTGGAAGACCTGACCCAAGAACGGGAAGTAGCGCACTTTAAACCCCTAATTGAACAAAAAATGAGTGAAATTATTTATAATGGGCTTTGGTATTCACCATTAATGAAATCTTTAGTTGCTTTTATTGATGAATCACAAGCAGTTGTTAATGGAGTGGTAAGGGTTAAATTATTTAAGGGAAATGTAATCTGTGAAGGTCGGAAATCACCAAATTCACTTTATGATAAGAACTTGGCAACTTACACTTCCGCTGATGAATTTGACCAAGAAGCTGCCACTGGCTTTATTAAACTTTGGGAATTACCAGATAAGGTCTATGCTCAAGTACAAAACAAAAATAAAAAGAAAGTAAAGGAGAATACAAGCGATGCCTATTAAATGTGCACATCAGTAATTTATACAGCAGGTGATTATTACTTTGGCCGTAACCTTGATTTGGAAGTCAACCTTGGTCAAGAAGTAGTGATTACCCCACGTAATAAGACTTTAGAATTTCGGAAAATGCCAAACCTTGAACACCATTATGCAATTATTGGAATGTCGATTGTTCGTGATGATTATCCATTATATTTTGATGGGGTAAATGAGAAGGGTGTTGGAATGGCAGGCCTTAATTTTGATGGTCCAGCTCATTATTTCCCAGTCCAAGAAGGAAAAGATAATATTGCATCATTTGAACTAGTTCCTTATATTCTTGCGGCTGCTTCCTCGGTTGCTGAAGCGAAGAAGTTACTTTCAAATGCAAACATTGCTAATATCAATTTTTCTGATAAACTCCAAGCTGCACCGCTGCACTGGATTATTGCTGATAAAACGGGGGCTTCTGTGACTGTTGAATCCACCGCAAAAGGATTGAATGTTTATGATAACCCAGTTGGTGTTTTGACAAATAATCCGGAGTTTCCTCGTCAATTATTAAATCTTAGTAACTATCGTAGTGTTGCACCTGCTAATCCGGCTAACGTATTTGCACCTAATGTCGACTTACCAGTTTATAGCCGGGGCTTAGGGACCCATTTTCTCCCGGGAGGAATGGATTCTGAAAGTCGTTTTGTTAAGGCTACATTCACTAAGATGCATGCCCCAGTTGGTAATTCTGAAGTTGAGAATATTACCAACTATTTCCACATTCTTCAATCTGTCGAACAACAAAAGGGATTGGATGAAGTAGCACCGGATACTTTTGAATATACGATCTACTCTGATGGTTCAAACCTAAAGAAGGGTATTTTTTACTACAAGACTTACGAAAACAGTCAAATTAATGCAGTTGATATGCATAAGGAAGACCTTGAAGCATCAGAATTAATTACCTATCCAGTTCAAAATAAACAAATTATTAACCAACAAAATTAAAAAAGGGACTGTGACATAAGTTAAGTTACTTTCATAAAAAGCAAATACGCAGTACAACAATGGCCTCTAACGTCCGGCAAAACCGATCGTTAGAGGCCTATTGTTGCTTGCGGGGGCTCCCAGAGGCTAGCTTCGCGTCGAAAAACGAAGTCACAAGTGACTTTTGTCTCGCTCCATGAGCTTACTACAACAATTAACGTCAGACATGGTATCAGCAATGAAGAATCGTGATAAGGAAACATTAAACGTTGTCCGGATGCTTAAAGCAGCAGTTCAAAATGAACAAATTGAACTTGGCCACGATTTGAGCGCTAATGAAGAAATTGCGGTAATGGCACGTGAATATAAACAGCGTAAAGAATCGCTTGAAGAATTTGAAAAAGCTGGACGAGAAGATCTGATCAACCAAGCTAAAAATGAATTAGCAATTGTTGAAAAGTATATGCCAAAGCAGTTATCAAAAGATGAAGTTACTAAGATTGTTAAGGAAGTAATTGATGAGCTTAATGCTTCTAGTATGAAGAACTTCGGACAAGTAATGGGGTCAGTTATGCCCAAAGTTCAAGGTCAAGCAGATGGAAAATTAGTTAACCAGGTTGTAAAAGAACAATTGAGTAAGTAAATGTCAAAAACAGTCGTTCGTAAGAATGAATCTTTAGACGACGCTCTTCGACGCTTTAAACGTTCAGTTTCACGTAACGGAACATTGCAAGAATATCGTAAACGTGAATTTTACGAAAAGCCAAGTGTAAAACGCAAGTTGAAATCTGAAGCGGCACGGAAGCGTAAGAATAAGCGCGGTCGTCGTTACTAAATGAAAGGTTTTAAACATTTATTACTGCTAATGGTAATTGCGTTTCCGATATTATGTACACCTATTACTGCATTAGCTGCTAACGAGAGCAGTTCAACTAGCTCTTCATCAACCAATAATCCATCGCAAGTCGCTAGCAATGATTCAGTGCAAAAGATTAAACAAAAAGGAACATTGGTTGTGGGAATGAGTGCTGATTATCCACCCTACGAATTCACAACCAAAGAAAATGGAAAAACTAAATATGTCGGTTTTGAAGTTTCCCTTGCTAAACAATTTGCTAAAGACTTAGGAGTAAAACTAGTTATTAAAAACATGGACTTTGACTCACTTCTAGTTGCGCTAGAAACAGGTAAAATTGATGCTATTATTTCGGGAATGAACGTTACGGCTGAACGAAAAAAGAGCGTTGACTTCTCAAATACATATTATTCCGGTGATAGTTACTTTTTAATTAATAAAGGAGATAAAGATAAGCTAGTTAATGTCAAAAGTTTTAATGGGAAAAATGTGGGAGCACAAAACGGTACGCTCCAATCAACCCTAATTTCAAAGGAAATGCCTAAAGCAAAAGGCAAAGGGCTTGCTAAACTTTCTTCCTTAGTCATTGGGCTTCAATCTCATAAATACGATGGGATTTTAATGGATGCTGCAACTGCTAAAGCCTACGCTGCCAATAATTCAAATCTTTATGCCTTTAATTCGAAATTGCCAAATACTGCTGGCGGAATTGCCATGGCCTTTCCTAAAGGTGATACCTCGTTAGTCAATGCCGCCAACCAGACAATTAAAAAAGTTAATAAAGAACAACTAATTAATAAAAAATGGATGGTGGATTATAGAATGAAGTTAGCCACCTAAATGGTGGATTATAGAATGAAGTTAGCCACCTAATTGGTGGTAAATGCAAAAACGCCATTCGGCGTGACATCAGGTATCATATTAAGTGAATCAAACCTATATGAAAGGATGTCCGTCAAATGACGCACTTAAATGATACCATGATGACGCACTTAAATGATACCATGCCCACTAACTTTTTGGCCACCCATCGCAAATATGCACACCTTACTAAAGAAGAGCGAGTGATGATTGCGACTTTAAAGTCGCAAGGACTTTCCAATCGCGCAATCGGTCGTCAATTAGGAGTGAACCACCAAACCATTAATAATGAGCTTAAACGTGGTACAGTTCGCCAAATTCGTCGTCAAAAATTCAATGGTAAGACTTACGATTACCCTTATCACATCTACAGTTATGAAGCTGGTCAGAATATTTATCTTAAATGCCACCAACGGTCTGGTCGTCCTCGTTTATATTACCGCTCAAAGCGTTTTTTACAATTGGCCGACCAATTAATGCTTGGTGAATTTGATGAGCATCGTTACTCTCCTCAAGCAGCTATTTATAAGGCACGTGATTTGATGAGTGATGATTCACTGATCCCTAAGTCTGTTGTGACTTTGTATCAGTGGACCAATTAATGCTTGGTGAATTTGATGAGCATCGTTACTCTCCTCAAGCAGCTATTTATAAGGCACGTGATTTGATGAGTGATGATTCACTGATCCCTAAGTCTGTTGTGACTTTGTATCAGTGGATCAGGAATTCTTATTATGAGGGGTGACTACAATAGAATCGCCAACAATGTGATTACTATCCCAGATACAGTTTCCAAGGTAGTAATTAATGGTGCTGCGAATAACAACTGGGTAGTTTACAGCACAGAGGGATTTGCATTCCAAGATGGTGGAAACCAGTCAAATAAGAATATAGGTATTTAGTGGAATTCTTATTATGAGGGGTGACTACAATAGAATCGCCAACAATGTGATTACTATCCCAGATACAGTTTCCAAGGTAGTAATTAATGGTGCTGCGAATAACAACTGGGTAGTTTACAGCACAGAGGGATTTGCATTCCAAGATGGTGGAAACCAGTCAAATAAGAATATAGGTATTTAGTTGAAAAAAAGCTATAAAACTCTTGATGATTATATCTGTAGCCACTCTTCTATTTTAGTTAGGAGGAAAACGTTATATCGGCGCTTGGAAGAGAATAATATTTCTGAAGAAGAAGTCTCTCTTCTTATCGAAGAGTTAAAGACTAGGGTTAATACTTCATACATAAGTCCTATTATTAATCTATTATCAATTATAATAGCTCTTCTTTCAGTAATATTAAGCGCAATAATTTTATATTGTAATGCCGATAATCACATAGAAAAGAAACTTCTAAAAGATCTGGGAAATAGTTTTTTTGGAGGCCTTGTCTCCGCAGCAAATGTAGGTGCCATGTCTGACTTGGAAAGATTTATTTTAAAGGACCTACGTTTATTATTTTCAATCATAATATTTCTTGTAATCGTTATAACAATTGGTAGTATGTATAAATTTCTACAGAAAAGACTCCTATCGTCGCTATATGCATATAAACGTTTCCTAATAAAAAAGAAGAAGAAGTACCCAACTTTTTAATTGCAGGCAAAGGAATTAAAGGAATACATACTAGCTGATACAGAAAGACTTTACATAATTTTACGCAATGCTGGATTTCATGATTTCCGGGAGCGAGCCGAAGAAATTAGGTGCGCCTTGCCTAATTACACTAATCCTACGGGTGTCATGATTAGACTTAATAATTCGTTAAATACATCGCTGTTTGAATTGGGGTATTCCGGGGATATCTTTGGAGCCCTAGGCGTTGTTCTTGAAAAGCAATTTTATGAAGTGATGAGTTATATCCATAGCTTATTGGGACTGTCTAGCAATCATGTTGCCAACTCATTTGATCCATTGGCGACTTTAAAGAAGTTGTCGAAAAACTCTAATACTCAACATCGTCGGATAACAAATAATAAGTTATATGACAAAGGGGTTTTAAATAAATTTGTCAACGGAATTCATGCATCGGTAATTGAAGAAGGGATCTCCCCGGATATTGCTAGACGTTTTGATGTTATGTACGATCCACACTTAGATCGAGTTGTTTTCCCACATTATGATTGGAATGAATTTGACAAAGTTGTGGGTATTCAAGGGCGATCAACTATGTCTAAAGCCGAACTTGAATTAACAGGGACACCAAAGTATCTGAATTACATTAAGGATTATTACAAACTATTAAATCTGTATGGATATAATCAGTCTTGTCAAAATATTAATGATCATAAACGGATAATCTTATTTGAGGCTGAAAAGTCAGTATTAAAGGAGTTTACTTTGAGCCGAGGAGATGGGGTGTCAGTTGCCTTGGGTGGACACTCAATCAGCGAACAGCAAGTTGATTTTGTTTTACGCAAGTTACCTGTCGATGGGGAAGTAATTATTGCATTTGATCATGACGTAATGACTAAGGAACAAGAGGGAGAAGAATATATTTTGAGTCAAGCTAAGAAGTTCTCTCCGTTCCGCAAAACAAGTTATATATTTGATAGTTACAATATTTTGGGTGAAAAAGACTCGCCAATAGATAAGGGTAAAGTGATTTGGGATCACTTATTGAAATGGAGGAAAGTTATTAATTGATTGAGATTAAATAAAGAACAAAGAAAAGCCTTGGAAAAGAAATACGGGGTAGATAGAATTTGGAGCTTCTCACGCCTTCAAACATTTCACAATTGCATTCAGGAATATGTGCATCTATACCTCCGTCATGATGTACCACGAACAGATAATGTTTACACGATTTTTGGTAGTGAAGTCCATGACATTACTGAAGGACTGACTAAAAAAGAATTTGATTTAACTTCAGCTAAATCTTTATGGGATAACTTCGTAAAACGTTGGGAGAATGACCCCGATGGATTAAGATTTGATACTGAGAAGATTAAACAAGGTTATATTGGAAATCTCGGTCATTACTTTACTCATACAAATATTCCGGAAGGAAGTAAATTCCACACAGAATTACCAGTTATGACTAAAGTTGGTGGGACAAAAGAAAAGCCTCATTATGTATTTGTCGGATATATTGATACTGAATACATCGACAAAGAAGGTAATGTAGTCTTAGTAGATTATAAGTCTTCTAGTAAATCTAGCTTCTCGAAATCAAAGCTGCCAGAAAAGTCTATGCAATTAATGCTATATTCCATTGGTATTCATCAACAGGAAAACATTCCTTATGAAAAAATCAAGGCACGCTTTGACATGATGAAATATGTAACTGTCCATTATAAGCAAGAAAATGGTAAATGGAACACCAGTGTGCAAGAACGTTCGATTTGGGTTCTAAAAATGCAAAAGAAATTGGAAACCAAGTTAAAGAAATTAGGTATAGATAAAGAAGAAGCAAGAAAATTGATTCAAATTGCTTCACTTGCGAATAATATGGACAACCTTCCTAAAGAGGTTCAAGACCAATTTTATATAACTAATTATTATATTGAGTTAGATATTAATGAAGACGACTGTAATGATTTGTTGAGAAAGATTGAAAAACAATGTGATGAAATCATTGAGTTAGAACAATTATCACCAGATGCGCAAGATAGTTTTGCTGATGTGAATCATCATTATAATCCAGATGATTACTACGATAAAAAATTATGTGCATATCACACTTCTGCTAAGTTCTTGGAACAAGAGAAGACGTTAATTGGTAAACCACAGTCAGAATTTAAGATTGAAAATAAGGGTAATAATATTCTAGATTTATTTAAATCTGACAATAAGGAACGAAATGACGAAACCCTTATGAAAGAGTTATTTGCTTAGATGAGCTACAATTATTGGGTATCATTACATCAACACGATTATTTTTCGAATGCTGGTGGGTATTTTGAAATTGTGACGAGTACTAAGGACTATATCAAATATGCAAAGAAATATAATTTACCAGCGGTATGTATTACCAACCACGGAAATATCAGTGGATGGGTTCAAAGGAAACGAGACATTGAAGCAACAGGGTTAAAGTACATTCATGGCATGGAAGGCTATACTACGATGGATTTAGAAGATAAAAATCGTGGATATCATACTATTATGATTGCCAAAAATTATGATGGCGTTAAAGAGATTAATCGCTTATCCTCAAAGTCATTTAATCGTGACGATGGACATTTCTATTATCACGGAAGAATCACTTTTGATGAACTTCAACAAGTTGTCTCAAATGGAAATATTATTATAACCACCGCTTGTCTTGCTGGACCAATTGCTCAAAACTTAGTCTCTTCTGATATGAGCGATGAAGAGAGAACGAGTCGCAATAATGTATTACAACAATGGATAGAATTAGCCCGAAATAATCGCGATAACGTTTATCTTGAAGTTCAACCTCATGACAATGTGGAGCAAGCGGAATTAAATAGTGTTTTACAAGGTTATGCTAATCAGTATAATTTACAACTTGTTGCCTCTAACGATATTCATGCTTTGGATCAGGACCATGATCGTTTGCGCAAGATTATTAAGAAGGGCAAGCGAAATGGTTATGACAATGATGATCAATTCGAATTGTGGTGTAAGACTCGCTCTGAGATGGTTGATGAATTCAACAAACAGGGAGTATTAACACAAGAGAGCATCCAAAAGGCATTGGACGCCACTGTTGATATTGTTAATTCTGTTGAAAATTTCGAATTAGATAGAAATCCTAAGTATCCACAATTGTATGATAATCCAGAACAAGAATTTCAAAGAAGAATTAAACATGGGCTGCTAAAACGAGGTATAGATAAGCTCCCTACAGATGAACGCCGAGCGTATATTAATCGTGTTAATCATGAATATAGTGTCTATAAGCATAATGGTGCGATTGATTACATGTTATCACACCAAGATATTATCAATGCGGCTAAAGAGCATGGTATTCATTTTGGCCCTGGACGTGGTAGTGTTGGTGGATCTTTGATTGCCTATCTATGTGGTCAAACAGAGATGGATTCACTAAAATTGGGATTGAATTTTGAACGATTTATGAACCCAGAACGTGTTAGCCTTCCCGATATTGATGTAGACGCATTTAGCAAGGACCAAAAGTGGGTGCAACAATGGATTTTAACTAATCCTAAATGGCACGCCGCGTCAATTATGACCGCTAACACCTATGGACTAAAAGCTGCCATTAAAGCAGTCGCGGATGGTATGGATCGTTATGCTGGTAAACCAGCATATATTCAATCGATTCGCAACCAGATTGGTGATGATGGTGTTGTCCCAACCGAAGTGTATGAAGAACATCAACAATTGATTGATGACGCTAAAAAGGTAGTTGGTGTAATCGATTCGTTTGGACGCCATGCCGCAGGTATAATTATTGATACAAATACCATTGACGATACGCTTGGAGTACAGACTATTTCTGGCTGGGATTATCCAGTAACCCAGATAGACATGGGAGAAATCGAATATTTGAAAAATATTAAGTATGACGTATTAGGACTAGATAATATAGGGTTAATCTCACGTACCGCTGAATTAGCAGGGATTCCATTCCCCACACCAGATAGTGATTTTATTGATTTTGAAGACGAAGCCGTATGGAATTCAATGAGAGAAAACAACATTGGTGTATTCCAAATGGAAGGAGATCGTGCAGGTAAATTACTGCGTGATATGTTATCTTCAGAAACTATTCGAAATATTCACTCTAACGAAGCGGGTAAAGATGTTAAATACATGGACTTACTGAGCCTCGTTAATGCAGGACAACGCCCAGCAGGTTCAAGTTATGTTGATGCGGTTACTCATGGACGATTTAAAGATAATAATCATTCAGCACTAAATAAGTTCTTAGCTCCAACATTAGGACAGCTAGTTTATCAAGAGCAATTAATTCAATTCTTGGTTGAATTTTGCGGTCGAAGTGCAGGCGAGGCAGACGTTCTAAGACGTGCGGTGGGCCATAAGATCAAGTCGGTCATTGACGAAGAAGTCCCAAAGATACATAAAGATTTTATTAATACTATGGTTACAAAATACAATGATTCACCAGAGCACGCTGAAAAAATAGCTGATGACTTCATTCAGGTTTTCATGGATGCGGCCAATTATGGTTTCTCCATCAATCACTCAATGGCCTATTCGTATATTGGTTATATTTCGACTTGGTTGCGTTATTACTACCCACTAGAATGGTGTACGGCAGCATTCCAGATTTGGGAAGGTAAGCAAGATAAACTTAATCGCGTAATTAGTTTTGCTAAAGAACATAATATTCAATTAAAATCATTTGAGTTTGGTAAGTCAAAAAGTGGATATTACCTAGAGAAGAACTCGAAAACTATTTACGAAGGAACGACTTCCGTTAAAGGCGTATCAAGCGATGTGGGAGATCAATTATACTTATTACACGATAAGCAAAATAAAACTTTTACGGATTTATTAATGGATATCTATGATAATTCACAAGTAAGTATTAAAAGTATTGACGGAAACTTAAAGCCCGGAACATATGATATAAAAGAGCTTTACAATTCGTTCAATGAAGATGAATTAAAACAATTGGATAAGTTAGTGAAAGTCAAGTCGGATACAGTAACCACTAGATACAATCAGGCGTTTGCAGTTACACAACGTGACTTGTTAAACTTAATATTGCTGAATTTCTTCTCTGATTTTGGTTCGCCGAAGAAGTTAAAATCTGTTTATGAAAAGTTTCATAAAACTTACAAGCCTAAAAATAAGAGATTCGTTGGTAAAAGCCAAAAATATCACGAATGCTTAGAATATGAAAAGTCGTTAGACGATGATGACTTCCCATTAATTACTACGCTACAAAACGAATATGATTTACTAGGTAGATGCCTAACTACTAATAGTAATATTCCATCTAATTATGCTTTTATTACCAGTCTAATAGTAAGAAGTAATAAAGTCATTGTAGGACTGTACTCAATTAAACATGGGAAAGAAGTCAAAGCGTTTGTCTCTAAAAGACTTTATAACTCAAGTAGTATCGCAAAAGGAGATCTCATCAAAGTTGGTGATACTACAGCTCGACCAAAGACTATTATGCAGGACGGTAAATGGGTGAAGAGTAGGACTGACAAGGACTTATGGATCGACAGTTTTGAACATGTTAACAAGGCTAATTAAATGAAGACTTTCCAGATTACTATTACTAACGAATGGTTTAACGCAAGCGAAGAATTAATTGCAGTTGTGCAACAGTTGTACGATTTGCGTACAGCATTACTTAAAACAAAATCATTGGAAGGCTACAAGGCTTACTGTGATTGCTACGCTAAGATGAATGCTTTATTGCGCAAGATAACTAAGACTGAAACAGCTAATGTGATGCTATGTAAGGTTGAACGTAGCATCTGCTGGATCTTGGAACTTAATTATCTTGAAGATGGCGATTCTCCAATTGAAATCTATGATTGGCCGTCTATAGAGGAATTAAACGAAGAAGGCCTAGATACTCTCAAAGGAGAAAATATTACAGTAGTTCGCATAGACGAAGAACTAGAAGATAATGACGAAGAGGGCTTTATCGAAGAATTAGCGGACGAATTTGAATAAATGATAGAAACAATCATTAATGACTTAAAAGCAATTGTTGATGAAATTAGTGCGGAGAGCTCTAATAACAACAAAATTACTATCTTAAAGAAGAATGCGGATAATGAAGAGTTCAAAAAGCTATTAAAGTTTGTCTATGACGACTTTATTCGTACAGGATTATCAGTAAAAATGTTGAATGAAACCCCAAGATCAAGTGTTGTGGCCACGGATTATACTGGTGACTATACTCTCGATGGTTTGATGAATTATATAACGGAACATAATACCGGGACCCTATCCACTGTATACTTGATTCAAGACTTTGCTTCATTATTTGATGATGACACTAAGCAGTTTATCTATCAAATTTTTGGTAAAGAATTAAAGATCGGTATCACGGCTAAAACTATTAATAAAGCGCTAGGCAAGGGATTTATCCGTGAATTTAATATTCAGTTAGCACATCCGTATCATAAGTATACAGAAAAGGTTCCAGGCAACGAATTTACCTTAACTCAAAAATTAGACGGTCATAGAGCTGTGTTCATTGTTAAGAATGGCAAGGGGCAATTCTATACGCGTAAGGGATTACCTATTCATAGATTAGAGATACAAACAGAACAAGCATTAAAGCTTGCTGAATTGCTTGGAAATTATGGCGCTGAGGACTATGTATTAGACGGAGAACTATTGTTATCTAATGATGAAAATATGGAAACAAAAGATTTGTTCCGTGCCACCTCACGTATATTACGTAGTGAGACTGCCGATAAGAGTGATATTCAATATAATGTCTTTGACGCGCTGCCTACTAAGGAGTTTGAGGAAGGTAAGTCTGAAAATACATTTGACGATCGTAAAAGCTTCTTGACGATGGCTTTTAGTGACTTTGATTACAATGAACCACAATCAATTGATCACATTCATCTTGTTAGAGATTTATATGTGGGTTCTGATATTTCAGTGATTAAAGATTTACAACAAAACCTAGTAGAGCCAAATGGTTGGGAAGGGCTTATGCTAAATCTTAATAATGAATATTATGTAACCAAGCGAACAAGTGGATTGCTTAAAATTAAGGAGTTCTTTGATGCTGACGTCTTGGTGAAGGATATATTCGAGGGGACCGGCAAGTTTAAAGGAACCCTTGGCGGAATTATTGTTGATTACAAAGGATATGATATTCGTGTCGGGTCTGGATTTACGGATGCTGATAGAGAATGCTATTGGAATAATCCAGATGAGATTATTGGCAAGATAGTTGATATTAGCTATTTTGAAGAAACACATAACCAGAAGAACGACGATATCAGTCTTCGTTTTCCCACATTTCTCTCAGTAAGATTTGACAAGACACCTGCCGATATTTCATATGAGGTTTAGATGTCTTACATAGCGAAGAATAAAGCAGGAACATGGTTTGGACAAAAAATAGAAAAAGATGGCTATAAGTTTGATTCAATTAAGGAATATAACTTTTACGAAAATTTTGTTAAGCCATCTGGATTAAAGTTCGAAGTGCATAAAGGATTTAAGTTGCATCCTATTATCGAACTACAAAATGGTGATTTAAGACTTAGGTCGAGTATTTATACACCGGACTTTGTTCTTTATAACAAAGATGGTGGAATGAAGCATGTAATTGATATTAAATCAGGATTTACTCAATTCGCTATTGATTCTGCCGCAGCGTTACGATTCAAATTATTTGCTGATAAATACAAAGTTCCCGTTGAAGTTATTGTTCCAAGAGTTCATGACTTTCGAGTGAAGATCATGGGGACTACGAAGAAATTTGACCCACTTATTAGAGAAAATTTGACGTATGACACATCTGAATTAGTAAAGGAAGCTTTTTCGAATTTGAAGGGTTGATTGGCTTCAATTTGGGGGAAGACATTCGGTAAACGAAATGCTAAGAAAAACGTTACCCGAGAATTGTCTGAAAAGATTATTGAATACAAAAATGACTATGGTTACGAAACAATTGCAGAAGCAGTGGTTCAAGTAGGTAATTCATACGAATTTGCCAAAGATATGGATCACGCAGCTCCAATTTATGCAGTATGGAGAAGTGCTAAGGAGCTAAATGTACTTGATATAGCCGTTATGAGAGCCATTACTGAACAGGATAAATATGAAGATGAATCTGATGATAGCGATGATTCGAGTGCAGCTTTAGCAACAGCTTAAATGAAGTTTATCGACTTTTTTGCCGGAATTGGCGGTTTCCATTCTGGTTTAGAGAATGCCGGGCACGAAATGGTCGGTTGGGTTGAATGGGATAAATTTGCTCGTCAATCATATGAAGCAATGTATGACACAGAAGGGAAGTATACAGCTAATGACATTAAATCAATTAAAGATGGAAAAGAACTCCCAAAAGCAGACCTCTGGGCGTTCGGTAGTCCATGCACCAACATCAGTTTGGCCGGCAATCGAAAAGGACTCCAAGGAGAACAATCAAGCATGTTCTTTGAAGTTATCAGACTCCTTAAAGACAGAACTTGGGAAGAGAAACCTTCCTATCTCCTCATGGAAAATGTTAAAAACCTTCTTGGTTCAAACAAAGGATTTGACTTCTTCCGAGTTCTCTATGAAATGGACGAAGCTGGGTATGATGTCGAATGGGAAGTGTTTAATTCCAGCTGGGTTATCCCTCAAAACCGTGAACGGGTATACATCATTGGGCACAAGCGCGGCATAGAATATAAACCCGTCTTTCCTATCAATCGCGGTGAACTAGAGAAGAAGCGAAAGTACAACGTTCTACGTGATGTGCTTGAAACTAGTGTAGATAGCAAGTTTTACCTTTCTAAAGATAAGGTGGAACAATTACTAGTCAACGATAAAAAATCCACCTTTTTGAATACTGGTAAAGTCAAAATTTTTGGGAACACTTCAAACACAGGACATGGCAGTGAAGACGTGTTACAGGAAGACGGAGTATCAAAGACATTAACTGCTACCAATTATAGACATCCAGTTAAAGTCGCCACCGAAGTAAAGCAGGTTGGAAATATTAGTCATTCAACTAGCTTTGGAGGAAATCCTCAAACAGGACGTGTTTATGATGAGTCTGGATTATCCCCTACATTAAATACGATGCAGGGTGGTGGAAGAGAACCAAAAGTTTTAGTCGAACCATGTTTAACTCCTGATAGAGTTAATAAACGGCAGAATGGACGGCGTTTTAAGAACAATGATGAGCCAAGTTTCACGTTAACTGCGGCCGATCGTCATGGGATTTTGCTTAGTAACGGTAAAACATATGTTATTAGAAAATTGACTCCACTTGAATGTTGGAGATTGCAAGGGTTCACAGATGAACAGTTTAACAAAGCAAAGGAAGCTGGAGTAAGTAATAGTCAGCTTTATAAACAAGCCGGTAATGCGGTAACAGTACCAATCGTCGAAGCAATTGGAGAGAAATTAAATGAAAAACTGGTTAAAGAATAAATGAAAAACTGGTTAAAGAATAACAAGTATAAAATTATCATTTTACCTGCGGTTTTATTAGTTGGAATCTTTATTGGTACTTGCACTAATAAGACAGTATATGCAGATGAAGATTCACCGTTAAAGTCAATTGGTGGTTGGGCGTTTATTTACCGTTCAGGACTAGCTGTAGATAAAGAAACCCATGTTCAATATATTGTAGTAAAGAATGGTGATGGTATCTCTGTTACTCCACGGTTAAACGCAAATGGAAAGCCAATGACAAAATAAATGACAGGATTAAAAGCACAAATTAAGAAATACTTACGTAGCAACGGAATTAACATGATTACTAATGAACAAGGTCGTTCAATTCGTTTAGGTAATGCTAAGACGCAAGACTTACTCAAGGTAGCAGTAAAGCATGGTTTCTAAATGGTTTCTAAAACTTTAACTAGAGAGAAGAAAATTAAAAATATTCATACATTAACAGCAACAAATTGTCCTTATTGTCATAAGTCAGATCCAATTTATACCTTTACAGATAATTGGAATTCGACACTCGCTACAAAGCATATTGTGTTGAGTCACTCTTGTATAAATGAGGAAGATGATATTTTTGAAATTTGTCCCGATTATGGGAATAAGGTCGGTGTACTTGTAGAATTTAATTTTTGTCCTATGTGTGGAAGAGATTTGAAGGGGGTGGAAGAATGAATGACTAACGAGGAATTTATTGCAGTAGCAAAGGCGAAAGTCTTTGAGAACTATAGGGATAGAATAATCAATAATTTTGCTGCGTTTCCCGACTCACCAAAAGTTTTTGTCGCTTGGTATACGAAAATATTACAAAATCACAAAGCATTATTAGGTGTTTCTGATCCATATGATCAACATTATTACGAAATCACATATAACGGTGATAAGGGTGAATTGTACCTAGACGTATATAACAAGGAAGAGAATGTTTGCATCAAGGTGAATGAGAATGAGTAGATGAATATTTCCCATTTATTCACTCGTGTCACTCCAATTTCCTCTAGGTACACTCTTGATTCTGCTATCAATAAGATGACAAAAATCAAAAATATTCATATGACAACCCATCAATAAATGTACGACTTATTAGAAATTTTAGTATGGACTATTGGTGGAGTTTTCTTCTTTTCACTGTTCATATTATGTGGTGCATTCATGTCATCAGGTCATTTTATTTTAGGGCTTGGAACTTTTGCCCTTATCATTTTTATGCTTCTTTGTGTAGTACACGCAGCCTTGTAAATGTCAACTAAATTATTTGGAACAAAATGTCCATATTGTCATTTTGTTGACGCTACTGATCCTGATAGCGATCCATTAGACACTATTATCAGTTCAGATAACGACGTAGAACTATTTATAAAGCCTGATCGAACATTTGAAGCTATCCTCAACTGCTATGACGGGGTTGATGGAGATTATAGTTTCACATACAAGATTCCCAATACACTTAATTATTGTTATCACTGTGGCCGTCGCTTAGATGAGAAAGAGGGCGTAGATTGGAACGATCTATTAGTAAAGATTGGATTCACATTATCGTTGCTCCTCGTTCCTATCAGCGTAACTTTAGCAATTACAGTAAATCCAAACTTTTTATGTGGAGTTATGTTGGGAATTACTTTAACATTCATTTCTATTGTTTGGGCGGATTAGATGGCAAAAGACGATATTGCGAAAATAAGAAAGAAATTAACAAAACTAATTAGAAAATTTAACAAGGAACAAGTTGAGTATGCTGCTGTAGGAAAGCACGCAGACAATACAGATATTGTAATGATTATAGGTAGTTGGGGCGCAGATTCTCTACGGCATATTTTAACTATTCGTCCCGGTGGAATTTATTCTACAGGTAAAGATACGTTTAAGATTAATGACAACTTATTAGTATTTATGACGAATGCTTATGAGTTGGTTAAAAAGTTAGATGATATTGAAATTCACAGTGCTAATGTCCCAGACTTGGATGCAAATGACATTCCAACAATTAAAAACCCATTTGGGAACATTGACTCAATTACACAAGGCATTCAAGGGTTTAAGCCTAAGGTAGAGTTATAAATGGTAGCAACTAAAGGATTTAAGTACCCTGATCGTGAATTATATGATTGGGTATTAAATGAACTACATAAACGACATATTAATAATGAAACAATTGGTGAAATTGCATACGAAATGCAACACCAATACTTACCGGAATTAACCGTAGAAGATTTCGGCAAGGAATTAGACGAAGTATTAAAGAAGCGAGAAGTATTGAATATTCTTGCGACAGGGTTTGCCTTAGACAATTTGGCTCAAGATGGATTGTTACCAGAACCGCTTCAATCCATTGTTGCCAACGATTCTGGGGTTTTTGGAGTGGATGAGAGCCTTAGTTTAAGCCTTTCACAGCTTTATGGTTCTATTGCAGTAACCAACTATGGCTATACCGATAAAAATAAACCTGGTATTGCTGCCCAGCTTGATAATAGTAACGGTCAAGTTAATACATTCGCAGATGATTTGGCTTTAGCTCTTGCTTCGGCAGTAATTGGTCGCTGTGGTCATGGCTCCAAGCTAGAACTTGAAGACAATACCGTAGAAGGTAAACAAATTAATGATGAATTTAAAGAACTCAAGTTTGTGGTAAACGGTAAAGAAGTGAGACCCCAAGGCGATCTACGTTATTTTGCAAAGCCTATTAAGAGTGATCACAAATTCCCTAATTGGGATCTAAATAATTTTGCAAATGATTTAGGAAAAACAATTAATGAATCGCGTGAACTCGCAGATAGATTAGAAGAAGAATTTAATCATGATTATTATGTTAACTTGAAAGTAGGCATGGATGAAGAGTTTGCTTGGCAACTAGCTATTGACCTATTAGATAATCAAATGGAATTAGTCGATGTAATTTTCGTCGATTTAGAACACTTCCTTGACTACGTATATCTTGAAGTCGATTCGTCTAGTGAGTTTGTTGACACGGCACAAATGATTGCTCAATTCGTATTTGAACATGACCTATATCCATATCCAGAGGACAGTAACGATTTAGAAGAAGCAGATGACGAAGACAATGAACTCGATATGAGTGAAATGGCCAAGGCGCTTGCTACAATTACCCCATTATTCATGGAACACTTCAGCTCATTAATGAAGTCTGGATCACTAGATAGTCTAAGTGATATGTTGCGCGCCGAAAAAGATAATCGAAAGGACGATGCTAATGAATAAATGAATAACGAAACACAAGAAAACATTGATATGAAATTGAGCCCAGATAATATTTACGGCTACATTTTTACAACCCAGGGCTATTCAGAAGATCAAGACGATAAACGTAAGAAACCATTATTCTTCTGGAAGGGATTCCATATGTATCCACTTGTTGTGCAAAATCCAGAAGACTATGATTTTGAAGACCCAGATTTTGATGCAACGGAATTGGAATTCTTGGTTTGTACAGAAGGTGGAGACCAAGATAACTATGAGTATGTTGAAATGAATGCAACAGAACTGCGTGATTTCTTACGTGCGCATCCAGCATTCCGCATGTTCCCAGCAGCAGACTTATTTGAAGAATTACATGTGATTTAAATGCGAGGCAAATCATTGTCCTTGCTAACCACAGCTCACAATTACCAAGAACAAGATAAAGATGTTTTGATCATGACCAGTGCCATAGATGATCGCTATGGCGTTGGAAAGGTTTCTAGTCGAGTAGGATTAAGTTGTGAAGCACAACCAATTAAACCAGAAGATAACGTAATTGAATTGATTACAAAATCATTGAAGCTGGATACAGAAGGAAGAACTGTTTGGCCACACTGTATTTTAATCGACGAAGCCGAATTCTTAACTGCACAGCAAGTCGTTGATTTAGCTAATATTGTTGACACATATAATATTCCAATCATCTGTTATGGTTTACGAACCGATTTTCAATGTAACTTATTTGAAGGATCAAAAACATTGTTTGAAGTGGCCGACAAGTTAGAGGAAATCAAAACAGTTTGTCAATGGTGTGATCATAAAGCAACAATGAACTTGAGAATGGTAGATGGCGCTCCAGTTTATGATGGAGATCAAATTCAAATTGGTGATCAGGAATATATTTCGGTTTGCCGCTACCATTACACAAATCCAGTAATTAAAGTAACTAAGAAAAATAAAGAAAAGGAAGTATGAATGGGAGCATTGGCACTAGGTCTTGTAGCAACAGGAACAACAGCAAATGCCGACACAACTATTGACAGCAACCACGTGCAAGTAGAAGCGGGTGACACATTATCTGCCATCGCTCAAAAGCACGGAACGGACGTTGATACTCTTGTGCGTGATAATCATATTGCAAACAAACATTTAATTCACGTAGGAGATAAGTTGGTTGTTATGCCTGGTGTAAAGAACACCGATGTAAACGGGCAAGATACCGATAATCATGTAACGAACCCTGTAACTACACCAACTAGCGACCAACAAAATACTACAACTAATAACACACCAGTTAATCAACAAACATCTGTAGCAAGTGGTGTATCAGGTATCTATGCCTCAGGTTCAGAGGCTGAGGCAAAGGCTTGGATTGCACAACGTGAATCTGGTGGTAGTTATACTGCTGCAAATTCGCGGTACTATGGTAAATTTCAGCTTGATGTCTCATACCTTAACGGAGATCTAAGCCCTGAAAATCAAGAAGCTACAGCTGATCGATATGTTGCGCAAAGATACGGTTCGTGGACTGCGGCCAAATTATTTTGGCAACAAAATTCATTCTACTAGATGAAACAGTTAGTCTTGCCTATAAAAGACTCTTATGTGTTATCTGAAGTACAAGATACGTTATTAAATAACTTTAAAGCTGGTGTTAGAAACTACACTATATTCCAAGTAGGAAAAGCAACCTTACTTCGAGTAAGTGATGTACTCAGATTAAAACAAGAAGATATCTATGATAAATATGGCGAGGTAAAAAGAAACGCATTTATTAAAGATAAGAAAACGGGCAAGCAAAATACGTTGTATTTAAAACCTGTCCGTGAAGATTTAGAGAATTACAAAAAATGGTTAGAAGAAAATAATTATTATCAAACTACGCCATGGCTATTTCCATCGACTACCAGGCCAAATAAACATATCGATGAAAGAAGGTATTATACGATTATGCATAAAGTTGGAGATCTCCTGGACATTCCATATCTGGGAACACACACCATGAGAAAGACTGGAGCATATCGAGTTTATGTACAGAGTAATTATAATATCGGATTAGTCATGTCATTACTTAACCATTCATCAGAAGAAATGACCCTGAGATATTTGGGATTAGATCAAGTATCTCGAGAAAGACTATTAGATAAGATTAATTTCGGTTAAATGCAGCCATTATATATTTTGCAGGGACTTATAAGTCTCATTATTCTATTTCAAATAATTGCTACTTCACTTTTTAATAGGAAGAAAAAGCATTGGATTGCTATTGCACAAATGAGTTTAAGCGTTGTTGTTTTAGCTCTTGTCTCAACAGAGTTATTTGTTATTGGACATGTAAGCATTCCAGTAGTAATTATATTCATTCTTCAATGCGCATTGATTCGGATATTTTGGAGGACGCTTAAACAGTTCGAAAAATAGATGAGTAATAAGATATACCGTGTTTTGGATGAAGAGTCAGGTACTTATATCAGTAAAGTTGCCGGATTTATACGATCAGAAAAATATACAAAAGTTGATTCAGCTTATGTCTACAACAAAGAGCAAGCAACAAAGATAGTCAAACTAATGAATTATATGCGTGACCATATGTTAAAAGAAGAAAATTTACCTTCGAAATTAGAGGAAAGTCTTCGAAGCCAAACTCTTGCCATTATTGAGGTAGAACTAAAAGACGTAAAACTATCTTTAGAAGAAATTAGCAAGGCTCTTGAAGCAGCAAAAGCAAAGAATATACCCGAAGAACAAGCTTTTAGGAATGCTCAATGGGAAAGAATCCGTCGATATCACGACTATTTTGATTACGAGATTAGTACCCCAAGTCACCAATACATCTATATGCATGATTTCTTTTAGTTGAAAGGACCAATTTTAAATCCTACTAAAAAATTATTACGAAGGGCCAATAGAAAAATAGAAGAAATATATAATCCACGAAAGAAACAAGCTTTATTCGTGTTCACCACTAACCTTGATGGGTATCATCTTACCTATAAAATGAGTTTAGACACTTTCGCTGCCTTGGGTACAGCGATTTCGTACACCATAATAAGCGAAATTCCCGCTAAAGATATCGATAGTAAAGAATATATCCTATTTCTCTTTTCTATTTATAATAAATGGAACAAGTTACCCATGGTTTTTAGAGGCTATACGCCAGAACAGGTTAAATGGTTTATGAAAAAATTTGGAAATAGAATATACAATGAAAAATCTACAGTAGATTGGTGGAAAAACACTTATTAAATGACAAAAAGTAGCACGCAAACTTTCTACGGTACCAATAACCGTAAAAACCAGACACATAAGACGCGGCGACAGGTTGTTGAAGAATTTGTTGATGAATGGGTCGATAAAGATAACAATGGAATTATCAAGGAAGATGCTAACCGACAACCGTTTATAGATGATCTATTGAGAAGAGTATGTGGTATTGAACAGCCAACACAATATATCCAATATGAGAAGGATGTTCAAGTTAAAGCTGATGGGGAAGTTACCACTCGGCGGATTGATGGTTACATTCCTTCTACTAAGGTTATGTGGGAAATGAAAGGAAGCAACAAGAAAGACCTTACTAAACCAATCGTTCAATCTGGTGGAGATATGCTTACACCATACGAACAAGCAAAACGTTATGCTAACTTCTTGCCACAAAACGAACAGCCACGATGGATTGTTATATCTAACTTTGTAGAAATAGATATTCATGACATGAATAAGCCTTTAGCTGATCCAAAAGTTATTATGCTTAAAGACTTAGCGACTAATTATAAGGCTCTCGACTTCATGGTTGATACTAATCAACAGCAAATTATTGATGAAAAGCAACTGTCAGTTGATGCGGGTAACTTGGTAGCAAAGATTTATGATGAGTTATCTAAAGCCTACTCGCTACATGCTAATATTGATGACCCCAAGATTCAAAGCAGTTTGAATATGTTGATTGTTCGATTAGTATTCCTTCTATACGCTGATGATACAGGTATTTTGGGACAAGAAAACATGTTTCAGAACTTCCTGGAACGACGTGAACCACGTGATATTCGTCCAGCCCTTATCACGCTATTTGAGACGCTTGATAAGGACCCCGACAAGGGCGAACGTGATGAATTCTTGGACCAGGAATATCTTCAATTTAAGTATGTTAACGGTGGAATGTTTAGTAATGAGAATGTTACTATCCCTCAATTCACCCAAGAATTAAAAGATCTCATTGTAAATGAGGCTGGTAAGGGTTTTAATTGGTCTGATATTAGTCCAACCATTTTTGGTGCGGTATTTGAGTCTACACTGAATCCAGAAACACGTCGATCAGGCGGTATGCACTATACTTCGATTGAAAACATCCACAAGGTTATTGATCCACTGTTCTTAGACGACTTACGTAATGAGTTTGATAAAATTCAAAACATGCCTAACGTCAACCAACGAGTTGACGCGGCTAGAGAATTCCAAGATAAGATAGCTAAACTTAAATTCCTTGACCCCGCTTGTGGTTCTGGGAATTTCCTTACCGAAACATATTTGTCCTTGCGTAAACTCGAGAATGAATGTCTCAAGATTATTGTTGGTAATAACATGCTATTAAATACTGATAGCGATATTCGAGTTAAAGTCAAAATTCAGAACTATTATGGCATTGAAATTAATGATTTTGCCGTTTCAGTTGCTCGGACAGCAATGTGGATTGCTGAAAGCCAAATGTGGGAACAGTCTCAGGACATTATTTATTCTCAAGACGATTTCCTGCCATTGGATAGCAATGACTCTATTTACGAAGGAAACGCTCTTCGCATGAATTGGTCTGACATTGTTAAGCCATATGAGCTGGACTATATTATGGGGAATCCTCCATTTATAGGTTCCTCTATGATGACAGATGAGCAAAAAGATGACTTGAGGGACGTATGTCTGTCAATCAAAGACAAGCCGGTAAGAGGCGTAAAGAAAATAGATTATGTTGCAGGTTGGTATTTTAAGTCTGCAAGATTCATTCAAGGATCCACGATATCTTGCGCTTTTGTTTCTACCAATTCTATTTCTCAAGGTGAGCAAGCGGCAAATATTTGGGATACTTTGAATCATGATTACGGAATCATTATAAGTTTTGCCTATCGGACATTTGTGTGGAATAATGAGGCGCAAAACAAGGCACATGTTCATGTGATAATTGTTGGGTTCTCAGTTAAAAGTGAAGTAAATAAAATCATATTTGACGAAAGTGGCAGGCCTACTATCTCTAAGAATATATCAGGTTATTTAACCGACTCTTCGAATATCTACATTAAGAGTATTGGACACCCGATTTCAGGTCATAATACACTGACTAAGGGGAATCAACCATCCGATGGCGGAAACCTGATCTTATCAAAAGAAGAGGCGGATAGTTTGATGAGTCAAGACACAAATCTGTCAAAAGTAATAAAGCCCTATCTAGGAGCAAGAGATTATCTTCATAATGATGAGTCTCGTTATTGCTTATGGCTCCGCAATGTTAGCCCGTCATTATATGCAAACAACAGAAAAATACACGATAAATTGCAAGCGGTTAAGGAATTTAGAAGCAAAAGTAGTGCTAAGCCGACACGCCAAAAGGCTAATACACCTGCCCTGTTTTTTTCGACACCTCAAAAAGAAAAAACCAATTATATTGTAATACCTCGTGTTTCATCACAGCGTAGAGAGTACATTCCGATGGGAATAATTAACGATTCAATCATTGCAAGTGATGCTGTATCTATAACAGAAATGACTTCGTTAGCCGAATTTGGTGTATTGGAATCGTCAACACATATGTCTTGGATGCGTTTGGTGGCCGGAAGACTGAAATCTGATTATAGGTATAGTGGGAGAGTTGTATACAATAACTTCCCATGGCCTATGTTAAGCGATGCACAAAAACAAAAGATTTCTAAAACAGCTCAGGCCATCCTTGATGCCCGCAACATCTATCCAGATAGTTCGCTTGCCGATTTATATGATCCACTGACGATGCCAGTTGAACTCCGCAGAGCTCACGAAGAAAATGATAAAGCTGTTCTTAAAGCATATGGATTGAAGTCAAGCGCAACCGAACAAGAGATTGTGCAGCGGCTATTTGAAATGTATGAAGAATTAACCAAAACGGAGGATTAGATGCAAAAATCAACAATAACATTAATTTGGACGATTACAGCTGTAGTATTAATACTTTTCAGCAGTTTCTTCATTCACAAAGAGAATATTGCGCCTGTGATTAATATAATTGGGTGCCTTATCCTAGTAAGAGAATTTACACAAAACTTTGGTAAAGGAAGTAAGAAGGTTATTTTCTGGGGTTATATAGGGATAGCTGCATGTTTGGTAGCTGTTTTCATAGATTTAATTCTACTAGCCTTCTAAATGAAAATTAAACATAAATGGATAATTCCATTATTACTCTTGGTTACTATTGGTCTTGTTGGATGTAGTAGTACTAATGGCAAAAGTCAGGGATCTAAAACTGGTCCACAATCTCAAGAGGAAAAGCAAGCGCTTACCGGTGTTTATAAGATAAGCGATAAATACAATAAAACAGATGATGGAACACCTCAGCCTAGTTACTGGTACTTTAAGAAAAACGGTAAGCTCTTGCATTGTACGCCTCAAGTAAATTCAACAAACCAAAATAGTGACACAGATCTTTGGTATGGTGAAGCCGATCGAGGTACATGGAAATCATTAGGTAATAATATGTTTGAACTTAAAATGCATGATGTGTATGATAATGACTATTACACCATCAAAGCAAAACTTAGTGGTAACAAATTATATACCTATTCTAATTCTAAGAATGCTAAATATAGTTGGAGTGCAGATGTAAACACAAAGCAATCGTCTATGACATATTCTGATTTCATGGATATGTTTAACAAGGCTAAAGACTCTGACCAGAAAGGCATTCAAGAGAGCGGCTATACTAAACCTGATAATGATTCGTCGTCAAACGGCAGCAATAATTCTTCTTCAAATAGCGATAGCGATTCTTCATCTACATCAGCCGATCCAGACGAAATTGGTAAAGCTGTTTATGCCCGAGTTTTCCCATCTGAACAAGTTGATTCTGTTGAACAAAATGGAGATAGTTATTATGTAAGTAACGAATATCACAGTGCTGATAGTACTGTCGAATTCCAAATTAATGGAGATACAGTTACTTACTGGACACAAGCTGATGGTGATACAACTGCTGACGGGAAGAATGATGCCCACACTGTAAGTATCAAAGATTTACTTGGCAACTAAATGGAAGTGGAACAGCAGGTTAAAGCGGATATTACGGACTTTACTGAAAAGGCCATCTCAGCGAACTCAGCGAAAAACGAGCTTGCCGTAGCGAAATATGCCTCCTGTACTTTGATTATTTAAATGACTGAAGATATTCGAATAATTAAAACAAAAGAGAATATTCAAAATACTTTTATTAATATAATGGCAGAACAAGACTTTGAAAAAATTACTGTAAAAGCAATTACATCTCGTGCACGGATAAATAAAAGCACTTTTTATCGAAATTACACAGATAAATACGATCTTTTTTATAGTATTATTAACAATTTATTAAGAGAATACAAAGCTACTCTTTCCCCTGATTTTTTTGAATTAGTAAGCATCGGATCTATTGCCGCAATTGAAAAGGCGATAAATCCAATTATTGATTTTTTTGATCAAAATAAGAGGACCTTATTGATTATTCATTCTTGCCAACTATCATCCATACTTTTTGATGGTATGGTAACGGAACTTCATGACGTTTTAATAAAAAAAACGGATAAAAAAGATTCTCTTGTTAAAAGCTTTTATTGCACTTTAATTGCCAACAACATCCTAACATCCATTAAATGGTGGCATACTTATAATAACCATCGCATGAGCAAAATGGACTTTATAAATGTGGTTACAACAACGATTAATGAAGGAATCGTCTCAAGCATTGATTAGATGAAAAATCAATATTTCCCAAAGTTATTTAGGCATGGGAAGATAGGTAACGTGGAGATAAAAAATCGGATTGTTCGCAATTCTATGGGCACATACCTTGGTAATCCTGATGGTTCTGTAAGTGAGGATCAAATTAAGGCATATGCACAAGCAGCTAAGGGCGGTGCTGGTCTAATTTTTATGGATAACGTTACTCCTGTTGCTATGACATCTTGCGGGTTACGAGCTGATGATGATCGTTTTATTCCTGGATTATCTCGCCTAGCCGATGCTGTCAAACTAAATGGGGCAGTAGCTGGAATGCAGATTGCTCACCCCGGTCGTGACGCTGGTTTTGTTGGAAGCGAGGACGTAGTTGCTGCTTCACCAGTAACTTATGAGCCTTGGTATCAACATGGTGCAAAATTACCGCGTGCATTAACAATTGATGAAATTCATTCCCTAGTGGAAAAATTTGGTGATGCAGCCTTACGTTGTAAAAAGGCCGGTTTTCAAATTTTAGAAATTCATGGTGCTGCAGGATGCTTACCAACTAATTTCCTTTCGCCACATGATAATCAAAGAACCGATATGTACGGTGGGTCATTACATAACCGAATGCGATTCCTTTTAGAGATCATTCAAAATATTAAGCAGAAATGCGGGACTAACTTTCCAGTTGGCGTAAAACTATCTACAGAAGATTGGGAACCTGCTGGAATTACATTAGATGAAACAATCCAAGTAGCAAAAGCACTTGAAAAAGCAGGGTGTTCGCACATTAATCTAATCTGTGGTACACATGCAACTTCGGACCGTGAATTTTTAATGCCAAATGAATTTAATAATAAAGAAACCAAAGCTATTCAAGATGCGGTAAGCATTCCTTGCTTTGCAGGACATAATATTTTTACACCTATCGAAGCTGAAGATGCGCTCGAAAAGGGAGCCGGAGATTTCGTTGCGCTTGGTCGTTCACTGTTGGCAGATCCGATGTGGGCTAAGAAAGCACAGGAAGGTCATCCTGAAGATATAGTTCCCTGCATTAACTGCCTAGTCGGATGCTTAGATCGTGGCTTATTAAGTAATAATGTTATTCACTGTGCCGTTAATCCATCTTTGTACCATTTCGAAAATGATGATCATACCAAGGCGAAGGAAGCCAAGAAAGTAGCCGTTGTTGGTGCAGGGCCAGGGGGCTGCGAAGCGGCACTAGTCGCTGCTCAGCGCGGACATAAGGTTACTCTATATGAAAAGAGAGCGCTTGGTGGCGCGATGATTGAAGCGGCCGTCCCAGATAATAAGCGAAACATTAATAACCTAATAAAATATTATCACCATGAAATTGCTCATAATAAAAACATATCTGTTATTGATGAAACAGCTACTGTAGACAAGATAAAAGCCGATAATTTTGATGCTTGTGTAGTTGCTATTGGTGGTAAAGAACGTAACTTAAAAATTAATGGTGCAAAAAATGGTGCTTCAATTATTTCAGCAATGGATTATCTTAATGGTAGTCAAAAAGCAAATGGTCAGAATATTGTTGTTATAGGTGGAGGTATTACCGGTGCTGAAACTGCTCTAGAATTAAATAAATCTGGTAAGAATGTAACAATTGTTGAAGTTACCGATCATTTTTTGTCTCATCAAGCAACATCATCTAGTAGTCGTGCTTATGCATACGCTATTAGCAAAACCAATATTAAGGTGTTAACAGGGTTAAGACCGACTAGTTTAACTGATAAGAAGCTAACTTTAGTTGATCGTTTTGGAAATCAAAAAATGATTCCTGCTGATATGCTTATTTCTGCGGCAGGATTTATTCCACAACATGAACTTTATGACCGCTTAACTGAAGAAACAAATATGCAAGTTTTCAATGTTGGAGACTCAAAGTATGTTCGTCAGATTTATGATGCAATTCACGAGGGTTATATCGCTGCTAAACAACTATAAATGTCTGAACTATTTAACGCACTTAAAACAAACGTTAAAGGAATTGCTTCCGATTTTCAAGATCACGCCCAAAAGAGATTATACGAAAAAGAAAAAGAGAATTTTGACTCTTTATCTGAAGAGGATAAGCAGGTAGTCTTAGCGGCAGATGAAATGATAGCAATAACTTCTGATCATTATCCACACAAAGACTACGAAGTAATTGGAGACGCCTTTGGAGTCTTTGTTGCCTCAAAAAATGCTCTTAGCGATTTTGGAGCAAGCGCCAAAAACCTTATCGGTGGTGAACTTGGTGGATATTCTAAAATGAATATGACTGCAAAAACTCTGGCAGTTAGACGTATGAAGATTGATGCTGCCAATCAAGGAGCCGATGCGGTTATCGCTATGAGATTAAATCAAAGTGCTTCTGGAATTGGAAACAGCGATAATATGCTTACTTTTAGTGCTTATGGAACAGCAATTAAGTTTATAGAACAATGAATGTTCCTAAACATGAACCCCTTTGATAGCTTATGGAAAGTTATCTGGGCCATGCAAGGACTAACCCCAGGTGTACAATATGCTACCTTGATCACTTTTGTAGTGGTCGTAAGCATTATTGCACTCACTATTTGCTACACGCATCCGCGTAAATAAATGAAATTAATTCGAGATATATTCTTTTTGGGGTTGGAACCTCCGAGCGATGGTGCTGAATGGGTTTCACTAATTTCTTTGTGGGTACTAGTATTGCTTCTCGTGGTATATTTAATCGGTGTTTCATATGCTATTTTTTCTTCTTTCAGATCTTCTTCAAAAGGTGAAAACTGGGAAGAAAAAGAGAAGCTCAAGGAACTATTGCTTAAATATGGGAATAAATATCATGATAATTTGATTTCTGTTTTGCTCTTTAGCCAAGACAAAGAAATATCAAATGTTCGAACCAGTATGATCATGGATGGTAACTTAGATGAGGCTATTCGCCAGATTCTAAATGAAATCCATCATGATAATAACAATGGTGACAATGGATCGGACAATTTGGTTGCAATCCAAAGCATGAATACTACGATTTCAAATATGAATTCTATGCCACTCATATGAGTGATCCTTATAAAAGAGACATTTTATTTAATCAAAGTGGGGCAGCTATATGTAAGTGGAGTTGATGGTAAGCAACTAACGAGTAGATTTGGCATGAGGGCTTCTGACATTGAGGTTAATGAGGTATATTTAACGCCAAATCTAAACGAAGCATTAATCTTTGAAAAAGATGATTCTTGTTATGAAATTTATTGCCATGCAGCCGCAATGATGAGAACTAAGTTGACTAAAATGGAGCAGGCGGCATGATTGTTAGCAACAGAATTTAAAGAACGTATCGAACAGATGTCGAGAGGTCAAGTTGAGGTCACTGTTTTAGAAAATGATGATGTTCTAATTCGGCCGGCAATTGACTGGAATAGCGTCCCAGATTTCGTTAGGAACGTATTCTTAGAGTATTTGGGCATTATAAAGAATGGACGGTGAATGAGTTACACAGCAATTATTTCATTATTAGTGATGTTGGCATTTTTAGGCGTATCTACTGTTGCATATGGTGGTATCAGCCTATTTATTATTGTCCCAATTATTGTTGCGACTGGCTTTCTAGTCAAGGAAATGAGTTAGATGAAAATAGCATTTGTTCAACCAACTGAGGCTAGTTTAATCAATAGAGATTTTTGGTATGTAATTAACACGGATAATTCGTTAGAATATGAAACCTTTATCGAGAGTACTGCATTAATGAAATGCGAATATGATTTATTTGATACTATCAAAGAAGCTGAAGATTACTTAGATGGTATACAGGCAACTGAGTTTTATAAAAAGAGAATGCGTAAAGAACTTAATAAGATTAAAGATGACGTAAGGATTTTTAATTGGGCGGTGGCATAATTGAAAAACTTATTTAGAAAAATCAAAAACGTATTAGATCAAGAAGCCATTTCAATTAACATGGGTACTGGCAAAAACTTAAACCAATACCATTCCTGTGGTAGCAGTATCGTTAATATGAATGGTGTTCGCCTTGAAGTATCTGATGGGATTATTCGATTATATACTGACGATGACCATTACAAGATTATTGTAGATGGCGAAGTAATAAGACGGTAGTTGAAGAAAAAAGTTACACCTTTAATAGTAATTTTGGCCATTATTGGCTTTTCTTTTTGTTTAGGTTCAACAATTCATGCTGATATGATGTCACCGTCTAGTCCAACAAACCTAACTAATCCAAGTAACCCGGCAAATCCAGCTAGCCCACTCAATCCTGCCAATCCTGCCTCGCCATTGAATCCAGATAATATGGAACATGACGAAGAAGAGCATGAGAATTCTAATAACCGAATGTCTGATAAAGACGAAAAACTTGGAATTGTTATTATAGGCATTTTTCTTGTAGGGGTAGTTTTTACACTAGTTTTCTTAATCATTCAAGCAAATTGGTAGATGGGATTATTTCATAAGAAGGCAGAAAAAGTAGCCGTAGAAGAACCAGAGGACAAAGAAGAATTATCACCTTTTGAAGCTTCGGAACAACGCATTATTGGTTACTATTCCGATTTTGATAACGAACAGCTCTTCACCATTCATTTAGTTTTTGAAAACGGCGCTGAATACGATCTATCACATCAAAGTAAAGAGAATGTTGCATGGGTAGTTGCTCATAAGAACCTTGATTCAAAAGGTATTTTCCAGTACGCAATTAATGATGGGGTTGGCGTTGGAATTGATCTTCGCAAAGTAATTATTCTCACTGTTAAACCTGAAGAGACGTCAAAAGATGAGAAAGATGCCGCTTGAATGGCACAAGAAAACACACATCAACCAGAAATAAGTAAATTATTCTTGGAGGCTATTGCTGGAGGATTGCCAGTACAAAACGGCTCCGTTGAATTAGCAGGGCGCAAATATGAAGATGTAGTAGTTCATAATGGCGTTTCGGCAGTCCGCGCATATATTCAATGCTCGTGGTTCAGTCCAGAAGAAATTGATTTTATGGAAAAAGGATTAGAAGCATTAGGCCAAAATCCATCAGTTTCATTGCAATACAGTCACCACCCATTAAGCCATCAATACAATGACATTGATGTAAATGAACACCCAGAAGTAATGGGAGACCGTGAATGGCAACAGAATACATACCAAATGGATATGCACGCAATGTATGGCATGGAAATGGGTATTGGATTATTTATGCCAAGTAAACCAGACGTTGGTCAGATGTATGAACAAGGGGTACTTTATGCTTTGCACAAGCCAAATATTTTGATCATTCCTGATGATGAAAAAGATATTCCGCTTAATTTGATGGTCGGGTGTGGCAATACTCGAATTATTACATTAAGCGAAGCAAGAGATTTTGATTTCCATGATGTTATGTTTAAGCCTTACGATGGGAAGGTATTCTAAATGCAGCTTAAACAATTATTTTGTAAACATGATTATAGGTGGTTAGATGACATCTATTACCCCTACTGGGACGGTAGTAACATGTCAGAAATCTATCAATGTTGTAAGTGTGGTAAATATAAACGAGTACGTAAGTTGGACCTAAGTAATTACGGCATTGAGCAATCTATTAAAGCGGGACTAAGGTATGAAGAATGAATGAAAACAAAAGATATTTATGTAGTAGTTCACGCTAGTGGTTGGTATAGCGATTATGCAGAATATGTGGTTGGGGTAACTGATTCATATAAATTAGCGCTAAGCTATGCTGACAAGGAAGCAGAAGCCACTAATAATGATGAGCGTTATTGGTTTGATCATGACACAATTGATATTCGTAGATATCAACTTAATAGGTACAACCGATACTTATCTGAAGCAGAAAAAGTTGTAGAGAATGTTGAAATGTATAGAAACGAATTTGAGTATGATGAAACAATATATGAAGGGTCAGCGATTCAGGATAAATTTGTAAAGGTTAAGAAAGATGCAGCTTAAATGATTGACCACTTATTAATTCCAGTTATTACAACGTTCGTAATTGAAGTGACGATGTATCTCACTGTAAGAATAGTTGATAACGGATCAGAAAATCATGCAAAGAGTAATGCTGAAAGTGTTGTAATGCTATCAGCGCCTATTATTTTGGGCATTTATGGCATTATGTCTTTCATGCCATTTTAAATGACTGGTATGTATTTTGACGAAAATAATAATGAAGTGCGGAACGTTGTTGAGGTGTTTAGAAACAATAATATTCGTTACCCAAGCACCGTAGATGAGCTTGTACTTAGTTCTGAACAAATAAGGGCTATTGAAATGGTGCTAGACCATTGGTCAGAACGACACAAGAAAGACAAGGGCAAAGACCCACGAGAAAACATTGAAGTTAATACTTTCAGTGGTCTCCCAGTTGTGTATATTGCTGAATACACAACTCATGATGATTATGGTCCATTACGTGAGACTGATGTCTTTTCAGAAGAAATAGATGCCTGGGCTTTTGTTTTAAAACAGCGTGACGAAGGGGCAACTGATATTTCTGTTAAGCCTCGTTTGGTGTACTTAGATAAGGATAGAACGGTGAATTTTAATGATTGAGTGCATTTATATAGGGTCGTAATTGGAACATATTATCTAGGACTAGTAGCAGCTCATTCAGAAGAAGAGGCTATTAATACCGCTGTCCATAATGTTTTGCCTGGGCTACGTGGTGAAAGACTCGCTTATGAGCGGGAAGTAGCTTCTGCGGAATTGATTAAAACGTCCATGTTTGATAAACCAACAATGATTATATAAATGGGAGTTAAGAACTTTCCGCTTTATAAAGTAACAGAACATGCTAAAGAACGAATCTTAACAAGATTCAATATCACTAAAACTGAATTTGATGGTTGGATGAGTCGTTTATTATCACAAGGAGAATTCGTTGAGAAGCAGAATAATAATCGTGAAAAGTATCGACTACACGATATTGTGTTTATCATTGATACACGCCAAAAGCAGGTTATTACTGTTTATTCAGAGAATGAGCATGACGACAATGGATTCAAGGTGAACACCAATCCAGAAGTTAAATCAGCTATTAATGAAGCATTAGATTTGTTAGTAAAGCAGAAGAAAGTTCGAACTGCCGGTAAAATCTACGACAATATTCAAGCGATGATGGATTATTGTGAACGAATGAAGAGTCCTCATGTTAATCACCGTTTTGCTGATGTTGCTTGGGAACAGTTGTTGAAAGAATTCAATGAAATTAGGCGAACACTGGACGGAAGTATGCAGGTTATTTCTGAGGCCAAACAAAGGATTGCGGAGGGTTAAATGAAGACATTTCGAGGGAGACCAGTACCAACAGGAAGCATTGCCTGGCTAACAACAATTAGCTTGAAACATCAAGCGCTTATGTCATTTCCGGGTAAAGTTGAGAATATTACCGAACCAATTAAGGGAGTATGCATGATTGACTTTGGGAATGATGGATCATTTACTTGCAAACTTGATGACTTAAACAGTATTACAACAACGCCAATGATGTTGAATAACATAATGAGAATGTAAATGACCAATAAAGAGATCAATGCTGAAAAATTAAATGTTGAATTATTTGAATTAGAAAATAAGATGAAAAAACTACAAGAATTCGTTGATAGTGATGATTTCTTAAGCATTTCAACCATTAATCAAATGTTGTTGGCTAATCAAATGGTTGGTATGGCAATGTATAGAGATAGTCTGAATAAACGCCTTAGATTAGCAATGAATAAGATTAAATATACTGTTCAAGTGCTTCCAAATAATAAAGGGTACATCAACTTTGAGGCCGATGAACAAAGGTATACATTAGATACCGATGATGAGTCAGAACATTTTCAAACTCACTTCACTCAATCAGAAATCAATGAATTTAAGAAACGAAAAGATTTAGCGATTGACTGGGATAGAGTAATTATTGAACCAGTAAAGGCGGAGAATTAAATGGAAACTATAGTGCATGATCCACTTAATCGAATTACTGCAAAAGAAGCGAATTTACGAGCAACGAAACAGAAAGAGAATGCTTATAAAGAGACATTAAAAAGGGTATATGGTGCTATTCACGCTAACGTATCACTAGGCCGTTTTGAAACAGAACAAATTATCGATGGATTTGAAGAGGCTGATTATGTATTTAATCAATTGGTTATGAAAGATGAGTATGCGGTAACCCTAGGCGCAGTTAATAGTGATCCAGATGATGAAAGAATGAAGTTAACAATATCTTGGGATTCTGAATCGCTTATTGACCCTAATAAAAAATACATTTTACCTATGGAAGGTACAGAAGAACATGGATGTCCTGGAGAAACTACTCAAGGCTATGCGTATAAGAACAGGCGTGGTATTTGGACTATTTGTCATGTTTTTGGTGCTGGGGGAATTATGGATGAACGTGTGGTCACCGCCAAAGATATTGAAGAAGCACCAGAATGGGTAAAGGCGATTGAACCAGTGGAGGTAGCAGGCTAATTGATTACCCTTGGAGCTGCGATCGGCGCAGGTAAGAGCTCATTAACACAGATTTTATCCAATGAATTAGGAACAAAACCTTTCTATGAGCCAGTTAGTGATAATCCAGTATTGCCTTTATTTTATAAGGGTAATGAAATTGCAGCTAAAAAACGAGCAGCTGGTATTAAAGATGCAACAAATCCATATGCTTATTTACTACAAACATTTTTTCTAAATCGTCGTTTCAAGATGATTAAACAGGCAATGCAACAAGATAATAATGTCCTGGACAGATCAATCTATGAAGATCATTTATTCATGCAAATGAATGTTGATATGGGAAACGCAACGCAGGTTGAACTTGAGGTATATGAAAAATTACTTGAGAACATGATGGAAGAATATCCACTATTTAGTCCTGGTAAAAAGGCTCCAGATTTAATGGTTATGATTCATGTATCATATAACACTATGATTAAGCGAATTACAAAACGAGGGCGAGAATTTGAACAAATTGAAAACGATCCTTCATTAGAAGAATATTATAAGAATTTGCTCACCTACTATGATAAGTGGGAAAAAGAGTACGATATATCTCCATTATTAGTTATAGATGGTGATAAGTATGACTTCATGGAGAACCTTGACGATAGAAAGACTGTCTTACAGCAAATCTATGACAAGTTATTAGAAGTGGGATCTATTGATAAGACTAAGTATTCAGAATTAGTTGATTCTTTAACTGATTTAAAGCTGACTAATCATGAAGGTGAATATGATACTAATACCAAGGAGGCGGCTTAAGAGGTAGTAGTTCAATTGGTAGATCATGCTAGGATGTGGGTTCGATTCCCATCTACCTCAAACACATTAGCTCAGTCTGGTAGAGCGTTCATGTAAAGCGTGAAAGTGCGAGGGTTCAAATCCCTTATGTGTTAACTCCAGTAACTCAGTCAGGTTAGAGTGCACAACTTATAATTGTGAGGTCGCTTTGGTTCAAATCCAGCCTGGAGTATGCGAATTAGCTCAGTTGGTTAGAGCAGAGGTCTGTTAAACCTTGTGTCATCGGTTCGAATCCGATATTCGCAGATGGTTGCGTGTGCGACTACCTGTGATGCAGATATTGCCCAAGTTACTGCTGAGTTTAATTCTCAGGTTGCGGGTTCGGGTGATCTGGTAATCTACACCCTGAATAATACAAACATAAGATTGCAAGTCATTTAAACCTAGATAGCGAAGTCTGGTCAAACGCGACGGTCTCCAAAACCGTTCCTTCGGGTTCGGGGGTTCAAATCCCTCTCTAGGTGTTCGGCATAGCTCAATGGTAGAGCAACATTGTGCGGTGTAGATATGTGGTTCGATTCCCATTACCGAAAGTTTCGGTAGCTTAACTGGATAGAGCATCGGTCTTCTAAACCGAGGGTTGCGAGTTCAAGTCTCGCTCGAAACAATGGACAAAGCATTGATTAAATTGTTTGAAAAAGAAATGTTTAACAAAGAGAATGGTGCAGATGGTTTTCGTAACTTTGTACTTGATTACTATAAGAAACATTCGAAAGACACGTTTGAATATCCTAAGGATCGTTATGAACTTTTAACAAAGGGTAATCCTAAAGCGCAATGGACTATGGAAGATATTGTTGTATATTATCTCTCTAATAGCGATCAAAAAGGTAAAGTAACTTTTATTTGAATGATTAAAGTAAAGATTTATACAAAAGAAAGTTGTCCGGCTTGCATGATGACCAAGAAATTATTTAATGATTTAGGCGTAGATTATAAAGAAGTGGTAATTCTTCAAGATAGTCCTATGTTAGAAGTTTTACGTAAACAGGGGTGGCACAGTTTTCCCGTAGTAGAATGGCTGGACGAAGAAGGCGTAGGAGACGCTTGGTCAGGATTTAAACCAAATAATATTAAGGAGATATCTAGTTATTATGGACAAAGCATTGATTAAATGGATAACGCTATTGAAAAGATTGCATGGTATAACGTATTTAAGCCAAGCTGGTATGTAGAGCAAATGAAGGGGTGGACAACCCGATCATATGGTTTATTACTTATTGGAATTGGTTTAATTGTAGGAATGACTATTGGTGGTGGAGTATTTAATCCTGTTACTATGGCAACTATGTTTGCAGGTGTACTAGGATTTACATGTACCCTGTCAATCACCAATACTAAGCCTCTAAATGGGGTTTTGGGTCTTGTATCAGCGTTGATTTATATTGTTGTAGCAGTTCAAGCAAAGAATTACAATGATGTGTTATTACAGGCTATTTATATTTTGCTACTTGATTTGCCTGTGTTATTAATGCCTAGTTGGGCTAAAGACGTTGATAAGAAGGTACGGTTCTTACATGAGCGTGGCCGTGGATTAACTAATTGGGTATTGGTAATTGTATTTTTTGTTGTGTTGACTGGTATTCTGTACTACTCGGATACACATATCTTTATTAGCCCACGTCCATGGATTGATAGTATCGCTGCCTCTATTGGTATTACTGGTGCAGTATTAACCACGTTGCGATTTAGTGAAAGTTACTATTGTTGGACTATCCAAGGGTTAATGTCAGTGATTTTATGGGGAGTCACAGCAGCACAAGGAGATGCAAACTTTGTATTATTTGTAACCTACATTCTCTATCTTACAAATGATATGCTTGCTTTCTTTGATAAGAATGTGTCGTGGTTTCATCATAAAACAGCGAAATAAATGGGGTATTTTATTGTTAAGTCATTAACGATGATTATTGTCATCGGAATATTGATTTTTGGTATTCTATTTCTATCTGATAAGAAGAGTAATAACTCGGATAAGCAGCTCGAAAATAAACGAGTGAAAGCTACTGATAAGAAAGAGGGAATGTAGATGGAAAAATCAGTTAAATGGTCTATTGGAACAGTTATTGTATTGTTGGGTGTCATGATTGGTGGCTTCCGATTCTTTGAGAAGATTGATAATGGTAACGTTGGTATTCGTTATTCGATGTCGGGAGGGGTTCGTGACGAAAGTTTAGGTCAGGGAGTACGATTCGTTGGGTTAGATAAGGTTACTCAGTACCCTATTCGCAGTCAAACTGTTAAACAAAAGGTTGGGTCTGCTACTAAAGATGGGAAGAAGACTACCGTTAACATTACTTACGCTTACCATGTAGATCCAACTAAAGCCACTAAGGTATATAAGAAATTTGGATCAGCAGATATTAAGTCAATTGAAAATGGTTGGCTTAATCAAAAGCTTCAAAAAGCTAGTCGTGATGAATTATCTAAGTATAGCTTGCTTGATGTAATGGGTTCTGGCTCTGCTAAGGTCCAAGGCGCCATTTTGAAGGACTTCCAAAAGTCAGTTGAAGACCAAGGATTTATTGTTGAAGATTTAAGTTTCGGCGTTCCTGATGTTGATGCTCAAACTCAAAAATCAATTGATGATTTAATTAAGGCCAGTCAAGATAACGAACGGGCTAAGTTAGAAGCAAAGACTAAGAAGACCGAGGCCGAAGCTGATGCAAATGCAAAGATTGCACGTGCAGAAGGGGAAGCTAAGGCAAATAAGAAGATTTCTGATTCAATCACTGATAAGAATATTCAATACATGGAAGCACAAGCACACCTTAAGCATGGTTTCGTTACTGTTCAAGGTGCAAATGGTGTGATTGTAGATCAAACAGGTAACAAGTAAATGTATTTTTACTATAAAGGAATTCAAATTATTCCTACTAATCAGTGGGAAGTAGCAGGTGACAATGGAACAGTTCAGTTTATTGATGCAATTAATGTTAGAACAGGGCGTGAAATGACTGGATTGCCTGCTAAAAAGATTGTTGTAAGTAAAATTCATATATTACCAAATAAGGAGGAACTAAATGGAAAAATCAGTTAAATGATGAAAGAGTATAACGGCGAATCCATGCGAGTTATTCGTGCTTATAAAGTTGATAATACTCAATATGTAGATTTGCGTAATCAAGCTGGAGAAGACTTTGAAAGTATTCCAGTTGAGGATTTAGGTAAGAAGAAAGCAATAAAAAAGAAAGCTGTAGTTGAAAAAAGAGTTCCTAGAATTCGTTTTTCAAAGGGCGATGAGGAATATAGCTTTTGGTTAGACTCTAACGAATACGAAAAGTTTGTTGCCGATAATAAATTAAATAAAGCAATGATTCAAAATTGTCTTGAAGGCGTAGTAAAAACACATAAAGGATACAAGATAAGTGAAGTTAAATAGATGGCCGAAATAGAAATTGTAGGTTCGATTCAGCGCATAAGGTTTGCCGCCAACGATTCATTATTCAAAATTGCTACGATGAGGGTGTCAGAGGTACGAGAAGGGAATATTGTTAAAAATTCTTTTGGCGATGTAGTGTTCAAGGGTGAGATGTCACTCATTCCTCAGAACGAATATATTATTCGCGGTGAATTTATTAACGATGAAAAATATGGTCCGCAATATCAATACATTAGCAGCAAGCGTCGAGATCCAATTGAAGGTATGTCTCGAGAAGACTTCCGGCAATTCCTTACTGATATCTCCCCCAAAGGGGTACTTGTTAATGCTCAGTTTGATGATCCTCGACCTATTTTTCAAGAGCATAGGGTAAAAGAATTGATGTCTATCAAGGGCATTGGACCTGTTAGTGCTGACAAGTTGATTAACGCCTATGAAGAGCAAAAAGATTATAGCGAAGCCTACGTTGCTTTTGGTAAGTGGGGGTTTAACCCTAACATGACGCGGAAATTAGTACGCCACGTTCACTCAGTGGAAGGTGCTATCGAAATGCTTAATAAAGACCCCTATGAGTTTATAGATGTTCCAGGAGTAGGTTTTAAGACTATAGACGAAAAGGCGCTTAATTTTGGTATTCCATCTAATGATCCACGTCGTGTCCATGCTTTCGTAAAGGATTACTTTGATAAGTTAGCTATGGATGGAAGTTCCTGGACTAAAGAAATAGATTTGATGAAATATCTTCGCCAAGAAGTGTTTGATTGTGACGTTGAAGAGACACTTCAATGGATTAACGACAGCGACGAATTTGTCATTTATGAAGCTGATGATGTAAGACGAGTAGCTACTAAGCATTTGTATAACACCGAAAAATCTATTGCAAAGAATCTATTGAGATTACTTCACTCTAAAAATAAATTTGAGTATAAAGAGCGCGATAAAATTATCGACAGAATTCAAGAAGAACAAGGTTGGAAATACTCAGACGAACAGACCGAAGCAATTAATATGATGCTTGATAAAAATGTATCAATGTTACAGGGATTAGCCGGTACTGGTAAATCTACCGCCTTAAATGCCGTGATTAAAGTATTACAGGAGAATGACTACCAGGTAGCTACCTGTGCATTGTCTGGGAAGGCAGCTGATAATCTTACTCAACTAACAGGTAAACGAGGGCAAACAATTCACCGTTTACTTGGAATTGGTGATCCATTTGGCGGTTTTGAACACGAAGAAAATCCATTGCCAGTTGATGTAGTTATCTTAGATGAGGTGTCAATGGTTAATGATAGCTTATTTGAGGCGCTAGTTAATGCTCTGGGCGATGGCACTAAATTTATTATGGTCGGTGATATCGCCCAATTAGATTCTATTGGGGTCGGAGTTATGAGAGATATCATTTCTTCTAAAATTGTTCCTACTGTTTCTTTGACTAAGATCCACCGGCAAGCACAGGATTCAGCAATTATCACCCATTCATTACAATATCGAATGGGTAAGATGCCGAAAGTAAGCCCTAAGGATAGTTGGACGATGCTAGGCAATAAGAACGATCTAGGCTATGTGTTTGAAGATTCGGCAGAAGAAGAGAAGCTAAACACAGATGCTTATAGGATTTTTGCCCAGGCGTTAAATAAGTATGATGTTAGCGATATTCAAATACTCACTCAGACAGTTAGTGGTTGTACTCGTATTAATGACTTAGCGCAAACAATTGCTAACCCTAAGAGTCCTACTAAGAACCAGTACAAGGTCAAAGCTAATAGTGCTGATGCTTATATTCTACGTGAAGGCGATAAAGTTCTTAACACGTCAAATAACTATCGAGCAACAGCGGCAGAGAATCATCAGATGTATCGCCCTATTTTCAACGGGAACACAGGAATTATTGAAAGTATAGACCTTGAATTTAATAGCAAAGGTGGCGTTAGCCATGTTGAGGCCGTTATTGATTTCGACGGGGTCGGTAAAGTATTTCTTAGAGATAAGGAGCTTGAGACTATCCAATTGGGGTACGCGATGACAGTTCATAAGTCTCAAGGGTCTACTATTCCATGTGTGATTGTGGTGCTGCCATTTCATTACATGCTAAATAATCGGGAATTATTATATACGGCTTTGACCCGAGCTAGTGAGCTTTGTTTCTTGCTTACATCAACAAAATCACTTAAATCAACTGTTAAAAAAACTGGTGAGACTGTTCATCATAGTAATCTAGGATTGTTATTAAAGAGGGAGGAGAAGCAATATGATGAAAGAGTATAAATGGAAGTGACCAAGAAGCCATTTACTTTTACGTTAAAAAACGACTTCAACATGACTGGTTTTTTACTAAAAGCAAAACCCGATGAAGCATTTAGAACTAAGACTGAATTATCAAAAGAACTAGTTCGTACAAACACAACTTCTAATGTGAAGTTAAAAGATAATATTGATTTAACGCAAGAAGATGTAGAAAAACTTATTGAGGCTGGCCGTAAGACTCTGATTTATTATGAAGCAAATAATAGATTAGATGCATATAATTATCCTGACGAATTCGAATTACTTGATCTGGTGGTGAAATATTAAATGAAGCAAACATACTCAGACGAATTTTACAATCATTTGTACCGTTTGGAATCATATAACAAGATTGGCGAGAGCTGGTCACGAAAAGCTGACAAAAATAACCCGGATTTAATTTGGATACGCAATTATATTAAAGAAAATAATTTATTTGACGAATATAGTCATGATCGGCTAGAAAGAATGCTTAACAATTGCATTAGTCGTGGACTGGTTACGATTAAAGAAATTGCCGATGACTTAGAATTATCGGTACGTAAGATGCACAATCTATTAGTCAAGTATGACTTGCTAAGAAAACAACGTCTTGCGTACTATGCGAAAGTCGGTTATGTGATTACTGATAAGAATAATGATAATCCGGTATTCGTTAAGAGTATTTCTCATGGCTTAAGAGTTGCACCTGAACTAAGTAGACGGTCATTTGTTAATCTTGAAGGTCATAGAGCGATGCGAAACGGTCGTCATTTATATAAGACTGATGTCTGGAAGAAACAACACCCTGAATTCAATCTTGAGGAGGTAGCGTAATTGGTAGAAAAGGTAAAACAAGAAAATACCATTATAAAATCTGACTTTTATAAAGAGCTGAAAACTCAAAGAGGTATCATCGAGAGTCAATTAATTTTTTCTCTTTACGGTGATACAAATTACTTTTTTGATTACCCTGTAAATCCAAACGATATTTCTAATTCGATGTGGCGTTTCTACTATCATATGCTGAAAGAGATGGTCGAGGATCGTGGGCTTAAAACTTTGGATGCAGTATCCGTAGGTGCCTACGTAAATTCCAAAGAAGAGAAAATTCAAAAAGCATATTCAGAAGCTGGTGGTTATGAAACCATTGAAAAGGGTATTGCCATTGTCGAAAAAGAAAATGTCGATAGTTATTACAATGAATTGCAACGTTATAAAACGTTAATGAAACTGACTGAGATGGGATTTCCTATTAAGCAGAACTGGGATAAATACCAGGAAATGGACTTGGAAACCCTCAATGAAGTATTAGAAGGTCTTATAGCAGAGGCATTTGTAGATTCTCAATTTGGAAATGACCGAGTTGAAGAAATGTTTGATGATGTTGATGAAATGCTTAAAGAGGCTGATGAGGGTATTGCACAAGGACTACCATTAGGAAGTCCATTAATGGATTCAATTCAAAACGGGTTAGCACTAGGAAATATTACAATGTTAGCTGCCAATTCGGGGGTAGGGAAGACGTTTCTCACTACCCTTTTGCATATTCAAAGTTCAATTAATAACGAGGAACCTGTCTTAATTATCGCTAACGAAGAAGAAAAAAGCCGATATGTTCAAGGATTACTAACAGCTTATATTAACGCTCGCCATAAGGGGGCCATGTTTAACAAGAATAGGTTCTTACGAGGTAGTTTTACCGATGAAGAATGGGAATATTTAAACGAGGCTAAAGAATGGTATTTGAGAAAGGTGTCAGAAGGTCTAGTTCGTTTTGTTAATATGAATGAGTTTAGTATGGCAAAGACAATTCGGCTTATTAAGAAGTATGCTCGATTATATGATGTACGGTATTTTATCCTTGATACATTGAAATTGGATAACGATACATATAGTCGGGTTAACGATAGTTCTTGGCTACAATTACAACAGAATATGGTGAAGCTATATAACGTGATTAAGCCTAGTAATTTGAACGTCCATGTTTGGGTTACTACGCAGATGACCAAGACTAATCGACGAGCACGTTATTTGGATCAAAGCATGATTGGAATGGCGAAGAATATTACCGACGTAGTATCGTCATTGATTTTAGTACGTATGGCCTCTCAATCAGAGGTGAGTGGGAAGAATGCTATTAAGGTAGTTAACTCAAAGGGACACTCAGAAATGTTAGACGAAGATAATGATTACATGATTGTTTTCTGGGATAAAAACCGACAAGGTCAGACTAATCGACAGGTTGTTCTGGAGGTTGATCGTGGACTTAATCTTATTCGTGATGTTGGAAAAACACAAATTAATAATGATTTAGAATAAATGAAAGATAAACACATGTGGATAGATCAAAAAATCGAAGAGCATAAACATGTATTAATGGCTTCATTTGGCTTTCAAGGTCTATTGAAATCAAAATTAAAGCTTCCATTGATTCTAAAGATTATAAGAGAAATGCCAGGGAGCGCAATTGAAAATGTAACAATCTTTTTTGATGAATTACGTGAGCGTTATCTTGCTGATTCTCAATTCAAACAGTTTAGATTAAGCGAAGTTGATAGATTTATTTCAGAAGAGAAAAGTTTGGTAGGGTTGAAAGTTATTAATAATTAGATGGCTGTTCAAAAGTGTTATTACTGTGCTAACCCATTGAATGACGAGGATATGGTAATCAAACCAATCCCGCTAAAAACTAAGAGAGGGTGCAGAAATTATAAACGTAAATTCCATATTGACTGCTTACCTAAGTATCTTAAAGAGCATAAGGATATCAAGTTCAAAAAACAAGAAAAAAGTGATTGGGATCAAGTTTATGGGTATTTTAAGTCAGAAATATTGAATCTTTCTGCTGGCAATAACTTATCAGAATATTGCGTTGAACGCCTTTTGGGATTGAGAGTGGGTAAATTCAAGCCTTCGACAACGAATGTTAGTGGAAATAAGCAGGGATACTCGTTCAAAACTATCTACTATACGCTTTTATATTCTTATGACGCTATTAAAAAAGCACAGAAAACAGTTGAATTTAAGAACGAGGAACATGAAATTAATTACATCATGAAAATCGTGACAAATAACATTAATTTTATCCAGAGAAGGTTGGACGCTTTGGATAAAGAGCGGAAAAAAGTAGAAAAAATTAGTAAAGAGGAAGAGAAGAAGGTTGAGCAGCCTACAGTCGCCTACAAGCGCAAAGGCTCTGGGAAACGGAAGGTTGATTTTATTTAAATGATGGAACAAGAGGGGTTCTATGATAGTGATACTAACGAAAACTATCGTGGACTTATTAAACGTTTTCAAAAAGATTCTGGCCGTTTAAAAGATGCAACTACTCATGCGGACTTGATTGCTGATAATAAGTTGCAAAGTATTCAGAATGCAATTGGTCAATTGAATAGTAAGAAGTTGGAAACACAAGAGCAGGGTCGGGTAATTCGGCGATTAGTTCGTCAAACTAATAAAGATCTGTTGTTCATTAATGAAATTAAGTCGGCGTTAGAAAAGACCGATTTTGTTTTAGCAGAAAATCCAGTAATTCTTCCTGATGCTGGGCAGGATACAAATAGCTCAATGATCGTTTGTTTATCCGACATTCATTATGGTGCATATGTTGATATGCCAGAAAACTATTATGATACACAAGTGGTTGAAGGTTTATTAATTAAATATGCTGATAAAGTCATTAAACTTATCGAAGAAAATAAAGTCTATAGCGTTGATATTGTTAATCTTGGGGACATTGTAGAACATGCTTACATGCGTAACCAGAACCTATACGACTCAGAAGAAACTTTATCTGAACAAATCGTTCATGTAACAAAATTAATTATTGATTTTATCCAACGAATTCGACAACATGTAGAGCTAATTACTTATCGCGGAATTGCTGGGAACCATGATCGTATGCAAGGTGACAAGAATTCTAACTTGAATTCTGATCATGCAGTAAATATTAGCAATCAGATTATTAAGATGTGGATTGAATTATCAGGATCAGACGTAGAATTTATTGATACAGATAGCTATTTTACAGACATTAATGTACAAGGCTGGAATTTTGCGTTTGTACATGGTGATAGAAACAGTTTGAATAAGAAGACTACATTAGCTGAATTGGGAGAACAATATGATCGTCATTATGATGCAGTTCTTGGAGGACATTTACATCGTTTCTCAATATTAGAAGTGGGCGATAATCGTTTCCAAGCAACTTTTGGATCGATCAAAGGAATGGATGAATATAGCAAAAAAATAGGTGCGAAGTCCAGTCGTTCTCAAGGCGTAGTTTTAGTTAATCAAAATGAATTTGAAATTCGAAAGGTTAAACTCTAAATGGCGTTAGATTTGGATATGTTGCGAAAGCCTAATAGCCGAAAAAAGGGCTTAAAGATTTTAGTATATGGTCCGACAGGTGTCGGTAAAACAGTTTTCGGTCTTTCATTCCCAGAAATCATTGCAATGGATAGTGAAGACGGGTATGCGTGGTACGAAGGAACGGAACGAGCTAAGAATTTATTAGGAATTGTTGATTCTCAATCCTTTGATGATTTAGCTAATTTGATTGATGAATTAGACGAAAATGTGGACGACTTCAAGACATTAATTATTGATTCAGAAACTAAGATTTACGAAAACATTCAAGAAGCTCTTCAAGAAGTTGAAGAGTCACGAGCAATTCGTAAAGGAAAAGATGTACTTGATGCTAATTTGTCTGTACGTTCATGGGGAAAGATTAAGCAATTAGCAAGTCGCTTGCAGAACTTAAAACTTAAATTAGCAAGTCAAGGAATTAATATTGTGTCAATTGCTCAGGCTTCAGATGTAATGAAAGATGCAGGTAGCGGTGTCCGTGTTAAGACTGGCGAGAAGCCGGATATGGCAAAGAAGGCGCCATTCGATTACGACGTGGTTCTTCGATTATTTACTCGTGACAATAAGTACTTTGGTGTAGTTGAAAAAGACCGTACTGATACCTATGCTCGGGGAACCGAAATCGAAAATCCTTCGTATGCCAACTGGGCCAAACGCTTAGAAGCAGATGACAACAAGGGGAATGTTATTGTTAAAGACTTTAGTAAGGATAAGAAAAAGGCCAAGGTCGCATATGAAGAAAGTATTACTTCTGAAATGCCGTTTGAAGATCAAGTAGCAGATTTCTTATCTTTGTTAGAAGGTCAAGATAAGAAGCAAGAATTTGCTACTAAAGTTAAAGAGATGACTGGAAGCAAGACTTTAAGCGCATTAACTAAAGAACAACAAAATAAGGTTATTAAGTATATGAATGAACAAAAGGTGAAAATTTTAGACGAAACACCGGTAGCAGCTTAAATGCCAAAGGCTAAGTTAGAAAAAGAATTAAAGCCGGGAATTGCCCGTTTTATTGCTCGAGGACGAGCTTCTATTTCAAGCGACACATTCCCTGCACAAACTACTGAATCTAAGTCAGGTTGGGTATATAAACGAGTAGGCTTCCCAGTTAAGATTGGTGATAGTAATTCTATTTATGTACAAATGATGGGTGGCTACTCAAAGCGTAAGCCGGTTGTCCATGTGTTTAACAAGGATACTAATCAACATATGGAGCTTGATTGGGATTTACGTGATAACGAAGATGCTCTTAAAAATGTTGCCGAATTCTCATTCATCAATGTTGCTCTTGAACGCGACGAAAAAGGAAAGTTAATCCGAAAACGTTTCTTATCTGAACTAGATGCTATTAATTACATGAACGAACACTTACATGACGGCCAAGAAATTTACGTTAGTGGTAACGTTGAATACCAACGTTACGATGGAAAGATTAGTCGTAGTTTCAATGTCACAAATATTGGCCTGTACGACGGTAAGGATAATGAGGAAGTAGAAGAAAAGGCGGAAATGCGTCAAACCTACTTGCTAGAAAGTACGGCGTTGCCAAGAGATTGGGAAAAGACATTAAAAGAAAGAAACGAGATTGTTGTTAATGCCTTTGTCCCACAATACGTTGGTAAGGAAAATGGCAAGGAAATTAAAAAGACGCTTGCTTTCCCACAACAATTTACTATTCAAACTACAGAAGACAAAGTAGATATGATGACCAAAGCTATCGAAACGCTTTTTAAAGTCAAAAAAGGCGTAGTTCGTGAAATTGGTCTCAAGAATAATATTGTTCACGGTTATGAAAAGAGTACGGGTAAGATTCAACGAAGTAAGCAGGTTATGGAATTGATTCAACTTGGTATTATGACCGAAGAACAAATTGAAAATGAAGAAACAATTGGTGACCGCAGTGTTGACAAGGTCATTTTCAAGATGCCATTAATGAACGTTGATGGTGAAAAGTCCGATTTCATGTTAGCAGACAAGTATTCGCCTGAAGCATTGATTGTCGTTGAAGATGATGAAGATATTGAAGAAAATACTAGCGTGTTCAACGAGGACGATAATAAAGATGAAGAAGGCAATGCAGACGCAATGTTTGGCGGTCTGTTTGAATAAATGAGTAATTTTACACACAAATACGACATAGAAGTTGGATTAGATTTAACTAAAATTCTTACTCCAGAAGCTATTCCTGGTATTAAAGCCTATTTAGGTGTCGATAACGACAATGAACTTCTGAATGCTATCGCAGAAGATAGGTACCAAAAGTTAGTCCAAGCATTACAAGAGGCTGGATTTGGAGTTATTCGCGCAGGATTCTCAAGAATTGAAGAGAAAGACCATGACGAACAAAATGGTGCAAGCACGTCACCTTTAAATAAAGCTAAGGACCATAACGTTAGCAAAGAACAAAAAGGTGAGCAATTAAGTCTTGAAGAATTTAGTAATACACTGATCTCCCTTTTAAAGGGCGAACAAAAAAGGATCTCTGATAGTGACGGAGAAATCATCAAGGTGGATATTGACGCAGATTATATTAGTATTGCTCCAAACTTTGATGTTATCCGTAAAGATGCTGGATTAAACAATGAAATAGAATTTAATTTTGAAGAGTTAAATGATGGGGTAATACTAATCTCATATACAGATCCTGAAAAACAACAATTACAATTTAAGAAAATTTCCAAGGAGGAATTAGTTAATGCCAAAGGCTAAATGGGTTCTAGTGGTGGTGCCGGTAAAGACACAGTAGCAAATTATATCAAAGATAATTTATTCAACGGCCGTGCTGTTAAACACGCATTAGGGGAACCTATTCATGAATTAGCTGAACAATTTGCTGGGGATAAGGTACAGCGTCATCATTTGCAGGATCTAGGAGAAAGTATCAGAAGTATTTTTGGTCATGAAGCGTGGATTAATCTACTTGACGAAAAATATGGCGGTATTGACGTACCATTAATAATTCCAGATATTCGTAAATTATTAGAATATTCACACTACTGTATCGAAAAAGAGTTTAAGCCGTTATATGTGTATACTGACCCAGAAATTGCAAAAAAGAGACTAAAAGATCGAGATGGTGGTTATAACGAGGAAGATTTAGGTAAGAATATCGAACGACAAATGGATTTCTTACAGGACTATGGTCGTAAACAATTCCCTGAGCGCTTCGTTACACAGTTAAATGCACCATATCCATTCGGCGAAATTTATGTTATTGATAACTCGGGTTCACTCCAAGATACATATCGACAATTAAATGAATGGTGGGAATTGATTCATGAGTAAATGGAAACTAAGATACTTTTAGATAGAATCGGTAATCTTAATAGGATAATTAATGATCTAGGGGAGAGAGATCAGAAAGAAATTAGTAAATTATTATTGTCGGTGGATTATAATTCAGAACAAATTGAAATTATATTTCACGTGTTTTTTAATAACTTCATGAATGATGAGTTAAATAAATGCCTTCAACTCCGAACATATCGAATTGAAAAATATAGGTCTTTTAATCCTAAATATGAGATTGGGAATAACATAAAACAATTAGCATGGTATTACTATGCAGAACGGCACAACGAAGTAAGTGCAGCAAGTGCTAATGCTGCGTTGACCGATGTGGAAATAATCGAAAAAAAGTATAAGATTCCATTTTGGGAATTCAATAAAGTTCAGATAAAAGAGTTTCGTGAATATTTGCTTGAAGAGAAGAAACTTAATAAAAGGACGGTTGATAATAAATTAGGATATTGTCGTACCTTAGTGCGATCAATTAACGATTTGTTATCAAAATACAATGACAAGAAGATAGCGATTGAAGACAATTGGGCTTTACACTCAAATAAATGGAAACCTAGAAAAGTACAACTGATTACGTATGATGAACTTATGGACAATTTTATGCCAAAATCGCCAAGTCCAGAAAACTTAATTGCTCTACTTCTTTTTAAAGGTGTATATCTTGCCAGAGAAACGGAAAATAGCGAAATCGCTCGCATTAAGCTAAAGGACTTTAACGGAAATGAATTAACTGTCCATGGTAAATATGGTGATAGAATTGTTAAGTTTACTCCAAAAGAAATGGAGTGGATAAATTTAGGGATAAAAGAAGTCAAGGTGAAGAATGCAGGAGGGGCTAGTCCTCAAACTGACAAATATTTTATACCTGTAACACAAGATTCTTATCTTTTTCGTAAATTAAAATTTATAAGCAATGAAGAAACTCCACTGGGACATTGGACTCTTAACAAGAGGCTTAATGAAGCATGGAAAATGGTATATGGCAAGGATTCAAAGATTAGTGCCAATAAATTAAGAACATCTGGAATACTTGACCTAGTTAATCGTAGGCTTATAGCTAAATACGGTACTCTACGACCAGAACATCAATCTGATGTAGTGATCGAGATTATAAAAGTATTTGGTGAGGTTGGCGACTATTCAGAAAACGAGATTAAAGAGGCTATCTCTTCACAGAAGTCAGCAAATTCAATTTGGCATCGTGGGCTTATGTACTATCACGACAGAGAAAACTTAATGAAAGTAAAGCAGTAGATGAGTGAAGAAATGATAAATGTATATCAAACGTGGATTAATTCGTTGGCATCAACAAATACAATTAATAAGTACACAAGCTCCGTAACATTGTTTAGTAATATGGTATTTAAGAAAAAACCAACAGAAATTTCCGAATTTGATTTAGTTCATTTGCGATACAGTGACGTATTGAATAAATTTGTTACGCCACTTAAGGAGAATGATATTAAAGGCTCAACCATTAAAGGACATTTAATTGCGGTTAGATCTTTAATGAAGATGATTAAAAAAGAAGGTATTTATGATAAAGCCAATATTGACGATTTAAATAATTATGTGTTAACGAACAAAACGTTAAAAACTAATGACGTAAAGCATCATGAAGCAATTTCATTAGAAGAGTTAGATCAGTTTAAGGATTTTTTAACTAAAAGAAAATATCGTGACGACCAAGATGGCATGATGGGTAAAAAATATGCTGAGTTAGTGGACTTTATGTTCAAAACTGGTATTCGTGTCACAGCTACGTTTTCAATCAAATGGATAGATTTTCAATTTATCGTTGCACATGACGGTACTCGTTTTGCTCGTTTAGACGTAATTGATAAGGGGCATAAGTTAAATACTAAATACCTTACATTAAGCTACTATCAAGATTTACATAATTTGCTTTTTACGGGTAGTGACGAAGAATTTGTTTTTGGCGAATTATCACATGAGTCGTTAAAAAATGCTTTTCGTGATTTCAGTAAGAAGATTAATCATAATCTATCTCCTCACTCGTTACGTGCAGGCGCGGCCACGACACTTTATTACCAAACAAAGGATATTATGTTGGTAAAAGATTTTCTTGATCATGAAAGCGTAGCAAATACAGAAAAATATATTCATAATCAAACAGATCCCACTATGACAGGTACGGCAATGCTTACCGCAGATTATGATTACTCAGAAATTGATAACCTCTCTAAAGAACAATTACTAATGTTAATTCATTCACGTCCCGAAATTGAAAATGTAGTATATCGTGCCGGAAAAGATCATAAAGTGCTAAAATAAATGAAAAAATATTTTAGAATTCTAATTGCTGTTTTTGTGGGAATTGGCGTTATATCTATTTCTGGTAATGTACATGCTATGACAAATAAGGATTTGGCGGGGAAGATATACTTGCGAAGTAGTCCTAAATCAGAAAATCGACGTATTGTCATTCTGTTTAACGGAAAAGGAACTGGTTATCGTCAATTTGTCGCCGAAGTAGATGAGAATAACAATATAGACGAGTCAAAACTAACCTCTAATGAAAAGAAAGATTACAACAATATGCTATCTAGCAAAAATGGCTATAATAAAAAGCAAAGTGACGACAGTGACTTTTATCCAGTAAAAGAAGGATGGATGAAAATAAAACATACGAAATCTGGAGATAAAATAAAACTTGATGGTCAGAATGGGCCTAAGTGGTGCAAAATCAATGGTGATGATCCGAATAATTTTACAGTAGATTATGTAATCGACAAGGATAGAAATATAGTTGAGACTTACACGTATCAACTGTCACCACAACAATATAAATTTCAATGGTAAATGGAGACTTTAGCAACATTATTAGAATTGGTATTTTTAGTATCGTTTATTGTAGCGATTGTTTACGGTATTAAATGGTTCAAAAATAGGAATGATAAAGAGAATGACTTATTTAAGAAAAACAAGAAACGTTTTTGGATTAGTATTGCTGTAGTTGTGATTTCCTTTATCCTTGGAGGAATGGCTCAGAGTAGCGCTGATGACGCCCAAGAACAGGAAGCTACAGCACAACAAGAAAAGAAAGATAAATCAAACTATGAGGATGATAAAGAAGAATTCGCCAACGAATACTTTGCACTTGGTCATAAGGTAGAAACGCTCTCTTCAAAAGAAGGAGAAGAATGGAATGACGCTATAGAAAATTCCGACGAAGATTTTGATGTAGATTCTGCTATTGATACTATTCAAAATAATCATACTGATGAGATTGATGATGTTGATAGTAAACTTAGCGATCTTCATGACTTAGACCAGAAGATTCAGAAAAATGATTCGGTCGACGATTCAGATAAAGAGAAATTTCATAATGCATATTTAGACGTAAAACATTTTGCCAACCATGCTACTAATATTAGTGGAAGCTACAATGATTTTATGGACGAACATAATGATTTAGATCGAAAGGTAGCTGACCATATAGAAGAACTTCAAGACCTTTAAATGAGTAAAGTACAGTATAAACAGGGAGATATTATCTATTTAGACTTTAGTCCGGCTATAGATACTGAGATGGAAGGTATTCATCCAGCGGTAATTATTTCTAACGATCGATATAATCGCAATACAAATTATCTTATGGTAGCACCAATCACTTCTGGTGGGACTTATTTTAATGGTTACGTTAATTTACAGGGATATGCAAACATATATGGTCGAGTAAATGCAACACAAATACATTGTTATTCTCGTGAAAGAGTGCGTTCTTTACCAATGGATAAATTGCGATTGGAGGATTTTAATAAGGTTAAACGACAAATTAGTCGAGTTATTAATGATTTTTGTATATAGATGACGCATTTAATTATTATCGGAGTTTGTTTCTTAATAGCAATTTGTATTGATTGGTGGGAAGGAAATTTTCCTCCAAAAATTGAAAAGAAAAATAAAATCAACCAAAAAGGGGGTCGTCATTCTAGGCGATCCTCTTTTTAGATGTGGAAACATAGAACATTAATTAATGATGCAGTAGAGATTTTTAGTAACCTATGTGGCTATATGGGCGTAACTGGGAAAATTTTGAATAGTAACGTTGGAAAGAGTTTTCTTTGCGTTATTGCTCCCGAAGGTGGAATTCGTTCTTACGAATTAAATGATGATTGGTTAGAGAACATTGCTGCTGGCTGGGATAAAGGTAATATACGCGTGGAAATTACAAAAGATATTATTTCAAAATTATCATTTGGTGGGCTTGATAGTACTCCATATTCCGATTTAAGCATTAATGATCGAGATTATTTTGATAATTTTAGTATTAAATTAGCTGATCTAACCGTTTCGAGAGCATATATGAAATTATAGATGAATTTGATTAATCGTATTGGTGAGGAACTAGGATTTGCGTTTAATTTTGTGAAGGTTGGATTGTTATTAGCTTGCTTTTTGGTAGCAATTGCAGATTTATTTATGTAGATGTTAATTAGTCCGACGTTAGAACAAAAAGAAATTATTGAGAAAAATGTAGCATTAGCAAAGTCAATTAATAAATTAGATTGCGATTACAATACTTACCCGGAATTTGTAAAAATTGCATGTGGGAATCTAATTAGCGAAGAATATCCCGTTAATGAAGAAAATGTCGTGAGTGTTTCAAATGCGATGTTGGAATATGTAAAAGAAACTAAAGAATCAATTGAGACAGCAACTTTTATGGTAATCGTTGAAAAGAAATTTTAGATGGAATATTTAACAGAAAAAGAAATTTTGACTATAAATAGACAGCTGATTAAAAAAGCGGGTGAAGGAGTTTATGGTATACAATACCCGGAAGGCTTAAGTTTAGTAGTTGAACAACCACAGATGATTGTTTTTGGTGCGGAATTATATCCAACAATTTGGGTTAAAGCTGCGTATGTAATGCAGAAGATTACAAAAAAGCATATATTTTCTGACGGAAATAAAAGAACAGCTTACGTTGCTACAAAGCTGTTCTTAATGAAAAATGATTATCATCTTAAAGTTACTAAGGATGAGGGTATAGCTTTAATGCTTGGTATTACTACACAGGATGATACCGAAGAAATTATGCTTAAAGTAGCTAAGTTCTTAAAAGAACATTCAAGTCGAATAAATGAGAAAGACCACTAAATGCAAGAAATTCGTGAAAACTCAAAATTCTTTAAGTCTGGAAATTCATTTGGTTTACGATTAACAAAGAGTGACAAAGAAAAAATGCACGCTCATCCAGGTGATGAATATGAAAAAGATATTTCTCCTGATGGTCGAGTAATAACTTTTAAGAAAAAGGAAGATATAAGTAAAAATACTCAGCAAATGATAGATAAAATTTTCGATGAAGACTCCGATTTAATAGACGCTCTCAAGGATTTGTAGATGTCATGGTTAGAAGTGCCAGCAGGCGTTGAAATGCCGACAACAACGACGTATGAACGTGCTGTGAAGCGTCGCAAGGCAAAATTTGACGCATGGTACGAATCACAATATATTGAGCCTACACCACAAGAAAAATATAATTTGGCCATGCAGAATTATTGGAGCACAAAAGAGCATAACGAAAAGGTTAATAAGCGCCGAGCAAAACGAGGGTTAGAACCTTTGCCAATGCCCGAAAAACCGAATAAGAGGGACTACATGACTGAGGAAGGCGGAAATAAGTAAATGAAGTTAATTGCAATTGATCGTGACGACCGTTCAGTATATCAAGTAATTGTTAGTCGCTATGATTTAGTGCCGTACTTACTAGAGCGGTTCCCAGAAAGCTACAGTTCAGAATTGGATGTCTTGGAAAAAATTTTGAATATGAACCCAGAAGATGTAGATGATCTGATTATTGGAGAGCTACATAATCAAAATGAGATTGACTATGAAATTAAATTATTAGGTGAAATAGAAACAATTGCATAGATGAATTATGTAGTAACTATTAAAAATAACAAGTTTACTTTTGAAAATAGCGGTTGGAATACTGAGAAAATGTGGAACGATTTAATCAACGCATTACAGTCAATGAAACTTGCGAGCGAAGTTGAAACAGTTGAATTTTCTAAGTTCAACGAAGGTCAACTAGGATTTGACGGAGAGGTTTCTCAACTACTGGAATATGTAAAAGACGAAGGTATTATCACAAGTTGGTATAAAGAAGATTAAATGTACAGCCTATACGATTGTGACGAGTGGCGTTCAACAGACAGTATGACGCTTGAATTTGAAACCTTGGATAGAAAAACAATGAATGCAAAAATTCGAGAAATTATTCGAGAAATTTCCGATGATTATGAGGCCGAACTTGCTGATAAAGGAATTGATGTTGATAGCGATGACTTAGTAGAACAAGTACAAAACCAGGCTATTGACTACTTGTACTTAGAAGTTCGAGAAATCAATCCACAAGATAAAACAGTTGAAATTGTCGGTTAGATGAAAAATGTATATGTTGTTTTAGATAATGATATGGAAGAGTGCATTGTAACGACTGACGTTTACAGCACGTATGAAAAGGCAGAAAAAGCAGCTAAAGAAACAGTTCGAGAACTCGAAGATCAATATGAAGAAATTGAAGAATACGATCATGGTTGGCTATTTATCGACGGCGATACTACAGAACGAGTAATTGAAATTGAGGCTAGTGGGGTGAAGTAAATGCTAAGTCAAACAGAAACAAAACATTATGAATTTTGGAGAAAAGTTATTGAACAATTACATTTGGGGAAAACAGCGCGCACAGAATTTATGGCCTGTGTAATCGGTGATTGGTTATGGGATATAAATCCCGGTGGTAATGGATTAGGGGCAAAAGAAATTTCTGGAACATGGGGTGGAGTTGGCAAGTATCATGAATGGTTATTAAAGACTATGGACCAGAAAAAGAAAATGCTTGAACAGATGGGAAAATATTTTGATAACCACAAAAGCGAGATTATGGACTTGTTAGACGGTGAGGATATCACATATATTAGCGATTTCTCGGCAGAAATTTATTATGAAAAATTAGCAGGAACAGTGTTTTAAATGTTTATGGAATTAGTTACCTGGGAAGAAGGAAGCAACGTATATCAATGTTGGTTTAACAAGAAGAAGTTAATCAAGGTATTGAATAGTTTGGGAATTAGTAATTGGAAACAATTCCTGTATAACTACAATGCCGATGATACAGAAATGATAATGAACGAATTTGAAAAGCGTGGTTGGAAATTTAAGAAAGAAACACTGCTATTTTAATTGCGATATTTAATCGACACAGCAGATGGATTTAGAGAGCGAGTTAATGAACAGGAATTAAAAAAGTGGGGCGAATCATTTGGAATTGGTTTAGAAATGACAACAGCCGAGGCAATTGAAACATTAGAGAATATTGGATATAAAGTACAACAGTTAGAAGAAAAAGAAATTTTAGGAGAGTGAATGAATACACAAACACTATTAAACAACGTAGCAACTATTAATAAAGATAACGGTATTTTTGTAAATGCAAAAGAATTTTTGAAAGAATTACGACAAGTGGCGACTGCTGTTGCTAAGCCATCTGATCATCGTCCTAACCTTACATTTGTTCATGTTCGAGTTACAGAAAATAATTTGATTTTAGAAGCAACTGATAGCCATGTACTGGAGCGAGCAAATGTAGCAGCAAGTATTCCAGATGAGTTAGTTGGTAAAGAATTTTTAATTGATGGTAAGTTTGCAAAGAATTTATCTAAGACACCGACGAAACACGGTAATCAATTAGGAATTTATCCTCAATTTAATGAAGAAAAGTACTTAGGAGTTATTTCAATTGTTGGTGGTGGTGAAGAATTTATTGATGATAGTCGAGAAGATATTAGTGTGTTTGGTTATCCAGACTTAGAAAGAGTTACACCTTACCTTAACGATGCGACTGTCAAATTTGATGTACAGCAAAAAGAAATTTTTCCAGTGCTGAAAGAAATAGTAAAAAAGTCTGATGTAGGAGCACTTTTGGTAAAAGATAATGTGGTGAAACTTAAGTATTCTAACTGGGAAAAAGATTTAGAATTCCCAATTGCTGTAACTAATATAGTGGTAAATGATGAGTTTGAGATTAATTTTAATATCAAGAAATTAAAGCAGAGATTACAATATCTTAGCAATCGAGAAAATCTAACTTTCAGATTTTATAAAAATGCCTACCGGCCATTCACAATTTCACGAGAAAATGGTGGGCTTGGTTTGGTTTGCCCTATTCGTGTGTACTAAATGAGTATTTATACGATGAAAGATTGGAATAAAGATGGCGAATTAACTCCACAGTTATTTCAAGAAGTTGAACATGAAATCTATTCTGATATGTACTGTGTTTTGCCACCATATCCATTAGAGGAAGTGACAAAAGAAATTTTAGAGAGTCAATTAGGTATTAAATTTATTCAAACATTTTGTGTTGGTGAAGAATACGACCAAGATGATGACGGAAATTATCTATATAAGTCATTCGGAAAAACAGCAGATGGAAAATGTTTTTACCTAGGTTTACGTCGTTCAGAATACTAGATGAGTAAGTTAGAAAAAATGAAAAACTACTTAAAGCAGGTAATCGAAATCAATTTTGATTATATCGACGAAATCAAGCAGATGCCTCAAAGTCAAATTGATTTCATGGGTGGAGTTGCTGAATGGTATGCAACTACAGGGTGTTCATCTTACTATACCGAAGTAGTTAATGCGATCAAGTTTGCAGGTTACAAATATCCAAGTAGTGAAAGCGTTTGGGAAAAGGCAATACAGGTAAAAGATGAAATTGTTAGAGAAAAACTTAGCTATTTATCAATTTAGATGGAAAAGAAAATTACAGGGGTGAATATCATGCAAAAAGTAAACGGTGAAATTGGAGTAATTTTAGAAAAAAGTTGGGACATGGGAATTTTGTGGAACAAGGTTGGTTCGTATGAAATAATTGCTGAATTATCTCAATTAATCGAAGAATGGTATCCATGGTCAGTTGACGAAGCAGAACTAAAGGAATTAACAGAAGAATTTTTAGAAAATCAATATATTGACGTAGACGGAGAAGAAATTGAATTAATTCAACGTGTCGGAGAAAACCAAGTGTATGTAAAATATCGTGATTATTCAGCTATTGATGAATGTGATTGTCTGATTTACGACAAGTCTAAAAAGAATTATTTACTAGGGTTTTCAAACACTGGCTGGGCACGTATTGACGGAGCAATTGATTTAGCAACTGGAACGGTTGGTTATTACAACAGTATCGAAGATATTTATACACCAGTCGGATATTTACAAGATGACGACTTAGATATGCTGAATGGAATTATTCAAGACTTTGACTTGTCAATTGATTATGAATGTTCAGTGAAGCGAGAAAAAGAATTAGTCCCATAAATGAAAAAATTACACTATCGCCGAGGAAATTATCCCGTTACCTTCAAATGGATCAAGCCAGACGACTACTTTGATGGTGAGTTAATTCGTAAATCCTGGTATTTCAGTGTTTGCGATTGGTTCGGTAATGAACTTGAAGGGTTTTATGACGAAAATGAATTGCTTGAATATTGGGAACAATTAACAGATGAAGAATTAGATGATATTCAAATTTTCGCCTATCCACAAGAAGATGGTGAAAGTGTAGAAAAACGAGAATTGGTCAATATTGGTTGTGCTAATCCAGCAGTTAAAAGAACAATCGTGAAAGAAAAATATATTTTTCCTAATTGGTAGATGGCTTGGACTGATAACGCACTTGAGAAAATTAAGAAGGATTGTATCACAACAACAGCACAACTTGATGACGATGTTATTTACATGGATGAGGAAATTATTCTAGCAGGAGCTACGCCAAAGGAGTTATTAGAACTGTTTATTGAGAAAATTAGTAATTATGCAGAAAAAATGAATTCCGCACGAGCATGCTTGGTATTTTGGCGAATGCTTAACAGTATTGAGTACAGTGTTGATATGGGTATGTATATTATCAACGTTGACCGTGAACGATTAGATAAGTTTGTAGAACCATAGATGATGAACTTAAAAATGAATGCACAAAATAACCAAGGACAAGCAATGGATTGCTTTGTAAGTGAATGGGAGGAAGATGTGCTACTTAAGGTGCTAAATAATGCGAATATTGTTGGCGTTAATTATCTAAAAGTTGGAGATAATTATCTATTTGAAAGTAATTATAACGGAGACATACTCCAGAAAGTAAGCGATGACGATAAAATAATCGTCGGCGACAAAGACTACAAAGCAGTAGTGGTTATTAAAGAGGAAACTTACTATGAAAGAGAGACTCATCATGATTATGGCTTTTTCTTCACGAATGATGACAAGAAAATTGAGAAATTTAAAGCGTATGTTCAGGCAAATGAATTAAGCGACGAAAATGATTTGGAATTGAATACTCAAAAATTGGAAGGAAAAATATTTCCTAGTTGGAGGGAACGTCGTGAGATGGCACTTTCTGGAATGTACTTAGGTTAGATGAAGAAAAATATCGCAATTGTAATGCTTGCTGTTGTCGCACTTGTTTGCTTTGGTGGTTGGGTGCATTCAGCACAAGAAGCCAACTCAAATTACAAGGTAATGATGAGCGAAGCGAAAATTATTCGTCAACTCAAAGGTATTGAACAAAAAAATTATCACTATTAAATGACACAACAATACAACTACTTTGAAAATGTTAAGAACGATGTAATCGACTTCATCAAGGATAACGAAATCAATATCAACGAAGTTGACCGTGAAGAACTCAACGAACAACTTTGGGTTGAAGATTCTGTAACTGGTAATGGCTCAGGGTCATATACTTTCAACGCCAACAAGGCCAAGGAATACGTTGATGATAACAAGGACTTGATCCGCGAAGCAATTGATGAAGGGTTTATGGACCGTCAAAAAACTGCTGAATGGTGGCTTGATGATTGCTATGAATCAATTGATGTTTCCTTACGTTGCTATGTATTAAGTCAAGCGATTGATGATGCTATTGAAGAATTAGAAGACTAAATGATGTCACAAAAGGAACTACAGAAATACGCAGAACAGGATTACAAGTTGGTTGATCCTGAATACATTAAGCAATTAGAACAGGATAGCGAAAAACTAATCAAGTTTAAGAAGTACAGTATTTTAGCTGCATTCATTGCAGTTATTGTTATTGCAATGACGCTCCCGCTTTTACGGGCGCTATTGACGAACTTGCTAAACTAATTGGCAACAAGTGAAGCAACTAAAAGGGCTATTAATAACTATAAGAAAAACAACCCTATACAACAGACTTATTGGGACCGTAAATCACAAGCCCGCGGGTTTATTAATGTTAATTTAAATAAATCAACCAAACTAGTAAAAGCAATAAATGAAAATCGTACACAATACATAGATGATTTAAAAGAGTTACGAAATGATATTGACCAACGATTAAAAGACCTACAACAATAGGTGGTTGATAGCTTAAAAAGCTATGTTGCGATTGGTGTAGGCCTTGCAACTATTTTCGCCCTAACGGGTCAAGGTGCTAATTTTTGGCTGGATTTTGTAATTAAGCTAAAAAGAAAGCCCTCGCAAAAAGATTGCAAGGACAAATCTAATTAGATGGAAAATAAACAGAATAAAACAAGTAAAGCAAAATTAGAAAGTAATAAACGTTATCAGGCAAAACATAAAAAAGAAGTCTACCGCAATCAAAAAAAATCAAGGGCTAAAAATTTTATATTGAATGATGCAAGGATTGACGAACTAAATTATTTTTCTGAATTAATTAATAACAGAATGCAAGAATTAAAAAATAATAATGGTAGTAATTAGGTGGAGATTATTAAACTAGATACTATAATTAAGGAACTATGGGATATATCCAGTTTAGAAAATAGGGACGATAATATTATTTGGACTGCATACTATATATTTGAGAATAAATATATGAATGATGGTTATGATGAACAGTATTACTATTTGATGAGATTAATGCAGCGATTATTAAAGTGCCCAGATGGTCTATATGAAGGGTATATATTGTATGTAATCAGTAGTATTAACAAGAGTAATGTGAGTAAATATAGGGAGTATATTGCTAATTTGGATGATGATATCAGGGTTGGCTTGGAAGAATATATTAATAATGAGATGAATTAGATGGCGAAAATGATTAGAAAAACTATCCTTATTCCTGAGGATTCAAAAGTTGCAGAATGGGCTAAAAATCAGTCACAATTTTCTCCGGCTGCTATTAGGGCATTAGAAATGGTAGTTAGGAAATATGGAACTGGTGACCTTATCCAAGCTATTTTAGATAGTGCGAATCTTGATGGGCAGATAATAGTAGCAAATCATCCATCAAGAACTGTTGAAGAAAAAGAGTCAGTAAAAGAGAAAACGAGGGCTAAAGAGCAGCCTAAAAAGAAATTAAAGACTAGGATTGGAAATAAAGGGAAAGACAGAGTATCTGAATCAAATGACGATTCTTTAAGCTCAAAATTAAAGAACAAGCCCAATTTAGATATGTTATCGTAAATGGTTGAGAAGATTATGAAGGTTGCAAATGATTTGGGATATGGTTCTGTAAAAGCAAATGTTGATGGTGAAAATATTAAGTTTCCATCAGTTATAGCAGCAGAACGTCCACAGGATGTACAAGCTCCTATGGAATTTGATTCTAAACAAGATCAAGATATATATATGAAAGACTTTCTTAATAACATGGATGTTAGTGTGTCAAGTAATGCAGTAAAAACCTCTGGAAGATTTTTGATTGGTAATGCAGCTATCGACAGTGGTCTATCTATGAGAGCTTTTGATGTTAATGACTTTACTGGTAAATCAGAAACAGATTTAGCAATTATTCTTACTTTAAGTTTGATAGCTGGAAAGAAAGTAAAAGAAGCATATGAAGCTGGACAAGACTTAAAGGAGACTCTAAAGGTAAAAGTTAATATGGCGACTGCGTTACCTATTTCAGAAGGTAAGGTTAATAATGCAAAAGATCGTTACAAAGAACGTTACATGGGTAGTACACATACAGTGACTTTCCATAACTTTAAGGACCCAATTAATGTAACTATCGAATTTAATAAGGTATATGTTGCATTAGAAGGTGAAACAGCCCAAATGCTTATTTCCTCCGATTATGATGGATTAACAGATAAAATTAAGGAAGACTTTGATAAGAACTATTCAGAAATGAAGGATGAAGTTGAAGCTGACGACCTTATTAATTCACGAAATGTACTTGGAATTGATATCGGAGAAGGGACTACTGATGTAGTAGCAATCATTAACGGTAAGGCTAATCCAGCAGCATCAGCTTCATTACCACAAGGATACGGAAATGTATTACAAGATGCAGTACGTGTTCTTCAAGATCAACAAATGAACTTTGAGGAACGTTCACAATTACAGAGTTTCTTATCTGAAAAGGTCAGTCCATTGCGTCGAGCTCGCCAAGATAAAGTACGTCAAGTTGTTTACGACCAATTAGAACCATTGGCTGATAAGATTATCGATACAGTTAGTCAAACAATGCGTATCGCTAAGGATACTGAACTTGTTTACGTATATGGTGGTGGTTCCATTCCAATGCTAGATGAGAGTAATCTTCGCGAAGTATTGAATGAAAAACTTAAGAGCTTCAGTGGTGGATATGACGTTCCAGTAATTTGGATTGATAAGGAATATGCACAATATTTAAATGAATTAGGATTACAAGTAATTGTTGAAGCCTTATAGTTGTCTGATCTATTTAGTGACTTTAATAAAGAAAACAAGAATAGAAGAAAGAAAAATGCTACTCCAGGAGTGGCAGAAACAAAACCCTCAACTCCAGAAAAGAGATATGATGCTTCTGTTCATCAGAAAAAAAACACCGAAGAGAAACCAGAAGTTAAAAAGAGAGGTAAAGGTAGACCAAGAAAAAATAAGTCTACTAAGATGATTAGGATTAGCGATCAAGCGGTAGATATAATTAATGCTTATAAACAAGTGGCAAATTGTGAATCACAGGATGATGCTATTATTGATGTATTTAGAAAATATATAGAGAGTGGCGCAATGAGTGATAGCGATGAAAAAGTATTCAGATTACTTCTCGAACTTAAAAAGGTAGATAGTTTGATATACGATAAAGAAGAATTGAATTAAATGCCTGTTCTAGTTTATGCTAATTTTAAAGGTGGCGTCGGTAAAACAACCAATTCTGTCATGACTGCATATCAATTAGCCAAGAAAGGTTATAAGACTTTAGTGTGTGATTTAGACCCACAATCGAATGCAACACATTTATTAACGCGAACATATGCACGTCAAAATAATCAAAGTGAGAAAGAGTTTGTCAAAGAACTTAATAAGAAATCAAAAGATAAACTTTCGAAGGCAGATATAGATAAAGAAGTTGAAGAGGTTTTTAAGGAAAGAGAAAGAAAACAGCTTCGAATAAAAGAAACAATGATGTTAGCTCTTAGCGAAGGAGATATAAAGAATGCTATCGTTAAGGTGATGGACAATTTATATTTACTTCCTTCTTCTGATGACTTTACAGAATACCCCGATTTTTTGGAAATGACATTTATGCCCAATGAAGAAAACTATAAAGAAAAAAGAATTTCCTACTTTGCAAAACAATTAGATAAAGTCAAAGAAAATTATGATTTTGTTATAGTAGATGTTCCACCGACTCTATCAGTTTTCACTGACTCCGCAGTTTATGCAGCAGATGATATTATTATTGTTTTACAAACACAACAAGATTCGCTAGATGGCGCTGAGGCATTTTTCGTGTACTTACAAAAAATGTTTAATAACTACCCTGCTATTAGTTTCAATATTCTTGGAGTGCTTCCTGTCTTACTTGAAAATAGAGCAGGATTGGATACGCAAATTTTGAAAGACGCAAAAGAGTCATTTGGTAAAGATGGAGTCTTTAAGAACATAATTAAACATATGGAGCGTCTTAAGCGATTTGGTCGTATGGGGATAGCCGATAAAGATGCTGAATATGGGAAGGGTGACTTCCACGATATAAAGGTACATTATGTTTACAATCGGCTAACAGATGAAATATTAGAACGGTTAAAGAAATTGGAGGGATAAATGAATAACCAAAAAGCGTTTCTAGGTATCAACCTAGATTTACTCGAAAACCCAAAATATAAGAATCTAGACTCCCGTGCAATGATGTTGTACGCTCTTTACGCTGATCGCTATTCTGCTTCTATGAATAACGCTCGTTTAGGGAACACAGCATTCGTTGATGACATGGGAGTCTTTATTCGTTTTACTAATGAATTAGCTGCTAAGGTACTTCACGTATCAAAACAGAAAGTAACAGATTTTCGAAAAGAATTATCTGACTTAGACTTGATCAAGGTCGTTCGTGAAGGTTTAAAGGGTTACAAAATCTATGTTTATCCAGTTCAACAAACACCAAGTAATGTTGAGCTTCTTTTGCCATGGAAAAATCACACTATTACTGTTCAAAAAGTAACTTCTGATTGGACTATTTTATCTAAAATTGAATTCTGCAAAAACCTTAAATTATCTACTCAAAACGTTGATATTAGCGTGAGTCGGATTTCTGAATCCACGTGCTCCTCAAAAACCGATACTAGTTTATCTCACTCTAGTTTATCTCATGTATTTTTAAATAATAATGGTTTGGATAATAACGCGCGTGCGCGTGAAGAAAATGAAATTCAACCCAATCAATCAAACAAGAATCCATATCACTCTTTACCAGAAAAGATAAAGAATTCATTTGTTGATGTATTTGGCTTTATTACAAAGCCTATGGCTATTGAACTACATTCTCTAATCAGTCAATCTAACGAAGACATGGTTAACTACGTAATTACAAGTAGTAAAGGTCATAAGATTACTAATGCTATCGCATATATCAAAGCTGCAATTACCAATGCTCTGAAACGAGGGGACAAGTGTGCCCAAGATATGATTAACTTCTACAACAATAACGTAAAAAACACGTTTACTGGTTACAAGAAATCTCTATCAAAACGCTTTATGTCCGAAGAAGAAGTAAATGCTATGATTAAAAAAGACGAAGAAGAAATGCGCCAAAACGATCCAGAGTTCTACGCTCGTCTACAAGAAATTAAACGTCGTAATGCAGAAAAGGCAAAAAGAAAGCCTGTAATTCCAATTTACAAGCTGGGTTATTAGATGGATATCTTAGACAAGTACGATAACGATGATAAATTGACGGACCTTCCTAAAACCAATATGACATTGGCAATCGACAAGAGAATATTTGACGATAAAAATGTTAGCATTGACGAGATTGGATTGTATGCTTATTTAGCATTTATAAGTGGGAGGGTTGGAGAATACAACGGGAAAAGAGTTGTAACCAATTACAAAGCTCTTGACCTATATAAGCGAATATATAAGCCTAAGGGGCTAAGTGGATCGTATAGAAAAACAGTCGATAATATTGAAAAAATGCTCCGACATTTAGAAGAGTTGGGCTATATCAAAAGATTCACATCAATGGGCTATCCAATTATAGCTATGTCAGAAATCGACGATAAACAATCGTCTATATTAATAAATGTAGTTAACGCAAAAATAATAACAAATGGAACATCGAGTAGACAAACATTAAAGTTACTTGCCACCTATGCTGCATTAAAATTATGTATATCTGAAAGAAGAAAAAGATCTAAAGTGGATACCAGTAAAGAAGTGTTTGATATGCCATTAGGGCATGTGGCGAATTATATTAATAGTGATCCAAGAACGGTTAATCGATATTTACAATGGTTGCGGACTAATTATGTCTTAGCATATTTTAAAGTCGTTTTACCCCAAGTGGATAAACCAATGAGATGTGTCTATTCGGATATATATGATCATAAGACGTTAAAAGAGACTATTGAATATCGACTACGCAAAGGGTATGTAAAAAGAGTTATTGAATAGATGGGATACAACACAGTAATTAATAAATACAATGGACTGAAAAACAAAACATTGTGCACACAAACATTTGCAACTGTCGGGAAACAAATTTTCAATGATAATGATCTCGACATAGATGATATTGGCTTATATGTTTTTCTCATCACTAGATCACGACAATCCTTAGAGGATGATGGAATTGGGGTCGTAGATAGGATTGATTCACTATCTATTTACAAAATGATATATCGTCCTCAAAAACTTAAAGGCAAATACAGAGAAATAGTCGGTGGTCTTGACGAAAGACTCAATCGATTAGAGGATCATGGGTTTATCGAAAGGACAATAAATACTCTTGGAGAACAAACAATTAAAGTGCCGCAAGATGACTTAAAACATGGCTTTGCGAAGCTTTATGCTCCTGGCATAAGAGTGATACTAAGAAAACTTACAGGTAAGAAAATGTTGCGTGAATTGGCTACATACGCTGCCTTTAGATCGCTTGTTTTTGAGGGAGATAAAGGTACATATATTATAGACAGAGGCCCAACATATATAAAAAATTGGTTACATGTAGAAAAATCAACTGTTAATAACTATCTACGATGGTTAAGGGAGAATTATGTATTAGCTTATTTCAAATGCAAACAATCAAGTATGCATGAGCCATGGAAACAATACTATTCTGATATTGTTCAATACGACAAACTGGTAGAATACGTTAAAATTCAGTACGACAAAGGCTTTATTAAAGCATTGGCAGAGTAAGTGAACAAAACACTATTTAAAACTGAATTAATGACGTACAAAGAGAGAAAAGAGAACATTGATAAAGAATTGAACCCCAACTTCTTTGAGGAATTTAATCGTGATGATATCGATAAGGGTAAGACAATGACAGAAAGCTATTCGGGTTGGTTCAATGATCGAATTGTTCAATATTTAGTACACGGGCGCAATATAGATAATCCCAAGGAAACAGATTATCCATTTTATGCGAGTGATTATGATTATTACAGAACAAGAATGGCTAAAGCCACATTGCTAACTGCGCAGATTGATGATTGGGTTAATCCGATTATGTCAAAGGATTATGAAATAAAAAATCAGGAAAATAAAAAAGAATATATTGAACGCTTATTTGACACAAATAATTTAGAAGTTAATGACTTAAGAAATTTTATTAAATTAGGGCTTCACAAGGATCTGAAAAAGTTAAATTTTGAAGATTATTCTTTTGATTTATTACAAAATTTGCAAGAATTACAAAAAATTGTTTGGACGGGCTGTAAAAAAAACACTGATCAAATATTTCTGAATTATTTTGATGGAAAAAGATCAATTAATGAAATAAGCGTTATTTATGGTGTTACTCATCAGAATGTTTCAAAAAAATTAACAAGAATTTGCAAAAATGCCTTAAAAAAGTTGCGCGTACATAAAGGGTGCGCTTGTCTTAATGAGGAAGTAGATAATAAATTATCTGCTTAGATGTTAAACAAGAAAGATTTAATTGAAATTATTGCAAAGCAACAAGAAACTACAAAGGTTGAAGCTAAGAAGATTGTGGACGCTTTTACTGATGGTATCAAGTCTATTATGAAGGACAACAAATCAGTAAACATTACAGGCTTTGCTAAGTTCGAAAGTAAGTATAAAGAAGCTTATAAGCGTGTGTTTGGTGTAACTGGTGAATTAATTGAAGTCCCAGCACATCACGTACACAAGGCAACTTTATCAAAGAAGATTGCTGAATAAATGAATTTAGATATTGATGTCGCCCTCAAGAAGCATGTTGAGTTCGTGCTTAGAAAAATGGACGAAATTGAAGCGTGCGAAAAACTATCAATTCATAACATGGCAGACCTTGACCGATATGCTCACATATTAAGAAATCTAGCACAAACTCACGAAGCAATTATGAAGTAGATGGCGGGAAAGATATGTGTCATTTGTGGTAAAGAAAAAAGGTCTAACCAACTTTTGAGACACAAGAACTTATTACTTGATACTAGCTTTTCTATATGTCGCGATTGCGCCAATATGGTAGCCGATTTTAGCAATGAGGATTCAGTTATTGAAATGGCTCAATTCGCAAATATTCCCTTTGTCAAGAATCTTTATATTGACGTAAAAAGAACAAGCAAGAACCCTAATTTCGGAGAATACTTAAAGAAAATAGCTCCGTATAAGAATTTCAAGACCTTCTCAGATTCTGTATTCACAACAGATCATGCCGAGGAAACAGTAAGTATTACCCCCGAATTAGAAAGTAGATGGGGCAAGGGATATAACGAAGAAGAATATGCTTATTTTGAGAATGTGCTACAAGGTCTTATTGCAATTAAACCGGCAACAACGGCATTTGAGATTCAGAGATATGTTGCCAATGTAAAGTTGAAGGACGCATTGGATAAGGCATTTATGGATGGAGACTCTAAGGCGATCACTGCCTTACGTAAAGCATATTCAGAAGATTCAAAGGATTTAGGGTTTGACGCTGTGCTTAGTGGGAATGATGACAGTGGAAAGACGTTGGGGCAAAGAATTCAAGGTTGGGAACTTAGTGAACCTGTTCCAGATAGCGATAAATACGAAGACGCTGCTGGCTTAAAGAAGTACATTGAAAAATGGTTCGTGATTCCTATGAAGAGAACCTTTGGTGTCGCCTCTGAAAAGGAGGTTGAAAGTCTATATGAAGACTGAATGAAGACTGAAAAGACACAACAAAAGTCTAGCTATTTTGAAAAACGGGAACGCAACCTGATGAAATGGGTTGGATATTGGCGAAGAAACCCACAGATATTCGTAAAAGATTATCTTGGAGTTAACCTGAAGCCTTATCAGAAATTGTTGTTTTACATGATGAATAAGGTTGATTTCTTCATGTATATTGCGGCGAGAGGTTTGTAATTGATTGCTTTGTACTGTATTGTTCGGTGTATTTTATACCCCGGAACAAAGATAGTACTAGCGTCCGGGACGCGCTCACAAGCTGCAAATATCATTTCACAAAAGATAGTGGACTTTTACGATCAATCAGCAGCAGTTCGATACGAAATAGGTTACAAGAAGGACCATATTAAAACGACGGTCAATGAGGCAAAGGTTGAGTTTAAGAATGGATCGAGGATCTTTGCCGCTACATCTGGTGAAAGTGCTCGTGGTTTACGTTGTAATATCTTAATCTGTGACGAATTTCGTCTGATTAAGAAAGAAACATTGGATAAGATTCTAAAACCGATGCTTAACGTTTACCGCCAGCCACCATATTTATCGAAACCAGAATATAGTCATTTGAAGCGAGAGGAAAACAAGCAGATTTACATTTCTTCTGCTTGGTATAAGTCGCATTGGATATGGGACGAATTCAAGAGCTATTTTAAGAAAATGACCAATTCGGATAAGCGTTATTTCGTTTCAATTCTCCCATATCAATTATCGGTTAAGAGTGGATTACTTTCACAGAGTGCAGTTGATGCCGAAAGAACGAGTGACACATTCGATCAAACGAGTTTTGATATGGAATATGAAACTATATTTGTTGGTGAAAATGATAAAGCCTACTTCAAGCTTGATCCATTAAATAAGATTAGAACGGTGGGAAAGACGTTTAGACCTCCAACTAATCAAGAATTCGTTGAAAATCAACATAGATCAAAACCAAGAATGTTGTCGAATTTCAAACGTGTCGATAAAGTAAATGAAATTAGAATAGTAGCCCTTGATATTGCCTTAATGGGTGGAAATAAGCTCGTTAAGAACGATACATCAGCATTTACGTTGATGAGGTTAATTCGTGAGGGTGATGAATATAAGCGCCAGGTTGTCTATTTGGAAAGTATTCAAGAGTCAATTTCTTCGGAGAACTTAGCTATTCGTTTAAAACAACTATATTACGATTTTGAAGCTGATTATGTAGTTATGGATGCGAATGGTAATGGGTTAGGAGTATTTGATGCTTGTACAACCGTCCTTACAGATAAAGATCGTGATATAGAATATCCAGCCTGGGCTTGTATCAATGATGACGAAACAAACGATAGAACAAAAACTAAGGGAATTAAATGTGTATATACGGTTAAGGCAAATGCGGCTTTCAACCACGAAATTGCAGTTTCCTTAAAGAATGTCATTGAATCTGGAAAACTCAGATTACCTATGAATGACATTCAAAAGCGCGAAGAATTACAGGAAGATAAGGAATATCGAAAGTTACCGGCCGAAGAACAAATTAAGGTCTTATATCCATATGTTCAAGCGACTGCATTGGTCAACGAATTGGTAAACCTTGAATATACCGTTAGAACTGGATATATCAAGATTTACGAAGTCGGAACAACGACTAAGGATAGGTACAGTTCGATTGCTTACTGTAATTACTATGCAAATGAATTAGAAAAAGAATTAAAAGAAGAAGCATCTAATAATTATGCTTACTTCATGCTCTAATTGAAAAATAAACGCAGAAATATGCGAGGGAGACGACGCACCTATGAGCGAAATATAGCAAGCATTCGTAGAAGAAACGCTGAATATGCTTCTGTTTTAGCGGATCCCAAGAGTCGGTTTAAGCCAAGTACTAACGCAGCTACCGAAAAGAAAAATATAAAGAGCTATTTACAGAGACCTGCCGATAATTTTGCCACAATAGCAGCAACGTTACGACAGGCATATTTAAACAGCGGAATTGTAAGCGGTGTCATAGATTATTACGTAGCACACCCGACATACAATTATTCAATATATCCTGTACTTGGTAATAAACAATATGCTATTGCAGGTAATATGCAACAAGATTACATAGATATGGCCTACCAGCTCAATATGTTAAATGTCAACTATTGGGCTCCTAAGTTCTTCAAGGACACATTGATTGATGGGGTTACGTTCTATGTGAAGATTGAAGATTCTACGGGTATAGCTTACATGAAGCTTCCTCCAGAGTGGTGTCGTATTTCTAACTTAGAAAATGGTGTATATCGTTTTAGAGTCGATGTTTCCAAACTAAAGCAAGAACAATATGACGAATTACCTAATGAACTTCAGCAAGCTTTTGATAAATATCATGACAATAGTATTAGCGATGATGATCAAGATTGGTATGACCGTAAGTGGTATATGGTCTCAGATGATGGTTTTGCTTTTACATTTGACCATAACGCAATAAATAACGGTGGAGTTGCGATTTCACCATTCGCAAGTGTTTTAGCAGATAGTCTTTCACTAGATGCTGCTAAAGATAATATTGATATTAAAGATAAGCTTGATACGATCCGAATTATTCACTCCAAACTACCAACTGATAGTAACGGAGCGCCAACACTGGATCTTAAAACTGCTCGGAATTTTGACGATCAAATGAGGTCAAGATTACCAGATGGCGTTGTCTCTATTACGAGTCCATCTTCGTTAGATAATGTCCCATTAAAAGGGTCTGGTAACGAAGGTGTGTACGACACTGTAAATAATGGACTGGAGCAGTTATTTTACGACTTGGGTATTAGTTCCTCACTATTTGGTGGAAAAACTACTAGTTCAAATATTGTAAAGGAATCAGTAAAAAAGGACTCAAACTGGATTTATACAAACTTATTCCCAATGCTTGAAGCATATTACAACTTTGAACTTAGCCAAGTTAAGACTCAGAACAAGATTCCTTGGAATTTGAAGTTCATTAGAGAATCGAACTTCACCTTAAAAGAAGATATTGCTAACTATAAAGATCAGCTTAGTTATGGTGGGTCAAGACTTGATTACTTAGCATCTGTTGGATTTACTCCAGATCAGGTAATTTCACAATTAAGTTTTGAACAACAGGCATTGGACATTGACTCAATTATGGTAGTTAAACCAACGTCTAATACCATTTCAAGCAAAGAAGCTGCGAATAGCAGTGGAAAGGCGACACCTAAAGCGCCTAATAGCAATATAAACAATCCAAATAAGGGTAACGTTGGCCGACCAGAAACAGATAATCCAACGGATGATACTGACCGGCTCAATGACGCTCAATAGATGATTGAAGTAACGACAGTAAAGTTACCAACTCACTTTGAAGAGCTTGAATCTAATACGGATTCTCGCTTCCAAAAAGTGAAGATTTATATAGCTCATACAGGTGAGAATTTAAATAATTCTGTATTTTCCAAAGATGTTCTGGAGAATATGATTCCCTCACTTTCGAATATTCCTATATTGGGTCTGATTAGTGAAAATTCTAATGGAGAAAGCGACTTTAGGGGTCATGAAAAGACATTGGACATTACTGATGGAAAATTCAAGATCAAGTTTAATACTCATGCGTATGGGTTTGTTCCAGAAGATAATAATGCTCATTTCGAAGTTACTGGTGGCAAAGAATGGCTAGTGACCGACGGCTATCTCTGGACAAGATTCATTGACGCTATAGAACTATTTAACGATGCAAGTGGTTCTAAAGGGCAATCAATGGAAGTGGGAAACGTTGAAGGATATACAGATAACAGAGGGCGATTAGTATTTACAAGTGCTATGTTCACTGGATTATGTATTCTTGGTGACGATGTACCGCCAGCAATGACTGGTTCAACGATTTCAACAGTATTTAGTAAAGAAGACTTTAAGTCAACTTTTAAAGAAATGTTAGCCGAGTTTTCGGCTGAGAAAGGAGAAAAAGCTTTGGCGACTAAGAAAAAACAAGAAAATGGAGCAACGGTAGTTGAAGAACCAAAGTCTGACGCTTCAACGGCTGCGGAATCAAAATCAAGTGCTGTTAGTGAGACTGCAAAGTCAGCTACACCTGCTTCATCTGCGTCAACCAGTAGCGCTTCTAAACCAGCCGAAATGCCTGCATCAAGTGCAAGCGAAGATAGTTCAAAGGCTAGTTCTGCAACGTCAACCAGTACTTCTACGTCCGATAAGGCTGCGCCAGCTAATGCATCGGGTGCCGAACCGGCTAGCGGAGATAATACAGAAGAGCATGACGACAATGCAGAAATGTCTAGTGATAAGGACGATAAAGACGGTATTTCTTTAAACAAAAATGAAAGCGCTTACAAAAAAGACGATGGTAATGATGATTCCGAAGACGATACGGAAGATGGGGACGACAAAAAGGATAAAGACAAGTTCGCTTGTGGCTCAGAAAAAAACAAGAAGAAGGCACAATTCGAACTAAATCTTAATGATCGCGAATATGCATTATCACAAGCGGTACGTAACAAATTTAACGCTGGTGGAAATACCGATATTTATCCAGTTGAAGTCTTTGAGGCTTACGGAATCTTCAAGTCAGTTAACTGGAGTTCTGATGACAGTAAGCTGTATCGGATTGATTACAGCGTAAATGCAGATGACTCAATCAAGTTGGGGGATAAAACAGAGATTTTCTCAATGTATGTCACTCAAGAAGAGAAAAACAGGATTGAGTCAGATCGCAATAAATTAGCTAATTTAGAAGCACAAATTGCGGAATTAACGGAATACAAGAACAGCATTGAAATGTCTAAAAAGGAAAAGGCATTAAACGATGTTAAGACTTCGTTATCGGCAGAACAAATGAAAGATATTCGTGGCAAGTTCTCAGAAATGTCTGTCGAAGATGTTGAAAAGGAAATTGCCTACGCAATTTATTCAAAGAACAAGAATGAGTTTTCTGCTCCAAAGCGTGGAGGAGTTCCAACAACAAACTTCTCTGCGAAAAAAGAGAGCGAATACGGATATGGCACAGCAGATGCTTTATTCCACAAATAAATGGCTGAAGTTATTTTAGACAAGATTAAATCTACTGCGCATATTGACAGCGTTGTAGCCAAAGAAGATCTAAAGAACGGTCAATGGTTAACTTTAGGCCTTCTTGACGCAGACGGTGAACGTCGTTTAGCGGAAAAGGCAAAGGCAGAAGATACAGCTGATGTTCTTCTTGTTACAAGTTTTACCAGATATGATCCAAATACTGATTTTGCAGACTATGTTACTAAGGCAGGACAAACTGGTCGTGCTTTCCATATGGAAAAGGGCGATGTTATTTCAGTGACTAAAGACTTAGTAGCTGGCGCAAAGAAGGGTGACGGATTAACCATTGGTGACGATGGTTTAGGGTTCAAGAAAACAGAAGGTCGCGGTATCGCACAAATTATTGGCGAAGAAAATCAAGGATTTTACGGCGACATGTTTGTAATCGCTATTCGCTAAATGGAAAGAAACGATTTTATGAATTTTGCTCGCGACCTATACTTCAAGCGTGAATTTAGCAAGAACGGTGTATCAGGTCAAGAAGCAATGCGTAACGCTATTTTAGACGCACTTGGTGGAGAATTCACTCCTACTTCTTGGGGTAAAAACAAGTATGATGTTTTCGAATTAATTTCTGAAGCGGTTGACGCAGTTGTTCCACGTTTATTAACGGACCAATTTTCTAACATTGCTGACATTCGTACTGTTGCTATTGGTGAAAAACCGATTTTCCAAGTACAAGATCCAAAGGCTATTCGGGTAGGTCGCGTAGCAGCCGGTGACCAAGATATTCGTCGGCAAACTATCAAGGACACTCATTACTCAATTGAAACAGAAGACTTTGGTGCATCTGTATACACAGAACTCCACCAATTTATGACTGGAACTATTGACTGGAGTAACTTGATTGATCGTGTGGCACAAGCATTTACAAATCACATTCAATCTACTATTGCAGAAGCATTGAATGACAGTTACTCATTACTTAATGCTACTGACAAGGTAACTGGTCAAGCAACTCTTGATCAAGTTGTTAAGCTTGCAGAACGTATTCAAGTTAAAGCTAACCGTAATGTAGAAATTTATGGAACCAAGGCTGCTTTAAGCAAGTTAGCAGAAATGGCAAACGTAAATCTCTACTCAGGTGATATGAAGAACGAATTAAATGAAAAGGGCTTCCTTGGTGTTGTTCGTGGATTGAAGTTAAACGAAATTCCACAAGCATTTAAGGTTAACAAAGATGAATTCGCCCTTGATGATAACAAGCTTTTGATTCTTCCAGAAGGTGAAAAGATCGTTGGTGTGGTAATGGAAGGTGACGCCATCACTGTTGAAGCAGACTACACAGGACGGAATGATTTACAAATGGGCTTTAAGACCATCGAACGTATGGGAATCATGGCTCTTCAAATGAAAGTATACGGTATGGCTGAATTAGGCTAAATGTCACGTGAAGTAAAGCGCCGGAAGCGCAAAATTATTGACCCCTCAACTGAAATAGTAGTTGCAAATAATACTTATGGTACTTTTGCTTACGAATCAAAGAATGGGGTACTTTCAATTGTTTTAGAAGAGAACGGTGATGAAGAATACATCACATACTCTGAGGCAAGAAAGCTAAAAAAGTATTTTGAAAATATGTCTCTGTTAATAATTGACGTTAACTCTGACGAAGATATTTCAATTATGGATGTTGTTCGCGGATTGCGATTAACAGATGTTTATAGTTCATACCTTAAATTTGTAGAAGGTTTTAATGAAGACGAATTTGATGAGGTGGAAGCATTGTATTCAGATGCTCTTGCTGACTTTGTAGTTGATTCAGATATAGACGAATTTAAGGAAGTACTTAAAACTCCACTAAGAAATGCGATCGTTATGACAACGGTTGAGATGTATAAACAACGACGCTTAACAAATCGTGACAAACAAGACCTTGTTAATAACAGAGATGAGGATTTCTGGGCGGATGTAGATGTGTCCGTTAAAGCGGTAGAAGGTCACTAAATGGCAAATGAAAGTAATGACCCTAAATATACATATTATGAAGAAGTCTACAAGGTTTTCTTGAATACAGTAGATTCATATGACTTCGCTCAAATGGATGATGACGAATTAGAAAGCGTCTTATATGGATATATGGATTCAGGTCGATTACTTTTCAGTACTTATATAGCTAAAGATTTCATGGATGACGATCCTGAAAATAAGAGATTTAACTTCAAGATGACAAGAGTAGAAATTGCTTTACTTGCACAGGCAATGAAACTTGAGTGGGTTCGTGAACATCTGAATTCGGAAGAGTTAATGCGAAAAGCGATTGGTGATCGAGACTTTAATACGGTGCAGGGATATCAATACTTGGACCGTCTCCAGACTATGGAGAAACAATTGAGTAGAGAGATTACCGCTCAAATCAATCGATTAGAATACTCGAATCCAGAACTGTATGGTGAAATGAAATGAATGAGTAGTTTTGCAACATCATACCGCAGAAAGCAACGAGTCATTGGGGACAACAGAGTTAATAGAAATTATAATCGGCAGCTTGAGGGTTTTAATCTTTACTACAAAGATACTCTAACTAAGCATGATTGTATTATTGATGGTGTTCCAACGCAGGCAGTCTTTCAAGATCATTCGCAAAGCAACAATAAAGATTTATCTGATGACAAGTACGTTGTTGTCCCAAATTCAGTTGAAGTTGGTGTGGGCTCATATATTGAATGGGCGGACGAAACATGGATGGTTTTTACTGAAGAGTATAAAACGATTCCTTCTCATCAACAATTAAAGATAAAGCATACGAACAGACGGCTTAAATGGTTGACGAACAAGAACAGTAAGCTGATTTGCAACTTCGGGAAAGGTTGGCCTGCTTATGTACAGAACCAGACATTATATACCTTAGGGGTGTCATTCTCAGGACAAAATATCGCATTAGCGAATGCGAAAATGTCTGTTTACATCAAAGATGTTCCAGAAACAAGAGCGGTAAAAGTTGGGACAAGACTTTGGATTGCTGGTCAAGTCTATAAAATTGAATTCGCTGACTACGTATCAAGACCGGGGTTAGTTAACTGGTTACTAGACGAAGATACAAAGAATCCGGAAACCGATAATTCTGATTTGGAAATAGCTGATTATTGGGATTCTGGAGGTAAAGACGAAGACGATTCCATAAAAGATGTATCTAAGTTGACTATGCCTACAGACGGCTCTGACAGCCATTCTGAGGAAGAAAAGCCAAAAGTTGAATGGAATATCGAAGGAACAATTAAAGCTCGCCTAGGGCATACTTATGTCTATACAGCGATGAATTCTGATGGAACTAAGGCAGATGTCTCCGAATGGATGATTGGAACCCTTGAAGACTCTCCATTTTATGTAAAAGAAAAAGATAATCATAGCATTACTGTGACTGTGAAAGACATCTATAAGCTAGTTGGACAAACAGTAACAATCACAGCAAAAGCCAATGACGAAATAAAAAATATTGCAATAAAAATTATAAAGAAGTTCTAGGTGCCCGCAAAGGAAATTACAAATGAGGCTCCAAAACATGTGTCTTCAGTTATGAAGATTAGTGAGTGGAAACAGCAAATGATGGAAACAATGGCAATGGATGATGATTTAGCAAAATTACTTTATTATGACTCATCTGATGCATTAAGCCGTCCTAATTTAACCGAGGAGCAAAAATATGAACTGGTAACAGAGGGAGAAGAAAAGCGTCGGATTTATCCAACAAGATATAAGCCTGGGGTAGTTATGGACCAGCAATCATTTATTGGTATGGCGATTTCTAATTTCTCATTTCCAGAAATTCATTATCACGTAGATAGTGATTTCGTGATGGGGTACTTATACTTCTTTATCCTTGTTGATAACAAAATTATGGATATCGATGAAGGACAAAGGCAAGATCAAATACTCGCTAGAATTTATGACTTATTCTCCGATTCTAGAAGATACGGAATCGGGACTGTAAAAATTGGTCAACTTTCTGAATTATGGGAGCAAAACAATAAGTTTGGCGGCTACCAACTAATGATGAGAGTATACGACTTTAAGTAAATGAGAATTAACTATTCTTATGTGATTCTCGGGAAAGATATACCTATAAACGATAAGGTAACTTTTCATATTCCCACAATTGGTGAATTAGCAGAAGCAGAAAACAATGACTTTAGTGATTGTACTCGTGTTTTTGTAACAGGGGTTCGGGAACAATTTAGTGGTGTTCCTGAGCAGGTTGATCTGATAGAAGAAAGATTCCCGTCTCTATGGGATATGGCTTTTGACGATGAAATGAATGACCTTGTTGGAGAGGCCATGTTTGGTAAAGGCGCTACTTTATTACGGCAATTTTTGAAAGCGCTTTCATACTGGACTAGGACGAAAGAAGAACAGTACAAAATCTTGAGTAATAAAAAGATCGTAAGCGAAGAACTGGATTGGATTATCGACAGGGAAACATACATTGACCTATCTAACCTAATCAAAGCAGTTACTTTGTCAAAGCCCAATAGGGACTTGATTGCACCCAAGGGTGTGGGAAGTAATCCAAGAAAGATTCAAATGTGGAAAAACACATACAAGGGTCGATTACAACAAGCCATGAAAAGAAAAGGAACGGAATTAGGAGATCAAATCCTTCAGCTAGAAGTATTTGCGCCTGGATACATTAGCTTTGCTGATATTCAAGGTATGACCTACTACCAGTTTTCAAATCTTTTATCTGCTTATACCGCTAAGTATTCATCAGAAAAACAGTATCAGATTTATACATCAGAAAAGTTCGATACGAAAGATATGAAAATGCCTGATCTAAATGAAGAAATAAAACTAATCAAATTTGATGAAAAAAATAAAGACTAAATGTCTACTTATGGTTTGAAGGATGCGTCAAATATCACATTTGTAAAGCGTGGTACTACTACTCCCGTTTTATACATTGATTACGCAAACCAAACAAATACGCAATGGCAATCTAACCGTGTATATGCCAAGAAGAAGGGTACACAAGCAATTGCATGGGACTCTGCACGGACTGGTAAGTTAACCATTCAAACTGAAATGTTTGATCTTCGGCTCTTGGCAATGATGGCCGGTGACGATGATTTACATAAGGGAACAAATACTATCTTTAAGCGAAAAGTATTCCAATTACGAGGAGATCGCTTAATTGATTTAGGCGCAAAGCCAGTTGAAGGTTCTGTATCTGTATTCCGTGTAGACGACAAGGATAAGCGTGAACACATTACTGAAATCCCTATGTTAGTTTCTGGAGACGCTGGTTCAGTTCCACAAATGGTAACTGATGTTGCTGTTTCTGCTAAGGACACAACTGCAACAATTACTTGGAGTTCTACAGCCAATGCAACTAGTTATATTGTTTACCGAAATGGAGTAGCTACTGGATACCCTGTTGGTACTTCATTTAACGACTCAAACTTAACTCCTGAAACAGAATACAAGTACACAGTTGTTGCTAAGAATGAAGCAGGACAATCAGTTCAATCTGCTGAAGTAGTTATTACTACTGCTACATCAGGTACTAAAGAAGCCGGCGCTGCTGTTAAGGCAACTGGAGATGCAATCAAGAAGGCACAAGAAAATGCTAGCGGGGCTAACTTAAATGGCTTGTACTTCAAGATGACTGATGGTGGAAACGGAATTCAACTTTCTGATGAAGCCGTTGTCGGTGCTGCTTACGCAGTGTACTACGTTGTAAAGCAAGACGGTGTATCTTCCTACACTATCAATGCACTTAAGTTTGCAACTAACTATGAAATTTACGCCGATGCCGTAATTCGTTCCCAGGACGGTGAAGATAAGTTTGCGCAAATTCACTTTACTAATGTAAAGCCTGCTGCAAATGTAACATTCAACCAAAACTCAGAACAAGTAACTTCCCTTTCATTGGAATTTGACTTGTTGGCTGATGAAAATAACGACCAAGCTATTTACGAATACATCGAATAGATGGAGAAAACGATTAAGTATTTAGAAAACGGAGAATACCATTATGCTACAGTTCGCTCTGTTGGTGATTTGGCACAATTAAAGACTAATTCAAAGGAAACACTTGTCGAAGCCATCAACGAGCTCTGGAATGGTGGAGGTAATGCTGATCCAAGTAAAGCACCAAAACCAGAAGGCTATGACCAATTAGTTCAAGATGTTGCTGATGCTGTAAAAAATCAACAAGAAATCAGTCAGCAATGGATTGAGTGGCAAAACGAAGAAGCTCAACTTACTGAAGAACGTAAGCAAGCATATCTACAAGCGATGAAAGAAATGCAAGAGTCCATTGATAAGGCTAAAGCTGATGCGGCAGCTCTTGATGATAAGACAGCTAAATTAGACGAGCAAATCACTAAGACCTTTAGTGATCTTGATACATCAATTCAAAATATGCATGAACAGCTTCAAAAAGAAGCAGATCGCATGAATCAAGAATTGATTGATACAAAATCTGATTTAACTAAGGTTCGTACAGATCTGCAAAATGCCCAACTAGATAATGGGAGAATTCATGACGAGCTAACTAATATTAATGGGAAATTTGAACATAAAGTTTGGCAAACAGATTTGGACCCGTTAAAGGAACAGATCGACAGAGCTGAAACCAGCGTCCAACAGACCAAAGATGAGTTACTTGGAAAGGCAAGTCGTCAAGATTTAGATACAGTAACCAATACCGTTTCTAAACTTGATACACAGTTAAAAGAAACTGCCAAAGGCGTAGAAATCAGCGTTAAGAAAGATGAGCTCGGTGGTGAAATCGCTGAGGCGTTGACTAATAAAACGAATATTTTACTAGGTACAAGAAGATTCACTACTAATAACTGGCAGCAACGAGAGCATGTTGAAATATGTAGCGATCCTTGGAAGGGATTCCTGGTCGCCAAACAAAATAGTCCAATTGAAGGTATCCAACAAGCTTATGACGTAAAGTCTGGAACTACCTATACCTTTAGTCTTTTCGCAAAGATGGATACTTTGGACGATAGTAACAAACCGCAAATTATCCTTGCCAAGAATAACCTCGATACTAGTCTTGATACCAAGATTGATGTATGGCGTAAAGAAATTGATGACATTACCCCTGATTTCAAGAGATATGATTTAACTTTTACCCCAAGTGAAGATTGTACGATTTATCCTCATGTTATCTCAAATAGCAATAATCCTATATTCGTTTGCGGTTATCAGCTAGAAATTGGAAAGACATCAACTCCATGGGAACCTAATCAAGAAGATGTTGGTGACTATGTAGAAAAGTCTGAGGCACAATTCAATGTCTATAACGATAAGATTCAAGCCCTAACTGAAAAACAACGCCAACAAGGTGATACCCAAGAAAAGTTACGAACAGAAGTCACTCAGACAGCCGAAGGAACAAAGCAAGTATCCGAGAATCTCAAAAAGACTAATGATGATATCACTAAACTTCGTGGCGAATTTGAAGTGAAAGCGGATCACATGAAGTCTGAGTATGAGACTTATACGAATAAAGCTGTAGGTCAAATCAGTGATAGTACATTAAATCTTATTCGGAATAGTTCATTTCAGAATAAAGACGAGGACTTTGCACAATGGCAGAATGTTTCTGCAAAGGCTAATGTACGTCAAGATGAAAATGGGCTGCGTTGGGTTGAATTAACTCAGTCAGGAATGACTACAGATAATATCATTGGACTAACAAGTAACTATTTTAATATTAAACAAGGTAAGGTTACTGTTGCCGTTGACATTAAGAGTGGAACCAAGGCGGACTTAGATATTGAATCTGTTTTGACGCTTGAATTATATGACGAAAATAAGAAACGTGTCGATTTTACTCGGCTTACACTCAATGATTTAGGTTTAAATAAGTCATTACTAGGAGATCATCAAGTACACCGAGGATTGTATCGTCTTGGTATAGATAGAAACGATGCTAAGTATATGACCGTAAAGGCTCATTTAATGCGTAATGGTGATTTGTGGTTCACTAATTTCTCTGCAAGATTGTCTTCGATTGACGATGGAGCTTATGAGCCTAATCCAGATGATTTAAACCAACAGATACTAAAACAGAATACTAAGATTGAACAAAATGCCAAAGAAGTAGCTATTAAAGCCAATTCTGTTGATGTGACACGGGGCATTAAGAGTGCTATAGATGGTGTAGATGTTGGGACTATTAATCTTGCGACCGGCACCAATAAGCCATTTGTTATGGGGTATGGGATAGAAAATACAAGGTGGGATGATAATTCAGCCTATCTACCTTTGCCTGCAAAAGTAAAAGCCGGAGAAATACTTCCCCAGGGTGATGGATTCCATTTCATGTTGGCGAAGGGTAAAACATATACACAAACCATATGGATAGATACAGATGCAAGTATAATTGATTCATCTAAGTTGCAGATTACATGGTTCACAGACGATATAGGGCATAACTATCAGCAAGCAAAATTAGTTCGCTTGGGAGAAAATAGCTACAAAATTATATCTACATATTTGTGGCCTGGAAAATCCTTAAAACAGGTGCGTCTCTTCGATATCTGTCAGTTGAATAGAGTTTTTGACATAGAGAGAACCGGAACGTATTTAAAATTTAGACATCCAATGCTTTCCGAGGGTAATAAATCGACTGATTGGTCCCCATCGGCAAATGATACATCACTAGAAATAAAGTCTGCAAAAAATGCGGCAATAAAAGTATCTAGCGATTTGATTGAATTATCAGTAAGAGATATAAGCACTAGCTTTAATGATAAATTGAATATAAAAATTAACGAAGAAAGAGCTGCGTCCCAGAAGTTTACTACAGAGGGAATAGAACAAGTCGTCTCGAGGGTAAATGAGGTTAACGATCATGTTAGTGTATTAAGGAGTAGTACTGAGGCTACTATAAAAAATTTAAGCGACAGGGTAATTACGGAAGTTAATAGTTTAACTACGAAAGATGATAATCTGATAAAAAGTATTGATGAAATCAATACTAAATTGACTATTGCGAAGGGTGAAATACAAAGCAAGGTTAGTGAAACAAAGTTAGAAGATGTTCTGGATGGGAAAGGATATGCTACTACATCTTGGGCTCAGTCTACTTTTGCTCAAAAAAAAGATTCAATTACGCTAGAGACCGTGAGAGCTAATGTTAAGGATCTCACTAGGACTCAAAACATAGGGACAATTAATATAGATGATATGCGAACTGAAGGGCATTATTTTGTCGAAAATTTAATTGGCAATCCAATGACAGGTTGGGTGTACGTAGATGTTGTGGGGTCTCGAAGTGATCGGATTAGGCAAGATGTATATTCAGATGTAAGTCAAATGCACATGAATAGAGTGCTTGTGGCGTCAAAATGGACCCCCTGGAAAGAACAAGTTAATGTAGATAATTTAATTTCCAAAATTAATATTGCCCCTGAGCAAATTACTATCGCATCAAATAAAATTATGATTGACGGAAATACCGATATTCATGGAGATTTAAGAGTTGATAGTGTGCGATTAATTGGACGTCATGGATTGGTCGATATGAGTGGCGATAGTGGAATTGCAATTGTAAATGAGCATGGACGTCTGGAATTAAATGCGGATGAAGTTAAGCTGGGATTTACTGATAAATTTGCTATAGGCTTACAACCAACACAGTTAAATTTTTATGATAAGAAGAACGATTTTACCTCCCAAAGGTTAGCGGGAAGTGTTATGTTGACTAAGAGCAATTCCATTGATGCGGATAGGTGCTTGTCTTTTGTCTATAATCCAAGAAAAGAATTTAACACATTCGACGATAACGGTGTGGCTCCATCTATGTCAATAGGGTATTATGATCCTAAAACTATGGTTGATCCAATGTACGGGGGACAGATTGTTGATCAAATTGTATTTTTATCACAAGACTTGAAGTATACATATGCCGATAGAGAGGGTACTTGTAAGAAAGGAATTCATTTTTTTGATAAAGTCTACGCAGAAAATGATGTGTCTATAAAAAATAACCATAGTATAGATGTAAGTGGTGCGTCATACATAATATTCAACGGAGAGAAACTTCGTATAGGTTATGTAGTAGATAAAAAAGATGGTAACGTTTTATCATTATATAAAGTTAAACCCGATGGGAGCGTTGCCTCAGGAATCGGCTTTACTGATCACGGAACCATGATATATGGCGGTATCGTGCAGTAAATGAATAATCAACAACAAACAGGAAAAGCAGAAAAGGTTGCAAGTAAGTTAATTAATAAATTAGCTTTAACAGAATTAGAATTGGCTAATCGCGAAGTTGATATTGATGAACTTAATGCCAGAATTCAACAATTAACTCAGGTTAACCAACAATTAAAAAGTCAACAAAATAAGTCAGCGGAAGAAAAGGAAGCCGCTTAAATGGCTTTACGAAAAACTAAGTCGATGTCGTTAACTGGGGAATCAGTAATTAATGGAACTACTGTTGTTCGTATGACAGCTAGTTTATCAACGACTGGTGGGACGGATTCAATTAATCAATATGTTCAGAATGTAGATTTGTATAACGCAAATAAGCACGATGTACGTAAGGATATTTCTGAATTCCAAGATTATGTATACGAACAGCAAGACGCTATTGATGCCGAAGTTGCCGCTGATAAGGAAGCTGCAAAGGCTACTGGAGCTACCGATACAGATAAAGAGGCCGCTTAAATGATCGGTGGTGACAGCATGGACAAAGATAAAGAGCTTGAACTACTAATGGATATTCAAGAAAAAGTCGGTCGAATTGACGAGAGACTTAAAAAAGTTGAAGATACAGATCGCAAAGCGGAAGAGGCGATTCGTTTAAGTGAAAAGAATGAAGAAAAAATTATTGAGCTTTCCGCAGCAGTTGAAGAACTTAAGGAAGGTCGAAAGTGGACCCAAAGAACTGCCATTGGTGCCATTATCAGTGCCGCAATTGCAGTTTTATCTTGGATTCACCCGCCATTCTAAATGAAAAAAGTATTGAATTTAATTAAAAATAAGGTAGTTAAGCCAGATGGAACACTTAATGGGAAGATTATTAGTGGTTTAGTAGCACTAATCATTGTATTTGTACAACAAATCTTTGCCTGCTTTGGAGTTCAACCAAAAGGTGATGTGACTGCTTTTGTTGGACTTGCTAATACAGCGTTGACTATTCTTGGATTAGTTGGAGTATTGAGTGATCCAACGCCTGTGGAAGTTCCTGTTAAAGCGGAAAATAAATAATTGGTACAATTTAATAGTTTTTATAATGATCCAAATAATCGACAAATTCTTGAGGTTATTAATACACCTACGGGTGCTGTTACAATCTTTGAACCGTCAAAAGACGATGTTAATAAGATAATGCAGCTCAAAGAAATGGTAGATGCATTTAACCAAGAAAATGTCGATGAAAATTTACTAGATATTAATGGGACTACAATTTTAAAGGAATTAATTCCTCTTCTTACAGATTTGGAAATTGATCCAGATATGACTGATGAAGAAATGGCTCAAATCATTGAAAATCCTACAGTGGAATTAAGTTTAATTACGTCAGTCCTTTCAAGTGTAGTAACGAATATCTATACGTTAATGATTATGAACTTTAAGAATAATCTAGAATTGCGTAACATGGTGGATCAAACTGAAGAGATTTCTGATAGTGCTTTAGCTATGTTTATTTCTAAGCAATCTAAGACCGATGAAGGACGTAAGCAAATCGAAGAGATCAATAAGCAATCAGATAAGATCGTTAAGATGGAAACGGCTATTAAACAAGCTGAAGAAAAAGAAAACGCAAACGCAAAACCAGAGGAAGAGTCGCAAACTTCCGAAAAACAAGCTGGTTAAATGTCTAGTTTTGTTATTGAAGGTACTTTAACCGTAGACATAAGTGGCCTAGAAGGATTAGCAGGAGAAATTCGCTCTGTAAGTATTAAGGCGCTTCAGGGTGAAATAAGAAAAGTAGCAGATCAAATATTAAGAGAATTAGTTGAGAAAGATTGGCCGGCAGGTCGGGCTTCTCCAGGATACGTTTCAACTGGTGAGTTAGTAGATGCCATCAATGTAACGGGTGGTGGGACTAGTTTATCTATTGAAATGGATGGTTCTCGCATGAGTATGAGTCCTCCTAGCACAGGAAATAGTGCAAATGGAGACTGGGGTGGAATTGAAAGCTGGGGAATACATATGGGTGTACAGTCTCAGCCATTCAATGACGAAATGCCAGCATACCTTAACTATGGTGGTGGCGGACTTGTTCCACATCAAGGTACTCACTATTTTGATAATGCTTTTTCTAAATATGTAGAAATAATTCCTAAACTCCTTGCTGATGCTCTGCGTGCTGCTGGGTTTGAAGTATCTGGCGCATAATTGAAACGAAAAGAAGGATTAACGTATCAAACAAAAAGCGATAGAAAAATCGTCAGATATGCTACGAAAGCAAGAATGGCGAAAGTAAATCCTAAAAACATTAAGATTTACGAGCGCTATCTTAAGAGTCGAATCATTCACAATTCTGACGTTAAAGATACTACATATAAGGTTTATCACTCTTATATGAATATCTTCATGTGTTATATTGCAGAAGAATGGGACAATTTTTATCTTTTGGATGAAGATATGTTAGAAGATGAAATGATCGATGTAATGGAAGGTTATATGGCTTTCCTTGCCGATGAATGTGGTAATGGTAAAAAAGTCATTAACACTAAATTAAGTGCTGTATCCAGTTTCTACCTATGGGCAACTAAGCGAGGAATGATTCGAAATCATCCTTTTGATGGGAAATTAGACCGTATTAAGAATGCTCAAGATGAAAAGAAGATTTCAGTTCACTTTTTACACGAAGACAAGATCAATCAAATCTATAAAACTCTTGAAGAAGAAGCAGAGCCTGAGGGAGCAAGATATGATTATCAAGATAGATTGATTTGGGAGATTGCTTTTTATAGTGCTTGTCGTATCGGGGCATTATATAACTTAAGTTTATCTAATCTGAAACTTGATGAAAATAAATTCGTTGATATCAGAGAAAAGCGCGGAAAGCGAGTGGAAGTTCCATTTACAAATGAAACCAAGGAATTAATTAAGAAGTTCCTTAAGTGGCGTGAGGATAATGGAATTGACACAGATGCGTTCTTTGTTAATCGCCTAGGTGGTCATATGAGTAAACAGGCCATGTCAATCCGTATTCGCAAAATAGGAGAAATTGTTGGTGTCGGTGATTTCAGAGCTCACAGTATTCGTAAGAGTCGATTAAACCAAGTTGGACAAAAAAATATTGAATTAGCCAAGCAATTAGCACACCACGAATCAATGGATACAACAGCACGCTTCTATATGGAAAAGAAGAGTGAAACAGCAACATTGAAAGAAATCGATGCATTGCTTTCAGAATAATTGGCAAGTAAAGAACTGTCAATAAAAGTTAAAGTTAACCTCCCAACAGCAGGGGAAATTGAAAATCAGATTCAACGTTCTCTTCGTGGGTTAAAGGATATTAAGGTTGACGCAAATGTAAAATTAAAAGTTGGCAAACTTGGCAATCTCAAACGCCAACTAAGAAATGCTCTTGGTAAAGAAAACTTTAGAGTAAACGCAAATGTTAAAGTACATGGAATGTCCGAATTAAATCGGGTGTCCAGTAAATTAAAAGAAATTAGACGTTTAGCAAATGAACCAATTAAGTTAAACGTTGATATGGGTGGACATGACTTTGATAAGTCCATCGAAGAGGCACGGCGAAAAGCTAATAAAGAGTTAGAGAATATTAGTCCTCATTCTTCAAGTGCAATGCTTACTGCTCAAAAAGAAATGCGAGCGCAACAACGTGCAATTGAAAAAGCACAGAAAGAATACTTAAGAGCCCAAAATCAAGCAGTAAAAGCTAGTGACGAGCGTATTAAACAGAATATGCAACATTATGCTAGTCAGGTTGCCAAACAACAGGAAGAGGCAGAAAGACAGTACGCTACAGCTGCTAGAAGAGCTGGATTAAGTGATTCAGAAATAAGCAAGAACGTTCTTGGCTTTAGAGAACAACCTAAAGCTAGAATGGCTGTTCGGAACAGTGAAATTCAACAACAAATTAAACAAGAAGAGGCGGCTTTACGTAATTATAAACGTGCAGTTGATGAGGCTACGCGCGCACAAGTTTCTATGGTTAAAGGTCGTGGAAATATTGGCGATAATCAGATTCGTGAACTTGGGAATGAGTATGAGAGGGCTGCGCAAAAGGTTCAAAAATATGCTAGAGCGTTAAGGAGCACATCACGTGCAGAAGAGGCGGCAGACTATAGAGCAGCTGCCGAATCCAAAGTTCGTATGGCCGAAGCAAAACGAGCTGATGGCGAATATCGTAGAGTGCAAAGAGCTAAATCTAGTGGAACGGGCATCATGAACACACTTAATACGTGGGACGTACTTCAAACTGGTGCTATGGCCGTTGCTGGAGTTATTTCGGGCGTTAATGAAGTTGATAAAGCTATTACCAAAGTTACTAAAGTTGTCCCTGATAGCCAACGAGCAGTTAACCGATGGAAGAAGAATATTTATCGTGATGCGGCTGAAGTAGGAAAGACCGCTCCTGAATTTGCATCGGCCGTTGAACAATGGGCTACTGCTGGATACAACTTAAAGCAATCAAATAGATTAGCTAAGACATCTGTTATGGGATCGTTTGTTGGTGAAGTTCCTGTTAATGATATGGTTCGCTATATGTCAGTGCCAATGAAAGCTTTCCAAAAAGAAGGGCTTAAGTCGGTTGATATTGTTAATGCAATGAACCAGGTATCTAACAAACACGCTATCGAAATGGATGACTTGGGTCAAGCATATCAAAAGGCTAGTGCAACTATGGGTGCTACAGGTACAACATTCGCTCAAATGACTGGTATTATAACTGCCGCTCAAGAAGGTACTCGCGCCGGTGGTGACGCCATTGGTACAGCCTTTAAGACAATTTCTGCTAACCTTGCACAAGTTGGGTCTGGAATTACTAAGCAAGCTCAAAATAAACGAGATTTCTTTGATAGCTTAGGGGTTCAGCTAAAAGATAGTAACGGAAATCTTAAATCAACTTATCAAATCATGGATCAACTTAGTAAAAAGTGGAAAACCATGAGTAAGAAAGACAAGAACACGGCGTCACTTTATGCAGCCGGGAAAAACCATGCCAATATTTTCTCGGCTACAATGGATAATTGGGGCACTGCCAAAGAGGCTATGAGAGAGGCTGAAGACCAGAAAGGATTGGGGACCTCTGGATCAGCTTATCAAGAAATGGAGAAACAAAAGCAATCTATCGAGTTCCAATTAAAAGGTTTGCAGGATACTTGGATGTCCTTCTTGCAAAATCTATCTGGCGGTAGAGAGGGTATTGGGCAAATGCTTTCAATTGCTACTGGATTTGGGAAAGCACTAGACGGATTGGCTGAAAATAAGCTTTTGTCTTCGACAGCAAGGTGGGGAATCTTATCTGCTGGGTTAATAATGGCACGTAAAGGTTTTGCTGCTGTTGCTGGTAGTTTTGGGGAAATGATTTCTCAAGGCAAAAAAGGCGACAGTTTTATTGAACGGCTTACGGGAATCAAGAAAAAGACAGATGCTGTAAAAGATAGTGGGAAAGAACTAAAAAACGCTTGGAATGATTTATTAGGCAAGAGTAAGTCTAGCGAAAAATTACCTGGCGAAGCACTTGACGAAATGTCTCTTAAGTCCTCTAAAAAGAGTAGCGATGTAAATGGAATTATTATTCCTGCGAATGTTAGTGATAGTACCCTAAAAATTAAAGAAAATACTACAGCTAAAAGAAAGAATGCTGAAGTAGACACAGAACTTTCCAAGGGCGCAAGAAAGGTTGGGGATTTATATACAACCCAAGGGGCTGCTATTGAGATGGCAACGGACAAAGCAAAGACCCATGGGAAAGTGATTACCAAAGTTTCAAAAGGTTGGGGCGTATTAAAGGCTGGAGCTGGTGTGCTAAGTGCTAGTCTTGGCTATGTTGGATTAGCGCTTGATGCAGTTACTATTGCTGGAGCTACTATGGAGGCAATGGGAATTCATCCTATGAAAATGCTCCAAAAAGTAATGGACCCACTAGGGGAAAGTGCTAAGAGAACTGATGATTATTTCAATAAAATCGGAAAATCGGTATCTAAAGCAAGTGATGCCATTAACAATAATCGTTTAGTAACGGGGAGAACTTCATCTGACTTAAAACAACTAAAAGCTGTTTCTGATTCTCTTGGCTCCTTGGAACAAAAAGACGGAAAATATGTTGGCGATAATTTCGAAACCTTAAAAAATAATCTAAATTCAATCGCCAAACACAATGGATTGGATTTTAAAATTCGAGATGCCGATAGCGTTGATGTTGTTAATAAAAAGATTAAAACATTACAGGGGTTAGTTGAATCTGTAAAACAAGAAGATATAGCTTCTTTAATTGACAATACAACTAAAAGTGCTTCGGCCTTTAACAAGGTAATGTCAAAAAGTGGTCTTGAGCGTGCAGTCAAATCAACTAAAGATTATCGTGATTACATGAATGATATTGACAAAAAGTCAAGATCAATGTTTAATCGTCGCCCTGGAGAAAGCGCAAAAGAATACCGTCAAAGAAAGAAAAATGATTATTTAGATGAGATATGGAGGCCCGGAGAACGTAATGAAAGGTTCTGGAGTTCTAGTCAAGGGCAAAGAAATCTTAAAATTGCTCGACAGGCCCAGAAAAATAGAATTAAAGCTATCGATGCAATGGCTGATAATTTGTACGACGGTACAATAACAACCTCCAACGTTAGGTCTATGAATTCTGAGGGCCAAGGATATGCAACTTTAGGTGTTATTAAGAACTTACAGTCATTAAGTGGTAGTAAGGATACTAAACAAATTAATGATACCAAACAACAACTATCCGATATTTTAAAGGCTCTAGGTGCCTCTCAGTCTTCAATTAAATCAATACAAAATGCGGCAACAAGTTCAAAATACGCCTCAGGTGATTTATTAAAGGGACTTTTCTCAACGCCGTTAGACAGTCAAATAATTGCTGCCTGGGCTGGTATTGGGCCAAAATATCAATCCCAACATCCAAATGATTGGAAACAAACTACTGTTGCCGATCAACAAAAAGTAGATACTTATAGAAATAAGCATCAAGACGCAAATGTATCTGGTTTAGTAGACCCAGAGACTAATATAGTTAATTGGGATAAATTAGCAGGCTTTAACAACAAAACCACATACGGAAAAGGGAAAGGTCGATTAAACGCTGTAGGCATTAAGGGCCCTATGGAAGCTAATCAGATCTTAGCGGCCACAAACGGACTTGACTATGCGCCGTTAGATGTACTAAATAACATCCGGCAAGGGAAAGCGAGTCCAACACAGATTGCCGCAGTGACAAACAACCAGCATCGAGGCAAAAGCTCTGGTAAAGATATAGTTAGGGCTATAGCACAATCATCTACTAGCAAAAATAATTTAACCCCTAGTGCTATAGCCGGATTACAGCAACTGGCAGATGAAGGCTTGCTGTCGCAGAAGCAAGTAGACGATGCGGTACATTACCAGTCTAAAAATTATGATAGAAAAGGGAATGCTAAAACCAAGTCTGCGGCAAGAGATGCTCTGGGTCCAGGTAAAACAAATGCAGATACTTTCACTGATAAGACTAAGGGACTTTCTCGAAAGGATCGACAACAATTAGCCAAAGAGTACGCAAAAAATGGAAAGTTAAGCAAACAAGCTTACAATGATTTGCGTGAAAACGGAGATATAAAAGGATTACCTAAGTATGATAGGGTGAGACCTAAGCCTAAGCCTAAACAGGCACCGAAAACGGCTGCTGAAATGGAAAAGAATATTGGCAAAGGCAAAGTTACGTCAGATCAATTGAAGAAAATGCAGTCTTATCTAAAGAATGATAAAGAGCGGCAAAAACTTGCAATGGACTTAAAGAATAAAAATCAAGTTAAAGACGGGCCTTTAACAAAATTAAAAAATTGGCTATTCCCTCATGCTGAGGCAGCTACAAGAAGAGGCACTAATCCGAATGATCTGGGCGAACAAAAACAATCCAAAAAGCAGAATCCACTTCAAAACCTAAACAAGTCTCTTCGAAATAGTAGTGTTGGAAAAGCATTAGACAAGGTTTTTGGAGGCTTTAAAAAAGGTGGTATTTTTGGAGGACTTGGTAATTTACAGAAGATGAAGAATCAAGGCTTCCAAAGTTTATTTAAGGGAGCCGCTGGTGGTCTTGATAAATTACTCTTTGGAAAGAATGGGTTTAAGGGTACAAATTTAGGCAAAATATTCAGTGGTAAAAATAATCCATTTAAAGGCCTTCAAAAAGACTTTGGAAAGATGTTTTCAGGCAAAAATAACCCTATTAATAGTCTTAAAAAGAGTATGGGCAATCTATTTAGCGGCAAAAACAATCCTTTTAAGGGTATTAAGAATAGTTTTGATAAATTATTTGGTGGCAAAGGTAAAAATAAGCTGTCTCCAAAGATCGATACAAAAGGTATTAATAAACAGCTTAAAAGCTTGGGCGGCAAGAAAGGTACTAAGGTTAAGTTACAGGCTGACACGAAGGGGCTAACTAAGGACCTTAAAAACTTAGGAGGTAAAAAAGGTACCAAAGTAAAACTCCAAGCTGACACCAAAGGTTTAACAAAAGGTCTTAAGAATCTTGGTGGTAAAAAAGGTGTTAAAGTCAAATTACAGGCAGATACCAAAGGACTTACTAAGAGTCTTAAGAATCTAGGCGGAAAGAATGGAACAAAGGTTAAGCTTCAAGCTGACACTAAGTCTCTAACAAAGAGTTTATCTAATCTTGGTAAAGGTAAAGGAGTAAAAGTAAAGCTTCAAGCCGATACTAAGGGGTTAGACAAATCACTAAAGAGTCTCAAAGGCCTTAAGAAGTCACAAAACATTAAGATTAATGTTTCTGGTAACGCTTCAAGCAAGATAAGTAAGATCAAATCTTCTCTAAATGGATTGAGTGGTAAGAGTAAGAATATCTCTATTAACGTTCGAGGTAATGCAGTTAGTCAGGTAAATAAAATAAAGTCTGCATTAAATGGGATAAAAGGTTCTAAGAATATCTCAATCAATGCCTCTGGTAACGCAGCTTCCTTTGCTTCCAAGGTTAAATCGTCACTAGCTGGAATCCATAATAAGAATGTAAATATCACCGCCTCTGGAAATGCCCAGCAAGTAATTAATCAAGTTAAGAGTTCTTTATCTGCTCTTCATGATAAGGCTATTACTATAACAGCTAACGATAATGCTACTGGTCCAATTAATAGAGTTAAGTCTGCTCGAAACTCTTTGAAGGATAAAACTATTCATATTAAAGCCGATGTTGGTGCAGCAATGGCCGGCATTAGCCAAGTTAGAGGTGCTTTAGCAAGTATCTCTGATAAAACAGTCCATATTAATGTTGTAAAGAATGAAACTACGGTAAGTAGTAAGAGTAGCAAGTCCAAATCAATGGCTATTACCCCAGAAAATTCACAGCCAGTCAGTCCTATGACTTCTATGTCTGTCGTTGCAGGAAATACCGCTATGAATATGGCCGTAGACAATGGTGCTGCTAATATGGGTGTTGATACAAATTCTGCAACTAATGGTGACAAAGTAAGTGGAATTGCCACAACGGATCGTTCTGATTCTACCCAAAAAGTTAGCGAAGATTATTGGCGTTACATGGGGAATGAACTTTATACAGGCTTGCCACTTGATGAAAAAGTTCAAAACCTTGAAAATGCAGTAACTAAAGCTGATGAAGACATGGACAAACTTATTAATCTTTCAAAGCAGAGAATTGACTTAGATAATAAGCAAATTGCATATCAAAGAACAATGCAGGGCGCCTACCAGCAACAAATTACTGATGTTCTTAACGAGCTGCATAAATATGGTTTCCAAACAAATGGTAATCAAATTACTAATCTGAACCATGCAAAAGATATTACAGGCGATAATGCAAGTAAGGTTGATGAATTACTTGGTAAATATCAAACCGCTTATCAAAACTTCTCAGAAGCTACTAAGAAGATTGACGAATTGCAAACTGATATTTGGCAACAAGGCAAGAATCAACAAGACTACAACAACACTAAAGACCAAAAGATGGTTGAAAAGTTACAACGTGAATTAGAGCTTGTGACTACTGCTATTGATAATCAGAAAAATATTCTTGAACGTGAAGGCAACTCGCTAGAAGATAGTGATTATCGCATGAAGTTAAAGAATAATTCTGATCAGATTTATGCTAAGTCCGAGGCGGTTCAACAGTTGTTAGCTGAATTTAATCAATTGAGCGTTGCTAACTTTGTTGGTACAAAAGACGCTGACAATGCAAAGAATTTAGCTGATTCATTAAGTCAAATTCGTGATGCGATCATGGAAAACCTTGATTCTATTGATGAATTAAAGAAGAGTATTCGGGATATTCAACTTAATTCTATTATTGAAAGCCTGTCTAAGTACACCGACAATCTTAGCAATAGTATTGATCGGCTAAAGAACAATGTAACAAATCTTCAAGATGGGTTATTAAGTGGAACATCTTATAACGACCTTATGAGTAGTAATTTTGATGTTGTTAACCTTAATCAAAAATCTGCTTATGAGAAGAGTGTGGCCGATAAGATTTCATTAGAACGTCAATTGGATAGTGCCCTAGATCAATTCGCTAGAAAGAACGTTGATCGAACGGCACAAGTAGCCAATGATCAACTTCAAATTGAAGCACAAAAGTATAACGATATGCTTTCGATGGCAATTAATTATGCTAGAGGTGCGCGTAATGAAGTTGGAGCTATTGATGTTAAATATAATGTATCTGTTGAATCTGACAAGATTGAAGTTCCTAACCTTACTCATAACCAAGAGTATGTACAGTCCTCAATTGCTTATCAGAAAGAAATGAATGAATTAAAGGCTGAGTACAACCGTTTAATGGGCAAAGCTAATACTGCTGAACAAAAAGAAGCAATTAATTCTGAAATGATCTATAAGCAATTAGAACTCCAGGAAAAAGTTTACAAGTCCATGATTGAAGCCGATCAAAAGGCGATCAATGATTTACGTGAACAAGCTAAGAATCCAGATATGACTACTGAACAGCTTAAAACGATAACCGACCAAATTACAGAGTATGAAAAGAATGTTATTGATGCCCAAAATAGCATTAAGGACGCTGTTAAGAATCGTTTTGAGTATGAAAAGTCTCTTATTGATAAGAAAATTGATGAGTATAAACGTGCTAGTGACACAATAAGTACTTTAGTAAGTATTGCTGACACACTCCATTTAGAGGGTTCAACCCAAGCCACCATCATAAATCAGCAATATGCTTCTACTTATCGTGAGTACAACAATTACCTTGATTTACTTCAAAGACTTCGAAATGAATTATCTGGCTATGAAAAGAATTCCTACGAATACAACCAATTGAAGGCAATGATTGATGAATATCAAACTTCACTTGATAGCACAATGTCTTCGCTTATGGATATAAGTAAAAATGAGTTTGGCCAAACTCTTGATTCCATTCAAAAGGAATTTGAAAAGAGTGTTAACAAGGGAATGACCGCTGATCAAGCTAAGTTCGACCAAGATGTATGGTATAACCCCATGCAAAAAGAACTTCGCCTTGAGGAAATGCGGTTAAAGATTGTTGAGTTGGAAGATAAGACGGTTGAAAAACGTATAGCTGCTCTCGATGCCCAAGAGAGAATGTCTAAGGCGGAAGCTGATTACGTTGATAAGCAACTTGATTTGGCACTTGCTCAACAAAAACTTGATAACACCATAAATAAAAAAGACGTCCGTTATCTTGAAAAAGATAAGGACGGCAAGTTTAACTGGACATACATTGCTGACCAAGCAAATGTAGAAGAGGCACAAAGAGCTGTTAACTCCGCAAAACAAGCTCTTGAAGAGTCTAAGATTTCCAACCGAAATGATTACATTCAAAAAGTCAATGAAACTATTAATAGTATCAAAGACGGTTCGATTAATCAGGAAGAAGCTCGGAAACGGCTCGAACAGTTAAATGATTCATATAAGTTTATTCTTAAAGATATTCCTACTTTTGATATTGCAAAAGTTGAGGATATTATCAAAGCCTACAATGACTATGAAAAGAAGAATAGCGACATAATTAATGATTACAAACGAAGCGTTAAGCCGGAGGTAACACAAGGCTACGAAACAATCGTTAAAGGGTTTGGAGATCAGTTTAAAGCTGTATCAAAAGATCTAGGCGAAATTTTCGGAAAGCAGTTAAGAGAAGCGCTTAATCTACCAAATGGTATTCGGAATGCATATGGTGATGGAAATGATAAATCGCTAGTTATAAACGGTGATCTCAAACTCGAATTACCTAATGTTAAGGATGCTAATGATTTTGCGGAAGCTCTTAAGACGTTACCTCAAGTAGCAAAACAGTACGCAACAAAGAAGATGTAAATGAATAAAATAAAAGTATTTGTTATAAATCATAAGATTATTACCATTGTATGTTCTTTGATTCTAATATTTGCGATAGCTATTAGTGGATATTTAATTAATCAACATAATAAACGAGTGAAGTTTGAAAAAGAACATCCTTTGGTGAATAAAGTTTATAAATATTATTATAAAGAGCAATCATACACTGGTGATTGGAGAATTGAAGAAGGATATTATATTTTTGGGAATAACGAATACAGGGATAAGGTGGTAGATATTAATGAAGACAATGGGGGTATTAAGTATGTGAGAGAAATTCTACACAACAAAAAAATCTATAAAAAAGAGTTTAGTGGTAGTTCCTGCAAGTATGTTGTTAAAAATGAACGTCAGCTATTTCCTGCCCCAGATAGTAACAATCATTTTTTAATAAAAGATGGTAAAGATTGGACTGGAAATTGGAATTCAGACACTCTACAAAATGAGGAAAAATCAGATGAAATTTATATGGTTACACCAGTTAACATAAAATAATTGACGCAACCAATACTAAATCAGGCGTCTAATTACGATGCGAAGAATTCATATACATTCACGTTTACGTATTTGGGCGCAGAGCATACGACAACGAATACATTATCAATTCGTGAAGATGGACCGGGAACAAAACCTGTCTATGAAAAGGATCAAGTGTCGCTAGATAAAAACCACATTTTACCAGCAACAACTCTGAACAATGGCACGGCATATCTAGCAAAAGTTCGCGTTAAACTCAAAGATGGCTATTCTGAGTGGTCACCAGAGATTAAATTTACGTGTTATACAACACCACGAATTCTATTTGATACGATTGACCAACATCAATTTATCTATACGAATGATGTATTAATGTCGGCTATTTATACGCAAGCACAAAATGAGCCTGTTACGTCATATCAATATACTCTTTACGATCAAAGACATGTTGCTTTAGTTAAATATCCAATTCGGAAGCCGGAAAGAGATTCTCCAACAAGATTTTCAGAACGTGTTTCAAGTATAAAAAAAGGTAAATTATATTACATTGGATTGAAGGTAGTAACAGAGCACGGAATTATTTATGAGCAACTTCAAGAGTTTACCGCTCAATATATCACGCCATCTGTGTCGGGTATTATTCAGCCAACAATGAATAAAGATGACGGACAAATAGTTGTTGACCTTTTCCTAAAACAATTGTTGGGAACGTCAGCTCGTGCCTACATTCCTAAACGGAAGAATGATAATGCTGACAATTATACGTATTGGAAAGATGACTATGTTTTTGTGCCAAAAGAAAATCCTTTAATTTATACCAAGTTAGCAATGGCAAAAGCGAGTGACTGGATCGGAAAGTTCTGGGTAATGAATGTTCAGAATGGATTATTCCTAGACTTCTCGCCAGCCGAAGATAGAGGACAGCATATAAAGTTCTATAAACATGATGATTATATTACCTGTGAAAAAGAATTTGGACAGATTAAATCCAGGACACGTTCTAATGTAATTAAGGATTTAAAACTGCGTCCTTTCTATATGTTTGTATATGTTAAGGAATATCGAGTTGAAATAAAGATAGTTCCTGATCAGACATTCAAAGATGATGATTGGAATGAAGAGTTATCCAGAGAAGAATTGTCTCAGTACGGTGAAATAACTAAAGAAACTCAACAAATGATAGACGCAGCAGAAGCAAAAATTAACGCTGCAAGACAAAGGCTTCAACAAATCCACGATGAACATTGGCAACAATACATCACTAAGGTAGAGCAAGCAATATCTGACGCCAGAGCACGTATTTTAGGACAAAATGAACTACGCGATCGAGTAATGGAAATTGACGACCAATATTGGGACTACTTTGAAAATACTGAAATGATTAACTACTGGAAGGAATTAGCAAAGGCAGAACGTGAGTCTGAAGCTAAGTATGAAATCTATCGTACTGAATATGAGCAAAGAATTAATGATACCTTATCGGAGATTAAAAGTGGTGCTATGACGCTTGATGATGGTCGATTGAAACTAACCCAATACAGCCTTGTATATAGTTTTATTTTACGTGAAGTAATTGATTTTAATGATACTAAACTGACATTAGATGGTCTTCAAGAGCTCTACAATGATTATTTACAAAAATATAAATAGTTGATTATAGGTGTCGATTATTTTAACTATGGATTTGACCAACAATTTTATGACACCCCTATTCCAACCTCTGAGATTGACGAGGTTATGATGGGGGCTGGAATGTATGATGAAATGTTTATTAGTGTGGATACAACTTTAGATGATTCACAAACCAAACCAGCTCAATGGAATCTGAAAACTATTATGGACGCTAAGTTTAATAATTCTCTTGAAGCTGGGAGTATTGACGGAGCTGGTCATATTGTCACCAAAATACAATGTTATCGTCGAGAATACATGAGCACGAATACGGATTGGCAATTAGTAGCGCAATTTGATTATGATGACCATTATAACCTTTATACGGTAGTTGATAGATTCATTGAAAATGGCAAAACATATGAATATGCAGTTGTTCCATTAGCCAATGAAATTCAAGGTGACTTACAAGTTGGTCCACCAATTGATAGCAAGTTTTATGGCTCCTTTATTTCTAATCTAGGTTCGAACTATTCAATGAACATCGACTTCAAGTTCTCGGATTTAGTTTGGAATTCTAACACGAGTACCAGTGTGCCGCTTAATGGTCAATATCCAATAGTGACGTTTGGAAATGCAAACTATCGAACTGGTACAGTTTCGTTCTTACCACTTACTCCGCAACAAGAATTTGGTTATGAAAACGAAATTGATCCACACGCCGAATACATTAATAGAACCAATGTTATTGACTTCCTTAATGATGGACAAACAAAGGTAATTCGTCGTGAAGATGGAGATATTATTGTTTGTGCAACACATAATATTAAAACTACTCCGAAAGATGAAAGTCTTGAAGCTATTTCTACGGTAACATTTAATTTCACTGAAATAGGTAAATTAGATTACAACACCATGGAAAAAGCGGGATTAATTGCTGATGCAGGTAAATCTGTCTACACATACGACGAAGATGGGAATATTAAGTGGAATCAGGAATATATTGCTGAAGATGGTTCTATTCAATCTAGAACTAGATATAGAAATTCATTCTTGTATGAACGAGATAATTTGAAGTAAATGCCACTGAAATACAAAAAGCCCAATTACAATGAAACGTTATCGAATATTGTAAATGGGCTTGAAGAAAAAGTAAGTGGTCGAGCAGCAAGTGTTTTACGACAACCAATTCGCAACCTTCAAACAACTATTCAAGTGTTGGATAATGATGGCTCCATAATTGATACTATTACTGGAAAAACAACTGGTGGAACTATTAATTATGATGCAACCTCATTGATACGACGAACGGGAACTTTGAAGATGGTTGTTGATCCTTCATATATGCCAAATAGTAAAAGTGTTTTTTGGTTCGATAAGAAGTTTAGAGTCTATCAAGGAGTTGTTGATTTATCTCGTTTCCCCAGGGAGGCAGTTAACTTTTTACTAGGAACGTTTTGGGTTAACGAATCCTCTCTACGTTTTGATAAAACAACACGTGAAATATCAGTTACGTTAGCTGACAAAATGACCTTATGGGACGGCCAAGGGCTAGAAAATAAACTCAAAATAAAGCGTGGAACACCTATGAGTGATGCTATTAGAGGAATCATGGAATTAGTGGGAGAAACAGATTTTGGGTATATGTACACCAGTAATGGTGAAGAAATCCTTCAGTACGATTACGAAAAGGAACCGGGAACTTCAATCAATGATATCATTGAAGACTTTCGTGATATGTACATGGATTTTATCTGTGGCTATAATTCTCTTGGTCAATTTGAATATCGTAAGTTGCCCATTCAAAAGGAAGAAGAAATTCCTAAGCCTAAATGGGAATTTGATGCAACTTCACAAGATAGAGCAGATCTCACCTTATCATTTCAAGAAAGTTACGACTTAAAGAACGTTAAGAACAGATTTGTTGTTATTGGGTCCACATCAACCAAAACAGGCTATACACCTAAAGGTTCAGTAAAAATTACTGATACAAATAGCGAGTTTAATATAGATGCTATCGGAACTAGAACAAAAGTTATTCAAAATAGTGATCTTACCAATGATTTACAGTGTGTGTCTCAAGCACGCTATGAAATGTGGAAGGCGGCACATTTTCAAGAAAAAGTAAGTATTGATGTTGCTCCAGTTTACTTCTTACAACCTAATGATGTTATTCTGGTCACCAATCCTGTAACAAAAAAAGTATATCAATATATGATTGATACTATCCAAATTGACTTAGATGTCGATGGGATCATGTCAATTGATGCTCATAAAATGTACTTTGTTAAGCCAGATTATGGTGAGGCAGATATGCCAATTGTTGCAGCTATCAAGAATGGTATCAATAAATTAGGATGGCTGTCACTTCCCGAAGAAAGAATTAAAGATGCATATGGTATTTCCGCCGATGGAAAGAATTACTTGAGTATCCGATTTGTTGTTGACGAAGAAGGTGGTTGGCAAGCAGAGACAACCGCATATAACACTTCCAGAAATCAAACACTAGAAATCGACCTTCGAGATTTTGAAAAGCTTAATCTTAAGGATGAAAATGGTGACGTTGGTAGATCTAAAGGTGATTATGCAGATCGTGTACTCGGACATGAAATGTTTCATGCAGTTTGTAATGATTTCTATGGTGCTGTTAAGACGATGGATATGCCTGTGTGGTTCAAAGAAGGATTTGCAGAATTACTTCATGGTGGGAAAGATCGTTATGTAACGATAACGGGATTTGAAAGCAGGGAAGCTAAGAAGCAAGCATTAATTAAGCGAGCTAGAAACCAGCTAAACGGAACATGGGAGAGTACATCAGATGACTATGTAGCTGCGTATCTTATTGCTTGTGCGATGTATTATTTGGCCGGAGACTTAAAAGGTATTCATGACATGTTTCAGCGACTAGAAAAAGAAAGTAACTTAAATTTGAACTTTCTATACAAAGCATTACCTATTACTGAATCGGCAGGTCAAATCTTCGATAAGGTAATTGATGAAATGCAAAAGATGCCAATTTGGGATTTCTTAAATGATCCTACAGATGTAGACACATGTTCTATTGGTGGAAATCATATGCTTAATCTATATGACAGATCACTTAGTCCAGAAGATGTGTTTAACAATCAGACGGCAACAACTGATTCATTAGGATTTAAAATTAAGTTCGACGAGTAGATGTCGAGATCTACTTTTCCGCAAAAGATAGATGTATTTAGAGAATTATTTGATCTTCCGGCAAATCAAGTTGCAAATGCACTAGAATTGCAGAGATTAAAACAAAAGACAACACTAACAAATGATGAACAAAATCAAATTTCCGCATTAAGTGCTCAACTACAAGATTATATGATTACACCTGAAACCATGAATAAACTTCAGGACGCAATTGTAGAAATTGAGACATTCTTTGATGGGAATGTAAGAAAGTATATTCTTGAAAAGCAGAAAGAATGGGACACCTACGTTAACGATTTTGATTGTGTAGGTGAATGGGACGCAACGAAGAAGTTTAAGAAACATAATCTTATAACATATCAAGGTGCGCTATATATTGTTACAAAAGATGTGGTAGCGGATAGGCAACATACACCAGATAATGATTCCGATCATTATAGAAGAGCATCTAGTAAGGGTGACAAGGGTGATATAGGATTAAATGCTATTTTTAAGGGTGAATGGAATGGAGCTACTAGCTATAAGGCTGGTGATGCCGTGTCCGTTCGTGAAGGTCAAAGTTGGCGCCCGTTAGATTTAGTGTTTATTGCTAAAAAAGATAATCAAGGTCAAAAGCCAACTATAGGTGCTGCAAGTGATTATTGGTTCCCATATCATAATTTAATTGTTGTTCCTAAAGAATATGCTAACTATAAATTTCATCCAGATATTCATCGAATTCAAATGGTTGATTAGATGGAAGTTAGCGAACAACAAAAAGGATTATTAGAAGCCATGCGAACAATAGCTCAGCATGAAGCACAACGTAATTCAGGACCTCAATTTCAAACTGGTGTTGTGGTGGAAGACCCTGCCGGATATAAATGTATTGTTAGAGTGAATGACACTGAAAAAACATGTACATTACCAGAACACTTACATGATTGGGTAAGTAAAGACGATATAGTTCAAATTTGCGATATGTATGGGAATGGTGCTGAGCTAATTGTCACTGGATCTTCTGGATCAACAAGAAAGAAAACATTGGTTGTTAACGATGAAGATAAAGATAAGTTAACTGGTGGCGTTACTAAATTTGCAGATGATAGTGGAAATTTAACCGATAATACACTAACGCTAGAGTAGATGGCTGTAAAAAGAGCAAAATATTTAGTTGCAGATGATGAATATCATTTCGTAACGGACGACAAGGCTCTTAGAGTCCTAGATTCAAATAATAATGAAATTGGAACTTTTAGAGAATTAGGCTTTGAGGGAAAGCTAATCACAAGCGGTGATTATAGAGACATAAAACATACTGGGGTGTACCGAATTAAAGGAGTAGGAGGTTTGCCCGGAAACATTCCAGGAGATAAGGAATCTATTCTGACAGTTACATCAATTGGTGATCAGAACAATCCAGAATTGACTTTCTATAAAGTAATAAGTCCTAACGGAGTAATTTTAGAAAATACTGTCTCACGAAGTAATCAGTCTGGATGGGGATCTGGCGGTGTTGATTTGCGAAATACCATTACGAATATTAACAATATTCTTGGTGATATTTCAAAACTCCAAACAGATTCAAAGAATATGACTGGGGCAATTAATGAGTTAAATTCCAAAATAAATAATGTATCTGACAACTCACAAAGTGGGTTGGAAAGCTTAAAAAAAGATAGTGACAATAGATATTTGTTCAAGTGGGGAGATACGGTTAATGGTGATCTTTCAATTAAGTTTGGAGCGAAATACAAACTTAGAGGTAAGAATGGTCATGACTACAATTTAGCCTCTATTGACGACAATAATAATATCCATATTGGAGATGCAGACACTAACTTACATTTTTGGGGTAATGATAATCCTACTTTTAATGGTAAAAAGATATTCACAGAAGCTAATGTAGGTAGTGGATCGGGGTTAGATGCTGATAAACTTGATGGGATCGACAGCTCAGGTTTCTTAAAGATTAATAGCGATGATACTAAGTATAGCGGTCTCCGAATGGATAAACGGAATATTCATTTCAATATCAAAGATGGTGAAAATACAGAAACAGGACTAGTTTTTGATAAGAATAATAATTGGACTGCTAAAGTTGTTGCAACCGATATTGGTGATGTTCATATTCAAACAGGTGGTAAAGAGTATAAATATCCTCCATTTACGTTCAATCAAGATCGTAATTTTGTTCAATATGGTGGTATGCACGTTATTCGAGCCAATGAGCCACAAATTAATTTTCAGACATTTGATGAAAAAACTGGAAACTTTGATAAAGGAGTAGGGTTTTTCAAGCCGGCATGGGATCAAGGATCATTGGCAGTTGGAAATTGGAATACCTCTGAAGTTGTTGCTCAATTTGCTGTTGGAGCAAATCATGAAGCGGTTAAGCTTAATCATTCTCCCTACATCGGTGATCATAATAGAAGATTATTTATGCAAGACGAACAGCCCGGCGGAGATATTCCCGTAGGATCAGTTTGGATTGGTATTTAGATGCCATTTGTAAAATATAGAGGAACTAATGGAGAGTGGATTAAACTTGGTGGTGGCAATGTTCGCATTTCCAATGGACATACATGGATTCCACCACGTGCAAGAATTTGGAATGGTCATGAATGGTTGAACCTACTAGAGGAGCGTAAAATTACGACCTGGGAGGCTACCTGGAGCGAAGGCTATTGGGGCGCAGATCATGGTAATATCGCTCATACGCACTACAATTCGTTATGGCGTCATGATCGTCTTGCACAAGGGGACTACCAGCCATATCATGACCGCTTTAATAAATCTATTGAACATGGTATGGCAGGCTTTGACGATGCAAACATACGAGCAGAATTAGCTGGAGCAAGAATAGAAAAAGTAGAAATATATTTACACTCATTACATTGGGCTTATATGTCAGGTGGAACCGCAGTTATCGGTTTGCACAATGCACGTGGTTGGCAAGAAAGGTTTTCTGAAGTAAATCACGGTGTCGCAAGGGTAAGATATTACCGTAGAGACCAAGGTCAATGGATAACTCTGCCTAATTGGGTTGGTGACAACTTAAGGGATAATTTAATTACTGGGATAACCACAAGTGCCGATAATAATAGTCTCTGGCAGTATGGAATATTTGCTGGAATATGGGACGGCTGGAAAAAGCCAAAGATTCGTATTACCTACTGGAAGTAATTGTTCAAGAAGTTTCTAAAGAAAGCTGCTTTAACAGTAGCAGTATTAGGATTGACTATACCTGTGACGACAGGTGTTGTTAATGTAACAAATCATGACAATGTGGCATATGCTGCTAAGGGAGACCATGGTCCCGACTGGTCGAAATATCAGGGCGCAAATGGAATTTTTGGTTATCCAGATGACAAATTTGCTATCATCCAAATGGGTGGTACTACCACAGGATGGAACCTTTACGACCAATGGACTTATGGCTCACAAGTTTCTAGTGCAATTGCACAAGGAAAACGGGCCCATAACTATATTTGGTGGCAAAACGTTACTACTAATCAACAGGCAGACCAAGTATTAAATTACTTCCTACCTAAGGTGCAGACACCGAGAGGCTCAATTATCGCTCTGGACGTTGAGTCAGGCTATCAGAGCACCCAGGCAATTGATCACGCTTGTCAACGAATTAAAGACGCAGGTTTCACGCCAATGGTTTACGGTTACAAGAATTATCTTGTGAATAACACAGATCTTCATTATCTAGCAAGCAAGTATCAACTGTGGCTGGCAGAGTATCCAAACTATGCCGTAACTAGAGAACCAAACTATAACTTCTTCCCTAGTTTTGAGAATATTGGTCTTTTCCAATATACCTCAACTGCAATTGCTGGTGGTCTTGATCGGAATATTGACCTTACTGGTATTACCGATAATGGTTACGTCAATGGGAATTCACAAAAGCCAAAGACCGAAACTCCTGCAACGGAACAAGGTAAGCAAATTCATAAAGATACTCATAACTACACCGTGAAGCCAAATGATAGTTGGTGGGGAATTGCCAACAAGTATGGAATGGAAATGAACGCCTTAGCACAATTGAATGGCAAGACCATTAATGACGTAATTCACCCAGGTCAAGTTATTCGTGTTGCTGATAAGGGAGAAGGTCAATCTGTTTCAAACAAGGTTAACACTACCCCCGCACAACCATCAAATAATACTCAATACTACACTGTACAACCAAATGATACGCTCTCAGGTATCGCTACAAAATTTGGGACAACATATCAATCAATCGCATTCCTTAACAGAATTGATAATCCAAATTGGATTTATCCTGGTCAGCGACTAAAAATTAATAGGGCGACTCAAAATAACAGTTCTAACAGAGTACACTATGTGCGTTACGGTGAAACACTAAGCGGCTTGAGTTATTCTCTTGGAGTTAATTACCAGACACTGTTAAGCAAAAATAATATAGCTAATCCTAATTTTATTCGTGTGGGTCAGGCCATTTACTACTAAATGAAAGAAATTTGGAAAGATATAGAAGAATTTGAGGGATATTATCAAATCTCTAATTTGGGACAAGTTAAAAGTATGGATAGAGATGTTATTTATAGCAATGGGGTTATTCGACATTACGAAGAAAGAATTAGGACCCCAGTAACAGATAAGAATGGATATTTGATGGTAACGTTAAATAAAAGTTCTAAAAGTTATCCTAAAAGAGTACATCAGCTTGTTGCCAGAGCGTTTATTCCCAATCCAGATAATTTACCATCAATTAATCATATTGACGAAGATAAGACAAACAATCGAGTGGATAATTTAGAATGGTGTTCGGTTTACTATAACAATCATTATAATGGTAGATATGAACGAATAAAGCGCTATCCCAAGTCGGTTTGCTTGTTTAATGTTGTAAATGGTGAGGTAATAAAAATCGAGTCTATATCTGAGGCTGCTCGTAGGCTGCACGGGTCCGCCGGAAATATTGAAGAAGTGATAGATGCAAAAGGAAGGACTTTTAAGGGGTGGATGATATTTTCTGAACGCAATTTTAATGGCTTAGCTATTAAACAGAGTTTGGAGGAGTATAATAAACATCGCCCTAGGGGTATTGTCGTTGAATTTATTGACACCGAAGATAAAAGATTCTATGCGACCGAAAATGAATTCTGTCACGAATATAATGAGCATCCAGGTAGCATAAACACGTATTTAAGAAATAACAGAGATGTATTCAAAAATAAATACGTTATACGATACGCTCTCCCATTTGAGGAGTCTAAATATCAAAATGGGCAGTTGCTAGATTATTGAATGAAATACTTAACAACATATCTTGATGACGAAATTAATTTCAAATTTGGCAACAATGGATCAATTATTGAATTGAAAGCCGTTGATGACCATGCAGTAATGAGTTTCTCTAATGAAGAAAAACTCCTCATTCGTATTAAGAATGAGGAATCATATATCAAAACGGTGCCCGTTACTGCCGAACGTAAGATTATTCAACTCCCTACCAAGTTATTAAAAGACCTAACGGTAGGTCAGTACGATGTTGAGTTATGGCAAGGCGAAGGTGACGATCAAGTTATCTATCCTGACGAAGGATTCCTTAGATTAAAGATTCATGGCAACGCATCACAAATTGATGGTAGCTTGGTTTCTTCTATTACTCTTGCTGATTTTGAAAAGAAGTTTAATGAACTAGCTCAAAAGATTGAGGATAAATTAGAAAAATTACCAGATATCGATGGGAAGAATATTAGCATCGATGTGAAAGTAGTTGATGGCAACCTTTGTATTAACGGCAAAGATACAGGAATTAACCTAACTGCCAAGGATGGTAGGGACGGAAGAGATGGACATACGCCAGAAATCACTGTATCAGATGCAGGTACACTTGTTGTTGATGGAATTGACACTAATAAATCTTTAATCGGTCCTAGAGGTGAGAATGGACTTCCGGGTAAGGATGGAGTTGCTGGTCAAGATGGTAAATCTGCCTATCAAGTAGCTGTCGATAATGGGTTTGATGGGACAGAAGTCGAATGGTTACGCTCATTGCATGGAAATGATGGCCTTGATGGAAAGTCAGGTAGAGACGGACTTCCAGGACAGAGTGGTAAATCTGCCTATGAGATAGCTATCGCAAACGGGTTTATGGGAACTGAAACTGAATGGCTAGAATCCCTCAAAGGTAAGGATGGGCGAGATGGTAATGACGCTAATGTCGATTTATCTGAATTCTTAACTAAAGAAACTGCGAATTCAGAATATGCTAAAAAGAATGATGTTCCTCTTATCGTATATGATGCAGAAAACAATACTCTAACTATCAATGGTCAAAAGGTAGAAATACCTTCTCAAGTAGATTTGTCTAGTTATGTTACCAAGACTGATGCAGATAAATATGCTTTAAAATCTGATGTAAAGAATATTGTCCTTGATAAAAATGAAAGAACTTTAACTGTTGGAAAAGAATCAATTAATATTCCTAATAATATTGACCTTTCTCCTTATTACACTAAAGAAGAAATTGATAAGAAGTTAACTGACATTGCGACAAATGGAAAGGCTGACCTTACTGGTTATCTTAGACAGAGTGATTTAACGGATTACGCTAAGAAATCAGATATCCCAAGTCAACCAGACCTTACTCCATATGCTAAAAAGTCAGAGCTACCCAAGATTTCAATAGACGTTGAGAAACGAACGCTTACTTTAAACGATAGTGTTATCAATATTCCAGATAGTGTTGACTTAACTGACTATGCTAAAAAATCAGAAATTCCAAGTATCGTATTAGACACGGAAACTAATACCCTAACCATTAACGGAACAAAAGTAGTTATTCCAGGTAATGTTGACCTCACTCATTACTACACTAAAGGAGAAATTGATGAAAAAATAGCTGATATTCAATCTGGCGGAAAAATTGATTTAAGTAATTATGTCAATAAGCAAGAACTTTCTGATTATGCTAAGAAAGCAGATATTCCTGAAACGCCTGACTTAACTCCTTATGAGACTAAAGAGAATGCAGATAAGACTTATGCTACTAAGAAAGCGTTGGAAGATATTCAACTCACTCCCGGAAAAGATGGGAAGAATGGTAAGTCTGCTTATGATTTGGCGGTAGAAGCTGGTTTTGAGGGTAGCGTAGACGAATGGTTACAATCACTACATGGAGCCAATGGTAAAGATGGCCGAGACGGAGCTAATGGTCATGATGGAGCCAAAGGTCAGGACGGACAAAACGGTAAGAGTGCCTATGAGATCGCCATTGCTAATGGTTTTAAAGGAACGGAAGAAGAATGGCTCAATTCTCTTAAAGGTCGTGATGGTTCCAATGGAGCCTCTGGACGAAACGGGGCTGATGGAAAGAACGGAGTAGACGGATTAAGCGCTTATGAATTAGCTAAAAAGAACGGATTCCAAGGAACTGAGCAAGAATGGTTAGGTTCACTTAAAGGTGAACAAGGACATGATGGTATTCAGGGCCCTAAAGGAGATGCTGGTGAAAGAGGCCCACAAGGGTTCCCGGGGAAGGATGGATCAGATGGTAAGGATGGCGCTCAAGGGCCAGCTGGGGCTAACGGAAAAGATGGTCAATCCACATACCAATTATGGCTATCCAAAGGAAATACTGGTAGCGAAGAGGACTTCTTAAACTCTCTTAAGGGTGCTAAAGGAGACCAAGGTGCCCCTGGGGTTAAAGGTGATAACGGAGAAAGAGGGCCTCAAGGGGAACGTGGAGAAACTGGTTTACAAGGTCCAAAGGGCGACGATGGACAGACACCTGTTTTTGTCGCTGGTTTTGTAACTATGACCGATAATAGTGAACCTCCGTCGATGAGGCTCGTTAAAATTGAAGATAATTACAATGCCTATAGAATCGATCTGTCAATTCCGCGATAAATGGGTGTGAGCTTTATTTCAAAAAATGGGGAGATTGATCCTGAAGTATACGAGTTGATTCAAAACTGGCTTATTAAGACCAGCTTCTTCAAAAGTAAATTAAATGAGATACAAAGTGACCAATTACAAAATTGGCAATCATGCTGGGTAAATCATCCTTTTCGAGATTCAACCAACTTAAATTTCGAAGATGCCTATTTCACAAGCGATGTGAACAAGATAACGAGTGGAGAGAGAAACATGATAAAGACCTGGTTTGAACTGGGATTATTTACCAAGGAAGACTTAGTATTTTGTCATGTAAAAAAATAAATGAAAAAAGTATATATATTAAATAATGATAGGTTTTACGTTTCAGCAAAAGAAGTTGCAGATGACTATGTAGTTGCATCGAACGAAACGATAGTTGCCCCCAACAGAAATACATATCCACCTTATAAATTTAATGGGTCAGAAGGGGTCGGGGTGAGTTATTTAGAATGGGCCAGAGCTAATAATATAAAAATTGGTAAGATGATCCCCCAAGTTGGTATAGAAGGTCCACAAGGTCCCAAGGGTGATGCTGGCCCACAAGGTCCTCAAGGTGAACGTGGTCCACAGGGTTCTGTAGGTCCTACTGGACCAATGGGACCCGCCGGTCCTAAGGGAGATACTGGTGCTACAGGAGCAACGGGCGCTAAAGGTAGTACGGGAGATAGAGGACCTCAAGGAATACAAGGACCAAAAGGAGATAAGGGAGAAACAGGTTCTAATTTTTATTACTCTACATATGAAGCTTCTGCCAATCAGGATACATTGTATTGGACTGATTTACACCCAACAGCTAATCCCCCTCGAGTAGGAGAACACATTATTACTCCTTCTGGGAAGGTATATGAAATTACCAAAGTACATCCAGATACAAGTCCTAAGACTTATGGAATTGGTGAACTTATTGCTAATATTCATGGTATAAAGGGTGATAAAGGAGATACTGGATTAACTGGTTCCCAAGGTCCTGCTGGTCCTAAAGGAGATATTGGTAATGTTGGCCCACAAGGCCCTAAAGGAGATAAAGGTGATACAGGTCCACAAGGACCTAAAGGGAATACAGGGGATCGAGGTCCACAAGGTGTAGCAGGAAAAGATGGTCATTCTGTTTGGTATAATAGAATGCACTATAGTCCTAACAAACAACTACAGTGGTTTACAGATTTGACTAACGCAAGTGCTTCTAACCCACCTAAAGTTAATGATATTATGATTAATGCTGACGGTAATATTGCAATGATTACTAAGGTCAATATTACTAATGATGCAAGTGAAGGTGGAGGAACGTTTGACTATGGTCCTTGGATTGGTAACATCAAGGGTCCCACTGGCCCACAAGGACCAAAGGGTGACAAAGGGGATCGAGGTCCACAAGGACCTAAAGGGAATACAGGGGATCGAGGTCCACAAGGAATACAAGGACCAAAAGGAGACCCAGGTCAGATTCCAGATGTATCAAACATTAATAAGGGCATTGCCGATAATAGAGCTGATATTTTAAGAATTAACCAAAAAATGAGTACTATGTTTGTTAATATTTTAGATTTTGGTGCGCAACCAGAAAATGTTAATTTTGATAACGCTCCTGCTTTTAATAAAGCCATTCAGGCTCTTCCATCAGTTGGCGGAACAATATTTATTCCTAATGGAAATTACTTCCTTAAATCTACTGTCAATGTAGACCGTTCCTATGTTCATGTAATGGGATTAAATCATGGACTCCGAAGTGGTATTGATCCAGTTGATGGTTCTACGCAAGCAGGAGGTGGCGGAGCAAAAGTTACTGTTCAAAATCCAATCACTGCTTTTAAGCTTGAGAATACCCATAACAACAATAGACTTTCAGGTATTACTTTCAGTGGATTCGATCTTCGGGGAGATACTAACGCTGGAGTTGGTATTGACGGAGTATCTAATTCAGATAGAATCGTTATTGACAATATGACTATAAATAATGTTGGTATTGGAGTGAGATTACATGCCGCAGACGCTCCGAGAATTACCAATTCATGGATTGCGGAAACTCAATCAAGTATTCTTTTGACTGGGGCAAGTCAACAAGCAGAAATTAAAAACAATTCATTAGGTGCACAGCCAAAAGGAACTACAATTTATATGGAAAATCCAGACAGATTTAATATTTCTGGTAATAATATTTATCCAGATGGGGCTTCGGCTATTAGAATATTAAATCCAGTACATGGTTCTATTGTTGGTAATACAATCTCTGCATATTATAACGGCATGATTGAATTTTTACCCAATTCAGATGGAGCATTTGGTAATGGGAATGTTATTTCTAGCAACGTGATTGCGCTGGAGTCATGGCATGATAACCCTGACAGAAAAGATAACAAGTGGGGTATTGTTCATATCGAAGCGTTCAATAATGTGATAATTGGAAATAACCTTCTCGCCAATGGTACCCCTCATAATACAACAGGAATTCTTATTATGAGGGGTGACTACAATAGAATCGCCAACAATGTGATTACTATCCCAGATACAGTTTCCAAGGTAGTAATTAATGGTGCTGCGAATAACAACTGGGTAGTTTACAGCACAACAGGAATTCTTATTATGAGGGGTGACTACAATAGAATCGCCAACAATGTGATTACTATCCCAGATACAGTTTCCAAGGTAGTAATTAATGGTGCTGCGAATAACAACTGGGTAGTTTACAGCAAGTGCGTCATTTGACGGACATCCTTTCATATAGGTTTGGTTCACTTAATATGATACCTGATGTCACGCCGAATGGCGTTTTTTATTTACCACCAACTGGGTGGCTAACTTCATTCTATAATCCACCATTGTTATCAGCCATCGTAATCGGGGCACCTTATGGAAGCACAAAAGAACAGGCAGCAGCAATTTATGCAAATACGTTTGCTCAATTAGGTTTTGTTACCCTTGCATTTGATCAAGTATACATGGGTGAATCAGCTGGCGAACCTCGTCATGTTGCTTCTCCAGACTTATATGCGGAATCTTTTAGTGCCGCAGTTGATTATCCAGGTACAAAAGCAAAGCATGTCAATCGCGAACAAATAAGTGTTATCGGTATCAGTGGAGGGGCAGGCTTTGCTCTTAGCGCTGCGGCTGTTGATATACGAATTAAATCTGTTGTAACAATTTCAATGTATGATATGACAGATATTCGTGAGATGGCTAATCTTGCTCCTGAACAATTATTCCAGCTTAAAGATCAATTATCAAAGCAACGGTGGGACGATTTTGAAAATGGGCAGCCTGACTATCATCCTTCCTTCCCAGAAGAACCATATGATAGTATTGACGATTTACCAAATCATGATGAGTTAACAAATGAGTGGCTTCGTTTTTACGCTCTTAAACGTGGCTTCCATCCAAATACACGTGGAACTGCAACAACCACTTCTAATTTAGCAATGCTTGAATTTTCTGCGTTAGACTATATTAAAGAAATTTCACCACGACCAATCCTATTTATTTATGGAGACAATGCTCACTCCCGTTCTTATTCCGAGAGAGCTTATTACCTTGCTAACCAACCAAAGCAAAGATTGATCGTAAAAAACTGCGAACATATTGATTTTTATGATAATATGGAAAAAATTCCAGTAGATCAAATTGCAAAGTTTATAAAAGACAGTTTCAACGCATAAATAACGCCGTTTGTAAAATTAAGTTAGAAAAATAGAAAAGCCATTTGTGGTAGACTTTTGAATACCCCTAAACAAAAGAAAGGAAACCACAAATGACTTACACCCATCTTACCACAAACGAGCTGACAATCATCGCCCATTCTTTCGTGCAAAAGCTTAAAGCGTACCGAGTGGCCCAAATGATCAACCGTTGTGCCGAAACCGTACTCAGTTGTCACTGGCTGAACTCACTTATATCAACGACAAAATTGCCCAGGGGTGGACGCCTGATACCATTATTGGGCGCGCTGAGCGCCCAATTAGTTGTAACCTGCGAACTCTTTACCGGATGTTTGAACGTGGCCAGTTCGGCTTCGATGTCCGTTCCTTGCCGATGCGAGGTAAGCGGCACTCGAATGGCTATGTCGAGCGCAGCGGGAAGGCTGGCCAATTGGGGCAAAGTATTCACGAGCGTGCCAAGGACTTTCCGCACTATGCCACTGAATTTGGGCACCTTGAAGCTGATACCGTCCAAGGCAAAAAGCACCAAGGGGCGGTAATGACCCTGACCAAACGCCAATCGAAGGTCGAAATTGTACTCAATGTGCACGAAAAGACGGCTGATGCGATTAACCAACACTTAAGTCAGTGGCTTCGGAAATTCCCGCGGCACTTCTTCAAATCGATTACCTTTGACAACGGAAAAGAATTCGCCGGCTGGCGCGAGATTGCCAATCAATTTGACCTTCACACTTACTTTGCCGAGGTTGGTGCTCCCAATCAATGAGGGCTGAACGAAAACAACAACGGTCTTTTAGGTCGGGATGGCTTAACGAAACAGCTAGATTTCCGCAATCTTCCTGATGAATTGGTAACCCAACTGATGAGTAAGCGAAATAACCTGCTCCGTAAATCACTAGGCTATCGAACTCCATATGAAGTATTTATGTCTTACGTCACTGATGAGCAACTATTTTCTTTCTAACTTAAATTGACATTTCGGGTATGACTTACACCCATCTTACCACAAACGAGCTGACAATCATCGCCCATTCTTTCGTGCAAAAGCTTAAAGCGTACCGAGTGGCCCAAATGATCAACCGTTGTGCCGAAACCGTACTCAGTTGTCACTGGCTGAACTCACTTATATCAACGACAAAATTGCCCAGGGGTGGACGCCTGATACCATTATTGGGCGCGCTGAGCGCCCAATTAGTTGTAACCTGCGAACTCTTTACCGGATGTTTGAACGTGGCCAGTTCGGCTTCGATGTCCGTTCCTTGCCGATGCGAGGTAAGCGGCACTCGAATGGCTATGTCGAGCGCAGCGGGAAGGCTGGCCAATTGGGGCAAAGTATTCACGAGCGTGCCAAGGACTTTCCGCACTATGCCACTGAATTTGGGCACCTTGAAGCTGATACCGTCCAAGGCAAAAAGCACCAAGGGGCGGTAACGGAATTTAGCTCAGCTTGGTAGAGCGCTGCGTTCGGGACGCAGAGGTCGCAAGTTCAAATCTTGTAATTCCGAGCACCCATAGCGCAATTGGATAGAGTGTCTGACTACGAATCAGAAGGTTGAAGGTTCGACTCCTTCTGGGTGCACTAGCGGAAGTAGTTCAGTGGTAGAACATCACCTTGCCATGGTGGGGGTCGCGGGTTCGAATCCCGTCTTCCGCTGCGGATGTGGCGGAATTGGCAGACGCGCAAGATTTAGGATCTTGTATCATTTTGATGTAAGGGTTCAAGTCCCTTCATCCGCAGGAGGATTAGCTCAGTTGGGAGAGCATCTGCCTTACAAGCAGGGGGTCACAGGTTCGAGCCCTGTATCCTCCAATGATTGCTATAGCTGGGACAATCGGTGCAGGAAAGACCAGTTTGACAAAGCTGTTGGCAGACCATCTTAATAGCCAGGCCTTCTATGAATCTGTTGATGACAATAAAATTTTGCCGCTTTTTTATAAAGATCCTAAAAAATATGGTTTCTTATTACAGATTTACTTTTTAAACAAGCGGCTTGATGAGATTAAAGATTCATACTCAAATGATTTAAATGTTTTGGACCGTTCAATTTTTGAAGATGCCTTATTATTCAAGTTAAACGCAGATATGGGTCGAGCTACGGAAACGGAGTCAAATATTTATTCTTCATTATTAAGTAACATGATGGAAGAATTACCAGAGCAACCACACCAAAAAGCCCCCAACCTTTTAATTACAATTAGGGTTTCGTTTGAGACAATGCTTGAACGGATTAAGAAACGGGGACGTTCATTTGAACAAATTGCTAATGATTCTTCATTATATTCATATTATAAAAACTTAAACGAACGTTATGTTCAATGGTATGAGGATTATAATGAAAGTCCTAAGATGGTTATTGATGGTGATAAATATGATTTTGTTGAAGATCCGGCTGCTGCTAAGAAGGTCTTAGCCATGATTGATGAAAAATTAATTGAATTAAATCTTAAATAGATGGTAGATGAATCTAAGTCGACGGGTCATATGGAACGGACATTACAGACACGTCACTTGTCCATGATTGCTCTTGGTGGAACAATCGGTACGGGACTTTTTATTGCCAGTGGATCCGCTATTTCAACTGCGGGACCTGGCGGAGCGTTAGTTGCATATGGAATTATGGGAATTATGGTTTATTTCCTAATGACGAGTCTAGGGGAAATGGCAACATATATGCCATTAACTGGGTCATTTTCAGCTTATTCAACAAAATTTGTTGATCCTGCACTAGGTTTTGCTCTTGGTTGGAATTATTGGTTTAACTGGGCGATTACAATCCCCGTAGATGTTACAACTGCGGGAATTGTAATGAATTATTGGCTTCCTAATGTTCCAGGCTGGATTTTTAGTGTAACAGTGATGGCATTAATTTTCTTAATCAATTATTTATCAGTACGATCTTATGGTGAAACTGAATTTTGGCTTGCTTTAATCAAAGTTGTCACAGTTATCGTATTTTTAATTGTCGGTGTTGCAATTATTTTTGGAATTATGGGTGGTAAGCCAGTTGGATTAAGCAACTTCCACTATAAGCAGGCACCGTTTGTTGGAGGTGTGCCAGCAATTATTAGTGTTTTCTTGGTTGCTGGGTTCTCATTCCAAGGAACAGAATTAGTTGGAATTACTGCTGGTGAAGCTGCTACACCAGAAAAGTCTGTCTCAAAGGCAATCCATTCAACTTTCTGGCGAATTTTACTTTTTTATATTTTTGCTATTTTTGTTATTGCCTGCATCCTTCCTTACACAGATAAGAACTTATTGAATCAAGACGTTTCAAATATTACAATGAGTCCATTTACGATTGTGTTTAAGCGGGCAGGATTAGCATTTGCGGCTAGTGCAATGAATGCGGTTATCTTAACTGCCGTCATTTCTGCTGCTAACTCTGGTTTATATGCTTCAACCCGGATGCTTTATTCACAAGCGCGTGAAGGATATGCATGGCGGATTTTTGGTTATGTAAACCGGCATGGTATTCCGATTTATGCTTTGCTGGGAACGATGGTTGTTTCATTAGCAGCCTATGCAACCCAATTCATTGGTCCCGAAGCTTATAACTACTTAATTGGTGCATCTGGATTGTGTGGATTTATTGCATGGTTAGGAATTGCAATTTCCCACTACCGCTTTAGGAAGGCATTTCTTAAGCAAGGCCATACACTGTCTGAATTGAAGTATCATGCAACAGGGTTCCCATTTGGCCCAGTATTCGCGCTTACTCTATGTATTGTCGTTATTTGTGGTCAAAACATTGATGCTTTTGTAAAAATGGACTGGCAAAACATTTTAATTACTTACATGGGAATTCCATTATTCTTAATTCTTTTCTTCTACTACAAGATTCGTTACAAGACGCACTTGATTCCGCTTGATAAGGTTGATTTATCAAGGCGAACAAAGGGTGAATCGTACGAACCGGAAGATGATTAAATGAGTGAAATTATAATTGAATCAGCAAAAACTAATAACAATTTAGGAGCAATAGTTAAATTGTTGGATAATGAAAACTTAACACAAGCAGTGGGACTGCTTTTACCACTTCAAAGAGAAAAACGTGTGCAAGCTATTAAGATGTTTGTTCGCCAGAATCATGTAATGGTAGTGAAACTAAATGAAGATGTAGTGGGGATGATTGTATTAAGTGCTTGGTATGGGGATGAAGGAAAAAGAATTGCTCATCATTATGAATTAGGTTATCTTTTGCAGCAAAACCAATGGAATAAAGGCATAATGACAACTGCACTTCAAAAATTTATTTCTATTTTGCCATCTAAAATTACGATTCATGCGGAGTGCAAACAAAGCAATTATCGTTCTCAGCGAGTACTTGTTAAATGTGGTTTTACTTATGACAAGGATGACTTATGGCAATGCATTATTAAATAAATGTTTATTGAACGTGATGATCATCGGTGGTGGCGCTTTGCCTTAAGCGGTGGTTTCTTTATCGCATTGATGCTATTAATTATGTTTAATTCGTCAGTGCTAACAATGATTGATGCTGTTCTGCAGTCGTTATTTACTAGTCAGCGCCTGGAAGGAATTGGTTGGTTCCGTGCTTTGATGAGCTTACTTTCATTTTTAGTTAAACCGGTCTTAGATTTAGTATGGGTATTTATTATTGCAGGTGTTTTATGGTTGAAGGGCTATCGCATCCCGGCTTTATGGTCATTAGGAACGATTTTTGGTGGTGATGTGCTTGGAACAATTATTAAACACATCGTTAAGCGGGTCCGTCCTGCACAACACTTGGCAGCAGATGATGGCTATAGTTTCCCTAGTGGTCACACTTTAGGATTCTTCTTGGTAGTAGCAATTTTATTCTTAATTGTAATTCCGCTTATTCAAAAAGCATCTGTCCGCACAATTTTGCAAATTTTATTAATATTTGCAGTCTTCTTTTTGGCGGTATCGCGGGTATATCTTTATGCTCACTGGCCTTTTGATACTATTGGTGCAATGTTATTAGCTTATGCATGGTTACAAGTAGCTGAATGGCTCTATGTCGCTTGGGCACCACGATTGCAACGGATTCCGTTCTTCCGTAGTATTGAAATTTAAATGAATTGGGGTAACCTATTATTACAATTTTTCTTATGCTATGTTTCGACAGTTTGTTTTGGTATCCTCTTAAATATTCCTAAACGTGCCTATCATACTGCGGGGATGATTGGTGGAGGCGTATGGGTAGTCTACTGGATAATGTATTATTGCAGTGGCATTGGCCTTGCGTTTAGTAATTTAGTTGCTGCAATCTTAATTTCGGTATTAAGCCAGGCAGCAGCTCGTCGAAAACGAATGCCAATTATTGTTTTTAATGTGCCCGCGCTAGTTCCATTTGTGCCTGGAGGACAGGCTTATAAAATGGTTCGTAATTTTGCTATTGGTAATTACCATCTTGTTAATGTTTATTTCTACCAGGTAGTTGTCATTGTTGGTGCAATTACGCTTGGCTTTGGTTTGGGAGAGCTTTTAAATCGTGTTTTGAACTATCTTCATAAATATTTAATCAAAAAGTCACGATGGAATTTTTGAATGTTAACGAAACGACGACAAGCACTAGCACTAAAGACTTGTTTGCTAGCTGGGAGACTTTTAATTGAAAATGGATCAAATATGGAACGAGTTAACGACACCTTATCCCGAATGGCAAAAAGTGCAGGACTTCATGGCTTTCAGGCTTTTACAACCGTAACTGGAATTGTAGTTGGGACGATTAATGAACCTGATGCCCAAGTAATTACTATTCGTCATCGCAAAAACAATTTAAGTAAAATTGCGGATGTCAATGAAGTTTCTCGTGAACTAGCACGGCGCAAAATTGATGTTCCACAAGCATTTGCTAAATTAAAAAAGATTGATCGCCAAAAGATGTCAAGATGGCAAAACTGGTATGAATCATTTGCTGCTGCGATTTTAAGTGGTGCATTAATGATTGTTTTTACAGGTAATGTTTCTGATTCTTGGGCTGGCTTTCTTGCAGGTGGCGTAGGTTACGGAGCATTTTCATACCTTTTACGAAAGTTTAAGATTCAATATTTAGGAGAGTTTTGTTCTTCCTTAATTATAGGTATTTTGGCGGTGATCTTTGTTAAAATGCACCTTGCTAATAATATTAATGATATTATTATTGGTGCGGTTATGCCTCTGGTTCCTGGGGTGCCCTTAACTAATGCGGCACGGGATTTAGTTTCCGGAAACTTAATTAGTGGACCTACAAGAGGGATTGAGGCGATTCTAACTGCCGTTTCGATTGGTAGTGCAATTGTAATTGTTCTGCACTTTAATTAGATGGAACAAGGAACTGTTAAATGGTTTAATGACGATAAGGGGTATGGCTTCATTACTCGTGAAAGCGGCGATGACGTGTTTGTTCATTTTTCTGCTATTCAAGGGGATGGCTTTAAGTCATTGAGTGAAGGACAACATGTTACGTTTGAAGTTGAAGAAGGCGAACGTGGCCTTCAAGCTGCAAATGTAGTTAAAGACTAATTGACTCCAATGAAGGAAGACTATCTAAAAATTATTTTTGAATTAGGTGGTAGTCATAAAAAAGTTTCTAATAAAGAGATTTCCCTTGGACTAGGAATTGCCGCTGGATCAGTAACCGAGATGATTTCTAAGTTGGCTGACGAAGGGCTAGTTGTTCATGAACCATATGCCGGTATTTCTTTAACTGAAAAGGGACAAAAGTATGCTGCAGAATTAGTTCGAAAGCATCGTTTATGGGAAACATTTTTAGTGGATAAGCTTCACTACAATTTTGCCGACGTCCATTCAGAAGCGGAAATTCTTGAACATCAGACAAGTGATCGACTAGCAACGGCCTTAGATGCTTTTCTTCAACACCCTGATCATTGTCCGCATGGTGGAGTAATTCCATCAGCTAATGGCAAGTTCCCAGATGTAACACATCGTTTATTAGCAGATGCTGATGATGGGGAAAAAGTTGAACTAGAACGATTCTTAGATAATCATGAACTTCTCACTTACTTAGAAGAGTTAGGATTACGACCTCAGGAACAAGTAACTGTAATTCGCCATGAGCCTTTTGAAGGACCAATTGTGATTCAAAAAGAGGATAACGACCAAGAAATTAATGTTTCATATAAGGCCTCACATAATATTTTTATTGAACCGGACACAGCTCAAGAAAATAAAGGTTAAATGGACGAAAAAGTAACAGGGAAACGCTTTTTAGCAGTTACCCTCCTAAATGTATTAATTACAATTGTTGAAATCTTCGGAGGTATTCTTTCAGGAAGTTTAGCCTTACTATCAGATGCTTTTCATAATTTAGGGGATTCGCTTTCCATTGTACTAGGCTACTTTGCCCAGCATATTGGCGGGCAACCAGAGAATCAGCAACGAACTTATGGCTACCGTCGAGCTGAAATCCTCTCAGCATTAACTAATAGTATTTTTTTAATTGTTATCTCTGTCTTTTTAATTATTGAAGCTATTAAGCGGTTAGAGCATCCCCAGCATATTAACGGGGGCATTATGTTAACCGTAGCCGTGATTGGTCTGCTTGCCAACTTTATTTCTGCAGCCCTCTTACATGCCGGAAGCGAAGACAGCTTAAATGTCAAAGCAACTTATCTCCACATTCTAAGTGATGCACTTTCATCAGTTGCCGTTATCATTGGAGGAATCATTCTTACCTTTGTTAATGTTCCATGGCTTGATCCCGCCTTGACAATTGGGGTTGCCCTCTATATTGCTTATGAGGCTTGGCCAATTATTAATCAAACCATTAAAATTCTCATGCAGTCCTCCCCAGATCTTGATTATAATTCCATCGAAAATGATTTAAAACAAATCGACGGAGTTACGGCAGTTCATCACGTCCATGCATGGATGATGGATGAACACCGAATCATTTTCTCTGCCCATCTTAATTGTGATGACTTGCCACTAAGCCAGGTTGAGCGAATCTATAGTCAAGTAGAAAAAATCTTGCATGAAAAATATGGGATCTGTCACGTTACTATTCAAGCAGAATATCACCGTGGGAAAGATGAAAAATTATTCAACACTCCTGTTGATGAAAAGAACGTTATTAATAACGATTTCAAAGAGGACTAAATGAGTATTAAGGTGAAAAAGCATCAGAAGCAAACAATGGAAGAAAAACTGAATACGTTACGAGCAGGGGTACTAGGTTCAAATGATGGGATTTTGACTGTTGTCGGTGTTTTGGTATCGGTGGCAGCAGCGACAAGTGACCGTTTTACTATCTTCATTGCTGGCTTATCTGATTTGCTTGCCTGTGCATTTTCAATGGCTTCTGGCGAATATGCCTCTGTATCTACTCAAAAGGATACAGAAAAAGCGGCCGTTGCTAAAGAAGAGCAACTCTTAAAGGACGATTATGAAGGGGAACTTGCGGCAGTAAAAGACTATTATGTAAATAAAGGAGTTACTCCTGAAACATCAATCAAAATTGCTAAGGATCTCCTTAATAAAAAGCCCCTCGAGACAGTTGTTCGGATTAAGTATGATGTTGAGCTTGGTCACTATCTTAACCCTTGGGATGCTGCATTTTCTTCTCTTTTTTCAGCAGCTGCCGGAGGATTAATTCCGTTGATGGCGATGACTTTTGCTCCCGAAGCATATAAGTGGTATGCCGTGATTTTGGCAGTTGCCTTTACGAGCGCTCTAACCGGTTATATCAGTTCTAAACTCGGGAACGGGCTTGTAAAAATTGCAGTTATTCGAAATATTATTATTGGTTTGATTACGATTACGATTCACTATGGAGTCGGAAAATTATTTTAAGTGTCCAAGAAAAAGATGTCACTAGCACAAAAGGTAAACGTTCTGCGTGCAAGTGTGATGGGGGCTAATGATGGGATTATTTCAATTGCCGGAATTGTTATCGGGGTGGCAGCAGCAACGAGTAATGCCCGTTCCATCTTAATCGCGGGTTTGTCCGGAACACTTGCCGGTATGATCTCAATGTGTATGGGGGAGTACGTCTCAGTTTCGACCCAAAAGGACTCACAAAAAATGGCTTTGATTAGTGAAAAGCAGCGGCTTCAGAATCAATACCAGCATGAATTTGACTATGTTCAAAAGAAATATGAAGCTCAAGACATTGATTCGCAATTAGCTAAACAAGCGACGAAAGAATTAATGGAAAAAGATGCTTTAGGGACAGCTGTTCAAGAGCGCTATGGCTTTAATCCCAATGAGTTTACAAGTCCATATGCTGCGGCGATTGCTTCCTTTATATCCTTTCCAACTGGTTCAATTTTACCAATGGTGGCGGTTACCGTTTCTCCCGCAAATGTTCGAATCTTAGCAACCGCAATTGCAGTTCTAATTGCCTTGTTAATTACTGGTTATTTTGCGGCGGTTTTAGGAAAATCTAACCGGATTAAATCGATGATCAGGAATGCAGCTGCTGGATTATTAACAATGGGGGTTACGTACCTGATTGGACAATTATTTGCGCGGTAGATGTTCGAAATAAAGCCAAAGAAGTTCAAGAAGATCCTCGTTGGTGTTGACGATGCACCAGATGCCCGTGCCGCTTTCTCATACGCGGTTGATAAGGCGAAACGTGATGGTTCAGAGCTAGGAATTGTATCAATTCTAGAAACTGACCGGGTAAATGTATATCAAATCTTAGATAAGGATTATGTTCATAGCAGTGAAGACGAATTACGTCAACGGGTAAATGAATATGTCCAAGCAGCAATTGATTACGGCGTTGATCCAGAAAAGATTACGGCGATTGTTGATCGTGGGGAGCGGCCAGCTGAGCGGATTTGTAATCATGTTATCCCCGCTTTTCAGCCAGATTTATTAGTTGTTGGTTCAATTGGTAAGAAGGGTAATCGTAAGGCGGTTGGTTCTCAGGCATCATACATGGCTCGTCATGCTGGAACGTCAGTATTTGTTATTCGGACAAACACTGTTCAGGCTTATGAATAAATGTCAATGATTGAATTTCATAATGTACAAAAATATTATGGCAAGTTTCATGCATTAAAAGATATTAATTTAACAATCGATGATGGTGAAACAGTTGTTTTAATTGGGCCATCTGGCTCGGGAAAAAGTAGTTTAATCCGGACCGTTAATGGTTTAGATCCTATTAGAGACGGTCAATTAATCGTTAATGGGTTTGACCTTGCCGATAAGAAAACCAATGTAAATTTAATTCGAAAAGATGTCGGAATGGTCTTTCAACACTTTAACTTATACAACAATAAGAGTGTTATCGAAAACATAATGCTCGCACCACGAATTGTATTAAAGCGTCCGGAAGAAGAAAACCGTGAGTTAGCAATGAAACTGCTTGATAAAGTTGGCCTTGCAAATAAAGCTGAAAGTATGCCTGCTCAGCTATCTGGAGGGCAAAAACAACGAATTGCGATTGCCCGCAGTCTGGCTATGAAGCCTAAATGCCTCCTATTCGATGAACCAACAAGTGCTCTCGATCCTGAAATGATTGATGATGTTTTAGACGTTATGAAAGATATCGCTAAAAACTCCAACATGACAATGTTAGTAGTGACCCACGAAATGGGCTTTGCACGGGCAGTTGCTGACCGGGTTATTTTTATGGCAGATGGTCGGATCTTAGAAGACGATTCAACCGAAAAATTCTTTGGCGACCAGCCTTCTACAGAGCGTGCTCGCGAATTTATGAGTAAGATCAGTGGTCACTAAATGAAAAAGTATTGGCGATTGATTAGTCTTAGCGCCCTCCTCTTTGTTGCTCTCCTTACTCTTTCTGCCTGCGGTACCTCAATTGCAAAAAAAGATGTTCTGACCGAAGATATGCGTAGTCAACGAATTACCTGGGGAGTTAAAGCAGATACTCGTCTCTTTGGGCTGGAAAATATCCGGACAGGAAAGCTAGAAGGATTTGAAATTGATCTTGCAACAGCTATTACAAAAAAGATCCTCGGCCCACAGGGAAAACCAATTTTTGTTCCTGTAACCAGCGGAACCCGGGTGCCCCTATTAAAAAATGGTAATATTGATGCGATTATGGCAACCATGACGATCACTCCTGAGCGAGAAAAGCAAGTTGACTTTACCCATTCTTACTTTGATGCTGGTCAATCTCTCCTAGTTAAAAAGGGAAGTCCAATCAAAAACATCAGCGATTTAAATCGACGAGGTGCTGTAATTCTTGGGGTTTCTGGATCAAATTCAGTTAAAAACGTTGCGAAGTTTGCTCCTGAAGCACGTGTCCTTCAATTATCTGACTATGCTCAAGCGATGACGGCCCTTAAATCTAAACAGGGGGATGCCCTTACCACTGATAATGGGATTCTCTATGGGATGGCAGCTGAAAACCCAGGCTATGAAGTTGTCGGCGGTAACTTTACTAAAGAACCTTATGGAATCGCCGTTAACAAAAATCAAACACGTTTTCGCAATAAATTAAACTGGGCGTTAAGAGAAGTTGAAAAGGATGGAACCTACAACCGTCTTCTTCTTAAATGGTTTGGCAATGTTAAAGGATTTAATTATCAGGAGATGAAGCGCTAAATGTTAAATTTAATTATAAATGAGTGGCATCCCCTTTTAACCGGCCTCTGGAATACTATTCTATGTAGCCTTATTGCACTAATCGGGAGCCTTATTATTGGAACCTTTTTTGCCCTTCTCGAGATTTCGCAGCATCGGGTTTTAAAAATCATCGGTCATGTCTATGTGGAGGTCTTTCGTAATATCCCACTATTGGTAATTACAATGGCTTTTTTCCTGATTATCCCAATGTATGTAGTGAAAATTAATGGATTTACTGCGGGAACAATTGGCTTAACTCTTTATACGTCTGCATTTATTGCTGAAACTGTGCGTGCTGGAATTAATTCAATTGATCCTGGTCAAATGGAAGGAGCCCTTGCCAATGGACTTACTTATGGACAAGCGATGCGCTACATTGTTTTACCACAAGCATTTCGCGTTGTTATTCCACCACTTGGCAATCAATTTATCAATTTGGTTAAAAACTCATCGGTCCTTGCCTTTGTCGCTGGCTTTGATCTTATGTACCAAGGAAATCTAATTGCAAACGATACCTTAGCAACTATGCCCACGTATTTCATTGTCGGGATCATGTACCTCATCATCACGCTTCCGTTGAGTTATTATATGCGACACCTTGAAAAGAAATTAGCCTAGATGCAAAACTTTATTGACGCTTATTCATGGATTAATATCCGTTTCCTCCTAGAAGGACTTTGGATTACGATTGAAGTTTCCGTAATTTCAATTATAATCAGTTTTATTTTGGGAACTTTTCTCGGAATTATTCGTTACGCTAACATCAAATACTTATCAGCAATTGTAGGATTCATTATCGATATTATCCGTAATCTTCCTCTCCTGCTAATAATTTTCTTCACCTACTTTGGCCTCCCCAATATCGGAATTAAACCAGAAATTATTCCTGCCGCAATTATGGCGCTTTCAATTTTCGAATCGGCAATGGTTGCTGAAATCGTTCGCTCAGGGATAAATTCGATTGATTACGGTCAAACGGAAGGGGCATTAGCTAATGGATTAACTAAGTGGCAAGCATTACGAATTATTGTCTTACCACAAGCAATTAAGAATATGATGCCGGCTCTCGTTAGTCAGTTCATTTCATTAGTTAAGGATACATCACTAGCAACAATCATCGTCTTGCCAGAGTTAATGTACCACACCCAGATCATCTATGGTCAAAACACAAATTATATTATTCCGATGTTCGTTGCGTTAGCAGTCCTCTACTTTATTGTCTGCTACTCATTATCATTGGTTGCACGTTATTTGCATAAACACATTGCATAAATGACCGGAAACGATTATCTTAGGATCTGGTACCGGGTTCAAATTGGGGCGACCCTGGTCATTTTGGCAATGATGATGATTCGTAATTACGAATTTAATCGTCAGACTGTTGCATTAGCATTATTGATCATGGTTATTATTTTAGGAATTGGTTTAGTCTTTGAACTCTTACCTAATGTATCCTTGTTAGTTAAAAAGTTGAATGCATGGCTGCAGGTAATTGCCCAGCCGATAATTTTAGTGTTTGCTTGGGATGTAATGGTTCGAGAAATTATTGTTCTATTACATTTACCATCCCGGGGCGTTGTGACAATGATGATTTTTTATTACTTTATTATGTTTGCACCATTTGCAAGCGTAATTGGTGAGTTCATGCATTGGAGCATCGAACGGCTAATCTTTATTGCCTGGTTAGCTCAGGTGGTTTTTACGCCATTGATTGCCTTACCAACAGACTTGGTTGATAATCACTTCTTATTATTAGCATTATCGACTGGTGCAGTTGGCGCAGTTGCTTTCTTTATTCTTACGACAACTGTTATGCGGACGTGGCATTTATCATGGCCAGGATTAAAACCACACTGGAGCGGTGATTTTAATTGGGGGATATTTGCTGGATTAGTTGTTGTTGATATTATCTTTATGGCCTTAAATACGGGAGAAATGCCAAGGCTCCACCGTGCTAATTGGGATTTTACCCTTTCGGCGTTTGAGGCTGCGGTAATGGAAGAGACCTTATTCCGTTTTGCTATTCTTGGCATCTTATTCTATGCTTGGCGCAATGTTAAGCAACGCCTTCCGTTGGTATTGGCAACGAGTTCAATTTTATTCGGAATTGTTCATCTTACCAACTATGGCCCTCAAGAATGGTCAATGACTGTTTTACAAGCAGTTAGCGCAGCTGGGATTGGACTATTTTTTGCAACCGTTTATGTTTATACTGGTCAATTATGGCTAGCAATGGTAATGCACTTCCTATTAGATTGGACGGCATTTATTGCTTCTGATTCAACGTTGATGACTGGCAAAGTAACAGTTCAAAATTGGATTGGGACGGGAATAGAATTAGTAGTATTTATTGGAATCGCCGTTTGGATGATGTTTGGACAACGACGTCAAGTGATGGAACGGCATGTTAATCGCTTGACCGGAGAGCATCAACGGTTTGACTTTATGATTCAGTATTAAATGACAAAATTAAAGATTAAAAACAATGAAGTTGCCTTTTACGCCATGGGTGGTCTTGGTGAGATTGGTAAAAATATGTATTGTGTACAATTCCAAGATGAAATTATTGTTATTGACTGTGGAGTTTTATTCCCCGAAGATGAATTACTAGGAGTGGATTACGTAATTCAAAATTATGATTACCTCATTGAAAATAAAGATAAGATTAAGGGAATCTTTATTACTCACGGTCACGAAGACCACATTGGAGGATTACCATTCTTCTTACAAAAGGTCAATGCACCTATTTATGCTGGACCATTTGCAATGTCATTAATTAAAGGAAAACTGGAAGAAAAACACTTACTAAGAAATGCCGAATTGCATGAAATCAATGAATTTGATGAGGTTCACTTTAAGAAATTATGGGTTAGTTTCTTCCGGACAACCCACTCAATTCCTGATACATTAGGGATTGCAGTTCATACTCCGCAAGGGACAATTGTTCAAACCGGGGACTTTAAGTTTGATTTGACACCGGTTGGTAATTTACCTGGTCCAAATCTTCAACAAATGGCCAAACTAGGCGATGATGGTGTTCTGCTATTGACTTCAGATAGTACAAACGCAGAACGACCGGAATTTACTAAGTCTGAACGATGGGTTGATATTCACATTCGGCGTATTTTTGAACGGATCAAGGGACGGATTATTTTCGCATCCTTTGCTTCTAACGTCTATCGTTTACGTGAAGCTTCTGATGCAGCCATTGCTCAAGGGCGTAAAATTGCTGTTTTTGGTCGTAGTATGGAGAATGCGATTACGGCTGGTCAAGAACTCGGTTATCTGAATATCCCTAAAGACTCATTGATTGACCAGAACGAAATTAATAACTATCCACCAGAAAAAGTATTGATCATGTGTACTGGATCGCAGGGTGAACCAATGGCGGCGCTTAGTCGGATTGCTAACGGAACTCACCGCCAGATTACCATTCAGCCTGAGGATACCGTTGTTTTCTCAAGTAACCCAATTCCGGGTAACACGACTAGCGTTAATGCCTTGATCAATAAGCTTGAAGAAGACGGTGCTAATGTTATTCACGGTTATGTTAACAATATCCATACATCCGGGCACGGTGGTCAAGTTGATGAAGAGTTTATGCTCCGCTTGATGAAGCCTAAGTTCTTTGCGCCGGTTCACGGTGAATACCGGATGCAAAAAATTCACACTAAGTTAGCTGAAATGACTGGTGTACCAAAGGAAAATAGCTTTGTCCTTGCAAATGGGGATGTTTTAGCTCTTACGAAAGACTCTTGTCGAGTGGCGGACCATATTGATAGTGTTAGTGATGTTTATATTGATGGTCGTGATGCGGGAGATACGGTTGGAAATCCAGAAATTCGCGAACGACGCTTGCTTTCAGAAGAAGGTGTCGTAACAGCGATTGCGGTTGTCGACTTAAAGGATTATCAAATTGTTGCGGGGCCTGATATTGTTTCTCGTGGCTTTGTTTATATGCATGAATCACAAGAGCTGATTAAGGCAGCCAATCATGAAGTATTCTGGGCAATCCTTAATACATTTAAGAATCACAAACACATTGATCAACGGGTATTAAACCGGACAATTATCAGCCGTTTACAAAAATTACTCTATGATCGCACCGGTCGTCGTCCAGTGATTATTCCGATGGTGACAATTTTGAACGGTAATAATCGTTCCGAAAACCAACACTATCGTCGACCAAACAATAAAAATAATCAAACACATAAAAACGAACGACAAAATAATCATTCCCACCGGAACTCTCAGCAACATTCTAAAAAGAAGAATAGTAAAGAGAAGCAACCAGTTGCAACTGGAAACACAAAATAATTGGCTACAACAGGTTTAAGTTATAGTGAGTTAAGCGAGGATGCTAAAGAAGTTGCCCTTAATTCCTTTATTAATTTTTATGTTGATCAATATCGTAGGGGCAGTTTAGAGATCCTTAGCTCACAAGTATCTAATGAATTAATGGCTACAATTAATCAAATCTTGTGCGATAATGCTTTTATGGGTCATCAGGAATTAGTTAATGTAAGCACGCGGCTAAGTAAGCCAGCTTATCAAAAAATTTTAACCGCATTGACTAATGTTAAATTTCATGAAGATGGGGAACCGGTTGTTGATTGGATGAAGGCTTGGGAACAAAAAGAGGAACAGTTACCAGAAGAAGATTAGATGGATCCGCTTTCTGAAAAAATTAGAAAAATGATCGCTAGTAAACAATTAAAGATTAATATGAGTGAAGTAGCACGTGTAACTGGTGTCTCTACTAGTCAACTAAGATATTGGGAGAAAAAGGGTTATATTAAATCGGAACAAGATGAGCAGAATAAAAATCACTATTTTAGTTTTCTAACAATTTTTCAGGTATTAACGATTAAAGTATTTTTGGATCAAGGCTTTACTTTAGCGATGGCTGTAAAAAAGGAACGTAAACGGCGCGAACTTCATAAGATTTTTACCCGTTTTATTACGGACGGCATCAAAGAGGTAGAACAAACTGGAGAAGATAGTGGAGAAGTTAAGCTGGGTGCATTAGCTGAAGATTCCACAAAAGAAGTATATGCAGTGATTGATGGTGAAAATACTAGTCTTCGTATTCGGGATCGGAAGGAAAATTAAGTGAATCAAGAGCATCAACCTGTTGATATTAATGGTCAAACTTATAATCGTTCCTTAATGATCTTCGTCCTATTAATTGGAGCTTTTTGTACCATTTTAAACCAAACTATTCTTTCAACAGCCTTTCCCGCATTAATGGATGCTTTTAATATTAGTACTGCCACCGTTCAGTGGTTAACTACTGGTTTCTTAATGGTTAATGGGATTATGATCCCCGTAAGTGCCTATTTAACCAGTCGTTTTAATACTAAGAGTCTTTTTATCATTGCTATGTCAACCTTTGAAGTTGGGACAATCTTAGCATGGATTGCTCCATCGTTTGCCGTTTTATTAGCCGGTCGTCTTATCCAAGCGGTCGGAGTAGGAATTAACATGCCCCTAATGCAGAATATTATGCTGACTGTTTATCCTCCTGAGAAACGTGGCGCTGCGATGGGAGTAAACGGCCTAGTTATTGGATTAGCCCCAGCAATCGGGCCTGCTCTATCTGGATGGGTTATCGATAGTTATAGCTGGCGGTGGCTTTTCGGAATGATCGCCCCCATTACTGCTTTAGTTATCATTGTTAGTTTTTTTGCAGTTAAAAATGTTATTCCTAATAAAAAGCCGCATCTTGACTGGCTTTCTGTTGTTATTTCAACATTAGGATTTGGGAGCATGCTTTACGGATTCTCAAGTGTCGGTGATAAGGGGTGGACAGATCCGGTTGTCCTTTCAACCATTATCATTGGGGTGATTTTAGTTGGAATTCTAATCATGCGTCAAAACAAGCTAGACGATCCGTTCCTTGAATTCAAGGTATTTGAAAGCAAAGAATTCTCCCTTGCGACCATTCTTAGTTCAATTGTAATGATGGCAATGGTTGGGGTAGAATTCGTCATCCCTCTTTACCTTCAAATCATTCATGGAATGTCCGCCTTCCATTCAGGTCTTACCCTTTTATTTGGAGCCCTTTTCATGGGAATTATGAGTCCAATTACTGGGAACTTATTTGACCGTCATGGTGCTAAACGCTTAGCCTTTACGGGAATGTTTATCTTAACTGTTGGAACAATTCCTTTTGCCTTTATTACTCGTGATACCCCAACTATTTATATTGTCTTCTTATATGCAGTCCGGATGTTTGGTATTTCAATGGTAATGATGCCAGTTACTACAGCGGGAATGAATTCTCTTCCTTACAATCTAATTTCGCACGGTACAGCTGTTAACAATACCATTCGTCAAGTCGCTACTTCTGTGGGAACAGCGATCATGATCTCTGTTTTGACAAATATTACCAATAGCAATCGACCTGCTCATTCACTGCTGACACAATCCCCATTACAATATAAAGCAAAGATGTTTGATGCTACTTTGATGGGGTACCATGCAGCATTCTGGTTTGCAATCGCCTTCTCACTCATTGGTTTATTCCTTACATTCTTTGTTACAAGTGGTAATGGAATTCACCTCCGCCTTGATAGCGAAGACATTGCAGAACCAACTGATAAAGGAGGGATGAAGTAAATGGTTATTATTTTAACTTTTCTAGGAGCACTCACCTTTTTTGCTTGCATGATGTTTATTCGGCAAAAAAGCCTGCGAATTATTTTAGCTACACTCACGGGAATTATCTTTGTGGGCTCAACTCTTTTGATGACACTAAATTACAGTCACCATTTTGGAATGCAAAAAGTTACGACAACAACCACCAAGCGGATTTACTCTGCTTCAAATTCCTCAATGCCCCTGGCAATTTATCAACCGGTTGGTAAAAGCGGCCGCGATGATGTTTATATTTATAACACCAAAGTTAAACAAAAAACGCCTTACCATACCCAAGCAAACGAATACACCACTAGTCGAATTAAATGGACTAATGGTTCTACCCCTCAGCTCGTAACAACTGAGACGCGCTGGCAATATCGTAATAATTTTTATAAAGTCCTATATGCATGGTCAGGAATGAACAATGCATTAGTTAAGCGAACTAACGTGTTAGAATATCCACGAATGTATGTTAAACTCACAACGAGTCAGGCAGATAAACTTGCCAGAGTTGCTAAATCTGCTACGGGTGCCAAATTACAAGCACAAGCAGCAGAACAAGGACGCGCTTTTGTTACATCAAAGGTTCAAGCAGCAATGGCTAAGAATCCTAACATGACTGCTAAACAAATTCAAGAAGTATCAGCACAAGCAGAACAAGAATTTCAGGCCCAAAGCATTCAACAAATTTTAAAACAAGTTAAGTAAATGGAAAATACGTGGATATACCGAGGAACCGAACCGATTAAAATAAAGAAGTATCTTCAGTCATTAGGGATGGGGCATCGTTTATTTAACGATCTTAAAAACGGTGAAGGGGAATTCCTTGTTGATCATCGGAAGGTACGGCCAACAACCCAGATTCTTCCTAATCAACCTTTAACCATTAAGGCTCAGCCAGAGTTAGCTGATGATACTGTTGGAATTAGTAATGAGCCCTTAAATGTTATTTATGAAGATGATAATTGGTTGGTAATAGATAAGCCAGCAGGTGTGACTTCTATCCCAGGACCAACTGTTCAAAATGATACAGTTTTAAATCGGGTAAAGGGATACTTAATCGCAAATAATTCTGTAGATCTCCGCCCTCATTTAATTACACGACTGGATCGCTTTACGGGGGGACTACTTCTTGTCGCTAAGCATCATATTGCCTCCAGTATGATCAGTCAGCAAGTGCAGCAACATCAAATGCTGAAGGAATATACCGCTTTAGTAGAAGGACAGGTTATGGACGAGCATGGCGAGATTAACAAGCCGATTGGAAGAAAGGATGGGCAGGCTGCACGGGTAATTGACGAGAATGGGCAACGAGCTTTGACCGAGTATTGGGTTGAAGAACGAGGCGCAAAATGGACACGAGTGCGGGTAAGACTTCACACTGGACGCACACACCAGATCAGGGTTCACTTTGCTGCTATTGGTCATTCCCTAATTGGTGACCATCTTTATGGCGGCGATACTAGTAAATATGATCATCAGTTGCTTCATGCAAGTAAAATTAGCTTTAACGATCCCTTCACCCTTAAACAAATGACATTTACCTCAGAATTGCCACCAGTATTTTTGAATTAGGGTCCGTTGGTCTAGTTGGTTTAGGACGCATCCCTGTCACGGATGAGATCACGAGTTCGAGTCTCGTACGGACCGATGCAGCAGTTGGGCAAGCGCCTATTAAACTGGTGGTCTAAGTATTCAAAAATCATAAAAGTAGTGTTTGTAACCTCAGTCCTAGTCTTTGTTATTCTCGCGTTAGGTAACTTTTTTAAAACAGTTAAATGGCATGAAGTAGGAGTTGGTTTAGCAAACCTGTCTTGGAAAAGTATCATCCTGCTACTAATTACGGGATGCATCGCAGTCATCCCTATGTTGGGGTATGATTTTGCAATCACTCATTTATTACCCGGGAAATTTAAGAAATCATATATTATCCGCTGTGGATGGATTACTAACACTTTAACAAATATTGCCGGATTTGGCGGAATTCTTGGTTCTACTTTACGAGCATACTTCTATCGAAAGAACGCAACTAAGAAAGAGATTCTACTTGCCATCTCTAAAATCGCTGTTTTCTCACTCTCTGGTTTATCTGTTCTTTGTTGGGTAGCTTTGATCATCATGTTTGTGTTTCACGATGGCGGCCACTTCAACCAATACGCACTTTGGCTTGTGGGGGGCGGATTATATTTTCCAATCGTTTTTTATTTTACTGTTATTCATAATAGTAAAATATTTAAGGATATCACGCCCAAAGTAGGGACCTTTTTAGTCACCAGTTCAACTTGTGAATGGCTATTTGTAGCACTTTTTTTCTTACTAGTCGGTTGGTGCTTAGGCGTTCGGCATAGCCTTATTAGCGTTCTGCCATTATACGTTGTTGCCCAAGTTCTCGGGGTTCTTTCAATGATTCCGGGGGCACTTGGTTCGTTTGACCTTTTAATGATGTTAGAACTGTCATTACTTGGCGTTTCCCAAACTACCTCTGTTATTTGGTTATTACTATTCCGAATTTTTTACTACATCGTTCCATTAATTATTGCCGGATTCATGTTCTTGCACTCTCTGGCATCCCAAGTTAACCAGTTTTTCGACGGATTACCATTGCTAATGGTCCGCAAACTTGCTTACTATTTAATTACAACGTTTATGTATGTTTCTGGGATTCTGATGCTTATTACTGCTTCAATTCCAGACATCACAGCACAAAATAAGATTATCGCGAACCTTTATCCCTATACCTTCTTCTTCCTCCACCAATTGACAACCATCTTATTTGCACTGGCTATGCTTGCCTGTGCTCGCGGTCTTCAATCAAAGGTGAAAAAGGCATACCTTCCTACTTTAATATTATTGGTAATTGGAATTGCTAATACCATTTGGAACCTGGGAACATTGAGCTTAACAATTTACCTCGTCATTGTTTTGATACTTGTTTTACTCTCTCGCCATGTGTTATACCGGAAGAAATTGGAATATTCAATTGGAAAATTCGCAATTGATAGTCTTATCTTTGCTGGGGCATGTATCCTCTATGTAATTGTCGGGGTTATTAATGCTCCTCAATATTCCAGTAAGCACCACATCCCTGATTTTCTATTTTTCCCTGGTGAAAAGATTTGGATTTCCGGACTTTTCGGATTAATCCTCGGCCTCTTATTAATTTTCGTTATTCTGCGCTACTTTATGGCCGGGACTGATCCTTTCAATATTCCAAACGTATTTGATGCTGAACGGATCCGCAATGTTATTAAAGAATATGGAGGAAATGAAACTAGTCACCTCGCCTTCTTAAAAGATAAAAGTATCTATTATTACAGTGTTGACGATCATGATAAGCTCTTTTTCATGTATCGCCGTAAATATGATCGCTTGGTCGTAATGGGCGATCCAGTTGGAGATAAGGATAGTTGGCGACCAGCTCTTCGACAATTTGTCTTAGAAGCTGATAAGTATGGCTATCAGCTTGTCTTTTATGAAGTCTCCAGCGATATGACAATGCTTCTTCATGAATTTGGCTTCGACTTTATTAAAACCGGTGAAACTGGCCTTGTTAAGCTGGCAGACTTTACGCTTGCTGGTAAGCGACAACGATCACAACGAGCATTGATGCATAAATTTGATCGTGAAGGCTATACCTTCTCTGTTGAAAAGCCACCATTTAGTAAAGAATTAATGCAAGAGATGAAACAAGTCTCCGATAGCTGGTTAGGAAACGAAACAGAAAAAGGATTCTCTCTCGGTTTCTTTGACTCCTACTACATTAATCAAGCACCTGTTGGCATTATCCGTGATAAAGACGGCAAAATGGTCGCCTTTGCAACGTTTATGCCGACAGGGGGTAAAAAGATTTTAACAATTGACCTCATGCGTCATAGTAAAGATGCCCCTTCTGGAATCATGGATAAAATTTTCATTAGTATGTTCCAGTACGGGCAGGAAAACAGTTATACCTACTTTGATCTCGGAATGGCACCTCTTTCGAATGTTGGTGAATATCAATTTAGCTTTATTGAAGAAAAAGCTGCACACTTCATCTATGAATATGGATATCATTTGTATGGCTTTCAAGGATTACGGCGATACAAAGATAAATATGCGACAGTTTGGTATTCACGTTATACTGCCTTCCGCAAGAAGAATTCAATCATTGCCACAATGATGATTCTAGTTAGTGTCGTTAACCAACGTGTTGATCAGCAAAACCACCGTTCAATCTTCTGGTGGTTGATTAAATAATTGGCTAAAGTTGCTGTAGTGTTTGCACCAGGTTGTGAAGAAGTTGAAGGACTTACAATTGTGGACGTTCTCCGGCGAATGAGGATTGAAACCACAATGGTCGGATTAGAGGATCTTCATGTTCCTGGCGCTCATGGAATTGAATTAACTTGTGATGAGGTAATGAGTGATCGGCTCCTCAATTATGATGTGGTGGCCTTTCCTGGTGGTCGCGGGGGTGCCCAAAAGCTTCGCGATAATGATAAGTTGATGAAATTGATGCAAAAACGCAATGCAGAAAATAAGTGGGATGCCGCAATGTGTGCTGCTCCGATTGCCTTGGCTCGGTATGGGTTGCTTGATAATCATAACTATACTTGCTTCCCGGGAATTAACGAGGAAATTGCTAAGGTTGCCCCAACAGCAAATTTTAAAGAGGATATTACGGTTGTTGATAATGATGGAAAAATCATTACCAGTCGTGGACCTGCAACTGCCTTAGCCTTTGCTTATCAGATTGCAGAGGTATTAGGATACAACACTGATAAGATTAAGCATGAGATGCTATATGATTATTTAATGGATCAAAAATAGGTGGAGAAAATAAAAAAATTTAATACTCAAATTGCTAGTCATTTGGCTAATAATCTTGAGAATAGTTTGCGAGAGTTACGGCGATGTGGTGCTCATCGTTCTAGTAAAGCAACCTTTACTGAAATGGGAATTCAATTAAGCGGGTTTAAAAATGATCTTGCAGAAAATAATAAATTTAATGCCTTAGTGGGTAATGCATGGATTGACAATGAAGCTGATTACTACTTACCTGCTGCTGAGATGACGGTTGATGTTCAGCGTCAAGAACAGGAAGTAACAACATATGTCTTAAATGATCACGGAGATAATCAACGAGTAATCATGTATCTAACCGGGGGAGCCTATATTCAGCGTCCCGATAAGACTCATTGGCAATATTTAAATCGGTTGGCAATCGCCACGGATGCGAAGATTTATGTCCCGATTTATTCGTTAGTTCCGCATGCTACTTTCCGTACCGCCTATCAAGAAATTGCTAGTCTTTATAGTAAAATTTATACCCTTATGCCTGCTAGTAAAGTAACTATTATGGGCGATTCAGCTGGCGGAGGATTAGCAGCTGGCTTTTGTGAATATCTTGGTAAAAAGGGGCTTCCACAGCCTGGTCACCTCATTCTATTTTCTCCTTGGCTTGACCTTGACCTCACAAATCCCCTCATTAGCAAATATGAGGATAAAGATGTTACACTAGCAGTGAACGGTTTACGAAAAATTGGTACGATGTGGGCCGGTGATACAGATCATCAAGACTATCGCTTAAGTCCCTTATATGGGAATCTTGATCAGTTGCGCGATGTGACTGTTTTTGTAGGGACAAGGGAAATACTATATCCTGATGTGACCTTGTTTGTTCAAAAATTGCGTAACGCTGGGATCACTGTAAACTCATATACTGGTCGTGGACTGTTTCATATTTACCCGCTTTATCAAATTCCAGAAGCAAAGGGTGTAATGAAACGGGTAGTTGCAACAATTAATAATTGAGTGGAATTACAACAACGACGAACAATTGTTACTGGTGCGTTGTTACTATCTAACATCATGGCGGGGATGGATGGTACGATTGTAAATACGGCCTTGCCAGCTATTACCAGTGACCTTCATGGGTTGCAATATATGGGGTGGATCATCGCAACTTTTCTTTTGGGAATGGCTGTTGCAACCCCATTATGGAGTAAGTTTGGTGAGCATAAGGGAAATAAGCAAGCCTATATTACTGCTACCTCCATGTTTTTAGTCGGAGCCATCTTTCAAGGATTAGCCCCTAATATTTTATGGTTTATTATTGCGCGAACTGTAATGGGAATTGGTGCTGGAGGAATGAATACAATCCCGTTTATCGTTTTTGCTGAATTGTACGACAACCTAAAAAAACGAGCCCAAGTATTAGGAATTGCCAGTGCTTGTTTTGGAACTGCTTCGATTATTGGTCCCCTACTCGGTGGATGGATTGTTGACGCGTTGAGTTGGCACTGGGTTTTCTATGTTAATGTACCGATTGCCTTAATTGCGATTACGATCATTAGCTTGTTCTATAAGAATGTGAAAAAGCAAGCTGCTGGTAAGCCGGTTGATTATCTCGGAGCGACTTTATTGGTAGTCAGTTTAATAATGATTTTAGTAGCTGTTCAATTAATTGGTTCAGCTTCTGGCTTAGTAGTGGGCTGTTTATTTGTTGTTGGTCTCTTATTGCTTGGCGGAATGATAAAAGTTGACAGTAAGGCGGTCGACCCAATCGTTCCTAGCCGTCTGTTTAAAAATCGCGAATTGGTAATTGATTTTACTTTATTCGTTATAATCTGGGGTTCATTTATTGCATTTGTCACTTATATTCCAATGTGGGCTCAGGGAATTTTAGGTTTAAGTGCGCTGCTTGGCGGAATGACGCAAATTCCAGGTGCGGTTACTAACTTTATTGGTTCAGAATTAGTACCGGTATTGCAGGAGCGATGGGGAAAATACTGGATTGTTACCTGTGGGGCGGCTTCAATTTTTATTGCCTATTTAGGAATAATGATTGGGGGACAAAAAACACCATTCTGGCTTATCTTATTCATGGGTGCTTTTGAAGGATTTGGTGTTGGTCTTGTCTTTAATATTTTACAGATTAATGTTCAAACAGATGCTGAATTACGGGATGTACCAATTGCTACTTCGCTAGGATACTTATTGCGAATTTTGAGTCAGACCCTTATGTCCGCGGTGTATGGAGTTATTCTTAACCAAGAGCTATTCCAGGGTGTTCAAACGCACCACGGAATTACCTTAAGAATGCTAAATAAATTATCAAATGCCCAAACTGCTAGTAGTCTTCCAGATAAGCTTTTACCAACCCTGCGTATGATTCTTTATAATGGGTATCGCGACATTATCATTGCGGCAGTAATTTTAATCGTTATTGCCTTAATTTTAGTTGTAGTTTTAGGCTGGCAAAACCATTGTCATCAACGCGAGCTAATGGCTTTAGGTAATCTTAAAGACACAAAATCTTAAATGATTGCAGAATATCCGCCAACACTCCTGGCAGAGGTAAAAGAAAAAACAAAGGATCGACAATTAACAGGTTTTACTCCAGGTCAAGGACCACTTAATCCAGACTTGATGTTAGTAGGAGAGGCTCCTGGTCGTCACGAAGAAAAGATAAATATTCCTTTTTCTGGTGCTTCTGGTCAGGAACTGATGAAATTGATTGAATCAATCGGATACTCGCGTTCAACCGTTTATATTACTAGTGTAGTTCGTCAACGGCCTTATAGTATTAAGAAGGCAATTGATAAGAAGACAGGTGAAGTAATTGAAAAACGGCCTAACCGGACGCCAACTAAAAAAGAAGTCTTAGCATTTGCTCCTTTGTTTGATTGGGAACTGGCTCAAGTTAAGCCGAAAATTATTGTTACGCTTGGCAATACGGCTTTACAACGGCTGCTTGGTAGTCAGGCCAATATTGGTAAGCTTCATGGGCAACTTCTCCACGAAAAGATTCAACGGACTAATGATGCGCATGATGGTTATGAGTTGACGACTGATAAGCATTGGATTATGCCGATGTATCATCCGGCCGCAGTACTCTATGCCCGCCGATTGGAGCCTACTATTAAAGCTGACTGGCAACAGTTAGGGCAGGACATTAAGAAAATGAAAAAATAATTGAGTAAGGATAAAGAGATCTCAGCGAATGATTTTGAGCCGACTGAACATTTGTCTGATAAGCATCATATGGCGATTCCATGGCATGACTTTTTTACAAATGATAATTTCACCCCTGCGTATGAGGCTAATTTAGTAGAACGAGCAGCGATTGTCGGGCGAATTGGATTAATGATGCTTTCTTATGGAACAGGGGCATGGCGAGTCCGTGATTCAATGAATACAGTTGCCCGGACGCTAAAAATGACTTGTTCGGTCGATATTGGGTTAGTTTCCCTCGAGTATACCTGTATGGATGCCCATCATAGCTATACGCAGGCAATATCTTTGCCAAGCACAAGTGTAAATACGACAAAACTTTCGCAGATGGAACGATTTATTAAAGAATTTGACCAGAATGGGAGTGAGATGACAATTGGAGAAATTCACTCCCGTTTGGAGGAAATTGCCCACTCAAAAGGGAATTACGCTCCTTACCAAGTAGGATTAGCAGCCGCTCTGGCATGTAGCGCCTTCGTCTTTTTACTCGGTGGTGGACCAGTTGAAATGTTTTGTAGTTTTATCGGGGCTGGCCTCGGAAACTATGTCCGTCGTAAGATGATTGACCATCACATTACCTTATTTGCGGGAGTAGCGGTTGCTGTTGCAGTTGCGTGCCTTTCTTACCTGCTGGCTTTAAGTTTGATGCAATTAACGTTTAATGTGAGTTCGCGTCATGAAGCAGGGTATATCGGCGCAATGCTGTTTATTATTCCAGGATTTCCATTTATTACTAGTGGCCTTGATATTTCAAAACTTGATATGCGGTCCGGGCTTGAACGGATGACCTATGCAATCGCAATTATTACAGTTGCTACCTTGGTCGGGTGGATTGTAGCATTAATGGTTAACCTGCGTCCTGAGAATTTTCAAGCATTGCCGCTATCTGCATTAATGCTCTTTTTACTCCGGTTGCCAGCCAGCTTTTGTGGGGTGTTTGGCTTCTCAATAATGTTTAACAGTACGCCTAAAATGGCGGCTATTGCCGGTTGTATTGGGGCGATTGCTAATACTTTACGCTTAGAATTAACGGGCTTGACCGGAATACCGGCAGGGGCAGCCGCATTTTTAGGGGCGTTAGTTGCCGGGTTATTGGCATCAATTGTTAAACGTAAAATCCAATATCCACAAATTTCAATCACGGTTCCATCGATTGTTATTATGGTCCCGGGACTTTATATGTATCGGGCAATGTATAATATCGGTTTAACTTCGATTAGTGTAGGAACGCTTTGGATGACCAAGGCGCTTATGATTGTTGTATTTTTACCAATGGGATTGATCGCTGCTCGTATTCTTACAGATTCTAAGTGGCGACATAATGGATAGATGAATACTCGTGATTTGCAATACTTTGCCATGCTAGTTAAATTAAAAAATTATACACAAGTAGCAAAGTATTTTAATGTTTCTCAACCTAGTATTACCCAGGCAATTCGTCGCCTTGAGCAAGAATTTGACACAAAATTAGTGCGCAAAGATCGTGTTCATAGGGATGAAATGATTACGCGCAGTGGGCAGTTACTATATGAAAAAGCGTTGGCGATAAACAAAAAAATAGACATTGCCCATCAAGAAATAGCACGGTCTGATCAGCGACAAATAAAATTCGGTCTTCCGCCAATTATTGGAAAAATGTATATTTCACATATTATCGGCAATCTTTCTAAGCAGCTTCTTCAACGAATAAAAATCGTTTCTGTGGGGTCGCATGAATTGCTAAGTGAATTACAAGCAGGAAAGATCGATATTGCCATGCTGGGTTCGATTGCACCAATTGATCAAAACGGTATTTTTGCGGAATTAATAACTGCGCGACCATTTAGTATCATCGTAAGTGCTGATCATCCGCTTGCAAAGAAAAAGGAAGTCAGTTTTCAAGACTTAACTAACGAAATCTTTATTAATTATGACCAGCAATATGTGCATAAAGCTGCCTTTCAAGCCTATTCTACCTATGCCCAAATTAATCCACAAATGGCAATTTATAAGGTGCCAAATGTTTCCTGGATTAAAGAGTTGGTACGGCAAAATAAGGGAATTAGTTTGATGGTTAAAGATGCGGTAAAGGATGAACCAGGAATTGTCGCCCTCGATATTAAAGACCCAATTCCGGAAAAATTTTTTATTTCGCTTGCTACACGGGAGGATTACATTTTAAGCGATGATGAGCAGCAATTAATCACTAAATTAAAAGAAATTACTCCCGTCGCTTGAATGGACTTCAAAACAAGTGATGGGATAAGAATTAATTACTATATTTATGGTACTGGGAAACCAGTTGTTTTAATTCATGGCTTTGGCGGCTATCAACAAATATGGTGTTTACAAATTGAAAACTTAATTCAGCAAGGTTATCAAGTAATTACGTATGATCAGCGAAATCATGGAGCATCAACTAGAGATGAGCAGTTAGATTCTATTGAGCCTTTAATAAAGGATTTGTATGAACTATTAAATCATTTGAATGTAACAAAACCTTTTCTAATAGGGCATTCTATGGGAGCATCTGTAATATATGGATTTTTATCATATTATACTGATTTTCCGTTAAGTGGTGTAATAGCAATTGATCAATCTCCAAAGATGCTTAATACGGTTCAATGGCCTTATGGATATATGGATGTCACAAGGGCATCGTATAAATTAAAATTGAAAGAGCATGGTAATGTTAGAGAGACATTAAATGGGGTACCATCTCAAGTAATATCAAAATTAGAGCCAGAAAAAGAAATGTTTCCATTTATTAGGGCCGAAAATCTTCCCTTACTCTATGATCACGCTAAACGGGATTGGCGATTAACACTTGAAAAAATTAATATTCCAACATTGTTAGTTACCGCAAATCAAAGTCCATATTTTAATGGTAAATTTGCGGATGTTATGAGACAAGCTAATCCACAGTTTATCTCGCATCAAGCTGTTGATCAAAGTGGTCATGTAATAATGGCAGAACAAGCAAACAAATTTAATAAAATAATGGACAATTACTTAAAAGAACATCAATAAATGCAAACTATTTTTGATCACGGTGAATACCAAGACATTCTTGCCGTTTTAAAAAATAAGGATGAGCGTGTAAAAATACAAAACCAGTTATTGAAAACTAATCCATCAATGACTGTTGTAGCAGCTAAATTAAATATTCCTGGTCCAATAAAGAATAATAAAAAGATAGAGTCATTTTTTATAGCTGGTCTCAATGAATTTGAAAAAATGTTATTAGATGCTGGAATTGTTTTTATTTCAAAAAAAGAGTGGCTGGATAAGAAAACCGGTCCAGAACGCTTCTATCTTGTTGATACGGGAGCAATTTTAGTAAAAGAGATTACGAGTCATTTTGAAGAATTGAAGCCAAGTTATCGTTTATTTGACTTAGATGTGCTGGCTAATGATAGTGGAACAATAAAATCACTATCAAGGTCAGATGTAAATCAACCTGCTAGAAAGTGTTTAATTTGTGGTCGCCCAGCTAAAGAATGTGGTCGCTCCCGTCGACATTCGGTTGAAGAGTTACAAGAAAAAGTTAGTCAGCTAGTTTGCGTAGAATTGGTATATCAAGAAAAAGAAAACATTGCAAATTGGTTAACTCAACTTGCACAACGAGCTCTTTTATATGAAGTATCTGCTTGGCCTAAGCCCGGATTAGTGGATCCAGTTGAACATGGAGCACACTTAGATATGGACATATTTACGTTTATTAATAGTTCTATTAGTTTGCGTAACTATCTTCATCAAGCAGCATTACTGGGAATAATGAGTCGTTCTGCTAATTTATCATTGATATTTGAAAAGTTACGTGAATATGGTAAAAAAGCTGAGAAAACAATGTTTGTTGCTACAAATAATGTTAATACTCATAAAGGAGCAGTTTTTTCATTGGGAGTATTTGTTACAGCAACAGCCTACAGCTTACAGCATCTAAAACGATTTGATGCAAATGATATTAAAAACGTGATTAAAAAGATGTTAAAAAATTTGATTAATGATGATCTAAAACACCTTTCATCGAAAAAAATTTTAACTGCGGGTGAGAAACAATATTTAAAATACGGCCTTTCTGGTATTCGAGGAGAAGCACACGCTGGATACCCGACAGTTTTTAAGTATGGGTTACCGACCTTATTAACATCAAACTATGATTGGAATAGTCGAATTTTAATAACTTTTTTAGAATTAGCTTTACATATTGAAGATTCGACCTTAATTAAAAGAGCGGGGGATCCGGCTATTCAAGAATGGAAAAATAAAGAAATTAAAGAGTGTTTAAGTCTTGGTGGAATAAGGACTAAAGCTGGGCAACAAAAATTAACTGAAATTGAAGAAAAATTTACTCAGCAAAATTTAAGCCTTGGAGGTACTGCTGATTTATTAATAGTTACTATCTTTTTAGCTTTAGTGAAGGAAGGTTTACCTGATGGACTTCAAAACAAGTGATTGAAAAATAAAGTCGGACGCGAAATTTCAGATAAAATTTTAGATTCAACAAACTACAAGCCATTTGAAACTACTGAAATTGGTCATCCAATTGTTCACTATACTGGTCATGATGTTCGTGTTACCAAGGGTGACGATAAGTTAGTAGATTCATTAGATGATGTTATCAAGAATAACTTGAAGGACGGGATGACAATTTCGTTCCACCACCACTTCCGTAATGGTGACTTTGTATTTAACATGGTTATGGATAAAATCATCAAGATGGGTTACAAAGACTTAACTTTGGCTCCATCATCGTTAACTGGGGTAATGAATGATAAGGTAATCGAAGCTATTAAGGCTGGTACAATTACTAACATTACTAGTTCTGGTATGCGTGGAAGTCTTGGAGAAGCCGTTTCTCACGGTTTATTAAAGAATCCGGTTATTTTCCGTTCACATGGTAATCGTGCACGTTCAATTGAAAATGGAAACATTAAAATTGATGTGGCCTTTATTGGTGTTCCTAACTCAGATCGAATGGGAAATGCTAATGGTATGAATGGTGAGTCAGCTTTGGGATCATTAGGTTATGCATTAGTTGATGCCAAATACGCAGATAAAGTTATTCTTGTAACAGATACAATTGCTGATTATCCTAATACACCTGCATCAATCCAACAAACACAAGTAGATTACGTTGTAAAAGTTGATAAAGTTGGGGATCCAGACCGTATTGGTAGTGGTGCAACACGTTTCACTAAGGATCCTAAAGAATTGAAGATTGCAAAGATGGTTAATGATGTAATTGTAAATTCTCCATACTTTAAAGAAGGTTTCTCATTCCAAACTGGTACTGGTGGAGCTGCTTTAGCTGTTACCCGTTTCCTTCGTCAAGCAATGATTGATAACAACATTACTGCTTCCTTTACTTGTGGTGGAACTACTTCGCCAATCGTTAAACTTTTAGAAGAAGGATTAGTAAAGAAAGTTATGGATGTTCAAGATTTTGATAAGGGTGCTGCTTCAAGTATGAAGAGCAATCCTGGTCAAATTGAAATTGACGGATCATGGTATGCTGATCCTGATAACAAGGGAGCAATGGTTGATCAACTGGACATTGCAATTCTTTCTGCTTTGGAAATCGATACTGATTTCAATGTTAATGTTTTAACTGGATCTAATGGTGAAATTCGTGGTGCTGTTGGTGGACACCAAGATGCTGGTACTGCAAAGATGACAATTATTTCTGCCCCATTAACTCGTGGTCGGATTGCAACAATTGTACCAGCTGTTAATTCAGTAACTACCCCAGGTTCATCAATTGATGTTGTTGTTACTGAAGTAGGGGTTGCTGTAAATCCTGCACGTAAAGATTTAATTGAAGCATTCAAGAATGTGCCAAGTATTCCATTGATTTCAATTGAAGAATTACAACAACATGCAGAAAAGATTGTTGGTAAGCCAGAAAAGATTGAATATACTGATCGAACAGTTGCACTTGTTGAATATCGTGATGGTACTTTAATTGATGAAATTAAACAAATTAAGGACTAAATGGAAGAACGTTTACGTCGGACAATGATGTTTGTTCCAGGTAACAATGCCGGAATGGTAAAGGATGCTGGTATTTACGGTGCCGACTCCATTATGTTTGACTTGGAAGATTCAGTTTCAATGGCAGAAAAAGATGCTGCCCGGATGTTAGTTTATCAAGCTCTTCAAACACAAGATTATGGTGATTCAGAATTAGTTGTTCGTGTTAATGGAATTGATACACCATTTTTTAAGAATGATGTTTTCGCAATGGTAAAAGCTGGTATTCAAGTTGTTCGTTTGCCAAAAGTAGAATCAGCTCAAATGATGCTAGATCTTGTAAAAGTAGTAGAAGAAGCTGAAAACAAATTTGGTATTAAGCCAGGGACAACGCATGTTATGGCAGCTATTGAAAGTGCTAAGGGAGTACTTAATGCACCAGAAATTGCTGCAAGTACTGACCGGATGATTGGTTTGGCACTTTCTGCTGAAGACTATACGACTGATATGAAGACTCATCGTTACCCAGATGGAGCAGAACTTGAGTTTGCTCGAAACATGATTCTTCATGCAGCACGTGCCGCTGGTATTGCAGCCTTTGATACTGTCTTTACTAATATGAATGATGTAGAAGGCTTTAAACGTGAAACTGAACACATTCATGAATTAGGATTTGACGGTAAATCTCTTGTTAACCCTCGTCAAATTGATTGGGTAAATAAGATTTATGAACCAACCAAGAAAGAAATTGAAAATGCATTGGACGTTGAAGCTGCAATTGAAGAAGCACACCAAAAGGGTTCAGGTGTTATCTCAATGAACGGTCAAATGGTTGACCGCCCAGTTGTATTACGTGCACAACGGGTAATTCGTTTAGCAAAGGCTTCTAACTTGATCAATGAGGAGGGCGAATACATTGAAAAATAAATGGATATTAAGAAGACTGCATTAGCAGGAACTTTGGAATCTTCCGATATTCAAATTACTTTGAGCCAAGGTAATAATGGTATCAACATTGACTTAGATTCCTCTGTGGAAGAACTTTATGGTAATCAAATTCGTAAGGTGATTACTGATACTTTAACTGCTTATGGAATTGATAATGCCAATGTTAAAGCTGTGGATAAAGGAGCTTTAGATTGTGTAATTAAAGCACGGACAATGGCTGCTGCTCAACGTGCTCTTGATACAGCAGATCAACCAGACTGGGAGGTATTTTAAATGGAAGTTCGTGAAATTAACATTCATTTAAAACGCAATTTGACCAAGTGGCAAAAGTTCTTGCGGTTCAATGGAATTGAAGTTTTTTCTGAAAAAGAAACATCTTCTATTGATAAGACTTTTGTATGGGAAGAAAATGGTGAGATTTTAGCAACTGGATCAATTGCTGGTAATGTATTGAAGTATATTGCAATTTGTTCAAAAGTTCAGGGACATGGTGAAACATTTAACAGTTTGGTTAGTAAATTAGAAAACGAAGCTGCAATGATGGGGCGCTTTCATTTGTTTGTTTTTACGAAACCACAATATAGTCAAAGTTTCCAGTATGTTGGATTTCATGAATTAGCAAAAGTAGAACAAGGAACTGTATTAGAAAGTGGAACCCCTGATATTCATGACTATATTTCGTCTTTGCCACACTTTAACGATCAAGAAAGAAACAAGATCGCGGGAATTGTTATGAACGCTAATCCTTTTACAAACGGACATCGTTACCTAGTTGAAACTGCTAGTAAAGAAAATGATCATGTGTATGTTTTCGTTGTTAGTGAAGATGTTTCTATTTTTTCATTTTCTGAACGCTTTAAATTAGTTAAAGCTGGAGTGGCTGATTTACCAAATGTTATAGTAGTACCAGGTAAGGAATACATGGTTAGTTATGCTACGTTTCCAGCATACTTTTTAAAAGATGATCAAAATGTTGGAAGATTTCAAGCTTCCTTGGATGCAACCCTTTTTAAGGAACAAATTGCAAAACCACTTAATATAACATCTCGATATCTTGGGAATGAACCATATTCCAAAACAACAAATATATATAATGAAGAGTTAAATAGGGTTCTACCACCTGATGTTGAAGTAAAGATTATTGATCGAAAGAAAAACAAGGATCAGGATATTATTTCAGCAACGAAGGTACGAGCAGCAATTGCTAATGATAATATTGAGTTAGTAAAAAAGTATGTTCCAGATACAACGCTCGAATTTATTAAAAACAACTGGTCTGAGCTTCAAACTCGGATAAAGGAAGGAAGTATTAAATAAATGGAAGATAAAGAAATACTCTCAATGCATGCTAAGAACCAAGGAGTACTTAATATTGCACCTCAATTTGAAGTGAAAAATCGAAAAGAATTAGGTGAAGCGTATACTCCAGGAGTTGCGATAATCTCTAAGCTTATAGAACGTTATCCCGAACTAAAGGATAAATATACTCTTAGTGGAAAACTTGTAGCATTAGTAACAGATGGCTCTGCTGTTTTGGGATTAGGAAACATTGGCCCAGCCGGTGGTCTTCCAGTTGTTGAGGGGAAAGCATTACTTTATAAGGATTTGGCTAATGTTAATGCACTACCTTTAACTGTTGAGCAAGTTCCTGTTAATGAATTTGTAGCAACATTAAAGAATATGCAGGAATCTTTTGCGGGTTTTCATTTAGAAGATATTAAAGCACCTCGTTGTTTTGAAATCGAAGAGAAATTGTCTAAAGTAGTTAATATTCCAGTTTATCATGATGATCAAGAAGGAACAGCAATTGTTGTTTTGGCTGGATTAATTAATGCTGCTAGAGTAGTAAAGAAAAATCTGAAAGATTTGAAAGTCATAATTAATGGAGTTGGAGCGTCAGGAGTTGCAACAGCTCGATTACTTTTTGCGGCAGGTATTAAAAATATTACATTTGTTGATATTGATGGGCCAGTGCATGTTGATAGTCAAAATTATAATCATTATCAAACAGATTTAGTAAAACAAAGTGCTGATCAAACTCCTTATAAGAATTTAAGTGAAGCGGTAAAGGATCGGGATGTTTTTATCGGTCTTTCTGATGCAGATGTTTTAACAAGTGAACAAGTAAAGACAATGGCTAAGAATCCAATTATTTTTGCACTTGCAAATCCAAAGCCTGAGATTGATCCTCAAATTGCAAAAGATGCAGATGCAGCAGTAATGGCAACTGGCTCAAGTCAATATCCAAATCAAGTAAATAATATTTTGGTATTTCCCGGGTTATATAAAGGATTATTATCAGCTGATTTAAATAAAGTCGATTTTGGCCTTGAAAAAGCAATTGCTTCTGCATTAGCAAATATGATTTCTAATCCAACAGCTGAAAAAATTGTTCCTGGAGTATTTGATGATGGTGTAGTAAATACAGTAGCTAAAGCTGTTCAACATTATGCAAGTCAAAAGAATAACGATTAGATGAACTCACAGCATCAACAATTACTCGGTAACCTTGCACAAGATTATTACCTTAGCAAAATGGCAATTAGTGATATTTCTAAAAAATATAATCTTAGTCGCTACCTCATTATGAAATACCTTGATGAAGCATTTTCAAGCGGGATTGTTGATATAAGCATTCATACAGATTATGACCGAAATGCTCAACTAGAACGCGAATTATCAAATAGTTTTGATATAAAAAATGTCTATGTTATTAAAGATCCAAGCAACCCCTTGGACCGCGATAAAATCATTGCTAACTTTGCAGCTAATCAGATCCAATCTCTTATTAAAGAATATAAAATAATCGGATTATCGTGGGGGGAAACAATTTATACTATTCTTGATCATTTCAGCAAACACTCTTCCCGCAATTTAGTTTTCACACAATTTATGGGTGAAAATATGAAATATAAATCTTCTGCCGCATCAATGCGAATGGTACAAAAAGCTGCATCCAAATATGATTGTCCTTATTACACCATTCCCGGACCACTTTATATTCTTAATGACGAAGCAAGAAATGACCTATATTCCGAACCGGCTTTTACAGAAGCATTTAAGGTTGCCAATAAAATGGAAATGATTGTTTGTGGATTAGGCACTCTCCAATCAATAGACAGTATCCCTGCTTGGCATGATTATAAAAAGAGGTTATTTAAAGGAGTTAGTTTAAACCAAATTGCTGGAATGGCATTTGGTCGTCCATATGATATTAACGGTAACTTTCTAATTCATCCCACTAACGATAAAACTCTCTCTATCCCTTTAAATAAAATTCTTAACGTTCCTATACGCTTTGCTATTGTTCAACGCAAATCAAAATATCAAGCCGCTTTAGGAGCCCTTCGTGGAGGTTTATTTACTGATATGATACTTACAGAATCAATCGCTTTACGAATTATTGAAGAGTTAAGATAAATGGGATTAGCTAAATTTAAAGCTAAGGCATGGGCATGGCCCGTTGCTGTTGGCTTAATCTTATGGTTCTGCGGTCCGATCCGTCCTGATGGCGTTTCTATGGCTGCTTGGCATATGTTTGCTATTTTCGTAGCAACGATTGTGGGATGTATCACCCAGCCGTTACCGATTGCCGGAACGACTTTAGTTGGGTTCACAATTATGGTCTTGGTTGGCATTGTACCGATGGAAGAGGCATTAAAGGCCTTTGAAAATTCGTCATCATGGCTGATTGCAATGGCCTTCCTACTTTCCCGTGGTTTTATTAAAACGGGATTAGGTCGGCGAATTGCTTTGGTCTTTGTTCGTAGTTTTGGGCAACATAGTTTGGGGTTAGCATACTCCATTATGGGAATTGATTTGGTTACTTCACCAGCCATTCCAAGTAATACTGCCCGGGCTGGTGGGGTAGTTTATCCAATTATTAAGTCCTTAGCTGAAACTTATGGGTCTGACCCAAAGAAAGGTACTCGGAAAAAGATAGGTTCTTTCCTAGTTTTCACTGAATTCCACAGTAATTTGATTACTTCCGCAACCTTCATGACGGCTATGGCACCAAACTTGGTTGTAGTTGCCTTAGCTAAGACATTAAACATTAATATTACTTGGGTTGGATGGTTTGTAGCCGGAGTTCTTCCTAGTGTACTTTGTTTAATTGCTGTGCCATACATTATCTACAAGATGTACCCACCAGAAATCAAAGAAACACCAAACGCTAAGACTTGGGCTAATAGCGAACTTGAAAAGATGGGTAGCATGAAGCTTTCTGAAAAGCTCATGGGGCTTATTTTCTTATTGACTCTTGTTTTATGGATGTTGACTAGTTTTATTCCTGCTATTAACGCGACTTTTGTGGCTTTCTTAGCAATTGCTCTTCTGCTTATTACTGGCGTGTTGGAAACTAAGGACGTCTTGAACGAATCTGGTGCTTGGAATGTATTGATTTGGCTTTCAATCTTAGTATTCATGGCTAGTGAATTGACTAAGTTAGGCTTCATTAAATGGTTCTCTAACAGTATTGAAGGTGCCCTTCACGGAGTTAGCTGGATTTGGGTATTAGTTGTATTAGTAGTTGTCTACTTCTACGCTCACTATTTCTTTGCCAGTGCTACTGCTCACGTTACTGCAATGTACACGGCTTTCGTTTCTGTAGCGATTGCTGCTGGAGCACCAGCAATGTTAACTGCAATGCTCCTTGCCTTCACTTCTGCTATCATGGGTTCTACTACTCACTATGCTAACGGACCAGCTTCGATTTTATCATCATCTGGTTACGTTACTCAGAGCGAATGGTGGAAGATGAACTTTATATTAGGTATCTTCTACTTACTTGTTTACGGTATTATTGGAACCTTCTGGATGCGCCTAATTGGCATTTCGTAGATGTTAGGACATCATCATAAAGTTGTGCTTGTTGGTGATGGAGCTGTAGGATCATCATTCGCATTCTCACTCCTTCAAACAACACAAGAAATTGATGAATTAGTTATTGTTGACCTAAAGAAAGAAAAGGCAACTGGAGAATCATTGGATTTACAAGATATTACTCCACTAACTAGTCCAGTCAACATTCACGCAGGGGATTATTCTGATGCTACAGATGCTGATGTTGTAGTTATTACTGCTGGAGTTCCACGCAAGCCAGGCGAGACTCGTTTGGATCTTGTTTCAAAGAACACAAAGATTCTTTCAACTATTGTTAACCCAATTGTTGAAAGTGGATTCAACGGCATTTTTGTTGTATCAAGTAATCCTGTTGATATTTTAACTACAGTGACACAACAACTTTCTGGATTCCCTAAGCATCGTGTTATCGGAACTGGTACTTCATTAGACACGGCTCGATTGAATGTACTTTTATCTGAAAAGTTAAATGTTCCAGTAAATGAAATTGATGCTTTAGTTTTAGGGGAACATGGAGATACATCGTTTGGTGCATTCGATGAAGCCACTATTAATGGAAAACCGTTAAAAGAAGTTACTGATTTAACTGCTCAGGACTATAGTGAACTTGAAAAAGCAGTTAAAGAACGTGGTGGTAAGATTATCGAAGGAAAAGGAGCTACTTTCTATGGAGTAGCTAAATATCTTGCTTATATTGTAAAAGCGATTATTGAAAATCGTAATATCATGCTCCCAATATCAGCCCCTTTAATGGGACAATATGGGATTAATGATTTGTATCTTGGAATACCTGCAATTGTTAATCGAACAGGAATAGAAAAAGTCGTTGATTACGGACTTTCGGATACAGAAATCGAAAAACTAAAATACTCTGCTGCTAAGATGAAAGATGTCTTAGATGGTGTGGTTATTAAGAATTAAATGGCTGAAAAGTTCCAACCATTATCTGTAAGTAAATTAGATAATGATTACGATGTTATTGTAATTGGTTCTGGTGGAACAGGTCTTTCCGCAGCAATTCAAGCAAACGAATTGGGAATGAAGACGGTCGTTCTTGAAAAGGAAGAAGAACTTGGCGGAAATACTAACCGGGCTTCTTCAGGAATGAACGCCGCTGAAACCAATGTGCAATTACAACATGGAGTAATTGATAACGTTGCCGATTTCTACCATGAAACATACAAAGATGGTGGACGTCTAAACGATAAGGATATGCTAGGTTACTTTGTATATCATACAGCTCCAGCAATCGACTGGTTAGCTGATCATGGGATTAAGCTTGATGACATTACAATTACTGGTGGAATGTCTCGTAAGCGTACTCACCGTCCAGCAAGTATGGCGCCAATTGGTGGTTTCTTAGTAAAAAGTTTATTGGAAGTTGTTCAAAAGGAAAACATTCCAGTATTTAATAAGGTTAAAGTTAACAAGCTCTTACAAGATGATGAGGGTAAGGTAATCGGTGTTGAAGCTAATGCTGATGGCCTAATTAAAACCATCCACGCAAAGGCTGTTATCTTAGCTACTGGTGGATTTGGTGCTTCTAAGGAATACATGAAGCGGTTCCGCCCTGACCTTGCTGATTACAAGACTACCAATCAACCAGGAGCAACTGGTGATGGCTTGAAGCTTACTGAAGGCGTTGGCGGTGAATTAATGCAAATGGATCTTGTACAAGTTCACCCAACTGTTCAACAAGATAATCCTCATGTTTACCTTATTGGTGAGGCTGTCCGTGGTGAAGGTGCAATCTTAGTTAATGCTGAAGGTAATCGGTTTGTTAACGAATTAAACACTCGAAAGATTGTTTCTAATGCAATTACTTCCCTTCCAGAACACAGTGCTTACTTAATTTTTGACCAAGGTATTCGTGACCATGCTAAGGCAATTGAATTTTACGATAAAGTTGGTCTTGTTGTTCATGGCGATACGATTGAAGATCTTGCAAAGAACCTCAACATGGATCCTGAGAACTTAAAGAAAACAGTTGCAACATGGAATGAAGCTGTTGAAAATCATGACGATAAAGAATTCCATCGGACAACAGGAATGGATCGTGGAATTACTAAGCCAGGATTCTTTGCAATCCATATTGCACCTGCAATTCACTACACTATGGGTGGTATTCATATTAATACAAAGACTCAAGTGCTTGATGGTAATGGGGATGTAATCAAGGGATTATATGCTGCAGGTGAAGTTGCTGGTGGTTTACATGGTAATAACCGTGTTGGTGGTAACTCAATTGCAGAAACAATTGTCTTTGGACGTCAAGCAGGTCAACAAGTAACTGTTTACGCCCGTGGCTTAAAGTAAATGTCAGAATACCGTACTGAAGAAGATACGTTAGGTCCTGTTAAAATCCCTGCTGAAGCATTATGGGGACCACAAACAGAACGGAGTCGGAATAACTTTCCAACCGGTCAATACATGCCATTAGCAATTATCCGTGCTTTATTGAACATTAAAAAGGCAGCGGCTCAAGCTAATATGGAAACTAAAGCTATCTCTGAAGAAAAGGGTAATTTAATCGTTAAGGCGATTGATGAATTACTCGCATTAAGTGATGAAGAATTGCGGAAGGACTTCCCATTAAAGGTTTACCAAACTGGTTCTGGTACCCAAACCAACATGAACACTAATGAAGTTGTTGCGCACAAGGCTCATGAAATTAACCCTGACATTGAAATCTTACCAAATGATGATGTTAACAAGGGTCAAAGTTCAAACGATACATTCCCAACTGCGATGAATGTAGTTGCTTTAGAAGCGCTTGATAAGTTGAAGCCAGCTGTTCAACATTTAATTGATGAATTAAAGGTTAAGGAAGAGAAGTACATGAAGACTGTTAAAGTTGGACGTACTCACTTGCAAGATGCTGTTCCATTGACATTTGGTCAAGAACTTTCTGGTTATATTGCTTCCTTAGAACATGACCTTGATTACATTAAGACTTTGGAATCAACATTAGATGAATTGGCAATTGGTGGTACTGCTGTTGGTACTGGTTTGAATGCTGCAGAAGGAATGCCTGAAAAGATTGCTGAAAAGCTTAGCGAAGTTTACGGCTTAAACTTGACTGCTGATTCAAACAAGTTCTACGGTTTAGCTAACCACTCTGGTTTAGATGTTGTTCACGGTGCTTTGAAGACATTAGCAGCTGACATGTTCAAGCTTGCTCAAGATATTCGTTTCTTAGCTTCTGGTCCGCGTGCTGGTTACGGTGAATTAAATATCCCAGCTAACGAACCAGGTTCATCAATCATGCCAGGTAAGGTTAACCCAACTCAAGCAGAAGCTGTAACAATGGCTGCTTTACGGGTATTCGGTAACGATACTGTAGTAACAATGGCTTCATCACAAGGTAACTTCGAAATGAATGTTTACAAGCCAGTATTAATCGATGCATTCCTCGAATCAGCTGACTTATTAACTGGAACAATTACTGGATTTGCTGACAAGATGATCCACGGAATGACAGTTAATGAAAAGCGGATGGAAGAATTAGTTGATAATTCATTGATGACTGTTACTGCTTTGTCACCACACATTGGTTACCATGACAGTGCTAAGATTGCTCAAGCTGCTGATAAAGCTGGTAGCACATTAAAAGAAGCTGCTTTGAAGTCTGGTAAGCTTACGGAAGAACAATACGATGAATGGATGGACATGCTTAAGATGACCAACGTTGATCGTGATAAATAAATGTTGCGTAAAGGAATGCAAATATTAAATGATCCCTTTAAGAATAAGGGAACTGCTTTTACAATTGAAGAACGAAAAAAGTATGGTTTATTAGGCTTGTTACCATCTTGTGTAAGAACGATTGAGGAACAGGCAGACGAAATCTACCGGTTATATCAATCTAAGAACTCACAGATTGAACAACGTCACCTATTGATGGAAGTATTCAATACTAACCGTACGCTTTTCTTCTACTTAATGGAAAAACATATTGCGGAATTTATGCCAGTTGTGTATGATCCCGTAATTGCTGAGGCGATTGAGCAATATAATGAACGTTACATTAAGCCGCAAGATGCTGCATATTTGAGCATTGAGCATCCTGACTTAATTAAAGAGGAACTTGCTGATGCCGCTGATGGTCGTGATATTCGCCTTATCGTTGTTACAGATGCTGAAGGAATCCTTGGTATTGGTGACTGGGGTGTAAATGGGGTTGACATTTCTGTTGGGAAATTAATGGTTTACACAGCAGCGGCTGGGATTGATCCATCCCAAGTGCTCCCGGTTTCTATTGATGCTGGGACGAATAATGAAAAATTACTTAAGGATCCGCACTATCTTGGCAATCGGATGAAGCGGGTTGAAGGACAACCTTACTTTGACTTCATCAATAAGTTTGTTGATGCAGTTGAAGGATTGTTCCCTAAGAGTTTATTACACTTTGAAGATTTTGGTCGGGGAACGGCTGCACGGATTCTTGATAAGTACCAGGATAAAATTTTGACCTTTAATGATGATATTCAAGGAACCGGAATTATTGCCTTAGCTGGTGTGCTAGGAGCCATGAATATCTCAAAAGAAAAGTTAACGGATCAAACATTCTTAACATTTGGTGCGGGTACTGCTGGAATGGGAATCGCTAAGATGCTTTATGACGAATTGATCCGTCAAGGCCTCACACCCGAAGAAGCAAAGAAGCACTTCTACCTTGTTGACAAGCAAGGATTATTGTTTGACGATACGCCCGGCTTAACACCAAAGCAAAAGCCATTTACCCGTCAACGGAGCGAATTTGCTAATGCTGATGAATTAACTAATTTACTTGCGGTTGTTAAAGCTGTTCACCCAACAGTAATGATTGGTACATCTACTCAGCCAGGAAGTTTTGATGAAGCGGTTGTAAAGGAAATGGCAGCCCATACTCCACGGCCTGTTATTTTCCCACTCTCTAACCCAACTAAGTTAGCAGAGGCAAAAGCAGCCGACCTTCTCAAGTGGACTGATGGAAAAGCATTGATTGCAACGGGAATTCCGGTTAAAGATATCGAGTATAACGGAACTGTTTACCAAATTGGGCAAGCTAACAATGCGTTAGTTTATCCTGGAGTTGGTTTTGGTGCCTTGGCTGCTGAAGCTAAAGTGTTAAATGATACTATGCTTGCTGCAGCTGCTCATGCTTTAAGTGGCTTGGTTGATCCTGAAAAGCCAGGAGCGGCGGTATTACCTCCTGTTTCTAAGTTAACAGAATTTTCTAAGCGAGTGGCTGAACGAGTAGCCGAATCTGCTATCGACCAAGGCTTAGCAGGCGATGGAATTACCGATGCGAAGAAAGCGGTAGAAGAGAAAATTTGGAAGCCTCAATATTAAATGAAATTAAACGACCTAAAATATTATCAAGCACTGGTAAAATATAAAAATTTTTCGCAAGTTGCAGCAAAATTCAATGTCAGTCAACCTACTATTACAATGGCTATCCAACGACTAGAAAAAGATTTTGGGACGTCATTTTTTGTTCGTGACCATGTCCATAAACAATTGCATATCACGCCGACTGGTAAGCAATTCGCCATTCACGTTGACGTTATTTTAAACGAATTAAAGATTGCTCACCAAGAAATCAATCAAGCTGAATCATCCAGTATTCGCTTTGGGCTGCCACCTATTATCGGCAATTACTACTTTCCGCCATTAACCCCGCTATTAATGCGAGAAGGCCTTTTAAGCCACTTGGAAACCTCTGAGCATGGTTCTAAGGAAATTCTCAAGATGCTTAAACACGGTCACCTTGATTTGGCATTGCTTGGATCGCTTAACCCCCTAAAGGAAGTGGGGCTAAAAACTACTGAACTGGCTGAGTATCCCTTTAAGATTATTGTTAGCAAGCGTCATCCCCTCGCTGCTAAAAAGGAGATTGATTTTGCTACGCTTAAAAATGAACGCTTTATTGTTCCTGATACTGAATTCTTTCATGAGCAAGCTTTTAAGCAAATTTCTCATTTAGCTCATTTTCGTCCCCAAGTCATCTACCGAACCGCTGACATTCACGTTATCAAAACCATGGTTGCAGAAAATCTTGGAATTGCTTATTTAACAAGTTTGGCGATTACCCCAGAAGATAATATCCATTCCATAAATGTTACTAGCCCGTTAAAACAATCGTTCCGTCTGTCAGCTGTTACTCGTTCAACTGAATTATTAACAGCTCCCAAGCAAAAACTATGGGATCTCTTAACTACAAAAAAGGAATGAATGAAATATCCCCAATTATCATTGGATGAGGTTAAAGGACCAAAAGCAGTAATTGAAACTACAATGGGAACAATTACGGCCCAACTTTTTCCAAAGTACGCACCTAAAACGGTTGAAAACTTTGTTAAATTAGCAGAGAAAAATTATTATGACGATGTAATTTTTCACCGGGTTATTCCTGATTTTATGATTCAAGGTGGTGACCCAACTGGAACCGGACGTGGTGGCGAAAGTATTTATGGTCACCCATTTGAAGACGAATTTTCTGAAGAATTATTTAACTTCACTGGTGCTCTGTCAATGGCTAATGCTGGTCCGAACACAAATGGCAGTCAATTCTTTATTGTCACTAATGAACATGTTCCAGAAAATATGATTGATCAAATGAAGGCTGTTGGATACCCGCAGGAGATTATTGATTATTACGAAAAACATGGTGGTACACCGTGGCTTGACTTCCATCACACCGTATTTGGCCAAGTATTATCCGGAATGGATGTTGTCGAAAAGATCAGCAAAGTTAAGCGAGATGCGATGGATAAGCCTGAAAAAGACGTTATTATTAAGACAATTAAGATTGAAAAAGAGAAATAAATGGAAAAACGCGAAAATGCTATTCCGAAAACAATGAAGGCTTGGGCAGTCACAACTCCTGGGCCGATTGATGGTAAGAAATCACCAATTGAATTTACCGAAAAGCCCGTGCCGACTCCTAAACGGGGAGAAGTCCTTGTTAAGGTATTAACGTGTGGGGTATGTCATACAGACTTGCATGTGACAGAAGGAGATTTGCCGGTTCACCACGAACACGTTACTCCTGGTCATGAGATTGTTGGTAAAGTTGTCGGTTTTGGACCAGAAACACAACGATTTAAGCTTGGGGAGCGAATTGGGGTTCCATGGTTCCGGCATGCTTGTGGGGTATGCAAGTTTTGTCGCTCGGGTCATGAGAATCTCTGTCCTCATTCACTTTATACCGGTTGGGATCATGATGGTGGTTATGCAGAATATGTCACGGTTCCAGAAGGATTTGCATATCGGCTTCCGGAAAAGTTTGATTCCCTAGAGGCAGCTCCATTATTATGTGCCGGGATTATTGGTTATCGGGCTTTTGAACGTGCCAATGTTCCCGCTGGTGGCCGCCTAGGGCTATATGGCTTTGGTGGCTCAGCGCACATTACGGCCCAGATTGCACTTGCACAGGGAATTGAAGTGCATGTCTTTACGCGTGGTGAGGATGCAAAGAAATTCGCCCTGGAATTGGGTTGTGCTTCTGTTCAAGGATCCTATGACCCTGCGCCGGTTCCTTTGGATTCGTCAATCATCTTTGCGCCAGTTGGTGATATGGTATTACCGGCCTTAGCTAGTCTAGTTCCAGGCGGGACTTTGGCCTTAGCTGGCATTCATATGACTGATATTCCAATGATGAATTACCAAAAAGAAATATTCCACGAAAAGACATTAACGAGTGTTGAGAGCAATACCCGTCGTGATGGGGAAGAATTCTTAACATTAGCTGACCGTCTCAATATCCATCCTGAAGTACACGAATATCCACTAGCAAAGGCTGATGAAGCATTACGCTATGTTAAACATGGCGATATTAAGGGAGCTTGTGTATTACGTGTTAGTGAGGACTAAGTGATTATTGCAGTGGAAAATTCACTTGCCCAACATTTGCATATTAATTCACAGGTGATTGCACCATCTGATCTATTAGAGACAAATGTTTGGACAATTCGTGTTACTGGTGAATTCATGATTATTATGAATAACTTAATGTCGTTGCCAATTATTGTACGCTATCCTCAACGCTTTAATGACTCACGATCTTTTATTGCGGCATTTAAGCGTGAATTCTTAAGTTTATTAGAAGTTTCGCCAATTCCTCATGCAAAAATTAGGATGATTCGTGACGCCCAATTTAGCAAAGTAGTATTTACACGCCAAATTCAGCCAGAAACTCAACAGCAATTGCAGATGTATCAGAACCTCATGATGGGGCCTAATTCAATTATTGATTGGGAAAAAGACCCGACCAATGCTGAAATTGCGCTTCAATTAGCGGAACAGACACGTATTACCAATAAGACAATGGATGAAGAATATGTTGTAATGGATATTTTTGAAGACTATTCAGTTACGGACTTTAAGGTGGCTACTCACCCTAAACTTAATGAACATAACCGTCGCTATCTTTACCGCTCACTTTCAATTAACGATATCATGAATGCAACGGCGGTCGGAGAAAAGATTTTAGATGATTATCAAGATTATTTAGAAAGTCGTGGGAAGAGCGAGAGCATCGTTGATCGAGATTTAGATTGTGCTGCAGATTATATCGGCTACTGTGAGGCACTCGGTGAATCTGTTCTTGACGATATTACCTTGGTCTATCACTATTTAATTAACTATGAAAAACTACATAATGATCGTCCGACTGATACCGGCTTTCATTCTAAAAGTGATGCCTTTCGCGAATTTGGAAAGTTTTTACGGGCAGAAGATCTTTTCTCTAGTGAGGACTACGATTTGTTTGTTCAAGCAATTAGTCAGGGGCTAAAAGATCTTGGTTCTAAACAGCGGATGTACCACCTACAACGTATAATTCGTGATATGCAGCGGCAAGTAAGAAATCAACGCGAGCATGCAATCCAATATGTTAATAAACAATATACTATTTATGTTGAGCTAAGTGATTATCATCCTAAAATGTGGCGGCGATTTACCGTCAGCGGTGATATGCGCCTGGACATGTTGTGCTTTGCAATTTTAGCAGCATTTAACGCGGACGGACACCACTTATTTGAACTGCATCAAGGAAATACTCACTATCAGTTGCCGATTCTTGATAGTGGCTTTGGTCAATCAAAAGATATTACTCAAAGTTGGGTAGGCGATTGTAATCTTGACCATGAATATAACCTAATATATGACTTTGGTGATATGTGGAACTTTAAAATTAAGTTTGAGGAAGTAAAGCCGAAACGACTTCCAGCTCATACTAGTCCCCAAATTGTTAGCGGTTTTGGAAATGGAATCTTAGATGATATTGGAGGAGTAGAAGGGCTGACTCAAGCGGCAAAAGATGATCCAGCTATTAATGAGCCGTTAAACATTCCAAAATTTAAGGGTCAATGGTCTCGTCAAATTGAAAAAATACGACACTCTTATGAATAAATGACCACAGTTTTGAAAGGGATCAAGCTTCGCTTGTATCCCAACAAGCAACAACAAGCTCAACTATGTCAAATGTTTGGCAATGACCCCTTTGTTTGGAACCAGATGCTTGATATGGCAAAACAACGTTATCAAAACAATCCTAATAGCCAGTTTGTTGATCAATATGGCATGGATGTATTGTTGAAACCTTTGAAGCAGGAATATCCATTTCTAAAACGTAGTGATTCTACCAGTCTCCAAGTTGTTAATCATAACTTATATCAGGCCTTTCAAAGATTATTTAAGCATCTGGGTGGTTACCCACGCTTTAAATCCAGACGGTCTGCTAAGCAGTCCTATACTGGTAAAAGCAAAATTCAAATAGTGGCGAACCGCTATTTGAATTTACCCAAAATTGGCTATATTAAAACCAGCAAAACTCGCCAGTTAACTCATTGTAAGATCAAACGCTATACGGTTAGTTACGATCCGTCAGGTCGTTATTACCTGTCACTACAGGTTGAGACCACAGTACAGCCACTATCGAAGACTAGTCAACAGGTCGGCATTGACGTTGGCGCAACTAATTTAGCCATTACTAGTGACGGCCATAAGTATGCTAAATTTGACGCTGTCTGGTTAACTCAACAGGCGCAACATTGGCAGTCTAAGTATAGTCACCGCCGTCATCAAGCCACGGTGAGTGTCCGTCAATGGAACCATAACCATCAGGACGTCAAAGAGGAACTGAATGACTACCAGAACTGGCAACGAGCTCGAATTCAGAAAGCTCGCTATCAACGACGAGTCGCTGATCAGCGGCGCGATTACCTGCATAAGCTGACGATGGCATTGGTCACGCAATACGATGTGATTGTCATTGAAGATTTGAAAGTCAAGAATCTGCAAAAGAATCATCATCTTGCCGCGGCCATTGCCAACGCTAGTTGGCATCAATTCCGTACCATGCTGGGATACAAGTGTGACTGGTATGGTAAACAGCTCATTACTGTCAAGCCCAACTATACCAGTCAAATCTGTAGTCATTGTGACTACCATAGTGGGTCCAAACCGCTCGCAATTCGTGAATGGACGTGTCCAAAGTGTGGGGCCCATCACGATCGGGATATTAATGCGGCAGTTAATATTCTGCATAAAGGGTTAAAAGCCGTTGGCTAGTTGATCAATCAAAATCTCGATATCTTTGACTTACGAAAAATTCAAATCAATAAAACTAAAGCTGAATTGGAAAATAATGGTAAGCGGCAGCAAAAAGAAGTCTCTAGTGACATGTTAGGAACCTTCATGCCAGTTGATCGCGACCCCGTCAAGATAATCCAGATCACTGAAGCTAACATGATCCCCGAGTTGCTTCCATTGCGCCACCAAAGAATGCTTGCCAGTCGCTTTTCATTTTTCCGCGGCACTGCTGAATTAATGGAACATGACCTTAAACGACAAGCCCAAAGCAATCTTCCCATAATTATCTGTGGGGATGCTCATGTAAACAATTTTGGCTTTTACGCCTCCCCTGAACGCAAGCTTCTCTTTGGCCTTAATGACTTTGATGAAGCCCGAATCGGAAATTGGGAAAGTGATTTAAAACGGTTATTAGTTAGTGCTGAACTAGCGGGCGAAGAGAACGGTTTTGATCGCAATGACCTTTACCACCTCCTTCAATTAACGACTAAGACCTACCGCCATACTATCAAAAGCGCCAATAAGATGAGCCTTTCCCAACTGTTTTATTTTTCATTTGCCTATGAAGACATGGGGAAAGCGATTGAGTCTTTTGGGGATGTTTCAACACAGATGCAAATAGTCCTTAATAATGTTCTGAAAAAAAGCCAGCGTAGTAATTCAGAAGAAATAATTCAAAAAATGGCAACTATCAATAATCAAGGGCACCTTGTTTTTCGGGATAACCCACCACGTGCACGCCATCTTAGCGCCGTGCGTTATCAACAGATTGTTAAAGGATACAATAAATATCGCGAAAATGTTCGTCAAGATGTTCGGGTTCTTCTCGCAAACTTTCACATTTCCGATATTATCCGCTATAGTGTCGGGGTTGGCAGTTTTGGAACACGATGTTTCTTAATCATGCTTACTGGCAATGATAATAGTCATATTGTTTTACAAGTTAAAGAAGCTATGCCATTGCGTTATAATTTACTTTCCCTCCCCGTACAACAAGCAATTAGAAATGGGGGAATCGCTGGTCAAAGAATTGTAACAGCACAACGGGTTCTCCAATCCTCATCCGATCGTTTTTTAGGAAGTACAACTTTTGGTGGCCGTAGTTATTACATTCGACAGTTCCGGGATATGAAAAAATCAATTAATGTTAATAAACTTGACTTTGAAAGTTTTCAATTCTACTGCCAGACGTGCGCTTATTTGCTAGCGATGGCTCATTTTCAAAGCCCCACCGCACCAATGATCCGTGGTTATTTAAAGCATCAGAAGATATTAGATACTCTTTTACCAAATTGGGCTTTAAAGTATGTCGATCAAGTCACAGCAGACTATGGACAATTCAAATTGGCAATCGCTAAAGGAAAATTAATAAATTAAATGACCAAAAATAGATGGGACAAATTTAAAAAGAATTTTAGTAAAAATTTTATCGACTTTTTAATGATTTTCGCTGCTGAGCAAGATTTTATTAATAAGCATCGCCGTAAAAGTAGTGTAATCAAGGAACAAGACCGTTATGGAAGTGATCAGCGAAAAAAGTCTGAAAAATAGATGGAAATATCTAAAGTACCATTTGGAACCTACAAAGGCGATCCAGTAACAAAATACATTTTAACGAACGATAATGGTGTTCAAGTAGGAATTCTTGATTTTGCCGGTTTACTTCAATCTTTTAAAGTTCCAACAAAAGATGGTGGTAAGGCCGATATGATTTTGACCTCTGAAAACCTCGACGAATTTACTAATAATGGCTTTTGTACTAATCGCTTAATCGGCCGGGTTGCTGGACGAATTGCAGATGGTAAGTTCAGTATTAACGGTAACGATTACCAAATCGAACAAAACGAAGGTAAAAATGCTCTTCATGGTGGAACTAATGGTTTTTACAGTCACATTTGGCATGTTGATAGCACGAAAGCAACTGATGATTCTGTTTCCATCACTCTTAGTTTAACCTTAAGTCCTGAAGTTGATACATACCCTGGTAAGATGCATGTTACTGCAACCTACACTTTAACTAATGACGACTTTCTTTCACTTAAGATGGCGGCTACTACTGATGCAGATACGTTGTTCAATCCTACCAACCACACTTACTGGAATATGGCAGCAGCAAATGTTCCAACGGTTGATCAATTAAAGCTTTATGTCAACTCCGAAAATCACTTAGCTGTTGACGACGGCAAGATTCCAACTGGTGAAAAGATCGCTAACGAAGGAACTCCATTTGACTTTAGTACCCCAACTACAATGGGCGATGCACTAGAAAAAATGAGTTCAACTAAGGAAAACGGTTTTGACGATATTTGGGAAGTTACTCCTAGTCTCACAAAGCCAGTTGCCACACTTGAAGATCCAGAAAGCGGCCGAAAGATGAGTCTTTACTCCGATCGTAACGGATTAGTTATGTATACGATGAACTCAGATGATGCAGCGGTTTACAATCACGGACAAGTTCATCCCCACCTTGGATTAGCAATGGAAGCGCAAAATCTTTCGGATGCACCTCATCACCCAGAATTTGGCGATATTACTTTACATCCGGGCGAAGAAAAAGCATACACCATTAAATGGCACGTTGAATACTAAATGGCTGATTACGCAAAACGTCAACTTAAGGCTTTGGATCGTATTGCAAAGAAGATTGCAGATGCTGAAGGACACTTAACAAAGATTGAAGATAGTGTTGACAATGAGAAGCACCGTACTGCTCAACACGAAACAATTAAGGATATTAAGTCAATCCTTAAGCATGCTTGGAAAGTAGATAAGGACTCAGTAAAGCTTGAAGAACGTGCTGGTGAAGGTCGTAAAGATCCAGCAGAAAATCACTATGTTTACATGGAAGATGAAGAAGGCGTTATTAAGGACCTTAACAAGGAATTTAAGGAACTTGATGAAAAGCTAGCAGCTCTTACCGATGATGAAGGTGGCAAGATCAAGGCATTCCGTGCAGAACACCACTACCTTGAAAAGGCAAAGGAAATCCTTCAAAAGGCTGGGAAGTATAACCCAGATGACAAAGACTAAATGAAAAAAGTTAAATCTTTTTTTGCCAAATTATTATTAATGACGGCAATAATTAGTATCTGTTTAAATGGCTTGGGGATGTTCGCAAAAGTTCATGCTGATACTGCGGCTTTTCAGATGGATGCACGAGCAGCTTATGCGATTGATGCAGAAAGTGGCCAGGTTCTATACCAAAAAAATGCAACTAAACGCTATCCAATTGCATCTGTAATTAAAATCTTAACTTTAGGAGTAATTTTACAAGATATTCGAAACCATCATTTAAAATGGGATCAAAAGATTAAGATTACACCAGCAGTTGCCAAGATGGCGGATGATTGGCACTTTTCAAATGTCCCATTAATGAATGGGGAAGAATACACAGTCCGTCAGTTAGTTGATTCGATGATGCTCGTATCTGCTGATGGAAGTACAGAAGCATTGGCATTAGCTGACGCGGGCAGTACAGAAGCCTTTAATAAAAAGATGATGGCATTTGCGAAAAAAGCTGGAGTTACAGATATAAAAATCTACAATATGATCGGGTTGCCTAACGGGGACTTAGGAAAACACAAACTTAAGGGTGTAGATAAAGATGCCGAAAACTTACTATCTGCTAAAGATGTTGCTCTTATCTCAAAGTATCTTGTTGAAAACTATCCTGAAACTCTCGACATTACAAAACAAAAATTTGCTAACTTTGATGTAACTAAAGACCAACAATATTTAATGACAAATGTGAATGCTCTTTTGCCGCAAAACGGTTTCGCTCCTAAGGATGGGGAAATTGACGGCTTAAAGACTGGAAATACTGATCGTGCGGGTAAATGTATTGTGTCAACAGGAACCTTTGCAGGACGCCGGATTATTTTAGTTGCCTTACATACAAAAGGGGAATGGAATGATCAGTCAAAGATGCAGCAAGACTTTTATAATAAGTTAATCGATGAGTACCAGCCGGTTGAAATCAAAAAAGTAAATGATCTTTCGGCCAAGCTTACTAGTGTAAAAGTAAAGAATGGTAAAAATAAAAATAAGGCTAATATTAAGCTAACAAAGAAGACTACCGTTTGGCTTCCAAAGAATATAAAATTACAAGCAACTAAACCAACATTACGAGTGCAGGGAGATGATCAAAAACAACTAACTGCGCCGCTAAAGAAAAATCAACAAGTTGGCTCAATTGAGTTGCATATTCCAGGGTTGCCTGATTTTAATATTCCAGTAAGTACAAGCCAAAGCGTTGCTAAAAAGTCGATGTTTTAAATGCAAAGATCGCAACGTCATCGTCGTAAACCGCGCAGGCTTATCTTAATTATTATTGCTATTCTGCTTATTATTATGGGTGTCCGGCACTTCAGCTCGACAAGTGCCCGCCTAAAATCCGCATGGAATAAAATCATCTTCACTTCCAATAATAATGTCAGTATTGCGGTATATTCACCAAAGACCCACCAAATTTATACTTCTAGTAATGCACCCCAGCATAAGTTTCGAACTGCTAGTACAGTAAAGGTTAGTATTTTAGCAGGGATTCTTGCTAAACAACAAAGTCCCCTTACAAGCCATCAAAAATCACTTGCCACTAAAATGATTGAGCAGAGTGACAATGATTCAACTAGCGAATTATTTGAAGATTATCTTGGCGGAAAAAACGGTCTCCAACAAACTTTTGAAAAATTTGGCATGACCCAATCTCAGGCTAATAGCAGTTGGGGATTAACTGTTACTACTCCAAAAGATCAAGTTAAACTATTAAATAATATTTTCTATAAGTCTAAAGTTTTATCTGATGACGAAAGAAGTGAAATTCGTGATTTAATGGGTAATGTTGAAAGTGACCAAGCCTGGGGGATCTCAGCAAGTAGCGATAATTTTGCATTAAAAAATGGTTGGCTAAATTACGGTAAAGATGAATGGATCGTCAATAGTATTGGCTACGTAAAAAATAGCAACGGAAAAGACTACACAATTGCAGTTTATACTGATAAAAATCAATCAATGGCCGCGGGACAACAAGTAATTGAACAACTTGCTCGTGTAACAAAGCCAATATTAGACTAAATGCCAATCAAAAATGAAGCAATGTTAATTACTTACTCTGACTCAATGGGTAAAAATATTAAAGAAACTCATGAAGTATTAAAGAACTATATCGGTGATGCAATCGGCGGTGTTCACTTACTTCCATTCTTCCCATCAACTGGTGACCGTGGTTTCGCACCATACCGTTACGATGTTGTTGATTCTGCTTTTGGTAACTGGGATGATGTTGAAGCATTAGGTGAAGACTACTACTTAATGTTTGACTTCATGATTAACCATATTTCCAAGAAGTCTGAAATGTACCAAGACTTCAAGAAGAAGCACGATGATTCTAAGTACAACGACTTCTTTATTCGTTGGGAAAAGTTCTGGGAAAAAGCTGGTAAGAACCGTCCAACTCAAGAAGATGTTGACTTAATTTACAAGCGAAAGGATAAGGCTCCTAAGCAAGAAATTACCTTTGATGATGGTACTACTGAAAACTTATGGAACACTTTCGGTGAAGAACAAATTGATATTAATGTTAAGAGTAAGGTAGCTAACGAATTCTTCAAGGAAACATTAATTGACATGGTTAAGCACGGTGCAGATATGATTCGTCTTGATGCCTTTGCTTACGCTATTAAGAAAGTTGGTACTAATGATTTCTTCGTTGAACCTGAAATCTGGGATCTCTTAAATGAAGTTCAAGATATTTTGGCTCCTTACAAGGCCATCATCCTTCCTGAAATTCACGAACACTACACCATTCCACAAAAGATTTCACAACATGACTTCTTCATCTATGACTTTACCTTACCAATGACTACTCTTTATACCCTTTACTCTGGTAAGACTAACCGCCTTGCTAAGTGGTTAAAGATGTCACCAATGAAGCAATTTACTACTCTTGATACTCATGATGGTATTGGGGTTGTTGATGCTAAGGATATCTTAACTGATGATGAAATCGAATATGCATCCAATGAATTATACAAGGTTGGTGCTAACGTTAAGCGGAAATACTCAAGTGCTGAATACAACAACTTGGATATTTACCAAATTAACTCTACTTACTACTCTGCATTAGGTGACGATGACAAAGCTTACTTGCTTTCTCGTGCATTCCAAGTATTTGCACCTGGTATTCCAATGGTTTACTATGTTGGTTTACTTGCTGGTTCAAATGACCTTGAATTACTTGAAAAGACTAAGGAAGGTCGGAACATCAACCGTCACTACTACACTAAAGAAGAAGTTGCACAAGAAGTTCAACGTCCAGTAGTTAAGAACCTCTTAGACTTACTTGCATGGCGGAATAAATTTGCAGCCTTTGATCTTGATGGTTCAATTGAAGTGGAAACACCAACTGAAACAACTATCAAGGTTACGCGAAAAGATAAGGATGGCAAGAATGTGGCTGTTCTTGATGCTGATGCTGCTAACAAGACTTTCACTATTACAGCTAATGGTGAAAAAGTGATGGAACAAAAATAGATGAATAACAAAAATTCTCTTGTTACCAAATTGGCATTCCTGTCAGTTTCATTCATGGTTACGAGTGCTTATGCCATTCAAGGTTCTTTACCGCAATTAAAGGCGGCACTCGGAATCTCACAGACACAGTCAGAATATTTAGTTACAACTCCATCATTTGCTGTAATGATTTTTGTTGTCCTTTCACCATTACTTCAACAATGGTTCAATATTTCTGATAAAAAGATTATTATGGCCGGGGTTACAATTGTTGGTCTTGCCGGAATTGTTCCTATGTTTGCGAATGACTACACTGCGATTTTGATTTCCCGGTTAGTTTTAGGAGCAGGATTTGGTTTATATAACTCTCAAGCAATTTCGATGATTTCAGTTTGGTATGAAGGTACAACCCGAGCTCAAATGCTTGGTTGGCGTGCTGCGGCTGAACAAATCGGTCAAGCTTGTACCCTTGCAATTGCCGGATTAATTCTTAGTTATGCAGGTTGGCATGCATCATTTGCCGTTTATCTTCTTGCTTTCGTTGTTCTTTTCTTCTTTGCAGTTCGTGTTCCTGACGATAGCAAAGCACAAGATAATAACGTTGCAGAAGACGATCTTGCTGAAGAAGTAACTGAAGTGGAAGAACCAATTAAAAAGATTAGTCCAGTAGTTTACCTCCTTGTTCTCTTTGCCTTCCTCTTAGTTGTAGATTATGTTGGAATGGAAAATCGTTTCCCTGGCCTAACCGTTGCAATTAAGGGAAGTAGCTATACTGGTTCATCAATGTTCCTTTCCTTAATGTTAATTGGGGCAACGCTTGGTGGTTTATTCTACGGATCAATTAATAAAGTGTTAGGTTTTAACACTGTTTACCTTGGTCTCGGGTTAATGGCCATTTCAAACTTCTTATTTGCCTTCGCAAACGGCAACTTTGCAATGTTAGTAATTGGTTTGCTTTTAATCGGCTTCCCACTACAATTAGTTTCTCCGTTGATTTTTAACTTGTTGCCGGATTTAGCTCCTGCTAAGCGTCAACCATTAGTAACTTCAATGGTACTGATTGGTTTTAACTTTGGAGCTTTCTTCTCACCAACAATTGCTGAATGGATGAATCGATTAGTCGGTCGCCCAATGAGTGGCCTTGATCTTGCCGCACCATTCCCAATCTACGGGGTAATGCTAATAGTTATTGCCTTAATTATTTTCTTTGCAACTCGTCATTCTAAACAAGCTAACTAAATGGATAAAATTATTACAGAAGATGAACAAAAAGCTGCTGTTAAAACTTTAGAACGACTAATTTCTGTTCCATCATATAATCAACCAGTAGAAGAAGGCGCACCATTTGGCAAAGGAATTCGTAACGCCCTCGATGAAATGATGAAGATTTGTGATGAATTAGGTTTTAAGACCTATGAAGATCCAGACGGGTACTATAGCTATGCAGAAGTTGGTAGTGGGGACAAAATTTTTGGTGTAATTTGTCATCTTGATACGGTTCCTGCCGGCGATTTAGGCAAATGGAAACATAATCCATTTAAAGGCACAGTAATCAATGATGCAGTTTATGGACGAGGGTCACAAGATGATAAAGGTCCAGGAATTGCAGCTTTATATGCTGTTAAAGCATTGATGGATCAAGGTTATCACTTCAATCAACGAATTCGTTTTATTTATGGAACTGATGAAGAAATTCTATGGCGTGGAATTGCTGAATATAATAAAAAGGAAGCGCCAATTGATAGTGGAATTTCTCCTGATGCTGAATTTCCATTAATTTATGCTGAAAAGGGGTTGCAACAATCTTATCTCGTTGGTCCAGGAACAGATCAACTAAAGATTAACTTGAAAAATGCGTTTAATGCGGTCCCTGATAGTGCAGTGTACGATGGTCCAAAGCAGGATGAAGTGAAGGCGGCTTTAGATAAGCATGGCTTTGAATATACAAGTGACGACAATTCGATTACTGTTATTGGTAAGTCTGTTCATGCGATGATGGCACCGGAAGGAACGAATGCTGTTTTACGGTTAGCGATTGCGCTTGATGATGTTTTTGATTTTAAGCCACTTGATTTTATTGGCAAATTATTTAAGGAAGATGCAACGGGGAGCAATGTTCTCGGTGATGTTCGCGATGAGTCTGGACAATTAACTTTCAATATTTCTAGTCTTGAGATTAATGAAAATGAAACAAGAATGCAGATTGATTTACGAATTCCCGTAACGATCGATCGCGATAATTTACTAGCAAAACTAAGTAAACAGGTGGCAGCTTATGATTTGAAGTATGTTCATTTTGATTATTTAGCACCCCTGTACGTTCCAAAAGACAGTAAATTAGTGCAAACTTTGATGAAAGTTTATAAAGAACAAACTGGGGATGTTGATGCTGAACCACAAATTTCTGGTGGGGCAACATTTGCTCGAACCATGAATAATTGTGTTGCCTTTGGCGGAATGTTACCAACAACTCCCGATTATATGCATCAAGCTAATGAACAGTGGCCATTGCCAGACATGTATAAAGCGATGGAAATCTATGCGCAGGCAATCAAGAAGCTTTGTGTGGATTAAGTGCAGGAAACACAAACGAAGAAAAAACATCATTTTCATATGCCCTCTGCGTTTACAATTTTATTTTTAATTATTATTTTAATTGCAATTTTAACGTGGATTATACCAGCAGGGACATATGAGACGGATAAAGCTGGAAATATTATTTCTGGCACATATAAGGCGGTGACAAATAAACCCCAGGGAATTTGGGATGTCTTTATGGCACCCGTTATCGGGATGGTCGGTGATAAAAAGACAGATGGAGCCATCTCAGTATCACTATTTATTCTTGTTATCGGTGGATTCCTAGGAGTGGTTAATAAGACAAATGCATTAAACGAAGGGATCGGTTCAATCGTTCGCCGGTATAAGGGACGAGAAAAACAATTGATTCCAATTTTAATGCTTCTGTTTGCTCTTGGTGGATCAACATATGGAATGGGGGAAGAAACGATTGCATTCTATCCTCTCTTGATCCCCGTGATGATGGGTGTTGGCTTTGATTCAATTGTAGCGGTTGCGATTGCTTTAGTGGGAAGTCAAGTTGGTTGTTTAGCATCAACTGTTAACCCATTTGCCACAGGAGTAGCTTCTCAAACGTTAAATATTTCTCCTGGTGATGGTTTAGTTTCCCGGGTAATCCTTTTAATTATTATGATAACGATTAGTATTATTTATGTTTACCACTATGCATCGGTAATTGAAAAAGATCCAACTAAATCATTGGTTTACAATCAACGAGCAGAAGATGAAAAGCACTTTTTAGTCAAGGCTGATCCTAGTGACGACCATAAGATGACTGGTCGTCAAAAGACAGTTATTTGGCTATTCGGAATTACTTTTGTTGTGATGATTCTAGGACTAATTCCATGGTCAAACCTTAATAGCCATTGGACATTTTTTGATAAATTTACAAAGTGGTTGGTTAATATTCCATTCCTAGGCGATTTATTAGGGCATGATATGGCACCCCTTGGAACATGGTACTTCAATGAAATTACCATGCTCTTCCTCTTTATGTCGGTCTTGATTATGGCTGTTTACCATATGAAGGAAAGCGAATTTATTGATGCTTTCATGTCAGGAATGGGAGATTTCTTAAGCGTTGCAATTATTGTGGCAGTTGCACGGGGAATTCAAGTAATAATGAATAATGGGATGATCACTGGAACAGTTCTTCACTGGGGAGAATTGGGCCTTCATGGATTATCACAAACGATCTTTATTATTTTGACTTACATTTTCTATATCCCAATGTCATTCTTAATTCCATCAACGTCTGGGTTAGCTGCGGCAACGATGGGAATTATCGGACCAATGGGACATTTTGCGCATGTTTCTGGTAGCCTTGTTATTACTGCTTATCAAGCAGCTTCGGGTTGGGTTAACCTTATTACCCCAACTTCGGGAGTTGTTATGGGAGCGTTAGCAATTGCGCATATTAATGTCGGCATTTGGTGGAAGTGGATGCTGAAATTAATGATTTATCTCTTTGTTGCTACTTGCTTGTTCTTAGGAATTGCTGCCTTGCTCTAGATGGTAATGAATCCTAATAAAGCACAAGACGTTTGGAAAGACGCCGGTGAACATGTCCAATTTACTGTATTAGAATTAAAACGAGAAAATCAAGCAAAGGAACAAGAAGCAATTCAAGAATTTGTTGAACGGTTCCAAGCAATTACTCGATCACTGCGAATTCGGGATAATAAGGGTAATCTTAAAGTTTCTTTAGGCTTTAGCAACGACGCATGGGACTATCTTTTCCCAAATGCCCCTAAACCCAAAGAATTAGAAACTTACCAAACATTAACCGGGCCAAAATACAAAATGCCTGCCGCAAAAGGAGATATTTTCCTCCATATTCGTGCAAACGATGAGGCTGCAGTTTACGAATTCATGGCTCAAGTAATGCTCTTTATTAGAGATATTACTAATGTTGTTGATGAAACAAAGGGCTTTCGCTATTTTGAAGGCCGGGCCATTATTGGCTTTATTGATGGAACTGAAAATCCGGAACCTCAGGATGCTGCTGAATATGCAATTATTGGTGATGAGGATCCTACGTTTGAAAATGGTTCATATGCCTTTGCACAAAAATGGCGGCATAACATGGACATTTGGAATAAGCTAACTACTGAAACGCAAGAAAAAGCTGTTGGACGAAAGAAGTTTTCTGACTTAGAATTAAGCGAAAAAGAGAAGTTTAAGAATGCTCATAATGTCGCTTCCCAAGCGGAAATTGATGGTATTGAACAGAAGATTGTGCGCATGAATGTTCCATATTCAGACCCTGCCGCTGATAATACTGGAACTTTCTTTATTGGTTATTCACGGCATTGGACTGTAACTAAGAAGATGCTTGAAAATATGCTTGAGCAAAACGATTATCTCCTAACTTTCTCTGATATTTTAGGTGGTCAACTCTTCTTTATTCCTTCGCGTCCAATGTTGGATCAAATTGCTGAAGGCGAATTAAATTAGATGGAACCAATCACGATAAATAATTTAACTTTTGCTTATCCGGGACAAGAACCGCTTTTTAATCATTGTGATCTTAATATTAGCAGCGATTGGAAACTTGGTCTTCTTGGACGAAACGGTCGGGGCAAAACCACACTACTCAAAATCTTGCAAAAGCAACTTTCCTTTCAAGGAAGTATTCAAACCAATCTTAAGTTTAACTATTATCCATTAGTAATTCGTGAACCGAATGATTACACATTGAATGTCCTTATGAGAAGTGGCTATCAAGGTGAGCAATGGCAAATCGAACGAGAATTAAATTTAATGGCAACTCCCACAGAATTACTATGGCAACCTTTCAGTACTCTTAGTGGTGGCGAACAAACACATGTGATGCTAGCAACCCTTTTTGCCCAGGATGGATATTTCCCCCTGCTTGACGAACCGACTAATCACCTTGATCAAGATGGTCGAAAACAAATTGCTCAATATCTAAAAGCAAAAAAACGGCTTCATTATCACTAGGTGATTGAACAACACCAGCTTGTTTTAACCCGTGGTAATTACAGTGATTATTTCGTTCATAAGGAGCAACGAGATTCTACGGCTATCAAGAAAAACGAAAATTTATTAAAAGATATTCATCATTTAAAGCAAACACGTCAGGCAAAATCTCAATGGGCTCAACAAGCAGAAAATGAAAAGAAGAATAATTCGCATGCGGATAAAGGCTTTATTGGTGCCAAAGCTGCAAAAATGATGAAAAAAGCAACCATAATGAAAGGACGCTTAGACACCGCAATCGAGGAACGAAAAGGACTTTTAAAAGAGATTGAAAACGTTGTTCCGCTAACAATTAATGTCCTCCCCACTAATCATCAACTATTGTTAAGCATTAATGATCTAACGTTATCGTATCCAACTAAACAACTCTGTTCTAATATCACTACAACCATTGAAAAAAATGACCAGGTCCTGCTCTGTGGGAATAATGGTACTGGAAAATCTAGTATTATTAATGCAATCATCGGGACATTCAGTGGTAAGCAAAGCGGAGATATACTTTTTAGCAGTGCCCTTAAAATCAGCACAGTACGTCAAGATTATTATGATAATCATGGAAGTTTACGTAGTTTTGCATCTTCTTCTAAAATTAACTACGATCAATTTCTTAACCTTCTTCGTAAATTAGGGATGGAACGTGCTACTTTTAATGTTCCGATTGAAGAAATGAGTATGGGACAACAAAAGAAGGTTGAACTAGCACGGTCATTAGCTGAGCCCGCTCACCTTTATTTATGGGATGAGCCGCTAAATTATCTTGATACCTATAATCAGCAACAACTAATTCAGTTAATTCAAGAAAAGCGACCACCAATGCTAATTGTTGAACATGATCAAAATTTCATTAAGCAAATTGCCACAAAGAAAATTGAAATTTAAATGGAAATTAAAAGTGTTAACTTAGATCAACCATATTCGTCTCTAGATATTTATCATAGTAATACTGATAAAACTTTACCCGGCCTTGTTATTTTGCCAGGAGGCAGTTATAACAAGATTATGGAACGAGATTCTGAGCGGGTGGCATTAACGTTTGCAACCCATGCATGGCAAACATTTGTTGTGCGGTATCCAGTAGTTGAACATAAAAATTATGAAGAAGCCAAAATAGCAGTTCACCAAGCATTTGAATATATTGTTAACCATGCAAATGAATTAGATGTTGACGTTGATCGACTGGGAATTATTGGCTTTTCTGCAGGAGGCCAAATTGCCGCTGCATATAGTAACGAAAAACTAACACACGCTAAATTTGCCGCATTAGGATATCCTGTTATTCAACCCTTGATTGATGAACGCATGGGGGTTACAACAGAAAATGTAGCGGAATTGGTAAATCCACAAACACCACCAACCTTTATGTGGGGATCGGCAAAAGATGAATTAACTCCCTTTGTTGATCACCTCCAAGTATATGCAGATGCGTTAATCAAGTATGATGTTCCATATGAATTACATGAGTTTGGCACTGGGGGACATGGAATCGCATTAGCTAACGAATATACTGGTATTGTCAATAATGATCGAGTAGATAATCATATGGGAAAGTGGTTCCCACTATTTCTTGAGTGGTTAACTGAGTTGAATTTAATTTAGATGAGTATTATGAAGACTAAGTCATTCTGGATTGCTGCTATTATGACCTTAATTTGTTCTGTTGCTGGGGTGCTTTTAGCAAAACTACCTTATGTCAACTTGATTGGAGCATTGGTTATTGCTTTATTATTAGGTATTGCCATGCAGTTGACTCCTGCTAGCTTGCGGAATGAAGCTCAAGGCGGCATCGGATTTATTTCTAACAAATTTTTACGTCTTGGTATTATTCTTCTTGGTTTCCGCTTAAACCTAGAAAAACTTGCTGCCGCTGGGGTTAAGACTATTTTGGTTGCAGCTATTGGGGTTACCGGAACGATTGTCCTCACTTATTGGCTTAGTCGAAAGTTTGGTGCAGAAGATGAATTAGCTATCCTTTCTGCTTGTGGCTGTGGTATTTGTGGAGCGGCTGCTGTAATGGGGGTTTCACCACAAATTGAAACTGACAACGAGGAGCGCAAACGAGAAAATGAAGTATTAGCTGTTGCCGTTGTTTGTGTAATGGGGACAGTCTTTACTTTAGTTGAAATTGGAATCAAACCATTACTCGGACTTACCGATCCACAGTTTGGAATTGTGGCTGGTGGTTCATTACATGAAATTGCTCATGCCGTTGCAGCCGGGGGAGCTTTTGGTGAAGCAAGTTTAGATAACGCCCTTATTATGAAACTTTCACGGGTTCTTCTCTTAGCGCCAGTCGCTTTAATTGTTGGTTACTGGTATCAACACCGCCTTATAGTTGAAAGTGAAGAAGAACATACTAAAGAACCAAAGAAATTACCAATTCCTTGGTTCCTCGGTGGTTTTATTTTAACTAGTGTGTTAGGAACCTTTCTTCCATTCTCACCAGCCTTTCTTGATGCACTTGTTCAAGCAGCCTATATCTTTTTAGGAATGGCAATGGCTGCATTAGGTGTTTCAGTAAACTTTAAGGTTATTTTTAAACGTGGAGGGGCCGTTTTTGGCGCGGCTGTGATTAGCTCAACCTGTTTATTGGTATTTATGATTATTATGAGTAAAATATTCTTCTAAATGAAGATTGTTGTATTAACAGGAAGTCCCCATCATCCAGGAACTTCTGAGCAATTAGCAGATGCCTTTGTTAAGGGCGCTACTGAAGCAGGAAATGAAGTTTATCGCTTTGATGCTGGACGCCGGACCGATGAATTTTCGATGATTAAATTGGAAGACAATCATCCCGGACAAGAAGTTGCGATTGAACCGAATGATGTTATTACTAATGAAGTAATGCCTAAGCTGTTAGCGGCAGACATGGTAGTCTTGGTTAGTTCGCTATATTATTACGGGATCAATGCAGCGCTAAAAGCAGTGATTGATCGTTTCTACAACTATAACCATGAACTTCACGGCGGAAAGAAAGCTATTACTTTAGTGAGTGGTTATGGTCAAGAAGATGCCTTTGCTTCACTTAACTTATATTTTAAGCAATTGCTTGAATATATGTGTTGGGATAAAGTAGGAGAGGTGCTCGCAGCTGATTCTTGGAATAATCAAAAACTAGCTAAACATGTTGAAGAAGCTTACCAGCTGGGAAAGACGGTTAAATAGATGTTAGTTGAAAATACTTATGATTTGATTGGTCACACCCCCTTGATGCACTTGCCGATGAAGGCTCCAAATGACGTTAATATTTATGCTAAGCTCGAAATGTTTAACCCAGGTGGCAGTATCAAGGATCGTTTGGGGATGGCGCTAATCCAGCGAGGAATGGAAGAAGGAAAAATAAAAGATACAACGACAATCATCGAGCCAACTGCCGGAAATACAGGGATTGGAGTTGCTTTAGCAGCACTAAAATACCATTTACCAGTTAAATTAGTGGTACCAGAAAAGTTTAGTTTTGAAAAGCAAACGTTAATGTGTGCATTGGGAGCCAAAGTGATTAATACTCCAAGTGAAGAAGGGATCAAAGGAGCAATTGCGGCCGCCAAAGAATTAGCTGCTGAAATCGAGGATGCTTACGTGCCTTTACAATTTCAGAATCCAGCGAATCCTGATGTTTATCAGCACACCTTGGGACCAGAAATTTTAGCTGATCTTGCTAATAAACCGCTGGCGGCCTTTGTAGCTGGTGCAGGAAGTGGTGGCACTTTTGCGGGAATTCAAAAGGCGCTCCAAGATGCTTACCCAGAATTAAAAGGCTATATTGTTGAACCAGCCGGATCGATTTTAAATGGGGGTCCAGCCCATAGTCACCGTACAGAAGGAATTGGAGTGGAGTTTATTCCACCGTTTTTTAAGGACTTAGATTATACCGGGGTAAAAACAATCAGTGATGAGGATGCATTCTATTATGTTCGCTGGGTTGCTAAAAATCTTGGCCTCTTTATTGGTAGCTCTAGTGGGGCTGCGCTTGCGGCAAGTTTAGAAGTTGCTAAAGAATTGCCACACGGGGCTAATTTAGTCACGGTATTTCCTGATTCAAGCGAGCGTTACCTCAGTGAACATATTTATGAGGAATAGAAAGTAAGTGGGAATTAACCTCCTCGACAAGGCGGTGGGCTAAGGATAGAATGGTGATTAGCACGGCACGGGCTGATTATCGTTCGAACTTAGCCTCGAGCCTTGTGGTTAATTTCCACGATATCGTAACAATATACCTATAAAAAACGAGGCTGTTGAAAAAACAAAAGTTTTTTCTCAGCCTCATGAAAAAGAACGGACTATTATTAGTCAATCTCGGTTCACCCGATACGCCAACAACTCCCGACGTTAAGCGTTATTTGAAAGAATTTCTCAGCGATCGGAATGTTATCGAAATGCCACCAGCACTATGGCAACCACTCCTTCGCGGAATTATTCTTCCAACTCGGTCATGGCGATCAGCGACTTTTTATCGTAATTGTTGGACAAAAGATGGGTCTCCATTGATTGTCTACACAGAACGGTTGGTTGCTAAGGTCCAGAAATTGATGCCGGAGTGGATTGTCAAAATGGCAATGACCTATGGCAAGCCTAAAATTAGTGACACAATTGTCGAAATGAAAAAGGAATGTCAAAATATTACGGTTCTCCCTCTCTTCCCTTTTTTCACTAAAAGCACAACCCAAACGGTCATTGAGAAGGTAAAGGATGCTGATCCAGAAGCGAAAATAATTGATCGTTTCTCGGCAGAAGAAGATTATTTAGACTTATTGGCTAAGCAAATCCAAACGGCATGGGATAAAGGGAAATATGACAAATTACTCATTTCGTATCATGGAATTCCGACAGCCATGGTTAATCATGGTGATCCTTATCGTGATGAAACAGAAGCGGCCACCGCGGAACTGATTAAACGGCTGGACATTCCTGAAAAGCAAATTAAGATGGCTTACCAATCTAAGTTTGGCCCAATGCCATGGTTAAAACCTTACCTCCGGAATACGCTGCTTAATGAGGCACAACTCGGTCATCGTGATGTGTTAGTCGTTGCTCCATCATTTGTAGCGGACTGTTTAGAAACATTAGAAGAAGATCAAGTGCAGAACTATCAAGTCTTTCGTGAAAATGGCGGAAATAACCTTGTAATGGTCCCTTCGCTCAATGACTCACCAGAATTTGCTCAGTTTATTACTGATCTTGTGCAACGAAAGGGATAAATGGAACGAAAAAGTTTAGATGAAATCAATGGAAGTGTTGATGTTCCAAATGTTTATCAAAGTGCATTTTGGCAGAAATTTCTTGCTTATAGTGGGCCGGGTGCTTTAGTCGCCGTTGGTTATATGGATCCAGGAAACTGGTTAACGTCGCTTGCCGGTGGTAGCCAATACCGCTACCAGCTATTAGTGGTCCTTTTTACCGCCATTTTAATTGCTATGTATATGCAATCTTTATCAATCAAGCTTGGGGTTACGACTCGGACCGACCTTGCACAGGCCATTGCACGACGTTTACCTACTCCCCTGCGGATTGCCTTGTGGTTATTTAATGAAATAGCAATGATGGCAACGGACTTAACCGGAGTCGTTGGAACTGCTGTCGCCTTAAACATGTTATTCAAGCTGCCCTTACTTATCGGCGTCCTGCTAACAATTGCGGACGTGCTAGTTGTCTTATTTTTCCTTCATTTTGGGATCCGCCGAATTGAATTTATCGTTTTAACTGCTATTCTGGTTGTCGGCGTCATCTTTGTGATTGAAGTCTGTTGGGCCCACCCTGAATTTTCCGCGATCATGGACGGTTTTGTTCCTCGTTCCACAATTTTTACTAATCACAGTGAGTTGCTAATTAGTTTAGGGATTGTCGGCGCCACGATTATGCCCCATAATATTTATCTTCATTCCTCCCTGGCGCAAAGTCGACGCTACGATGAACATGATCCAAAGCAAGTCAAAGAAACGCTCCGTTTTGCTAATTGGGATTCATTAATTCACCTTTTTGCGGCCTTCGTCGTCAACGCCCTTCTGCTTATCCTTGGAGGAACCCTCTTCTTTCATGCGGCAAGTCTCGGTAGTCTTGAGGATGTCTTTTTCGGGCTAAAGAATCCTCAGATCGTTGGTAGCCTCGCTAGCCCATTAATGAGTTGGTTGTTTGCCTTTGCCCTTTTGGTAACTGGTTTAATCTCCTCTATCACTAGTACCTTGGCTGGTCAAATTGTCATGGAAGGATTTATCAATATTCGCCTCCCACTCTGGAAAAGGCGTCTCCTTACGCGGGCCGTAACCTTAGTACCAATCTTAATTATCGGCTTCATGATTAATTTTAACGAAGAACAATTTGAACAACTCATCATTTATGCGCAAATCGTCCTCAGTATCGCCTTGCCATTTACGCTCTATCCCCTTGTTGCTTTGACGGGCAATAAGAAACTGATGGGACCACATGTCAATTCACCATGGCAAACCGTCCTTGGATATGTTTTGGCTAGTTTGGTTACTGGGTTGAACTTGCTTGTGTTGGTATAATTGATAGTCGTTATTGGGATCGTAATTGTTATAGTTGTTGGAATTATTGGATGGTTGATCTGGCAAAGGCAACAGGTCTGGAAAAAGATAAGTGCTGATTTATCGATACGCGGGGATGTTCAAATCCTTGATATGAGCATTGGTAATGGAAAAACGTTTATTAACCTTGCCAAGCAATTGACTGCTCCCGGCAAAATTATGGGAATAGTTAAAAATGAAAAGCAAGCACAGCAAGTGAAAGAACTGATCAAAGAAGAGGCAGTAGCTGATCGCGCGAAAGTAGAATTGACTGATAACACTAATTTGCCTTTCACTGATCATCAGTTTGACTATGTTCTGATTAGTAATTTACAGCAGGTAAAACCGGCAATTACGCAAGGACGTGTTTTGCAAGAGGCGATAAGGGTCCTCGCTTTTAAGGGAACCATAGTGATTACTGCTACTACTGTACAACACTATCGTCAACTACTGGAATATTATCGTTTTAAAGACATTAAAGTTAAACAAATAGGTGGACAGCGCGTGATGATTGCACGACGAAACTAATTGGCTAAAAAAGAAAGTTATGCTGTTATTGGAATTGGACAATTTGGGGCCTCGATATGTGAAGCTTTAGTTCAAGCTGGTCAAGAAGTATTGGCGATTGATTCTAGTGAAGAAGTGGTAAATGAATTTGCGGGGTCAGTTATGCGGGCGGTAATTGCGGATGCGCAAGATGAGGATGCTCTGTGTGACCTTGATATCGGTAGTTTTGATCATGTGTATATTTCAATCGGAAAAAATGTTGAAGCAAGTATCATGGCCACGCTAATTGCTAAAGAACTCGGGGCACCAGATGTAATCTGTCGGGCTGAAAATGTTAATCATGCGCGCGTTTTGGAACGAATTGGCGCTGATATGGTTGTTCGTCCAGAGCATGATTTAGCTAAGCGGCTTATTTTTCAACAACTAAATCCAAGCGTCGTTGATTATGTCACCTTGAGTAAGGAAATAACTTTGGCAGAAGTAAATATTAATAATCCAAAGTTCTTTAATAAGACCTTAGACGAACTGGATTTTCGTAATCGTTATAATGTCAATGTGATTATCATTGTTAGTAAGGATGATGAAGTTAATCAAATGCCGCAAGCTAATGACGTTATTCAACCGCACGATAAAATCACAGTTGTTGGGCAGTTAAAGGATATTCGGAAGCTAAACGATATTGTTAGTTAAGTGATTGAAATAAATAAACATAAATATACATTTCCCAAAATTCTTACATTTGGGTTCTTAATTGTTATTTTTATGGGAACGATTTTACTCTCCTTGCCGTTTGCAACGCGACCAGGAGAAACGACAAATTTTATGACTGCTTTCTTCACTTCAACGAGCGCAACCTGTGTAACAGGATTGACGTTAGTTAGTACAGCTCATCACTGGACATTATTTGGCCAGATTGTGATTGCAATCTTGATGGAAGTGGGAGGCTTAGGTTTTATGACGTTTGCAGTCATGATGTCGTTACTGGTCCGGCAACGAATGCGAATGTCAACACGATTATTAACTCAAGAAGCCCTTAACCTTGATCATTTGTCGCAGTTAAATGTGGTTTACCTTATTATTCGGCTTTCATTGTTAATCCAATTAGCTGGTGGAATATTTCTATTCTTTGATTTCTATCCACGGTACGGATTAGGCAAAGGAATATGGTTTAGTATTTTTCACTCAATTTCGGCCTTTTGTAATGCCGGCTTTGACTTGTTTGATAATAGTATGGCAAACTATGCTAATGATCCTTACATGCTATGTGTGTTAGCAGTTTTGATTATTGCCGGCTCACTTGGTTTCTTAGTATGGAAAGATATCCTCAATTATCCTAAATATCACCGGCTATCCCTGCATACTCAGTTAGCATTACGTACTGGAGCAGTCCTCTTTATTGTTTCTGTGGTTATTTACTTTATTACCGAGAAGAACTTAGCACAATTAAGTGATAAATTAAGTTTTTCCAACCGTATTCTCAATACTATTTTTATGGCAATCACGCCACGAACTGCTGGTTTAATCACTTTTCCTTACACTGATTTAAGTGCTGCCGGCCTCGCGTTTACGGTTATTTTGATGTTTATCGGAGGAACGCCGGGGTCAACTGCTGGTGGGGTTAAAACCACAACAATCGGTCTATTAACGATTCAGAGTTTTGCAACTTTGCGTGGACAGCGAGACACGACATTTGCTCATCGCCGGTTTACCCAAGAAAATATTTATCGTGCTTTGACATTACTGTTTGTTGCTTTATTTATTTTGCTTGTATCAATTTTGGTGCTTGTTGAAACACAGGATTTGCCAAAACATGATTCGTTGGCGTATGTTACTTTTGAGGCAGTGGCAGCCTTTGGGACAACTGGAATATCGTTGGGAATTACAACCCACCTTAATTTATTAGGTCAATTTATTATGATGTTTTTAATGTTTGTGGGCCGGGTAGGAATTTATACTGTAATGTTCTCAATCCTAAATGCAAGTACAGCAGCGAAGAATTATCGTTATCCAGAGGAGAGTGTGTTAATTGGCTAAATGTACTATTCAAACGGAAATTATGAAGCATTTGCTCGTCCCCGTAAGCCGGCGGGAGTGGATAAAAAACATGCTTACATTGTTGGCGCTGGTTTAGCAGGTCTTTCTGCGGCTGTCTTCCTAATTCGTGACGCCCAAATGCCAGGCGAAAACATCCATATTTTTGAAGAGTTACCAATCGCTGGTGGTTCCTTAGATGGTCAAGATCGCCCCGATGTTGGCTTTGTCACTCGTGGTGGCCGTGAGATGGAAAACCACTTTGAATGTATGTGGGATATGTATCGTTCAATTCCATCCTTGGAAATCCCTGGTGCATCTTATCTTGATGAATATTATTGGCTAGATAAGGATGATCCAAATAGTTCAAATTGTCGCTTAACTTATAAACGGGGCAATGAGGTTCCAACTGACGGCAAGTATCTTCTTGGAAAGTCAACTAAGGAATTAATGAAACTGATTCTTACACCTGAAGACCAGCTTGGGGACTTAACAATTGGGGATTACTTCTCTGAGGACTTCTTCAAGAGTAACTTTTGGATTTACTGGTCAACCATGTTTGCTTTTGAGAAATGGCATTCGCTAGCAGAAATGCGGCGATACGCAATGCGATTTATCCACCACATTGACGGTTTGCCTGACTTTACTGCTCTTAAATTCAATAAGTACAACCAGTATGAATCAATGACCAAACCATTGCTTGCATACCTTAAAGATCATGGTGTTAAGTTTGAATATGATACACAGGTTCAAAACGTCCTAGTTGATACCAAGAATGGTGAAAAGCACGCTAAAAAGATTATTCTTAAGCAAGGCGGCGAAGATAAAACGATCAACTTAACTGACGATGATCTGGTATTTGTTACTAATGGTTCAATCACGGAAAGCTCAAATTATGGGAGTCATCACCAGGTAGCACAACCAACCCGTGCCCTTGGCGGCAGCTGGAAATTATGGGAGAACCTTGCTAAACAATCGCCATCATTTGGTCACCCGGATGTCTTTTGTAAAAACATTCCTAACCGTAGTTGGTTCATTTCTGCAACTGCGACCGTCAAGAATCCACAAATTGAACCGTATATTGAACGACTAACTAAGCGTGACCTTCATGATGGAAAGGTAAACACTGGTGGAATTATCACCGTCACTGATTCTAATTGGATGATGAGTTGGACCATCCACCGGCAACCTCATTTTAAGAGTCAAAAGCCAAATGAAACCATTGTGTGGATTTATGGTCTCTATTCTGATACAGAAGGTAATTACATCAAGAAACGAATTGTTGACTGTACTGGGGAAGAAATTACTAAAGAATGGCTCTACCATCTCGGTGTTCCAGAAGCTTTAATTGACGATTTAGCAAAAGAAGAGTCGGTTAATACCGTCCCTGTTTATATGCCATTCGTTACTAGCTACTTTATGCCACGGGTAAAAGGCGATCGTCCGAATGTTGTTCCTGAGGGGTCAGCTAACTTGGCCTTCATTGGTAACTTTGCCGAATCGCCAACTCGGGATACCGTCTTTACAACTGAATATTCAGTCCGGACGGCAATGGAAGCTGTTTATAGTCTCCTCAATGTTGATCGCGGGGTACCAGAAGTCTTTAATTCAGTCTATGATATTCGCGAATTAATACGGGCAATGTATTATATGAACGATAAAAAGCCGCTTGAAGAAATGGATTTGCCAATTCCAAAGATTGTTGAGAAACCACTGCTCAAGAAAATTAAGAAGAATTGGATTGGCGAATTAATGGAAGAACAGCATTTACTTTAAATGACCAATGAAACGATTAAGCACCAATTAAACCATCGTACAATTCGGGCCTTTAAGCCCACAAACCTTTCAGCAGAACAATTGAATACTCTTTACTCTTTTGCTAGTCATACGCCAACCAGTATGTTTATGCAGCAGATGTCAATTATGCACATTACTGATCCAGATAAACGGGCCGCAATCAGAGAAATTAGTAAGCAACCGTATGTCGGCGCAAACGGTGACCTGTTCATTTTGTTAGTTGATCTTTATCGTAACCAACAAATACGACAGCAAAAGGGCAAGGATGATGGCCGTTTACATACCGCTGATATTTTCTTCCAAGGCCTTGATGATGCAATCATGGCTGCCCAAAACATGATTACTGCTGCCGAGAGTATGGGTCTTGGCGTCGTTCCCCTTGGTTCAATCAAAAATGATCCGCAAAAAATCATCGAAGTCCTTAATCTCCCTAAAATGACCTTCCCAGTTTTAGGCTTACAAATCGGTATACCTGACCAAGAACCTCAACTAAAGCCCCGCCTGCCATTAAAATTTATCGCATTTGATAATGACTATCCAAAAGAGATCAAGCTCAGTGACCTAAGCGATTATGATCAAGAAGTTACTACCTACTATGACCTTCGTGATGCCAACCGACGAATTGATTCCTTCACCAACCAGATTGCGGGGGCTAAACTCGATCGCCACTATACCAAGCGCGATGAAATTATGAAGGTGTTACACCGACAAGGTCTTTGCACTGATGAAGGAATTGATTAGATGAAACGACCAGTATATATTTGGCTCCTTACGCTCATTGTTGCGGTTATTTATATTGCAACGCTCGCGTTTGTAAGAATAAAGAATCCTGAACATATTCAGTATGAAGATTATCGGCGGTGGCAGGCAGCGTATTTAGTCCGCAAAAATAGTAAGCAAACGTTTGTTAATACCAGCAACGATCAAAAGCATCCTGTTGCATTATCGGAAGGACAAGGCTACGGGCTGCAAGTAGTATCTCGCGCTGCTGAAAAGGGCTGGGCAAGTGAAAATGACTTTGATAAGTTACTTAACTATTACCTTGCACATCGCGATTATGTTGGAAAACACCATGACCAGCTAACTTACTTAATGTCCTGGCGTCAGTCTTATAATAAAGAAGGTCAATGGGTTGATGATCATAATAGTGCGACTGATGGTGATCTTTACATTGCTGCGGCTCTTCACCGGGCTGCAAAAGTTTGGCCACAAAAAGCACCTTATTATCATAAGCTAGAGCAACAGATTGCCACTGATATCATGAAATATGAATATAACCCAACCACGCACATGTTAACAGTGGGTGATTGGGTTACGAAGGATTCTAAGTTTTATTATTTATTGCGAACTTCAGATGTAATGCCGACAGTTTTTGATCATTTATACGATTGTACTCACGATTCAAGGTGGCAGATGATCAAAAATAATATGCTTGACCGTCTGACTGCATTAAGTAAACAGCACCGAACAGGACTAGTACCTGACTTTGCCTGGGCTCGACCAGGGAGTACCAAGCCAGTGGGGCCGAATACGGTTGCCGGAAAATATGATGGAGACTATAGTGCGAATGCTTGTCGGGTTCCAATGATGTTGGCAAAAAGCAATGATCCACGGGCTCAGAAAGTCTTAAATAAAATGATGAGGTTCTTCAGTGAACAGTATTATATTACGGCTGGCTATTCATTAAACGGTCACCGATTGGTTAAATATCAATCAAATAGTTTCAGTGCGCCGATTTTTTATGCGGTTAGCTGCAATCGTAATGAAGGGTATGATAATCTGTTTGCTAGCCAGAAACATATCTTCAGTAAACCCTTAACAGAGAAAAATTATTATGATGCGACCTTAACGACATTAGCTGCTCTTGAGGGGATGAACTAAATGACCGAGTTTGTAATGATTGTGACCCTGATCTCAATTTGGAGTTCGCTATTAATGTCATCTATTACATTAGGTGGGGCAGTTCACTTTTGGCTTGAACATAGTAGAAAAATTGTGGATATTATCCCATTAAAACGATATCCATTAATTACGATTGTTGTTCCCGCTCATAACGAAGCAGTAGTTATTGCGCAGACGACCCAAGCAATCCTTGAATTAAACTATCCAGCAGATAAGGTCGAATTATTAATCTTTGCGGATAATTGCAATGATCAAACTGCTCAACGGGCCCGAACAGTGTTACAGCTTCCAAAATATAAATATGAGAAAAGAAAAGCAAAGGTGATAGAACGTCATGGTAGCGGAGGGAAGGCCGGTGTCTTAAACGATGCCCTTAAAATGGCTCATGGTGAATATATTGGTGTTTACGATGCCGATGCAATGCCGGAAAAAAACGCCCTCTATTTCTTAGTACGAAAAATCCTCGAAAATCCAACACGGTACGTTGCAGCATTTGGCCGGAATAAGACACGCAATGCCGAACAAAACTTTTTAACGAAGTGCATTAATCAAGAAATTGTTGTTACCCAACGGATCCAGCACTGTGCAATTTGGCATTTATTTAAGATTGGCCGGATTCCAGGAACTAACTTTATCATTCAAAGTAAATATGTCCGTTCAATCGGGGGCTGGGCAAATGGAGCCTTAACAGAAGATACTGATATTTCATTTAAGATTATGCAAAGTGGAAAACTAATCGCGTTAGCTTATAATTCGGAAGCTTTTCAACAGGAACCAGAACGTCTGCATGATTATTATTATCAGCGTCTACGGTGGGCAAAGGGAAACTACCAAGTTGTCCTTAAAAATTTTAAGTATCTCTTTAGAAAGAGCAATTGGCGAGTAAAGTTAGAAACATTTTATTATTCCTGTACTTTTTTCTGGTTTAATGCAGCAATCGTCCTTTCTGATGCAATCTTTTTAGCGAACGTAGGTTTTTGGATTGTTCATCTTTTCAATCCACAGGTAATGATTCCCTTTACATTCGGGGAAAGTAACATCCTAATCGCCCAACTTTTGCTTTTTAATTGGTTATTAATGATAATCTTGTATATTTTACAAATTACAACAGCAGCAGCTACGCAATTTGGGCAAGCGACGAATAAGCAAATCTGGTTAGCGCTTGCTTCATACTTTACCTATTCGCAATTATTTATAATTGTTTCGATTCATGCGGTAATCTCAGTTGCACTTGATCGACTATTACGGCGTGACGGGACAAAATGGGTAAAGACTAAGCGGTTTGCTGACTAAATGGTAAGGATTTTCTTTTGGTTAGCGCTCGTGATTACCCTGATCTTTTTTGTTCAGGCATTAATATTTGCGGTTCTTCAGTGGGTGATTTATTTTCGCGTTGAACAGACAACACTAAATGTAAAAAGGGAAAGGAAAAAGCAATGAATGATTCGGCGACATGTTGTAGAATCGGGGCTTATTGCGCTTTGTGTAATATTGACTGCAATTGTGTTAATGATGTGGTGGGCATCCCAATACGCCCATTTTATTACGACGGCCATGATGATTATGATCATTTTGGGCTTAATGGTAGGGAGCTTAGTACCAAATATTATTTTAACCTGGCTTGCAATCGGCCTAACAACGATTGGTAGTGCCATTTTATTGCTAGGTTATGTGGTAATGGATAATTCGATCAAAATAATGCTACTGTTTGCCTTTCCAATTACCGCAAGTTTAGCTTACTTTAGTCGTTATATTATTGGAGAATGGGGATGGCTTGACCGTAATCGCGCAGAGATAGAAAGCTATGCGACCCACTATAATCAAATAGTAAAACTTCAGACGGCCTATAATGCTAATAAGATTTATAAAAAGGAACTTCAATTCATTATTAAAGAACAAATTGCTGATTTGTGGATTGATGTTACAGCGATTCACTGGGTTCATAATCACCAAATACGGCAATTTCATCATAATGATTACAACTATGCTCTTCAGAAAATTGCGAAAGTCTTAAAACGGCGACGATTACCATCTGAAGCCTTGTACTATTTAGAAGATGGTACTTTTTTAATTTTGTCATATCATTTACCAGATATTATATTTGCTTATCAGAACCAAAGCACGCGTGCAGGACTTGATGAATTACAAATTAATAGTTCAAAACCTCAGTTTAAATGGGGACATTTGAAGGTTGATGATATCAATGCGACTTCATTTAAGAATCTGGAAAGTGTAATGCGTCATATTGAAAGAGATATGGAAACAGACCTTGTCGTTGAGTACCTAAGAGGGGTTCAGAGATAAATGGGAGCAATTTTTGACGATGAATTAAAACGGCTGCGGAGCCACTTCATGGAAATGGGAATTGACGCTAGTGAGCAGATCTATCAAGCAACAAAGGCATTTACGGATCATGATGCGGACTTAGCAGATAAGGTTTTAACAACTGATACAAAGATTAACGATGAAGAAATTCATTTGGAAAAACAGGCGTTGAAGCTAATGGCATTGCAAAACCCGGTTGCAACCGACTTTCGGAAAATTATCAGTATCTTAAAAGCTAGTACTGATATCGAAAGATTAGGAGACTATTCCACCCATATTGCCCGCGCTGCGATTACCTTAAGTAAATTTGAACATCATGAAGACATCGAACAGCCAATTGAACAGATGATGATGATTGTTCGCAAAATGCTTGAACGAATCCTTGATGCTTATGTCTATACTGATGAGCAGGTTGCCTATGAGGTTGCTAACGAGGACTTGAAAGTTGATTTACTTTATGTGAAATTACAAAAAGAAATCATGAAAGCACTGGTTAAAGGTGGCGAAGATGTAAAAGCCTATGAAAGTTATTTGGCCGTTATCCGGAATTTAGAACGCGCTGGCGACCATATTGTTAACTTAGCAGAATGGATTATTTACAGTGGATCGGGGAAACTGGTCGAATTGAATCCAGGAAAGGCTGACCCAACGTTAGTCCGTCGGAAATTAACTGGAAATCAGTAAATGGAAAATTCAGTTGCTCTTGAAGTGAAAAATTTACAAGTATTATATGGTGACAAACACGTTGTTCATGATGTTTCAATGAAATTTCCGGCCAATAAGATTACGGCAATGATTGGGGCTTCTGGTTCAGGAAAGTCAACATTGTTACGAAGTCTTAACCGGATGAACGATGACTTAGCAACGGTCAAAGGTGAAATTAATTTTCATGACTTGAATATTAACCAGCCTAAAGTTAATGTTTACCGGATTCGTCAACAAATTGGCATGGTCTTCCAGCAACCAACACCGTTCCCCTTATCAATCTATGAGAATGTTATTTATGGATTACGGCTTGCCAGAGTAAAGGACCGGCAAATTCTTGATCAACGAGTAGAGGAGAGTTTGCGTCAGGCCGCTTTGTGGGAAGAAGTCAAAGATCACTTAAAAGAAAGTGCGCTCGCCTTATCAGGAGGGCAGCAACAACGACTTTGTATCGCGCGGACGCTGGCAGTTCAGCCAGAAATTATCTTAATGGATGAACCGACAAGTGCCCTCGACCCGGTTTCGACTTCGCAAATTGAAGATACTCTTGTACAATTAAAAGAGAAATTTACAATTATTATGGTTACCCATAATATGCAGCAAGCATCACGTTCAGCAGACTGGACAGCTTTTATGCACCAAGGAAAATTAATTGAATTTAACCAGACGGCAGATACTTTTATGAATCCTCAACAACAACAAACGGCGGATTACCTTAGTGGAAAATTTGGTTAGATGCGTCCAGAAAAAGTAGATCGGTTGGCAACCGTGATTATTTTAACTTTAACCGGTTTAGTAGGGTTAGTTTTATTTGCCTTGTTAGCGTACCTATTACTATCAGGAATTCCCCATATTTCTTGGCATTTCTTAACGTCAAGCGCTGAATCATTTAGAAGTGGTGGGGGAATTCGTGATCAATTATTTAATTCTCTTTACCTGGTTGTTTTAACATTAATCGTTTCGATTCCTTTAGCATTGTGTGCTGCCATTTACTTAAGTGAGTATGCACCAGATAATCGGTGGACAAACTTATTACGCTTGGCGATTGAAGTTTTGAGTTCATTGCCATCAGTAGTAGTGGGATTATTTGGTTACTTAGTCTTTGTTTTGCAATGGGGGTTAGACTTCTCCTTACTTGCGGGGGCACTAGCATTAACAATTTTGAACTTGCCGATTTTAACGCGGGCATGTGAAGACGCCCTTTGCCAAGTTCCTTATCTTCAACGTCAGGCCGGATTGGGATTAGGAATGTCAAAGTGGCGAGTAACAACTAAAATTGTTTTACCGGCTGCTTTACCGGGAATTATTACTGGAGCGATCCTAAGTGCTGGCCGTATCTTTGGGGAAGCTGCTGCCTTAATCTACACGGCCGGGCAGAGTTCACCGGCAATTAGCTATACCGATTGGAATCCATTTAGTCCTACCAGTTTCTTAAATCCATTACGACCAGCCGAAACTTTAGCTGTCCATATCTGGAAAGTTAACAGTGAGGGATTGGTTCCAGATGCCCGTGCTGTTTCAAATGGTTCAGCAGCGGTTTTGATTCTAACAATTTTAATCTTTAACCTATTAGCTAGATATATTGGTTATTTAATTAAGCAACGACTTGCAAAGTGAATGGAAGACTTACGACAACGTTTGACACAGCCCTCGGTTGAAAGTAAGCAGGAAGCCTCAGGGAAAGTAATTAGTTATCTTGCAATTACTTTAATTGGGGGACTAGTGGCAACGATCTTAATCTTTTTAACTTGGAAAGGAATTGCCCTCTTTACTGGCAATCACTATTCATTGTGGGATTTTCTAAGTGGAATTAAATGGCGGCCAAGTGATCATGTATTCGGGGCCTTACCGATGATCGCCACTTCTTTTAGCGTTACTCTTTTGTCAGGAGTAATTGCTTTGCCGCTTGCCTTAGTAGTAGCTATTGCAATCACAGAGATTTTGCCATCAACCGCATATAAGTTTCTTCAACCGACCATTGAATTATTAGTCGGAATTCCATCCGTCGTATATGGCTATGTCGGTTTAACAGTAATCGTTCCCTTCTTACGTCGCTTTTTCGGCGGCACTGGCTTTGGGATTCTCGCTGCTACTTGTGTATTGTTTTTGATGATTTTACCAACAATGACCTCGATGACAATTGATAGTTTTAGGGCAGTTCCTAAACAATATCGCAATGCGTCTGCAGGGCTGGGGGCAACTCGCTGGCAGACGATTTCGCGGGTGATTATTCCGAGTGCTAAAAGCGGGATTTTAACGGCAATGGTATTCGGGATGGCCCGGGCATTTGGTGAGGCCTTAGCAGTCCAAATGGTAATTGGAAACACGACGGTAATGCCAACGGGATTGATGCATTCAGCGGCCACCTTGACTAGTGTTTTGACTACCGGAATTGGAAACACAGTCATGGGGACGATCTCAAACAATGCACTCTGGTCCTTAGCTTTAATTCTATTAGTAATGTCCTTGGCCTTCAATCTTTTAATGCGGCTCGTTAGCCGGAAAGGGGTAAAATAAATGAAAAAAACGATTATCGGGGTTGTTATCGTCGCAATAGTCTGTTGGTTAGGTGGGTCATGGGTACTCGCTAAGCAACAACCATCACAAGAAAAAATTACCATTGTCGGCTCAACAGCTCTTCAACCATTAGCTGAAGCAGTTGCAAATGATTACCGGACTAAGCATCCCCAAACCAGCATTATTGTACAGGGTGGGGGTTCAGGAACCGGCCTTAGTCAGGTACAAGCAGGAGCAGTAAATATCGGATCTGCTGATATCTTTGCTGACCAGCAAGATGGAATTAATGCCAATAAATTAGATGATAATATTGTTGCTGTTTCGGGAATAGTACCAATTGTTAATGAAGAACTTGGCATTAAGAATTTAACAATGAAACAGCTTCAACAAATTTTTACTGGTCAAATTAAGAATTGGCAAGAAGTTGGCGGACCTGATTTGCCAATTACAGTTATTAATCGTGCTCATGGGAGTGGAACCCGGGTTGCGTTTGAACAGACGGTATTGAAACCGGGGATGCAGGCAGTAAATGCTCAAGAACAAGATTCAAACGGGACAGTCAAAGAAATTATTAGAAATACACCAGGGGCAATCAGCTATATTGCATTTGCTTATCTTAATGACCAAGTTCAGTCAGTTAACCTTGATGGAGTAGCACCAACTGCTGATAACATTACGACTAATAAGTGGCCATTATGGTCATATGAGCACATGTATACGCAAAAACAGCCATCCCAATCAACTGCAAATTTCATTAAGTATATGCAAAGCGAGAAAGTTCAAAAGACGCTTGTAACAGAAGCTCACTATATTAGCATTCATGATATGAAAGTTGAAAAAACACCAACTGGGAAAGTAACTGAAAGGAAATAGATGACCAATAAATTTTTGCTAATGAGCCAGCAAGACGATCTCGTCCACCAGTTACAAGCTATTTGTAAAAAAGAACACTGGACCTATGAGCTCGTGACTACTCCGACTGGGTTAGTAGTAGCCTTAGAAAAAAATCAAATTAGCGGAATTTGGTGGGATATGACGGAAGTAAGCTTAGACACCACGATTGCTACCATGACCCTTATTCGGTCGCAAGTCCAAGGACCGATTACCGTTTTTACTCCTCGCTTTACGGAACACATTCAACGAAAATTATACCGGGCACATGTTGATGATGTAATTGCATTCCCTCTCCTCCCCAGTATTTTCCGCTCCTTAATTCAGCAGCGCTTGTGGACTTACCACTATCCACAGATGCATTCATTAGCTGATGATAATACAACCAAAAATGATCCAGTAATAACTACTGGATCATGGGAAATTAATCAAGAAACCTATACTGTTACTAAAAATGATAAAACAATTGCTTTAACACCCAAGGAATTTCAATTACTTTCTTACTTAGTTGATCATAAAGGACAGGTATTAAATCGGGATCAACTCGTTAATGGAGTTTGGGGATATGATATTCTTGATACTTCACGGATCGTTGACATTCATATCAGTCACCTCCGCGATAAACTTGAAGATGACTCCCAACACCCTACTCACCTTCTCACAGTACGGGGATTTGGCTATAAATTTGTTTAAGGCTGGGAAAAAACTCCTAGTCCAAAATAAAAACCGGATGATGAATTTTTTGAACAATTCATCATCCGGTTTTTATGTACACAGGAAATCGTTCCTGATATGATGTAATTATCCCTAAAAACAACCATGTATCCAAATTATACCATAGGGCAAACCGAATTCTCACTAAACTATAACTATGATTTACCACAAAATCATGTTGCACGATTAATTAGTGATTTTGTCGACTCGATTCCACAAGATGTGCTATTAGAAGATTCAGTAGCGGCTACCGGCCGCCCCTTCATCGCATCCAGCAATTATGCTTAAATGCTTAAGATTCTCTTGTTTGCCTACGCACGCCAAACTTATTCTGGAAGAAAGATTGAAATGATGTTGGATGAGAACCTACCAATGCGTTGGTTAGCTTATGATTATACTTATAGCTACCATACCATCAATAACTTTCGCCGCAGTCAGCACGCCAGTAAGCTAATTAAACATGCCTTTGTCTACTTTACCATGGTTTTGAAAGATCACAGACTAATTCAAAACGATGCGGTTTTTATCGATGGGACCAAGGTAGAAGCCGATGCCAATAAATATTCATTTACTTGGCGACGGGCAGTTGAAAAGTATCACGCTAAGTTAAGAGAAAAGACAAGTAAGCTTTATGAGGAACTAGTAGAAAAGCAAGTGGTGCAAGAAATGGCACCGGAGCTGGTTACTTCCGCCGAAGGCATGGACGTAATGGAACAAGAACTGGCGGAGAAAATCACTAAGCTAGATGGAGAGATTAAGCAAGAACCAAAAATCATCAAAGGTGGTTCAGTGAGAAAACGGCGCCGTCGTTTTCTAAAAAAGCTTCGTCACCAATTAAGCAACGACCTAATTCCGCGTGCCAAAAAGTATGAACGTGCCGAAAATATCTTCCAAGGTCGTAATAGCTATTCCAAAACTGACCACGATGCGACCTTCATGTGTATGAAGGAAGATCCAATGATGAATCGGGAGTTGAAGCCCGGCTATAACCTGCAAATCGCTACCCATAAGCAATTTGTCCTTGATTACGGGCTGTTTTCAAATCCAACTGACACCAGGACCTTAGTGCCATTCCTTACCCAGTTTCATGCTTTAGATTTCTTTGAACATATCGTCGCCGATGCAGGCTATGGTAGTGAGTACAATTACACAATGATTCTTGATCGGTTTGAAAAGTAGATGAAGGTTAACCCAACCTGGAATTATTATAAAGCTAAAGTTAAAGATACCCTCTCAAGTGACGAAGGAAAGGCAATTTATCGTCGACGGATGTCCGACGTTGAGCCGGTCTTTGGTCACATGAAGAGGGATTTTGGCATACCCCGAACTCATCTCAGTGGACAACGGGCTGTGGAAAATGATATCGGGCTAGCCCTGATGGCATTAAATCTAACGAAATTTGGCCAATCAATTAGTCGATTGAAGACTAATTTCATAACTAATTTAAAATCCGAACTACGATTTTTGGATCGATCAAAAATCATAGTCCGGATTTTATTGTTAGAGAACCAAGAATTAATAGTTAATTCCCAGCCTCGTTTTATTAGTGTAATCAATTTAATTTATCTTTCATCCGTGTGAATGATGAATCAAGAAGCTAATCATGGAATTACTTATTCTTTAAGCTTTTTGCGTAATGCTGATTACTCTAAAGTTCTTTTTTGGCTAGGAATAAAACCGCTGGACTTTGATGATTTACACGAATTATTGACTAATATTTCTGATAATCAATCGATAACCATAATTGAGGAATTACAAACCAAATACTTAATCAGTCCGATTAAAGAAGCTGGTTGTTTTGTTCTCACGACAGGTGGTCAAGAAATTGCCCGTCTCATTATGTCATTAGGGGTATGGGGACGTCAGCAAATGGATGAAAATGGTGGCAACAATAGCGTTCAAGTCGTTCTCCCCCGATTCTTCCATGAGGCAAAAAGAACTATTAAAGTATCGAAACATGGTTGAATGGACAAAATCATTGCGTTGACCCGTCAACAGCGAGAAGATATTTTACAACAGTTAAGGCCAGACCAGGTTCAGGCATTGAGTGAATTTACGCGTTATGCGATGCTATCGCGTTTTCATACTCATCACTATCTTAAACAGACTGATTGGGAGTTTCAGGGAATGGTAATTGATCCTTGGTATCAGCGACAACATGATCATCCTGGCGACAACCTCTATTGTGATTGTGGTCGGCGTTTAAAGAATCAATTTATCTTACGTTCACGGACAACTGGTCGGCAACTATTTTTAGGCATCTCTCACTTCCAGCAGCATGCAAGCATTCCCCACAAAGTTGCTAGGGAGATCCAGGCAGGCATTAATGAAATTAACCTGTATATGGATAGTATTCTGTTGGCTTATCAAGCTGGTCGGCGTTTTCCAAAAAAGATATTCCAGTTTGTTGTTGCCCAGCAGGGATTTAAGAACCACGAAGGGACGATCCTTTACCAGCGATGCAACTTATTTAGTCAGGTTGACCTTCCACTCCACCAACGCGATTATCAAGATCTGCAAACCTTATATCACCAATTAAAACAAGGAGTTACCCACCGTCTTACCAAAGAAGAGATTACACAATTACGAGATGATATTGCAACGGATTGGCGACAAGTCGACCAGCAGATTACGATGTTTAATTATCTTCTTCGTCAACACGGCCTCACAGTTCAAGATCTTCACCGGATTAAGAGCAATTCAATTAACTATGCTTTACAGCGCCGGAAAACTCGTTTCATGATTCATGATTATAAGCAGTTTAAGGATGTGACTTTGACGAAGGCGCGGAGCCAGTTAGCGATTAAATTACGGCAATTATCATTCTATCTGCAAATATTCCAGCCAAATGAGTTAGCAAAAGTACAGTGTGAACAAGCGCAACAAATATTGATCGCTCATAAGATGAGTAGTCCTAAATCACATTTCTTTGGAATAAAAGAGGCACAAATTTTACTAAAAAGTAAATATACAATATAATTGGATTTAGACATACAGCCCGTGAGGTTGAGTTTAAAAGAATATAAACAAGTTAAACAATTATATATGCGCGCATTTCCGAAATATGAGCGAGAACCGTGGACGTGGCTGCTCATCAAGAGTAAGTATCAACGCGCTGACTTTATGGCCTTTTATGACCAGGAACAGTTTGTTGGATTTGCTTACGTTATTCACAGTCACGGTATGCATTATATTTTGTATCTCGCAGTTAATGATCAAATCCGTTCTCAAGGATACGGGACACGGATTATTAATGAACTTCGTCGCCTTTACCCTGAGGATTCGCTGGCTCTGGACGTTGAGCAGCCTAATCCTCAAGCGGCAAATAACCAACAGCGGTTACGACGACTTAAATTTTATCGGCGCAATGGCTTTTTCCCAACTCCAAAGCTTTTCAAAGAGGAAAAAGTCACTTTTCAAGTTTTAGCAACCAATAAAAAAATCAACCAACGAAAGATTGATAAGGCCTTTGAGTGGTTCTCATGGCCGCTTGGTTGGCTGATTCAATAATTGCCAAAAGTTTATCAGCAACATCCTGAGCTGTTTGGTAATCCACGCTCTTCTGTTTTTCCATTATTAACAAAGATTCTTGATGCTAATGCTAGTCTATCAATTCAAGTTCATCCCGACGATGCTTACGCCGAAGAACATGAGCACGAACTAGGTAAAACAGAGTGTTGGTATGTCATTCATGCAGAACCTGGAGCTTATTTAACATACGGCCATACCGCAAAAACGCGCGATGAGCTTATTAAGATGATCGATAATCACCAATGGTCAAAACTTTTTAGTAGAAAGCCAGTAAAAACAGGGGACTTTGTCTATGTGCCAAGCGGAACTATCCATGCCTTAAATAAAGGAATTATCGTCTTAGAAACCCAGCAAAGTTCTGATACCACTTATCGGATCTATGACTATGACCGTCGAGATAAAAAACAGGTCAGCTACGCCAGCTTCATTTAAGTGCCATTTACTGAGCCACAAATTAACCCCCGCATCGTCCATAATGATAGTTCAATAATTACTACTTTAATTTCTCAACCTGACTCACCATTCTTTACCGTCTACAAGTGGGAGATCAATGATTAATTGGGCGCTACTGAAACAATTAATAACACGGCTGAAGATCCCGTCAAAGCAATTAAGGAAATCGTTCCGCGTGGTGTAACTTATGCAATCGATACTACCGGAAACACCGGTGTAATTAAGTCAGCAATTGATAGTCTTGCCACCGCTGGAGAATGTGTCCTCTTAGGAGTTTGCGGCGATATTACCTTAAACTTAATGAATGATATCTTATCAGAATCTAAGAAAATCTCTGGGGTTGTCGAAGGAGATAGCAATCCCCAAGAGTTTATTCCTCAACTAGTTAAGTACTACAAGCAAGGCAAGTTCCCCCTTGATAAGCTTGTTAAGTACTACGATTTTGCTGATATTAACCAAGTTATCGCTGACTCAACAAACGGAAAGGTTATTAAGCCAATCATCAAAATTGATCCTGAATTAGCTAAATAAATGAAAGTAATTTTTGTTTGCCTTGGTAATATTTGCCGCTCACCAATGGCGGAAGCAATGTTCAAAAAAATGGTTGCAGAAGCTGGCCTTGCTGATCAAATTACTATTGGTTCAGCCGGAACAAGTAACATTGCAGAAGGTTCACCTGCTGATAGTCGAACAAAAGCCATTCTCGATAAATATCACATTAAAGACGACGGAATGATTGCCCGTCAATTGCAGGACAGGGATTATTATGATGCCGATTATATTATCGCAATGGATCAGATGAATGTCCGGGACGCAAAAGATATGGCACCAGCTGGGTTAGAAAATAAGGTTCATGGAATCTTTAAAGCTACCTCAGGAAAAGAAAATTGCTATATCGTTGACCCCTGGATCACTCACCGATTCCAAGATACCTATGATAGCTTAAGTGAAGCTCTCCCCAATTGGCTTGCTAAGCTAAAGAAGGAAATTAAATAAATGAATAAAAAAATAGGATTTTTAATGGTTACGGGGATGGGCCTATTATTAGCTGGTTGTGGAAATCAGGCTAACAATAAAGCGGCTAATTCTTCATCTGCCTCAAGCAGTAGTTTATTAGTGGCTAAAAGTAATGTGAAAGTTAATAGTGATAACATGAGCCCCCAAGAAGCTGTTAGTTTGATTAGTACGTATTGTGGCCTTCGTTATGGTGGGAATTGGGCTGCCATGGCTAAAGAAGCGCAAAAAGAGGGATTGCAGGTAAATCTTTACCCAAGTTCTAAATACCAATTGAGTGATGGAGGACAAGGAGTAGCTTACGATGTGACTGCTGGTGGAAAGTCACAGGGCTTGGTTTACACTGTTAATAACGATGATGTAAACATCTACCAAAATGTCAAGGAAAATCAAAAGAGTACTAAACTTGCCACAATCTCAAAGTCAGAAATGGCCAATTATGTTAATCAAGAAGGTCAGGGAAAGCTCGTTAATGACTTAGCTGCTAAGGCACAGGTAGTCGATAAGCGCAGTGGGGATAGCAATTCCTCAGCAAGCACCAGTAATTCTGGCAATGATCATAAGTATGGCCGCAGTGGTACTATTGATGTTCCAAGTGAAATGCAGGGAACATGGTATTCGGCAGATAATGATGCTGATTCAACAATAACATTTGGTCCTCATACCTTTACCTACAGTGGTGAGAATAGCAGTACAACAACTCAACTCTTTAAACAGGATTCTGAGTGGGGTGAAGACGAGGATAACTATACTAACGAAGGAATCCAAAACGCTACTAAGAACTGGGGGAAAGCCAGTTTCTTTAACATGGATGGATCACGATGGTTAAATATCCGTGGTTGGGTTCAAAATGCCGGTGACGGTTCATCATATACTGTTAAGACCGAAACAATCGATGGAAAGCAGGTTAAAGTTCTTGTATCAGCCGGGGGTGCCGGAAATTGGGTAGATGCTGTTTACTACCAATCAAAGGATATGGCACAACAAAACGCTGATAAGAAGTTTGACGATCTTAATTACCAATAAATGATTCAAACAATTGATTTGAAAAAGGGTATGGTTTTTGAACGTGACGGTAAGTTATTAAAGGTTCTTCAAATCAACCACCACAAGCCTGGTAAGGGTAACACTTTAATGCAAATGGACATCCAAGACCTCCGTTCAGGTTCAATTGTCCACACTACTATGCGTCCATCTGAAAAGGTTGAACAAGTTAACGTTGACAAGCGTTCTGCTCAATACCTTTATGATGAAGGTGACTCAGCCGTATTTATGGACCTTGAAAGCTACGAACAATACAGTTTAAACCATGACTTGCTTGGTGACGACAAGAACTACCTTGTTGAAAACATGAAGGTTATCTTAAACTTTGTTAACGGCGACATCATTGGTGTTGAATTACCAACTACTGTTGAATTAACTGTTGCTGAAACTGAACCAATGATTAAGGGTGCTACTATCGATGGTGGTGGTAAGCCTGCTACGATGGAAACTGGTTTAGTTGTTAACGTTCCTGCATTTATCAAGAACGGTGACAAGTTAATCATCAACACTACTGATGGTAGCTACAAGTCACGGGCTTAGATGATGGAAAATCGAGTTAGCAATTCTAAAGCTAATGCAACTTATCAAAATTCATCAAAGGTCAAGGAAGTGGCCTATCGAATTTTTGCGGCGGTGGCTAATGCTATTTTGGTCGTTCTAGGAGGAGGATTATTAACTCAAACAATTGGTAACTTGACAGGTATCCATGTCCTTACCCTAATTGGTGGTGAGGCTCAAGCATTATTAGCGCCTGCTATTGGGGTTGCGGTTGCTTCACAGATGAACACAAATACATTAGTTACATTTGCATCAATGGTAGCGGCTACCGTTGGATCAAATGGTGTTCATTTTACTGATACGGCGGTTAAAGGAATGACTGCAACAGGGCAAGTAACTGCGGCGGCAGCGGGAGCACCGATTCTTACTACTGGCCAACCTGTTTCTGCTGTTTTAGCGGCACTTGTTGCTGTTCTTGTCGGTAAGTATTTAACTGGAAAGACGCCACTTGATATGGTTCTTGTTCCATTTGGTGCGTTAGCCGTGGGGATCGGTTTTGGTCTAGTCGTTGCGGCAGTTGTTACGCCGGCGCTTCTTGCTGTGTCCGCCTACATTGCGCATTCGATGCAAGTTTCACCAGTTTTAGGATCAATGGTAATTTCCGTTGTGTGGGCCCTATTTCTGATGACGCCTGCCTCTTCTGCAGCCTTGGCCGTTGCGTTGATGCTTGATCCGATCTCTTCGGCGGCTGCCTTGATCGGTACTACTGCTCAATTTGTTGGTTTTACTGCGATGTCATTTCGGCAAAATAACCTTGGCGCAAATATCGCCCAAGGACTTGTTACCCCTAAAGTTCAATTTCCCAATCTCCTCATCAATCCTTATCTTTTAGTTCCAACGGTTGTTTCAGCAGCTGTTTGTGCACCAATTGCAACAGTTCTGTTTGATTTCCGTTCAACATCGACCTTAGGAGGATTGGGACTAAACTCCTTGATTGCACCAATTGCTTACTTATCACGCGGCTGGGCTCAGTTCAGCACATACATGGTTTTCGGCGTGGTAGCACCCGCTGTTCTTTCAATTGCTCTTTACCTTGTTCTTAAGCGCGCTGGATTCATCGGTGAAAAGCAATTACATCTTGAGCTAGTTTAGAAATCATAACCACCCGTCAAACGGGTGGCTTGCACATCGGCTATAAGCCGATAATAAAAGCCGGCGTCTCAAGGCGCTGGCTTTCGCTTTGCTCAAGCCAAAATGCTCTGACTACTTTGCCACCGCTTTAAGCGGTGTTTATACTACCTCACTTACCCTTAAAAGGGTCCGAATATTCCACACTTGTTAGCTTATCCATTGATATATCACGTTTCTCTTGATCTCGGATATGCTTCTTTATCGTGGATTCATTCAATCCAACTGTACTTATATAGTAGCATTCAGCCCAAAAATGTCGGTTCCCATATTTATATTTTAAGTTTGCATGTCGATCAAACATCATTAATGCACTTTTCTCTTTTAAGTATCCCATAAACTACGAGGCACTTAGCTTCGGCGGAATACTTACTAACAAGTGCACATGATCTGGCATCATATGACCTTCAATTATTTCTACTCTCTTATATTTGCACAATAAACGAATATAATCTCTCAGGTCTCTTCAGTATTGATTGAAGATCGCTTTACGTCTATACTTTGGTATGAATACGATGTGATACTTACATAACCACTTCGTATGGGCTAAGCTATTTAATTTATTAGCCATATTTATATAACCTCTTTTCCCTTATTGACTTTGGCTTGAACACCTACATCTTAAGGCAAAAGAGGCCTTTTTTATATAATTTTTATCGCCCACCCGCATAGCAGGTGTTTTTTTGTTTCGTGCACTCGCTCTGCTCGCGCACTCAACTAGGTCTAAAGACATTAATATGTTGGCTTTTGGGCCAACTGGGGTAGTAAATGCTAGTGTCCAAGCAGATACGACTACCCCAGCAACAACGCAAGCAGGTGGTATTGTAGCTGAATCGGCGCAACCGCAAAATTCAGGGGATGAGACTGCCCTAGATACTGCTGAAACGAAGAGAAATGTTGTAGCTAATACTACTGACACTTCTAGAACCAGTGAACAAAAGACTACAACTGCTCAGGCTACTGAAAATTCAAGTGCTGCTTCTTCTGCAAATAAAACTAATAGTGAAGAAGAAAATAAAAATGCTTTTCTTACTTTCAATGTAAATACTGCTGACACCCCTGCCAATGAAGCAATTCAAGAAAATAAGATTGTTGCAACAACAGCCACTACTACCACAAATGGTGGCTATGATTATTAAATGAAATGGGTAAGAAAACTTGCACAAAGCGTAGTAACGATTGTTTTACAAGCACTGGTTGCCCGACTCGTGTATCACTTATTTGCAAAGAAGCAACCGAAAGAAACAACGAAAAGCAATGACTAAATGATGAGAAAGAAAAAGCATACCGGATGGTGGATTATTGGTATTGTAGTAGTGATTTTAGTTGCAGCTGGACTTAGTGTGGGCGCTAATGGTGGTTTTACCCGCAACGATGAGATTACTGTTGGAACGATTGGCCCAGATGTCCAGGTTTGGCAACACATTGCAAATAGTAAACAGGCCAAAAGTGAAGGTTTGAAGATTAAGGTCAAGAGCTTTACTGATCCCGTAGCTTTAAACCGGGCGACTGCTAGTGGTGAAATTGACGTAAATGCTTTCCAATCATGGTCATATCTGCAAGCTTATAATAAGGAAAATAAGAAAGCACAATTAGCGGCGATTGGAACTACCTATTTAGAACCAATGGGCTTATATTCAGATAAGTATAAGAGTGTTAAAGACATTCCAGATGGTGCCACAGTTGCGATCGCTAATAACCCAGCAAACACGGCGCGTGGTCTCTTACTCTTACAAAGTGCAGGTTTGATAAAATTGAAGCCGGGCTTTGGGGCAACAAGTGGAACCAATGAGATTGCGGCTAATCCAAAGAACCTTCAATTTAAAGAAATTGATGATACCACCGGACCACGAGTATTAAAGTCAACTGATTTAGTATTAATCGGTAATACGATTGCTTTAACTGGTCATTTAAATGTGTTGAAAGATTCTATTTATCACGAAAAAGTTGATCAAAGCACGAAGGATAACATTAATGTTTTAGCAACTGCTAAGAAGAACCGTGATAATAAAGAATATAAGAAGTTAGTCAAGCTTTACCATAATAAGCAAATTCAACAATGGATTGCTAAAAAGTATCAAGGAACAAAGGTGAATGTTGATAAGCCATTAAATTATCTAGAAAATTAAATGGCTAAAGTTGAAAGTTTTACATTAGATCACACAAAGGTTAAGGCACCTTACGTTCGTTTAATTACCGTTGAAGAAGGGGCAAAGGGAGATAAGATTAGCAACTATGATTTACGGTTAGTCCAACCAAATGAAAATGCAATTCCAACTGCTGGTTTACATACGATTGAACACTTACTTGCTGGCTTGCTTCGTGACCGTTTGGATGGCGTGATTGATTGTTCCCCATTTGGCTGCCGGACTGGTTTCCACTTAATTACGTGGGGTGAACACTCAACTACTGAAGTTGCCAAGGCCTTGAAGTCCTCACTTGAAGAAATTGCCTACAAGACTAAGTGGGAAGATGTTCAGGGAACAACGATTGAATCTTGCGGTAACTACCGTGATCATTCATTATTCTCTGCTAAGGAATGGTCAAAGAAGATTCTTGATGAAGGGATTTCAGATAAGCCATTTGAACGCCACGTGGTTGACTAAATGCGTCGATTTTTAGTAGCACTCTTAGTCACGGGGATGGTTGGAATTAGCGATTATCATGTCTATGCTGATGCAGATGCGCCTTCCCAACCTTTCCAATCATCATTTTTTAGTCAGGATTCTTCTGATAGTAATGATTTTCAGTTTTCTAATGGCGGCCAACGACCAAATGCAGAACGGCTAAGAATCCCAGAAAATACACCGACACCGCTTGAAGGATTTAGGTGGAAGAAAAAGAATATTACTATTTACATGGAAACTGCTGATCCAAAATTAAAGTGGGCTTTTCGTGATGCGGTCAAAAAATGGAATAAGACGAAAGCAGTTCATATCCGCTGGACTAAGAACGAAGATAAGGCCAATATTATTGTGGCTGATGGTGATCTAGCACGAAATAATACAGGAAACAATGGTGTTGGCTATACAACATCTGAACTCGGCTCAACCCGGACGGAATATGATCCGACTACGAATACCTTGCATAAGGCAACCTCAACTTTGGACCCTAATCAGTTAGACTATACTAATAAAGAGTTTCGAAGTGAGGTTGCACAACATGAACTGGGACATGCCCTTGGGTTAGCCCACGCTCCAGAGTATGAGCATAGTGTGATGATCCCACGAAACATCAAAAACGGAATAACTAAAAATGATGCTAAAACGTTAAGAACGTTATATCGGGAATAAATGCAACTATTTGCGAACTTATGGCGATTTTGGGGAATTGATACGATGAACATTTTTCTGCGCTTTGGTTTTAACCTGCTTGGCTTAGTGATTGCCTTTGCCGGGTATGCCCTTTATCAACAGTGTGATTGTTGTTTTCAACCGCATGATAAGTTGACAGTCTATTTAAAGCGCCGCGCCAGTCTTAAATTCACGAAGTAATTGTGTAAAATAGCTGATTCTTCGCGAGATGGTTATTACAAATGGCTCAATCGAAAGCCAAGTCGATATTATAATGAGCAAGCAGAGTTACTTGAAGCGATTGTAGAGTTAGAAGAAGAACATAATTGGACGCTGGGATATTTAGCGATGACTACATATTCTTTTGGTTGGCGAATTTGTTCCTAAATGAGTGGACGAAAGACTGACTTTGAAGAACGACTTACTATCATTGAAGAGTTGATTAAGCATAATGTGAACTACAATTGGGCAGTTGAAAAGTACCATATTAGTTACCAACAAGTTTATGGCTGGTATCAAAAGTATCGCAAAAGCGGTAATGACCCAGAATCACTTCGTGATCGCCGAGGCAAAGCTAAGCCAGAAGAGAAGTGGACGGAAGTTGACCGACTCAAGGCAGAAAATCGCTTATTAAGGGCTCAGCTAGAAAAGCAAAAGATAGAGATTGCGTTCGCAAAAAAATTAACAGAAATACGCAATCGGGAGGTGAAAAAGGACTCCGGTACCAAGCGATCAAAGAACTAACAATTGAACTACTCCCACTTAGCTAAACCTACGGTTTAATGCTTGAAGTGGGAGATTCTGGAAACATCGCATACTTACCCTACCGATTCTGAACGAACCTTCAAGCAGAGGTTACGACTATTAACCAAGGCTCGTCCCGAGCCTAACTTTATCTATCGGATAGCTAATCCTTTTTGCAAGATGACTTGTGCAGCGTTAATATCACGATCTAAATGTTTACCACAGTTTGGACAATCCCACTCACGTACCGCTAACCATTCCGATTTATTCAATCCTAACCGATGATTATTCTTCCCACAATTAGCACAAATTTGGCTAGTATATGACGGATTGACCTGAATAAGCTTTTTACCGTACCAGTCACACTTATATTGCAACATATCTACTAATTTTGACCAGCTAGCGTTAGCGATTGCTCTAGCTAAATGGTGATTCTTCATCATTCCCTTAGTATTAAGTTTTTCCAACACAATGATGTCGTACTTTTAAGTACGACATCATTGTGTTGGAAAAACTTAATACTAAGGGAATGATGAAGAATCACCATTTAGCTAGAGCAATCGCTAACGCTAGCTGGTCAAAATTAGTAGATATGTTGCAATATAAGTGTGACTGGTACGGTAAAAAGCTTATTCAGGTCAATCCGTCATATACTAGCCAAATTTGTGCTAATTGTGGGAAGAATAATCATCGGTTAGGATTGAATAAATCGGAATGGTTAGCGGTACGTGAGTGGGATTGTCCAAACTGTGGTAAACATTTAGATCGTGATATTAACGCTGCACAAGTCATCTTGCAAAAAGGATTAGCTATCCGATAGTTGTGTCTGGCGTCCAGCCTTGAGCCACTTTGGCTTTGATATAAGTTACCTCATCAGTGGGCAATTGAATAGCCTTCCGACCGCAATGAGCCTTGTTTTCACGATAGTGTTGGTAATATTCTTGGAGCGTGTGGCCGGCGGCCAGAAAGCGATAAACTCGGTAGACGGTTTCTAAGCTCCGGTGCAAAAGTTTGGCAGCCCGGTAGGCTTTTACTCCTTGGTCACGAAAATTAGCGATCATCGTTAGTTCGTCTATGGTAAGATGATGGTAGGTCATTTGTGGTGTCCTTTCTTTTGATGTATGGGTATTCAAAAGTCTACCACAAATGGCTTTTTATTTTTCTAACTTAATTTTACAAACCGCGAATGACCTACCATCATCTTACCATAGACGAACTAACGATGATCGCTAATTTTCGTGACCAAGGAGTAAAAGCCTACCGGGCTGCCAAACTTTTGCACCGGAGCTTAGAAACCGTCTACCGAGTTTATCGCTTTCTGGCCGCCGGCCACACGCTCCAAGAATATTACCAACACTATCGTGAAAACAAGGCTCATTGCGGTCGGAAGGCTATTCAATTGCCCACTGATGAGGTAACTTATATCAAAGCCAAAGTGGCTCAAGGCTGGACGCCAGACACAATGGCTAAAGCCGAGAAGAAAATATCAAGTGCATTTATCTACTTCTTCGGATCATTTGGGGGCATCCTATTTGGTTACGATATCGGTGTTATGACTGGTGCCTTACCTTTCTTACAAGCTGATTGGCACCTTGAAAATGCAGCTTCTCTAGTTGGTTGGATTACTTCAGCAGTTATGTTTGGTGCAATCTTCGGGGGCGCATTAGCCGGACAACTTTCTGATAAGTTCGGTCGGCGGAAAATGATTTTAATGTCTGCAATTGTATTCATGGTATTCTCCGTTTTATCTGGTGTTTCACCAGACATGGGCGAAGCAAGTGCCTACTATCTGATTATTGTCCGGATGCTTTTAGGTTTAGCGGTAGGGGCTGCCTCAGCGTTGGTACCAGCTTATATGTCCGAAATGGCACCAGCTAAAGCACGTGGACGTTTATCTGGACTTAACCAAACAATGATTGTTTCTGGAATGTTATTGTCATATGTTGTTGACTTCCTATTGAAAGACCTTCCTGGTGAATGGGCATGGCGTCTTATGTTAGGATTGGCAGCTGTTCCTGCTTTAATCTTATTCCTTGGTGTTCTTCGTTTGCCAGAATCTCCACGGTTCTTATTGCGTAAAGGTGATGAAGCCCAAGCGCGGAAAGTTCTTTCTTACATTCGTAAAAATCCAGCTGAGATTGACCAAGAATTAGCAAGTATTAAAGAAACTGCTAAAGAAGAGCGACAAGCAAATCAAAAGACAAGTTGGTCAACCTTATTCAGTGGCAAGTATCGTTACCTAGTTATTGCTGGGGTTGGGGTTGCAGCCTTCCAACAATTCCAAGGTGCAAACGCGATCTTCTACTACATTCCATTAATTGTTCAAAAGGCAACTGGCCAAGCTGCATCTTCAAACTTAATGTGGCCAATTGTTCAAGGGGTTATCTTGGTTGTTGGTTCCCTGGTTTACATGTGGATTGCTGATAAATTTAACCGGCGGACATTGTTAATGGTTGGTGGTGCTGTCATGGGACTTTCCTTCATTCTTCCAGCCGTTATTAATTGGATGATGCCAAATATGAATCCGATGACAATTGTTGTGTTCTTATGTATCTATGTTGCGTTCTACTCCTTCACATGGGCTCCGTTAACATGGGTGCTTGTTGGTGAAATCTTCCCACTAGCTATCCGGGGTCGTGCCTCTGGTTTAGCTTCATCATTTAACTGGATTGGATCATGGTTAGTTGGTCTTATCTTCCCAATTATGACGGCAAGTATGCCACAAGAAGCTGTTTTTGCGATCTTCGGAATTATCTGTATCTTAGGAGTTATCTTTGTTAAGACTTGTGTTCCAGAAACTCGTGGGCACACTCTTGAAGAAATTGAAGAGCAAGGAACAAACCATGGTCGAGTAAAGGCCAGCAATCCTGAAAACTAGATGAATTTACGTGAAACAGCGACACAAGTAAAAAATGGTCAGGCTTCACTAGGAATTGAGTTAGGCTCTACCCGAATTAAAGCAGTCTTGATTAATCCAGATTTTGAAACAATCTCTTCTGGGAGCTATACCTGGGAAAACCAATTGAAAGACGGGATCTGGACATACCCGCTGGATCAAGTTTGGGAAGGGATTCAAGCTGCTTATGCCAAGATTAAGGCAGATGTCCAAAGTAAGTACCATGTGAGCTTGGATGAAATTAGTTCAATCGGTGTCAGTGCCATGATGCATGGGTACCTACCATTTGATAAAAATAACCAATTACTTGTTCCATTTAGAACCTGGCGGAATAACATCACTGAGGAATCCGCAGATAAGTTAACTGATTTATTTGATTTTAATATTCCACAACGATGGAGTATTGCTCACCTCTACCAAGCAATTTTGAACAAGGAACCGCATGTTAAAGACATTGATTTCATTACAACTTTAGCTGGTTATGTTCACTGGAAACTTTCGGGTGAAAAAGTTTTAGGAATTGGGGATGCCTCAGGAGTATTTCCAATCGATGATCAAACATTAACTTATCGTCAAGACTTTATTGAAAAATTCAACTCATTACCAGAAGTTGAACAATACCCATGGCAACTTAAGAATATTTTGCCTGCAGTCCTGGTAGCTGGACGCGATGCAGGTCACTTAACTGCTGATGGAGCAAAGTTACTTGATCCAAGTGGGACTTTGCAAGCTGGTAGTTTGATGGCCCCTCCAGAAGGGGATGCAGGAACTGGAATGGTTGGAACTAACAGTGTTCGAAAACGGACAGGAAATATTTCGGTTGGAACTTCAGCCTTCTCAATGAATGTGTTAGATGCTCCATTAAAGAAGCTTCACCGTGATATTGATATTGTTACTACGCCAACCGGTGTTCCAGTAGCCATGGTTCATATCAATAATTGTTCTTCTGATATTAACGCCTGGGTTGGATTATTTAGAGATTTTGCTAATGCAATTGGAGCCAAGATCGATACCAATACGCTTTACGAGACCCTATTTGATTCAACGGTTCACTCCGACCCAGATGCTGGTGGATTAATTAATTATAGTTATCTTTCTGGTGAAAATATTACCAAGATTCAGGAAGGACGTCCCCTATTTGTCCGTACTCCAAATAGTAAGATGAACCTCGCTAACTTCTTCCTTACTCAACTCTATGCAGCATTTGCGCCATTGAAGATTGGGATGGATATCTTACTAAATGAAGAACACGTTCAAACCGATGTCATGGTTGCGCAAGGAGGACTCTTTGGGACACCAGTTATTGGGCAACAAGTTTTGGCGAATGCCTTAAATATCCCAATTACAATCATGAATACTGCCAGTGAAGGTGGACCATGGGGAATGGCGGTTCTTGCTAAGTATGCTGAGACGTACGGAAAAGAATCCCTAGCAGATTACCTTGACGAAAAAGTCTTTAAGAATCCAGAAAGTATGACCCTTACACCAGAACCTGCTGGCGTAAAAGGATATGAAAGCTTTATTACTCGTTACCAAGCAGGCTTACCTGTTGAAGCATTAGCTGGTGATGACATTAAAGAACGTGAAGAGAAAGGGAGTAAATAGATGTTAGAAGATTTAAAGAAAGAAGTTTATGAAGCAAATATGCGGCTTCCTAAACTAGGCCTTGTTTCCTTTACATGGGGCAATGTTTCAGGGATTGACCGTGAAAAAGGATTGTTTGTTATTAAACCTTCTGGAGTTCCATATGAAGAGATGAAGCCGGAAGACATGGTTGTTGTCAACTTGGATGGTGAGGTAGTCGAGGGTGACTTGAATCCATCCAGTGATACTCCTACTCACACTTACCTCTATAATCACTTCCCAAAGATTGGTGGAGTCGTTCATACTCATTCACCATGGGCAGTAGCGTTTGCAGCTGCACGGATGGATGTTCCAGCAATGAATACCACTCACGCTGATACTTTCTATACTGATGTCCCAGCTGCTGATGCTTTGACGAAGGAAGAAATTGAAGAAGACTATGAAGGTAATACAGGAAAGGTAATCGTTCGTTCATTCAAGGAACGGGGTTTGGACTATGAAGCAACCCCAGCGGCATTAGTAATGCAACATGGTCCATTTACCTGGGGGCCAACACCTGACAAAGCAGTTTATAATGCTAAGGTGTTAGAAGTTGTGGCAGAAGAAGATTATCATGCAATGCAATTAACGCACCAAGACCTTCACTTACCTCAATACTTGTTGGACAAACACTATTACCGCAAGCATGGTGCGAATGCATATTACGGACAAAATAATGCGCATTCAAAAGATCATGCAGCTCACGCTTAAATGGATATTAAGAATTACGAATTTTGGTTTGTTACTGGTAGTCAATTCCTTTACGGTGAAGAACAATTAAAGTCAGTTGCTGCTGATGCTGAAGATATTGTTAATAAGTTAAACGAAAGTGGTAAGTTGCCTTACAAGGTTGTCTTCAAGGGTGTTATGACAACTGCTGAAGGAATCACTAAGTTTATGAAGGAAGCTAACTACAATGACAACGTTGCCGGTGTTATGACATGGATGCATACCTTCTCACCAGCAAAGAACTGGATTCGGGGAACTAAGCTTTTACAAAAGCCACTGCTTCACTTAGCAACTCAATACTTGAACAAGATTCCATATGACACCATTGACTTTGATTACATGAACTTAAACCAATCAGCTCATGGTGACCGTGAATATGCTTACATTAACGCTCGTTTACAAAAGCATAACAAGATTGTTTACGGCTTCTGGGGAGATGAAGAAGTTCAAGAAGAAATCGCTGACTGGCAAAATGTTGCGGTTGCTTACAACGAAAGCTTTAACATTAAGATTGTTCGTTTTGGTGATACAATGCGGAACGTTGCCGTTACTGAAGGTGACAAAGTTGAAGCCCAAATGTTCCTTGGCTGGACTGTTGACTACTGGCCAGTAAGTGACTTAGTAGAATATGTAAATGGTATCAGTAAAGAAGAAATTGATGCTGCTTACAAGGACTTAGCAAGTCGTTATGAAATGGTCCAAGGTGATAATACTAAGGAACACTATGAACACTCAGTTCGTTACCAACTTCGTGAATATCTTGGTTTGAAGAAGTTTATGGATGAAAAAGGCTACACTGGCTTTACCACCAACTTTGAAGACTTGCATGGCCTTGAAGAATTACCTGGGTTAGCTGCTCAATTATTGATGCGTGATGGCTACGGCTTTGGTGCTGAAGGTGATTGGAAGTCTGCCGGAATGGATCGCTTATTGAAGATTGCTGCTGATAATGTTGCTACTGCCTTTATGGAAGACTACACATTAGACCTTCGTTCAGGTCACCAAGCAATTCTTGGTTCACACATGCTTGAAGTTGACCCAACAATTGCTTCAGATAAGCCACGAGTTGAAGTTCACCCATTAGACATTGGTGGTAAAGATGACCCAGCACGGTTAGTATTTACTGGTCGTGAAGGTAAGGCTGTCGATGTTACCCTTTCATACTTCAACGATGGTTACAAGGTTATTGGTTACTCAGTTGATTGTCATAAGCCAGAAGCTGAAACGCCTCATCTTCCAGTTGCTAAGCAGTTATGGACACCAACTGTTGGCTTAAAGGAAGGTGCTGAACGCTGGATGCATGCTGGTGGTGGTCACCACACAATCTTGAGTTTCAGTTTGAAACCACAACAAATTAAAGATCTTTTCGGAATGTTAGATGTTAAAGTTGATTTTATTGAATAGATGCTAGCAGGGGAAGCTTTTAACGTTTACGATCCCGAATTAGTTAAAGAGCGTCAATATGCCCGTCAATTAGTTGAGCGATTTAATGCTCTTGGCGAGATGAACCCGACTGCAAGCAATACTGTGATTCGTCAATTGTTTGGACACGTTGGCGAAAAGTGTGAAGTTCATCCGCAATTCAAATGTGATTATGGTTATAACATTTATGTAGATGATGATTTTTTTGCTAATTATGATTGTGTCATGCTTGATGTTAGTCCAATTCGGATTGGGAAGCATTGTTTATTGGGACCGCGAGTGCAGATTTATACTGTTAATCATCTCTTGAACCCACGATTACGGCGCAATGGAGCTTACGGCCAAAGTAAGGATGTCACTATTGGGGATAATGCGTGGATTGGTGGCGGGGCAATTATTTGTCCAGGTGTAACTTTGGGTAATAATGTAATTGTTGGTGCTGGAAGTGTAGTGACAAAGTCGTTTGGTGATAATGTTGTTATTGCGGGTAATCCAGCACGGATCATTAAAGAGAATCCATATGTAGAATAAATGAATAATAAGGTAAAACAATTATTACTTGCTGATGGTCAATCAATGCCTCAAGAAGGATTTGGCTTATATAAAATTACTGATCAAAGTACGATTACCTCCGCGATAAAGTATGCCTATGATGCTGGCTATCGTCTTTTTGATACCGCGCAATTATATAAAAACGAAGCAGAGGTTGGAAACGCCTTACAAGAGCTTGGTTTACCTCGTGAGGACCTTTTTATTACCACAAAAGTATCTGAACCTAATCAAGGGTTTAAGCAAACAATTGCCTCTGTTAAAGACTCCCTTCAAAAGTTGAAACTCGATTATGTTAACCTTCTGCTTATTCATTGGCCAATTGAACGAGCTTTCTTTGACACTTGGGCAGCCCTTGAAGAATTAAAAAAGGAAGGTCTGACCCGTTCAATCGGTGTTAGTAACTATCAAATGATTCACCTTCAGTATCTTGCTACTCAAGCGCATGAGATACCCGTTATTAATCAAATCGAACGTCATCCTCGCCTAAACCAACAACCATTGCTCCAATACGATAAGGAACATGATATTGTTACCCAGGCGTGGAGTCCGCTTGGGCGTGGAACCATCCTCGACAATCCAACCCTCAATAAGATCGCTGCTAACCATCATAAGTCTGCTGCTCAAGTTGTCCTCCGCTGGCAATTGCAAAGCGGGGTCGCCTTCATTCCGAAGTCAGTTCATGAAGCGCGAATCAAGCAAAATATTAACATCTATGACTTCACATTAAGCGACGAGGAAATGACTGCTATTAATAACTTAAATAACTTTACACGCGTAGGTAAAGAACCAGCACTAGTTTACGAATATAACCTTAAATATTAATTGGAAGTGAAATATGAAACAGTAAAGCAAACTTTACGAAACGAAATTATTGATGGAAAATATAAAATCAATGAAAAACTGCCAACTGAAAGTGCCTTAATGAAGCGTTTTAATGTGTCCCGTTATACAATTCGTCGCGCTGTTGGGGACCTTGAAAACGAGCACTATATTTACCGTATTCAAGGTGGTGGGATGTTTGTTCAAGACTGGCAACGCGATTGGACAAAAAGCGAAAAAAATAAAATCATTGGGGTAATCAGCACTCATATGGCTGACTATATCTTCCCTCCAATCATTTCCGGAATTGATAGTGTGGTAACAGAACAAGGTTACTCAATGATTGTTGGAAATACGCTTAATGACCATAAACGTGAACGCCAAACAATCTTAAATATGTTGGATCTTCAAATTGCTGGATTAATTATTGAGCCGACTGAAAGCGCCATGCCTAATCCTAACTTAGACCTTTATCGGCAAGTCCAGAAATATAAAATTCCAACAATCCTATTTCACTCTACTTATCCTGGCTTTGATTTTCCTTCTTTACTGACAAAAGACCGGGAAGCAGAGGAGAATTTGGTAAAATACCTCTTTAGCCTCGGACATACTAATATTTTAGGAGTATTCCAAATAGATGATCAGCAAGGCGTTGACCGCATGACTGGAATGATCAAAGCCTATCAAGATAACAATATCCCCACTACTAAATCAAATGTTATTATGTACCAATCAAGCGAAGACTATGAAGATATTATCAAAAAAGTCGACATGATGCTTAATAGTAATAATGATATTACGGCGATTGCCTGCTATAATGACCGCCTTGCCACAAGAGTTATTAGTCATCTTCAAAAACAGGGAAAACAAGTGCCAACTGATATTTCAGTAATAGGTTTTGATAACTATGAAATGGCACAAATTATCTCCCCCAGCCTCACTACAGCTAATCACCCCAAACGTCAACTAGGTGAAGATGCTGGGAAAATGATCTTAAAAATGATTGCAGGCGAAGAAGTCACTTCAAAAGTTTATACCCCAACAATAATTAAGGGACAATCGACCACTTCGCTTATTACAAAGGAGAATATCAATGAATAAATGGCACAAGAATACAAACACATTTTAGTTCCTGTTGACGGTTCTAAAGAAGCTGAATTGGCTTTTAAGAAAGCTGTTGCTGTAGCAAAACGTAATGGTGCAGACACTGAATTACGTTTACTTCACGTTGTTGACACACGTGCATTCCAAAACATTTCTAGTTTCGATACTTCAATGGTTGAACAAGTTACAGAAACTGCAAAGAAGACTTTAGACAAGTACATCGACTATGCTAAAGAGCACGGTGTTGAAAATGCTAGTTACTCCATTGAATATGGTGCTCCAAAGACAATTATTGCTCGGGATATGCCAAAGGAAATGGGTGCTGACCTCATTATGATTGGTGCTACTGGGCTAAACGCTGTTGAACGAATTTTGATCGGTTCTGTTACCGAATTTGTTACCCGAACAGCAATTTGTGATGTTCTAGTAGTACGGACCGATTTGGATAACAAGCCAATCGAAAATCCAAAGAAGCGTCGGTTCTAAATGTTGTTACCACTTCTAATGACCCTGTTTGGTTTAATTGCTCTTTTTGAAGGAGTCTTTCTCTTAACCCACATCCATAAGCCATTTCTTGTTTTCGATCCTACTAAAAGCAAATATTTAGCTCCACAATTAAAAAATTGGGGGATTGTGATGACCATCGTCGGTATTCTAAGTATCATTTCTGGATGGACAAACAATACTGGATTCCTAGTTATTATGGTAATCATTGGCTGTGTCAGCGAAACGTTAATGGCTTTCGCAATTACTGCTGATTTTCGCATAAATCATCGCAAGTAAATGCAACAACCACTTGCTTATCGAATGCGGCCGCGAACGTTAGATGAAGTGGTCGGTCAACAACACCTTGTCGGACCAGGTAAAATCATCTCACGCATGGTTAAAGCAAAAATGCTTTCTTCAATGATTCTATACGGCCCTCCCGGAACTGGTAAGACCAGTATTGCCAGTGCGATTGCTGGTTCAACTAAATATGCTTTTCGAAAACTAAATGCGGCAACTGATACAAAAAAGGATTTACAAATCGTCGCAGAAGAAGCTAAGATGAGCGGAACTGTAATCTTACTACTCGACGAAATCCATCGATTAGATAAAGTAAAACAAGATTTTCTTCTTCCGCACCTCGAAAACGGACGAATTATCCTCATCGGGGCGACAACAGAAAATCCATATATTAGTATTAATCCCGCCATTCGCAGTCGGACGCAAATTTTCCCAGTTTACTCACTTTCAACTGATGAAATGAAGACCGCTATCCAGCGTGCATTAGTTGATAAAGAACGCGGTCTGGGTAACCTACCATTAGTCCTTGAAGAAAACGCCGAGGACCAACTAGTAGCAGCGACCAATGGTGATCTTCGAAGTGCCTTAAATGGATTGGAACTTGCTGCCAAATCAACTGATCCAAGTGAAGATGGGAAAATTCATCTTACGCTACCGATTATTGAAGAAAGCGTCCAGAAAAAGGCGTTATCCGCTGATAAAGATGGCGATGCTCATTATGATGTCATCTCAGCCTTTCAAAAGTCTATTCGCGGGTCAGATACTGATGCGGCCCTCCACTATCTTGCTCGTTTAATTGAAGCTGGCGATCTTCCTATTATTGCACGGCGCCTAATGGTCACAGCCTACGAAGATATTGGACTTGCGAATATGCCTGCCGTGCAACGAGCTGTTACGGCAGTTCAAACTGCAGAACGAGTGGGCTTTCCAGAGGCACGAATTCCCTTAGCAGATGCTGTCATCGAACTATGCCTGTCACCAAAATCCAATTCGGGAATTAATGCAATTGATGAAGCTCTTGCTCAGGTTCGGCAAGGTGGCTTTGGTGACGTTCCAGCTCACCTTAAAGATGCCCACTATAAAGGAGCTGCTAAGTTAGGCCATGGACTAGATTATGATTACCCTCATGACTATCCCCAAGATTGGGTAGCTCAACAATACTTACCTGACCGAATCAAAGATGCTCAATATTACCAGCCAAAAAATAATGGTCGTTTTGAAGCTAGTTTGGGCCGACAATACTGGCAATTACGAAAGACTCAACAACATACTTTAAGGGGTAAACATCATCCGAGCAAATAAATGTCTGAACAAGAAAAAAGTGCTGCTCAACAGCGAATTGACAATGCTGTTTACGGTACACCAAAAATCAAGCCCGATGAACAGCGAAAATATCTCGGAACATTCCGTGAACGCGTCTGTCTAACAATTAGTGTTCAAGAACTACAGGAACAAGATTGGACAAAGGCATTAACTGCCGAGTTAGATCGTGGAATTGGCAACCTTGTTTTTATCAACGGTAACCTCCCTCACGACGAAATTCATCCATACATTCAAACTGCTGCTAAAGATAATGCTCAATTTACATTGAAAACTGATCCAGAATATAAAACTGACCCAGACTCATTAGCAGTTGTCGTGGCGGCAAAAACAGCTGTTTACCAATCACCAGTCGACGTCAAAAAACGATATCCTAATCTGGTAAATTCAAATAATAGTATGACTGAAAAAAACAATGATCAACATCAAAGTTTTTTCCACCATCTCTTCCATAGAAAGGATCGTGGCTAAATGTTTAGTGCAGTATTTTGGGTTTTAGCATTTTGGTTTATTGTCAATCTAGTCTGGACAATTGCGCGCTTTAATAATCGGATGATGTCAAGAACGTTTGCCTGGATAAATGTAGTGGCAGTAGTAATTGGTTTTTGGACGTTTTACGCTGCCAGCAATGGCGGGGGCGGAATTGCTCCTTGGTTTCGGTTGATGAATTGGACTAACATTGTCCTTGCGATTTTTCAATTTTATAATGGATACCGCCCACATCAATATAGTAAAAAATCATAGATGGCATTTAACAAGAGTTTAGCAGGTTACTTTGACGATGTACAACACATTGGGATTCCAACCGATGATATGGCAAAAACAATTGCTTTTTGGGAAAAGCTTGGTTTCAAGAAGCTTGGTGAATTTGATACTGATGACCAGGGAAATGAAGTTGTTTTCATGCAATATGGTCACCTCACTTTAGAAATCTGGACTGGCGACGGTGCCGTTCACGAAACGGGTGCTATTAACCACATTTCCCTTAATACTAGTGATGCTGACGCGGCTTTCAAGGCTGCTAAGGCTGAAGGTTTCAACCTAAAGGACGATGAAGTTCAACACCTTGACTTCTGGGATAAGGGAATTAAGTTCTTCAACATTGAAGGTCCTAACAGTGAAACAATCGAATTTTGTGAAATTGTAAAATAAATGGAACAAGAAAAAGTTCCAGTACAAGGTCAAGTTGCCGAGCGAACAATTTCATTAACTGCTAGTTGGGCATACTTTGCACTGTCAATTGTTATTAACTCAATGGGGAACGTCCTAACACTTGTTACAAGTTCACACGTCCACCCACAATTTCTTGGCTCCGCTTATTGGACAGCCGCAGAAAACAACCTAGGGATTGCCGTTTTAGGGAACAATTCAATGACCCTTTTCTGGGCTTTCATGGTCTTAGGGATGTTAACTTCTGTCCTCAACGCAATTTTGATGCATAAGTGGGACTGGCGACGAATTGGTGGTAATTTTATTTTCATGTTGCCATTTTCTATTTTTATCCAGTGGTTCTCTGACATCTTTAACCGAATTATGCCGGACGCTACTACCTTACCGATGATTATCCTATATGTTTTCATTAACTTCTTAGGGGTTGCTTTCATCGGAACCGCCATTTCAATTTATCAGCGTGTCAACCTCGTGTTACACCCCGCTGATGACCTTTTCCAAATTATTCGTTTCCGTTATTGCCATGGTAACGCAACAATTGCGATGTGGTTATCATACATTCCGCCAACAATTATGGCAATTATCGCTGCATTCATGCAAGGCGGTATTTACAACTTTGGATTAGGAACATTATTTGCCCTTGCCTTCCAAGGTGCAATTACTGGTTGGGCAGACCGTTATATCTTCCCTAAATTAAAGCACCAGGCACTTGATATTGGTAATTAAGTGAAAATAATCATTTCTCCAGCACGAACAATGCAAGTTGATACTGACTCCTTACTTTACAAAGATTTGCCGGAATTTCTTCAACAGACAAAAGACATTTTGGGGTGGATGAGGAGTTTATCTTATGATGAGTTACACAAAGTATGGGGAAATTGCAGCTCGCGTTTAGCGATGAAAAATTATCAATGGCTCCAACAAATGGATCTTCAACGAAAGCTGACGCCAGCGATTATTGCCTTTACTGGTTTGCAATATCAATATATGGCGCCAAGTGTTTTTTCGGAGGATGGGCTGAAATACGTTCAAGACAATTTACGGATATTATCAGGATTTTATGGTATTTTACGGCCGTTTGATGGAATAATACCTTACCGCTTAGGGATGGGTGACATGGCGCCAGTGAATGGATATAAGAATCTTTATGACTTTTGGGGAGAACAACTTTATCATGAACTCTATAAAAATGATGATTTAGTAATTAGCTTAGCCTCGGTCGAATACGAAAAGGCAATTACTCCTTATCTACAAACGCACGATCGATTTATCAAATGTATTTTTGGGGAAGAAATAGATGGAAAGATAAAACAAAAAGCAACATTAGCTAAAATGGCTCGTGGGAACATGGTGCGATATTTAGCAGAAAACCAAATTCAAACAATTGAAGGCGTCAAGCAGTTTAATATCGGCGGTTACCATTTTCGGGAAGATCTGTCTACTGATGAAAAATTAGTTTTCGAACTGGTAAAGTAAATGGTAGGCGATTCTTTAAATAAGACAGGTGCCAATTTATTAATCAAGGCCTTGCAAGAGAATAATATTAACCGGATGTATGAAATAGTTGGAATCCCGGTAACCGATTTAGCGTGGCTCGCTGAATTACGCGGAATGAAATATTATGGTTTTCACCGTAAAGATTCAGCAGTTAATGCCGCCGCGGCAACTGGTTACTTAACGCAAAAAACTGGCGTTGCATTAACTGTTTCAGCACCCGGTTTTTTGAATGGATTAACAGCTTTAGCTCAAGCTACTAAGAATTGTTTTCCGTTGATTATGATTTCAGGTTCGTCTGAACGCCATATTATTGACTTATCACAGGGCGATTATGAAGGTCTTGACCAATATAATGCGGCAAAACCCTTCTGCCAAAAAGCTTATCGGGTTGATCGAGCAGAAGATATGGGATTAGCTGTTGCAAGAGCAATTCGGACAGCAGTTTCAGGCCGCCCTGGTGGTGTTTATCTTGATATTCCAGCTGACACAATTGTTCAAGAAGATACTGCTGATCAATCTAATTTTGGGGTTTATAAGTTAGTTGATCCTGCCCCTAAACAGGTACCTAATGATGAAGCAATATCACGAGCGGTTGATTTAATCAAGAATGCCAAAAAGCCCCTTATTATTTTAGGAAAAGGAGCTGCCTATGATCAGACCGAAAAACAAGTGCAACAATTAGTAGCTGAAACGAATATTCCATTTTTGCCAATGTCGATGGCAAAAGGGTTAATTCCAGATGATAGTCCTCATTCTGCTGCAGCGGCTCGTTCTCTTTCACTACGAAATGCCGATGTAGTAATTGTGATTGGTGCCCGTTTAAACTGGATGCTTTCATATGGGGATGCCCCACAATTTAACCCGCATGCAAAATTTGTTTAGTTGGTTCCGGCACTGTTGGCAACTGGATATCAAGCGCCCGCAGCATGGTTAGAGCAAATTGCGCAAGATACTGAGAAAAATGACAAAAGGTTTGCGCAACGAATTGCTAATGGTAAAGTAGCACAAAAATTTGGCTATTATGGAGCGATTGCGCCTATTACTGAATACTTCCAACAACACCCAGACACCTATCTAGTCAGTGAGGGGGGCTAAATGATTGGAATGCAGCTCCCCCGTCATCGGCTCGATACGGGAACTTGGGGCGTCATGGGTGTTGGCCTTGGTTATGCAATTGCTGCGGTGGTTGAAACAGGAAAACATGTTGTTGTGCTTGATGGCGATAGTGCATTTGGTTTTGATGGGATGGAGATTGAAACGATTTGTTGAATGGCTAAGGCCTTTGGTGGCGATAATTATTTTGTAAGTAATTACGATGAGATGAAAAATGTCTTTGCAAGAGCTGTTGACTCGGAACGCCCAAATATTATTAATGTTCAAATTGCACCATCGATGGGAAAAGAATCTGGCCTTATTGGGAATCTAAATCCAAAGCTTAATTTACAACCACTTGAAGAAAATGAGAGGAGCCATCATAATGACTGAGTGATTAAAATTGAACGGACTAATACCGGAGACCCAACTCGTAATGAGCTGCTTGATATTAAAGATTCATGGAGCCTTTATTATTTACAATTAAACGCAAATAAAAAATCATTAACTCTTGATATTAAAACCCCAGAAGGTCAAAAAATAATGTATGACTTACTCAAGAAGGCTGATGTCTTTGTGGAGAATATCAAGCCTGGTGCGGCGACTAGGGCAGGTTTTGGCTGGGAAAAGTACACGAATTAAATGGCCTCCTTAAAAGAATTTAATAAGGGATCACGTTTTGCCAATGTAAAAGCCTTTGAACCTGTTGCGCAATCTGCTGGTGGTGCGGCTTCAGCAACGGGATGGAATGAAGGAAGTGCAAATATCCCAACACAGTCAGCAGCTGCATTAGGAGATTCTAACTCTGGAATGCATTTAACGATTGCAATTTTAGCTGCTTTGCTACAACGAGAGCACCCTGGTAAAGGGAGCTATGTTTATCAATCAATGCAGGATGCGGTTATTAATCTCTGTCGAATTAAATTGCGGGATCAATTGATGTTAGATAATCTCGGAGCATTGCCATTTTATGCAGTCTATCCTAACTATAAATTGGGAAAAGCAATTCCTAGGTCCGAAAATAGTGAAGGTGGACAAGTGATTGGCTGGACTTATAAGGCAAAAGGTTGGGAAACGGATCTAATGCCTATGTTTATATTATTATTCAAAATAAAAACAAAAGTTGGGAGACAATTGCTAATACGATGGGTCATCCTGAATGGGCTACTGATGAACGATTTAAGGATTGGGAACATCGACAGCTCCATAAACAAGAAATTTACCCATTGATTGATTGAATCATATACCAAGAATTACGATAAGTATGAGTTAACTAAAAAACTTGGAGAGGCTGGTATACTAGTCGGCCCGGTTTTAGATTGGCATGAACTCGAAAATGATCCAGATTTAAATGAAGATGGTACCTTGTTTAAGATTAATCAGGGAGGAAATCGCGGCGAATTTAAGACGGTGGGGATGCCATTTACGATGTCAAACTATAAACCAACCTATAAACGAGCCCCAGATCTTGGTGAAAATAATAAGGAGATTCTATCTTCGCTTGGTTATGATTCGGAACAAATTGAAGAATTAGTAAAGGGCGTAATCTCAAAAGTAGAAAAGCCTCATAATCCGCGGACAAAAGTTATTAAGGATTAAGTGTGTATTTTGGAAGAAACACGAACAATCGACTTTTTTGACCGAACTTTTCATTTGTCAGAGAATAATACGAACATTAAGCAAGAATGTTTAGCTGGATTGACGACTTTTGTTTCAATGGTCTATATTCTTTTTGTTAATCCAAGCGTTTTAGGGGTAGCCGGAATGGATAAAGGGGCGGTTTTTACTGCAACTGCTTTATCAGCAATTATTGGCTGCTTTTTGATGGGAATTTTGGCTAATTATCCAATTGCGATTACTCCGGGATTAGGTGATAATGCTTTCTTCACTTATTCGGTTGTATTAGCAATGGGAATTCCGTGGCAAAAGGCAATGGCTGCGGGGATAGGAATATTTATCTCTTTTGTTGGGTTGCAGGGTGGTGGAATTATTGTTTCAAGTAAATCATCACTAGTTGAATTAGGATCGCTGACGGTTCCTACAACCTGGATTACAATTTTTGGAATTTTCTTGATTGCAATTTTAATGGTCAAAAAGGTCCCAGGAGCAATTTTTATCGGTTTAGTTGTAACAACGCTTCTTAGTTTATTAACGGGATTGGTTAAGATGCCGGATCATTTAATTTCAATGGCTCCTAGCTTAGAACCGACTTTTGGAGTGGGAATTAAGTTCTTGTCAACAATGACTGATCCAAAGATGTGGGCTGTTGTCTTAATCTTCTTATTGGTAGCTTTCTTTGACACTGCTGGAACCTTAGTTGGGTTAGCCCAAGAAGCAGGATTAATGAAAGATAATAAAATGCCCCGGATTGGTCGAGCTTTGATGGCCGATTCGCTTTCGATGTTAAGAGGGGTGGTAATGGGAACAACCCCAACTTCTGCATATGTTGAACCTTCAGCTGGTATTGCGGTTGGTGGGAAAACTGGTCTGACTGCGATTGTAACAGGAACTCTTTTCATTTTAAGTATGGCTTTTTCTCCTTTGCTTGAAGTTGTTACTACTCAAGTGACCGCCGCTGCTTTAATTGTGGTCGGAGTATTGATGGTTTCCGCCTTGAAAGATATCGAATGGGATAAATTTGAAATTGCACTGCCGTCATTCTTGGTTGCTATTGGAATTCCGCTAACTTATAACATTTCTTATGGGATTGCATTTGGCTTTCTTACGTATCCAATCTTGATGGTTGCTGCAGGACGTCGCAAAGAAGTAAATGTTGTAATATGGAGCATGTTTTTTGTTTTTATTGCATTACTGTATATTTTGAATATTTTGTTGAAATAAATGGGAACTTCAACAGTGGGATCTTCTGAAGGTTGTATGCTTGGTGGTTTAGCAATGAAGTTTGCTTGGCGAGAACGAGCCAAAAAATTAAGGCTTGATATTAATGCCCGAAAGCCAAACTTAGTAATATCTTCTGGATATCAAATTTGTTGGGAAAAATTTGCAATATATTTTGATGTTGAGATACGGACAGTTCCAATGGATGAAGAGCACCAATCGCTTAATATGAATACAGTTATGGATTATGTCGATGAATATACTATCGGTATCGTAGGGATTATGGGAATTACTTACACCGGTCGTTATGACGATATTGCAAAATTAAATGATCTAGTTGAAGAATATAACAAAACAACAGATTACAAAGTCTATATTCACGTTGACGCTGCTTCTGGTGGATTCTATGCTCCATTTATGGAACCTGACATTAAATGGGACTTCCAACTAAAGAATGTTGTTTCAATTAACGCGTCAGGCCACAAGTATGGTTTAGTTTATCCTGGTATTAGTTGGGTATTATGGCGTGATAAAGAATTCCTGCCTGACAAGCTAATTTTCAAAGTTAGCTACTTAGTAGGAGAATTACCAACAATGGCAATTAATTTCTCACGCAATGCCTCACAAATAATTGGGCAATACTACAATTTCGTTCGTTTTGGCTTTGAAGGATATAAAAAGATTCAAAAACGTACCCATGATGTTGCATTTTACCTAGCAACAGAAATCCAAAAAATCGGTATGTTCGAAATGGTTAATGCTGGTTCGCAAATTCCAATTATTTGTTACAAGTTAAAAGACTTAACTGCACAAGACTGGTCGTTATATGATTTAGCTGATAGATTACGTATGCAAGGATGGCAAGTTCCTGCTTACCCATTTCCAAAGAACTTAGATACAATTGAAGCACAACGAATAGTATGTCGTGCTGATTTCGGAATGAGTAGAGCTCACGAATTTATTCATGATATGAAGCGCGATATCGAAGCTTTAAATAATTCAACATTAGTAGGACATAAAACAACTAAGCTTAAAAAAGTATGGTTTCACTCATTAAACCTTAGAATAATTAATAAAGAGATCTAAATGATCAAGAAAAAACGTGATGTGTTAGATTCTATTTTCGGTTCATACACCTCTGATCACACACTATCAAAATATGAATTAAATAAGGAACCTGTTCCTCCAGAAATTGCTTATCGAATTGTCAAAGATCAATTAATTGATGAAGGAAATGCTCGTGAAAATCTGGCTACTTTTTGTCAAACTTATATGGAACCAAAAGCTACTCAAATTATGGCAGAAACAATGCAAAAAATGCCATTGATAAATCAGAATATCCACGAACAGCTGAACTTGAAAACCGTTGTGTAAATGGTTAACAATCAACATATTAAAAGAAACTTAACTCTTTTCGGCTTCTTTTCTTTAACAGCTTCAATGGTACTCACTGTATATGAATATCCAACATTTGCCACCTCAAAACTCCACTTAATATTCTTCCTTATTCTTGAAGGTTTATTCTGGTTCATTCCAGTTGCCCTATGTGCTGCTGAAATGGCTACCGTTAACGGTTGGAACAATAACGGCGGTGGCATCTTTAGCTGGGTTTCTCATACTCTTGGAAAAATATGGGGATTTGCAGCTATTTTCTTCCAATGGTTTCAAATTACTGTTGGATTTGTGACAATGATTTACTTTATTTTAGGTGCATTTTCATATGTACTTAATTGGCCAGCGTTAGATACAAACCCCATGATTAAATTTTGGGGTGTGCTACTAATTTTTTGGCTTTTAACATGTTCACAATTTTGGGGAACGAAATATACTGCCTATATCGCTAAAACCGGCTTTGTAATTGGCATTTTAATCCCTTCCGTTACACTCTTTGGACTTGCGATTGCCTATGTGGTAACAGGAGGAAAACTACAAGTTGATTTTTCGTGGCACGCTTTTATTCCTAACTTTACCAAGTTAAATACACTAGTTGTTTTTGTATCATTCATTTTAGCTTATATGGGTGTTGAGGCTTCGGCTTCTCTCAAAAACCCAAAAAGAAACTATCCGTTAGCGATGTTCATTTTAGTCATATTAGCTATCTGCCTTGATACATTTGGTGGTTTTGCAGTTGCAGCGGTCGTACCGCAATCTGAGCTTTCTTTAAGCACAGGCATTATTCAAGCCTTTAAATATTTATTACTTTATTTTAACACTCATCTTAACTGGCTAGTTAAAATAATTGATCTAATGATTGCCTGTGGAGTAATGGCAGAAATTAGTTCATGGGTTATTGGTCCTTCGCGGGGAATGTTTGCTACTGCTCAGCAAGGAATTTTACCATCAATTTTTCAAAAAACAAATAGACATAATGTTCCTATTAATTTAATTCTTGTACAAGGAATTGTCGTTTCTATTTGGAATGCTGTCTTAACTTTTGGTGGCGGAAGTAATAACGTCTCTTTCTTTGTTGCCATCTCTCTAACAGTAGTTATTTACTTAGTAGGATATTTACTGTTTTTCATTGGTTATTTAATCTTAATTTTTAAGAAAAAAGAGCTAAAAAGAACTTATGAAATTCCTGGTGGAACAGTTGTAAAAGCAATTGTGGCTATTTGCGGACTACTAGTTTCAGTTTTTGCTTTCTTAATTTCTTTTGTTCCACCAAGCAGTTTGCCAGTAACATCTCATCATTCCTATTTGTATGTATTGATAGGGAGTTTTGCAATCACAGTGTTACTTCCATTTATAATATATGAAATATACCAAAGACACAGCAAACACCATCAAATCAATACTCCTCAACATTTACTTGCAAAAGACGTTAACCCAACTACCCCACCAATCGCTCGAGGAGAACATCATATTATTACAAATTCAGATAAAAAAAAGCATTTAGCAAATTAAATGTCTCGTTACACTGGTCCAAGTTGGCGTGTTTCACGTCGTCTTGGCGTTTCACTTTCAGGTACTGGTAAAGAATTAGCACGTCGGGCTTACGCTCCTGGTGACCACGGTCGTGATCGTCGCGGTAAGCTTTCAGAATATGGTACACAATTACGTGAAAAGCAAAAGCTACGTTTTATGTACGGTATGACTGAACGTCAATTCTCAAACCTTTTCGTTCGTGCCGGTAAGATTAAGGAAGGTACTCACGGTGCCAACTTTATGGCATTGCTTGAACGTCGTCTTGATAACATGGTTTACCGTCTTGGTTTAGCCACTACTCGTCGTCAAGCTCGTCAATTAGTTAACCACGGTCACATCACTGTTGATGGTAAGCGTGTTGATATTCCATCATACGAAGTTAAGGTTGGTCAAATCATCGCCGTTCGTGACAAGTCTAAGAACTTAGACATCATCAAGAACGCTGTGGAAGCTGTTGTTTCTCGTCCTTCATACGTTGACTTTGATGCCGACAAGCTTGAAGGTAAGCTTAACCGCATTCCAGCACGTGAAGATATGAACGCTGATATTGATGAAGCTCTTATCGTTGAATTCTACAACAAGTAAGTGGTTTTTCAAGTATTGATTGGTATTTTAATTATTGTTGTAGCAATATTAGCTTGCGTATATTTTTATCAACGACGAGCTGTTAAACAGATCAACGACTTAATGGAAAGCGAGAAAAAGCTAGCAGATCAAAAAGTTGACCAGCAGATCAAAAATGTTGAAGAATTGCAACTAATCGGGGATGCTAAAAAGCAATTTGAAACAATTAAAAACAAGTATGAAAAACAAGTGCGACCAGCGATCACAGCCTTTAATAAACGAGCTCCCCAATTATTAGCAGATTCACGGACGAGCAAGTTGCTGACAATTAACACTCAGATTCGAGACCTGCAAGCAGATTTGGCAAAGTTAACAACAACTCTCCAACAGATCCAAAAAGACTTACAACATCTTCGTCAACAACAACATACCCATAAGCAAGCGGTCGAGCAGATTAAAAATAAATATCGTCAATTCCACCGGCAACTAAATGAGAAGAGCTTCGAATATGGAGACAGTGAAAAGCAGTTAAATAGCAGATTAAACGAATTAGAGGATCAATTCGCTCAATTTACTGATTTAACTAATAAGGGCGATATTGAAGCGGCTCAAGAGATTTTAACCAATTTGCAATCTGAAAACGATAAATTTGAACAAGACCTTAAGAAGATTCCTCAGCTCTATAAGCCAATTGCAACCGAGTTTCCAGAACAATTATCCGAGCTAAAAAGTGGTTATAAGACACTTGTAAAACAAAATTTCCACTTTACGGAGAAAAATATTGATAAGCAAATTGAACAGCTCCAATCCAAACTGGATCAGACGATTGACCAACTTAACAATTTACAATTAGATGTTGTGGAACAATCTAATAAAGATCTTAGTGACCAGATTGATTACTTATACGGGGTAATGCAAAAGGAAATTGATGCTAAGAATGAAGCTGTTCATTTGATTGAAGTGATGAAAGGCTTTACAAAACACGCTCAACGGCAAAATGACGAACTTGGTGTAGAATTAGACCGGTTAAGTTTGAATTACACACTTACTAATCATGAACAAGAAACCGTACGTGAACTTGGTGAACAAATTAAAGCAATTATTAAGCAGTACCGTGATGACGCAGAAGCAATTGCTAACAAAACAGCTGTTTATAGTCAGGTTCTTGATCGGCAAAAATCTAATCAAAAGAACTTAACTGAAATTGAAAAAAGTCAAGAAAAGCTTAACGATGAAGTTGCTAAATTGCAAACTGATGAACAACGTGCCCGTCAAATGCTGCAAAAATATTCCACCCAGATTCGTACAATTCATCGGCAAGTAGAACAGTTGAACCTTCCTGGCTTACCAAAAGATTACTTAGATTACTTCTTTGGTGTCAGCGATGAGATTAAAAAGTTAGCTGATGAATTGAATGAGTATAAGATCAATATGGATGAAATTACGAAGCAACTAATTATCGTTGAGTCAGACCTAGACACATTAAATGACAAGACTGATATTCTTCGTGATAGTGCGGAATTAACAGAACGATTCCAACAATATGCAAATCGATTTAGTGATAACGAAAAGATTGCAGCAGCAGCTAAAAAATCCCAAGAACTTTTTAAGCAGTTTAACTACACGGCAAGCTTAGAAGCAATTGCGACCGTTTTAGAAGAAATAGAACCTGGTAGCTACAAACGAATTGAAGATACCTATTATCGTGAAATTGGTAAAAATTAAATGATCTATTTTGATAATAGTGCGACGACAAAGATACTACCGGATGTTTTGTCGACATACGAAACCGTGAGCCAAAAGATTTGGGGGAATCCAAGCAGCTTACATAATTTTGGTGAAAATGCTTGGAACCTTCAAGAACAGGCACGCCAGCAGATCGCAAAGTTATTCGGGGTTAAGCCTAGTGAGATTATTTTTACTAGTGGTGGTTCTGAAGGAGATAACTGGGTAATCAAAGGAACTGCAATGGCTAAGCACCGTTTTGGCAAACACATTATTACGACTAGTGTTGAACATGCGGCTGTAAAAAATGCATTGGAGCAACTAAAAGACTTCGGATTTGAGGTTACCTATCTCCCGGTTGATAAAGAGGGACGAATCAATCCCGCTGATGTTAAAGCCGCTATTCGTCCAGATACTATTTTAGTGTCTATCATGGCAGTTAATAATGAAATTGGAACGATTCAGCCAATTAAAGAAGTGGGAGAAATCCTTAAAGATTATCCAAACATTCACTTTATGGTGGATGCTGTTCAGGCAATTGGTAAAGGATTAGATGACCAAGTATTTAGTGATCGTGTTGATTTTGCCACTTTTTCTGGTCATAAATTTCATGCTCCACGAGGAACCGGTTTTGTTTACGTCAAGAATGGGCGCAAGTTAGAGCCTTTGATTGCTGGTGGTGGTCAAGAGCGGACACTACGAAATGGAACAGAAAATACACCTGGTAATGTTGCAATGGCAAAAGCAATTCGGTTAGTAAAGGAAAATGAAGCGGAATCAGTAAAACGTGAACAAGCAATTAAAGAACGGATTTACGACCATTTAAGTAAATTTGATCATGTAAAATTGATTTCTGGCCGCGATCAAGGTTTCGCTTCCCATGTACTGTGCTTTGCAATTGTAGGAGTTCGGGGTGAAACGATTGTTCATGCCTTTGAAGACAAGGATATCTATATCTCAACTACTAGTGCTTGCTCGTCTAAAAAGCATTCCGAAGCCGGAACATTAGCTGCCATGAAGGTTCCAGAAGATATTGCAACAAGTGCAGTTCGGATTAGCCTTGGGGATCAAAATACCCTTGAAGAGGCTGATCAGTTTAATAAAACATTTGATGAATTATACGCTGGCTTTAAGAAAATTATTGAATAAGTGCAATATACAGAAATTATGGTTCGTTATGGTGAGCTTTCGACAAAGGGACATAATAAAAAGTCCTTTATTGATCGTTTAGGGGTAAACGTACGAAAGGCCCTTCATAGCTTTGACCAGGTAAAGGTGCATGCACAACGTGATCGGTTGCATGTTGAATTAAATGGAGTTGACTATGATCAAGTGATGAATCGCTTGAAGTTAGTGTTTGGGATTCAAAACTTCTCGCCATCAATTAAAGTTGATAAGACTTTTGAAGCGACTGCAGAGGCAGCAGCGCAGATGATCGCTGAACAAGTTGATAAGCCAATTACCTTTAAAGTGGAAACTCGTCGATCAGATCACCAATTTGCAATTGATACCTTTGAAATGAACAACAAGCTAGGAGGATACCTCTTAGATAAGTTTCCTGATAAATTAAAAGTTGATGTTCATCATCCAGACCTAACTTTACGAGTTGAGATCCGTCTTAATGGGATTTTCCTTTCAAGTGAAACGATTAAGGGTGCTGGTGGTTTGCCAGTTGGTACCGCTGGTAAAGGAATGATGATGATGTCTGGTGGAATTGATTCACCAGTAGCTGCTTACCTTGGGATGAAGCGTGGCGTTTCAATGGAAATGGTTCACTTCTTTAGTCCGCCATATACTAGTCCCCAAGCTTTAGCAAAGGCCAAGCAATTAACTGAACGTCTTGCAAAATATAGTGGAAGTATTAAGTTTATTCAGGTGCCATTTGCCGAAATTCAAGAAACAGTAAAGGAAAAAGTTCCTGAAGGTTACTTAATGACAATTCAACGGCGAATGATGCTTCGGTTGGCAGCTGCCTTAATGATTAAGCGTCATGGTCTGGCTATTTTTAATGGTGAATCATTAGGGCAAGTTGCTTCTCAGACAATGGAAAGTATGCTGGCGATTAATGATGTAACTTCTTATCCGGTATTGCGACCAGTATTGTCATTTGATAAGACCGAAATTATTAAAATTGCCCAAGATATTGATACCTATGATCTTTCAATTCTTCCATATGAAGACTGTTGTACTGTCTTTACACCGCCATCGCCAAAAACCCGGCCAAACGTTGAGCGGGCTCGTGAATACGAAAAACGACTTGATATTGAAGGGTTAATGCAACGAGCTCTTGATGGGATTGAAATTACGGAAATTCATCCTGGTGAAGATTATTTAAACCAAAATGAAGATGTTTTTGCTGAATTACTTTAAATGACAGAAAAAGATATGTCAACCAAGTACGATCCAGCGGCGGTTGAAGAAGGCCGTTATCAATGGTGGATTGATCAAGGATTCTTTAAACCAAGTGGTGACAAAAAAGCTCACCCATATTCAATTGTTATTCCACCACCGAATGTTACTGGTAAGTTGCACTTAGGTCACGCTTGGGATACAACTTTACAAGATATGATCATTCGACAAAAGCGGATGCAAGGCTATGATGTATTATGGGTTCCTGGAATGGACCATGCTGGTATTGCTACCCAAGCGAAAGTTGAAGCCCGGCTTCGTAAACAAGGAATTTCTCGTTATGACCTTGGTCGTGACAAGTTTGTTCAACAAGTTTGGGACTGGAAAGATGAATATGCTGATATTATTCACCAGCAGTGGGCTAAGATGGGTATTTCTGTGGATTATGACCGCGAACGTTTTACCCTTGATGAAGGATTAAATAAGGCTGTTCGAAAAGTCTTTGTTGATCTCTACAATAAGGGCTTAATTTATCGTGGAACTTACATCATCAACTGGGACCCACAAGCACGGACGGCCTTATCAGATATTGAAGTTATTCATAAGGATGATAAGGGTGCATTCTACCATGTTAAGTATCCATTTACTGATGGAACCACTTTTAACGGTAAGGATTACATCGAAATCGCCACTACTCGTCCAGAAACAATGTTCGGGGATGAAGCGGTTGCCGTTAACCCTAATGATGAACGGTACAAGGACTTAGTTGGTAAGAAGGTCATGGTACCACTTGTCAACCGGGAAATTGAGATTATTGCTGACGACTACGTAACACCTGAATTTGGTACTGGGATGGTTAAGATTACCCCAGCTCATGATCCAAACGACTTTAAGGTAGGTAAGCGTCACAATCTTCCTGAACTGAATACAATGAATGAAGATGCCTCAATGAACGAAAATGCTGGTAAATACGAAGGCATGGACCGTTTTGAAGCTCGTGAAGCAATCGTTAAGGACCTTCAAGATCAAGGTTATATGTTAAAAGTTGACCCAATTGTTCACTCTGTTGGTCACTCAGAACGAACAGGGGTACAAGTTGAAGCCCGTCTTTCCACACAATGGTTTGTTAAGATGAAGCCATTAGCCGAAGCAGCTCTTAAGAACCAAGATACTGATGACCGAGTTAATTTCGTTCCAGAACGATTCGAACACACCTTTACGCAATGGATGGAAAATATTCATGATTGGGTTATTTCTCGTCAATTATGGTGGGGTCACCGGATTCCAGCTTGGTATAACAAACAGACTGGCGAAGTTTATGTTGGTATGGAAGCTCCTAAAGATGCCGAAAATTGGGAACAAGATAAGGATGTCCTTGATACATGGTTCTCTAGTGCGCTTTGGCCATTCTCGACGATGGGCTGGCCTAATACTGATTCAGCAGACTTCAAGCGCTACTTCCCAACCAATACTTTAGTTACTGGTTATGACATCATCTTCTTCTGGGTTTCCCGGATGATTTTCCAATCGCTTGAATTTACGGGTCGGGCACCATTTAAGAATGTTCTTCTCCATGGTTTGATTCGTGACGAACAAGGGCGAAAGATGAGTAAATCCTTAGGAAATGGTATTGATCCAATGGATGTTATCAAGAAGTACGGGGTAGATGCCTTACGGTGGTTCTTAATTACTGGTTCAACTCCTGGTCAAGATATTCGTTTTAGCTACACTAAGATGGATGCAGCTTGGAACTTTATTAATAAGATTTGGAACGCTAGTCGTTACGTTATCATGAACCTTGGTGAGATGCCTGCTCCTGTCCTTCCTGATAAGAGTAAGTGGGATTTAGCTGATCGGTGGATTTTGAGTCGGTTAAATGCAACTGTAAAGCAGGTTAACGAACAGTTTGACAAGTTTGAATTTGGTGAAGCTGGGCGGGCGCTTTACAACTTCATCTGGAATGATTTCTGTGACTGGTATATCGAAATGACCAAGGAGAAACTCAATAATGGGACTGACGAAGAAAAGAATGATACTAAGAATATTCTTGGTTATGTTCTTGATCAGACCTTGAAGATGTTACATCCAATCATGCCATTCGTTACCGAAAAATTATGGCAATCAATGCCGCATGATGGTGAATCAATTATGGTTGCAGATTACCCAGTTGCTAATGCCGAACTTGATGATCCAGCCGCAACTGAACAAATGAATAGTTTGATTGAATTGATTAAGGCTGTTCGTAACATTCGAAATGAAGCTAATGCGCCAATGTCTAAACCAGTTGACATTTTGGTAAAAGTTGATAGTGATCACTTGGCACAGATGTTGAATGATAACCGGGATTACATTGAACGCTTCTGTCATCCAGAGAACTTAACTATTGGTAAGGATGTTGAAGCTCCTAAGCTTGCGATGAGCGGTATTTTGACTGGAGCAGAAGTTTACATCCCAATGGCTGAATTAGTTGACCTTGATGAAGAACGAGATCGGATGGAAAAAGAGATTGCTAAACTTGAAAAAGAAGTAGAACGTTCACAAAAGAAGCTTGGCAATGAAAAGTTTGTTAATAATGCGCCGGAAAAAGTTGTTGAAGCTGAACGACAAAAGGCAACGGAATGGCAACAAAAATTAGCAGCTGCTAAAGAACGCCTTCAATCACTTCAACAAGCTTAGATGACTATTCTTAGTCTGGCACGTTTCCAATTTGCCATGACGACGGTTTACCACTTCTTCTTTGTTCCGTTTTCGATTGGAACAGCTTTTATCGTCGCCATTATGGAAAGTATGTATGTCTCAACTAAAGACGAAACATACAAAAAAATGGCAAAATTTTGGGGAAATATTTTCTTACTTAGTTTTGCGGTCGGTGTTGTTACAGGTTTGATTCAGGAATTCCAATTTGGGATGAACTGGTCGGATTACTCACGGTTTATGGGTGATATCTTTGGTGCTCCATTAGCCCTCGAAGCTTTGCTATCATTCTTTATTGAATCAACATTTATTGGCTTATGGGTATTTACCTGGAAAAAGGTTAAGCCAGGGTTGCACCTTTTCTTCATTTGGATGACAAGTTTTGGCTCTTTAACATCTGCTTTATGGATTTTAACTGCCAACTCATTCATGCAACACCCAGTTGGTTATGAAATCAAGGGTGGCCGTGCAGTAATGGTTAATTTTGGTGCATTGCTTAAAAACCCCCAATTATGGTATGAATTTGGACATGTTATCCTTAACGCCATCATGATGGGTGGTATTATTATTGCTGGTTTAACAGCATTCCAACTTCTCAAGAACCAAAAACTTTCTGAAGCTAATAAGAAGTTTTACAAGAAGTCAATGCGTTTAGGACTTTTAGTATCATTGATTTTCTCTATTGGTGGAATTGCGTTAGGGGATGCCCAGATGCAATACTTAATCAAAGAACAACCAATGAAGTTTGCAGCTACTGAAGACGTATTCACGACTACTGGTAAGCATGCACCGTGGACAATTGTTGGTATTGCCGATATGAAAGACCATGAAGTAAAAGGCAATATCGATATTCCCTATGCCCTAAGTATTTTGTCATACCACAAAACTACTGGTGCGGTTACCGGGATGAATGAGCTCAATGCCCAATATAAGAAAAAGTACGGCAAGAATCTTGATTACTACCCACCAGTAAATACACTGTTCTATAGTTTCCGGATTATGTGTGCAGTCGGTGCTTGGATTTTCTTAGTTTCATTAGTTGGATTAATTATGACAAGGGAAAAGAGCAAGAAACCACTTGCACAACGCCGCTGGGCACTTTGGTGTATTGCAATTACCACTTTCTTACCATTTATCGGTAATACTGTTGGTTGGTTTGTAACGGAATTTGGTCGTATTCCATGGACGGTTTATGGCTTGTTTACAATTGCTGAAAGTGTATCGCCAAATGTTTCAGTTGGATCATTGCTAACATCAAATATTGTTTACTTTGTATTATTTACAACTCTTGCAATTACATTAATTTGGTTAATTGTTCTTGAGTTACGTAAAGATCCATCGGAAGCAATTGAACCTAAATTCAAGAAGGTTCTTGACCCATTTGACAAGGAGGCGTTCTAGATGAGTTTTCTTCAATTATTATGGTTTGTATTGATTGGAGTGCTTTTTGCCGGCTTCTTCTTCCTAGATGGATTTGATTATGGGGTAGGAATGGCGGTTGAAACACTTGCTCATAACGAATCAGAACGTGATCAACTTGTGCGGACAATTGGACCAGTTTGGGATGCAAATGAAGTATGGTTAATCACGGCTGGTGGTGCAATGTTTGCATCTTTTCCATATTGGTATGCTAGTCTTTTCAGTGGGTATTACTTAATCTTAATGATTATCCTAGCTGGTTTAATTATCCGTGGTGTTTCTTTTGAATTCCGTAAAAATAGTCCAGTGCCACAAAAGCGGATCTGGGATTGGGCATTGGCAATTGGTAGTGCAATCGTTCCATTTTTCCTTGGTATTATGTTTGTTAGCATGATTCATGGAATGCCAATTGATGCTAACGGCAATTTTCACGCAGGATTCTTTGACTATTTCAACTGGCTTGCAGTTGTTGGTGGGATTGCCTTATTGCTTTTAACCTACTTACATGGAATTAATTATATTGCCTTAAAGACGACTGGTCCGGTTCAGGAACGCGCCCGGAACTACGCTGAATTTTTGTACTGGATTCTTTATGCTGGCGAAGTTGTCTTTGCACTATTATTAATCTTTATGACCGACTTTATGGCTGTTCACCCAGTTGGCACAATCATTATGCTTATATTGATTGTTGGTTTCTCAGTTTTAGCCCAAGTAGAAACCTTTGCTGGTCATGAACTAATTGCCTTTATTTCAAGTGGGTTAACCTTAGTATCTTTAGTTGTATTGATTTTTATCGGTCTCTTCCCACGGGTACTAATTAGTAGCATTAGTCCGAAGTACAGTATTCTTATTCAAAATGCTTCCTCAACAGAATATACGTTGACAGTGATGACGATTGCTACTTGCTGTCTTTTACCATTTGTTTTGGCATATACAATCTGGGCTTACTGGATTTTCCGTAAACGGATTGCAATGCCAGCTATTCCGGAGGTTAAATAAATGATTAAGCTTGTGGGGCTTTATGTCCTGCAAGCTTTTCTTATCCTTGGTCAGGGATTAAGTTTGGCTGCTTTACTAACAGGCTTATGGCAGGGACATTCTCTTTTAAGTCAAATATATGGCTTAGGTGGATTTATTGTTTGCTACCTTTTGCGTCATGGGCTAACCGAAATTGGGAATGATTGGCTTGATAAGTATTCGGCTAATGCTGCCCAAAACTTTCGTCAGCAATTATTAAAAAAAGTCTTTGCGCTTGGACCGGTAATTGTTCAGCGGGAGGGAACCGGTAATATGGTTACTCTTGCTCTTGATGGCATTAAAGAAGTTGAAAATTATATTCGACTCATCTATAGCAAGGTGATCAGCATGATGATTATTCCAGTCATTATTTTGGTTGTCTGTTTTTGGCTTGATTGGATTTCTGGCATTGTTATGTTGTTAGGTTATCCTTTGATTGTTTTATTCATGATTATTTTAGGCTATGCAGCGAAGGCTAAGGCAAATCGACAGTTTGCAGCTTTTCAAATATTGTCTAATCACTTTATTGATTCTTTGCGGGGGATTGACACATTGAAGTACTTTGGCCTTAGTAAGAAGTATTCGCAAAGTATTTATCGGTCAAGTGAGCGTTTTCGCAAGTCAACAATGAGTGTGATTAAAGTAGCGATGTTATCAACGTTTGCTCTTGATTTCTTCACTACATTAGCTATTGCAATCTTAGCAGTCTTTCTTGGCTTACGGTTAATTAACGGTCACTTATTGCTATTCCCGGCACTAGCAATCTTGATTTTGGCACCGGAGTATTTTTTGCCGATTAGGAACTTTGCAAGTGATTACCATGCGACGTTGAATGGTAAAAATTCATTTCATGCGGTTCGGCGAATTCTTGAGATGCCATTACCAAAGAAGCCGACTGTTGAATTACACCAGTGGACAGGAGTCGATGAGTTAAGTTTTGAGAATGTTGAGTTTATGTATCCCCAAAATGGCAGTGAATTAACAAACCTTGATTTAACTGTTAAGGGGAATCAAAAAATTGGCATTATTGGGATGAGTGGGGCCGGAAAGACAACTTTAATTAATCTTTTAAGTGGCTTTTTAGCGCCGACAAGTGGCCAAATTACCATTCAAGGAAAAAAAGTAACGACTTTGGATATTCATGACTGGCAAAAACGGATTCTCTACATTCCACAGACTCCCTATATTTTTGCAGATACGTTAAAAAATAATATTGCCTTTTATACTCCAAATGTCAGTGAAGATAAAATAAAAGAAGCGATTCATGTTGTCGGCTTAGATGATCTTGTTGCTGAATTACCTCAAGGATTAGGGACGATGATTGGCAGCGGCCACCGAGCATTAAGCGGTGGACAGGCACAGCGAATTGCCTTAGCACGAGCATTTCTTGATCCAGAACGTCGGGTAATGATTTTTGATGAGCCGACCGCCCACCTTGATATTGAGACTGAACTAGAGTTGAAAAAAAGAATGCTTCCGTTGATGGAAAATAGGTTAGTCTTTTTTGCTACCCACCGTTTGCATTGGATGAAGCAGATGGACTACATTTTAGTGTTGAAGAATGGCAAGTTAATTGAACAAGGAACGTATCAGCAGTTGCTTGATGAACATGGTTACTTTACAGAACTGATGGACCAAACACGCGGAAAGGAGATAACCCATGAATAAATGAATAAGATTCCTTTACTTAAAGCAATGAAACATGATCGGTGGGTGAAACCCTTCCTAAAGCGTTACAAGTGGACCTTGGTATTAGCAATTACCCTGGGGATTGTTACCTTTATTTGTGCTAGTGGATTGATGTTCACCGCGGGCTATTTAATCAGTAAGTCCGCAACGATGCCTTTTAATATTTTGTTAGTATATGTTCCCATCGTTCTTACTCGTGCCTTTGGGATTTTTAGACCGGTGACTAATTATTTTGAACGATTGGTTAGTCATAATTGGGTTTTTAAAATGACTTCTGCATTTCGTAAAAAGCTTTATGATTCGTTAGAGCAGGATGCCGTTTTCTTTAATAGTAAGTATCGAATTGGAGATATTCTTGGGTTACTTTCAGAAGATGTTGCCCACATTCAAAATTTATATTTACGAACGATTTTTCCAATGTTGGTTGCATTTGGGCTTTATGCCATTATCGTTATTGGAATGGGGATAATTTCTCCACTAATGGGTCTTTTAATGTTAATTCTATTTGGGTTAATCATCATTGCTGTTCCCGTGTGGTCAGTGCTTGTTAATGGTGCACGCCAGCAACTAGAAAAGCAATATACCAATACCTTGTATGCTGATCTTACTGATAATATCATGGGGATTACAGACTGGGTATTTGCGGGGCGCAGTGCGGATTACCTGCAGCACTATGATAAAAGTGAGAAAAACGTACTAGCATCTCAAAAAGCGATGAAACGTTTTGAGCATTGGCGTGATTTTATTCTTCAGGTAATGATTTTATTGGTGGTTGTTAGCCTTATTGTATGGGGAGCAGCACGTTTCGGCAGTCATTGGGGAGGCAGTGCAAATTGGATTGCGGCCTTTGTTCTTTGTGTCTTTCCCCTTGATGAAGTATTGTCTAGCTTGCCAGCAGCTGCTCAAGAAACTAATGTATATACGGATTCATTAAAGCGATTGAATGAATTACCACAACCGCCTGCTCCTTCTAAGGCTAATATTGAGATTGCCGCTCCTTATCATCTTAAAATTACAGATGTTTATTATCGCTATCCTAAAACAGAGAAGATGATCTTGCGGGGGATTAATCTTGATGTTAATCCAGGCGAAAAACTTGCCATTCTTGGTCGCAGTGGGGCTGGAAAGAGTACGTTAGCTAGTTTAATTCGTGGAGACCGGAAGCCTACTTCGGGCACTGTTACTCTTAATAATGTGCCAACGGATGAATTTGGTGATGAGATTTCGAATTATATTGGGATCGTTCACCAATCGCCATATTTGTTTCATACCACAATCTTAAATAATATTCGTTTGGGAAATGAAGATGCGACAGAGGATCAAGTATGGGATGTTCTTGAACGTGTTGGGTTGGCCGCTATGATTAGACGACTGCCAAAAGGACTTCATACGATGGTTGATGAGGCAGGGTTACGGTTTTCTGGCGGAGAGCGTCACCGGTTGTCTCTTGCCCGGATTTTACTCAAGGATGCGCCCATTATCCTTTTAGATGAACCAACTGTAGGTTTAGATCCGGTAACAGAAGAAAAGGTAATTGAGACTTTTATGGAGCAGCTACAAGGAAAAACTTTGATTTGGATTACTCACCATTTACAAGGCATAGAAATGATGGATCAAGTTGTTTTTATCGAGGATGGTAAAATTTCAATGCAAGGCAGCCCGGCAGAATTACAAAAAACAAATGAACATTACCGGGCGTTAAAAATGGCAGATGAGGGTATCTAGATGAAAGAAGTTGTTGTACTTGGAGCTGGTTACGCTGGCTTAAAGACGGTCGTATTATTACAAAAAAAGCTAAAAAATAATGTTCATATTACACTAGTTGATCGTAATAATTATCATTATGAAGCTACTGATTTACACGAAGCTGCTGCGGGAACGCAAAGTGCTTCAAGGATCACTTATCCAATTAGTGATGTTATTAATCCACAAATTACTACCTTTATCCAAGATGAAGTTGTAAAGATCGATCCTGATAAAAAGACAGTTAAACTTGCTGGTCATGAAGAGCTACTGCACTATGATTATTGTGTATTAGGACTCGGCTTTGTTTCAGAAACCTTTGGAATCCCTGGTGCTGAAGAAAATGCATTACCGATGACTAATGTTAAAGAAGCTTTAGCAATTTATGACCATATCATTGCCAAAATGAAAGATTATCGTACCACTCACAATCCTGATGATCTTCAAATTGTTATTTGTGGTGGTGGATTTACTGGAATTGAATTAGCAGGGGCGCTTGTTGACGCTCGAGCAAGTTATGCCAAAATCGCTAGAGTTTCACCAGATGAAATTAAAATTACGCTGATTGAAGCTTCAACAAGATTACTTCCAATGTTTAGTGAAAAACTTGCCGAATATGGGGTAAACCTTGTTAAGAGCCTTAACGTGCAATTGCTTGATGGTTCACGAATTAGCAAGATTGAACCTGGGAAGGTCATCTACAAGCATGGAGATGATGATGAAGAGTCCCTTAATGCTGGTATAATTATCTGGACAACTGGAGTAAGTGGTAATCCATTGATGGAAGAATGTGGCTTTGATGCTAAGCGTGGTCGGGTAATCGTTACTGACCACTTAACAGATCCTAAGCACGATGATATTTACATCATTGGGGATGTTGCTGCCGTAATGCCACCGGATGGTAAACGCCCATACCCAACTACTGCACAAATCGCTCTAGCAATGGCTGATTACACGGCTGAAGACATTGTTAGCCGTATTAAGACTGGCAAGCATGAAGCTAAGCCATTTACTTACAAGTCCTTAGGAACAGTTGCTTCCGTTGGTAATACGCGGGCATTTGGTGAAGCAATGGGTCATGAATTACGTGGATATCCTGCTTCAGCAATGAAGAAAATTATTGCTGACCGTTCCTTGTTAGAAACAGGTGGTTTGAAAGAGCTATTTGCTAAAGGACGCTTTGACTTATATCACTAGATGATTAAAACTTATGATGAAGCATTATCTTTTATTCATGGACGAACACAATTCAAGAAAATTCCAACACTCACACGGATGAAACGATTCTTGGCAGAATTAGGGAACCCACAAGAAGGACTTAAATACATTCACGTTACAGGAACTAATGGTAAGGGATCAACCGTTGCAATGATGCGGTCTGCTTTACTGGAAAGTGGCCTTACTGTTGGAAGTTTTACATCACCTTTTATTACACGATTTAATGAACGAATTGAGTATAATGGAATCCCAATTAGTGATGATGATCTTTTAAGATTAGTTCAAAAAATTGCCCCTGTTGTCAAAAAACTTGATGATACATTAGAAACAGGCGGTCCAACTGAATTTGAAATTGATACAGCATTAATGTTTTGCTACATGGCTGAAAAGAAGCCCGATGTTATATTGCTTGAAGTGGGGATTGGGGGGCTATACGATTCTACTAATGTAATTACGCCAGTTGTTAGCGTGATCACGACAGTTGGCTGGGATCATATGAAGTATTTAGGTGATACTTTAGCTAAGATTGCGGCTCAAAAAGCAGGAATAATCAAAAAAGGTGTCCCAGTTATTTTAGGTGCTCTCCCAACAGAAGCGCGCGAAACTATTCTCGCAGATGCAAAGGAGAAAAAATCCCCGGTTTTTGAATTAGGAAAAGACTTTACTGTTCACAAACTTAATGGTCATCAGTTCCACGCAAAAATTCGGTATCAAGGAAAAAATCTGAAAAAAATAGAAATAATTCTTGGGTTGCCAGGCGACTATCAGATAGAAAATGCAGCAGTTGCTTTGATGGCTCTTGAGCTTTTTATGGAGAAGCGTGGGCTGGCAATTGATCGTCGTGCTTTGATAGCGGGATTAGAAAATGCTGCTTGGCCGGGGCGATTAGAAGAAATAAATACTACTCCTCTGGTCTTACTAGATGGCGCTCATAATCTTCCTGGTGTCCAGGCCCTGGTTCATACTATTAAGAATGATTTTGCCGATCGGGAAGTTTACCTCTTGGTAGCGATTTTGGCTGATAAGCAATATGAATTAATGCTTGGGGAATTAGCAAGCTTGGGGAATATTCACTTAACTGTTACTCACTTTGCTGGCCCCGGTCCAAAAAGACCAAGTGCAGACTTAGCAAAAGCAGTTGCTGATATTCCAACTAAATATCCCATCCAGATTATTAACGACTGGCGATTAGGAATCGGGCAGGTGGCAAGTCAAATGAGTGCGGACGATGTAATGATTATTACTGGTTCTCTTTATTTTGTTTCAGATGTTCGTAGATTCTTTTTAAATTAAATGGAAAATGAAGTGATTAACGAATATACAAAATTAGTCTGGACGGCTATTCCTGATAAACCGGGAACAAAGAAGCAGGAATTATGTCAACGTTTCTTACGTAAGTGTCCTACTCCCCTAGCAATTAAACGGCTTTCACGTATTGAAAAAAATGAGATAAATGAATGGGCGCCAGAAATGCTTAACTTTTTTGCTGCTATTGAATTAGGGAAGATAGTAACTAAAAGTCACGAAGAAATTATTGGCCATGCTTATTCGAGTATCGAATTAGGACGCAAGATGGTTGACCATTTTCAAAGTGAGGAGCAAGAAAGTGTTTGTATTGCCTGTACAGATATCCATAATGAGATAATTGATTGGAAAATTTTGTTTGTAGGCGGCGGATGCGAATGTATTCTTTATCCTGATAAGATTTTTCAATATGCGCTCCGGTGTTCAGCTCAAGGAATTATTATGATCCACAATCATCCGACGGGAGACATTCATCCTTCTAAGCAAGATGAATCTTTTACTCGTCGCTTAGAACGAGGATGTGAGATTATTGGACTTCATTTAGTTGACTTTATGATTGTTGGTCGTGATACATACCATAGTTGGCGTGAAGCTAGTCTCGTTAATGAGCTTAAAAAGTAATTGCTAGGAATTGGAACAAAAAATCTTGGCATTGACCTTGGAACTGCTAATACAATTGTCTACCTTGAAGGTAAGGGTATTGTATTAAGAGAACCATCAGTTGTTGCTCGTAATTCTAAGACTAACGAAGTAATCGCTGTTGGCAGTGATGCCCGTGATATGATCGGACGGACGCCAGAAAGCATTGTGGCTATCCGACCAATGAAAGACGGTGTTATTGCTGATTACGACACAACAGTTGCAATGATGAAGTATTATATTGATAAAGCACTAGGAAATAATGGTAAGCCATATGTTATGGTATGTGTTCCTAGTGGGATCACGGAAGTTGAAAAGCGGGCAGTGATTGATGCTACTCGAGTTGCAGGTGCTCGTGATGCTTATGTTATTGAAGAACCATTTGCAGCAGCCATTGGAGCTGGATTACCGGTTATGGATCCAACCGGTAGTATGGTTGTTGATATTGGTGGCGGTACTACTGATGTTGCTACCATTTCATTAGGTGGTATTGTCTCAAGCCGGTCCATTCGAATGGCAGGAGATAAGATGAATGATGCAATTGTTCAATATGTTCGTCAACATATGAATTTATTAATTGGTGAACGAACAGCTGAAAAGCTTAAGTGGGATATTGGGTCTGCATCTGTTGAAGCTGCTGAAGAAATGGGAACAACACAAGTTCGCGGTCGTGATCTTGTAACTGGATTGCCAAAGACAATGCAAGTATCTGCGAAGGATGTTTCAACGGCCCTCCAAGATGTTGTTGATAGTATTATTACGGCAATTAAAGGAACACTTGAAGAAACTTCCCCAGAAATTGCTGCTGATGTTATTGATCACGGGATTGTATTAACTGGTGGGGGCGCATTATTAAAGCATTTACCAGATGTTATTGCAGATGCAACCAAAGTACCAGTATTTATTGCTAATGATCCCCTTGACTGTGTTGCTATTGGTACCGGCGAGTCATTAAAGAGTATTGATGTAATGAAGAAAAAGTAAATGCAGAAATTTTTTTCCAATCGCCGATTAGTTATTGCTGTGATAATTCTAGTTGTCTGTTTTGGACTAATGGCAGGTTCTGTTTCTTTACGGAATAGACGAAATACACCACCGATTATCCAACAATTTGGAAATGATATTGTTGGCTTTGTTGATAGTGCAGTTGCTCTCCCTGTAAATTGGGCACAGACAAGTATAAGTTCAATAAATGGGTTGATGAATACTTATTCTGAAAACCGTGAACTTAAACAGCAAGTAACTGAATTAGCACAAACTAAAGTCCGTGATCAGACCTTAGCTCATGAAAATAAACAATTAAAACAACAGTTAAAACTTAATAATTCAATGACCGACTATAATACAGTTACAGCGGCTGTGTTAATGCGCACACCATCTTCATGGCAACGACAACTCGTAATTAATAAAGGTCAATCTAGTGGTATTAAGAAGAATATGCCCGTTATGAGTGGTAGTGGGTTAATTGGTCGGATTACAGAAGTAAATAAAACTAATAGTAAAGTTGAATTATTGAGTGATACTAGTGAATCATCAAACCGTTTTGCAATTACCCTTAATGGTCAAAATGGGAAGGTGATTAACGGGATTATCACCGGATATAATGCAAGAAATAACGAGCTTGAAATGGGACAAGTAACTTCTAAAGCTAAAATAAAAAAGGGTACCCGAGTAGTAACCAGTGGAATGGGTGGTGTGACACCAAAGGGACTTTACGTTGGTCGCGTGTCGCATGTCGGTAAAGATGATTATGGCCTCGCCCAGAAAATCTATATTACTCCAGCAACGGACTTTAATGATATTAATATTGTTACAGTTGCTGAAGCAGCTTCGCAGGAGTGAATGTATCGTTTATCACGCTTAAAATATATATTCCCAATTGGCTTATTTGTATGTCTGTTTTTGGACGGAGCCTTAAGCCATGTGTGGGCACCATTATTTTTCAGTTATCCCTATTCAATGGTGAGTGAACTTGTCTTACTATGGTTAGTCTTATCGTACTTCTTTCAAGATGATATTGAGATTCCATTAATTCCATTTGCAATTGCTGCTGGTGCAGTTTACGATTTATACTTTTCGGGAATTTTAGGATTGTATATTTTCTTGTATCCATTAGTAGTCGAAATAACTAAAATTTTATCTCGTTATTTTAGTTCATCATTTCTTTCGATGATTATGATTTTCTTTGTTGATATTGTCATTTTTGAGACGTTTAATTATTGGGCATATTATTTAGTGAATATTACTAATGTTGGTTTTGGCGACTATCTTATTTATACGCTTGCTCCAACGTTAGCATTGAATTTAATTTATTTTGTTGTCCTCTTCTGGCCAATTCGCGCAATATATCGCTGGGCATTAGACGATGATCAAATTTAAATGTCAATGCAATATATAAGTGAAATTCTACCTTCATTATTCCAAGGGGCTGCTCTTACATTACAGATTTTCTTCTGGACATTAGTTGGATCGCTGCCATTAGGAATTTTGGTTAGCTTAGGACTTACTTCTAAAATTAAGCCTTTGAAGTGGGTGTTAGAAATTTATGTTTGGTTAATGCGGGGAACGCCTTTGCTGCTTCAACTAATCTTTGTATTCTATGGGTTACCAATTATTGGCATTGTTTTTGAACGTTACGATGCCGCCCTAGTTGCTTTTATTTTGAACTATGCAGCTTATTTTGCTGAAATTTTCCGTGGTGGTTTCCAATCTGTTGATCAAGGTCAGTTTGAAGCAGCTCGTGTTTTACGCCTAAGCTACTGGCAAACCCTTCGTAAAATTATCATTCCTCAGGTAATAAAAATTGTTATTCCATCAATTGGAAATGAAGTTATTAACTTAGTAAAAGATTCATCGTTAGTTTACGTAATTGGTCTTGGTGATTTACTTCGAGCAGGAAACGTTGCAACTTCACGGGATGTCACACTTGTTCCATTGATGTTAGTCGGATTAATCTATTTGATCCTTGTAGGAATTTGTACATTAATTCTACGGCAAGTTGAAAAATGTTATGCATACTTCAAGTAAATGTTAGAAGTTCGAGATTTAAAAAAGAGTTTTGGTGATCGGCAAATTTTAGATGGGGTTAATTTAACAGTTAAAGATGGTGAGATTCTTTGTATTGTTGGTCCATCAGGTGCTGGGAAAACGACCTTACTTCGTTGTATTACTGGACTGGAAACTCCCGATAGTGGTGAGTTTTTCATTAACGGTCGTCGCTTTGATCCTCAGGGAACAGATGCAGCTGACCGAGTAATCGGTGTGGTTTTTCAAGACTTTAAGCTTTTCCCAAATCTTTCGGTAATGGAAAATATCACGTTAGCGCCGATGATGGTATTGAAAAAGGATAAACAAGAAGCAATTGCTGAAGCGCAAAAACTGCTTGAAGAATTAGGGCTTAATACCAAAGGAAAATTGTACCCCTACCAACTTTCGGGTGGACAAAAGCAACGGGTTGCCATTGCTCGTGCATTAGCAATGAAGCCTAAAATTTTGTGCTATGATGAACCAACATCAGCGCTTGATCCAAACCTCCGAAAAGATGTGGCTAATATTATTTTGGGATTAAAGAAGGACGGAATGACTCAATTAATTGTTACTCACGATTTAGAATTTGCGGAAGATATTGCTGATGATATTTTACGAGTACAACCACTTGATCAACGTCAGAATAAATAGATGAAAAAAGCGAAAGCAATTTGGTTACTTATTTTGTTAGTAGTACCTGTTCTCCTTCTTAGTGGCTGTGAAAGTGTAACAAAGCGTGCTGATACGCAAGATACATGGAACCGGATTGAGCGCCGAAAAAGAGTAATTGTCGGCCTTGATGACAGTTTTGTTCCAATGGATTTTCGCCAAAAGAATGGCAAGCTGGTTGGTTATGACGTTGATCTTGCCCGGGCTGTTTTTAAGCAGTATGGAATAAAAGTTGATTTTCAGCCAATTGATTGGTCAATGAAAGAGACTGAGTTAAAAAATGGTACGATTGACTTGTTATGGAATGGGTATTCTGTTAATCCTAGCCGTGCCAAAAAAGTTGCCTTTAGTCGTTACTATTTAGAGAATCGGCAGATATTAGTAACTAAAAAGAAGAGTAACATTAAAAATCTGAACGGGATGACGGGCAAAACACTCGGGGTGCAGAATGGTTCAACGGGAGTAACCGTTTTGGATGAGAAGCCAAAGTTATTAAAGGATAAAATAAAGAACCATACACCAGTACTTTATGATACATTTCCTAATGCATTTATTGATTTAAATGCAAATCGAATTCAAGGAATTTTAATGGACGAGGTTTATGCTAATTACTATATTAAGCACCAACCAAATAGTAATTCGTATCGCACTTATATTAGCAAAGAGCTGCCAATGGAACATTTTGCAGTGGGAATGCGAAAAGGTGACAAGACCTTAAAGAAGAAAATTAATCAAGGCTTAGGTAATTTGCAGAAAAATGGTGAATTACGGAAGCTTAATGAAAAATGGTTCGGTCAAGATAGTAACTACTTGGGACCGGATAACACTAAATAAGTGGATTTTAATCTTGCTCGTGGCGTGGACTTGCACATTATACCCACAAAACAATTTAAGATGAATCACGTCTTAATAGATTTTGCGACTCCGCAAACACCAACGAATGCTACTGCACGAAATTTATTGGCAAACCTATTAGAGACCAGCACGCATCGCTATCCAACACAGACGGCTTTGGCTCGTCAACTGGCATCTTTATATGGTGCTTATGTTAATTTATATGTTAACCGGCTGGGGACATTGCATACTGTTCGATTGCGAGCAAGTTTTGTTAATGATCGCTTTGTTGATGAAGATTTATTTGAAAAGATTAGTAGCTTAATAAATGAGATCATTTTCCATCCCCTGATCGATGATGGGGAATTTGATGGTCCTACTTTTAGGATTCAATCTAATAATTTAAAAAGTGCGATAAAGTCGCTTTATGACGATAAACAATTTTTGGCTAATCAACGTCTTATGGACTTGTACTACCAAAATGATTCTGTAATGAAGGTTCCTAGTTTCGGTCAAATTGCTGATCTTGAGAACTTAAATGCTAAAAGTTTAGTTTCAACGTATCATTCAATGATTAATGAAGATAAAATTGATATTTTTGTGTTAGGTGACATTGATCCGATACGTGCTCAGCAAGTTATTGCTAAGTTGCCTTTTAAAGATCGCGATATTGCTAATAATTCACCTTTATATCATCAAGCATTGTATGATCAAGTTCAAAGAAAAACAGAATACCAACAAGTAAATCAGGCAAAGTTAAATTTGGCATATTCTTTACCTGTCTATTATTATGATGCTGATTACTATGCTGGTTTGGTTTTCAATGGGCTTTTTGGTGGCACGCCATATTCAAAACTTTTTACGAATGTCCGTGAAAAAGCTAGTTTAGCTTATTATGCCTCTAGCCGGCTCCTTCCATTTAATGGGATTATAAGTGTTCAAACGGGAATTCAAGCGAGTGATCAAGAAAAAGTTCAAAATATGATTCAGGAACAATTGACTGCCTTGCAAAATGGTGATCTTACTACTGAGACGTTAAGTGAAGTTCAAGATAGTTTGATTAACCAATATCGTGCAGGGCATGATTTGGCAAGTAATGTTTTGGAGCAACAATTAGTTACCAAATTAGTCAATGAATCGGATAAGAACTTTATTACTGAAATAAAAAAAGTAACCATAGCTGACGTCATGCGCGTTGCTAAACAAATGAAACTTCAGGCAGTTTATTTATTAAGTGGTGAGAAATAAATGGATAGAGAAGTTTATCAAAAATTTAACCAGTCCATTTATCGTGAACAATTATCAAATGGTTTGAAAGTCCAGCTCTTACCAATGGAAGGCTACCATAAGACATATGCTATTTTAACAGCTGATTTTGGCTCCATTGATAATCATTTTATACCGTACCATCAAAAGGAGGCGATTACTGTTCCGGACGGGGTTGCCCACTTCCTTGAGCATAAAATGTTTGAGAAAAAAGATCATGATGCCTTTGATTTGTTTGGTAAACTAGGAGCTGATTCAAATGCCTTTACTAGTTTTACTCAAACAAGTTATCTTTTTTCGACCACTAGTAATCTCCATGAGAATTTAGATGTTTTATTAGATTTTGTTCAAGATCCCTACTTTACTGCAGAGACAGTGAAGAAAGAGCAGGGGATTATTGGCCAAGAAATTCAAATGTATGAGGATGATCCGAGTTGGCGGCTTTACCTAGGTATTTTAGGCAATTTATACCCTAAAGATCCAATGCGGATTGATATTGCGGGAACGGTTGAATCAATCAGTCATATTACACCAGAAATTTTGATGGATAGTTACCGGACTTTCTATCAACCAACCAATATGAACCTTTTCCTTGTAGGACGCTTAGATCCAGAAGAAACAATGGGATGGATCAAGCAAAACCAAGAACAAAAGATTTTTGCTCCCGCAGAGACACCCCAACGGTTATTTAGCTTGAACGATCCAACTGCTCATGATGTAATTCCATTTCGTTCATTAACGATGGATATTGTTCGTCCCAAAGTGATGGTAGGTTTACGAGGGACCAAGCAATTTGATGATGGTAAAGAACGGCTTCACTACAAATTAGCAATTGATCTTTTGTTAGATGTTTTGTTTGACGATACTTCAGATAATTATTTGCGTTTATATAATAATGAAACATTAGATGACACGTTTAGTTACAATTTTGAAATGCAACGGGGCTTTCACTTTGCGTACTTTAGCTCTGATACTGATCAGATGGAACGCTTTGCAGATGAGGTTATTGATATTCTTGAAAGTGCTGACCAACAAATTGAAGCGGCGCGGACAAGGTTTGAGGGAATTAAAAAAGCAGAACTAGGGCGGTTAATTGGCTTATTAGATTCGCCAGAAGCAATTGCTAATCGTTATGCTGGAGACCTCTTTGCTGGTGCTAGCTTGATGGATGAGATAGCGACCTTGGAAACTATTACGATTGATGATCTTTATCAAGTTGCAAAAGAGTTTATTACTCCGCAAGGTATTTCGGTATACCAAGTTGTTCCGCAACATCAATAAATGAGTGAGAACGAGAACGATCAAAAACGACTAGAAATCGGTAAAATTTTACGAAAAGCACGGGAAGAAAAGGGCTATACCCTTGATGACCTTCAACAAATGACTAAGATTCAAAAGCGGTATTTAATCGCGATTGAAGATGAAAATTTTGATGAACTTCCTGGTGACTTTTATGTTCGTGCGTTCATTAAGCAATACGCCAATACAGTGGGCTTAGATGGTAATGAATTATTGCAAAAATACGATGATCAATTACCACAGACTAAAACGGAAGAGTATTCCGATCACTTGGCTCAAGCAGTTGAAACTCGTGCAAACCAACGAAAAACTGTTAGTGGGAGCGTAGATAAGGTTCGTAACTACATGCCAACGATTATTATTGCTTGCGTGATTATTTTAGTGTTGGCAGCGATTTGGATTACGGCCATTGCTCGCAATCATCGCGATTCTTCTACACGGATTGATAATAGTTCAGTATCTGTTTCTGGAGAGAGTCGTAAGAAGGCCTCTACCTCTGCTAAAAAGGCAAGTACAAAGCAAAGCAAATCAACGGCAATCAAGCTTCAAGAAGCACCTAATCGGAATGACACAAGCGTTACTTACACAGCAAGTCAACTTACTAAAGACACAACGCTACAAATTGAACCAAGTGATCGTTCTTGGATGCAAGTAAGAGCAAATAATAATGACTTATTAAATAGAACTTTGAATAACAATGAAAAAACTAGTGTAAAAATAAGTCGTGACACAACTTCATTAGTAATCACGGTTGGCAATGCCCGGGCAACAAAATTAAAACTCGGTAATCAAGAAATCGACTTTACTAATAATGGCCGTTACCAGAACACGCGGAATGTAACGATTAACTTTGGCCGTACCCAAACAAGCAGCAGTTCAGCAAGTCAGCCGTCAAATAGCTCAAGCCAAGCTTCGTCATCCTCGGCACGTCCTAATAATGCTACTCAACCGTCTGCTGCTAATAATAACAGTCGTCCTCAGACAAATGCTAGTCAACAAAGTAATCAACCAACTCGTTAATTGAATTTACCAAATAAACTAACTGTTATACGTTTAATTATTATTCCCTTTTTCTTATTATTAATGGTGCTGCCATTACAAAGTTGGGGAGCTGTAAGTTTTTGGGGAGCAACTATCCCGATGGCTCAGCTTATTGCTGCTATTTTATTTATTGCAGCAACAATTACTGATAATCTTGATGGACAAATCGCGCGACGGCACCATCTTGTAACTAATTTTGGAAAGTTTACTGATCCGCTTGCTGATAAGTTGCTTGTCATGACTGCATTTATCGTTTTAACTGGAAATGGTGTTGTTCCATCATGGGTAACTTCAATCATTATTTGGCGAGAATTGTCTGTTACGGGCTTACGTTTATTGTTAGTGGAACAAGACGGGGTAGTATTAGCTGCTAAAATGCCGGGGAAGATTAAGACAACTACTCAGTTTTTTGCAATTATCTTCTTACTCTTAAATAATGTTATTTTTGCTATTTGGAATATTCCATTTGGCCAAATAATGTTATATATTTGCTTGTTCTTTACTATTTATTCTGGAGTGGACTACTTCATTCAGGGACGCGACGTCTTTTCGGATGGATTTAAATAGATGGATGCAGAAATTATCTCAGTAGGAACTGAAATAGTCCTTGGGCAAATAGTTAATACTAATGCCGCGTACTTAGCTAAAAAACTGACCCAACTTGACTTACCGGCTACTTATCAAACAACTGTTGACGATCAATCGCAGAGATTAGAGCGGGTTATTAATCATGCTTTGATTCGTGCTCAATTAGTTTTTGTTTGTGGGGGACTCGGACCAACTGCAGATGATGTTACGATGCCTACAGTTGCCAAAGCCTTAGGGAAAGAGCTGTGGACTGACGAAGAACACTGGAAATGGATTCAAAAAACATTTGAGCAACGGCAAATAAAAATGGAACCAGAGAATATTCGTCAAGCCCAGTATCCACGGGGAGGAGAGCCACTTGCCAATCCTGTTGGGCTTGCTCTAGGATGTTGGTATGAAACTAAGGGTAAAGTTGTTGTTGTCTTACCAGGACCACCCGCCGAATTTAAGGCAATGGTTGAAAAGAGTCTGATTCCTAAACTCCAGCAATATTTTCAAACAGGAAAACAAATTACCAGTCGGACATTAAACTTTTTAGGGCGGCCGGAGTCACAATTAATGGATGAAATTGAAGATGCTACTAACGATATACCAGGGATAAGCATTACTTCTTATGTTCAACCAACGGCAATTCAGGTTCGACTCACCGTGCGTGACTTACCAGTGATTGAAGCTGAAGAAAAAATTGATCAGGCACAAAAAGCAATTCTTGCAGTTGAAGAACCATTTTTCTTTGGAGTGGGGGATGACCTTACACTTGCTAAAGTCATCGTTGAACAATTAAAAAGTCGCGGGTGGAAATTGACAGCAGCAGAAAGCTTAACAGGGGGGATGTTCCAAAGTACTATTTGTTCCGTACCAGGAGCCTCGACTGTTTTTAATGGTGGTTTCGTTACTTATGCTGCTAGTGCAAAGGAAAAGTTATTAGGAATTCCCCACGACACGATTGACCAGTATGGGGTAGTGAGTTCTGAAACTGCTGCGGCAATGGCAGAAGGGTGTCGACGAAAATTAAATGTTGAAGTTGGGATTGGCTTTACTGGTGTGGCAGGTCCAGATATGTTAGAAGGACAACCAGCGGGGACGGTCTGGATTGGACTAGCAATGAAGGGACGCCCAACTAAAACCGTTCAATTACATCTTGCATCCTATGTTGGAAGACAGGCGATTCGTACATTAAGTGTTCAGTATGGACTTCAATTAATTTACCGTGAACTAAAAAAATAATTGGCTGACCAACGAAAAGCAGCATTAGATGTTGCTATCAGAAAGATCGAAAAGAACTTCGGTAAGGGCTCTATTATGCGAATGGGTGACGCCACTGATATGAAGGTTGCTTCAGTTTCTAGTGGTTCCCTTGCTATTGACAAGGCACTTGGAATTGGTGGATATCCTCGTGGTCGGATAGTTGAAATTTATGGCCCTGAAAGTTCTGGTAAGACTACTGTAGCATTACATGCAGTAGCAGAAGTACAACGTCAAGGCGGAACAGCAGCCTATATTGATGCTGAAAATGCTCTTGATCCTCAATATGCAGAAGCCTTGGGTGTTAATATTGATGACCTATTGCTTTCACAACCTGATAGTGGTGAAGAAGGATTAGAAATTGCTGATGCATTGATTTCCAGTGGGGCAGTTGACTTAGTAATTGTTGATTCAGTTGCAGCATTAGTTCCTCGTGCTGAAATTGATGGTGATATGGGTGATACCCATGTTGGGTTACAAGCTCGTTTGATGTCTCAGGCTCTTCGAAAACTTTCTGGTGAAATTAATAAGACAAAGACAATTGCTATCTTTATTAACCAAATCCGTGAAAAGGTTGGAGTGATGTTTGGTAACCCTGAAACAACAACTGGTGGACGGGCACTTAAATTTTACTCAACTATCCGGATGGAAATTCGTCGTGCGGAACAAATTAAGAATGGTACGGATGTTATTGGAAATAAAGCTAAAGTAAAGATTGTTAAAAATAAGGTTGCTCCGCCATTCAAACGTTGTGAAGTTGACATTATGTATGGTGAGGGAATCTCTAAGACTGGTGAATTGCTGGATATGGCAGTTGAAAACGATCTTGTTGACAAGAGCGGTGCATGGTATTCATATGGTAATGAACGGATTGGGCAAGGTCGTGAAAATGCTAAAAAGTGGCTTAAGGAACACCCAGATAGCATGAATGAATTAATGGATAAAGTTCGTGTTGCAAATGGGATGGAACCGTTAAATGAAAAGTCAACGAAAGAAACTGCTGATGATAAAGCCAGTGGTAAGACCGGTGAAAATAAACAAGAAACAATTGAAGAAGCAAGTAAAGAATAAGTGAAAATTTTAATGTTCGCCGCGCTTGCTATGGTTGTCGGAATTATTGTCGGCTATGTAATTCGCAAGGTTTCATATGAAAAACAAGTTGCAGAAGCACATAATGATGCTAAAGGTATTATTTCTAAAGCAAAACAAGAAGCAGTAACGGCGAAAAAAGAAGCTATTTTAGAAGCGAAAGAAGAGAGTCATCAATACCGCGAGAGAGTGGAAGATGAGTTAAAACAGCGGCGGAGTGAGGTCCAACGACAAGAAGACCGATTACTCCAACGGGAGGCTTCTTTAGATCATAAGGATAGCGCTCTAGAAAAAAGAGAGAATGCAGTTGGTGTTCGTGAACGTAAATTAGATCAAGAAAAAGAGCAGCTTCATCAATCAAAGGAACAAGCAGAAGCCTTAATTGAACAACGCAAACAAGAAGTTGAAAAAGTTGCTCAAATGTCACAAGAAGATGCTAAGCAGTTATTATTATCTGAAGTAAAAGAACAGTTAAAAACTGAACGAGCAGTAATGATTCGTGACAGTGAACAAGAAGCTGAACTTTCTGCAGAACGTAATGCAAAGAAATTAATTGTTGAAGCAATTCAGCGTAGTGCTGCGGATGTTGTCTCAGAGACGACTGTTTCGGTTGTTAATCTTCCTAATGATGATATGAAGGGAAGAATAATTGGTCGTGAAGGTCGAAATATTAGAACTTTAGAGACGTTAACAGGTATTGATTTGATTATTGATGATACGCCAGAAGCTGTCGTATTGAGCGGCTTTGATCCTGTACGACGTGAGATTGCTAAGATCGCGCTTGAAAAATTAATTCAAGATGGTCGTATTCATCCTGCACGAATTGAAGAAGCAGTTGATAAGGCTCGTAAGCAGATGGATACTCAACTACGGGAGACTGGTGAGCAAGCATTGTTTGATCTAGGAATTCATTCAATGCATCCAGACCTAATTAAGACGGTCGGAAGAATGAAGTACCGGACTAGTTACGGTCAAAATGTCTTAGACCACTCAATCGAAGTTGCTAAGTTAGCCGGAATTATGGCTGCTGAACTTGGGGAAGATGTTACATTAGCAAAACGTGCTGGCCTCCTTCATGATATTGGGAAGGCAATTGATCATGAAGTTGATGGTTCACATGTTGAGTTAGGTGTAGAACTAACCCGCAAGTATAAAGAAAATAAAGTGGTTATCAATACGATTGCTTCTCACCATGGAGATGTCCCTGCTAATTCTGTAATTGCTGTTCTTGTACAAGCAGCAGATGCAATTTCAGGGGCCCGTCCTGGTGCTCGAAGCGAGTCATTAGAACAATACATTCAACGTTTAAAGAAACTAGAAAGCATAGCAAACAGTTATGATGGTGTCGACCATAGTTATGCAATTCAAGCTGGTCGAGAACTTCGCGTGATTGTCAAACCGAAGAAGATTTCTGATTTGCAGGCAACAACTTTGTCACATGATATTAAGAACAAAATTGAAAAGCAATTAGAATATCCAGGACATATTAAAGTAACCGTTATTCGGGAAGTTCGAGCAGTTGATTATGCTAAATAAGTGGCAAAAAAAACAACACCAATGATGGAACAATATCAAAAGGTAAAAGATCAATATCCAGATGCCTTTTTATTTTACCGACTTGGTGATTTTTATGAGCTATTTAATGACGATGCGGTTAAAGGAGCGCAACTTCTTGAGCTAACCTTAACAACGAGAAACCATAGTGCAAAAAATCCAATTCCAATGTGTGGAGTACCCCATCGCGCAGTTAACAACTATATTGATATTTTAATTGATAAGGGTTATAAAGTAGCAATCTGTGAACAGATGGAAGACCCTAAAAAGGCGAAGGGAATGGTTAAACGAGCCGTTACCCGTTTAATTACACCTGGAACGCAAATGGATTTAAATGGTGAACAAGCACGTGATAACAATTATCTTGCAGCGATTAGTGGACAAAATGGGGTATTTAGTATTGCCTATACCGACTTATCAACTGGGGAGCTTAAAACGACAAGCTTAAATAATGCAAATGACGCGGTTAATGAATTGGTTAATCTCCAAAGCAAGGAAGTAGTTGTGGACGGTGAGTTGCCAGCTGAAATAACAACTCAATTTAAGCAACGAAATATCCTTCAATCACATCAGCCAACGGTCCTTAAAAATGCTGAGATTAGTTATCTTACTCAAGACCTTGATGATCAAACTCAACAGCACGTTGTTGCATTACTTGTGTCATACTTATTAACGACCCAAAAACGCTCTTTGGCCCACCTGCAGAAAGCAATTGCATATCAACCAAGTTCTTTTATGAAGATCGACCACTATTCAAAAACAAATCTTGAATTAATGCGCAATATGCGAAGTGGGAAGCGTCAGGGGACCTTGGCATGGCTTTTAGATGAGACAAAAACAGCAATGGGCAGTCGTCTTCTTAAACGGTGGATTGACCGGCCGTTGATTAATCAAAATGCAATCAGTGAACGACAAGATAAAGTCCAAGAGTTATTAGACCACTATTTTGAGAGAAGTAATTTGCAGCAAGAGTTAATTAAGGTATACGACCTTGAACGCTTAGCAGGACGGATTGCCTATGGAAGTGTTAATGGGCGTGACCTTATTCAACTTAAGACTTCCTTAAAGCAAGTTCCTAAAATAAAATACGTTTTAGAAACCCTTGATTCACCTGTCTTTGAAGAATTGCAAAAACAATTGGATCCCTTGGACGATGTGGCAGATTTAATTGATCAATCAATTGTTGAAGAACCGCCAATTGCTGTTACTGAAGGTGGCGTGATTAAGGATGGCTATAATGACCAATTAGACCAATACCGTGATGCGATGAATAATGGAAAACAGTGGATTGCGGACCTGCAAGAACATGAACGGAAATTAACGGGCATAAATAACCTCAAAATTGGTTATAATCATGTATTTGGCTATTATATTGAGGTTACAAAAGTTAATCTTGATAAGCTTCCTAAAGATCGCTATGAGCGTAAACAAACATTAGTTAATGCTGAACGTTTTTCTACTCCAGAATTAAAAGAAAAAGAGGCATTGATAATGGGAGCGCAAGAAAAGTCAACAGCCTTGGAATATGATATTTTTGTTAAAATCCGTGAACAAGTCAAGGGACAAATTACACGCCTGCAAAAATTAGCACAACAACTTGCGGAATTAGATGTACTCCAAAGCTTTGCGGTTGTTAGTGAAGACTACCACTTTGTCCGTCCTAAAATGAATACTGGTCACGTATTAAAAATTAAAGATGGTCGTCACCCAGTTGTGGAAAAGTTTATGGGACACCAGGAATATGTGCCTAATAATGTTTTGATGGGAGAAGATACCGATATTCTCCTGATTACTGGGCCAAACATGTCAGGGAAGAGTACCTATATGCGTCAGCTAGCATTGATTGCGGTAATGGCACAAATTGGTTGCTTTGTCCCTGCTAAATCCGCTGAATTGCCAATTTTTGATCAAGTCTTTACGCGCATTGGGGCAGCTGACGACTTAATCTCTGGTGAAAGTACCTTCATGGTTGAAATGATGGAAGCCAATAATGCTTTGACCCATGCCACGGATCGTAGTTTGATTCTCTTTGATGAAATTGGCCGGGGAACCGCAACTTATGATGGGATGGCATTGGCGCAAGCGATTATTGAGTACGTTCATCAGCATGTTCGTGCTAAGACGCTATTTTCAACTCACTATCATGAACTGACAGCTCTTGAGAATAGCTTGACGCGGCTTAAAAATGTCCACGTAGGAGCAACGGAAAAAGATGGGGAGTTAGTATTCTTGCATAAGGTAAGTGCAGGTCCTGCAGATAAGTCTTACGGAATCCACGTGGCTAAACTAGCGGGAATGCCATCCTTATTGTTAAAACGTGCAGATACTATTTTGCAAAAATTAGAGCAAAAGGATGTAAAACTACCGAATGCGCCTAAACCGGCAACAGATAATTACCATACAGAACCAATATCAGCAAAGATAAATGAAGCGGCACCGGTAAAGAAAGAGTCTGCACCAGTTGTTGAAGATAATGGTCAACTTGAATTATTTGCTACTCAACCTGAGAAAAAAGAATCGAGTGTTGATCGGCGGATTTTACATCAATTAAAAGAACTTAATTTAATGGGGATGACACCCATGGATGTAATGAATCAAATTTATAAGTGGCAGCAGAAATTGAAATAAATGGGAAAGATTCATGAATTAGATAATATTTTAGCCAATCAAATTGCTGCCGGTGAAGTAATTGAACGTCCGGCATCAATTGTAAAAGAATTAGTTGAAAATTCATTGGATGCCCATAGTCACCGTGTAGATATTATTGTTGAAAATTCAGGTTTAGACAGTGTGCGCGTGATTGATGATGGTGACGGAATCGCTGCTGAAGATATTAGACTAGCATTTCACCGTCATGCAACCAGTAAGATTAATTCTCGCCATGACCTCTTTAAGGTGCAGACGATGGGATTTCGTGGTGAAGCGTTACCTAGTATTGCTTCAGTCGCTGATGTAACGCTTACGACTGCGCAAGCTGGTCAAGAAGAAGGAACAATGATTCATTTGCGAGGAGGAAAAGAATTAGTAGTGAAGCCGGCTGGTGCGCGTCAAGGAACCGATATTAAGGTAACCGACTTATTCTTTAATACTCCTGCGCGATTAAAGTACTTAAAATCACCTCAAACGGAGCTAACCAGAATTACGGACATCATTAACCGACTTGCCCTTGCAAATCCAGCGGTTGCTTTTAGCTTTACCCATAATGGGCGGGAATTATTTCGGTCGGCAGGTAATAATAATTTACAACAAGTAGTTGCCGCAATTTATGGCGTTCAAGCAGGACGTAAGATGCTTGAGATAAGTGGTGCAGATGATGATTTTAAGGTTAGTGGTTTTGTTTCCTTACCAGAATTAACACGTGCATCACGTCAATATATAACAATCACAATCAACCATCGGTATATTCGTAATTTTGAATTAACAAAGGCAATTACTCAGGGATATGAATCAAAACTAATGGTTGGTCGTTATCCGATCGCGGTAATTAACATTGATCTGGACCCTGTTTTAGTTGATGTGAATGTCCATCCAGCTAAACGCGAGGTTCGTTTGAGCAAAGAACAGCAATTAATAAAATTGATTGCTGAAACGATTCGGCAGCGGATAGCAGTTGAGAACTTGATTCCGGATGTCGATGCTGACCAATTTATTCCTAATGATGATGAGGTAGCGGACCTTGATCGCCGGTTAAAGGAAGCATCACCTGTTTATCACGCCGCACCGATTTCGGCAGTGCCGGCAACAGAAAAGGCAGCAACTGAGATTTCAACTCCAGCAGCTGATAATCCAGCACATGCTGACGCGCTTGATAGTGAGATTCCAGCACCGATCGTTATCCACCATCTTGAAGATTTAAATACGCCCGCAATGCAAAAATTTGATGAGCGTTATCAAAATGAAGGTGAAGTTACGCCATTTTCTGCTCCAGTTCCCACTATGACTAAGAAGCCAGTAAAACCTGCAAATATTGAATTGGATGTTCATGATAAACAAGATCAGCAGCAAAATCGGTTTCCTGATCTTCAATATATTGGTCAACTTCAGGGAACCTTTTTATTAGCACAAGCAGGAGATGGTCTTTACATTGTTGACCAACATGCTGCTCAGGAGCGAATTAATTATGAGTATTACCGCCAAAAAATTGGGGAAGTGAGCGCTGATCAGCAAAATTTCTTGGTTCCGCTTGTTCTTAATTATTCGACTGTCGACGCAATGACAATTAATCAGCATCTCGATACGCTTGCAGCGGTCGGATTAGAATTAGAGTCATTTGGTCAAAATAGTTTTATTTTGCGCTCCCATCCAACCTGGTTTAAAGAGGGGCAAGAAGAAGACACGGCCAAAGAAATGATTGATTGGTTAATTAAGAATGGAAAGCTAACCGTCAAAGAATTTCGAATGAAGACAGCGATTATGATGAGCTGCAAGCGGGCTATAAAGGCTAACCACCACCTTGACGAACGGGAAGCTAAAGCCTTGCTGAAACGGTTGCCGCAATGTGAGAATCCTTTTAATTGTCCACATGGGCGTCCGGTAACTGTTCATTTTAATGATCAGGATTTAGAAAAAATGTTTAAACGAATTCAGGATTCACACACCCCATATGCAGACGATTTTGATGATCATGAATTTTAATTGTACGAATACTTAACAGGCCTTGTAACTGTTGTTGCACCACAATATATCGTTGTTGATGTTAATGGGGTTGGCTATAAATTATTAGTTGCTAATCCCTATCGTTATCAAGAGGATCGGACTAAGAAGGTCCAAGTATATGTTTATCAAGCAGTTCGTGAAGATAATATTTCCTTGTTTGGCTTCACAGATCAAAATGAAAAAAAACTATTTATGCAATTAATCAATGTTTCTGGAATTGGGCCAAAGAGTGCTTTAGCAATTTTAGCGAACCCTGATCATCAGGGACTTGTTGATGCAATTACTAATAATAATGTTAACTATTTAACTAAGTTCCCAGGAATCGGGAAAAAGACAGCTTCGCAAATTGTGTTAGACTTACGTGATAAGCTCACTAATGAAAGCAGCAGCTCATTATTTGCAACAACTCAGCTTACCGTTGATGCAACAGTAAATCGTGAGTTGAAAGATGCTTTGGAAGCATTGGCTGCATTAGGATACAAGGAACGGGATATTAAAAAGGTTCAAAAGACATTAATGAAAGAAGAACAAATGGCAACTGATGAATACTTAAGACAAGCATTAAGGTTGCTTAACTAGATGGAAAATGATCATGGTATTTTATCAGATCACCCATCAGGAGAAGAAGAAAGCCAAGTGGAGATAACTCTTCGACCACAGAAACTAAGGGAATATATTGGTCAACCTAAAATCAAGCACGAACTAGAAGTATATATTAAGGCGGCCCAATCCCGAGAAGAAGCCCTTGATCATGTATTGTTATATGGTCCTCCAGGATTAGGAAAGACAACTTTAGCGATGGTAATAGCTAATGAGATGGGTGTTAATATCAAAACAACTAGTGGACCGGCGATCGAAAAGCCAGGAGATTTGGTTGCTTTATTGAATGAGCTGAAACCAGGGGATGTCCTTTTTGTTGATGAAATTCACCGGTTACCCAAAGTTGTGGAAGAAATGCTTTATTCAGCGATGGAAGATTACTATATTGATATTGTTATTGGTGAGGGACCGACTGCGCACCCCGTTCATTTTCCCCTTCCTCCATTTACATTAATTGGGGCAACGACACGAGCCGGAATGTTATCGGCACCATTACGTGATCGTTTCGGAATTGTTGAACACATGAACTACTATACTCAAGATGAACTGACAAAAATTATTTTTCGTTCTGCCAAGATTTTCCATACTAGTATTCAAAATGAAGGGGCCCATGAACTATCTCTTCGTTCACGTGGCACGCCGCGAATCGCAAACCGCCTTTTAAAACGGGTACGTGATTTTGCCCAGGTAGCAGGGAAACAAAGCATTGATTCAGCAATTGTTAAGCAAGCATTATCGCTGCTCCAAGTTGATGATCGGGGCTTAGATGAGATTGATCGGAAAATGTTGTTAACGATGATCAATTTCTACCATGGAGGTCCAGTGGGATTAAAAACAATTGCAGCAAATATTGGTGAAGAAACTAATACGATTGAAGAAATGTATGAACCATATTTGTTACAGATCGGCTTTATTAGTCGTACTCCTCGCGGCCGGTTAGTGACACCGACAGCATATGAACATTTAGGAATTGAATATCCAACTGATAGAAATTGAATGAGTAAGTTAGAATTTACAATTAATCAAAGCGATGGCCAAGCACGAACCGGAATTTTGCAGATTAATGGACGACAAATTGAAACACCGGCTTTGGTTGCCAGTGGAGATGAACTAGCAAAATTATCACCCAACCAGCTTAATCAGGCTGGTGTAAGTGCAGTTAAGACAAGTGGATTAAAGCGTTGGCTAAAATATGATTCGATGACTGAAAAATTAGGAGACCTCCACCAACTTTTTCAGTGGGATGGCCTTTTATTTGTGGATTTAGAAACTGAGGAGGCCTATCACTTAGCAAAGCCACGCGGGAAAAAACATGATGGCGTTCGTTTTCATGATCCGATAACGGGACAACTAAAATTCTGGCAACCAGAAACTGCTCTTCAAGTTCAAGAAGCGCTCGGGGCTGATATTTTTCAAAGCTTTGACCAAGCAACAGATTATTATGCGCCAGTTGACGATTTAAAAGTAGGGGTAAAACAAACTAATGACTGGTTATCTGTTGTTAAGCCCCAAAAAGGCCAAGCCCTTGGTTCAATTGTTGGTGGCGGCTTAAAAGATTTACGGACAGCCAGTATTAAGGCGGTCGATGAGGCTGGGTTAAGCGGCTATCGGTTGAGTGGGATCCCTAGCAGCTTAGATGATCAAGAGTTTAGTCGAATCATTAATGAAATTACGCCTAAACTAGGAGAGGAGAAACTGCGCTACCTCCCTGCTGCACTTTCTTTTGACCAGCTGATAGAGGTAATTTTAGCAGGAGTTGATTTAATTGATAGCAATCTAGCAGCTAAAAAAGCGGCTAATGGGATTGCATTAGTTAATCAAGGAGTGACAGTTCTTCATCTTGATCGTCAACATTTTAGCTTCGATTCACAAGTGCTTGATCGTCAATGTGCGTGTGCAACTTGTCGCGCGGGCTATTCAAAAGCACTACTCCATAGCTTAATTACCAATCAAAGTTTTTACGGTGAACAACTTTTGCTGCAGCATAATCTGTTTACCCTCAATAAATTAATGAGTAGTCTCCGACAAGCAATTAAAAATCATCAAACAAAAAAATTTGTTCAAGAATTATTGCAGAATCAATAGGTGAATAGTTTGAGTAGTTTTGTTCTTGGTGCTGCTTCATCTAATAATGCAAGTGGTTACTCAGGAATTATTTTAATCATCTTAATGGTAGCATTAATGTACTTCTTTATGATTCGCCCACAACAAAAGCAACGTAAAGAACACCAAGAGATGATGAATGAATTACACCCAGGTGATGAAGTTGTTACGATTGGCCGGATGCATGGTAAGATTGATTCAATCAATAAGGCTGACCGGACAGTTACTTTAGATTGTGAAGGGATCTACCTTACTTTTGATATGGTGGCAATTGCCCGTGTTATTAAACGAGCAGATGCACCAGCTAGTGAAGTTCCCCAAGATAATAAAGCTGTTGCTAGTTCTGCCGCTGACAGTTCTGCAGATGCTTCAGCAGATAGTGCTGCTAGTGAACCTACATCTGCAGCGAGTGCTAGCGATGAACAAAAAGGCAGCGAAGAAAAGTAAATGGCAGATCCATTAACAGCAATTTTTGAACAAATCAAAAAATACAATAAAATAATTATTCATCGGCATCAACGCCCTGATCCAGATGCAATTGGCTCACAAGTTGGCCTTGCGGAAATTTTGCGGGCTTCATTCCCATATAAGCAAATTTATGTTGTAGGGAAGCATATTCCAGGGTTTGATTGGATCGGTGAGATGGATACGATTGACAATCAGACATTCGATGATGCATTAGTAATTGTTACGGATACAGCAAATGCGCCACGAATTGATGATCGGCGCTTTGATAATGGGGACGAGCTTATTAAGATTGATCACCATCCTAATGATGAACCCTTTGGCGATATTATGTGGGTTGAACCAGATGCTTCTAGCTGTTCGGAAATGATTTATAGTTTTTATCAACGATTTGCAAAAGAATTAACGCTTCCCCAGAAAGCTGCTCATGCCTTATACGCAGGAATTATTGGCGATACAGGTCGTTTCCTTTATCCAGCAACAACTCCACGAACGATGCTAGTTGCAGGTTCGTTAATGGCAGCCGGCGCAAATGCCGCGGAAATTAGTCAGCACGAAAATGAAATTACCTTACCAGTGGCCCGGTTATCAGCATACGTTTATGAAAATTTGCAGATATTAGATAATGGAGCCGCATATGTTATCTTAACCAATGAAATTTTAGAACAATTCGGATTGACTGAAGCCGGGACATCCGCAATTGTTTCTTTACCAGGTCGAATTCATGATGTTATTGCCTGGGCGATCTTTGTAGAACAAGAAGATGGCCATTATCGCATTCGTCTCCGTTCAAAGGGACCAACAATTAATGAATTAGCTAAGCAGCACGATGGGGGTGGACATCCACTTGCTAGTGGCGCTAAGGCTAAAGATGAAGCAGAAATTAAACAAGTGATTGATGAATTGGACCAATTAACACAAAGTTATGCAAACCAAAAATGAATGAGTGATAAAAAATTTGCTGATTTTCAGTTACAACCTTATCTGTTAACAGCAATTCAAAAAATTAATTTTCGTCAACCAACACCGGTCCAACAACGAGTAATACCAGTGATTATGGCTGGACGAAGTGTTGTGGGGCAATCAGCAACTGGTAGTGGAAAAACACATGCCTTCCTCTTGCCGATTTTTTCAAAGATTAATCCAGAAGATCAAACCGTTCAAGCAGTAATCACAACTCCTAGTCGGGAATTAGCATACCAAATTTATAATGCGGCAAAGCAACTTAATAAGTATGCTCCTCATCCTCTTACCATTCACAATTATGTCGGTGGTACAGACAAGCAGCATCAAGTTGACCAATTAAGTCGAAAACAGCCTCAATTGGTCATTGGAACTCCGGGAAGAGTATTAGACTTAATCAAGAGTCAGGCATTGGATATTCACACAGCAAAAATGTTTGTGGTGGATGAAGCGGACATGACCCTAGATATGGGATTCTTACATGAAGTTGACCAAATTGCCAGTCATTTTCCTGATGACCTTCAAATGATGGTTTTCTCAGCAACGATTCCGCAGAAACTGCGCCCATTCTTAAAAAAGTATATGGAAAATCCAGTAGTTGAAGAGATTCCTACTGAAGCAGTAATTAATCCAGATGTTGATAATTGGTTAATGTCAACTAAGGGGCAGGACCGTAACCAGCTAATCTATCGTTTGCTGACTCTTGGTGAACCATATCTTGCATTGGTATTTGCTAATACAAAAGAACGAGCAGTTGAATTAACCCAGTATTTAGAAAATCAAGGGCTCAAAGTAGCGATGATTCATGGGGGACTAGAAGCCCGTCGTCGTAAACGGACAATGCGGCAAATTCGTGATCTTGAATATCAATATGTTGTAGCAACTGATCTAGCAGCTCGTGGAATTGATATTGATGGAGTATCACTAGTAATCAATGACGACTTGCCAACTGATCTTGAATATTTTGTTCATCGGGTTGGTCGTACCGGGCGAAATGGGATGAAAGGAACAGCCATTACCTTATATGAACCAGCAGAAGATGATTTAATTGCTAAGCTTGAGGAGCGCGGAGTTAAATTTGTACCAAAAGAATTAAAGAATGGTCAACTAGTAACTACCCATAACCGTAATCGTCGGAAGCATTATAAGCGGCGGCAAAATGAACTTGATCCGTCAATGAAGGGTTACGTAAAAAAAACTAAGAAGAAGGTTAAACCTGGTTATAAGAAACGAATTAAAAAGGCGATTAAAGAAGACGAACAGCAAAAACGAAAGCTAGAATTACGGCATAAAATTCGGAAAGCTAAGCGTGCACGACAAAAACAACATCGCCGTGAACGAAATGCCCGTTGAATGAAAGAGTTAAAGAAGCTAAATAGTGCTCAAGTACGGCGGATGTACTTGAAGTTTTTTGAAGAGCATGGCCACCAAGTTATGCCGAGTGCATCATTAGTTCCAGTAAATGATCCAACATTACTATGGATTAACTCTGGAGTTGCCACAATGAAGAAATACTTTGATGGGAAAGTTGTTCCTGATAATCCACGGATGACAAGCTCACAAAAGAGTATTCGAACGAATGATATTGAAAACGTTGGTAAGACTGCCCGGCACCATACCATGTTTGAAATGTTAGGTAACTTCTCTGTTGGTGATTACTTTAAAAATGAAGTAATTCCATGGGCTTGGGAATTACTAACAAGTGATGAATGGTTTGGTTTTGATCCCGAACGGCTATACATTACTTATTATCCTAAAGACCATGACGCTTACAATCGCTGGCGTGAAGTAGGCGTTGCTGAAGATCACTTAATTGCTGATGAGGATAACTTCTGGGATATTGGTCAAGGTCCATCTGGTCCAGATACGGAAATTTTTTATGATCGTGGTCAAGAATTTAATAATTTAGCCGATGATGATCCAGAAAACTATCCTGGCGGTGAAAATGAACGCTACCTTGAAATTTGGAACATTGTCTTTAGTCAATTTAACCATACGCCTGAAGATACTTATGAACCACTTCCTCATAAAAATATTGATACGGGGATGGGGCTTGAACGGGTTGTTTCGATCTTTGAAAATGCCCCTACTAACTTTGAAACCGACTTATTTATGCCATTAATCAAGCAAGCTGAAGAGTTTAGTGGTACTAAGAAGTATGGTCAAAATAAAGAAGACGATATTCAATTTAAGATTATCGCTGATCATATTCGGACAATTACCTTTGCGATCGGGGATGGCGCCTTGCCTTCAAATGTTGGTCGTGGATACGTTATTCGGCGGTTGCTTCGGCGAGCAGTTGTTGCTGGAAAGAAGTTGGGAATCGATGAACCATTTTTAGCAAAGATGGTTCCAACAGTCGGCAAAATCATGGAAGATTACTATCCTGATGTTCTTAAAAATGCTGACTATATTGCTTCAGTTATTGAATCAGAAGAAGACCGCTTTAGTGCAACCTTAAATGGCGGATTAAACTTGTTGAATAACGTGATTGCTGAAGCTAAGGAAAGTAAGACCAACGAAATTGATGGACGAACAGCCTTTAAGCTTTATGACACTTATGGCTTCCCAATTGAATTAACCAAGGAATATGCTGAAGATGAAGGACTAACAGTTGATGAAAAGGGCTTCCAAGCAGCAATGATGGAGCAGCAAAATCGTGCTCGTAATGCCCGTGATATGGATAACGGGATGGGTGTTCAAACTGATTTATGGACTTCATTCAAAGAAGATAGCAAATATGTTGGCTACACTGATTTGACCGTTGATAATGCAAAAGTTATCGGCTTAGCACATGATGGTCAACAAGCGGATGAAGCACAACCAGGTGATAAGAACATTGAACTAATTTTTGATGTAACGCCATTCTATGCAGAAATGGGAGGTCAAGTCGCTGATACTGGTGACATTATTGATAACTATGGTAAAAAAGTTGGCCGTGTGGTTGATGTCCAACACGCACCAAACCAGCAAAATCTTCATCGAGTAGAATTAACTGCCCCTATTAAAAAGGGTGCCCGTTACAAACTAGTTGTTGACCATATTCGTCACCTTAAGATTGAAAAGAACCATACAGCAACGCACTTGTTAGACCAAGCATTACGGAACGTTCTTGGTGGTCATACTCAACAAGCCGGATCATTAGTTGAAGAACATTACCTACGTTTTGACTTTAACCACTTTGGTCAAGTAACTGCTGAGGACCTCAAGAAGGTTGAGAACATGGTTAATGAGCAAATCTGGAAGGAAATCCCAGTCAAGACAGTTGAAACTGATATTGATTCTGCTAAGGAAATGGGTGCTATCGCCTTATTCTCAGATAAGTATGGTGATAAGGTTCGGGTTGTTAAGATTGGTGACTTTAATACTGAGTTCTGTGGTGGTGATCACGTTAAAAATACTAATGAGCTTGGTCTCTTCAAAATTGTTTCTGAAGGAGGAGTTGGTGCTGGAGTACGGCGGATCGAAGCAGTAACTTCTAGTGATGCCTTTAAGTTCCTCCAAGATCGTGATGACCTCTTAACAAAGAGCGCTGCTAGTTTGAAGGTTGCTCAGATTAAGGAAGTTCCTCACCAAGTAGAAACATTACAAAATGAACTTAAAGAAGCTCAAAAGCAAAATGAGTCTCTTCAAGCTAAGATTGCTGCTCAACAAGCTAATAATGTTTTTGAAAACGTTCAAGCAACTAAGAATGGAAGTTTAATTGCTGCCGAAGTTCAAGTTGCTGGAATGGGTCAATTACGGCAACTTGCTGATGCTTGGCGCTCAAAGGCTCTTTCTGATGTTCTAGTTCTTGCTACAGCCAGTGATGGTAAAGCAAACTTATTAGTGGCTGTTAGTGATGATAAAACTAAGGAAGGCTTAAAAGCTGGTGACCTTATTAAGGCGATTGCACCAGCCATTAATGGTGGCGGTGGAGGTCGGCCAAACCTCGCCCAAGCTGGTGGAAAGAATCCAGCTGGAATTAAGGAAGCCTTAAGTCAAGCTAAAGGTTACCTCGATAAGTAAATGGCTACAAATGATAAAACGATGTTCTTTGATTTTGGTCAAGAACGTCAAGAAGATATTAAGCAAACATTAAAGACGGTTTATGAATCATTAGAAGAAAAGGGATATAACCCGATTAACCAAATTGTTGGTTATCTTTTATCTGGTGATCCTGCTTATATTCCGCGTTTGAATGATGCACGTAACTTGATTCGTCAACATGAACGTGACGAAATTATTGAAGAGCTTGTTCGGTCATACCTAAAGAATAACGGTGAAACTAAATGAATGAGATTAATGGGATTAGACGTTGGCTCTAAAACGGTTGGCATTTCTGTAAGCGATCCTCTCGGTTGGACGGCCCAAGCAGTTGAGATTATTCCAATTGATGAAGAAAACGAAATTTTTGGGATTGATCGTGTTGCCGAGCTAGTGAAAAAAGAACAGGTAGCTGGGTTTGTAATTGGCCTTCCTAAAAATATGAATAATACAGAAGGCCCTCGTGTTGAAGCATCTCAGCACTATGGCAAGCTATTACAACAACGTTTTCCAGATATTCCTATTGACTTTCAAGATGAACGTTTAACGACGGTTGAGGCACACCGAATGCTAGTTGAAGAAGCGGACATTTCACGTGCTAAGCAGAAAAAAGTTATCGATGAAGTTGCAGCAACATTCATTTTACAAAGCTATTTGGATCGCCATGGCCGCCTTGTGAATAAGCTAAAATGAATGAGTAAACAAGAAAATAACGAAGACATGATTACGTTAATTGATGAAAATGGTAATGAACAATTATTTAAGGAATTGTTTACGTTTGATTCTGATGATTATGGCAAATCCTATATCTTTATCTATCCAGCGGAACAAGAAAATGACGATTCCGTTGACATTCAAGCTTACATTATAGCTGATAATGAAGATAACGATGGACAGGACCTTGTCCCAATTGAAGATGATAAGGAATGGGACATGGTTGAAGAAGTATTAAATACTTTCCTTGATAATGATGGCAACTTCAAGGCCTAAATGATTTTAACAACCTTTATTATTTTGATTTTAATGGGGTGCTTTATTAATGGTCATCGCCGCGGATTATTGACAATGACGTTAATGCTGGGGACATATATAGTAGCTTGGATTGTTGCTCGCCAGGGAGCCCAATTGATTGGTGGCTGGTTAAAATCGTTATTACCAAGTATTGGAACCCCGGCAACTTTTTCCGAGAGCTTGCTTGCAAATGTAAATAGTAATCTTTTCTTTTATAATGGGATTGCATTTATGATAATTTTTACAATTGTTTCAATTCTTTGTCACTGGGGAATTCGTCAGTTAAACTGGATAAAGAGGATTCCAGTGGTGGGAACAGTTGATAAGATCGCAGGTGGGTTAATCTCATTTTTAATTGGCTATTTGATTATTTACGTTGTTTTACTAATTATGCAATTATTTCCAGCAGGTTGGTGGCAAATGCAAATAGCAAACTCGGAACTAGCGCGTTTTATGATTAATCAAACACCAGGAATAGCGCATTTAGTAATTGATACGCTAGTACAGGGAGGATAAATGAATAGCAAAATTTTAGAAACATTAGAATTTGATCGAATAAAAGGACAACTGGCACAATACCTTGTTTCTGCCGCTGGTCATCGCGAATTGACGCAGCTTGTTCCACAGACTGATTATGAGGCAGTCAAAGAACTTTTGACAGAAACTACTGATGGGGCCGATATTTTAAGGTTAGAAGATGGGATTCCTATTCCGCAATTAGCTGATATCAAACCGCAATTGAAACGTTTGAAAATTAAGGCAAATCTGAACGGCACGGAATTAGCTCAAATTACTAAAGTGCTGCAAACTAGTATGAGTGTAAAAAACTTTTTTGATCAGATGCGGGAGAAAAAAATTAAACTACGGGTTTTAACTACCCAAGTTGACCGCCTAGTTACAATTCCTTCAATTACCCAGCGGCTAGTTCGTTCGATTGATCCTGATGGACGGATAAATGATGAGGCATCAGCTAAACTCCATGGTATCCGGCAATTAATTACCCAAACGGAAACAGAGATTCACCAACAAATGGAAAGGTATACTCGTGGGAAAAATGCGAAATACTTAAGTGACCCTATTGTCACAATGCGGAATGACCGCTATGTAATTCCAGTAATCGCCCGCTATCGAAATAAATTTGGTGGGGTTGTTCATGACCAAAGTGCTAGTGGACAAACATTATATATTGAACCTGCAGCCGTTGTGGAGACCAATAATCGGTTACGACAAGCGCAAATAGAAGAACGGCAAGAAATGCAACGCGTATTAATTGAGTTATCACAAATGATTGCTCCTTATCGACATGATATTGGTCAGAATGAAGCAATTCTTGGACACCTTGACTTTATTAATGCAAAGGCACGCTGGGCACATGATACTAAGGCAACGCTACCGCTCTTAAGCAAAGAAAATCATGTTTCATTACGGAAAGCGCGTCATCCCCTGATCGATCCCCAACGAGTAGTGACAAATGACATTAAGATTGGGGAAGATTACCAAGCGATTATTATTACTGGACCCAACACTGGTGGTAAAACCATTACGCTTAAAACTTTAGGAATTATTCAATTGATGGGACAATCTGGCCTATTTATTCCCGCAGAAGAAGGCAGTACAATTGGGATCTTTGATAATGTATTTGCGGATATCGGTGATGAACAATCATTGGAACAAAATCTGAGTACTTTCTCTGGTCATATGGATGGAGTAAAAGCCATTCTTGAACAAATTACAAGTCGTAGCTTAGTCCTTCTAGATGAGCTTGGTGCTGGGACTGATCCCAAAGAAGGGGCTGCTTTAGCAATGGCAATTCTTGATAATATTGGCAGTAAAGGAACCATGGTTGTAATTACTACCCACTATCCTGAACTTAAAGTTTATGGTTATGATCGTGCTAAGACGATTAATGCTAGTATGGAATTTGACCAAGAAACTCTTAAGCCGACGTATAAATTACTACTAGGGATTCCTGGGCGGTCAAATGGATTAGAGATTGCTCAGCGATTAGGAATTAGTCCCCAGGTTATTGATGAAGCACGGACATTTGTTAGTGATAATAGTCAAGACCTTAACAATATGATTGGTGATTTAGTAGAGCAACGGAAAAAAGCACGTGAAGAAAGTGAAAAGCTAGCAAAACTAGTAGCCAAAAATGAAAAAGTTCAGCGTGACCTTGATGAGAAACTCACCCGCTTTAATGAACAGCGCGATAAGCTATACGAACAAGCACGTTCAAAGGCCAACCATCAAGTTTCGATGGCTAAGAAAAAGGCTGACCGAATTATTCATCATTTGCGCCAGTTAGAAGTTCAGCAGGGCGGAAATGTAAAAGAAAATGAATTAATTGATGCACAAGGGCAATTAAACGCTCTTCATCATGATAATCCACGGTTGCAACACAACTCTGTATTACAACGGGCTAAGCAAAAGCATGATTTGCATAAAGGTGATGCAGTCTTGGTGAAATCTTATGGTCAATATGGAGAACTTTTATCTAAGCGAGGGAACCACAAGTGGGAAGTTCAGATTGGAATTCTTAAAATGGAAATTGATGAGAATAATCTTGAAAAAGTAGCTAAGAAAGATCTTCCACGAGAAAAAGATGCAAAGCGGCGACCACGAGCTGCTGTGAGAACGACACAAACACGAAAGACCTCGGCTCGTCTTGATTTGCGCGGTCATCGCTATGAACAAGCAATGAGTGAGCTAAGTAACTTTATTGATCATGCATTGTTGAATAATCTTTCAACGGTAACAATTATTCACGGAAAAGGGACCGGTGCTCTTCGTAAGGGAACACAACAATATTTGCAAAGCAATCCACGAGTTAAATCATTCTCCTATGCTTCCCCTAATGCTGGTGGGGATGGGGCAACAATTGTTAATTTATAAATGGCTGTAAACGTAACTACAGATCAAACCTTTGAACAAGATACTGCCACTGGTGTCGATTTAATTGATTTTTGGGCAACTTGGTGTGGTCCCTGTCGGATGCAATCACCAGTAGTTGATGCATTATCTGATAAGATGCCCGATATTAAATTTTTTAAGATGGATGTTGACCAAAATCCAGAAACTGCACAAAAATTCCGGATTATGAGTATCCCTACATTAATGGTTAAGAAAGATGGTAAGGTAGTAGACCAAATCATTGGTTACCATAGTGAAGATCAATTAAAGCAAATTTTACAACAATATGTTGATTAGATGAGTCAGAAATTATATAATCAGTTAATAGCCGGTCATCAAGGACTAGGAGCTGGAACAATGCGCGACGTGATTTTACCAGCTATCCTGGGTAAAGAGACCGATGAAATGCTATATTGGATTGGTAAAGATCTCGCTCGAGTATATCCTGTTGCTACAGCCGAGGATCTAGTATATCTCACTAATCAACTTGGCTTTGGCCGTTTAGCTTTACGTAAAAAAAGCAATACTTCTCAAGTTTGGCGGTTATCAGGGGTAATTGTAAAGGAACGGATTCAAAGAGACGAAGAGGAAACCTCCTTTGGTTTAGAGTGTGGTTTTCTTGCTCAAGAAGTAGAGTTTCAACTTGGAACGGTTGCAGAGGCAAAGATCTTTGACTGGCACCGTGATTATGTTGATATTTTGATTCAAAACGATCCACAAAGTTCAGCTGATAATGAACGATCTGAGATGGTAACATTCATTACTGTTGATCGCCCTGACGAAAAAGAAGACGCCCTCAAAAAAGAAACTCGTCATTCCCTACTAAAGCGACGAAAAAAAGATAAAAAATAAATGGATAAACGACCAATCGGAGTTATGGATTCAGGATTAGGCGGCCTATCTGTAATTCGTGTACTTCGTGAACAACTGCCCCAAGAATCTGTAATTTTTGTGGGTGACCAAGGGCATTTTCCATATGGAACTAAAACAAAAGAACAGATTCAGCAATTAGCATTACGTATTGGAAAATTCTTGTTAGAACAAGACGTAAAAATGATGATAATTGCATGTAATACCGCGACTGCAGCAGCTCTTCGACTTCTTCAAAACGAATTACCAATTCCAGTAATTGGGGTAATTAAACCAGGAGCCATGGCTGCTACCCAACATCATTATAAAAAAATTGGGGTAATTGGCACTGAATCCACTATTAAAAATGGCGCTTATGCTAAAACATTAGCTAAACTTAATCCTGATCTAAGTGTTATCAGTTCTCCCGCACAGCCACTTGTCTCAATTGTTGAGCATGGGCAAACAGGAACAAGTGAGGCACAAAAAGCTGTTGACACTGAATTAGAAGTATTTGATAACCAATCGATTGAAGCTTTGATCCTTGGGTGTACTCATTTCCCGTTTTTACAAAAAGAAATTCATAATAAATTAGGATCTAATGTTCAGTTAATTGATCCTGCATTTGAGACAATCAGACAGGCAAAGGAATTGTTAACTGGCAAAAATCAGTTGAGTGATAATTTAGCGTCAAGTATCAACCTTTATTCAACGGGAGATGCTAAAGACTTAGTTGCTGGTGCACAACAATGGTTACCAAACGGATACAGTAAGTGTGCACATATTGAATTAAACGAGGAAGGTTAAATGAAAACAATCGTAATCGCAACAAAGAATACCGGGAAAGCGCGTGAATACCAAGATATGCTTGCTCCCCTAGGAATTGAAGTAAAAACATTAGCCGATTTTGCACCAATAACAATTAATGAAAATGGTAAAACATTTGAAGAAAATGCAACAATTAAAGCCACTACAGCTGCTAATCAACTCCAACTACCAGTTATGGCAGATGATTCGGGCTTAATGGTTGATGCTCTTGGAGGTGCTCCAGGTGTACACTCAGCAAGATATGCTGGTGATCATGATGATGCTGCTAATAATGCTAAACTCTTATTGGCGTTAAAAGAGGTACCGGATGAAAAAAGGACTGCTCACTTTCATACTACCATCGTCGGAATTAAGCCTGATGGAACCAAATTAGTTGCCAATGGTCGGGTTGATGGCCATATTCTTCATCAACTCACAGGAAAAAACGGTTTTGGTTATGATCCGCTTTTTTATGTTGATGAATTAGGCAAATCAATGGCCCAATTAACAGCAGACCAAAAGAATCAAATTAGTCATCGGGGACGCGCATTACGATCATTTATGAAGCAATTTAATGATTGGTGGTAAATGAAAATACTAGTTGTAAGTGATAACCATCGAGAAGAAAAAATTTTGACAAAGATTGTTCAAAAAATGGGGAATCAAGTTGACCTAATGATTCACTGTGGGGATTCAGAATTAGCTCCTGATCAGGAACCGATGAGCAATTTTAAGGCAGTGAAGGGGAATAATGATTATGGTTTGTCGTACCCTAATGAGTTGGTAATTAATGCTGGGCAAGAGCAGCTCTATCTAACTCATGGTCATTTACAGCGGGTCAATTTTTCTCTGACCCCTCTGATGCTTACCGGCCAAGAAAAAGGTGCCTCCATTGTGTGCTATGGGCATACTCATCAGTTAGGAGCCGTTTACGATCATCAAATGCTAATAATTAATCCTGGGAGCATCAGTTTTCCTCGTGGTGAATATGCTAAACTCGGGGGAACTTTTGCAATTATTGATGCGCAGCCTGAGCGGTTTATTGTTGATTATTATAACCGCGAGATGGAAGCTGTTCCTGAATTACATTGTGAATTCAGGCGTCAGAAATAAGTGATTGATCAGCGTTTGCAGACTTTATTGCTGAAAAATAAGCAGAAGTTTATGATCCCTGCCAGTTTAGTTGCAACAGTAAATCAAAGCAACAGTTTAGATCATGCATTTTTAGTCCTTACTAAGGATCGGTACGCTAAAATTATTGTGATTGATAATAAAAACCGTTACTGTGGTCAAGTTTCTTTGGCGATGATTACTGACCGATTATTGGAGACAAAACGGATCAATGTGGAGCGCTTAAACGAATTAAAGGTCAGGGATGTGATGCAAACCGATGCGCCAGTTATCCAAGATCCAACTGATATAGAAGAAAATTTACACCTCTTAATTGATCAGTCATTTTTACCGGTGGTGGACGATCATAATTACTTTTGCGGAATTGTGACGCGTCGTGAAGTATTAAAGGCGGTCAATTATACAATGCATACTTTTGGGAAATAAATGAGTATTAAATTAATCGCTACTGATATGGACGGAACCTTTTTACGAGATGACCATACTTACAATCATTCTTTATTTGCAAAGGTCTTTCGCCAACTTGAACGCCATAATATCTACTTTGTCGCTGCTAGTGGATCCAGCTTTCCACGTTTGCAACGAGAATTTAAAGACTACACCGCCAAGATGGGATTTATTTCGCAAAACGGTTCAGTTATTCATTTAGGAAGCAAATTATTTAAATCTTTTCCTATTAATCAAGAATCTTTAGCCCGGGTTATTCATGTCCTTGACCGTTTCTATGGTCCACAAGATATTAATCAATTAGTAATCTCTACTAGTGAAAAATCTTATGTTGATCAGGGGATGAGTGCTCATGATTTCAATATTGTGAAACTTTTTTATGAAAATGTAGAGCGTATCCCTGATATCCGACAAATTTTCACTCAACGGCCAACTGAAGATTTTACCAAGATATCGATTAATTTTGCTAACCATATCGATCTAAAAAAAGTTGCAACAACCTTAGATGGTTACTTACCACCATCCTTAATCATGGAAAATTCAGGCTTTAATACTGACTTAATCGGTAATGCTGCTGCAACTAAACAAAACGCTCTTTCTCTTTTGCAGTCTCACTTTAATTTAAAGGCAAATGAAATTGTTACGTTTGGTGACAATGAAAATGACCTCGGGATGTTAGCAATGACGAGTCAAAGTTACGCAATGCAAAATGCTCAACCAATTATTCAAATGCAAGCTGCCCACACCACAACAATTGATAATAATCATGATGGCGTCTTGCAGACTATTAATCAGTTAATTAAAAATGAATGAATGATCACTGGTGCCACTTCACTTACATCAAAACAAACGGAACAATTAAAAAAAGCTTTTACAGATTTATCCTGGCACGAAATTTCACAACAGCTTTTAAGTAAATTTCTTTTAATTATCGTTACGTTTGTCTTATTTTTAATACTTTTATGGGTAGGACGAGTTATCATTGTCCATCTTTTTCAAGAATCAAAAAAATACAATGTACTAAAAAATAGCAATCGGATGGCAACGGTAAAAGCCCTTGTCTTAAATATTTATCGTTATACTTGTTATTTTTTCTTATTATACGCCATACTATCAGAAATTGGCGTTCCAGTAGGGACACTGATTGCCGGAGCCGGAATCTTTAGTTTAGCATTGGGGCTTGGTGCGCAAAGCCTTGTTAGTGATATCGTGACTGGATTTTTCATCCTCCTTGAGCAACAATTAGACGTTGGCGACACTGTCCAAATTGGGCAAATCAAAGGAACAGTAACTGCTCTTGGTATTCGTACTACACAAGTTACTAGTTCTGACGGAACACTTAATTTTATTCCTAACCGTAACATTACTATTGTTCAAAACCTTTCACGAAATAATATGGTTAGCAACGTTGATATTCGGATTACTTCGAAAACCCCTCTTAGTAAGGTAGAAGAAATTATTACGCAAGTTAATAAAAAACTAGTTCCACAAATAAAGGCACTACAATTAAAACCAGTTATTGTCGGACCAGTCGTTACCCCAGACGGTGCGCTCGTTTTTCGTGTGACGATAACAGCAGTCAGCGGAAAACAATCAACTGTTGCTAGTCGCTTTTTGGCAGCATATCTTAAAGAATTACGAACAAATAATATTCCAATTGCCTGGGAGGGAGTACCTAATGAGTATTAAATGACTTTTGGCCAGTTGGCAGGGTTAATTGCGGCAATCGCATTCTTAATCTTAGTCATTTTTGCATGTATCCTGTTGAATCAATTGAGTAAGACAATGAAAGAAACAAATAAAAGTATTACAACTTTAACGCGGGATGTTCATTATCTTAGCCAAGAAATGGAGGACGTGCTAAGTAACACGAATACATTGTTAGACGATATTAACCGTAAATCAGAACAACTAGATCCGGCGGTTAAAGCGGTTGCAGATGTAAGTCAGAGTGTTTCGGAAGTGAATGCCTCACTTCAAGAAATGGTCGAGAAAGCCCGGTTGCACCGCGAGAAGCGACAATTTGACCGGAGTATTTTTAAATTTGCAGGAAAGACACTTGTTTTCGATGCTTTCAACAAATTTAGACAGCATCGGAAGCAAAAGAAAGGAATGATAAATAATGAGTAAATGAGTAAAAAATTACTTGCTGGGATATTATTAGGTGGAGTCGCAACATATGCTGCATGGAAGAAAATGGCGCCGGCTAAAAAAGAGGCATTGAAAGAAAGCGTTGATGAAAAGATTAATAAGGTTGCTGATTATGTGACTGACTATACCTTAGACGCATTAGACATTGTCGATGACCTTATGAGTGATTCTAACTTGAATGATAAGGTGAGCGGCGCTGCGGATGCTGTTAATAATGTTAAGGGTAAGGTAAAAGATAGCGCCAATAAAGTAGTTAATCATATGACTAATGATGACTTTGATAAGCAAACTGCTGATATTCGTGAGGAATTAGCGAAGAATAAAGAAGCAGATGAAGATAATAACGATATTATTATCGATGCTACTAGTGATCAAAAGCCAGCATCTACTGAAGACGATGAAGCAGATCAAGATGACGCTAATGCAGCCGATAAATAAGTGACAAAACTTAATCAATTACAAAGCGCTCTTACTGAAAAGGGATTAGATGCTGCTTATATTAGTGATCCAATGACCATTAATTACCTAACTAGTTTCTACAGCGATCCAGTAGAACGGGTATTAGCACTAGTCCTTTTTGCCGACAGTGAGCCATTTCTGTTTGCACCAGCGCTTGAAGTAGAAGCAATAAAGGATACTGGTTGGAAATATCCGGTATATGGGTATTTAGATCACGAAAAACCTTTTGAGCTTATTGCTGAACATATCAAAAATCATGCTGGTTCACCAATTAACTGGGGAATTGAGGGAGAATCACTAACTGTTGACCGTCTTCGTGCCTTAGAAGAAGTCCTCCCCAATGCTCATTTTAATACTGATCTCTCTCCTTTAATAGCAAAAATGCGAATGATTAAAAGCGATGATGAGATTACTAAGTTAAATGAAGCAGGGAAATGGGCTGATTTCGCTTTTAAAGTAGGATTCGAAGCAATTCAAATTGGTAAAACAGAACAAGAAGTTGCTGCCGATTTAGAATACGCTCTTAAACAACATGGGATTAATAAAATGAGTTTTGATACGCTAGTTCAAGCAGGTCCTCATGCTGCCGAACCTCATGGAGCTACCTCCAGTAATAAGATCCAAAATAATCAGCTCGTCCTCTTTGACTTAGGAACAATTGTTGATGGCTATATTAGCGATGCTTCCCGAACAGTGGCTGTCGGAAAGTTAAATGACAAACAAAAAGACATCTACAAGGTATGTTTAGAGGCTCAATTGGCCGCTCAAAATGCTGCGAAGCCGGGAATGACTGCTGAAGAATTAGATAAGATCGCTCGTGATATCATTACTGTAGCTGGTTATGGCGAATACTTTATTCACCGCCTCGGGCACGGAATGGGTAGCAGTGAACACGAATTTCCATCAATCATGGAAGGAAATCAGCTAGTTCTTGAACCTGGAATGTGCTTCTCCATTGAACCTGGCATTTATATTCCAGGTTTTGCCGGCGTCCGGATTGAAGACTGTGTTCATATTACAGAAGATGGTTGCGAACCATTTACGCATACAACTAAAGAATTACTAACTTTCCCTCATTAAATGGAAAAACAATCAGTAACAATTTATACGGTTGCCCGAGAAGCTCGTGTCTCAATGGCCACTGTTTCACGAGTAGTAAATGGCAATCCAAATGTAAAACCAGAAACTAGACAAAAGGTTTTAGATGTAATTAAGCAACTTAATTATCGTCCTAATGCAGTTGCACGGGGATTAGCTTCTAAAAAGACAACGACTGTCGGGGTAGTTATTCCTAATATAACTGATCCATACTTTGCGGAATTAGCATTGGGGATTGATGATGTTGCTTCAATGTATAAGTACAATATCATTTTAACTAATTCTGATTCTGATGATGAAAAGATCCTGAAAGTGGTGCGGAGCTTGCTTGCTAAACAGGTTGATGGACTTATCTTTATGGGTCATGATGTTTCTGATGATCTGCGAAATGAATTTGAAAGCACAAATACACCAGTTGTAGTAGCTGGTTCTGTTGTTAATGATGATGCTTTACCAAGCGTTCGGATTAACTACCAAGCAGCCGCCAAGGAAGCGACAGAATTTCTGCTAAAACATGGTGATCAACAAGTTGCCTATATTACTGGTCCATTACGATACTCAATTAATGGCGAAGACCGGCTCAATGGATATAAAGAAGCATTGGCAAATAATAATGTGCCATTTAATGAATTATTAGTAATTGAAACGGACGGGTCTTATCAGGCTGGATATGCAAAGGCACAAGAAGTTATCGAAAAGGGATTAAAGGCTGCTTATGTAACAGATGATAGTTTAGCTGCTGGTCTCTTAAACGGGCTTACGGATGCTGGTATTAGCGTTCCAGATGATTTTGAACTAATTTCTTCTAATGACACCAATTATACAAAGGTTGTCCGGCCAACAATCACTTCGATCACTCAACCTCTTTATGATCTTGGTGCCATTTCAATGCGGTTGTTGACAAAACTAATGGATGGCGATGACAGCAATGATGATGAAAAAAATGTTATTTTAGATCATGGCTTTGTTGAACGCCAATCAACTCGTAAGTAGGTGACAACCCGAAGTGAATTACGAGCACAACGACAAGAAAAAGTTGAGAAGCCAATAGAAGAAACACCGAAAAAGCATCATTTTCTATACTGCTTATGGGGTGTAATCTGTGTGACTTTACTCGGGCTAACATTACTAATTAATTCGACACTTTTAAATGTTAACTTTGTAAAAGAAGAAGTTACAAATTCGTCGCTTGAATCAGTTATGTTAAACCAGGTTAACAGTAGTCTAATTCAGTACGGGATTTCAACTTCTGTCTTAAAGAAAAGCGATACTGATAAGCTAATTAACCAGGCAATTGATCAGGTATATGCAGGTGAAAAAATTAATCTTGACCTATCACCTATAGTTAATAATGTGGGCGCATCTGTTAATTCCCAATTAGCTCAATATGGTTTGTCTACTTCCATGTTACCAGCAGGCAGTTCTTCAGCAATTGCTGGTAACATTAATTCGATGGTTAACAGTCAGTTAAATGCTCCCGAAGTTGCACAGTTAATTAATGGGATTAAAATTGCTAAAACGGTTGTTAATATTATTTTAGTGATTTCAATTATCAGCCTCGTTATATTGATTCTTAAGGGGTTATGGCAGCATCACTTAATTGGTAGTTTTAGGTGGATTTGTCTGTGGGGAACTATTTTATACACAGGAATCGTTATGACTATTCATGCGATTGCCCTTCAAATGGGTGCAGGCCAACCAGACATAAGTCCCTTTATTTCCCAGGTTGCTAATGATTTTCAGCAGACTGGATTTCACGGTTCAATGATGATGATTGTCATTAGTATTGTGTTATTTATTCTGCACTTTGTAAAACGAAAATGGCAACCTCGCCAGTAAATGTCAGGACATTCAAAATGGCATAACATTCAGGGACGTAAGAACGCCCAAGATGCTAAGCGTGGTAAGATTTTCCAAAAGATTTCACGTGACTTATACCAAGCAGCTAAAGCAGGTGATCCTGATCCAGCGAACAACGCTCAATTACGGCTTGTAATCGATAAGGCACACGCGGCCAACATGCCTAAGAAAAATATTGACCGTGCTATTGCTAAAGCTTCAGGTATTGGTGGAGCTAAGTTCGAAGAAGTTACTTATGAAGGTTATGGACCAGGTGGGGTAGCAGTAATGGTTTCTGCTCTTACTGATAACAAGAACCGGACTGCATCTGCTGTTCGTTCAGCATTTAGTCACTCTGGCGGTTCATTAGGTGCTAGTGGATCAGTTTCATACATGTTCGACCGTAAGGGATTAATCGAAATTCTCCGTGATGGTCTTGATAAGAGCGAAGATGATATGTTAATGGATGCTTTAGATGCTGGAGCTGAAGATATGAAGGCAACTGAAGAAAAGTTCCAAATCTTCACAGATCCAAGTAGCATGACAGATGTTCGTGATGCTCTTCAAGAACAAGGCTACGAATTAGATACTGCTGAAGTTACCATGATCCCTCAAAACCGGACAGAGGTACCTGCAGATAAGGCAAAGCAATACCGTCATTTGATTGATGAATTAACAGAAAACGATGATGTTGCTGATATTTACGAAACTGGTATTTTACCAGACGAAGATGACGATGAAGAATAAATGCCGAGTTTTGAAGAAGAATTAGCAAGAATGATTCGCAAGCAACCGAGTGACCTATATATCTTACCTTATGATAGGTATTATCAATTATCCTTAGCGATAAGGGGGACCCTATTACCTTTTAAACAGGTTACGCGTGACTATGGTCAACGTTTTATCTCATATTTAAAATATTGCGCCAATATGGCAGTTAGTGAGCATCGACGACCCCAGCTAGGCGCTTTTAAATTTACTTATGCTCACCAAAAGATCAATTTACGCTTATCAAGTGTTGGTGATTATCAAGGGAGGGAATCACTAGTTATTCGCTTTATATATCCTCTTAATGATATTAGGTTTAATTTTTTAGTTCCTCATCAGTGGGAAAGATTACAGAAATACCGTCAACAACGAGGTTTAATTCTTTTTGCCGGGCCAATGGGGGCTGGTAAAACAACTACCATGTATCAGCTTGCTCGACAGCTATTGCCGAAACAAATTGTATTAACAATTGAAGACCCCGTAGAAATTGATCATCCGGGATTTATTCAATTGCAAGTAAATGAATTAGCGGGGATGAACTATGAAAGTTTATTAAAATTGGGATTACGGCATCGCCCAGATGTATTTATCATTGGAGAAATTCGTGATTCACAGACAGCAGCTATGTCTGTCCAGGCCGCATTAAGTGGTCACTTAGTTTTGGGAACTATCCATGCTCGAAATGCTTATGGAGTTGTTTCTCGCCTTCAACAATTAGGGATAGATTCTTATTACCTTCAGCAAGTATTAACGGCAGTATCTTATCAGCGTTTAATTCCGTTGGTGAATGGAGAACAAGCCATCTTATGTGACCTGTTAAATCGACATCAATTTAGTGGTTTGCTTAGTGGCACCAAGAAAGGAGGAATATCTGATGAATGGTCAAAAGCTCTTCAGCAGGCTGTGGAAAATGGCGAAATTACGGAGAATACTGCACGTCAATACCAACAAGGTTAAATGGCGAAATTACGGAGAATACTGCACGTCAATACCAACAAGGTTAAATTCAATCATCAGCAACAAGCAGATTTTTTCCTTTTATTAGCAGATTTATTAAGTGTTGGCTTTTCTGTCAAAGAAGCACTTGATTTTATCAAGGCTGTCAATCCGAAGCTAGGTCCTTGGATTGCTTCTATAGATAAACGAATGCAAAAGGGAGCGAGTTTTGCCCAGAGCCTGCAGTCAGAAGTAAAAGACGATTTGTTTTATCAATTACTATTAGCAGAAAAGCATGGTAATTTAACAAAAACATTGAGTGAAGTAGGAAAGATACTTACAGCACGAGAACAGCAACGAAAAAAATTATTTAGTCTCCTGCAATATCCGCTAATTCTTTTAGGGATGCTAGGGGTGGTGATTTGTGGGTTAATTTTGTTTGTTTTTCCAGAATTGAAAGTCTGGCAAGGCGAGAGGCAAACTTTGCCGCTAATTCACATGATTACGTTAGGAGCAACGTATCTTTTTACCGTTATCTTTATTAGCGCTGTATTTCAGGGGCTAAGATGGCATCAAATGAATAAGGAACAACGGCTAATTAAGATCTGTACAATACCGATGATCGGAAAATGCTATTGTTATTATTTTCAATATTATTTAACTAGTATATTAGGATCAATGTTGCAACAAGGATTATCGTTGGCTGAAATTTGTGAAATTACCCAGAGCTTTGATAGAAAATCAATTCTTTATATTTTTGGTAACAAAATAATGACTACTATTCAACATGATGGAGATATTTCAAAAGTGGTGGCTACCTACTCTTTTCTTCCTAATGAATTAATTGTTTTTATGAATAAGGGGGCGACCAGGGAAAATATGGGACGGGACTTAATTGTTTTCGCGAATTTAAAATTTAAGGCCCTTACAACTGCAATTGAACATTTATTGATTTTTGTTCAACCAGTTATCTTTAGCATTATTGCAATCATAATTGTTATTTTATATCTTAGTATCTTATTGCCAATCTGTCATTCATTCCAAGGAGTTTATTAAATGAAAATTTTAAAGAAAAAACAATCAGGCTTCACCTTGCTCGAAATGTCAATCGTCTTATTTATTATTAGCCTACTAGTATTGATTATGCTGCCCAATCTCTCTCAACAGCGAAAGCATGCTAATAGTATTCATGGAAAAGCGATGACATCTGTAATTCAGACCCAAATTGATGCATATGAAAATGAAAATGGAACTGATAATGTCAGTTTAGAGGAATTGAATAAAGCAAATTATCTGACTGATGCGCAGGTTCAACAGGCCCATCACGAAAAAATTGTAATTGTTGATGGGAAGGCAATTCAGCGATGAATGAATTTTCGTGAAGAAGGGTTTACGTTTCTCGAAGCAATTATTGTTTTAGGAATAACGGCCCTCCTTTTACTAATTACGATTCCAAATTTTACAAAAACGCGTCAAAAACTAGCTGAAGAACAATTTTGGCAATCATTGCGTCAAGATTGGCAGTGGGCGCAATTAAAGTGTGAGAGTAAACATCAATTTGTTGTAATTCGCCACGACAAAAATAACGAAATGATTACTTTTCGTATAAATGATCAAACGAGAGAGACAAAAGAAATCCTTATTCCCTCAACACTGAATGTTGAGTGGTTTGGTGAACTTTATCTTACGCCAAATGGCTATACGCGCCCCTGTACCCAGCGTTTTAAATCATTAATCGATGGTCACTATTACTACATGAAGATTCAATTAGGATGGGGAGGATACCGAATTGAGAAACGCTAATTGAGAAACGCTAAAGTAAAAGCATTTATGATGGCAGATAGTTTAATTAGTTTATTTATTGTAGCGATGGGGATAAATTTATTTTTTATTTGCGAAAAACAATTGTGGTTACAAAATAGAAATCTTCAGCTAAAAATGGCCGCAACGAGGTTAGGAAAAGAGGCTAGTGATTTATATGCGGTTAAAAAGCAATCAGTTATTTTAAGCCGTGGTGATTTAACCGCAAAAGCAACGGTCCAAAGGGTGGTTGTTTATAATAATGATCGATGCCTTTGTCGGGTTGAAAGATGAATGAAGAAGGGGGCCTTTACTTTAATAGAAGCGACTTACGCGTTAATTATTTCTTCATTAGTGATTATCAATATAAGTTTAGTTACTACTAGCATGAGACAAGTAGGTAAAATGAACTTAGAATCAACAATCACTTGGCATTTGTTTTTACGGGAATTAGAATCAGTCAATCATCGTTTTGAATTAATGGAGGTTCGTGATAATTGGTTATTACTGTACAGTCAGACAACTGATCAAAAGTATGAATTAAGAGAAAACCATGCTCTATACCTAACGTGTCAGAATAAAGGTGGTTATATGCCATTGTTAGATAACATTAAGAATCATGAATACTCGTTTACGCAACTTGATTCCCAACGAGTATTGATTAAGGTGACAAGGAAGGATGGAGAGAAAGCAAGTGCAATTGTTAAGTTTTATCCACCAAAATAAGTGAAGCCAGAAATTATCCGACAAATTATCCAGCTGAGTTTTTTGAAAGTAATTCGAAAAGATGCAATTCAGGCTAATCATCAAATGACTCCTGATACAATTGGCTTAATCATGGCTTTCTTAATTGAAAAGGTTACAAAAATCAAGGAGATTAAGACTGTTTTTGATCCAGCCGTTGGGACAGCTAATTTATTAACGACTGTGATGAATCAGCTTAAAGTAAATGGAGATAAAGACATCGTTGGTTACGGAATAGATAATGACGAAGATATGTTGGGAGTTGCGAGTGTAAATACAGAATTACAACACCTTAATGTAAAGTTGTACCATCAAGATGCTGTAACTGCTTTAGATATTTCTCAATGTGATTTAGCTATTTCTGATTTGCCAATTGGTTACTATCCGCTTGATGAAAACGCCAAAAACTATCAAACACGGGCTAAAGAGGGTCATTCATATGTTCACCATTTGTTGATTGAACAATCTATGAATTATCTTAAGCCCGGTGCATTTGGGGTATTCTTAGTGCCTAGTAGCTTATTCCAAACTAAAGAATCACAATCATTTGTTAAATGGATTCAGTCTGTTGCCTATTTACAAGGACTTATCAATTTGCCAGCAGAACTTTTTGCTAATCCGAATGCGCAAAAATCAATTTTGTTATTGCAGCGCCAAGGTGGAGATAGCAAACAAGCAGTTAAAGTTTTGTTGGGTGAGTTTCCTTCATTTAAGGATAAAGCAAAATTTGCTTCATTCATGGATGATATCAGTAAATGGGTAACAACGAATTTACGTTAAATGTCAAAAACAATTGCAGTTAACGCTGGTAGTTCAACACTTAAATTCAAATTATTTGATATGCCAAGTGAAGAGGTAGTAGCTGAAGGTACGATTGAACGTATTGGTGAAAAGATGGGCCATGCTAAGATTAAGTATGGTAATGGTCAAAAGCATGAAGAAGATAAGCCATTTGTTGATCATGCTGCCGCAGTTAATTATTTGTTAGATAAGTTAATTGAATTAAAGATTGTGGCAAGCTATGATGAAATCACAGCAGTAGGTCACCGAATTGTTGCCGGTGGAGAATTCTTTAAGGATTCAACAATTATTGATGATGATGTTATTAGCAAGATTGATGAATTGTCAGAATATGCTCCACTCCATGAGCCGGCAGAATTGGTTGGTATTAAAGCTTTCCGTAAAGTATTACCTAATGCATTTGCGGTTGCTGTTTTTGATACATCATTCCATGTTGATATGCCAGAAATGAATGCATTGTACAGTGTGCCTTATGATTGGTATGAGAAGTATGGTGCGCGTAAGTATGGTGCTCACGGTACCAGTCACCGTTACGTATCTGCACGTGCTGCGGAAATGTTAGGCAAGCCAGTTGAAGAACTTAAATTAATCACCATGCATATTGGAGCAGGTGCATCAATCACTGCCGTAAAGAATGGTAAGTCATTCGATACGTCAATGGGCTTTACGCCTGTTGCTGGAATAACAATGGCAACTCGGTCAGGGGATGTTGATCCATCCTTAATTGCTTTTATGCAGGGTAAACTAAACTTATCCTCAGATGAGATGATTGATATTTTGAACCATAAGTCTGGTTTACTTGGTATTTCTGGTATCTCCCCAGATATGCGTGATATTCTTGCAGCTGCTGAAAAGGGTGACGACCGAGCACAACTTGCATTAGATATTTATGTTAACCGCATTGTCCGTTACATTGGAGCATATATTGCTGAAATGGGTGGCGCAGATGCCATTGTCTTCACTGCCGGTGTTGGTGAAAACAGTGTTCCAGTACGAAAGATGATCACAGATAAGCTTGACTACTTTGGCATTAAGATTGATCAAGAAAAGAACGACTGCCATGGTGTTGAACGTGATCTTTCTGCTGATGATGCAAAGATTAAGACATTATTAATTCCAACTAACGAAGAATTAATGATTGTTCGTGATATTGAACGTTTAAAGAAAAATAACTAAATGAAGTTTTGCACGTCAGATACTCATTTTTTTCATGATAGTCTCCTTGGTACAAATAAATTTGCACCAAGGCCATTCAATAATGTCAATGAGATGAACCAAACGATTATTAATAATTGGAACGATAAGGTTGGTGAAAATGATATTGTTTATCATTTAGGAGACATTGCTCTGTACTTTACTAAACCTCAACGAAATGCCTATCAAGCAATCCTTGAGGTGTTATTACAATTACATGGACACTTAATACTGATAAAAGGCAATCATGATAATCGGGCCCTTTTTAAATATCTAGAAAGTAATAATTATGAGTTTAATGGACTTCCTAAATTTCAGTTTCATGATGTGGGAGTACTATTAAAATATAATCACCGTCAGTATTATTTAACTCATTATCCTCTTATGTTAGGAATAGCACCGCAAATTATTAACCTTCATGGCCATATTCACCACTATTCTGTTCCCATTAAAGAAAATATAAATGTAGGCGTGGATGCTCCTGAATTAGACTATCTTGAAAATAAGCCTAAATTTGGAGCTCCGCTGAATTTTCATGAAATAGAAGAAATCGTAGCGCAAAAAGCTATGAAGTATCCAGGACAAAAATAAATGAATAGAGCTAAGATTCAAGATTATATTGATCAGCGTGAAGAGCAACGATCTTTAATCTATCATATTGAAAAAAAAGACCAGACACATTTTACCGTTAATGGACATCCTTACGAATTAGTAAAGGACTACCGTGACGGTTTTAATTCAGAAAAATTCGCAGAACGATTTAGCAGTGTTCTGAGTAAATATGACTATATCGTTGGGGATTGGGGATATGACCAATTACGCTTAAAAGGTTTTTATAATGATGATAATCCCTTATTTGAACCAGAATTGGGTGCTGATACGATTGAGGATTATTTATTTGAGTATTGTAATTTTGGCTGTGCGTATTTTATCCTTCACAATGATGATGTTTGTATTCCACGGCACAGTTACCGTCAGCGTCGAAAGAAAACTACGCCAGTCATTCATGAACGGCGACGGCAGGTTAAACAACCGAACGTGCGTCAACGACATAATCAGCGTGCAGAACGTGTAAAAAACGGTCATCGGCAAAAATTTGTGATTCATCAACGAAAAAAGAGGAGCTAAATGAAAGATTATCAAGGATATTTTATTGATTTAGATGGGACGACTTATAAGGGCAAAAAGCAAATTCCAGCAGCCGGAAGATTTATCAAACGACTACAAGATGCCAAGAAAGAGGTCTTGTTTGTAACAAATAATAGTACCAGAACGCCAGATTTTGTCGCTGAAAACCTCCGTGAAAATCATAATATTAATGTTACGGCGGAAAATATATACACAACAGCAATCGCAACTGCTGACTATTTACGGTCAATGGCGCCGATAAAAAGTAAAATTTATGTTATTGGTGAGTCAGGATTAAAGTTGGCTTTAGAAAAGCGAGGGTTTATCTTGACTGATGATCAACCTGAATATGTTGTTGTAGGATTAGATACGAATGTTACTTATGAGAAGCTTGAAAAGGCAGTCTTGTTAATTCGAAATGGCGCTAAATTTATTGGGACCAATGCTGATAGTAATTTGCCTAATGAACGAGGGATGGTTCCTGGAGCAGGTTCGATTGTAAAGCTAGTAGAATATGCAACTCAAGTGAAACCTGTGATGATTGGTAAACCAGAAGCAATAATTATGAAAATGGCACTTGAAAGAGTTAAATTGCCTAAAGAAAGGGTAATTATGGTCGGCGATAACTATCATACTGATATTGAAGCAGCAATTAATGTTGGAATGGATAGTTTATTAGTTTATACTGGTTTATCGCGTCCAGAAGAAGTTATAAAAGAAAAAATCCAGCCAACATATAAGGTGAATAATCTTGATGAATGGGAAATTTGAATGAATGGGAAATTTGAATTTATTCAGTGGGGAAGAGCAATCTTATTGACACTACTTAGTTTAGTTGTTGCAATTAGTATTGCTCTTTTTATCGTTATTAATATCTCACCTTTTTTTATAACAATTCCTAAGCACCTCCTAGGATTATCTGCCTCTGAATTAATAGCTGATTATGGAAGTGTCATTAAATATATCCAGCTTCCGGCCCAGCGAGTCCTCGAACTAAGATATTTACCAATTGCCCCTTCTGCAGTTCACCATTTTGAAGACGTAAAACATTTGATTTTATTGAATGAAGCTGTGATGGTGGTTTCGCTCCCGTTGTTAGTGTTTGGATTGAAAAAACAAAAACGGCAAAATCAGCTCTGGCGCCTGATTTTACCGTTTCAGATGTTATTTATTTTATTGCTCTTTAGTGGGTTTATGGGGATAACAAATTTCGATGTCCTTTTTATTAAATTTCATTATCTTTTCTTTAGCAATATGGATTGGCTATTTGATCCACGAACAACGCCAATCATATTGTTGATGCCTGAAAATTTTTTTACAGTACTATTTGGATTATGGTTAGGATTTATATTGATAATCTTACTTTTGATCTGGGGATGGATAAAGCTTATGTTAAGCATCTTCTTTAACAAAACGCGAACGTAATTGGCAACTCTTATTGATTTTATATTACACATTGATGTTCATCTAATTCAGATTGTTAATCAATTCGGCGATGCAACTTATTTAATTTTATTCGCTATTATATTTATTGAAACTGGTGCAGTCATAATGCCATTTCTACCTGGAGATTCCCTTCTCTTTGCTGCAAGTGCACTAGCTGCTGACCCACGTTATCATCTTAATATTTGGATTTTTATTTTTATTTTCTTATGCGCCTGTTTGGGTGGAGACTCCCTTAACTTTTTAATTGGTCATAAGATTGGGAAGAGCCTTTCTAACCACTCACTTTTTGGTAAATTAATTGATAAAGATAGTCTAGAACGTGCCGAAGTCTTCTTTGAAAAGCATGGCGCGCCGGCTATTATTCTCGCCCGTTTTATTCCGATCATTAGAACATTTGCTCCATTTGCGGCAGCAGGTTCTGGTTTCCCCTACAAGCAATTTATTCGTTATAGTGTAATTGGCTGTGTTATCTGGGTAGCACTTTGTTGTGGATGTGGTTACTTCTTCGGTAATCTTCCGTTTGTTCAAGAACACTTCTCTGTCATCATTCTTGCAATTATTGTGGTTACGTTAATCCCAGCCGTTGTCGGAGCATTACGTTCGCGTTTTGTTAAAGAAGATGCTTAAAAAATCCATGTATAGTAATTACCGTTGTCAAAGCAGTTAAGTGCTGTTGAGATGTTTAACAAAAAAATTAAAAATAATTGTTGACATCAACTTGATGACATGATATATTAATGAAGTTGCTGATTGAGCTATCAATCAAAAGAAATTCAAAATTAATTAAATTTTCTTCTTGACAAACTGATCTGATATATGTTATAATAAACGTGTTGATTGGCTGCTTGATTAGCCAACGGGTAGACCTTTGAAAACTGAACAAAGTTTCGACGAATCAAATGTGTAGGGTCTTCAATCACGATGTGATTTGAAGTAAAACATTTGCGAAGTCAATTCGCTTAATAACAAAGATAATTGAGAGCTATTCAAGTTCTTGTATGTTTTATATGAGAGTTTGATCCTGGCTCAGGATGAACGCCGGCGGTGTGCCTAATACATGCAAGTCGTACGCACTGGCCCAACTGATTGATGGTGCTTGCACCGGATTGACGATGGATCACCAGTGAGTGGCGGACGGGTGAGTAACACGTAGGTAACCTGCCCCGGAGCGGGGGATAACATTTGGAAACAGATGCTAATACCGCATAACAACAAAAGTCGCATGGCTTTTGTTTGAAAGATGGCTTTGGCTATCACTCTGGGATGGACCTGCGGTGCATTAGCTAGTTGGTAAGGTAACGGCTTACCAAGGCGATGATGCATAGCCGAGTTGAGAGACTGATCGGCCTATGAGAGTTTGATCCTGGCTCAGGATGAACGCCGGCGGTGTGCCTAATACATGCAAGTCGTACGCACTGGCCCAACTGATTGATGGTGCTTGCACCGGATTGACGATGGATCACCAGTGAGTGGCGGACGGGTGAGTAACACGTAGGTAACCTGCCCCGGAGCGGGGGATAACATTTGGAAACAGATGCTAATACCGCATAACAACAAAAGTCGCATGGCTTTTGTTTGAAAGATGGCTTTGGCTATCACTCTGGGATGGACCTGCGGTGCATTAGCTAGTTGGTAAGGTAACGGCTTACCAAGGCGATGATGCATAGCCGAGTTGAGAGACTGATCGGCCACAATGGAACTGAGACACGGTCCATACTCCTACGGGAGGCAGCAGTAGGGAATCTTCCACAATGGGCGCAAGCCTGATGGAGCAACACCGCGTGAGTGAAGAAGGGTTTCGGCTCGTAAAGCTCTGTTGTTGGAGAAGAACGTGCGTGAGAGTAACTGTTCATGCAGTGACGGTATCCAACCAGAAAGTCACGGCTAACTACGTGCCAGCAGCCGCGGTAATACGTAGGTGGCAAGCGTTATCCGGATTTATTGGGCGTAAAGCGAGCGCAGGCGGTTGCTTAGGTCTGATGTGAAAGCCTTCGGCTTAACCGAAGAAGTGCATCGGAAACCGGGCGACTTGAGTGCAGAAGAGGACAGTGGAACTCCATGTGTAGCGGTGGAATGCGTAGATATATGGAAGAACACCAGTGGCGAAGGCGGCTGTCTGGTCTGCAACTGACGCTGAGGCTCGAAAGCATGGGTAGCGAACAGGATTAGATACCCTGGTAGTCCATGCCGTAAACGATGAGTGCTAGGTGTTGGAGGGTTTCCGCCCTTCAGTGCCGGAGCTAACGCATTAAGCACTCCGCCTGGGGAGTACGACCGCAAGGTTGAAACTCAAAGGAATTGACGGGGGCCCGCACAAGCGGTGGAGCATGTGGTTTAATTCGAAGCTACGCGAAGAACCTTACCAGGTCTTGACATCTTGCGCTAACCTTAGAGATAAGGCGTTCCCTTCGGGGACGCAATGACAGGTGGTGCATGGTCGTCGTCAGCTCGTGTCGTGAGATGTTGGGTTAAGTCCCGCAACGAGCGCAACCCTTGTTACTAGTTGCCAGCATTAAGTTGGGCACTCTAGTGAGACTGCCGGTGACAAACCGGAGGAAGGTGGGGACGACGTCAGATCATCATGCCCCTTATGACCTGGGCTACACACGTGCTACAATGGACGGTACAACGAGTCGCAAGCTCGCGAGAGTAAGCTAATCTCTTAAAGCCGTTCTCAGTTCGGACTGTAGGCTGCAACTCGCCTACACGAAGTCGGAATCGCTAGTAATCGCGGATCAGCATGCCGCGGTGAATACGTTCCCGGGCCTTGTACACACCGCCCGTCACACCATGGGAGTTTGTAACGCCCAAAGTCGGTGGCCTAACCTTTATGGAGGGAGCCGCCTAAGGCGGGACAGATGACTGGGGTGAAGTCGTAACAAGGTAGCCGTAGGAGAACCTGCGGCTGGATCACCTCCTTTTAATGCACGCCGTGCATGAGTTAGGAAATCAGGTAGCTAAACAAACTCAAGCAAAAGAACACCAAGCTACTCCTCGCCATATGCCTAAAAATTTAACTATTGAGGGTGATGCCTTTATGATTAAAGGCAAAAAAGAAGTAGGTCAGCTGACTCTTGTGCACCATTATCGGGTTTATGAGCGAGTAGCTAATCAAATCATTAATCGGCATGACTTTCTCAGTGTTGGGCACCAGGGACGGCTTGAAGCACGACTAAGTGATTATTTAGACCGCCATTATAAGCTTGCCGGTCAAACGATCTTTTTGGCCAGTGACGCTGGCCCAGGTTACGAACCAGCTAAGCTATTAAGTCTAGTTCCTCAAGGTGCACACGGTGAATACTTTCTCGACCGCTATCATTGTTTACAGAAAATTGAACATACTTTAGGCCGGCACAACGAATTAGCCATGCGAGCAATTAAAGCCGTTCGTCATCATGATCAAGCAGAGCTAACGATAATTTTAGATACTTATGAATCACAAAACTTAACAGAAAAACAAGCAGACGACCTAATGCGTTTAAGAAAGTATCTACAGCGAAATTGGCGGTATATCCTCTCGCCACAAATGCGTGGATTTAAGGATATTCATTTAATCGGTTCAGTCGAAAGTTCTCACCGGGCTTTTACTTACCGAATGAAGAAACAGGGCAAGTCATGGACTGAGCAGGGGGCTAAAGCCATGATTGGTTTAATTGAAGCCCGAATGAATGGTCAACTGCAAGCTAGTTTAAATACGATCCTAGAACAATTAACAGTTCTTCCTCGAGTGGCTCAAACCAGCCTATTACAGGAAATGCATATTCGAACTGGAGAGTTTCTAAGAAAAGCACCGACAAAGCCGTCAATTGGAGCAGTACAAGGAATAATTCCGATTAACACGGCCACAAGTAGACCAATGGGACAACTTTTTAAGGCACTAACCCACTAAAACTGTATATTTAAAGGCTACCTATGAAAACTTGACAGATACGATGCACGCCGTGCATGAGTTAGGAAATCAGGTAGCTAAACAAACTCAAGCAAAAGAACACCAAGCTACTCCTCGCCATATGCCTAAAAATTTAACTATTGAGGGTGATGCCTTTATGATTAAAGGCAAAAAAGAAGTAGGTCAGCTGACTCTTGTGCACCATTATCGGGTTTATGAGCGAGTAGCTAATCAAATCATTAATCGGCATGACTTTCTCAGTGTTGGGCACCAGGGACGGCTTGAAGCACGACTAAGTGATTATTTAGACCGCCATTATAAGCTTGCCGGTCAAACGATCTTTTTGGCCAGTGACGCTGGCCCAGGTTACGAACCAGCTAAGCTATTAAGTCTAGTTCCTCAAGGTGCACACGGTGAATACTTTCTCGACCGCTATCATTGTTTACAGAAAATTGAACATACTTTAGGCCGGCACAACGAATTAGCCATGCGAGCAATTAAAGCCGTTCGTCATCATGATCAAGCAGAGCTAACGATAATTTTAGATACTTATGAATCACAAAACTTAACAGAAAAACAAGCAGACGACCTAATGCGTTTAAGAAAGTATCTACAGCGAAATTGGCGGTATATCCTCTCGCCACAAATGCGTGGATTTAAGGATATTCATTTAATCGGTTCAGTCGAAAGTTCTCACCGGGCTTTTACTTACCGAATGAAGAAACAGGGCAAGTCATGGACTGAGCAGGGGGCTAAAGCCATGATTGGTTTAATTGAAGCCCGAATGAATGGTCAACTGCAAGCTAGTTTAAATACGATCCTAGAACAATTAACAGTTCTTCCTCGAGTGGCTCAAACCAGCCTATTACAGGAAATGCATATTCGAACTGGAGAGTTTCTAAGAAAAGCACCGACAAAGCCGTCAATTGGAGCAGTACAAGGAATAATTCCGATTAACACGGCCACAAGTAGACCAATGGGACAACTTTTTAAGGCACTAACCCACTAAGCATTCTTTTTATGAGTAGTCAATAAACTAGTAGACATGGTATCATTTAAGTGCGTCATTTGACGGACATCCTTTCATATAGGTTTGGTTCACTTAATATGATACCTGATGTCACGCCGAATGGCGTTTTTTATTTACCACCAACTGGGTGGCTAACTTCATTCTATAATCCACCAATTTATTTATGTCAGTAAATAAATTAAACGTTTTTAACGTTACCGCTAACTGGAACGAATTAGATCAAGAATGCGCAGCAGCTGAATTAGCACTAATTAGCGAAAGTATAAATAAGAAATAAATGCGTAAAGCACACCCATACGGCGTACAAGGCCGTCGCCCAATCGCTTCAAAGTACAAGCGAGCATTAAAAGAAAAGAAGATCGAAGCTATTCGTAAGTGGGCTAAGGAAAAGCCAGCTGAAGAAAAGTAAATGCTTGAGTTTTTAAAACCAGCTCCAGTGGCGAAGAAAAAGGTTCCTGCTGATAAGGTTGAAAGTTCGTATCATTGGCATCAGTTAGGAGTATTGCTTGCAATTTGTATCGGTTACATTGGCTATTATATTATTCGTTTAATTTTCATAACCGAACAAAATGAAATTATGAAGCAGTATGGTTTTACCACGGCTGATATCGGAATGGTACTTTCGTGTTTTGGGATTGGTTATGGGATTTCAAAATTATTTATGGGAGCATTAAGTGATAAAAGCAATACTAACCGTTATTTAGCAACTGGATTGGTTATTTCTGCACTGCTTAACTTTGACTTAGGCTCTACCCGTAGCCTATATATGATGATGTTTCTAATGTTAATTATGTCGATTGCTCAAGGGATGAGGGCAGCTGCATGCCAGCGTTCTGTTCAATTATGGTGAATGTTTTCAGGTTCCATTTCTACTGCCTTTTATACATCTTCAGTGGTTTCGCTGATTATTGCGGCCTTTGTATTATTAGTGGGTGCTGATCGGCCGGTGAGTGTTGGGCTGCCAAGTATTTCTGAATATACCGGAGATGAAGTTGTTTTAGAAAACGGAACTGAGTCTGATTCTGAAGAGACGAGTCTGACTTTACCGCAAATTTTTGTTAAATATATTTTGACGAATAAAGTTGTGTGGGCCATTACTCTAACATCAATGTCCTTGTATTTGGTTCGTTACGGGATAATGAGCTGGATTCCAAGCTATCTTGTAGAATCAAAAGGCTTTACGACTAACTTTGCAAAGTGGTTAGTGGGTATTTTTGAACTTGCGGCGGTTCCAGGAGTAATTATTATGGGAGCAATTTCCGATGCATTAAAGGGACGTCGAGCTATTGTTTGTATTTTATGTGTAATTGGTTTATTTATTTGTTTGACAACGTATTTCTTTAGTACCAGTCACATTTTGATCGTAAGTGTTCTTTTTATTATGGGAACTTTAATTTGCGCCCCATTAACATTAGTTGGATTAATGGTTAATGAAGCAGTTCCTAAATTTGCAGTAGGTTCATCAACTGGATTTATGGGCTATTTTTGGTGATTGGTAGCTAAATATGGCTGGCTTGCAAGTAATATGGTTTTATATACTGCTTCAGCGTTAGTATTTATCTTATTAGTTTATATTTTTATTGCTGAGCGTCGAGCTGAAAAGATAGTCGATGCTGATAAAAAAGATTAAATGAATTTAGTACCTACTGTCATTGAGCAATCATCTCGTGGTGAACGTGCTTATGACATCTACTCACGGCTTCTGAAGGACCGTATCATTATGCTCTCTGGTCCAATTGAAGACGAAATGGCAAATTCAATTGTTGCGCAACTTTTATTCCTTGATGCGCAAGATTCAACTAAAGATATTTATTTATACATTAATTCACCTGGTGGAGTTGTTACCTCAGGAATGGCAATTTATGACACCATGAACTTTATTAAGGCTGATGTTCAAACTATTGTAATCGGAATGGCTGCTTCGATGGCCAGTGTATTAGTATCATCTGGTGCTAAGGGTAAGCGTTTTGGATTACCACACTCACAAGTTTTGATTCATCAACCATCTGGTGGAGCTCAAGGTCAACAGACTGAAATCGAAATTGCTGCTACTGAAATTTTGAAGACACGGAAGATGCTTAACGGAATCCTTGCTAAGAATTCTGGTCAACCTATCGAGAAGATCCAGGCTGATACTGAACGTGATCATTACTTGACAGCACAAGAAGCAGTAGATTACGGCTTACTTGATGGTGTAATGGAAAATAATTCAAAATTAAAGTAAGCGCCCTTAGTGTAATGGATCGCACGTGAGATTCCGGTTCTCGAGATCCGAGTTCGACTCTCGGGGGGCGCAATGACTGTAAAAATTGGTATTAACGGTTTTGGCCGTATTGGTCGTTTAGCATTTCGTCGGATTCACGAACTTAACACAAATGATATTGAAGTTGTTGCAATCAACGATTTGACTACTCCTTCTATGTTGGCTTACTTACTTAAGTATGACTCAACTCATGGTAAGTTCCCAGGTGAAGTTACATCTACTGATACTGGTATTGTTGTTGATGGTAAGGAATACCCTGTATACGCTGAACGCGATGCTCGTAACATTCCTTGGGTAAAGAACGATGGTGTTGACTTTGTTCTTGAATGTACTGGTTTCTACACTTCTGCTGAAAAGTCACAAGCACACATTGACGCTGGTGCAAAGCGTGTATTGATTTCAGCACCTGCTGGTAACATCCCAACTGTTGTTCCTGGTGTTAACCTTGATACTTTGACTAAGGATGACATTATCGTATCAGCTGGTTCATGTACTACTAGCTGCTTGGCACCAATGGCTAAGGTCTTAAATGACGAATTTGGTGTTAAGGTTGGTACTATGACTACTATCCACGCATTTACTTCTACTCAAGCTATCCTTGATGGTCCTCGTGGTAAGAAGATGCGTAACAACCGTACTGCAAGTGTAAACACTATTCCTCACTCAAGTGGTGCTGCTAAGGCTATTGGTTTAGTTATTCCTGAATTAAACGGTAAGCTTTCAGGTCACGCACAACGTGTTGGTGTTGTTGATGGTTCATTAACTGAACTTGTTTCAATTTTGGACAAGAAGGTTACTGTTGACCAAATCAACGATGCTATGAAGAAGGCTACTAACCCAGCATTCGGTTACACTGAAGATGAAATTGTTTCAACTGATATTATCGGTTCAACATACGGTTCAGTATTCGATCCTTCCCAAACTGAAATTATGGAAGGTGACGATGGTTCACAATTAGTTAAGACTGTTGCTTGGTACGACAACGAATACGGTTTCACTAGCAACATGATCCGGACTTTACTTCACTTTGCTACTCTTTAAATGGCTAAATTAACTGTTGAAGACCTTCCTTTAGAAGGCAAGAAAGTATTAATGCGTGTTGACTTTAATGTTCCAATTAAAGACGGCGTTGTTGGTGACGACAATCGAATTGTTGCAGCTTTACCAACAATTAAATATGTTATTGACCATGGTGGTCGAGCAATCTTATTCTCACACCTTGGCCGAATTAAAAAAGAAGAAGATAAGCCTGGACTTTCACTTCGCCCAGTTGCAGAACGTCTTTCTAACTTACTAAACAAGCCAGTAACATTTGTTCCAGTTACTGAAGGTAAGCAATTAGAAGATGCTATCGACAACATGAAGAATGGTGATGTTTTACTTGTCCAAAACACCCGTTACGAAGACGTTAAGGATGGCGAATATGTAAAGCGTGAATCTGGTAATGATCCTGAATTAGGTAAGTACTGGGCTTCTCTTGGTGATGTATTTGTAAATGATGCTTTTGGTACAGCTCACCGTAAGCACGCTTCTAATGTTGGTATTGCTACTAACATGCCAGGCAAAGCAGCAGCTGGTTACTTGATGGAAAAGGAAATCAAGTTCTTAGGTGATGCAGTAGATAATCCTGAACGTCCATTTGTTGCCATTCTTGGTGGTGCAAAGGTTTCTGATAAGATTGGTGTTATTGATAACCTTCTTGACAAGGCAGACAAGATTATTATCGGTGGTGGAATGGCTTATACCTTCTACGCTGCTAAGGGAATCAAGGTTGGTAACTCACTTGTTGAAAAAGACAAGATTGACGTTGCTAAGCAAATCTTAGACAAAGCTGGCAATAAGCTTGTATTGCCAATTGATAATGTAGTAGCTGATAAGTTCAACAATGATGCTGATACAAAGGTTGTTGAAGGTGATATTGACGACGGTTGGATGGCTCTTGATATTGGTCCTAAGTCTGTTGAAGAGTTCAAGAACGTATTAAAAGATGCCAAGACTGTTGTTTGGAATGGACCAATGGGTGTATTTGAAATGCCAAACTTTGCTAAGGGTACGCTTGAAATTGGTAAATTCCTTGGTACATTAACAGAAGCTACAACAATTGTTGGTGGAGGAGACTCAACTGCTGCAGTTAAGGAATTGGGTGTTGCTGATAAGCTTACTCACATTTCAACTGGTGGTGGTGCATCATTAACTTACCTTGAAGGTAAAGAATTGCCTGGAATTGCCGCAATTTCTGACAAATAAATGAGAGTACCGATTATTGCTGGCAATTGGAAAATGCATAAGGATGTACAAGAAGCTGTCTCTTTTATCGAAAAAATAAAAAATCAGCTTCCACCTGCCGACCAACTTGAAACAGCAATTGCTGCTCCTACTCTTTGTTTGGTACCAATGGTTAAAGCGGCTAAAGAATCTCCATTAAAAATAATGGCAGAAAACTGCTATTATAAGAATGAAGGAGCCTATACTGGTGAAACAAGTCCATATGCTTTATACCAAGCAGGAATCCATCATGTAATTTTAGGCCATTCTGAACGCCGAACTTACTTTAATGAAACTGATGAATTAATTAATAAAAAAGTGAAGGCAGCATTAGTAAACGGGTTATGTCCGATTGTTTGTTGTGATGATACTATGCGTCGACGAGTTGCTGGAAAGAAAGTTCATTGGGTGGTGAGCCGAATTCTCGCTGATCTTCATGGATTGACCAATGACGAAATTTGTCATGTTACGGTTGCTTATGAACCTAGTTGGGCGATTGGAACAGGCGAGAGTGCTGATCCAGAACAAGCGGCGGAAGGTTGTTACCTTATTCGCCAGACGATTAGTGATATGTATGGCGATGAAGTTGCAAATAATGTTCGAATTCTCTATGGAGGAAGTGTGACAACATCTAATATCAATGCACTAATGGCAAAAAATGATATTGATGGTGTTTTAGTCGGAGCGGCGAGCCTAAATCCAGAAACATTTTTACAATTAGTTCACCATTAGATGTCACTCATTACAGATATTTATGCACGTGAAGTCCTTGATTCACGTGGTAACCCAACAGTTGAAGCAGAAGTTTACACAGAAGCCGGTGGTGTAGGCCGCGGTATCGTTCCTTCAGGTGCTTCAACTGGTGAACACGAAGCTGTTGAATTACGTGACGGCGACAAGAACCGTTTTGGCGGCAAGGGTGTTTTAAAGGCTGTTTCAAACGTAAACAACATTATTGCTAAGGAAATCGTAGGGATGGAAGTTACTGACCAAATCGCTATCGATAAGGCAATGATTAAGTTAGACGGTACTCCAAACAAGGGTAAGTTAGGTGCTAACGCTATTTTAGCTGTTTCATTAGCTGCTGCTCGGGCTGCTGCTGACGAATTACAAGTACCTCTTTACAACTACCTTGGTGGTTTCAACGCTCATGTATTGCCAACACCAATGATGAACGTTATTAACGGTGGTGCTCACTCAGATAACAAGGTTGACTTCCAAGAATTCATGATTATGCCAGTTGGTGCACCAACTGTACGTGAAGCTATTCGTTGGGGTTCAGAAACTTTCCACGCTTTGAAGAAGGAATTGGAAGCTGCTGGTAAAGTAACCTCTGTTGGTGACGAAGGTGGATTTGCTCCTGACTTTGCTAACAACGAAGAACCATTCGAATACTTAATCAAGGCTATTGAAGATGCTGGTTACAAGCCAGGTAAGGACATTGCCATTGCCTTTGACGTTGCCGCTTCAGAATTATGGAACGACGAAGACAAGAAGTACAAGCTTCGTTGGTCAACTGGTGAAGAATACACCACTGAAGAATGGATTAACTACTTATCCGGTATTATTGAAAAGTACCCAGTAGTATCTGTTGAAGACCCAATTGACGAAAACAACTGGGATGATTGGGTAACTATTACTGATAAGTTAGGCAAGAAGGTTCAACTTGTTGGTGATGACTTCTTTGTAACTAACACTGATTACTTGAAGAAGGGTATCCAAATGGGTGCTGCTAACTCAATCTTAATCAAGCTTAACCAAATTGGTACTTTAACTGAAACTGTTGAAGCTATCGAAATGGCTAAGGAAGCTGGTTACACTGCCATCGTTTCACACCGTTCTGGTGAAACTGAAGACACTACTATTGCTGACTTGGTTGTTGCTACAAACGCCGGACAAATCAAGACTGGTTCTATGAGCCGGACTGACCGTCTTGCTAAGTACAACCAATTAATGCGGATTGAAGATCAACTTGGTGATGTTGCTCAATACAAGGGTATCCACTCATTCTACAACTTGAGTCAACAAGCTCGTCAAGACATCGAAAATCGTTAAATGAAAAAATCGGCACCAGAACTTAATCGTTCGATGACTGCTGGTCAGATGGAAATGATTTCCCTTGGTGGAGCGATTGGTGTTGGACTGTTTATGGGATCAACATCTACAATCAAGTGGACCGGGCCATCTGTTATCCTCGCATATGCGTTTGTCGGCTTAATTCTATATATTGTTATGAGAGCGTTAGGAGAGATGATTTACATTAATCCTGGAACAGGTTCTTTTGCGGATTATGCAACTGAATATGTTCATCCAGTAGCTGGATACCTTGCTAAATGGGCTAACGTATTTGAGTATATTGTTGTAGGAATGTCTGAAGTAGTAGCAGCAACTGAATACCTTAAATATTGGTGGCCACACCTTCATACTTGGGTAGCTGGAATTGTTATTATTATTTTCTTGGTCCTCGCTAATTTAGCGAGTGCAAAAGCATATGGGTCGCTTGAATTTTGGTTTGCGATGATCAAAGTTATTACTATTATCTTTATGATCTTACTTGGATTTATGATTATCTTCTTTGGCTTTGGTAATGGCGGTCATCCAACCGGTTTCAGCAATCTTTGGTCTCATGGTGGATTTTTCACTGGTGGCTGGAGTGGTTTCTTCTTCTCAATGTCAATTATCGTTGGATCTTATGAAGGAATCGAATTGCTAGGAATTTCTGCCGGGGAAGTAGCAAATCCGCAAAAAGCAATTGTTAAATCTGTTAAGTCTGTTTTATTCCGGATTTTAATTTTCTACGTTGGCGCAATTTTTGTAATTGTAACAATTTATCCTTGGAATGAATTAAGCAGTGTTGGATCACCATTTGTATCTACTTTTGCTAAGGTCGGAATTACAGCTGCAGCATCAATCATTAACTTTGTGGTTTTAACCGCTGCATTATCAGGTGCTAATTCGGGTATTTACAGTTCAAGTCGGATGCTGTTTAAGCTATCTCATGAAGGGGATGCTCCTAAGATTTTTGGTCGTCTTTCAAAACGGATCGTTCCCGATGCTGCCATCCTTGGTATTTCCGGTGGTATTTTGATTGGCTTTATTATTGATATGATTTCGGCAACTTATAGCCATTCAACTGCTGATATGTTCGTGGTTGTCTTCAGTTCTTCTGTTTTACCCGGAATGATTCCATGGTTTGTAATTTTACTAGCAGAATTACGTTTCCGTCGTAATAATAAAGACTTGATGGTTGATCATCCATTCAAATTACCACTATATCCATTTTCAAATTATTTTGCATTTCTCATGTTGATTGTGATCGTTATCTTTATGTTTATTAATCCTGACACACGGATTTCGGTTATTGTTGGTGCTGCAGTATTGATTCTAGCAGTCACTGTATACCTTGTTCGGCATGGTTTTAAAAACGAAAAAGCATAAATGGAGAGTAGAAAAGAGGTATTTCATCGCTATAATCAGTTCAATCAACTAATTCGGGCGATCATTATTGGAATATTGACTGGTTTAGTAGTTAGTGTATTTAGACTCATAATTCAACACTTTTTACAATTAGTAACAGCAAGTTTTGCATATTTTCATTCTCATCCATTATGGCTAATACCATGGACAATTGGATCAATTATTTTAGCATTATTATTAGGATGGTTAGCTCAATCCTATCCTGAGATAAAAGGGTCGGGGATTCCACAGGTTGAGGGACAGTTGACTAACCAATTTGATGAAAAATGGTGGCCAGTGTTATGGCGAAAATTTCTTGGCGGAGTTTTCGCTATTGGATCTGGATTATATCTCGGACGTGAAGGACCATCAATTCAACTTGGGGCAACAATTGGGCAAGGAGTAGAGGAAAAGGCCAAAGTAGGGCACCTTAATCGCCAAATAGGGATCGCAAGTGGAGCAGCAGCAGGATTATCTGCAGCCTTTAATGCGCCAATCGCTGCGACTATCTTTATTTTGGAAGAAGTGTATCATAATTTTTCACCGGTAATTTGGTTGGCAACATTTGTGAGTTCGCTTTGTTCTAATATGGTTTCGATGCAGTTTTTTGGCTTACGACCGGTTTTGAATGTTCCTTATAATCATATGCTTCCTAATAATCTTTATTGGCATTTGATTGCGCTTGGTATTTTATTAGGTATCTTAGGGCGTCTTTACCAAATTGTTATTTTGCATTTGAATGGTTGGACGGCACGGATTCCTAAACTATCTCCTATTGCTTATCCAATTATTCCGTTTTTGCTGGTTATTCCTATCGCCTGGTATTTTCCAATCACGTTGGGCGGGGGAAATGAATTAATTATTATTTTACGTTCCTTGCCATTTTCTTTAGCGCTTTTTGTGGGGCTTTTTGTCCTTCGCTTTGTATTTTCAATGATTAGTTATGGTTCGCAATTACCGGGTGGGATATTTTTGCCAATTTTAACTCTTGGCGCTATTTTAGGCGCAGTCTATTGTGCGTTAATGGTCCGTTTGGGATTAATGCCAGTTCGATATTTACCTAATTTTATTATCTATGGAATGGCAGGTTATTTTGCATGTATTAGTAAGGCGCCATTTACTGCTATTTTATTAATTACTGAAATGGTTGGCTCACTTGCGCACTTAATGCCATTAGCCTTGGTAGCAGTAGTAGCTTATCTTGTTGTGGATGCGTTACACGGTGAACCAGTATATACAGCAATGTTTAACGCCTTTATTGGAAATAATCCGCAACCAGCACGCCATAAAGAGGATGTTACGATGTCGATTACCATTTATGCTGGCGCCCAGTTGGATGGTTGTAAAATTAAAGATTTTCCATGGCCAACTGATTGTATTGTGATGGTTGTCTATCGGGGAGAAGAAAAGATCATTCCGAATGGTCAAACAAAGCTGCAAGCTGGCGATACGTTAATTTTGCGGGCCAATTCAGCAACTACTAGACAAGTTTACCATGAGATAAGTCGGGCTGCGCATTATGCACAAGGATAGTTGTATAACACATTAATGACTTTATTCTTAATTGATTGCGTTGTATTAATTGCGTGTGTAATGATGCAACCAGCAAAAAACGATAATGATGCAATGTCAGCTTTGACAGGTGGTGCGGGTGACTTATTCTCACGTCGTAAAGCGCGGGGATTTGAAGCTGTTATGCAGATTGTTACAACAATTTGTGGAGCACTCTTCTTTATTCTGGCATTAGCGATGATTTACGTTTCGTCACATTAAGTGATAACGTATACTGGTGAGTCTTTTTTCTTTCCCCATAGTGGACGGCATGGAGTTATTTTGCTTCATGCATATACAGGAAATACGAATGATGTTCGAATGCTGGGACGTCAGCTTAACTGGCAAGGATATACGGTTTTCGCACCGCTTTTGAGTGGGCATGGTGGTGATCCACGAAAGGTACTAGAAAGCAATGGTCCAGATGATTGGTGGGATGATACCCGGATGGCAATCTTTCGTTTACGCGATGCGGGAATTGATCAAATTGCAATTTTTGGGTTATCGCTTGGTGGTTTACTTGCAACAAGAGCTCTTGAGAATGATCCGCAATTATTAGGTGGTGGTGTTTTTGCATCCCCAATTACCACCTGGGGACAATCGAATGTTCCGGAATACTTCCCTAAAATTGCGGCAAAGTATTATCGTCAGCAAAAAATCAACCCATTAATTACTAAGGAAAAGGTTGCTAAATTGACTGAACGACTCCCCCAACAACTAGCACAAATTCAAACAATGGCGCATCAAATTTGTGACCAATTAGATCAGATTCATCAGCCATTCTTTATTGCACAAGGAGGCACAGATGAAATGATTGATCCAGCGTCTGGACTGCAATTAAAAACAAAATTACAGGAGAATGGGGTTGCAGTTGATTACCATTACTACCCAACCGCTACTCACTTATTAACAGTTAATACCGCTCATCGTCAACTATTTGCCGATGTAGAAAAATATTTACAAAATTTATTCGAGGTGCCTTCTAATGACAACAAATAAATGACAACAAATAATTTAAAAGAAAAAATATTAACACATTTAACAGATAATGCAGGTGTGAGTTACTCAGCAGAAAAACTTGCTCATCAATTAGGGATGGATGATGCTGAGCAGTTTACACCGATCGTTCAATCTCTTGCTCAATTGGAAAGAGAGAAAAAGGTTCAAGTAACTGATCATGGTGAATTCGAAGCAGTTATTAAACAGCAACCACTTATTGGAACTTTCCACGGAAACGATAAGGGGTTCGGTTTTGTAGACTATGACCCTGATCTTCCAGACATGTATATTAATCCTGATCATACTTTGCATGCATTAAATGGGGACCAGGTAGAAGTTAAAGTATTACGTCCAGCAAAAGCAGGTAGTGATCAGGGTCCAGAAGGTCAAGTAACCCGGATTGTTGAACATAAATATGAAAATGTAGTTGGTGAATTTAAGCAAGCGACTATCGGCGATGATTACATTGGTGAAATTTTGCTTAAAGATAAGAAATTATCGCAGTATCATTTCTATGTAACGGACAAGGGATTAAAACCACTTGACGGCCAAGTAGTAACAGCTACTGTTGAGACTTATCCTAGTGATGAGGCACCGGAAGTAATGACGGGTGCCGTTACTGAAGTGATTGGTGATAAGGATGAGCCGGGTATTGATATTATGTCAGTAATCTATGCTCACGACGTCCCTCATGAATTCCCTAAAGAAGTGATGGAACAAGCTAATAAGATTCCGCTTCATGTTCTCCCAGAAGAAAAAAAGGGTCGGGTGGATATTACTGACCAACCGCTTGTTACCATTGATGCAATTGAATCAAAAGACTTGGATGATGCGGTGGTAGCTTGGAAGATGGACAATGGGCACTACCACCTTGGGGTTCATATTGCGGATGTTACTCACTATGTAAAGCCAGGTACACCGCTTGATCAAGAAGCATTTAAGCGTGGTACATCTGTTTATCTAACTGATCGGGTAGTTCCAATGCTTCCTAAGCGGCTTTCTAATGGAATTTGCTCTTTAAATCCTAATGAAGAACGCCTTGCTATGAGTTGCGAAATGGAAATTGATGAGCAAGGGAAAATTGTTAATCACCGAATCTTCCAAAGTGTTATGAAATCACATGCCCGAATGACTTATAAAGCAGTTAATAAGATTCTGGAGTCGCATGATGCTAAAACGATGAAGCAATATGAAGATCTTGTTCCAATGTTTGAAACAATGGGGGAGATTCACAAATTACTGCTTAAGAATCGGAAAAAACGTGGTGCTATTGACTTTGAAGCTCCTGAAGCAAAGATTATTGTGGATGAAAAGGGTCACCCAACTGATATTCAACTACGAGATCGGGGACTTTCTGAACGGATGATTGAATCCTTTATGTTAGCTGCTAATGAAACAGTTGCTGAACACTACTTTAAGGAACACGTTCCATTCCTTTACCGGATCCATGAAACACCAGATAGTGAACGTATTAAATCATTTGTGGACTTTTTAGCTGTGTTTGGAATTGAGGTTCATGGTGATATTAAGAATGTTAAACCAGGGATGCTTCAAAAAGTATTGAAGGATGTGGCTGGTACTCCTGAAGAGCAAATGGTTCAAGTGATGATGTTACGTAGTATGCAACAAGCTAAATACTCGGATAAAGAGCTAGGTCACTTTGGCTTAGGCGCTAAATACTACACTCACTTTACTTCACCAATTCGGCGATACCCTGATGATACGGTTCACCGTTTGATTAAGTGGTACGAAGAACATGGTAAAAACGAACCAGCTAAGGACCATTGGCGTGATAAGCTTCCAGAAATTGCTGAACATACTTCGGTTACCGAACGGCGGGGAATTGATACCGAACGTGATGTTGATAGTATGAAGAAAGCCGAATACATGGAAGACCATGTTGGCGAAACCTTTGATGCCGTCGTAAGTTCAGTGATGAAGTTTGGTTTGTTCGTCGAATTGCCAAATACAGTTGAAGGGTTAGTTCATATTAGCGTCATGAATGATGATTATTATGAATATTCAGAAAAACACATGGCCTTAATTGGACGAAACTCTCATCGAATTTTCCAAATGGGACAACCTATTAAGGTTAAGTTAGTTCGGGCAGATAAAGATCTTCGTGAAGTTGATTTTGAAATTGTTAACCCTGAAGAAGCACCAAAGACAAAGATTCGGGTCCCACGTAATGATGAATATCGGGGTCGAGGTCGTGGCCGCAAAGGACGTGCCAATAATAATTCCCGTCATGAGAACACTAGCGGTAATCATTACCGTAATACTCAAGGAAAATGGCGTCGAACTCACCAAGAAAATGGTCGTCAAAATAATCGTCAAATAAATCGGGGACAAACTCGTCACCACAATAATTCACGTGATCATGAAGGCGTTCGTCGCCACCATTAAATGGCAAAAAAATCCCATCAAGAAAATAATGACAATTTAATTGCACAAAATAAAAAGGCACGTCATGATTATTTTGTCACGGATACTGTTGAAGCAGGATTAGTTTTAACGGGGACGGAGATAAAATCTGTTCGTGCTCACCGGGTGAATTTGAAAGATGGATTTGCCCAAGTTCGTAACGGTGAAGCTTGGTTAATGAATGTGCATATTAGTGAGTATGATAATGGGACTTACTTCAATCAAGATCCATTAAGAAATCGCAAGTTGCTATTGCACAAAAAGGAAATCAATAAGCTTGTAGGAGCTTTACAGGATAAGGGAGTTACGCTTATTCCCTTGAAAATGTATATTAAACACGGCTATGCAAAAGTTTTATTAGGACTAGCCAAAGGTAAACACCAGTACGATAAACGTGAAGCAATTAAGCGTCGTGAACAAAACCGTGAAATTGAACGAGTTATGAAACATTATTAAGTGCGACAATTATATATTCGCGATCGTTCAAGTGATTTACATGGAACGACCGTCATTCGCGATAAGAATGGTAAATCGTGCTATCTTCTTGTCGGTAAGTGGGGAATGAGGTACGATGCCCTATCATTGTATGCAATTGATGGAGCCTTATTAGCTGAAGTAAAGCAATTAACTCTTGGACTGTTACCCAAATTCGCATTATATGTTAATCGACAACGCGTTGGAACAATTGGGAAAGGTCTTGGATTTGTTCAACAGGTTATTTATATTCGCGGTATTAACTGGATCGTTGTTGGTTCACCATTAACAAGCCGTTACCGTGTTTTTTCCGGTAGTCACTTAGTTTTTTCAATTCAACCCGTTAAACTATCAAGCGGATATTGTCATGAATTAAAGATAAATAAAAAAGAAGATGAACCTTTAGCAATTCTAATCGCTAGTATTCTTAACCATTGGGCTCGACGAAGTGAACAAGAACCTTTATTAGCACGATTAATGAAGCGTTCCCCTAATCTTAATACCAGCATGTCATTTTCAATTAGCAATCAGTTAAACTTAAACTGTAAAGAACGTAGAAACAAATAGGTGAAACAATTAATTCATAACGACTGGTGGGAAGTTTTAAAGCCCCAGTTTGAAAGTGCATATTATGCGCAATTGCATAATTTCCTAAAAGAAGAATATACCCATCAAACGATCTATCCAGAAATGCATCATATTTTTGAAGCATTTGAATGGACTCCTTTTAGTAAGGTTAAAGTTGTTATCCTTGGTCAAGATCCTTATCATGGACCAAACCAAGCTCATGGGTGTAGTTTTTCAGTACTGCCTGGGGTACCGGTCCCGCCTTCATTACAGAATATTTACAAAGAATTGCAAAGTGATTTAGGTTGTACACCGGTAAATCACGGCTATTTGAAGAAATGGGCTGATCAAGGTGTCCTGTTGTTAAATTCGGTTTTGACAGTACGAGCAGGGCAAGCATATTCTCACCGTGGACATGGCTGGGAGCAATTAACAGATGCGGCGATTCATGCTTTATCTGAACGTCCTAAACCAGTGGTGTTCATCTTGTGGGGACGAGCTGCTCGAAATAAGAAACAGTTAATTAATACGAAGACAAATATCGTTCTCGAATCAGCTCACCCGAGTCCATTATCTGCTAACCGTGGATTCTTTGGGTCTCGACCATTTTCTAAAACAAACGAAGCACTTCAGGCAATGGGAGAACAGCCAATTGATTGGCAACTGCCTGCCGAACCAAATTATCGTTAAATGGAATTATTTGATGAGATTGCTGCAAAGATTAAGGGACAAAACAAGACCATTGTTTTCCCTGAAGGTGAAGATAAGCGGATTTTAGGAGCTGCTGTCCGTTTAAAGAAAGATAATTTAGTAGAGCCAATTTTACTTGGTGATGAAGAAGCGATTAAAGAAGTTGCAAGTAAAAATGGTTTTGATCTTGCTGGCCTTCAAATTATCGATCCAGCAACTTATCCAGAAGACGATAAGCAAGCAATGTTTGACTCATTAATGGAACGGCGCAAAGGGAAGAATACTCCTGAAGAAATTCAAAAGATGCTTGAAGATGTGAGCTACTTTGGAACGATGCTTGTTTACATGGGAAAGGCTGATGGAATGGTTTCTGGTGCTGTTCATTCAACTGGGGCAACTGTTCGGCCTGCATTACAAATCATTAAGACTAAGCCTGGTGCCCATCGAATTAGTGGGGCTTTCCTCATGATTAAAGGCGATCAACGTTATATCTTTGCTGATTGTGCAATTAATATTGAATTGGATGCGCCAACAATGGCTGAAGTGGCAATTCAAAGTGCAGAAACAGCTCGCTTATTTGAAATTGATCCTAAGGTTGCGCTTCTTAGTTTTTCAACTAAGGGTTCTGCTAAGGGCGAAATGGTTACCAAGGTTGCGGATGCTGCTAAGCTAGTTCATGAATTGGATCCCGACTTACCAGCTGATGGTGAACTACAATTTGATGCTGCTGTTGTCCCATCAGTAGGTGAACTTAAAGCCCCTGATTCAAAAGTTGCTGGTCATGCCAATGTCTTTATTTTCCCAAGTCTGGAAGCAGGGAATATTGGTTACAAGATTGCGCAACGATTTGGCGGGTTTACAGCAGTTGGTCCTATTCTTCAAGGACTTAACGCACCGATTGCAGACCTTTCACGGGGATGTAGTGAAGATGATGCTTATAAGGTTGCAATGATTACCGCAGCACAAGCATTGTAAATGGAGAGCTTAACGTTAACGAATCGTGACGCAACAATTGCCCTTGGAAAGAAAATTGGTCAGCAATTAGTTGCCGGGGATGTGCTAGTCTTAGACGGTGATTTAGGAGCAGGCAAGACTACTTTTACCAAGGGATTGGCTGCAGGGTTAGAAATTCCTGATATCATTAAAAGTCCTACTTTTACAATTATTCATGAATATCAAGATGGACGTCTCCCCTTATACCATATGGATGCATATCGCTTAGAAAATGGGGGAGCAGAAGATCTCGGACTTGAAGAATACTTTGATGGTGATGGAGTTTCAGTTGTTGAATGGGCTGAATTTGTTGAAGATGAATTGCCAGCTGACTTTTTAGCTATCCACTTCAAGCGAACAGATGATGATAATACTCGTGTTCTGGAATTTGAACCCCATGGACAGCATTTTGACCAAATTGTAAAAAGCGTGGTGGGATAAATGGCAGATGACATTTCGATAAAGCTAGCAACGAGTGAGGATGCCGGGGCTGTTTTGCAATTTTTACGGGTAACTGCAACTGAAAGTGACGCGGTATTAGTTCCGCATTTAAATGAGATTAGTGAAAAGACAGAAGCAAAAAATATCGATTTAATAAATCAATTTGATGATTGTGTTATTTTACTTGCGATGCTCAGCGAAGAGATTGTGGGGATGGTTACTGTAATGGTATTAGATCATCAACCGACAACCGGTGAATTAGGAGTCGTGGTACGGAAAAAGTATTGGCGAAACGGAATCGGTCGCTTATTAGTCGATGAAGCAGAATATTGGTTTAATACTTATAGTAGTTTAGAAAATTTGGTCCTGACAGTTTTTGAGGATAATATTCCGGCAATTAATCTTTATCAGCAATTACACTTTGTTACAATAGGAAAAACAGTTGAGCAGGGTCGTAATGTCCTGCAAATGCAATACGATAATAAAAAAGAGGAAACAATGGAAAAGTAAATGACAGATATTAATCTTAAAGGTGGAAAACTAAGTATTGAACAACTTAATACTATTTTTGAAACCATCCCCGTAGAATTCGATTTCATTGATGAAAATGATATCATTCGCTGGTCATCAGCTAATCGGCATCGTTTATTCAAGCGAACGGATGCAGACTTAGATAAACATGTGCTTGAGGTTCATCCCGGGCATAGTCAAGGCCATGTTAAGCAAGTACTTCATGATATGCATAGCGGAGACCGTGATTCAATTAGCATTATGATCAAGCATCATGGTCAACCTGTAAATATTGCTTTTTATGCCTTACGTGATGATCAAAATAAATACCTTGGATGTGTAGAGGTAACGCAAGATGTTAGTAAACAGCAAACAAAGGGATCCTTCTGGCGAAACATTATGCAAGTCCTACATAAAAAATAAATGAATTTTATAGCAATGGACTTTGAAACTGCTAATGGTAAGCGTTACAGTGCATGTTCGCTCGCACTCACAATCGTTCGGAATGGACAAATTGCCGACGAATTTTACACCCTAATTAATCCTCATACTAAATTCTTTTGGCGTAATACACAGATCCACGGTATTCATGAACGTGACGTCCAAAATGCGCCTGATTTTCCAGAAGTATGGGAACATATCAACCAATTCTACACTCCTGATAAATTAGTTATTGCCCATAATAATCGATTTGATAATAGCGTTTTAAGGAATACGTTAGAACATTACAATATCGAAGTCCCCGCCTACCAGACGCTCGATACCGTTGCTTCAAGCCGCCAGTTGATTCCAGGATTAACAAATTATAAACTTAATACTGTTTGTGACGCGTTAAATATTGACCTTCATCACCACCATAATGCTCTTGATGATGCCCAGGCTTGCGCTAACATTCTGCTTTATCAAAGCAAGCATTTTACCCCACAACAGATTCAGCCCTTTATTAATTTAATCGGCTAAATGGCTAATTTGATGAACGAATTTCCTGATATTGAAATTAAACAAGATGAACCATTAATGAATTACACCTATACTAAAACAGGAGGTCCAGCTGACTGGTTGGCTTTTCCCGAAACGATTGACCAGGTAAAAGAATTGGTTGATTATGTTCGTGAGCATAAAATGGGCTTAACGGTTTTAGGAAACGCCAGTAATTTGATTGTTGGCGATGGCGGTATAGATGATTTAACAATTATTCTTACGCGGCTTAATAAAATTGAAGTTCATGATAATAAGGTAACGGCACAGGCAGGAGCATCTTATATTGCAACAACCGAGGCAGCCCGTGATAGTGAACTTACTGGATTAGAATTTGCTGCTGGTATTCCGGGCAGTATTGGTGGGGCTGTCTTCATGAATGCCGGTGCATATGGTGGTGAAACTAAAAATGTTGTTTCTGAGGCTACCGTAATGCTTCCCGATGGAACGATCAAACATCTTACGAATGAAGAATTAGACTTTGGCTATCGGCATAGCAGTATTCAAGATAATAATGGTGTCGTGTTGGATGCTACGTTTGCTTTGGAACCGGGTAAGTATGATGATATCAAAGCAAGGATGGACGACCTAAATGAACGGCGAGAGGCTAAGCAGCCATTAGATCTCCCATCTTGTGGAAGTGTCTTTAAACGGCCAGAAGGATATTATGCCGGAAAGTTGATTCATGATGCTGGATTGCAAGGATATACTTCAGGTGGAGCGCAGGTTTCGACTAAGCATGCCGGCTTTATCGTTAATATTGACCATGGAACCGCAGCAGACTACGTAAATGTTATCCATCATGTCCAAAAGACAGTTAAAGAAAAATTTGGTGTTGATCTTGAAACCGAAGTAAGGATTATCGGCCGGCAAGATTAAATGAGCAATAATGTAGTTGTTTTAGGAAGTATTAACGTTGATACTACTTATCACGTTGATCGCTTCCCTCAACCTGGTGAAACCATTTCAGCAGTAAGTAAGAGTTCTGCTCCTGGTGGTAAGGGTGCCAATCAAGCAGTTGCAGCAGCCCGCTCTGGTGCCAAGACGGCTTTTATTGGGGCAGTTGGTTCTGATAAAGAAGGAGCTTACATGCTTGAATCATTGGCTGATGATCATATTGATACACGCCATATCATGACTGATAAGTTACATGGCACTGGTAGTGCTGCGATTACTTTAGATGCTAATGGTCAAAATGACATTATGGTATATGGCGGTGCTAATCAAGCAATGACCACTGATGTTCTTGCAGGTATTGATGATGTTTTAGAAGATGCTGACTTTTTAATTAGTCAATTTGAAACACCACAAGAAGTGGCTTTAGATGCATTTAAGCAAGCTAAAAAATACGGTGTTACTACTCTTTTAAATCCAGCACCAGCTCATGAGATTTTACCAGAGTTATTAAAATATACAGATGTTATTACGCCTAATGAAAGTGAATGCGCCTTATTAACAGGTATTGAAATTACTGATGAAGAATCAATGTTAAAGAGTGCTGATTACTTCCGTGAACGGGGAGTTAAGCACCTTTTGATTACTTTAGGCTCAAAAGGAGTATTTTACTCTACACCTACAGCTCATGGATTAGTTCCAGCATTTAAGGTTAAGGCAGTTGATACTACAGCAGCTGGTGATACATTCCTTGGGGCATTAAGTTCACAATTAGAAAAGGACTTATCAAATGTTGACAAGGCACTTGTCTACGCACAACGAGCATCTAGTTTGACTGTCCAACAAATGGGAGCAATGCCTTCTATTCCAAACCATGATGCGGTTATAAAAGCATTAGCAGAAAATTAAATGAAGAAAACAGGGATTATTAATTCAGAAGTTTCAGCTGTCGTGGCTAATATGGGACATATGGATTGGTTATCAATTGGTGATGCCGGAATGCCCGTTCCATTTGGTACTAAGAAGATTGATTTGGCTGTTGATAAGGAATTGCCAAGCTTTATGGACGTATTGAATAATGTTCTTAAGGAAATGAAGGTTCAAAAGATTTACTTAGCTGAAGAAATCAAGGATCAAAATCCAGAACAACTTGAAAATATTAAGAAGGCATTACCAGATGTTGAGATTGCATTTATGCCTCATAGTGAGCTTAAGAAGAGTCTTGCTAAGACGCATGCCTTTATTCGGACAGGGGAAATGACGCCATACTCAAACATTATCCTTGAATCAGGCGTAACATTTTAAATGGAAAATGAAGTAAAAAAAGATAAGGGACAAAGTTGGGTTCAACTGTCAGACGGTTATTTAAGTCGGACACCAATGTTCCAATTTGTTATTTTATGTTTAATCTTCCCATTATGGGGAGCAGCGGCCAGTCTTAATGATATTTTGATTACACAATTTAAGACGGTTTTCACCTTAAATGATACTGCAACGGCCTTTGTTCAAAGTGCCTTTTACGGTGGTTATTTCTTAATGGCAATTCCGGCTTCAATTCTTATTAAGAAGACATCATATAAGTTAGCAATTCTTATTGGGCTATTATTTTATATTATTGGTTGTGGAATGTTTTTCCCAGCTTCACATGTTGCTACTTATAGTATGTTTTTAGTTGCTATTTTTGCTATTGCTATTGGTTTGAGTTTTCTTGAAACTAGTTGTGATACGTATGCAACGATGTTTGGACCAAAAGAAACTGCTAACAAACGGTTAAACGTTGCTAATGTTTTGATTCCTCTTGGTGATATCATGGGAATCGTTCTTGGTAAGTACCTTATTTTCGGTGAAGGTGGAAACATTGCCGACAAGGTTGCTAAGATGTCAAAATCTGAGGCAGAAGCTTACAATGAACACTTGCTTCAATTGACTTTGCAGCCTTATAAGTACATCTTGATTGTTTTAATCATCATCTTTATCGTTTTGGCAGTTACTAAGATGCCTCGCGCTAAGGCCTTCTCAACTGGTTCTGAAACTAAAGAAGACCAACCATCACTTGGCGAAACTTTCAACTACTTATTCCACAATAAGCGGTACATGAAAGGGGTTCTCTGTCAGTTTATTTATGCTGGTATGCAAACGACTGTATGGTCATTCACTATTCGGTTAGCATTACGCCTTGATTCTCATATTTCTGATGCAGCTGCTTCAACTTTCATGATCTATAGTTACATCGCTTGGTTCTTTGGTAAGTTAGTTGCAAACTGGTTCCTTGACCGTTACTCAATTACTAAGGTATTAACTTGGTTCTCATTACTTGGAACAATTTCATTAGTAATTACCTTTACTGTTCCTAACATCACAGCGGTAATTGCGGCAATCGCAACTAGTTTCTTCTTTGGACCAGAATGGCCAACGATCTATGCTCATACCCTTGATCAAATTCATGAAAAGAAGTACACCGAAACTGGTGGTGCATTTATCGTTATGTCCTTAATTGGTGGGGCAATTGTTCCAACAATTCAAGGACGGGTATCAGATTTAACTGGTTCAATGCAGTTATCATTCATTGTCCCAGCAATTTGTTTCGCACTTATCACTATTTACTTCTGGACTGAGCACCGTTGGGAAAAGGCTCATCCAAATGAAGTGCAAGAACACTAAATGCAATTTATAATTTCGCTTCTAACATGGCAGAATCTGATTCACTTAATTGATATCTTAGTAATTTGGTTTTTAATCTACGAGTTATTAATGTTGATTCGTGGTACAAGAGCTGTCCAACTATTTCGTGGTATTCTGATCATTATTTTGGTTAAGATTGTTAGTTGGTATGTTGGTTTAAGTACTGTTTCGTGGGTAATGGACCAGATTATCAACTGGGGTGTTATTGCAATTGTCATTATCTTCCAGCCAGAGATTCGGCGCGGACTGGAACACCTTGGTCGAGGAACTTTCTTTACTCATAATCAAACAGCAAATGAGAAAGAAGAAGATATGATTAAGCAATTAGACCAAGCGATTCAGTACATGTCAAAGCGAAGAATTGGTGCTTTAATGAGTATTCAAATGAAGACTGGTCTAGAAGAGTATATTGAAACAGGTATTCCACTCGATGCTGATATTTCAGGGGCATTACTTATTAATACTTTTATTCCTAATACGCCCTTACATGATGGAGCAGTGATTATAAAAAATAATCGGATTGCAGTAGCGGCTGCTTATCTTCCTTTGTCTGATAGTAAATTGATTCCTAAAGAATTAGGGACACGACATCGGGCTGCTGTCGGAATTAGTGAAGTGACAGATGCATTGACAATTGTTATTTCAGAAGAAACCGGCGAAGTTTCAATTACGAAAGATAATGAATTAATTCGAAACATGTCGCGAGATGAATACCTAAAGTTCTTACGTGCTCAGTTGTATACGCATGAGCCTCAACACGAAAACTTGGTAACAGAACTTTATGCTAAGTTTCAACGTAAAGGAGGTGGCCGTCATGGGCAAGGACACTAAATGGGCAAGGACACTAAAGGCTTCTTTCGCCGGAAATGGTTTTTGAGAATTATTTCGTTAATCCTAGCACTCTTTCTATTCATGTATGTAAATGGGAGCAAAAGCGGCTTCCTTCGTCAAAATACTCGGAATAATAACCAGAGTAGTGCTTTAATGTCGAATAAATCCGTTACCCTTCGAATGCCCCTTGATGTAACAATTGATAATAATAAGTATATTGTCAGCGGGTATCCTCAATATGTTAAGGTTAAGGTAACCGGTCCTTCCGCATTGGTTACAACTACCTCTAATACTCAAAATTTTAAGGTGTATGCGGATTTGTCTGACTTGACTCCTGGTAAACACCGAGTAAAGTTAAAAACGAGTGGGTTAAATTCAGAATTAACTTCTAAAATTGAGCCACAATATATTAATGTTAATATTCAACCACGCAAGACGATTACAATGAAAGTAACTATTCGTTTGAGTACTAGAGATTTGGATAATGGCTATAAGCTTGGACGTCCACATAGTGATATTCAGACTGTCCAAGTTACTGGTTCACGAGATGAAGTTAATAAAGTAAATCGAATTGTTGCTTTTGTAGCAATTCCGCACGATGCAAAGGATAGTATTGCACGACAGGTAACACTACAAGCAATTGATCGGAATGGTCAAACACTTAATGTTGTGATTTCACCAACTACTACTAATGTTTCTATTCCTATTTCTGCGGGTTCACAAAGCAGCAGTTCAAATGATAGTTCATCAAGTAGTAGTGGTAGTGAAGAGAGTGAAGAAGCAAAGAGTAATTCAAGAGCAACATCGCGAAATGACTCTTCAGATTCTTCATCTGAAACATCCCAATCTTCAAGCAGCATAAGTAATGAAGATTCAAGTTCAAGTAGTCGAAATCAATAAATGAAGTTAAAATATTTTGGAACTGATGGAGTTCGTGGAGTTGCAAATCAAGATTTAAGTCCAGAATTGGCGTTCCGTGTTGGTCGCGCAGGTGGATATGTCCTTACTCGGCACTCAGAACGAAAACAACCTCAAGTATTAGTTGCTCGTGATACACGAATTTCAGGTGAAATGCTAGAAAATGCATTGATTGCTGGATTATTATCCGTTGGTATTGAAGTTTTACGGCTAGGGGTTGTCACTACTCCCGGGGTTGCTTACCTTGTTCGGGCACAAGAAGCTGATGCTGGAGTTATGATTACTGCTAGTCATAACCCAATTAAATATAACGGGATTAAATATTTTGGTGGTAATGGATTTAAATTATCCGATGAATTGGAATATGAAATTGAACAATTACTAGATGCTGAAGAAGATACGTTGCCACGACCATCTGATGCAGGCTTAGGAACAGTTGCTGATTATCATGAGGGAGCATTAAAGTACACTTCATTCTTGGAACAAACTGTTTCAAGTGATCTTGAAGGATTAAAAGTGGTAGTTGATGCTGCTAATGGTGCAACAAGTGGCTTTATCTCTAATCTTTTTGCTGATATGAATGTGGACTTTATTCCAATTAATGATCAACCAGATGGCTTAAATACTAACCTAAATTGTGGATCAACTCACCCAGAGAGCCTCCAAAAAGCGGTTGTGGGAAATAATGCTGATCTTGGAGTAGCATTTGATGGTGATGGTGACCGTTGCATTGCTGTTGATAATGAGGGAAATATTGTTGACGGTGATAAGATTATGTATATCTGTGGTAAGTACATGGATAAGAAGGGATTACTTAAGAAAGATACAGTAGTTACAACTGTGATGAGTAATCTGGGAATGTACAAAGCTTTAGAAGCGCACAACTTAAAGAGTGTTAAGACTAAGGTGGGTGACCGGTATGTTGTTGAGGAAATGCTGAAAAATGGTTATAACCTTGGTGGTGAACAATCAGGACATATTATTTTCTTAGATCACAATACAACTGGGGATGGAATGCTTACCGCACTGCAACTCTTGTCTGTAGTTAAAGACTCTGGGAAGACACTCGCTGAATTGGCAAATGATGTAACAACTTATCCACAAGAGTTATTGAATATTAAGGTAGCAGATAAAACTACTGCAATGGAAAATCAAAAATTAAAGGAAATTATTGCGCAAGTCGAGAAGGAAATGAACGGGGACGGACGGGTTCTTGTTCGTCCTAGTGGAACTGAACCTCTTTTGCGCATTATGGCTGAAGCAGCTACGCCAGAATTAGTTCATGAATACGTTGAACGGATCGGTGATGTTGCCCGCGCGGAATTAGAAGTAGAATAAATGTGTGGAATTGTTGGAGTTACAGGAACTGACAAGAGTTTGTCAATTCTAATTGATGGATTAAAGCGTCTTGAATATCGTGGATATGACTCTGCAGGAGTTTATGTTAATGATCAACAAGGACATGATTACCTTGTAAAGCGGCCAGGTCGGATTGCTAATCTAGAAGCGGCTCTTGGAGAAGAAGTCCATGGTTTAGCCGGTATTGGCCATACCCGGTGGGCTACTCATGGTGAACCAAATGAAGCCAATGCTCACCCTCAATACTCTCAAGACGAACGGTTCTACTTAGTTCATAACGGTGTAATTGAAAATTATGCTGACTTAAAGAAAGAATACTTATCTGACGTTAAATTTGTTAGTCAAACTGATACAGAAGTAATTGTTCAATTAGTTGATAAATTTGTAGTTGAATCTGGAATGTCAACAGAAGCAGCCCTTCTTAAGGTTCTTCGTTTAATCAGCCCAGATTCTTCATATGCATTTGTATTGATGGATAAAGAACAACCAGATACATTATTTGTTGCTAAAAATAAGAGTCCATTATTAGTTGGGATTGCTGATGGTTACAACATGGTTGGTTCTGATGCAATGTCAATGATTAAGGAAACTAATACCTTTATGGAAATCGGTGACCACGAGTTGGTAATCGTTAAGCCAGATCACGTTACTGTTAAAGACTTTGATGGTAATGAGATTGATCGGCCAACATTTAAGGTTGATATGGATGCTAATGCCGCAGATAAAGGTGCTTACCCATACTACATGTTAAAGGAAATTGACGAGCAACCAGCTGTTATGCGGAAGTTAGTTCAAGAATACTTTGGTGACAATGATGTGGCACAGATTAATGAAGAGATGTTAAAAGATATGGCAGATGCTGACCACCTTTACATCGTTGGTGCCGGTACAAGTTATCATGCTGGCTTAGTAGGTGCGCGCATTTTTGAAAAACTTTGTGGAATTCCTACATCTGTTCACATTTCATCAGAATTTGCTTATGAGCAACCACTCCTTTCTAAGAAGCCGTTCTTTATCTTCTTAAGTCAAAGTGGTGAAACAGCTGATAGTCGGGAAGTACTGGTTAATGTTAATAAGCATAACTGGCCAAGCTTAACAATTACTAATGTTGACAAGTCAACGCTTTCTCGTGAAGCAACTTACACTGAATTACTTTACGCTGGTCCAGAAATTGCCGTGGCTTCAACAAAAGCCTATACTGCCCAAATTGCTGTCGAAGCTATTCTTGCTCAAGCATTAGGCGTTTACATGGATAAGCAAGCAGCTAAAGACTTTGATGTTAAGCACCAATTAGGATTAGTTGCTAATGGTATGCAATCAATCACTGATAGCGAGAAGAAAGTAGAAGAAATTGCTTCTCGTTATCTCTCTAAATCTCCAAGCGCCTTCTACATTGGCCGGGGAATGGATTGGTCAGTTTCACTTGAAGCTGCTTTGAAGTTAAAGGAAATTTCATATGTTCAAGCAGAAGGCTTTGCATCTGGTGAATTAAAGCATGGAACAATTGCTTTAATTGAAGATCAGACTCCAGTGATTGGAATCATTACCCAAGACCGGACTGCTGGTTTAACACGGAGCAATCTTGAAGAAACGCAGGCTCGTGGGGCCAATGCAATTACAATTGTTTCACGGCACCTTGCAAAAGAGGACGATACATTCGTTCTTCCCGATGTCGATGAACTGTTAACACCACTTCTTAGCGTAATTCCAGCACAATTGTTGGCTTACTACACTAGTCTTGGTAAGGGACTTGATGTTGATAAGCCACGTAACCTCGCAAAGTCTGTTACAGTTCAATAAGTGGAAGAACAACACGAAACGTTAACATTAATTGAGGAAATTACCCGTAATGACGGCTCAAAATATTATGAAATTGGTAATATGGTTCAAAATGGGCGTGCAGAATTAGCAGCTGAACGGGATTTTATTAAAGAGGTTCGTATTTTAGAACTAAATATCCCTCATTCTAAAAATGTTATTAAATATGAACACTTTATAAATACTCACTATAAGATGCAAACTGAAGCAATGGATCATTGGGAAGAATGGAAACGTCCCCCAGAGATTGAAGAGGTTGTTCAAACGATCTTAAAAGAAAATCATATTGGGTAAATGAAGCCAAATTTTAATCCATCACAGGGGATGAAGTCGCACTATTTCGTTACAGGGATAGACGGCTTACGAACATTAGCTGTCTTAGGAGTTATTATTTACCACCTATTGCCCAATGTTTTAATGGGTGGTTATTTAGGAGTGCCGCTTTTTCTATTAGTCTCTGGATATTTTGTAACCTATCAATTTAGTCGGCAGCTTAAATATGGTGGTCATATTAATTTAGGGCACTTTTATCTAAAAAGGTTTCGGAGACTATATCCGACATTAATTGCGATGTTAATTTTAACAACAGCGTACATTACATTATTTGCACGAGAGCTACTCCATAACATTCGGGCGGTAATTGTTACTAATTTAACTTGGATATATAATTGGTGGGAAATCAGTCATGGCCAGTCCTACTTTGATCAGTTTGGTGGCGTTTCACCTTTTACCCATCTTTGGACATTAGGGGTTGAAGCGCAATTTTACCTTTTGTGGCCTTTGATTATTACGTTGTTATTTGTGGTTTTTAAAAAGCTACAGAATGTGCGACGGGTAGTTTTCATATTAGCTGTATTGTCAGCAATAGAAATGGCTCTTCTTTACGATCCGGCAAATATCAACCGGGTTTATTATGGAACCGATACACGGGCCTTTTCACTTTTACTTGGCTCATGGTTAGGGCTTGCGTGGCCATTAAATCGACTTCGACCTAATTTACAGGCAAGTAGTCGCCGTTTACTTAATATTATAGGAATTATTGCAACAGTATTGACTATTGTTGGCTTTTTCTCATTGAATGGGCAGTCCACCTTTACCTACCGTGGGGGAATGTTTCTCTATAGTTTTATTGGAATGATATTAATGGCTACTATCATTCACCCAGGTGCGGGGATGAACAAGTGGTTTACAAATCCGATTTTTCATTGGGTTGGGCAGCGTTCTTATGGGATTTATGTTTATCAATATCCTGTTATGGTTTTTTATGAACGATTAATCAATGTCGGCAATCATCCACTTCTCAATGCATTCGTGGAAATTATTATTATTTTAGTAGTAAGTGAAGTTTCTTACCGGTTAATTGAACGACCATTTGCCCAGTATCAGTGGTCAAAATTACCGGCTGATCTTCAGCATGTGTTAGAAACGCATCACTTTAGTTGGCAAAGCGGGGCTAAAATGATGGTAAGTGCATTAGTTGTTGTTGTTGCATTTATTGGTTTTTGCCAGCCAAATCGTGCACCAAAGAAAACAGCGGTTCAGCAACGGATAGAGCAAAATCATCAGGCTGCTGAAGAACACAATAAGAAGATTGCAAGGGGTGATAATGTTGCAGAAGCTAGTGGTAATACTTCTAAGCTTCAGAAACAGTATGATTTAACTCCGGCGCAAATAAAAGCAGCGCAGAAGTTAAAGGTAACGGCCATCGGTGATTCGGTGATGGCTGATGCCGCAGATAGTATTCAGAAATTAATGCCAAATGCTTATGTTGATGCACAAGTTGGGCGTCAAGGTTCTGCGGCTCCTGATGTTATCAAACAATTAAAGGCAGATGGGCATTTAAACAAGATTGTTATCTTAAACTTGGGAACAAACGGCCCGATGACTCAAGATACGTTGGATGATATTTTAAGTGCAATTGGCTCTGGACACCAAATCTATTGGGTAACTGCCCATGTTCCAACAAAGCCATGGCAGCAAACAGTTAATAACGAAATTAAAGATTTAGCCAAGAAGCATAAGAATATCCATGTGGTCGATTGGAATAAGGCAAGTCAAGGGCACTCTGATTGGTTTGCAAGTGACAATGTACATATGGGACCAAGCGGAAATGATCATTTTGCACGGTTAATTGCAAAAACGATCTTGACAAAAAAATAGATGACACATGAAGATCAATTATTAGATAAAGCTATCAATATTTACTTAACGGGACTAAAGGGCATCGAAAGCTTTATTTCTGAACCGGCGAGTGAATATAATTTATCTTTTGAACAATTTTTGATTTTACGAAAAATCATTAACCATCCTAATATCAAGCTAATGGATATCGCCGAGCAACGGCAGGTAACAAGGAGTGCGGTTTCTCGCCAATTAAAAGTCCTTTTTCAACAAAAATATGTTGAACAAAAAGCTGATCCAGCCGACCGACGGCGAATGTTCTTAGTTGCAACTAAAAAAGGTAAGGATGTCGAAAGTGAGATTTGGCAGAGGATTAATCACCGGTTTGCTAATTGGGTTCAAATTTATGGTGAAGATCGTGCTGATCAGTTTTTAACACTTTTTGAAGACTTTAATCAACAAATAATTCAGGGGAATATCCGAAAGAAGGAATAAATGATTAAGATGGTTGCGCTAGACCTAGATAATACGCTTTTAAATAGTAATAAAGAAATTAGTCAACGTAATGAACATGTCCTAAAGCAATTACATCAAGAGGGAATTAAGGTAGTGCTTTGTACTGGCCGCCCAATCAATGCAATTTGGCCATATATTGAACAGCTTGGTTTAACTGATTCAGATGATTACACAGTTACGTTTAATGGCGGATTAGTTATTAATAATGAATCACGTGAACATCTTTTTGAATTAGGGATGAAAAAGAGTGATTTACTGCCGCTGTTTTCTTATGTTAAACGAAAAAAGATTCCCCTCAATGTTTTAGACTTTGAACGGGTATACGAATTAAATGATTATCCAGGATCTATTTATCGGACAGTGTTAAAGAATATTGAATTCCAATCTTTGCCAATGAGTGATGTGCCGGAAAAAACTTATAGTAAAGCTGTAATGGCAATCACCCCTGAAAAATTGTCTACTATTATAGGAGAACTTCCAGCTGATCTTAAAGAGCAGTATCATGCAGTTCAATCTCAACCAATGATAATGGAATTTTTACCTAAAAAATTAAATAAGGCGGTTGGACTGAAGGCGCTACTAGATCATTTTGGGGATGATTTTAGTAATTTGATGACATTTGGGGATGCTGATAATGATCTTGAAATGATTGAAGCAGCTGCCCAAGGAATCGTAATGGAAAACGGGCTTCCTAACGTTAAAGCAGTGGCAACAGCAATTACAGATACAAACGATAATGACGGGGTTGCAAAGTATTGTGAACGTTATTTTGCAACACTTTTGTAAATGATTTCTAAGAAAAACTTTGCTAAAGTATCTGCTACTCTTGGTGCAGTGGCCTTAGGTGTTAGTGCAACGGCTACTGCTGCTAACGCTGACACTATTTACACCGTACAAAGTGGTGACACACTTTCAGGTATTTCTTACAAATTCGCAAAAGACAACAGTATGGTTAATGATCTTGCTAAGAAGAACAATATTCAAGATATTAACAAGATTTATGTTGGCCAAAAGTTAATCATCAAGAGCGATGGTGAAATTCAAGAATACAACGCTCAAAACGCAGCTAATGCAAACGTCGCTAATAACAATACTCAAGCTGCACAAGCACAACCTCAACAAGCTCAAAGTCAAGCTAGCCAAAGCTATACTTCAAATGCTTCAGGTTCAGAAGCTGCTGCTAAGGCTTGGATTGCCGCTCGTGAATCTGGTGGTAACTACGGTGCTACTAACGGTCAATATATTGGTAAGTACCAATTATCAGCATCATACCTTAACGGTGACTACTCAGCAGCTAACCAAGAACGGGTTGCTGACCAATACGTTGCGAGTCGTTACGGTTCATGGCAAAATGCTCAGGCTCACTGGCAAGCTAACGGCTGGTACTAAATGGAAATATTAATGATTGAGGATAATCATTCTGTCTGTGAAATGATGGCAATGTTTTTTAAGAAAGAAAAATGGCACTATGAATTTGCTTATGATGGCGTGGAAGCAGAAGAAAAGTTTAACGCTGACCCTCATAAATGGGATATTATTTTGCTAGACCTTAATCTTCCCAAAAAGGATGGAATGCAGGTTGCAGCTGATATTCGACGGGTATCACCAACAGTTCCTTTAATTATGTTAACAGCTCGTGATACTGAAAGTGATCAGGTATTGGGATTGGAAATTGGTGCTGATGATTATGTAACCAAACCATTTAGTACGATTACTTTAATTGCGCGGATCAAGGCCCTTTATCGGCGAACACATTTAAACAAACTTGAGGATGTTCAAGATACTGATAGTGATGATACATTCGATATTCAAACAAAGAACTTTAAGATGAATACTAAGACAAGAGAAGTATTCTTATATGGAAAACCGGTCGGTGACTTGACACCTAAAGAATTTGACTTATTAAAGACGCTTGCCTCTAAACCACGTCAAGTATTCACCCGTTCACAACTTTTACAATTAGTATGGGATTATGAATATTATGGTGATGAGCGAACTGTTGATGCTCATATTAAAAAGTTACGGCAAAAGTTAGAAAATATTGGACCTCAAGTAATTAAGACTGTATGGGGGGTCGGCTATAAGTTTGATGACGAGGGTAACGACTAAATGAAATTAATGTATCGGTTGATGCTTTCATTTTTTGCGATTATTCTGACGCTAATGGTGATTGTTAGTATTTCGTTTATAAATGTAACTAATAACACTATGTATCATAATACGTGGCAACAATTGAAAAGTTATTCTGATAGTTTAATTCAGGATTCTATTCGTTACAATATGGCAACCCAAAGTTTTGAAGGGTTTGCTACAGAATCGTTAAATAGCAATGCCAATCTTTTAACACGGCAAAATGTTCACTTTGCAATTTATGATACAACTCACCGGAAAATTTTTGCCAGTAACGGCTTTGCTCCTAGTATGAGTAAAAATGATTGGAAAAAGTTAAAAAAGGGAGAAACTGTTTGTACTAAACTAATTACTCCTAAAATTAATTCACGAGTATCAAAAGGTGTTTCTCCACGAATGACCGAAGTTTCACGACCATACTTCTATAAAGGAAAGATGATTGCGGTAGTTTCGATTGCAACTTTCGTCTCGACAATTGAGCAAAATATGCACCAAATAAAGATTAACTTAATAATGGCACTACTGACTGCTAGTCTTGTAACGCTTGCAGTTAGTTACTTCTTGGCACGGTCAATTACCAAACGAATTGATCGATTGCGGATGGCTACTCACCAAATTGCGCAAGGAAATTACAATGTTGAAGTGGACGATAATGGGCGTGATGAAGTGGCAGACCTCGGTCGGAGTTTTAACCAAATGACCGCTTCGTTACGTGAATCGCAACAAGAAATTCGCCGGCAAGAGGAGCGAAGACGCCAATTTATGGCCAATGCAGCCCATGAAATGCGGACGCCATTAACAACCATTAATGGAATTCTTGAAGGGTTACAGTATGATGCGATTCCAGAAGAGGATAAAAAGCATAGTATCCAGTTAATGCAAAATGATACGCGGCGTTTAATTCGCTTGGTCAATGATAATTTGGATTATGAAAAGATTCGCACTAACCAAATTGCGATGGAACGGAAAGTATTTGATTCATCGGCAGTACTCGAAAATTTACGAGAGCAGTTAGCGAAAAAGGCAAAAGAGAAAAAGGATACTCTGCACTTGGATGTAGAAAAGAATTTACGGGTATATGCAGACTATGATCGGTTTGTACAGATTATGTTCAATATCATTCAAAACGCAATCCAATTCACTGATAACGGAATTATTGACATTCGGGGAAAACGTGTGGAAAAGGGAAGTCAATTTGTAGTTCAAGATAATGGAATTGGGATGACTCCTGAACAACTTGAAAATATCTGGGAACGATACTATAAAGCTGATCGTTCACGGATGAATACTAAGTACGGAGAATCTGGCTTGGGACTTGCAATTGTGCGGCAGTTAGTTCTTCTTCATGGCGGAAAAATTGATGTAAAAAGTCAGTATGGTAAAGGGACGACATTTACAATCTTTTTCCCTGATCGTGAATACGCTCCTCATAATATTCAACCTACAAATAATAAAGACAAAAAGTAAATGAACTACTTACTTGCTTTAATCCCTGCGATTGGTTGGGGAATTATGCCACTGATCACTGGTAAGATCGGTGGTTCAACGATTAACCAAATGTTTGGTATTGGTGCCGGTGCTACGATTGTTGGGTTGGTTGCATTTATTATCGGTCATCCAACTGTTACAACGACTGGATTCTGGTTCTCAGTACTGTGTGGTGCTTTATGGACAATTGGTCAAATTGGACAATTCGTTTCATTTAAGCGGATGGGTGTTTCAAACACGATTCCCCTATCAACAGTACTTCAATTAGTTGGTAACTCTTTGATTGGGGTTATTATCTTTGGAGAATGGCGTGGAGCACGTACCCTTACTATTGGTTTTATCGCTTTAGCAATTGTTATTGTTGGTGCTTTGATGACCTCTGTTACTGATCAGAGCAGCGGAAAGAAAATTACTGTTCAGAATTTCCTTTTTCTATTAATTACTTCTATTGGTTACTGGGTTTACTCAGCATTCCCCAAGATGCCAATGATTGCTAATGATAGTTCTTTAGGAATCTTCCTTCCAGAAATGCTTGGGATTTTACTTGGATCTGTTATTTATGCTATTTGTTCAGGTAATATTGACTCCTTTAAGCAAAAGAAGCAATATCTCAATATCTGGGGTGGTATTTCTTGGGGAATTGCTGCCTTAGCTTATATCTTTGCTGGACGGGCATTAGGAATTAATACAGCCTTTGTCTTTACACAAATGAACGTTATTATTGCAACAATTGGTGGTATCTTAGTTCTTCATGAACACAAGACTCGGCGGGAAATGTCATTTACAATTGCCGGAATCATCTTTATTGTTGCCGGAAGTATTTTAACTATTTTTGCTTAAATGGATAAAAACACTGAAAATATGTTAGCTGGGAAGCCTTATCGTCCTGGAACACCGGAACTCAATAAGTTTTCTCACCTTGCTCATCGTCTTTGTCGTGACTATAATTTAACAACTGATGAAGATACTGTTGAACGAGGAATGATTATTGATCGCCTATTTCCTCAGCATGCTGACGGAATATATCTTCAAGGACCAATTCATATCGATTACGGTCGGTTTACTAAAATAGGTAAGAATTTCTATGCTAATTTTAACTTTACTATTTTAGATACATGTCCTGTTACTATTGGAAATAATGTAATGTGCGGTCCAAACGTCTCGATCATTACAGCCATGCATCCTCTCATGTATCAGCAGCGTAATATTCGTCAACAAGCTGACGGTCAGTTCGATGACGTTGAATATGGCAAACCAGTTACAATTGGCGATAACTGTTGGCTTGCAAGCAATGTAACAGTCTGTCCGGGTGTAACAATCGGCAATGGTTGCGTTATCGGGGCAGGTACTGTCGTTACTAAAGATATTCCTGATAACTCCCTTTTCCTTGGTGTCCCAGGCAAAGTAATTCGTCCCATTACTGAAAAAGATCGCTTAGGAAATTTCCCTTATTAAATGACACACATTAAATTTGACAGTAGCGCATTAAAGCAATTTGTTCATGAAAACGAACTTGGCGAAATGCAAGCAATGGTTAACGCCGCTAATGATGAATTACGGAATGGAACTGGTGCTGGCGCCGACTTCCGTGATTGGCTCCATTTACCAACCGAATATGACAAAGAAGAATTTGCCCGTATAAAAAAGGCCGCTGACAAGATTCAACGTGATTCAGACGTCTTAGTTGTTATTGGAATTGGTGGTTCTTACCTTGGGGCTCAAATGGCAATCGACTTCTTACATAATACCTTCTACCAAGCTCAAAAGGCAAAAGACCGGAAAGCTCCATTGGTAGTCTTTGCTGGTAACTCCTTGAGTTCAACCTATGTTCACGACTTAATCCAATTAATTGGTGATAAAGACTTTTCCATCAATGTTGTTTCAAAGTCAGGAACAACCACTGAACCATCAATTGCCTTCCGAATCTTTAAGGACCTTTTAATTAAGAAGTATGGTGAAAATGAAGCTAATAAGCGGATTTATGCTACTACTGATAAGGCTAAGGGTGCCTTAAAGACTGAAGCAGATGCTCATGGCTATGAAACCTTTGTTATTCCTGATGGGGTTGGAGGACGTTACTCAGTTCTTTCTGCGGTAGGCCTTTTGCCAATCGCTGCTTCTGGTGCGGACATTGATAAGTTGATGGAAGGGGCTGCACAAGCGGAAAAGGATTATGTTGATCCTGATCTAACCAAGAACGAAGCCTACCAATACGCTGCTTACCGGAACATTCTTTATCGTAAGGGCTATGAAACAGAATTACTCGAAAACTACGAGCCTAACATGCGGATGTTTGCGGAATGGTGGAAACAATTAGCTGGGGAATCAGAAGGAAAAGATCAAAAGGGAATTTATCCTTCTTCAGCTAACTTCACAACCGACCTTCACTCACTTGGTCAATACATCCAAGAAGGTCGCCGTTTCTTAATGGAAACCGTTGTTAAGCTCGATAAGCCAAATTATGACATGGAAATTCCAACAGAACCAGATAATCTTGATGGTTTAGGCTACTTGGAAGGTAAGACAATGGATTACGTTAACACCAAGGCTTATGAAGCGGTGGTTGCTGCTCATACTGATGGTGGAGTACCAGTGATGACTGTTCATATCCCACAAGAAGATGAATATACTTTAGGTTACCTTATTTACTTCTTTGAGGTTGCGATGGGAATTTCAGGTTACTTAAACGGTATTAATCCATTTAACCAACCGGGTGTTGAAGCTTATAAGTCTAACATGTTCGGATTACTTGGGAAGCCAGGATATGAAGAGATCGGCAAAGAATTACGAGCTAAGATGGATAAAAACGATTAGATGAAAAAAGAAGAATTAATTGAACATCGGGATCGGGTAAAAGATCATTTAGTAGTGTGGATTGTTTTAACAATTTGTCTGCAAATATTAACTGTTTTTCATATCTTAGCGTTCTTAAAATATGTAGTATGGCTTTCTGCTGCCTATAGTATTTTACTAATTATCTTGTGGTGTTATTTAGAATTTAAGCTCCTACATTTAAAATAAATGGATATTAAAATATTTTCTGTTCCTAAACATGTAATGGCTTCAATCATAATTAATGCCTATCTTAAAAATGATACCGATAATTTAGATATAAATAAAAAGGTTAAAGAGAAATTAGCAAACTGTATTAATACAGCTGCAAGAAATCGTTTTGGTCTTATTTAAATGACTGCATATAAAAATTGTACCCCTAACGAACTTGACTACACAGTTATGAAGGGCGGGAAAACAACAATTAGTGTTAATGGTAAGGATATTGTTCTCACTTTTGAAGATATTCCCGCCCCCCTAAATACATGGATATTAAAATATTTTCTGTTCCTAAACATGTAAATGAACGAATATGTAATTGGGGTTGACCTAGGCACAAGTGCAGTCAAGGTTTCAGCGATGGACCGTGATGGCAAGATTGTTGCGCAACAAAGCTATGGCTATGATCTCCATCAGCCTCATCCTGGCTACAGCGAACAAGATTCGCGAGATTGGCTTTATGAAACAACGATTGTAATTGATCAATTAATTTTAAAAGAACTTAGATAAATGAATTTTTATATTTTAGATAATGATAGTAAAATTATTCATTTATTATCCAATATTATTGAAAATGATTTCAATAATACTGTCGTCGGAACAACTTCTAACCCGCAACAGGCCTATGACGATGCAATGCGCCTAGGAATTGATATCATGTTTATCGATTATGCAATGCCAGCAATGGATGGAGTTCAACTTATTCAAAAAATTCAGGACAGTCATCATTATCCACACTTCATTATGACTGCTCAAGCAATTCTGCCTTCTGTTAAAACAAGTGCATATCAACATGGAATTGATTTTTTTATTGAAAAACCACTAAACATTGCAGAAGTTAAGTCAGTGATTAAACTAGCAGCGCAAAATATTAATATGTCTAACCGTCTCCTTCAAGTTTTGGACCTTGTAAGTGGTGCTGCAACGAATAATAATACAGTTACGATCAGTGGGAAAAATAAGAAAAAAGAAAACGCTCAGTCCATCTTACGTTTTCTCGGTATTACAGCTGGAAATGGCGCTCCTGCAATTAACAAACTTATTAATACGATGATTGAACGGGAAATTAGTTTTGATGAGGTTAACTTTGAAGAATTTTTCCAATGTAATGAGCATGGCAAAAAGATAATTTTCCAACGAATTCGACGCGATATAAAAACTGGTCTTAATAATCTCGCACATATGTGTATGGATTATCCAGAAAACGACATTATTTTGGAATATGCGAATAACTTATATGAATATAAAAATGTCCACAATGAAATTTCATTTCTCAAAGGAGAGCGTACTAATGGTGGGCAAGTGTCACTAAAACACTTCTTTAATGGATTGATTCAAGAAATAAATTAAATGGCTTTTAATTTACGTAATCGTAGTTTCTTAACTCTTGCAGATTTTAACACTCGGGAAATGGAATACATGCTTGATCTTGCTGAAGATTTAAAGAAGGCAAAATATGCTGGTTATGAAGGCAAGAATCTTGAAGGTAAGAACATTGCTTTAATTTTTGAAAAGAGTTCTACTCGTACTCGTTGTTCTTTTGAAGTTGGTGCTAAGGATGAAGGTGCTCATGTAACTTACCTTGGCCCATCAGGTTCGCACATCGGTCACAAGGAATCTGTTAAGGATACTGCACGAGTTCTTGGTGGAATGTTTGATGGTATCGAATACCGTGGATTCTCACAACGCAATGTTGAAATTTTAGCTAAGTACTCTGGTGTACCAGTTTGGAATGGTTTAACCGACGAAGACCACCCAACACAAGTACTTGCTGACTTCTTAACCGCTCACGAAGTATTGAAGAAGCCTTACAAGGACATCAAGTTTGCCTTTGTAGGTGACGGTCAAGACAATGTTTCAAATGCATTGATGCTTGGTGCCGCTGTAATGGGGATGGAATACCACGTTGTTACTCCTAAGGAATTGGAACCAACTAAGGAAACTCTAGATAAGGCTAATGAAATTGCTGCCAAGACTGGTGCTAAGATTGTTGTTACTAATGACATCAAAGAAGGTGTCAAAGGTATGGACGTAATCTATGCTGATGTTTGGGTATCAATGGGTGAATCTGATGATATGTGGGAAAAGCGGATCAACCTTCTTAAGCCTTACCAAGTAACAATGGATGTTATGAAGGCTACTGAAAACCCTAATGTTCTCTTTGAACACTGTCTTCCTGCATTCCACAACCTCGACACTGAAGTTGGTAAGGAAATTGAAAAGAAGTTTGGCTTAAAGGAAATGGAAGTTACTGACGAAGTATTCGAAAGTGAACATTCAGTTGTCTTCCGTGAAGCCGAAAACCGGATGCACACTATCAAGGCTGTAATGGTTGCAACTTTGGGTGAACAAAACTAAATGGCTAAAGTAGTCGTTGCTTTAGGGGGAAATGCATTAGGCAAATCACCTGAAGAACAATTAAAGTTAGTAAAGAATACTGCTTCCTCATTAATTGGGCTCATTGCTGCAGGGAATCAAGTAGTTATTAGCCACGGTAATGGTCCACAAGTGGGTGCCATTAATTTAGGGATGAATTTTGCTGCTGAACACGGTAAAACTGCTGCTTTTCCTTTCCCAGAATGTGGCGCAATGAGTCAAGGTTATATTGGCTACCATTTGCAACAAAGTTTAGAAAATGAATTACACCGTCGTTGGATGAATAAGAGTGTGGCAACGATTGTAACGCAAATTGCAGTTGACCCTAATGATCCTGCTTTTGAAAATCCATCAAAGCCGGTTGGCGACTTCTACACTAAAAAACAAGCTGATGAAATTGCCAAAGAAAAGGGCTACACTTTTAAAGAAGATGCGGGCCGTGGATACCGTCAAGTTGTTCCCTCTCCACTACCGATGAAGATTATGGAACTTGATAGCATCAAAACATTGATTGACGCTGACAAGCTTGTTATTGCCGGTGGTGGTGGTGGTGTACCTGTAATCATCACTGATAAAGGACTTGAAGGAGTTCCAGCGGTTATTGATAAGGACCGTTCAAGTGCCTTGCTAGCTGACAAGATCGATGCTGATAAGTTAATTATTTTAACTGCCGTTGATCATGTTTATGTTAACTATGGAAAGCCGGATGAAAAAGCTCTTAAGACGTTAAACGTTGCAGAAGCTCAGAAATACATGAAGGAAGGACAGTTTGCTGCTGGTAGTATGCTACCTAAGATTGAAGCATGTCTTTCATTTGTTGAAGGTCATCCAGAACGAGAAGCATTAATTACTTCATTAGATGGTCTTGATGATGCTCTTACCGGTAAAGTCGGGACAGTTATTCGTGATAACTAAATGTCAAATAAAAAAGTTTTAGGTACAGCGATGATTATTACTGCCTGTACCTTTTGGGGTATTTCAGGGCTTTTTGCGAAGGCCCTTTTTAATGTTAGTAGTTCAATTACATCAATGTGGTTAACGCAGGTTCGAATGGTTTCAGCTGGAATTATTTTAGTCTTATTAAGCCAAATTCGTGGGGAGCATCCCTTTCAAATTTTTAAGGATCTTCACTCTGCATGGATTATCTTTGCATATGGTGTTTTTGGGTTAGTCCCGGTTCAATATGCTTATTTTATGGCTGTCCAATATGGGAATGCTTCGATCGCAACCATCCTTCAATTTATCGGGCCCTTTTTTATCATTGCTTATCAAGCTGTGTTTCGACACCTGCCACCGCGACGAATTGAAATTATTAGTGCAATTATCGCCTTTTTAGGTGTTTTTATTATCGCAACTCATGGTCAATTTAACCATTTAGCAATGACGCTTAGTGTTTTAATATGGGGATTAATTTCTGCAATTGGTGTTGCAACAAACACCTTAATTCCACAAAACATGCTTCGCGAAGGTCGAGTTCCCTCATTAATTATTACGGGGTGGGGGCTATTATTTGCCGGATTAACCTTAGTGCTTATTCACCCTAGTCAACCACATATTCCTAACGTTCCTTCAGTTTGGTTATATGTGTTAGGCATTCTAGTAATTGGGACCTTAATTCCCTTTCAGCTAGCTAATAATTCATTAAAATATATCGATGCAACTACATTTAGTTTAATGGATGCATTTGAACCTTTATCAGCAACAATTGGTTCAGTCCTGATTTTTCATTTACAAATGACGGGAGCAGATATTCTTGGTTCGATTTTAGTTATCGTTGCAGTACTTGCGATTAACATTCGCATTCCACAGAAAAAATTAAAGAGTAGCTAAGTGCTTACTCAATCGTGGCTACACCGAATAACCGGCAAAGAAGTTGCAACCCCAACTAAACAAAACGCTGACCAACAAACTGGGGTACAAGATACACCCGCTGATGCACGCTGGGAACAAAACTCTGCAACGATCTATGTTAATATCAGTAATCCAGTATTAAAGAATGCAACAGACACCGCAATTGCCCAATGGAATAACACGAAGTCATTCACATTTAAAATCGTTAATGATAAGAATGCAAATATTAGTGTTTCCGCTGTTAATGATCCAAATAATGGGGCAGCGGGGCTTACCAATACAAGCATGAATTCCGCAACTGGATATTATCTGCACGCAACAGTAGAGCTAAATTCTTACTACCTATTAAATCCTGCCTTTGGCTACTCACAAGAACGAATCGTAAATACTGCTGAGCATGAATTAGGGCATGCAATTGGTCTACATCACACGAACAAGATTTCTGTGATGCAGCCAGCTGGATCATATTATCCCATTCAATCACGAGACATAGAGGCTGTGAAGGCTTTATATTCACGAACTCCACAACCAATCATCGCCGAAAACAATTCCAACAGATAGTTGAGAATTGCCGTTATAATTATTGCCCTACTTTTGATTGCATTTATTGTTTGGTGGTTCTTCGGAAAGCATACAGAGTCGGCGGGAAAATCAACTATTGTTAATGATGAACAAACTGCAACGATTGTCGTTAATGGTGGTTATTCTCCATCAACCGTTACCTTGAAAAAGGGAATTCCGGCTCAAGTTAACTTTGATATGCATGACTCGACGGCTTGTTTATCACATGTAGTATTTGAACAGCTAGGAGTTAATAAGGACTTAACAAAGCAAAAGATTACGACGATTAATATTCCAACAGATAAAGCCCAGACTTTTAATTTTGCTTGTGGAATGGATATGTTTCATGGAAAGGTGATTGTTAAATAAATGAGTATTTTTTCAAAAAATCAAACTAAAAAAGTTGTTGTTAATGCAGAAAACCATGGTTACAAGCCAGAAACGGTTATTTTCAAGCAGGGCAAACCAGCTCGATTAAAGTTTATCCCGTCTGATAATATGGGATGTATGAACGAAGTCGTCTTTAAGGAACTTGGGATTGATGAAAAGTTAGACGGTAAAAAAGAAGTTACTGTTGATATTCCAACTGACAAGCCAAGAACTTATAACTATGCTTGCGGAATGGATATGTTTCATGGAAAGGTTATTGTAAAGTAAATGAAGCTCACAAACATTCAGCGATTTTGGATTTCATTTGTATTATCAATTCCAATGTTAATACAAATGCTTGCGATGCCTTTTCACTGGATGATGCCTGCCTATGATTGGATAGCATTAATTACTACTACTATTATTATGGCAATTTCAGCATTTCCATATTGGAAAAGTGCGATCGCTGCATTTAAGAAACATAGTGCAAATATGAATACCCTAGTTGCCACAGGAACAGCTGTCGCTTATTTTTATAGTATTTTTGCAATGATAACTGATAGGGCAGTTTATTTTGAAAGTGCTGCTTTTGTTACTGTCTTTGTTTTACTGGGGGATGCGATGGAAGAGAAAATGCATAATAATGCTTCCAATGCTCTTGGTAAGTTGATGGGCCTTCAAGCAAACGATGCTGAAGTCTTAAAAGATGGCAAATTTGTCAAAGTACCACTCGATCAAGTTCAAGTTGGCGACCTTATTCGGGTCAAGCCAGGTGAAAAAGTACCCGTAGACGGAACAATTCTGGAAGGGGTAACTTCTCTGGATGAGTCGATGGTTACTGGTGAAAGTATGCCGGTAATTAAAAAAGTTGGCGATACTGTTGTTGGTTCAACAATTAATAATAATGGGACGATTACTTTTAAAGCCACAAAGGTTGGAGCGGATACAATGCTTGCCCAAATTGTTGACCTAGTAAAAAAAGCGCAAACCAGTCATGCTCCTATCCAGAACTTAACAGATAAGATTTCAAATGTGTTTGTCCCAGCAGTAATGATTATTGCTATTTTGACATTTATGATTTGGTATTCCTTTGTTGGCGCAACATTTGTTCAAGCATTATTATTTGCTGTTTCAGTAATTGTCATTACCTGTCCGTGCGCATTAGGTTTAGCAACTCCAACAGCATTAATGGTTGGTACTGCAAGAAGTGCTAAGATGGGTGTCCTTATTAAGAATGGTGAAGTTCTTCAAGAAGTAAGTAATATTGATACTGTTGTGTTTGATAAAACAGGGACAATTACGGTCGGCAAACCAGTTGTAACTGATATTGTTGGCGATGCTAAAAAAGTATTAACAATAGCTGCTAGTCTTGAGGAATCGTCTGAGCACCCGTTGGCATCTGCAATTCTTCAAAAGGCAAAAAATAAAGAGATCTCACCAGCAAAGGTAGATAAATTTGAAGCAATTGAAGGTAAGGGTGTGCGTGCAGATTATAATGGGCAAGTAGCATTTGTTGGTAGCAATCGGCTTTTGGTTGATGTAAATATTTCCCGGGAAATGGCATCACGTGCAGAAAAATTACAGAACGAAGCTAAAACAGTTGTTTATGTTGGTCTTGATGGGAAAATAATCGGCTTAGTTGCCATTCAAGATGTTCCGAAGTCGAGTTCAAAAGATGCAATTGCGGAGCTAAAAGCACGTGGATTAATGACTGTGATGTTAACTGGTGATAATAAACGGGTAGCTCAAGCAATAGCTGATGAAGTTGGTATCGATAGGGTAATTGCTGAAGTAATGCCGAATGACAAAGCTCAACAAATTAAGGAACTTCAGGACAAGGGTAAAAAAGTTGCTTTTGTTGGTGATGGAATTAATGATGCCCCTGCTTTGTCGACAGCTGATGTTGGAATTGCAATGGGATCTGGAACTGATATCGCAATTGACTCTGGTGGAATCGTTCTCGTTCAAAACGATTTGCGAGGAGTTGTCCGGGCACTTGATATTTCTAAGAAGACCTTTAACCGGATTAAATTAAATCTCTTCTGGGCGCTCATTTACAATGTCATTGGTATTCCAATCGCTGCAGGGCTATTTGCATTTGTGGGCTTTACGCTTAGTCCGGAGCTTGCCGGCCTAGCAATGGCCTTTAGTTCTGTTTCTGTTGTTAGTTCTTCTCTGCTGTTAAATAAAACTAAGATTGCGGGAGACCATGTTGTTCAGGCTTAAATGGCAGCTGCATTTTTAGTTCATACTCGATTAAGCTGGGGAAAAACGTGCGATTATTTAATTGCTAATGATGTTGAGCCGGGGTTAATGCATCGTTATGAGACACGAGAAGATTGGCAAGGAGTTATTCTTGATGCATTGATCAATGTTCCTTTAGCACCGTATTTGCCAAGTGGTCAGCCTATTCCGCCAATTGGAACGGCAAAAGTAATAGGGGTGGAAGCAGTTGATCCGTCACAGGTTAAAAAAAATGTGCAACGGACACGAAGTCAATTTATAATGGCAACCATTTGGAAAAAGCAATCGGCCTTAAAAAACTATAATTTCTTACATCATGATTATGACAAATGGACGCAAAAGCAAATTTGGGCCGATATTGATTACTGGTGTAATTCTAAAAAACATCCCATTATCGATTTAATTACAAAATGGCGTTGCACCCGTCAACACCAACGATTACGTGCTGAAGAGAAATGATGGGCATTCGCCAAACTGGTAAGGCAGTGGACTCTGAATCCATAATTTACTGGTTCGAGACCAGTATGCCCAAATGGCTAGTAATTCTGATTCAATTTATTATGTTTTAACAAAACTAAAGCATCATCCAGAGTTAATTAAAAGCATTAGACCACGTTATACTAATACGGTTATGGTTCTTTTTGATGATTCCTTAAAGATAGCGGATGCTTCATTTTATTTTCCCGTTGATCGTTTCATGGTCAATCGTTTGTCAAATGATTTTGTGGCAAAGAATGGTGACCTTCTTGATAGCTATTTTTCGATGACCAATGGAACGAAGAAAAATTACCATGATGTTTGGGCGACCACCTGTCATATTCCAGAAGAGAAAGTATATTTATTAGAATTATCATTTGAATAAGTGCTTGTTTCAACGATTGTTTTAACGGTAGCGGCAGTTTTAAGTAGTATTATTTCCAGCTTTTTTCCGCACTTTTCAATTAATTATATTAGTATTTTCGTCGGCTTAATTATTGGCTTAGTTCCCTTTTTTAATAGTCGTGTTGCTCCTTTCCACACAGAAGTATTCATGTATATAGTAGCTCCATTGATTTATTTTAAGGGGCAATCAACGAGAATAAATTTAATTGGAAAAAGGTTGCGACAAATCTTTGAAACGGCTGTCCTCTTAGTGATTGTAGGAACAATATTTGCAGGTTTTACTGTATCGCTTTTAGAAATTCCACTGGCACTAGCATTTCTGATGGGTGCCTTAAGTACTCCGACCGATGCTACTGCAACTGAATCAGTTTCAGAAGGTTTAATTGTTCCTGAAAGATAAATGGAGTCATTATTTAATGATGCTTCTGGGATTATCTTAGTAGCTGCAATGGCACTGTGGGTGAAAAACGGTCAGTTCAACTATCAACAAACATTTTTTGACTTTTTGCGTTCAGCTGGTGGCGGGATAATTATTGGTATTTTGGCAGCCCTTGTAATGATCAGTTTTCGTCAATTTTTAGGGCGAATTAACCATGATGCTTATAATGCGCAAATATTATTATTTGTTAGTGCGCCATTCTTTACTTACTTTATAGCTGAAGAATTAGAAGTATCTGGGATTATTGCCGTAGTTTGCGCTGGTTTAATGCAGAATAGCGAAAGTGTCCGAAGTCGTTTTATAACACCCCGCCAATTTTATAATGGGCTAGTACTTTTAAAATTGATTCGGGAGCTCTTAAATAATACCGTCTTCGTTATTTTAGGAGTATTGGTTGTCAGAATCATTCGTGATGACTTAATTATTGGGAATACAAATTCACAATGGATTGTGATTGGAATTTTACTCTATCTTACTAATCTCCTTGTTCGTTATTTCTATGGACTATTATCAAAGATGGGTAATAAGGAAAGTATAATTTTTGCTCTGGGGGGGGTCCATGGAGCAGTAACACTAGCCTTAGTATATATGATTATTGACAATGTTAGCTCAGCACAATTTGACATGATTGTGTTAGCAGAAATGCTTGTTATTATTTTGAGTATGGTGATGCCCTCAATCGTATTTCGCTTTATTCTTGATCATGATATGTCAAGTAAGGAGACGGGAAAACAGATTCAGCGTTTACGGCAAGAAATGGTTAAAGAAGGCTTGAGGGCCGTGGAAAAGATATACCTTCCAGAAAACATTCGAGAAAGTGTCGTTTATGATTCACGGGATCAAAAGAGTGCTAATTCATTCACAGACTTTTGGCACCAATGGGCTAAAGCAAGTCGCTATCCAGAGTTCAATGAGCAGGAAAAGGAACTGGAACAACGAGCATTATTATGGACATTCCTGGCTGAAAGACAATATCTTGATATGGTATCTCAAAAGGAAAATCGTCGCGACTATCTTTTTGAGTTTTACAATGAAATTCTATTAGCAGAATCGATTTTGCTTGACACTGAAAATGAATATTAATGCCCGCTGGTCAAATTGGTTAAGACGTCGCCCTCTCAAGGCGGAGTTACGGGTTCGATCCCCGTGCGGGTGAATGCGAGTAATGAATTTAATGATAGTATTAGCAGTTATTGCGATTATTATTTTAGCTGCTCAATATTTTTCTCAGTTACGGAAGAACCGCAACGGTAATAATTTCGTAAGTGGGGGCCGTGTCTTTTTTAACTGGACGCTGGTCGCTGTCTTGGTAATTTGTGTTGGGGGAATAATTTTTGGTAGCATTCATTCACATCGTCAAGAAGCAAAGCCAGCTCAAACTGATAAGACCGAGAATGTTGAATATGCTGCTTCCGACAGTGATGATTTGGGTAAGGTTTCGATTCAGTTTGATCGGAAAGTTACTTTAAATGATAATGGAGAAGCAAAAGTTAAGTTTAAGGTTTCTCCACAAACTACTTTGACAATCCGGGGACATAAGAGCAAAGAGATAGTTAAGACATTTAAAGCAAGTAAGGGCGAATCATTGGTTAACCATACTTATACATTTGATGTAGCTGGCACCTATGATATTATTGCTGAACGTGGTGATCAAAAGGTAACCAAGCAGTTAAAGGTTAAGGAAAATGATAATGCCCAAGAAAGTTCATCAAGTAGTAGTTCAGTAAGTTCTAGCTCTTCTTCAGTTGCTTCCTCAGTAAGTAGCACAGTTTCCTCGTCTTCAAGCTCGACTGCTTCCACTGCGCAAAGTAATAGTGAAAGTTCAAGCAGCACGACAGCAGCTTCATCGAATAACGGAGGAACTTCAAGAAGCTACAATACTTCTCGTCCACGATATAGTGGCAATGGCGGTGGAAATAGGACCTCTGGTAGCAGTACACCGACTGCTCCTGCGCAAGAACCAAGTACTCCTGCCTATAGTCAAGAAAACAATGGCTATGTTAGCGATAGTCCGCAATATTAAGTGAAATTAGGGAATAAATCTGCTTCAAGTGTTGCTTCACTCAATAGAACTCCATTATTGGAAAAAATGCTTAAAGCAGCACCGAATTTTGCGGCTCAACAACAAAAATTGAACGGCCAAGAACCAGTAATAAAAAATAATCCTGCATTAGGGGAATATAAACTAATTGATGATTTAGGCGGCCTAATTCATGGGACTTACTTACAGGCAACTAATAGTGAAAGCCAAGATAAAGATCGATCGCTTGTAAGTCGTAATTCAATGAGTGAAACGGCATCATTAGTTAACTATCGCGCAGCTACTGATTTTAGTGGATATGGTCATTTAAAGAATAATACAGAAACTACGAAATCAGTTGAAGTTGTCCATACGCTGCCTACATTTGAAGGGAAACAAGGAACGGCACAAATTGTACTTGATGGGGCGCGGATTAATGAATTTGACGGTCTTGAATATAAGGATGAAAAGGGAAATGTAATTCCTAGATTTGATATTACCTATAGTTACCAAGGACACGAAGGAGAGTATTCAACGATTGATACTCTTAAGCAGCGTGATGATTTTAGCTGGGAAAAAGTAACAGCGGTTATGGTATTTGGTTCTTTATTGCCAAACAGTTCTTACCGTGTTGAATTTCCTTTTAAGATTACAAATCTAGAGAATATTAATACTCAAGAGCAATTTAATTTAAATGAATATGCCTTTTATGATTTAACAGTTAATAAGCATACAACGTCACAATTAAACTTCCGCTTAAGCACGCCTGTTTTTGCCCATGATGCCTATCAAAATATCCCATTCATGGCACTCAGCCGAACTGAAGATGGTGATGAGGTATTTCCAGAAGATGTTCAAGCAATGATGCCAACTTTGGGTGAAGTACCATATGCGATCAGTAACTTTAACGATGAAATTTCATTTGAGACTGATGGAGATAATGTAATGTGGCAAGGCGGTCAATACTTCTTTAAGCTGGCCGCTATTCAAGGTGCGATTCAAGAAAAGGGATTTTCAGTCAATGTTGATAAGACAGGAAGAAAGTTAATGGAGGCCTCTGCCTTTATGGTTCAACCTACTTATCTTGATTTTGAAAGTTTTGACTTCATTCCTTATGTTGTCATTCACCAACTTTTTATTACTAAATCATTTACGCTTAAGGCAGAGGCAAAAGATGATTGGAATTCATTTGGCGGGATTGAAAAAGTTTGTGGTCTCTCCGCAACTAATGAGGAACTTCCGGTTAGTCCTGAGCAAACATTTATTGTGGATGATTCTGAATTAGTCGATGCAACTCCTAGTGATTATAATGTCATTATTGGTTATTTCCTTAACGGGAGTGAGGACAATGATATGTTAATCACTTCACTGGCAAAGGTAAGGATGGTTGAAAATAAACAGACAATTAATGTTTACTATGTTGACTTGGTTAATATCCCTGATAAAACCAAAGATGATTTACAACCAAGTGGCGGAAAGATTCTCGAAAATCAAACCCAAACTTTTACCGGCCAAGGTGATGAAGATTATCATAATGAACTCTGGGGTGAAGAAAACGGCTTTGAGATTTATGAATATGACCAAGGTGCTAAATTAAGGACCTATGTCGGTAGACAACCAGCTAAAGATTATTATGTTTATCTTATTCATAAAATTGAAAAAATCAATGAAGATCATCAAGTAACACGAACAATTACTTTTAATATGCCAGATGGATCCAAGCAGATCATTAAGCAAACTGGAAAAATTCAGCGTTTTGGAATTACTGATAAAACGACTAATGAAAAAACATGGAGTGATTGGAGTAAAGCTACTCTCCCCGCAGTTACCGCACCCCATGTTCCTGGATATACGGGTAAAAACGTTGATGCTGAACCAATTTCATTAATGTCAAAAGATAGCAATATTAATATTATCTACCATCCAAAGCAAGTTAGTGTCAAGATTAAATATGTTGATGAAGCTGGGAATGTAATTGATGAGCAAATAGTTTCTGGACTTGCTGACGACTTGATCAGTCATAAGCCAACAGTTGAAACTGACCGTCTTGCTGATGAAGGTTACGTGATTGTTAATAATGAATTGCCACAAAATGCTCGCTTAATAGCCGAAGACAGTGATCAAGAAAAAGAATATAAGGTTATTATTAGTAAACAAGATTTACAGACACAACAAATTACCGTCTTTTATGTTGATGTCCCTGATAATCGATTACCAATTGTCAAGCCTTCTTCTGGGCGGATTATTGATAATCGGACCCAAAGATTAAATGTTACAGAAGGACAAACATATAGTAATGAACTACGGAATTTTGAAGATGACGGGTATGAATTGTTTAAGGCTGACAAAGGGGCATTAAAGGGTAAGTGCTTTGCTGGTAGTCTGGAACAACAATATTATGTTTACCTCACTCACCAAACTACTCCCCTAAAAAAGGAACATCACGTAACGCGAACGATTCAGATTACAATGCCTGATAAAACACAACAAGTTGTAACTCAGGAAGCAATTGCTACTCGTTTTGGCGTTCATGATGAAGTGCTTGGTAGTGACATTTGGCAAGAGTGGAGCAAAGGAGTGATCCCTGAATATATTCCAGCACCAATCGCGGGGTATGATGCATCTGCTATTCCAGCTGAACAGGTTGATGACAATGCGAGCGATCGAAATAAAAAGATCAGTTACACTCCACAACCAGCTAAAATTTTGGTTAAATTTATTGACCAAACTGGTGCAGAATTAACATCCGAGGAACTTACTGGGGTAACCGGTGAAGAATTTAACTACGATCCAACTCCGCAAATTAAGTTATTTGAAGATGAAGGATATGTGCTTGATGAAAATAGTTTCCCTGCTGATCATCATTTTACGGCCGGGGAACAGACCTATACTATTACCTTAAAGAAATTAGTAGCAGTAACCCCTCATGGTAATAGTGAGGCAGAATCAACAATCGAACAAATTAAGTCGAACGATGATGATAAAACTGGAAATAAAAAGGAAATCTTTGCTGCATTTAAAGGCTATTTTAAATAAATGATGAAGATGACAAATAAAGTTTTAGCAAGTTCATTAGTAATTTTAGCAGCCCTTGGACTAGCTGGGTGTACCAATAGCGCAGCAGCTCCAACAAAGACATCTACTTCTGCGACAAAAGTAAGTCAACAAACAAGTAAAAAGGCGGCCTCCTCCACTAGTAGCGAAAAGGCAAAGGAGCAAACCTCTGCACCTACTAGTGTACAGTCCACTTCTTCAACAAATACAAGCTCAACAAGCGCAAACTCAAAGGTAGCTAACAGTTCAGAAAAATCAACTAATCAAACGGTAAAAGCTCCTAGTTCATCCATAACTAGTAGTTCTAGCAGCCAATCAGCAACTACCAATTCCACTTCCTCAGCACAAAACGATCAACAAGTCCTAACGAGTTTTGTCAAGACAAGTGGTGTTCAACAAGATGGCAATCATTATTACATGACTAAGAATAATCAAAATAATAATTATCAAATTGAAGTTCGCAATAACCAAGGCGGCGATCCAAATGTAGCTCACCTTACTGGTACCTATCAATATGACCCCGCTACAAATCAAATCCATGAAATGAACCCAATCACCGGCAATTATGATAATTAAATGAATAAATACGATTTAACAATTACTAAATTACACCAAATGGTTAAAGAGGGAGTTGTTCCAGGAGTTAGCTATTTGATTTTTGATCATCAACATACGATTAAGGAAGTAACAGGGATGGCCCAAATTTATCCCGAGACTGAAATATTAAAACCAGGCATGCTCTATGATATTGCTTCACTAACGAAAGTGATAGGAACAGTTCCGGTTATTGCCCAGCTTATTCAGAAAGGAACATTGTCTTTAGATGATCCGGTAAAGAAGTTCTTACCAGAATTTAATGATGACCGACCAACTATTCGCAATCTTCTTACCCATACTTCTGGGATTACTGGTTATATTCCCCATCGTAATGAGTTGACTGCCTCCGAACTAAAGAATGCTTTTTTGACGAAAATGCATGTGGAGGATAGCTTGAACCGCCAAATCAAATATGCGGATGTAAACTATTTGTATTTAGGATGGATTATTGAACGAATTTATAATCAACCAGTTCAAAAGGTTATTACAGAACAGGTCCTTAAACCATTAAATATGCCAACTGCGACATTTAGGCCTCAACCAGCTAACTGTGTACCAACAGAAGTACAAGAAAAACGGGGCTTAATTAGAGGAGAAACTCACGATCCTAAAGGGTATATTTTGGGAGAAAGTTGTGGATGTGCTGGCCTCTTTGCATCGTTGAAAGATTTAGAGGTCTTTAGTCACGCACTTATTGAAAATAATTTAAAAGGTCTTCTTACTTCTGAAACAACTGATCTTCTTTTTACAGATCAAACACGAATTCCTGGTCCACATAGTCGCTCTCTTGGATGGAAACTGTTTCACGCTAAAGACCACCACCTTTTGATTAGTCACACTGGATTTACGGGAACTTGGATGGTATTAGATCGTCAAACTGACCAAGGCTTTATTGTATTGACAAATCGCGTCCATCCCAGTGCTAAAAATCAAGAATATTTAGATGCTCGTGACCAACTTTTTGCAATTTATTTAAAAGAAAAAGAAAAAACTTTGTGAATGCAAAGTCCAATTCACGTTACATCAGAAATTGGAAAGCTTAAGACAGTTATGTTGCATCGACCAGGTAAGGAAATCGAAAATGTTTATCCTGAAATTCTTCACCGGATGCTCGTAGATGACATTCCATACTTACCGATCGCTCAAGAAGAACATGACCTTTTCGCCCAAACGTTACGCGATAATGGCGCTGAGGTATTGTATCTTGAAGATTTATTAACAGACGCACTAGCAGATGATAATATCAAAGAAGAATTCCTTGAAAAGATCATTGCTGAATCCGGTTATGCTGCTGGAGCAATCCATGACGGCTTAAAGGAATTCTTACTTAGTTTCAGTACTAAGGACATGGTTAACAAGATTATTGCTGGTGTACGTAAAGATGAGATTAAAACTAAGTATGCTTCTCTTACAGAATTAGCAGAAGATAGGGATTACCCATTCTATATGGATCCAATGCCAAATGCATACTTTACTCGTGACCAACAGGCATGTATCGGGGATGGAATTACCATTAATCACATGACCTTTAAGGCACGCCAACGTGAATCTCTCTTTACTGAGTACATCATTAAGCACAATAAGCGTTTTGCTGACAAAGGTGTTGAAGTATGGCGAAACCGTTATCCTGAAGGCCGGATTGAAGGTGGAGATGAATTAGTTCTCAGCGATCATGTATTAGCAATTGGTATTTCTCAACGAACATCTGCAAAGGCTATTACAGAATTAGCTGAAAGTCTCTTCGAAAAGTCTGATTATGATACAGTAATTGCTATCCATATTCCTCACAATCACGCAATGATGCACCTTGATACTGTGTTTACAATGATTAACTATGATCAATTTACAGTTCATCCAGCAATCTTACATGATGGCGGACATGTTGATGCATACATTATGCAGCCAGGTAATAATGGTGAAATTTCAATTACTCATGAAACAAATCTTAAAGAAATTTTGAAGAAGGCACTTGATAAGCCGGAAATTGATTTGATTCCTACTGGTGGCGGTGACCCAATTATTGCCCCACGTGAACAGTGGAATGACGGTTCTAACACACTAGCAATTGCCCCTGGTGTAGTTGTAACTTATGATCGGAACTATGTCTCAAACGATTTGCTGCGTAAGCATGGTATTCTCGTTCACGAGGTTCGTTCAAGCGAATTATCACGGGGTCGTGGTGGTCCACGGTGCATGTCATGTCCAATTGTTCGTGAAGATCTCAAGAAATAAATGGATCGAAAGGCAAGAAGAAAATATATTGAACAAGTGGTTAATGATCGTAAAATTGAGACACAAGAAGAATTGCTTAAGCTGTTAACTGAGGCGGGTTTCGAAACAACACAAGCAACAATTTCAAGAGATATTCATGCGTTGAATATTGTTAAAGCAAATGATGGCGATGGTCATACCCATTATGTTCAACTTCATGTGACACCCGAACATAATTTTGAGCGCTTATATCAAGGGATTCATGATAATGTGCGGACAATTGAAACTGTTCAATTTATGAACGTAATCAAAACCGCACTAAATTCTAGCTATGCGACGATTTTGGCTGGAATGTTTGATGAACTTGATATTCCGGAAGTTGTGGGCACACTTGCTGGAAACGACACCTTGATTATCATCAGTAAAGATAATGATGATGCTAAAATGGTCTATGACTTAATCATTCAACATATGCATTCATAAATGGATGAACAAAAGAAAGGTATTGGTAGAGGCGAATTAATCGCCTTAATTGTAAGTTCATGTATCGGTACCGGAATATTTGGTATCACTAGTGATGTAGCGGCAGCGGCAGCGCCAGGACCTGCATTATTGGCCTGGATCTTTGTTGGAATTGGCTTTTTAATGCTGGTTCTCTCGCTAAATAATTTATCCGAAAAGCGACCAGATCTTACTTCAGGGATTTTCTCATACGCTGGTGCCGGCTTTGGACCATTAGGTGAATTTATTTCTGGATGGTCTTACTGGTTATCCGCATGGCTGGGAAACATTGCTTTTGCCACCATGTTGATGAGCTCGATTGGAACGTTCTTTCCAACATTTAAAGGTGGTCAAAACTTACCATCAATTATTATTGCCATCATCTTCTGTTGGCTATTGACAATCTTAGTTAACAATGGTGTTGAAAGTGCATCCTTTGTTAATATGATTGGGACAATCTGCAAGGTTTTACCATTGGTTATCTTTATTATAATGATGGTTGTTTGCTTCAAAGCCGGGATGTTTACAGCAGATTTCTGGGGACGGGTTGCTAATAATGCTTCTCGCGGTACCACAACTGGTTCTGTTTGGGAACAAATGAAAGGTACCCTAATGACATTAATTTGGGTATTTATCGGTGTTGAAGGTGCCTCTGTTATGGCAAGTCGTGCTAAGTCACTTACAGCCGCTCGTGAAGCTTCTCTTATTAGTTTTGGCCTTTTAGTAGTTATTTATGTATTGATTTCGATTTTGCCTTATGGTGCATTAACTCGGGCAGAATTAGCTGGAATGGGTCAACCAGCTATTGGTCATGTTCTTCAAGCAACTGTTGGTAGTTGGGGCTCGATTTTAATCAATGTTGGTTTAATCATCTCAACAATTGTTTCCTGGCTTTCTTGGACAATGCTTCCAGCCGAAACAACGATGTTAGTTGCCGATGATAAAGCAATGCCAAAGCTTTGGGGAAAGGTTAATGCTAAAAAGGCACCAACTGCTTCCTTGATGATTACAGCGGTATTGCAAACAATCTTCTTGTTCTCGTTGCTTTTCACTGATAAAGCCTATGAATTCGCATATTCCTTATGTAGTGCAGCAATTTTATTCTCATACTTATTTGTTGGACTTTACCAAATGAAATACAGTTCTGCACACCAAGAATGGGGACAATTTACAATTGGTTTGCTCTCGGCTGCATTTATGTTCGCATGTATGTTCCTTGCTGGATGGCAAGAAGTATTATTAGTTTCAATTAGTTTTATTCCTGGATTCTACATTTACTACTTAGCATGTAAAGAAAATGATCGTAAAGTTACAACTGCTGAAAAGTGGACAATGGCGCTGATTTTAATCCTAAGTATCATTGCAATTTGGCTTGTTGCTAATGGAACTATTGCCATTAGCTAGGTGAAGGAAAAGAAGTTAAATCTCTTCCTCTTAATCACCTTAATTGTAGGAACGATTATTGGTGGTGGGATTTTTAATAGTCCAACCGATTTGATTTTGAAAGCAAATCCAATGGCTGCGTTAATTGCATGGTTAATTGGTGGCTTCGGAATTTTGATGTTAGTATTAGTCTTCTACAAGCTTTCTGTTGTCAAACCGGAGATGAACGGTGGAATTTATACTTATGCAAAGGAAGGCTTTGGCAACTATATTGGTTTTAACTCCTTTTGGGGATATTGGATGGGAGCAGTTTTTGGTAACATTGCTTTTATCTCGCTCTTTTTTAAGACCTTAAATAGTATGCTCGGGACGCATCAACTTTCGCCATTAATGTGTTTTATCGGGGGCTCAATTATTCTGTGGGGATACACTGCGATTACATGGTTTGGTGTCCGCGAGGCAAGTATTCTCAATGCCATTATTACGATTATTAAGATCTTACCGCTTTTATTAGTTGTTATTGTTGGTGTTTTTGCATTTCAGCCGCATGTTTTTAATGTTCCTGATTGGACAAGCATTCTTGCTGTTAATCAAACGCATGTCCCATTTAAAGACCAAATTAGTGGTGCGATGAGTACTATTGTGTGGTGTTTTGTTGGGATTGAAGCAGCTGTTTCAATGTCACGTCGGGCAAAGCAGCCACGTGATGTTGGATTAGCAACGATTATTAGCTTTGTAATTGTATTGGTCCTCTATATTTCAATCTCTATTATTCCAATGGGGATTCTACCTGCTAAAGAACTTAGTCAGACTTCAGTTCCACTGGCAGCAGCCCTTAGTCATACAGCATTAGGAATAGTGGGAAGCCTTATTATTAAAATTGGCTTACTGATTTCTCTATTAGGAGCATTATTGAGTTGGTTTATGATTGGACCAGAAATTGCATATGTAACCAGTTATGATCGGGATATGCCGCGAGCATTTAAACTTGTTAATCGCCATGGTGTTCCTGGGTTTGCATTAATTGTATATACAATTATTATGCAAGTATGTTTACTAGTTTTACTGCTTCCACAGCTTCAAATGGCCTATACAATTGCATATACTTTAGCTGCGACGATGACCTTAGTTGCTTACCTGCTCTCTGCGTTATATGGGTTGAAATTAGCAATTAGCGAAAAGATGGGCCTCGGCTTTAAGATTATTGCTACGTTAGCTTCTCTTTATTCCGTCTATATGTTAGTTGCTTCGGGACTTGAATATGTATTTGCAAGTGCGATTATTTTTGCGCTAGGAATACCATTATTTGCCAGGGCTCCTAATAAAATGAGTAAGAAAGAAAAGTGGTTAGCAACAATTATCGCCTTAGCAGCTGTGATTGCGCTGATGCTGATTATTACTGGAAAGATTAATTTTTAAGTGAACCAAACCATAACATTTGTATTTACCATTATTTTTTTGCTAGAAAGTTTTTGTGAAGTCCGTCTTTTCTCCCAACTACAAGCACTAGCCATTCAAAATCCAACTAGAATCCCACCACGCTTTGCAAAAGTTATTCGTCTTGAGCGTCGTTGGAACTGGATATCTTGGATCCTAATCATCTTACTATTTCTTACTTCATCAAATTTCACGATTTTATGGGTAAGCCTAATCACATTGATTGAAACCTATGTTGTCTGGCGAATGGATAACATGAAAAGTAAGATGACTAGCGAAGATTAGATGGCAAAATATCACTTACACCTCGCCCACCTCTACGGCGATTTATTAAATACTTATAGTGATGTCGGTAATATTATCGCCCTTCAATATTACGCTAAACAGATGGATACCGATATTAATGTCAAAGTCATTAGTATCGACAACGACTTTAATCCACAAGATTTTGATTTAGCTCTTTTCGGCGGTGGACAAGATTACGAACAACTTGTTGTCTCCAAAGATCTTCCAAACAAAAAAGCAGGCATTGACAAGTTTATTAATGATGGAAAGCCGCTGCTTGCTATTTGTGGAGGTTATCAACTTCTCGGCCACTATTATATCGGTGCTGATGGCGAAAAGATTCCGGGGCTTGGCATCCTTGATCACTATACTTTAAGCCAGGATAATCACCGTTTCATTGGTGATATCACCATCAAAAACGAAGAAAGCAATCAAGAGTACCATGGTTTTGAAAATCACAACGGCCGCACATTCTTAGGAAAAGGTGAGCGTCCGCTTGGTAAAGTAATTTCTGGTAATGGAAATAACGGTGAAGATCATACCGAAGGAGCAATCTATAAAAACACTTATTGCTCTTATTTCCACGGTCCCATTCTTACAAGAAATGGTGAGATTGCTAAAAAGATTCTTTTAGCAGCTCTTGAGCATAAATACCCCGATGCCGACTTAAGCAGTCAAAAAGCCCTAAAAATTAAACCTACATTTTAAATGACAGTTCGAAGTTCATTTGCCGAATTTGCCGGGCGGTCAAGCTATTGGTTCCTCCATACTTTTATGAACGGAGGAAGTTCCCTTCCAGGAAAATTAACCTTAAAGCTTGATCCAAATATTCTCCAAGCCTTTAGCAAAAAGTACGACCTTGTTATTGTAACAGGGACAAATGGAAAAACATTAACCACCGCATTAAGCGTACGAGTTTTACGGGAAAAGTATGACCAAGTTCTTACTAATCCGACTGGTTCCAACATGGAGCAAGGAATCGTAACTACCTTTATTACGGCTCCCTATCCAAAGAAAAAAGGGCTGGCCATCCTCGAAGTCGATGAAGCAAATGTAGTTAAAGTATGTAAATACATCACCCCAATTGCCTTTGTCTTCACCAACATTTTCCGTGATCAAATGGATCGTTACGGTGAAATCTACACCACTTATAATAAAATCTTAAAGGGGGTTAAATTAGCACCAAAAGCAACCATCATCGCTAACGGGGATGAACAACTCTTTAACAGCAAAGACTTGCCTAACCCAATCATCTATTATGGCTTTAACCACGAAGAAAAAGAGCCTTTCAACGCCCCAGCTAACACTGATGGTCTCCTTTGTCCTAAATGTCAACACATTCTAAAGTATCGAATGCGAACTTATGCCGGGCTAGGTAACTACTTCTGTCCAAATTGTGGTTTCCATCGACCAGAATTAACGTATGCTGTTACCAAAATTGATAAGCTTACCCCCACGCATTCAACTTTTGAAATTGATGGGCAAAAATACACCATCGGAATCGGTGGTTTATATAACATCTATAATGCTCTTGCCGCTTACTCTCTTGGTCGTTTTCTCGGAGTGAGCCAAGCACAAATTAAAGATGCTTTTGAATCAGACGAACGAGTTTTTGGCCGCCAAGAAGTCATTAATATCGATGGAAAACAAGTTACTTTGATCTTAGTTAAAAATCCAGTTGGTCTTAATCAGGTTTTAGATATGATTGAGACAGATGACAAGCCCTTTAGCTTTGCCTTCTTACTAAATGCTAACTATGCTGATGGAATTGATACTAGCTGGATCTGGGACGGCGACTTTGAAAAACTTACCCAACATCAAATCCCACAATACATGACGGGAGGAGAACGCTATAAAGATATTACCACTAGATTAACAATGGCTGGCGTAAAAGATATGTGGCATGAACCAGACCTTACCCAGGTAATTGATAAAATCAAGGAAATGCCAACTGAACATGTCTATATTCTGGCAACATATACAGCCGTTCTGCAATTACGCAAACAACTAGCAGAAAAGGGCTATATTAAAGGAGGAATGGACTAAGTGGCACAACTATTCTTTAAATATGGCGCGATGAATTCTGGTAAGTCAATCGATATTTTGAAGGTTGCTCATAACTATGAAGAACAAGGGAAACCGGTTGTTTTAATGACGAGTGGTGTTGACGATCGTTCTGGTCGAGGCATCATTGCTAGTCGGATTGGCCTAGAGCGTAAAGTAAAACCAATTATGGATGATACCAATATTTACGATTATGTTAATAAGATGGACCGTAAGATATATTGTGTATTGATCGACGAAGCACAGTTTTTAAAGAAAGAGCATGTCTTACAATTAATCAAAATTGTTGATGAGCTAAATATTCCGGTAATGGCTTTTGGACTAAAGAATGACTTTCGGAATGAATTATTTGAAGGTTCAAAATATTTACTGATTTATGCTGACAAAATTGAAGAGATGAAAACAATTTGTTGGTTCTGCCCTCATAAAGCTACAATGAATTTACGGATTCATAATGGCAAGCCAGTATATGAGGGAGAACAAGTCCAGATAGGGGGAAATGAATCATATTACCCAGTATGCCGGAAGCACTATTTTCATCCCCAATTAAAACAATAGATGGAAATGGAAGAAATTTTCGATAAGCTTCAAGCAGTTGCTGATCGTTACGATGAACTAAATGAATTGATCAGTGATCCAGAAGTAATTGCCGACTCGCAACGTTTTATGAAGCTTTCAAAAGAAGAAGGAAGCTTACGTGAAACAGTTGAAAAATATAATCAATATAAAAAAGTCACCCAAACGATTAGTGATGATGAAGAACTATTGCGTGAAACAAATGATGATGATTTAACGGCCTTAACCAAGGAAGAGTTAGCGGAAGCGCGCGAAGAACAAGCACAATTAGAAAAAGAGCTTGAAGTTCTACTAATTCCTAAAGACCCTAATGATGATAAAAACATTATCATGGAAATCCGTGGAGCTGCCGGAGGGGATGAAGCAAGCCTCTTTGCTGCTGATCTATATAACATGTATCTTCGTTATGCTGAAAAGCAAGGCTGGAAAGTAGAAGTTGTGGATCGAAATGAAACTGAAGTCGGTGGCTTTAAGGAAATTGCCTTAATGATTACTGGGGATAAGGTTTATTCTAAGCTTAAGTTTGAGAACGGTGCGCATCGTGTTCAACGGGTTCCTGTTACTGAATCTGCTGGACGTGTTCATACGTCAACTGCGACGGTTGGGGTAATGCCAGAAGCTGAAGATGTGGATGTAGATATCGATCCTAAAGATATCCGGGTTGATGTTTACCGTTCAAGCGGTGCTGGTGGTCAGCACGTTAACAAAACTTCATCAGCTGTTCGAATGACCCACTTGCCAACAGGGATTGTTGTTGCAATGCAAGATGAGCGTTCACAACAGCAGAACCGGGCTAAGGCAATGCGGATTTTGAAGTCACGGGTTTATGATTATTACCAACAACAAGAACAGAGCGCCTATGATCAAAAGCGGAAAGACGCGATCGGGACAGGTGATCGGTCAGAACGGATTCGTACTTACAACTACCCACAAAACCGGGTAACAGATCACCGTATTGGATTAACATTAAATAAGCTTGATAAGATTATGGCTGGTGACCTCGATGAAATTATTGAAGCATTGATTGTTGCCGACCAAACGCAAAAGTTGGAGCAATTACGGAATGAGTAGATGAGTAGTTTCGTACCGACCAACTACTTTATGGCTCAGCGATGGGCAAAAGAACAATTACAAGGAACAGATATTGACCCAGGTGCCCCTCAGTTTTTACTTCAGCAATCACATGGTTGGGATGCGACTCACTTACTTTTGCATAATCGTGATGAGATGCCAGCTGACGAAGTAGACTGGTGGAAGGATGCCATAATAAGATTGCTTAATCATGAGCCTGCTCAATATATTGTTGGGCAGGCCCCATTTTATGGACGAACTTTTAAAATTAATAAAAATGTTTTGATTCCAGAAGCTGAGACAGCAGAGTTAATCGATTGGGTGTTACAAGAAATGCCATCTCGCCCATTAAGAGTCCTTGATTTAGGAACGGGGAGTGGAGTGATAGGCATTACCCTTGCACTTGAACGGCCAAATTGGCATGTAAGTTTAAGTGATATTTCACCCGCTGCGCTTGCTATTGCTCAGAAAAATATGGCTAAGTTTAACCTGGAGTTGCCGTTAATTAAAAGCGATTTATTTGAAAATATTGATCAGCAATATGATTTAATTGTGACTAATCCGCCTTATATTGACTCGGACGATACTAGTGAAATTGATCAAGCGGTCCTTGAAAACGAACCAGCCCTAGCCCTATTTGCTAGTGAACATGGGTTAGGATTCTATCATCGCTTATTTAAGCAAGCAGGGCAATACCTAACTACAACTGGTCAAATATTTGGCGAAACTGGTTATGATCAAGAGGAGTCAATTCAAGAATTACTACATCAAACCGATGAACACGCACAGATATGCCCACGACATGATGTGGCAGGAAAAATGAGGATGATACACGCATGGGATTTTTCAAACGTAGGAGGAAGATAGATGGATACGAAGATTTTTCGACATGGTGAGATTGCCCAAGCAGCAGCTGCGATTAAGCGCGGTGAATTAGTGGCTTTTCCAACCGAAACTGTTTATGGATTAGGGGCTGATGCGACCAATGAAAAAGCCGTTAAGAATGTTTATTTAGCAAAAGGGCGGCCAAGTGATAATCCATTGATTGTTCATGTTAACTCCATCGCAATGGTTAAAAAGTATGCTGCCGAGATTCCTGATAATGCCCGAAAGTTGATGGATGCATTTTGGCCTGGTTCTTTAACTATTATCTTGAAGATTAAGAAGGGTGCGCTTTCAAAAACCGTCACAGGTGGTTTGAAAACTGTCGCCTTTCGTTACCCCGACTGTCAACCAACCCTTGACTTAATTGAAGAAGCTGGTGTTCCGATGGTGGGACCATCTGCTAATACTTCTGGGAAACCGAGCCCGACTACTGCCCAACACGTTTATCATGACTTGCATGGTAAGATCTCTGGAATTGTGGATAATGGTCCGACACGGGTAGGAGTTGAATCCACTGTCCTTGATATGTCAACAGACCACCCTGTAATTTTACGTCCTGGTGCTGTTACGAAGAAGGACATTGAAAAAGTGATTGGATCCATTGACCTTAATCATCATAAAGTAGGCAAAAATGAAACTCCTAAAGCACCCGGAATGAAATACAAGCACTATGCACCTAAGGCCCAAGTATATATTGTTGATGAAGATACTGATTGGGATAAAGTTGTTGAATGGATACGACAACAGCCATTTGACGTTGGGATGATGGCTGAAGAAAAGGTTCTCCAACAAGAAGTATTGCCGATGAATGCTATTCAATTTTCATTAGGAAAAAATGTTCAAGATGCCAGTGCTCGTCTATTTGATGGCTTACGGCAATTTGATGACCAACCTAATGTTAAAGCGATTGTCACTCAAGCATTTCCAGCTCATGATTTAGGGGGCGCATACATGAATCGGTTAAATAAGTCGGCTGGTGGTATGCACTTTGATAGGAATGCGGTAAAATAAATGAACTATGGTAAAAAATCACCCCAATTATGGGCAGCCATTGAAAATGAAGAACAACGCCAGCAAGATACGATTGAGCTCATTGCCTCCGAGAATATTGTTTCAGATGCTGTTCGTGAAGCTCAAGGGTCAGTTCTAACAAATAAGTATGCTGAAGGATATCCTAATAAGCGGTATTACGGTGGTTGTGAGTTTATAGATCAAGTTGAACAATTAGCAATTGATTATGCTAAAAAGTTATTCAATGCAGCATATGTTAATGTTCAACCTCATTCCGGATCACAAGCTAATATGGCAGTTTATCAAGCACTTCTCAAGCCCGGAGATGTGATTTTAGGGATGGGGATGGATGCTGGTGGGCACCTAACTCACGGAGCAACGGTCAATTTTAGCGGAAAACTATATAAGACGTATGGCTATGGCCTAAATCCAGATACTGAAGAGCTTGATTATGATGAAATTATGGCTTTAGCTAAAAAAGTAAAGCCACAATTAATCATTGCGGGTGCTTCTGCCTATAGTCGAATTATTGATTGGCAGGAATTTCGGAAGATTGCTGATGAAGTTGGGGCTTACTTGATGGTTGATATGGCCCATATTGCCGGACTAGTAGCAACTGGTGTCCATCCAAGTCCACTTCCAATTGCTGATGTCGTTACTACTACTACTCATAAAACTCTTCGGGGCCCACGGGGAGGAATGATCCTCTCTAAATCGACTAAATTAGGACGGAAAATTAATTCAGCAGTTTTCCCTGGGATCCAAGGCGGACCACTGGAACATGTAATTGCGGGGAAAGCTCAAGCATTTTATGAAGATTTGCAACCAGAATATACGGAATATATCCAACAAGTTGTAAAAAATGCTCAAGCAATGGAAAAAGTATTTAATACTAGTAAACAAATTAGGATGGTTTCAGGAAAAACTGAAAATCATCTTCTCGTTCTGGATCTTACTAAGACTGGTTTAACAGGAAAAGATGCGCAAAATCTCCTTGACCGTGTCCACATTACAACCAATAAGGAGGCCATTCCGAATGACCCACGAAGTCCATTTATTACAAGTGGTTTGCGGATTGGGACTCCTGCTATTACTAGCCGCGGATTTAAGGAAGAGGATGCGCAAAAAGTTGCGGAATTAATCAGTACAGCTTTAACTAATCCCACCGATGAAGAGTGTCTACAAGAGGTCGCAAAAGGGGTACACGAACTAACCACAAATTATCCGCTTAACTAAATGGGTAAATTTGAAGTGTTAGATCATCCATTGATTCAGCACAAGCTAACAATGATTCGGGATAAAAATGTTGGGACAAAGTTTTTCCGGGAAACTGTCAAAGAAATTTCAACTTTAATGGCTTATGAAGTTGCACGCGACATGCCATTAAAGGATGTTGAAATTGAAACGCCAATTGCTAAAACGACCCAGAAAGAATTGGCTGGTAAAAAGGTGGCGATTATTCCAATTCTTCGGGCCGGAATCGGAATGGTTGATGGGATGACGGACCTTATCCCCGCAGCTAAAATTGGTTTTATCGGAATGTACCGGGATGAAGAAACCTTAAAGCCACATGAATACTTTGTTAAGTTACCTAATGATATTACAGAACGGCAATTATTCATCGTTGACCCAATGCTGGCAACTGGTGGTTCAGCAATGATGGCAATCGAAGCCTTAAAGAAGCGCGGTTGCTCAGAAAAGAACATGAAATTTGCTTGCTTAGTTGCAGCACCTGAAGGAGTTAAGGCTGTGCGCGACGCTTATCCAGATGTTGATATTTATACAGCAGGACTTGATGATCATCTTAATGAAGATGGATATATTGTTCCTGGGTTAGGTGATGCTGGTGACCGTCTTTTTGGTACTAAGTAGATGGAGACCCAAATTAATGGAATTGCAGCCAGTGATGGAGTGGGAATTGCACCTGCTTACTTATTGACGAAGCCTAATCTTAGTTTTGAAAAATATCATATTAGTGACCCCGATAGTGAAAAAGCGAGATTACACTATGCTTTTGAGAAGATCATTCAGAAACTAAAGGAAACCAAAAAGAAGCTTGTTAATAAACTTAATGCAGAAAATTTGGCAATTTTTGATACCCACATTGCAATCTTAAATGATCCTGAAATGATTAAACAAGTTGAAAATCGGATTACCAATCAACGCTTAAATGCAGAATCGGCTTTTGCAGAAGTAATTACTAAGATGATCAAAACCCTTCAGGCGATGACTGGAAATGAATATATGCAAGAGCGGGCATCTGATTTTCAAAATATTCAAGACCAGGTTTTAGCAGAGTTAGAAGGGAAGAAGCTCCCTAATTTACGTGAATTAGATCACCCTGTCATTGTAGTCGCCCATTCGATTGGTCCGGCCGATACTTCACAGATGGATGGCCGCTTTGTTAAGGGAATTATTACTGATTTGGGTGGGCGGACTAGTCACGCAGCGATTATGGCTCGTTCTTTACAGATTCCAGCAATTGTTGGGTGTAACGACATAACCAAAAAGGTGCAGAATGGCCAACGAGTAATTGTTGACGGCTTTGAAGGGAGTGCAATTGTTGAACCATCAACAAATGATGTTAAACAATACCAAAAAATTACTGATAAGTTTATGAATGTCCGTCAGCAATGGAAAAAAATGATTAACCAGCCCTCAGTAACCGCCGATGGTCAACGGTACAAGATTTCAGCTAATATTGGTTCTTCAGTGGATATTTCGTCAGCAATAGAAAATGGTGCTGATGGTGTTGGCCTATTTCGAACCGAATTTCTTTATATGAAAAGTGACCACCTCCCAACCGAAGAAGAGCAGTTTAATGCTTATCGCCGAGCTGTTGAACAGTTAAATGGGAAACGGTTAGTGGTTCGGACCTTAGATATCGGTGGAGATAAACCACTTCAATTTATGCCCTTACCCAAAGAAATGAATCCATTCCTTGGGTACCGGGCTATTCGGATTACTCTTGATCGACCAGAAATGTTTAGGACTCAGCTGCGGGCCTTACTCCGAGCATCCGAGTTTGGGAAGATTAATATTATGTTTCCAATGATTACCACGCTTGAAGAATTACGAGCAGCTAAGAAAATCTATTATGAGGAGCAGCAGAAATTAGCTGTTGATCATCCAGGAATTGGCCGCGATATCCATCTTGGGATAATGATTGAAGTTCCATTAGCCGCGTTAAATGCTGATCGCTTAGCAGCAGAAGTTGATTTCTTTAGCATTGGAACTAATGACTTAATTCAATATTGTTTTGCGGCTGACCGTGGTAATGATTCAGTTTCGTACCTTTACCAGCCGCTAAATCCAACTTTTTTAAAATTAATTAAGCACATTATCGATGCTGGGCATGCTCATAATACAACGGTAGCGATGTGTGGAGAGATGGCAGGAGATCATTATGCGTTGCCACTATTAATCGGGATGGGATTGGATGTCTATTCGATGAGTGCTAGTTCTATTTTACGGACACGTTCAATGATGAAGCAATTAGACAGCAAAAAATGTCAGAAACTCTACCAACAGGCTGTTACAACTTGTGATTCAATGACCGGTGTGAAAAAGTTAGTTCAAGATTGGTTGGTAGCAAACTAAGTGATTAAGCAATACTGGACAAAGCAAAGAATCTGGTTGTTAATTTTTTTAATGGTTGTTGGAATTGGTGCTCTCTTATTTACCAGCCATAATGAACAGTTTTATCAACAACCAATTGCTAAAGTAATCAGCAAAAAAACGATGAGTAAACAAAGAGTAAAAGACCAGTTTGATAATGTTGACCATCAATATAATCAACAACTCCAAGTAAAACTAATGAATGGCAAATATCGCGGGCAAAAATTAACAGTCCAAAATACATATAGCGATTCGCAACCGATGGATCAACGTTATCGGGTAGGGAATGAAGTATTTTTAACCCAGCTTCGCAAACGAGGCGGAAAACTGACCGCCAATGTTAACGGTTATAAGCGAGACACAGTAATTGTCTTTTTACTTTGGCTTGTTGTCTTGATGCTGCTTCTCCTTATGGGGCGTTCAGGGATGTTTGCATTCTTAAGCGTAGTAATTAATGCTCTTTTGTTTATAATTGCAATTGAGATCGACTTAAAGCAAAATGGTCAGCATATCATGCTGCTTTTTAGCGTTCTTGCCATAATTTTTACGTTTATTAGCTTATTATTAGTTCTTGGTTTTAGTAAAAGGATGCTGGCGACTTTTGCGGCAACAGTTATTGGAACATTTGTTGCCTTGGGAGTAAGTATGCTTGTATTTATGTGGACGCATGAACGGGGGATTTACTATGAATCAATGGAATATGTTACGCAAGTTCCTCGACCGCTTTTCTTAGCTGAAACATTGTTGGGGTCTTTAGGAGCGGTAATGGATGAATCAAGCGATATTATTGCCACACTTTTTGAGTTAAAGCAGTTAAATCCAGCTGCTACCCGCAAACAGTTATTTATCTCTGGCCGTAATGTTGGTAAATCAATTATGGGACCGTTAATAAATGTTTTGTTTTTAATTTTTATGGTGGATACCTTTACTGGTAGTCTTTTGTATATCAAAAACGGTAACTCGTGGGGATATACCTATGCAATGAATATGAGCTTAGGGACTATTCAGAGCCTGATCAGTGGGATTGGAATTGTCCTTTCAGTTCCCCTTGTCAGTCTATTTGGGGCATTATTATTAGGGAAGAAGGTGCAAAGATGAATGACGACAATTACGGGTCTTGGCTTAGTATTGCTAATTTTGATGGTCCTTGTGGGAGGGAAACAGGGCTGGACAGCTTTTTTAAGCTTGCTTCTTAATTTTGGCTTTTTATATTTTGCAATTATTTTAGTCGCGTTTCATGTTCCCCCGTTATTTGTAACGGTAACTATTGGGATTACAATTTTGGCAATAACTATTTTCATGGGGGAAGATGATTTGCGGACAACCGTGACGGCATTTTATGCTTCACTCATCGTGCTATGCTTAATTTTAGTGCTGATCTTTATTGTCGAGCACTGGGCAATGGTGCAGGGCTTTGGAACAGAAGATAGTGATGAGTTAGAAGGGATGTCAATTTTAATTGGAATTAGTTATTTCAAAGTTTCTGTTACTACTACTATTTTGAGTTCACTCGGAGCAATTGCAGAAGCGGCGATGGCGATCTCCTCTGGCCTTACCGAAATCCTTGAGAATCATCCTGAAAGAACTAATCGTCAATTAATTCATAGCGGGATGGCAATTGGGCAACAGATTATTGGAACAACATTTAATACGCTTTTCTTTGGCTTCTTTGGAGGATTCTTAGCACTATTTATTTGGTTCTTAGGTCTCCATTATTCCTTTGGTACAATTATGAATAACAAAATTTTTGTGGCAGAAATGATTGAAATTCTGATCTCTTTCATCGGGGTGCTGATCACTGTTCCTATGACCGCTTGGGTGATGACAAAGCGTCGTAAATCTGTTGTTGACAATTACCCTAAAACAAAGTAAATGGCGCACCGTGATAATGTTGTTTTAGATGTAGATGAACGACCAGCTCCCTGGCAGTGGTTTGGCTTATCTTTGCAACATATGTTTTCTATGTTTGGCTCCACTGTCTTGGTCCCAATTTTGGTAGGATTAAATCCAGGAATTGCTTTATTTAGTTCGGGAGTAGGAACCCTGATGTACTTACTCATTACTAAGCATAAGATTCCGGCTTATATGGGATCGAGTTTCTCATTTGTGGTCCCGATGATGGCCTTAATGAAAACTACTGGTTATCCGGGTATTGCACAGGGGACCATTGCAGTTGGGTGCGTATATTTAATCGTATCAGTAATTGTAACGTTGGTTGGCTCGCAATGGATTGACCGCATTTTGCCACCAATTGTTGTCGGTCCGATTGTTGTTGTAATCGGATTATCATTAGCAGGAACTGCCGCCAAAGATGCTACCATCAATTCGGCTACTGGCCATTATGATTTGCGCTTTTTTGCGGTCGCAATGCTTACGATGGCAATAACAGTTATCTTCAATATGTATTTTAAAGGATTCCTCGGTTTAATTCCGATTTTGATGGGGATTGTCGCTGGTTATATTATTGCGGTCTTATTTGGCATTGTGGATTTTTCTCCAGTTGCGCATGCACATTGGTTTAGTTTGCCAGACTTTCAGATTCCATTTGTTGATTATCATCCCCAATTATACTGGGGTGCGATTTTGAGTATGGCCCCAATCGCTTTTGTTACCATGACAGAACACTTAGGTCATATTATGGTTCTAAACGAGTTGACTGAGCGAAATTACTTCAAGGAACCAGGATTGAACCATACGCTTGCGGGAGATGGGACGGCTTCGATTATTGCTGGTTTCGTTGGCGGCCCTCCCGTAACTAGTTATGGTGAAAATATTGGGGTAATGGCAATTACGCGTGTCCATTCAGTTTACGTTATTGCTGGAGCAGCTGTATTTGCCATCTTCTTTAGCTTTATTGGTAAATTAAGTGCCTTGATTGAATCTATTCCTTCACCAGTTATTGGTGGGATTTCATTCCTACTATTTGGTGTGATTGCTTCTAGCGGATTGCGCGTAATGATTGAAAACAAAATTGATTTTAATGAAAAAAGAAATTTGATGATTTCATCGGTTATTTTAGTAATTGGGATTGGAAATGCCTATCTTCAATTAGGAAAATATCAATTCTCTGGATTAGCTGTTGCAGCTGTCCTCGGGATAATAATGAATTTAATCCTTCCACAAAAAGCCAAAAGTGAAATGTAGATGGGCGGTGATGCTTTAACTTTTAAGCTTTTCGGACTTACGTTCAATACTACGAACATTGTTTCTGGACTGATTATCTACGCAATCGTGTTCTTCACTCTTTACGGGATGTCACGAAAGATCCAAATGAAGCCTACTGGTGCACAAAATGTATTTGAGTGGCTAGTTGACTTCACTAATGGAATTGTGCGAAGCCAGATGCCAGCATCCGAACAAGGTCACTATAGTTTCTTTGCCTTTGTTTTGTTTGTTTTCATCTTCTTTGCAAACCAATTCGGTTTAATTTTCCAATTCCATTGGAACGGAGCTGAGGTGCTTAGAAGTCCAACGGCAGATCCAGTTGTTACGTTAACACTTTCTTTAATGGTAATGGTATTAGCATTCGCTGCTGGAGTAGCACATAATGGCCTTGGTGGATACCTGAAAGGGTACACTAAACCATTTACTTTAATGCTTCCTGTTAACATTATCGAAGACTTTGCTAACTTCTTAACTCTTGGTCTCCGTATTTTTGGTAACATTTTTGCCGGTGAACTTTTAATGAGTTTGATTGCTAATATGGCATTCTCACATGGAATCCTAACTATTATTCCAGGGTTGTTCTTGGAACTAGCATGGCAAGGATTCTCCGTATTTATCGGTTCGATTCAGGCATATGTCTTTGTAACATTAACGACGGTTTATATTTCTCGGAAGATTTCCGAATAAATGGCATTAGGAGCAATTGCTGCAGGACTCGCGGCTATGGGTGCCGCTATCGGTGGTGGTATCGGTGACGGTATCTTAATCGGACACACAGTTGACAGTATCGCACGTCAACCAGAATTACAAAGTAGATTACAAGCAACGATGTTTATTGGTGTTGGTTTGATTGAAGCCATGCCTATTATTGCCATCGTTATTGGCTTCCTTGTTATGAACAAGTAAATGTTTGTAAACAGTGTGTTAGCTGAATCAAACAGTTTATACATTGGTGACTTGGTATTCTACATCGTTACTTTTATCATCTTAATGCTATTAGTTAAGCATTTTGCTTGGAAACCGGTAACAGATATGATGAAGAAACGTGCAGATAAGATTGCTAATGACATTGATAATGCTGCTCGTTCACGTGAAAGTGCTGAAAAGATGGCTGCAAAGCGACAAGCTGAGTTACAAAGCTCACGGCAAGAAGCTGCTGAGATTGTAAGTAATGCTAAAAAGTCTGGGGAAACTCAGCGAGCACAGATTGTTGAAACAGCGCAAAAAGATGCCCAAGCTCTCAAGCAACAAGCACAAAAAGATGCTGAGCAAGCACGTCGCGATGCATTAAACAGTGCTAAGGATGACGTTGCAAACTTATCTATTGAGATTGCTTCCAAACTCATCCAAAAAGAATTAAAGGCAGACGATCAAAAAGAATTGATCGATTCCTATATCGAAGGGTTGGTAGAACATGAGTCTTGAATGAGTCTTGATAAGAAGACAGTTGCTGATCGCTATGCGAAAGCACTGTTTGAATTGGTCGATGCTGATAACGAACTCGATCAAACTTATCAAGAATTGATTGCTTTACGCCAAGTCTTTGAGGACAACGAGGGATTGGACGCCGCACTTGCGGGAGTTCAACTGTCACTTGATGAAAAGAAATCATTGATTAAAGATTTACAGCAAGGTGCTTCAAAGTACGTTGCTAACTTAATTCAAATGGTTTTCGATTACGGCCGTATTGACTGCATGGTCGCAATTATTGATGAGTTTGAACGGCGGTATGACCGTAAAATGAAGCGGATGCATGCTGACGTTACCACAGCGATCCAACTCGATAAACAACAAGAGGATCAACTAAAGGCTAATCTTGCAAAACGTTTTGGTGCTAATGAAGTTACCTTAACAGAACATGTTGATCCAGAAATTTTAGGTGGGGTTATTGTCCATGTTGATAATAAGACATTAGATGGTAGTCTCAGCTCAAAGATTAAGCAAATTCGTCGTTTACTAGTTAGATAAATGAGCATTAAAACTGAGGAAATCAGTTCACTCATCAAAAAACAACTCGCCAACTACCAAGACAAAGTATCTGTCGAAGAAACCGGTACTGTTACCTATGTTGGTGATGGAGTTGCTCGTGCCGATGGCTTAGATAATGCTATGGCTGGTGAGTTGCTCGAATTTAGTAACGGGGTCTACGGAATGGCTCAAAACCTCGAAAGTAATGATGTAGGTATTGTTATTTTAGGGGATTACACAGGCATTCGTGAAGGAGACACCGTTAAGCGGACGGGTCGAATCATGGAAGTACCCGTTGGCGATGCATTATTAGGACGGGTTGTTGACTCATTAGGTCGTCCAATTGACGGTCTTGGTGAGATTAAGACAGATAAAACTCGTCCAATTGAACGTAAAGCTCCAGGTGTTATGGAGCGTAAGAGTGTTAGTGTACCACTTCAAACTGGTATTAAGGTTATTGATGCCTTAGTTCCAATTGGACGTGGTCAGCGTGAATTGATTATTGGTGACCGTAAGACAGGTAAAACTGCCATTGCGTTAGACACTATTATTAACCAGAAGAACCAAGACGTAATTTGTATTTACGTTGCTATTGGTCAAAAGGAATCAACTGTTCGGGCTAGTGTTGAAACCCTTCGTAAGTATGGAGCATTAGATTACACAATTGTTGTTTCAGCTAGTGCTTCAAATCCTGCTCCAATGTTATATATTGCGCCATATGCAGGGGCTGCGATGGGTGAAGAATTTATGTTCAACGGTAAAGATGTTCTTATTGTTTATGATGATTTATCAAAACAAGCGGATGCATACCGTGAACTTTCATTAATTCTTCGTCGTCCTCCTGGTCGTGAAGCTTACCCTGGTGATATTTTCTATACTCACTCACGGTTGCTAGAACGTGCTGCTCGTTTGTCTGATGATCTTGGTGGTGGTTCAATGACCGCCTTACCAATCATTCAGACGCAAGCTGGTGATGTTTCTGCATATATTCCTACTAACGTTATTTCTATTACTGATGGTCAGATCTTCTTAGATTCAGATGAATTCTATGCAGGTCAACGTCCAGCTATCGATGCTGGTACTTCAGTTTCTCGTGTTGGTGGTGACGCTCAGATCAAAGCAATGAAGAAAGTTGCTGGTACTTTGCGTTTGGATATTGCTTCATACAACGAATTAGCATCCTTTGCTCAATTCGGTTCCGACCTTGATGCAGCTACGCAAGCTAAATTGGCTCGTGGTCAACGGACTATGGAAGTCTTAAAGCAGGGATTACATGATCCGCTACCAGTAGAAGAACAAGTTGTAACATTATTTGCTCTTTCACGTGGTTTTATCGATAAAGTCGAAATTGAAGATGTTCAACGTTACGAAAGTGAATTGGCTGCTTACATGCATGCTAACCACCAAGACCTCTACGACACCATCAAGAAGACTGGTAAGCTACCAGAAGGCGATGACTTGCAAAATGCTGTTGCTAAGTTCTCTGAAACATTTCAAGGAACTAAAAAGCAAGCCGCTGAAGAAAAATAGGTGCCAGCTTCACTCGCTGCAGTTAAACATAAGATTGATTCCACTAAGAGTACGCGTCAGATTACTTCGGCGATGCAAATGGTTTCAACCGCAAAACTGAATCAAATTCAACACCACACTCAGACCTACGAAGTATATGCTGAGAAGGTTAAGCAAATGTTGTCTGATCTGGTTAAATCTCACAGCGCAACATCTGCAGCTTCGCAAGATGATGTTTACGCTGCACTGTTTAAAAAGCGCGCAGTTAAAAAGACTGGGGTGCTTGTGATTACGTCTGACCGAGGTTTGGTTGGTAGTTACAACAGTAACATTATCAAGCAAACGTTAGATATGATGGCTAAGCACAATCTTGATAAAGACAACACAGTATTTTTGACGGTCGGTAAAACAGGGACAGAATTCTTTAAGAAGAGGGGAATGAATGTCGTTTACGAATATTCAGGCGTTAGCGATGTTCCTACCTATCGTGAAGTTCACAGTATTGTGAAGACCGCTGTTCAAATGTACAGTGATCAAGTATTTGATGAAATGTATATGGTTTACAGTCATTACGTTAACCGGATTACATCAAATGTTATTGTTCACGATGTACTCCCAATTACTGAAAAGTCATTACTCAATGACGAAAATGAAGCACAAGAAAATACAGAATTAAATAATTCTGATGTAAGTACTGCGCACGTTTCTGCCGAGTATGAATTTGAACCGTCAGATACAGAAATCATTTCTGCATTGGTTGCCCAATATGCAGAAAGTTTGATTTACGGAGCGATTCTTGATGCCAAGACATCAGAACACTCTTCAAGTGCGAATGCAATGCGTTCAGCTACAGATAATGCTGATGACATTATCTCTACTCTCGAATTGCAATATAACCGAGCACGGCAAGCAGCAATTACCACCGAAATTACAGAAATTACTGGTGGTATGACTGCTCAAGAATAAATGAGTTCTGGTAAAGTTTTACAAGTTATCGGACCAGTTGTTGATGTTGAATTTCCCTTAGACGAAAAACTTCCTGAAATTAATGACGCTTTGAAGATTAAGGAAAGCGATGGTAAGACTTTAACAACTGAAGTTGCCTTGGAATTAGGTGATGGTGTTGTTCGAACAATTGCCATGGACGGTACTGATGGTCTTCAACGTGGTATGGAAGTTGAAAACACTGGCGCATCAATTAGTGTACCAGTTGGTGATGATACTCTGGGACGAGTATTTAACGTCTTAGGGGAACCTGTTGACAACGGACCGAAATTTGGCCCTGATGCAAAGCGGATGCCTATTCACCGCGATGCACCAAAGTATGATGACTTAAACAATGCTACCGAAATTTTGGAAACTGGGATCAAGGTTATTGATTTACTAGCTCCATATGTTCGTGGTGGTAAGATTGGTCTATTCGGTGGTGCCGGTGTTGGTAAAACCGTTTTGATTCAGGAATTGATTCATAACATTGCTCAAGGTCATAATGGTATTTCTGTCTTCACAGGGGTTGGTGAACGTACCCGTGAAGGTAATGACATGTACTATGAAATGAAGGCCTCTGGAGTTCTTGAAAAGACGGCCATGGTTTATGGTCAGATGAACGAACCACCTGGTGCCCGTATGCGGGTTGCCTTAACTGGTTTAACAATTGCGGAATACTTCCGTGATGTAAAGGGACAAGATGTTTTGCTCTTTATCGATAACATCTTCCGGTTTACACAAGCTGGTTCAGAAGTTTCTGCCCTCTTGGGTCGGATTCCTTCTGCCGTTGGTTACCAGCCAACATTAGCTACTGAAATGGGTCAGTTACAGGAACGGATTACTTCAACTAAGAAGGGATCTATTACGTCTATTCAAGCCGTTTATGTTCCAGCTGATGACTATACCGACCCTGCACCAGCTACGACATTTGCCCACTTGGATGCAACTACTAACTTGGAACGTCGATTAACCCAAATCGGTATTTATCCAGCCGTTGACCCATTAGCTTCAACTTCTACTGCTCTTACTCCAGAAATTGTTGGTAAAGAACACTATGAAGTTGCTACACAGGTTCAACACGTTCTTCAACGATACCATGAACTTCAAGATATCATCTCTATTTTAGGTATGGATGAATTATCTGACGAAGAAAAGACAATCGTTGCTCGTGCACGGCGGATTCAAAACTTCCTTTCCCAAAGCTTTAGTGTTGCTTCCCAATTTACAGGTTTACCTGGTAAATATGTTCCATTAAAGGAAACAATTAAAGGCTTTAAGGAAATTCTTGCTGGTAAGTATGATGATCTTCCAGAAGAAGCTTTCCGGTTAGTTGGACCAATTGAAGACGTTGTTGAAAAGGCAAAGAAAATGAAGGCTGAGACTGACGAAGATAGCTCAGAAGACTAGATGGCTGAAAATACTTTTAAGGTCACTATTATTACTCCAGATGGCACCGTCTATGATAATGATAAGGTTACTATGCTCGTTATGAACACTGCTGGTGGACAAATGGGAATCATGGCTAACCACGTACCATTAATTGCTGCACTTGAAATCAGTACAGTTCGAATTAAACATTCTGAAGGCACTGATGAAGTTGCAGCGGTTAACGGTGGGATCATTCAATTTGATGGTCAAAATGCTACAATCGCAGCTGATAGTGCTGAAATGCCTGAAGCAATTGACGTTGAGCGGGCACAGAGAGCTAAAAAGCGTTCTGAGTCTGCAATCGAAGAAGCAAAGAAGAAGCATAACCAGAGCGATTTATCACGTGCAGAAGTTCACCTCAAGCGTGCAATTAACCGTTTGAATGCTGCTTCTAAGCAACGCAATATCTAAATGATTGAATTTAGTTTAAAAGAGGGTGATCGATTGCAAATTACAGGATTACGAGCGCTAATAGAAATAATAGTGCAACTGGCATTTGTCTGGTTAGCGTTTTTTGCTATTCAAGGGATACATTTTGAGCATTTTTTTAACCGACCACCACGTACATTGCCTCTACTTATTGTTTTGATGGCTACTGGACTAGGATATTTATGTGCGACATTTTTCTTAAATATCCTAAGTGCAATTGGTAATTTGACATATTTAATTCGATAGATGGAAAAAATTGTTGTTAAGGGCGGTCAGAGGTTAACCGGTCGAGTTAAAGTTGAAGGAGCAAAAAATGCAGTCTTACCAATTCAAGCGGCATCTATTTTGGCTTCTAGTGGAAACATTAAATTATCAAATGTTCCCATTTTATCGGATGTAACGACAATGAATCAGTTATTACGGTTCTTAAATATAAAAGTAGATTTTGATAAAAATAAGCATGTTTTAACAATTGATGCAGCTGACCCTGTATTATCTGAAGCACCATTAGAATATGTTAGCCGGATGCGGGCATCGATGGTAGTCTTAGGCCCCTTGCTAGCTCGGACAGGTCATGCGCAAATTGCGCTTCCTGGTGGATGTGCGATTGGTTCGCGGCCAATTTATTTACATCTTAAGGGATTACGTCAATTAGGAGCGGTTATTGAGCAACACGATGGATACTTAGAAGCACGGGCTGAACACTTAATTGGTGATCATATTTATCTAGATTTTCCTAGTGTCGGTGCAACACAAAATCTGATGATGGCAGCAACCCTTGCGCAGGGAATTACAACAATTGAAAATGCCGCCAGTGAGCCTGAAATTGTTGATTTAGCAAATATGTTGAATAAAATGGGTGCACGTGTTCATGGTGCTGGAACAGACATTATCCGGATTCAAGGGGTTAATTTCCTTCATGGTTGTGAACATACAGTAATGCCAGATAGAATTGAGGCAGGAACATTTATGATTGCGACAGCCATTACTAATGGTGATGTAGTGGTTGAAGGAGCAATCGCTGAGCATAACACCTCACTAATTGCTAAATTGGAGGAAATGGGGGTGACAGTCATCGTTCAAGAAGACGGGATCCGTGTTCTTGGGACTTCTGTTCTAATTCCCACGAATATTAAGACTCTTCCATACCCAGGATTTCCTACTGATCTTCAACCACAAATGTCCGTTCTCCAGCTTTTGGCAAATGGGACCAGTACCCTAGATGAGACGATTTTTGAGAAGCGTTTTATGCATTTAGAAGAATTACGACGAATGAACGCCGATTTTCAAATTAATGGTCCAGTTGCGGTTTTAAATGGTCCCACGTGTTTTAGTGGCGCTGAAGTAGCTGCCTCTGATTTACGAGCGGGGGCTGCTTTAGTATTGGCCGGGTTAGTTGCTGATGGAATTACCCAGGTTCGTAACCTAAAATATATTGATCGGGGATATTACCATCTTCACCAAAAGTTACAACAATTAGGGGCCAAGATTGATCGAATTGATGTCGAGGATAAAATTAAATTGGCGGTAAAGCCTTCTAAGAATAAAACAAATCAAGATTAAATGGCAAAGGATATTGGAATTGATTTGGGAACTGCCAATGTTTTGATTTATGTTCAAGGCAAGGGTATTGTTCTAAATGAACCGTCAGTTGTGGCGGTTGATACAAAAACCAATAAAGTATTGGCTGTTGGTTCAGAAGCATACCGAATGGTTGGACGTACTCCTAGTAACATTCGGGCTATTCGTCCATTAAAGGATGGAGTTATTTCTGATTTTGATGTTACTCAAGAAATGCTTTCCTACTTTATTGGTAAACTAAGCGTTAAAGGGTTTATGTCAAAGCCAAACATCATGATCTGCGCACCAACGAATATTACTGAGATTGAACGAAAGGCAATTATTCAAGCCGCTGAACAATCTGGTGGTGGTAAAGTTTACCTTGAATACGAGCCTAAAGTAGCAGCAATTGGTGCTGGATTAGACATTTTTAAACCTCGTGGAAACATGGTCATTGATATGGGTGGTGGTACCAGTGATATCGCCATTCTTTCATTAGGCGATATTGTCTCAAGCCAGTCAATTCGGATGGCCGGTGATAAGATGAATAGTGATATTGCTTCTTATATTAAGAATAAGCACGGCCTAGTAATTGGTGAACATACTGCTGAAAAGATCAAAATGGAACTCGGGACTGCATTACGGGTTGATGATCCTGAAACAATGGATGTTCGTGGTCGTGATGTAGCTACTGGAATGCCAAAGCAAATCACGGTTAATGAAAATGAAATTGAAGAAGCATTGCACGATACGCTTGAACAAATTGTTTCAGCCGCTGTAAATGTATTAGAAACAATTCCACCAGAGTTAGCTAGTGATATTATTGACCGGGGAATAATGTTAACCGGTGGTACTTCTTTGTTAAAGGGTGTCGATCAATTATTCAGTGCTCGTCTAAAGGTACCGGTTGTTGTTTCACAAGACCCATTAGACAATGTTGCTAAGGGTGCTGGTGAAATGTTAGAACGGATGCAAAAGACTGAACGAAAGAAGTAAATGGTAAGGATTTTATGTGACCTTATACGCTGGTATCAACAAGGCATTTCCGCCCAACGACCATTTCGTGTATGTCGCTTTACCCCCTCATGTTCACAGTACATGTTAGAAGCTTTACAACGCTTTGGTTTAAAGGGGATATTGCTCGGAAGTTGGCGGCTCCTTCGTTGTCAGCCGTTTTCTCGTGGTGGCTATGATCCGGTACCTAATCATTTTACTTTTCGTCGTCAGGGGTAAGTGTCAAAGAAAGATAAAAAAGTAGAAGTCAGCGTTAAAGATATTGAACGTCGTAATCAACCGGTTCAACAAATTTTTATTGGAGACCGATTGATTGGTGAAGTTGTAACCGATAATGAACGTTTCAAAGCAATGCTGATAAGTGACCAGAGCGAATTTTATGTTCGTTCTCAAGAAGAGGGATTAGAAATAGTCCTTCAACAATATCATCTTCACCAGCATTAGATGCAACGTTCGCAAAATGATGTAGAAAGTCGGATTGACTGGGGAATTATATTTTGTGTTCTTTTGTTAGCCTTGATTGGTCTTGCTTCAATCTATGTAGCGGCAGTTCATGATCGGCAGCAAACTAGTGTAGCACGACAGGTTATTACCCAGTTGGTTTGGTATGCGGTTGGAACAATCCTTATTATTGTCATTATGCAATTTGATGCTGAACAATTATGGAAATTAGCACCAATTGTATACTGGCTAAGTGTATTTTTAATGTTCGCAATCCTAGTCTTTTATAGTCGAGCCTATTATGCTAGTACCGGGGCTAAGAGTTGGTTTGCAATTGGACCATTTACGTTTCAGCCTTCGGAAATAATGAAGCCTGCCTATATTTTAATGATGGGGCGTGTTATTACGACTCATAATAACCGATATAGTGTGCATACTGTTGATTCAGATTGGCGATTAATTGGGACGATGTTCTTATGGCTATTACCAATTTTAATTTCGCTGAAGTTTCAAAATGACTTTGGGACTGGGTTAGTATTCTTCGCTATTTTCTGTGGAATGGTCTTAGTTTCTGGAGTTACTTGGCGAATTTTGGCGCCAGCAGCTACGATATTAGTTGTTGTTGGGGGCTCAGCCTTAGCGATGGTAACTAGTTCGGTTGGGCGACAAATACTTGAACATGTTGGGTTTCAAGCATACCAGTTTGATCGGGTTGATACCTGGCTTCATCCAGAACAGGATACAACTAACCAAGGGTATCAGTTATGGCAGAGTATTAAAGCGGTTGGTTCGGGTGGTATTACTGGAACTGGTTTTAATAACTCAAAGGTTTATGTTCCGGTTCGTGAATCAGATATGATTTTTTCCGTTATCGGTGAGAATTTTGGGTTCATTGGTGGGGTTTTATTAATCCTTATCTACTTGTTACTGATCTACTTAATGATTCGAGTAACATTCGATACCAAGAACGAATTCTATGCTTATATCTCAACCGGAGTTATCATGATGATTTTATTCCACGTTTTTGAAAATATTGGAATGAACATCGGTCTATTACCATTAACAGGTATTCCGCTTCCATTTATTAGTGCTGGGGGATCCTCATTAATTGGTAACTTGATTGGGATTGGAATGGTAATGTCGATGCGTTACCATCATCATTCTTATATGTTTAGCAGTAATCGTGAATTTAGATAGATGGCAAAAGATTATTTTTGGGTAAAAGAGCAAGCAGATGGTACTAAGCGTGTCGGCTTAAACGATGAAGGCCGTGATGAGTTAGGAGAAGTAAGTTTCATCGATGTACCAGCAGTAGGGACAACTTTGAAACAAGCTGACAAATTTATTGCAGTTGAAGCAGAAAAAGCAGTTACCGATGTGGATAGTCCCATTGATGGTAAGATTACCAAAATAAATGAAGCTATTATTGATGATCCGGCTGGATTAAATTCAAGCGATATGGAAAAAAACTGGATTGTTGAAGTTAAATAAATGACCAAAAAATTACACATCGCTTTATTATTTGGTGGTAACTCCTCTGAACATGATGTGTCAAAGCGATCAGCACATAATATCTATGATGCTCTTGATAAGGAAAAATATGATGTAAGTCTTTTTATGTTTACAAAGGATGGAATTCTATTAGGCAATGAGGATTCTCAAAAGATCTTTGATGGTGAACCTGAAGACCAAGTGGTAGCAGAAGCATATCAAAAGATGGATATGAGTAGTCCATTAGCACCAATTATGGCCTTAAACGAACAAAAGGAAATTGATTTCTTCTTCCCTGTTATCCATGGTAATTTAGGTGAAGATGGTACAATTCAAGGCCTCTTTAAGCTCCTTAATAAGCCATACGTTGGTTCAAATATTGCAGCTAGTGCGATGTCTTTTGACAAGGATCTTACTAAGAAGATTATTAGTCAAGCTGGTATTCGCAACACCCCTTATGTAGTAGTTACGCCAGAAAACCGGGCTGATTATTCATGGAGCCGGATTGAAGAAAAATTAGGTAATCTCACTTTTGTAAAGCCAGCTAAGCAAGGTTCCTCCGTTGGAATTCATCGAGTTACTAACGCTGAAGAATATGAAAAAGCGTTAGATGATGCTTTTAAGTATGATTACAAGATCTTAGTAGAACAGGGGATCGCTAATCCTCAAGAAATTGAGATTTCAATCTTAGGAAATGAACATCCAATTGCCTCTAAGTTAGGAGCTGTTCGTGTACCTAAGGACGATCCATTCTATGATTACGAAAATAAGTTTGTGGATGCCAGCGGGGTTGTTTTTGAACTTCCTGTTAAATTACCACAATACTTAGTTGATGAAATTACAGATATGGCTTTGAAAGCATACAAGGCATTAGGAATGAAGGGAATGGCTCGGATTGACTTTTTAGTTGACAGCAATAATGTCCCTTATCTTGGTGAACCAAATACATTACCAGGATTTACTAACATTAGTCTGTACCCTCAAATGTGGGAAGTTTCTGGTATTTCATATACTGACTTGATTGATCGGTTAATTCAATTAGGATTACAAGAATTTGAACGAAACAGCAAGATTAAATACGACTTCCGTAAGCTTGGTACTGAACGTGTTGGTCAAAAGAAATATAACGAAGACTAAATGAGACTCCGAGGAGACGTATTAAAACAAATTCGTCGCAAGCGTGGATTGTCCCAAACGGCTTTAGCTGAAGGGATTTGTACTCAAGCGACAATCAGCCTAATGGAAAAACAAAATCGCTTACCCAAAATGGATATTTTAACGGCAATATGTGAACGCTTAAATATTTCTTCTGATCGAATTGTCGAAAATGAAGTTAGTGGAATTAATGAAACATTCAACCAAATCGTTGATAATTTGATTTCACGCAATTTTGAAGATGCTTCAGCGCTTTTGAAGAAGGTTCATGTAAAAAATCTAGAAAGTGATTTTGATAAACAACGTTACTACTATCTAGTAGGAATGGTTCAAGTTGAAAGTAATCAAATTGATGAAGCCATTTTTAATTTTGAACTTGTTTTAACTCAATTTGCTACTACTAGTGCTAATATTTATTTAGCTATGACAACTGCAGGAATGGCGCTTGCTTACTTAAAACGTGGTGATAAAGAACGGGCAGCACGGTTAACTAACCGGTCTGTAAAACTGATTGATAATAAAAAATTGATTGGGAGCCTTTATCAATGGGCATCAATTGATTGTCAAATTGCAGAATTATATCTGCAACTTGAAGACCCTGATAACGCTATTGAAGTTGCTAATAAGGGAATTGAACTTTGTCGGGAACATGATTCATTATTCTTATTAGATGAACTATATCTTTGTATAGGTCGTAGCTACATCCTAAAGAACGACAAGGAAGAAGCTAAAAAGGCTTTAAAGATTGCTGAAAGTCTTAGCATTGCTCGTAATGGATCAGTAGCAGAAGATACAATTCTATTAGAGTTAAAGAATTTAGAAATTTAAGTCCCGAAATGTCAATTTAAGTTAGAAAAAAAGTAGTTGCTCATCAGTGACATACTTCATGAATACCTCGTAAGGTGTTTGATAGCCCAATGACTTGCGAGGAATGTTGTTCCGGTAACTCATTATTTGAGCAACCTCTTCATCAGCTAGGTGGCGGAGATCGCGGCCTTTGTGGAGCCCATCGCGCCGCAGAAGGCCGTTGTTGTTCTCGTTTAACCCCCGTTGGTTAGGTGCCCCCACCTCGGCAAAGTAGGTCTGGAGGTCAAATTGGTTGGCAATTACTCGCCAGTCAGCGAACTCCTTCCCATTGTCGAAGGTAATCGACTTGAAGAAGTGGGGTGGAAACTTTGCCAACCATTCCTGTAAGTGCTGGATCACACTGGTGGCCGTCTTACTATGGACGTTAAGCTTAACGTCCATAGTAAGACGGCCACCAGTGTGATCCAGCACTTACAGGAATGGTTGGCAAAGTTTCCACCCCACTTCTTCAAGTCGATTACCTTCGACAATGGGAAGGAGTTCGCTGACTGGCGAGTAATTGCCAACCAATTTGACCTCCAGACCTACTTTGCCGAGGTGGGGGCACCTAACCAACGGGGGTTAAACGAGAACAACAACGGCCTTCTGCGGCGCGATGGGCTCCACAAAGGCCGCGATCTCCGCCACCTAGCTGATGAAGAGGTTGCTCAAATAATGAGTTACCGGAACAACATTCCTCGCAAGTCATTGGGCTATCAAACACCTTACGAGGTATTCATGAAGTATGTCACTGATGAGCAACTACTTTTTTTCTAAATTAGTCGATTGGCGACTAATTTTATAAATAATTTAAAATCCGGACTACGATTTTTGAATCGATCAAAAATCATAGTCCGGATTTTACTGTTAGAGAACCAAGAATTAATAGTTAATTCCCAGTCTCTTGGACATTGCCCAATTATCTACACAATTAAAAACTAAAACCCCAGCAATGGTATATTTAATTTTAGGGAAACAACAGGTCCTTCAACAGCAGGCAATTGATGCCTTTATAAGCCTTATTCCAGAGAATGAACAGGTTATGAATGTTGGTCGATATGATATGGAAGCCACACCATTGGCAGTTGCTTTGGATGATGCGATGGCGACTCCATTTTTTGGTGAACGACGATTAGTTATTATCAATAAACCGTTCTTCTTAACTGGTGAGAAAAGACATTCGAAAGTTGAACATGATTTGGATAGCTTAAAAAAGTATCTTGAACACCCTGAACCGTCTACAATTTTAGTTTTTGCGGCCCCTTATGAAAAGCTTGATGGACGAAAAGGGATTGTAAAGCAATTAAAGAAGACAGCAGTTTTAGTTGATGCTAGTCCACTTGATGAACGAGCAGCTCGTCAAAGAGTGAGAACTCAATTATCAACTGCTGGTTTTGAAATATCAGAAGCTGCTTTGGATGAGTTGGTTCAACGGACTAATGCGGATTATGGGATGATGGATGCAAGCTTAACTAAATTAAAGATTTTGGCTTACCATGAAAAAAAGATTGATCAAAACATGGTAGCCGCTCTAGTTCCGCAATCATTAGATGAAAATGTATTTGATTTAGTCACTGCGGTTCTTAAGCATAATCAAATAAAGGCCTTAGATCTCTATCAACAGCTATTAGCGGGCCAGCAACCGCCGTTAAGGATTAATGCAGTGCTAGTAGGGCAGTTTCGGCTGTTGATTCAAATAAAAGTATTAAGTAAACGCGGCCTTACGCAAGGGAGTCTAGCGAGTCAGCTTAATGTCCATCCTTATCGGATTAAATTGGGATTAAAAACTGCGCGTGATTTCTCAATGCAGGCGTTAGAAAACGCCTATTTGGGATTAATTCGTATTGAACAATCGTTAAAAACGACACAACGCGATCCTTCACTTTTGTTTCAGTTATTTATGTTACAGTATTCTCAGCAGAGCAAAGGAGCATGAGTGCTGATATGTTTATTGATGGCGATTTTATGTTACAGTTTACAAAAAAATTGGACAACTATTACGGCGAATAAGCAAATGGAAGTTACTCAAAAAATATTAGTTTACCCTGATGAATTAAAATTCAATGGAAATTTTATGACAGGAACTGCAATCGACATTCAAACTGGACAACGTGAAGCAATAATGATGTCGTTTAAGTCACCCCAGATGCTAAAAAATATTGATAAGCTTACAACACCCTCGATATGGCTTATTAATGGGCAATTAAAACCGATTATTCCCCGTACAAATGAAAATCAATTTGATAATTTGACTTATAATCACCATCGCCGGATCTGTAATCAAGTTCAAATTAACCGGGTAGAGCAAATGGTTAGGCAAAAAAGAGGAATAGTTGGCTGGTGTCATACATTAAGAAAGCGAATCGGCCTCTACTTTGAAACTTTACCGCCTCCTCTTAGTACGTATTGCCAACAATTAATAATTGGTAGCAGTAATGAGGATTCGGCTGAATTAATGGTAAGTATTAAAAGGCTTGGTCTGCTTCATCTTTTTTGCATTTCAGGAATGCATATCGTGCTTTTCACTGATTTATTACGGCGGCTGTTAGTTCATTTATGGTGGCGTAAAGAATCAATTGATTTATTTTTAATTATCATTTTACCGTTTTATCTTCTCGTTGGTGGTGGAGCAACAAGCTTGATAAGAGCAACCATTATGGCTGAGCTTGGTCTTCTTCATCGATATTTAAATTTGGACAGTCTTGATGGATGGGCACTGAGCTTATTAATTGGATTAGTTATTGATCCGTTGCTATTGCTTACATTAGGCGGTCAATTAAGCTATTTGCTTTCTTTTATTCTTCAAGTTCTTCCAGAATCAGTACGTGGTTTTAAGCAGTCTTTATTATTGAATTTAATTAGTTTGCCTTCGTTATTGAGTTATGTATATGAGGTTCATCTTCTGAGTTTTGGGGTTAGTTATTTAATAATTCCGCTATTTTCGACAGTTGTTTTTCCAGCGGTCTTGGTTGGGGCACTTAGTTTTAAGCTTTTTGAACCACTCGCGTATCTAATTAATGCTGGTTTAAAATGTTTTCAATATATTTTAAATTGGTTATCTGATTTTCCAGGAATGATTCATTTTGGGAAGCCACCGTTAATTTTGGCCCTTCTATTATTTGCGGCATCTTTATTTGTTATTTCTCAAGAGACATCTTTAAAATCATGGAAGATATTAGCCTTATTGTATGTAATTACTGGAGGGATAATTCATTTTCCACTTAATGGCGAAGTTACCTTTGTTGATATTGGACAGGGGGACTCGATAATTATTAGAGAACCTTTTAATCGACGGGTAACAATGATTGATACAGGAGGCAAATTAAATTTTAAAAAGCCGGATTGGGCGACTTCAAAGCATTCTCAAGATGATGCCCAACGAATAACCATTAATTATTTGAAAAGTAAAGGCATCAGGCAAATTGATAATATTTGTTTAACTCACCATGATGCAGATCATATCGGCTATTTAACAACGATTTTGGATAATATAGCAGTGAAAAGACTGATTGTCCCAGCGGGGATGGAAAGACAACCAGCACTTCTTAATAAAGTAAGGACTGCTGAAAAGTCATCGCCAATGATAATTCCGGTGACTGATAATGTTAAGTTGTCATCATTTCCATTGCAAATTCTACATCCTTTTGTTCCGGGTGAAGGGAAAAATGAAGATTCTTTAGTGTTAGCTGGGAAATTTGGTGGGAAAAGATTCCTTTTTACTGGGGATTTGGACCAGGAAAATGAAGAAAAAGTTATTCAAAAGTATCCGCAACTAAAGTCAGATATCTTAAAAGCTGGTCATCATGGCAGTAAAACTGCTAGTAGTTATTTATTTTTGCAGACAGTTGCTCCTAAGTATGCGATAATTTCAGCTGGACGATTTAATAGGTATCGCCATCCTGATGAAATAACAATAAAAAATTTTCAAAGATTAAATATTAATTACTTATCAACGCAGCAATTTGGAATGATACAATATGTATACCATGGTCGAAATGGAAAAATAAAAACAACATTGAGGGGAGATGAGACAAGTTGGACATTGCCCAATTATCTACACAATTAAATGAAACCGAGAATTGATTGGGACCAGTATTTTATGATTCAAGCAGCTTTATTGGCGTCGCGAAGTACCTGCAACCGCCTTTCAGTAGGTGCAGTTTTAGTTCGTGATAAGCGAATAATTGCCGGTGGGTACAATGGATCAGTTGCTGGCGATGCACATTGTATTGATGAAGGCTGCTATTTACGTGATGGACATTGTGTACGAACTATTCATGCAGAAATGAATGCTCTTTTACAGTGTGCTAAGTTTGGTATTTCTGCTGATGGGGCAAGTATTTATGTAACAGATTTTCCTTGTTTACAATGTACCAAAAGTTTATTGCAGACTGGAATTAAGGAGATAAATTATATTCGTAATTATCACAATGATGATTATGCAATGAAATTACTTAAACTAAAAAATGTTGCGCTTCATCAGATTAAATTAGATAGTGATATTTTAGAAGAGGTCGATCTGGACCAGTATATCAACCCAGATCAAAAATAGATGCAGCAATTATCAGAATTATGGATAAAATATCGAGTACAAGTGCTGATGATAGTGATTGCTGCAGTAGTTGGGGGATATTGGATACTTAATAAAAATAATAACGATGCTTTAATTTCAAATACTAATGCTGTTTTAACAAGTAGCGAAACAGGAAGTAGTTTAACTTCTACCACTACGATGAAAGGGACCGTTGCAATTGATATAAAGGGTGCCGTAAAAATGCCCGGAGTTTATGAATTGAAAGCAGATGATCGTGTGAACGAAGCCTTGAAAGCGGCAGGTGGACCACTACCCAATGCAGACTTGCGCCAAGTAAATCTTGCTAAACAATTAACAGACCAGCAGATGATCTATATTCCTCTTCAAGGCGAAACGCCAATAGTTTCCAGCAGTACAGAACCATCAGCAGCTAATAATGAAAATGGCAGCGATAGTTCTGCAAAGATAAATCTAAACACGGCTACCAAAGAACAACTATGTCAAATTACAGGGATTGGCGATAAAAAAGCCGATTTAATATTGCAATATCGACAAGAACACGGTCAATTTAAGAGTATTGACGAACTTAAAGAAATAAATGGTTTTGGCGAAAAAACTGTTGCTAAACTAAAAGATCACCTATCTATCTAGTTGCGACGGATAGGAATTATTTTAGGGCTTGTCCTTTTACTAGGCTGCTTTTTGTTCTGGCCCCTAAATTCTTATATTGAAAGTCCGGGAACAGCTGCTGATTTACAGTCTTTTGTTAAAATAAAGGGACACCCCGATCGATATAAGGGAAGTTTTATGTTGACGTCGGTGGCGATTCAACGTGCCCATCCTGCAACATATTTATATGCCAAAATGATGCCCTATATGTCAATTGAGAGTGCGGAAGATGTAACTGGTGGTCAAAATAGTGCAACGTATGACCGTGTCCAAAAATTTTATATGGATAGCTCGATTAACGAGGCAATTGCAGTTGCTTATAATGCCGCTCACCAAAAAGTAACGCGACGCTATCTAGGAATTTATGTATTGCAAGTTCAGCCTAATTCTAAATTTAAACATGATATTCATGTTGGGGACACAATTACAAAAGTAGATGGTCATCACTTTAATACCGCTCAAGGCTTTCAAAAATATATTGGTGCTAAAAAAGTTGGCACTCCGTTAGTGGTTACTTATACTCGAGATGGGAAAACTAAAACTGTCACCCATCCGCTTGTTAAAATTACCAATACTAATAAGCCAGGAATTGGGATCATTCTTACTAACAATATGCAAGTTAAGACTAAGGTTCCAGTAAAGGTTGATGCTGGTCAATATGGCGGGCCATCTGGTGGCTTAATGTTCAGTTTGCAAATATATCAACAAATTAGTGGAAAAGATTTGCAACGGGGACGTAAAATCGCTGGAACTGGAACAATAAATTCAGACGGGACCGTTGGAGAAATTGGTGGAATTGACAAGAAAGTAATCGCTGCGCACCGTGCGGGAGCCACTATTTTCTTTGCCCCTTATATAAAACCAACGAAAGAGATTCTTAAGTATGAAGAAGGTCATCTGACTAATTATCAAATGGCTAAAAAAGCAGCTAAGAAATATGCACCAGGAATGAAGGTTGTCCCTGTCACTTCCTTTGACGAAGCAGTGAAATATTTACAAACGCATAAGTAAATGAAAGTTGCAGTTTTTCCTGGATCATTTGACCCATTAACACTTGGACATTTAGATTTAATTAAGCGAGGAAGTGCGTTGTTTGATCAATTGGCAGTGGCGGTAATGACTAATGAAAGTAAAAACCCGCTGTTTACTGTTGAAGAACGAGTAGCGCAAATTAAAGAGGCTGTTAGTGGGCTAGATAATGTTTCGGTTATTACAACGGAAGGCTTAACTGTTGATCTAATGAACCGCATTGGTGCAGATTACTTAATGCGTGGTTTGCGTAATACTACTGATTTTCAATATGAACGTGATATTGCGGCGATGAATAACTTTTTAGATGATCAGTGTGAGACCGTCTTTTTCCTTGCTAAGCCTGAATATCAGCACTTATCTAGTAGTTTGCTGAAAGAAGTAACATCGGCTGGGGGAGATATCTCAGCTTACCTTCCCGCTAATATTAATGAAGCACTAAAAAAGCGTTTAATGGAACGAGAAATGTTACGGGTTAAGAAAGACAATGAAAAAGCAAGATAAATGAGAATTGTTGCAGGAGACTTCGGGGGACGAAAGCTAAGTGCTGTTCCGGGAATGGCAACTCGTCCAACAACTGATAAAGTTAAAGAAGCATTATTTAATATAATCGGTCCTTACTTTAATGGCGGAACCAGTCTAGATTTGTTTGCCGGAAGCGGTGGATTAAGTATTGAAGCTGTATCGCGCGGAATCAGTCAGGCAGTCTTAGTTGATCGTCAATATCAAGCAATCAAAACAATTAAGAAGAATATTGACGTTACAAAACATGTTGAACAATTTAAAGTTTATAAAATGGACGCTCACAAAGCGTTGAATTTGTTTGCAAAAGACAAATTGAAATTTAACCTGGTCTTTTTAGATCCGCCCTATGCTAAACAGCAAATTGTTAATGATATGGAGCAGATGGTTAAAAATAATTTGCTAGCTAAAGATGCAATAATTGTGGCAGAAACAGATCAGAATGCGAAATTGCCGACAGATTTAGCTGAGTTTAACTTTATTCGTCGTCAAGAATATGGAATTACGGTTTTAACAATTTATCAATATAAAGGAGAATCAAAATAAATGTTTAAATTAATTCCACGGCGTTCCCTAATAATTTACATTAACAATAATCGTGTGATTCGAGCTCTTCGTCATTATGGTCAGATTGATTATATTTCCCGACGAATGCATTATGTGGTAATGTATGTAGACCAAAGTGATGTCGAAAAAATAAAAGAGAAGATAAGTCGATTACGCGCAGTGAAAAAGGTTGAATTATCAGCTCGGCCAGATTTAGACCCGACGTTAGCTGATCTTGAATTAACAGGGGTCTATCAATTACATGATGAGGATGATAAAAAATGAGTGAAGAAAAAGAAATTAAGATTCCGTAAGATTCGTTCTGTATGGAATAACGTCCGCTACCTTGATTATTATATTTTAGTTCCTTACCTTGCTTTATGTTTAGTAGGAATTGTAATGGTCTATTCAGCTAGTGCTTCCATTGAAATGCAAAATGGTGGAACCCCATTAGGATATTTAGTAAAACAAACAATCTATGTTGTAATGGGAGTTGCGGTAATGGCATTTATGGCAAATTATCCTTTGCGGCATTATCGAACGCCAAGGTTTTTACGAGATTCAACATTGGTAGTTGGTGCTTTACTTGTCATTGTTTTGGTTTTTAGTCGGGCTGTTAACGGAGCTAAAGGTTGGATATCCTTGGGCTTCTTTAATATTCAACCGGTGGAAATTTGTAAGCTATATTTTATCTTATATTTAGCTGATCGAATGGCTAAAATTAGGCAACGTGGACAACATTTTACCACTGATGCTAAAGGTCCTTGGCTCATAATTGCAGTTTTTCTCGGGTTGATTATGATTCAACCAGATATTGGAGGAATGGCGATTAACGGAGCGATTATTGCAATCATGCTTTTAGCGGCGGATTATAAATGGGGCGTTGGTTTGGAAATAATTCTTGTCTTACCAGCGCTTGGCTACCTTGGATTGGAACGACTAGTTGAAAGTGGTTTGCTTCAAGGCGGTGGATACCAAGTTGCGCGTTTTGTTGCCTTTCTAAATCCCTTTGGAAATGCTAGTGGTTCAGGAAATCAATTAGTTAATTCCTATTATGCAATCAGCAATGGTGGTGTATTTGGGGTTGGACTTGGAAATAGTATTCAAAAAATGGGATATTTGCCAGAGCCCAATACCGACTTTATTATGTCAATTACTAGTGAAGAATTGGGTCTAGTCGGGGTAACGGCAATTTTAGTTACTTTACTCTTTTTGATCTGTCGTATTATTCAAGTTGGGGTGCGGGCAGATAGTTTGTATCAAACGCTCATCTGTTATGGCTCAGCAACATTCTTTACGATTGAAACACTCTTTAATATTGGTGGAGTTCTAGGACTCTTGCCGATTACGGGGGTTACCTTCCCATTTATTAGTTACGGGGGATCAAGTATGTTGATTCTTTCTGCAACGGTAGGCATTATAATGAATATTAGTATGCAGCAAAATCGGGATCGCTTGGTTATGGGGAAACCATTTATTCCTGAAACAGGAGGCGTAAAGAATGTTTAATTGAAAACTCGTGACGACATTCGTAACATTGCGATTATTGCCCACGTTGACCACGGTAAGACTACCTTAGTTAACGAAATGTTGAAGCAATCAGATACTTTACCAGAACACTTCTCAATTGAAGATCGTGCGATGGATACTAACGCTATTGAGCGTGAACGTGGTATTACTATTCTTTCAAAAAATACTGCTGTTAAATATGATAATCACCAAATTAACATCTTGGATACACCAGGACACGCGGACTTCGGTGGTGAAGTTGAACGTGTTATGAAGATGGTTGATGGTGTATTACTTGTTGTGGATGCTTTCGAAGGGACAATGCCTCAGACACGGTTCGTCCTTAAGAAGGCCCTTGAACAACACTTAACACCAATTGTTGTGATTAACAAGGTTGACCGTAAAGGTGCTCGTCCTGAAGAAGTTGTGGATGAAGTTCTTGACCTCTTTATCGAATTAGGTGCAGATGAAGATCAACTCGACTTCCCAGTTGTTTACACTTCAGCAATGAACGGTACTTCAAGTTATGATTCAGATGTTTCTACTCAAGAACACACCATGAAGCCATTGTTTGATACTATTATCAAGACAATCCCTGCTCCAGTAGACAATTCTGATGAACCACTTCAATTCCAAGTTGCTATCTTAGATTACAATGACTTCGTTGGTCGAATCGGTATCGGTCGTGTCTTCCGTGGTAAGATTAAGGTCGGCGATAATGTTACCTTAATGAAACTTGATGGCTCAAAGAAGAATTTCCGGGTTACTAAGCTTTTTGGTTTCTTCGGTTTGAAGCGGTTGGAAATTAATGAAGCTGAAGCTGGTGATTTGATTGCGGTTTCTGGGATGGAAGACATCAATGTTGGTGAAACTGTAGCTGATGCAGAACATCCCGAAGCAATTACTCCATTACGGATTGATCCACCTACATTACAAATGACTTTCCGGACTAACGATTCTCCATTCGCTGGTCGTGAAGGTAAATTTGTTACTGCCCGTCAGCTTGAAGATCGTTTGAAGCGTGAAATGCAAACTGATGTGTCCTTAAAGGTTGAAGATACTGATGATCCAGGTGCATGGACTGTTTCTGGTCGTGGGGAATTACACCTTTCTATCTTGATCGAAACATTACGTCGTGAAGGATATGAGTTATCTGTATCACGTCCACAAGTTATTTACCGTGAAATTGATGGAGTAATGAGTGAACCATTTGAAGAAGTTCAAATCGATACTCCAGATGAATATACTGGTGCAGTTATTGATAGCCTTTCTAAACGTAAAGGTGAAATGAAGAACATGGAACCAGGCGAAAATGGTCAAACTCGTCTTATCTTCTTAGCACCATCACGTGGCTTGATTGGATACTCAACTGAATTTATGACTATGACCCGTGGTTACGGAATCATGAGCCATACCTTTGAAAAATACGCACCAGTTATCAAGAACTGGAACCCTGGTCGTCAAAAGGGTACTCTTGTGTCCATGAATGCTGGTAAGGCTACTACTTACGCAATGATGGGTATCGAAAGTCGTGGTCAATTATTAATTGATCCAGGTACGGAAGTTTACGAAGGTATGATCGTTGGTGAAAACAGTCGTGAAAATGATATTACTGTTAACATCACCAAGGGTAAGAACTTAACGAACGTTCGTGCTGCTGGTTCTGATGAAATGGCTCACATTAAGACCCCTACTCACTTCTCCCTTGAAGAATCACTCGAATTCTTAAATGAAGATGAATACTGTGAAGTAACTCCAGAAAATATCCGTTTACGGAAGAAGACCCTTAACACAAATGCCCGTGAAAAGGAAGCTAAGCGTCGTCGTGCTGCTTCACGGAAGTAAATGATTAGTATTGAAGAGTTAGATCAAAAAGCACAACAAATAATTCGTCAAGCAGGTCAAAATGCATACCAGAAAATGGAAAATGATTACCAGATTGATACAAAGACGAATTATACTGACCTTGTAACGACAATTGACCGGGAAAATGAACAATTAATAAATGATCAACTACGAAAAATTGATCCTGATAGTCAAATTTTAAGTGAAGAAGGATTTGGCGACAAACAAATAAGCAATATGCAAGGACATGTTTGGATTGTTGATCCGATTGATGGAACAATGAATTTTGTTAAGCAGCATAATAATTTTGCTGTTATGTTAGCATTGTATGTTGACGGTCAACCGATGCTTGGCTATATTTTAGATGTAATTAATAATCGTCTTTACCATGGTCGAAAGGGTGCTGGTGTTTATGTTAACAACCAAAAAATTGGCCAGCCAGCTGACTTAGGCTTGCGAGAGAGTTTGTTAGCGATGAATCGGACATTAACTTTAAGTGGTGATTCAGCATTAAAGAAAATCGCTCAAGACGCAATAGGCTTACGGATGTATGGAAGTGCGGGCATTGAGGTGATTGGTGTGATCACAGGTCAATTAGGTGGATATATCTCTAATTTGAAGCCATGGGACCTTGCTGCTGGGCGAATGTTAGCAGAAGAATTAGACTTAGTTGTGAAATCAATTGACGGTAGTTCTATTAATGTGTTATCATCTAATCTTGTATTAGTAGCAACGAGGCAGGTTAGTCGAGATATTCGACAGATCATCAATTAGATGAATTCACATAACTATAGTTATCCCCTTGATCTATCATGGACAACTAAAGAGATGGAAACGGTAATTGCCATGTTTAGGGCGGTTGAAGATGCTTATGAAGTTGCGATTGATAGAGATAAAATTTTAGATTGTTATCGTGCCTTTAAGCAAGTCGTTCCCTCAAAGGCTGAAGAGAAACAATTGGGTCGCGAATTTGAAAAGAATTCGGGTTATGTTCTCTACCGTGTTGTCAAAGCAGCACAAGAGTCAACAGATAAGCGAATTAAGATGGTTAGGCAAAAAAATGATTAGATGGCTGATGTTGAACAAAAGGATACAGTAATTGTTGGTGGAGGTCCTGGTGGTTATGTAGCCGCTATTCGAGCTTCAGAATTAGGTCAAAAGGTTACCTTAATTGATAAGGGAGAACCAGGTTTAGGTGGTGTTTGTTTAAATGTTGGATGTGTACCATCTAAAGCATTAATTGCTGCTGGCCACCGTTACCAAGAAACTTTAGACTCATCTATTTATGGTATTTCTAAAACCGATGCAAAGCTAGACTTTACTAAGACTCAAGAATGGAAGGACCATAAAGTTGTCGACCGTATGATTCGTGGAGTTAAGATGCTTTTGAAGAAGCATAAAGTTGAAATCATTGATGGAGAGGCAATTCTTGATAATGACCACCAACTTCGTGTAATCAAGCCTGGTCCAAAGCAATTCATGGATAATGATAATGGTCGTACTATCACGTGGAAGAATTTAATTCTTGCAACAGGAAGTCGTCCAGTAGAAATTCCTCATTTTAAGTTTGAAGGTCGTGTTATTGATTCAACCGGTGGCTTAAACCTTAAGAAAGTACCAGAAGAATTAGTTGTAATTGGTGGGGGCTACATTGGTACAGAATTAGCTGGTGCCTATGCTGATCTTGGTGCTCATGTAACGATTATTGAAGGTACTGATTCAATTCTTGGTGGATTTGACCACGATATGGTTGATATTGTTGTCAAGAATCTTGAAAAGAAGGGCGTAGACATTGTAACTAAGGCAATGGCTAAAGATTCTCAGCAAGATGAAAATAGCGTTACTGTCACTTATGAAGTTGATGGTAGCGAAAAGAGCATTAAAGCAGACTACTGCATGGTATCTGTTGGTCGTAAACCAAATACTGATGATTTTGGGCTTGATATGACAAATGTTAAGTTAAACGACCGTCATCAAGTAATTGTTGATGAACAAGGCCGGACGAATGTACCTGGTATTTGGGCTATTGGAGATATTGTTCCTGGTCCTGCACTTGCTCACAAGGCATTCTTTGAAGCTAAGACTGCCGCTGGTGCCATTGCTGGTAAGAATACTGCTAACGATTGGGTTGGAGTACCAATGGTTTGTTTTGCTGATCCAGAATTAGCTCAAGTTGGTATGACGGTTGAAGAAGCTAAAGATAAAGGAATTGATGTATCTACTGCTCAATTCCCATTTGCCGGTAATGCCCGTGCTGTTTCTCTTGATGCTGCCGAAGGATTTATTCGCTTAATCTACACTAAAGATAAGAAAAATGTTATTGGTGCTCAAGGTGTCGGTCCTGGTGTTAGTGACCTTACTGGTGAACTTTCATTGATTGTCAACTGTGGTATGAATGTTGAAGATGTTGCTTTAACAATTCACCCACACCCAACATTGAATGAACCTGTTCAAGAAGCTGCAGATATTGCGCTTGGCTTCCCAACACATATTTAAATGGCATACATTTTTAGACTACCAGAAATGGGAGAAGGATTAACTGAAGGTGATGTTGCTTCTTGGCTCGTTAAAGAAGGAGAAGCAATTAAAGCTGATGATCCTTTAATTGAAATTCAAACTGATAAATCGACTACTCAATTGGTATCCCCAGTTGATGGAACTGTCAAAAAATTATTTGTAAAAGAAGACGACCACGTTGAAAAGGGCGACAAGCTCGCTGAAATTGATGATGGTAAGCCTGGTATTAGTACAAACGTCGAAAGCGAAGACGACGATGATGAAACTGATACAGGCAGTGAAGAAGCTACTGAAAGTGAAAAATCCACGGCTCCAGCTGCAGATTCTCCTTCAGAAGATAATTCTCCAAAGGGTGGAGTAGCTCCACTTGCAGAACCAAACAAGCTTGTAATGGCAATGCCTTCTGTTCGTCAATATGCCCGTGATAAGGGTGTTGATATTTCACTTGTTCAACCAAGTGGTAACCACGGTCAAGTTCTTAAAGAAGATATTGATAACTTTAATGGGTCAGCTGCTCCAGCTAAGGAAGAAAAGAGTGCAGCTATGTCAGCTAAGACTGCTCCAGTTGCAGCTAAGACCGCTGGTAATACAATCAAGCCATGGAATACCGACCTTGAAGAACGTGAACCAATGTCTAATATGCGGAAGATTATCGCTAAGACTACTCGTGAATCAAAGGATATCTCGCCACATGTTACATCATTTGATGAAGTTGAAGTATCTGCTCTAATGGCTAGTCGCAAGAAGTACAAGGCAGTTGCTGCAGAACAAGATATTCACTTGACTTTCTTGCCATACATTATTAAGGCTTTAGTTGCCACATGCAAGAAGTTCCCAGAATTAAATGCTTCAATTGATGATTCTACTCAAGAAATTGTTTACAAGCACTACTATAATGTTGGGATCCTTACAAACACTGACCACGGTCTCTATAATCCAAATATTAAGAATGCAGATTCTAAGAGCATGTTTGAGATTGCAAAAGAAATTACCGAAAATACTCAAGCGGCCTTTGATAACAAGCTAAGTCCGGAATCAATGGCTGGTCGGACTATCAGTATCAGTAATATTGGTTCAATTGGCGGTGGCTGGTTCACCCCTGTTATCAACCAACCAGATGTTGCCATTCTTGGTGTTGGTCGAATTGACAAGGAACCATACGTTAACGAAGATGGTGAAATTGTTGTTGGTCGAATGATGAAGTTATCATTGACTTACGATCACCGTTTAATTGATGGTGGACTTGCACAACATGCATTGAACTACATGAACAAGTTATTACATGATCCAGAATTATTGATGATGGAGGGCTAGATGGCTAAAAAGACTTATATCAAAGCTATTACTGAAGGTATTGACATCGCTTTAGCCGAAGATCCTAAGACTTTAGTATTCGGTGAAGATGTTGGTAAAAACGGTGGTGTTTTCCGTGCGACTAATGGGCTTCAAGAAAAATACGGTGTTGATCGAGTATTTAGTACCCCTCTTGCCGAATCAGGTATTTTAGGAATGTCAATTGGTTTAGCAGTAACTGGCTGGCGTCCAGTACCAGAAATTCAATTCATGGGCTTTACTTTTGAAGCAATGGATTCTATCGCTGCTCAAATGTCAAGGATACGTTTCCAATACAATGGGACTAAGCATGCACCAATTACTATTCGGACTCCTTATGGTGGTGGTACTCATACTGCTGAACTACACGGGGATGATCTTGAAAACTTCTTCGTTGGTATTCCAGGATTACGGGTTGTTGCACCAAGTTCTGCCTATGATGCTAAGGGATTAATTATTTCTGCAATTGAAAATAACGATCCAGTTCTTTTTCTTGAAAACCTTCGTCTCTATCGTTCAGTCAAAGGTGAAGTTCCTGATGACAAGTATACTGTTCCGTTGGATAAAGCAAATGTTGTTCAAGAAGGTACTGATGTTACAATTATCGCTTATGGTGGTGAAGTATCAGAAGCACAAAAAGCCGCTAAGAAATTAGCTAAGGACAATATTTCTGCTGAAATTATCGACTTACGTTCTCTTTACCCACTTGATACTGACACGATCTTTGAATCAATTAAGAAGACGCACAGAGTAGTCATTGTTCAAGAAGCGCAAAAGATGGCTGGTGTTGGTGCCCAAGTTGCATCAGCTATTTCAGAAGGTGCAATTATGTATCTTGATGCTCCTGTTACCCGGGTTGCTGCTCCTAACTCAGTATATCCATTCCCACAAGCTGAAAATGTTTGGCTTCCAGGTGCACGTGATATTGAGGATGCCGTACGAGAAGTAATTAATTACTAAATGGCCAATACCAAAGCTGTCAATTTTGCTGAGATTAAAGCCAATGAAGGGGTACCTTATGCAAAACCCGTACAAATTCTGGATAACGACGGAAATGTTGTTAACGAAGAATTAATGGCTAATTTCAATGATGAATTATTAGTTGACTTAATGAAAAAAATGGTTTGGGCACGTGCCTTGCATGAACAAACAATGAGTTTTTCAAAGCAAGGTCGATTAGGTTTCTATGCGCCAACTTGGGGTGAAGAAGCTTCTGAAATGGGAACAGCTGCTGCATTTAAGAAGCAAGACTTCCTTTTCCCTGCTTATCGTGATTTGCCACAATTAATTCAACATGGAGCAACTGTTGCTCAAATGTACTTATGGTCAAAGGGACACATCAAAGGTAACCTTTTTGATGCACGTGCTCTCCGGCCACAAATTATTATCGGAGCGCAGATGGTCGAAATGGCTGGTGGTGCTCTTGGAATTAAGAAGAATGGTGAAAAGGACACTGTTGCCTATGCTTACACTGGTGAAGGTGGAAGCTCACAAGGGGATACTTATGAAGGAATGAACTTTGCTGGTGCATTCCAAGTACCTGGTGTATTTATTATTCAAAATAATGGATGGGCTATTTCGTTCCCACGAAAGCTACAAACTGAAACACAAACAATTGCCCAAAAGGCTGTTGCTGCTGGAATTCCAGGTGTCCAAGTTGATGGAATGGATGTCCTTGCATGTTATGAAGTTGCTAAAGAGGCACGTGAATTTGCTGCTGCTGGTAATGGACCAGTGCTAATCGAAACATTAACATACCGGTTTGGTGCTCACAGTTCAGCAGGTGATGATCCTACTCGTTACCGGACTGAGGATGAAACAAAGCCATGGTTTGATAAAGATCCATTGATTCGTCTTCGCAAGTACCTAACGAAAAAGGGGCTTTGGTCTGAAGAAGAAGAACAAAAATATGCTGATGAATGCAAACAAAGCTTTAAAGAAGCAATGAAAGAAGCAGACTCAGTAGAACCTGAAAAAGTTAGCGATATGTTGAAGCGGACGTTTGAAGTACCAACTCCAGACATTAAAGAACAAATTAAGAAGTACGAAGAAAAGGAGTCGAAGTAAATGTATTTAATGAAAGATATTACCCGTGATGGCAATCCCGTTTTACGTAAACGAGCTGCTAAGGTCTCATTTCCCCTATCTGATGAAGACCAAAAATTAGCAAAGGATATGATGCAATACTTAGAAGTAAGCCAAGATCCTGAATTATGTGAAAAGTACAAGTTACGAGCTGGAGTTGGCCTTGCCGCTCCTCAAGTTGGTGTTTCAAAGCAAATGGCTGCTGTCCTTGTTCCCGCACCTGCTGAAGGTGAAAAGCCCTTATTTAAGGACGTTATCATTAATCCAGTAATCGTTAGTGAATCGGTTCAATATGGTGCTCTTACTGAAGGCGAAGGTTGTCTTTCAGTTGATAAAGACGTGCCTGGCTACGTACCACGACATGACCGCATCACATTACGTTATCAAGACGTTAACGGTGAAACTCATAAGGTACGATTAAAGCATTATCCAGCAATTGTTTGTCAGCATGAAATTGACCATTTGCATGGGGTGCTATTTTACGATCATATTAATAAAGATCAACCATTTGAGGCGCCTGCAGATACAGTAATGATTAGTTAAATGGTTATATTCTTAATCTGTATTTTAGCAGCAATAATTGTTATTGCTCTTTATTTAACGATCCATCGCGTATTTCTTAAGCGAGCAACGATGATGGTACAGAAAAACGCTCAAGACGTTACTGATGCAGCGTTAAATACTAGTTTGAAAGAAATGTTACATTGGAATAAAAATCTAAATTCTCAAATTGTTGCCGATGTTTGGGGAAAAGGTGTGCTTGCTTTTGAATACCATTTTGATTATAAAAAAGAAAATATTAATCTTGATGATTTCACACGTCAAAAACTAGCAGCAGAACTTAATGAATATGCAAAACGACACCATTTAAAGATGGCTCCCAAAGCCTCTCAACCGTTTATTATAACCGATTGGTGGAAATATGAGGGGATTTTGCATATCGATATTGCCTATTTGATAAATGAAGCAACTGTTGAGTACATTGAAGATTTAAAAAAATTAAATCAAAATAGTAATTAGATGACTTTTAAAGTATACTACCAAGCTGATAAGACAAAACGCCCAGTTCGTGAAAACACTCAATCATTGTATATTGAAGCTGATTCAGAAGCTGAAGCACTTTTAATGGTTGAACACAATACTGACTACAATATTGAATTTGTAGAACAACTTGATGAAAAGGCCCTTGCTTACGAAAAGCAAAACCCTAACTTTAAGTTGACGACGTTCTAAATGAATTATTCAATCATCCTCAACCGTCATGCTGGTAATGGTAATGCAGAAAAGGCATGGTCGTCAATTAAACCGGTCTTAGATCAACAACAAATTGATTATCACATGGAAACAACTAAGTATCCTAATCATGGAGAATACCTTGCCAGCCAAATCGCCCAATCTCATAATGCGAGATCAACAATTGTCATTGCGATTGGTGGTGATGGTACGCTACATCAAGTTGTTAATGGACTTATGAAGACGGCCAAGCGATTGAATAAAAAACCACTTGCGGTTGGATATATTCCTGCTGGGACAGGAAATGATTTTGCCCGCGGTTACGGGATTTCTATGCATCCACAAAGGGCATTAAATCAAATTTTAACTGCAGACGCACCACAAAAAATTAACATTGGTCATTATCATGAGGCGATTCGGGGTGAAGAAGGTTATTTTCTTAATAATTTAGGGATTGGTTTTGACGCGGCAATTGTTAGTCGTGCTAATACGTTTAAGGCTCGTCACAAGAAAAATCATATTGGGCGTTTCACCTACCTCCAAAAGGCAATTGGAGTAATCTATGATCAAGAGCCCTTTACCCTGATGATTCAATCTGGGCGTGAACGCTTTATTTTTCCTAAAGCTTACATCGCAATTACCAGCAACCATCCATTTATCGGTGGTGGATTTAAAGTTGCCCCAAGTGCTTCGTTAAAGAAACCATCATTGGAATTAGTCGTCGCTGAACGGAAAGGATGGCCTATGACAATATGGCAATTGCTGCAATTAGCCCAAGGCAATTTAGATCAATCAAAATTTGCCCACCACTTCCAAAGCGATAATCTCCACATCACAACTACTTCACTAGAATTTAGTCAAACTGACGGAGAAGAAATAGGTAATCGTTTTATCGACCTCACCCTAGACATTAGTCAATATCCAATTTGGCAAACAACAGAAAAATAAATGAGTAACAAACATGAAATTGAAGAAGATTTATACCGTGCACAGTCCCGTTTGGATGATTTATGTAAACAAGAGGGACAGGAAAATACGGGCACTCAGACTGTTACTATTCAACCAAAATACGGTGAAGAGATGCAATCTTTACGGGAAGAATGCAGTCAGTTACGGATTATTTTAGAAGCAATGGAAGCTTCTGAAGATTAAATGAGTAAAAAAAGAACACATCATTCAAATAACCATCGATCTCGTGGCGTTTTTGCAGGAGCAGTTAGTGCCTTAAGTTTATTAGCAGTGACAACACAAGCAGTTAATGCTGAACAGCTTACTGTTAAGTCTGGTGACACTATTTGGGGGCTTGCAAAACAACATGGACTTTCTATTAGTGCATTAGAACAAACAAATCCTTCAGTTAAGAAGATAAGTGATAGCATCGACTTAATTACAGTTGGTCAACAATTAACGTTGCCTACTACTCAACATGATGCTAACGCGGATTTGAATACTGATGGTAGTTATACTGTTAAGCCTGGCGACACGCTTAGCTCTATTGCAGATCGTTATAATGTAACTGTTAGTCAATTAATGTCATGGAATAACTTAAGCTCTAATGATTCATTATACATTGGACAACAACTCAGTGTAACAGGTCCTGCGATCTCAACTGCTGTAAACGCGCCCGTTGTAAGTACCCCTGTTGCTGATGCGAGTGTATCGGCTCAGCAACCGGCTGCTCAATCGACGGACACAACTTCATTGATCCAGGTTCAAACTTCAGCAGTTGCCTCTGCTTCTGTGCCTCAACAAGATGTGGCTAGTAGCCAACCAGCAGGAACTTCACAAGCAACTCCTGCTTTGAGTGCAACGCAACAAGTTTCAACTTCTTCAACAGTAGCTGCTCCTAACCAAAGTGCAGCCAACAATAGTAGTACCACTATTGCGAATAGTACAACTTCGACTTCTGCTGCTGTAACGTCCTCAGCAACTACTAATAGTCCAGCCATTACAACAGTTGCTGCTCAACCTGCTACAGCTAATAATGTTCAGGTTGCTTCTGCCTCAGCTGAAAATAGTGTTGCACCGCAAACACAAAGTTTTGCTGTTAGTCAAGCTACTTCAACAGCTGTGAATACTGCTGCTTTATATGGACAATCATTTGTTCAAGTAGCACCAGTAGCAAGTCAAGCTTCACAATCACAGACTGCACCAGCATCACAAGCGACGGATAACGTTCAGAATAGTAATGCTGCTTCGCAACAAACAACTGTTATAACGTCACAAGCTCAACCGCAACAATCACAAGCGGCTGCTAGTCAACCTGCACAGCAAGCAGCAACTACTAATCAAGATTTACAACATGGTTCTGTAGTTAGTCTTGCCACTAAGATTGCTAACTCTAATAGTGTTCCATACGTATGGGGTGGTGAAAGTCTTAGTGGAATGGATTGTTCTGGATTAGTTAAGTATGTTTATGCTAATGCGGAAGGTAAGCAATTACCACACTATACAGGAGCACTTGAAAACTGTGTGGACCAACATCCAGTTAGTGAAGCTAAGCCAGGCGATCTCTTATTCTGGGGTAACCATGGTTCAACTTACCATACAGCTATTTACACAGGAAATAATCAATATGTGGCCGCTGCTCACCCAGGGACTAATGTTTCGACTTACACAATCAGTCCATACTTTAATCCAAGTTTTGCCGGAACGGTTAAATAGATGAATAGTCTAATAACGTTTATTATTTCAATTGCCTTTTTAGGATTAGTGATTTGGGAAAATCGTTTACATAGTCAACTTGGATTCTTGGCAAGTCAACGACCAGATAAAGTTACAAAGGATTTTATTCGGGTAGTTCGTCAAGAAAAACGGTTGAATTGGATCTTGTGTATACTAGCAATTATTGTTTTCATGACGACTAGTCGTTACTCAGTTCTATTAATGAGTATTATTACAATTATTGAATTGTTATTAGTAACTCGTATGGATCGTGTAAAAAATGAAATGATAGATTAAATGGAAGATAATAAATATCAATATGATGAAAACGGCTTTCGTGAAGATTTAAAAGATGATCCAGATGTCCTCCACCAGCCAGATGCTGACCGTACACAGCGCGATTTAATAACTCTGGACTATGATGAGACGTTGGCATTTCTTAATGGTGAAAAGGAAGTTAAGACTGTTTATGACTTTTCAGATGATGTTTTGGAAAAAATAAAAGAAAAATATCCAACCCTAAATGATACACCGATCAATAAAGTAATCATGGAAAAATATCAGCAGATTTTATCCGCTCGATACAATGAATCACAAGCAAATAATAAGACGGTGCATGCCGATGATAGCGAGGATAATGATGAATAGATGAAATTTGTAATTGCTCCAGATTCATTTAAAGGCGGACTAACAGCAAAAGAAGCAGCAAATGTGATGGCAGAAGGAATTAAAAGAGTGTTTCCGAATGCCGAGTATGTTTTAGTTCCAATGGCTGATGGAGGAGAAGGAACTGTTCAATCCTTAGTTGATGCGACTAACGGTCGAAAAATGATTGCTAAAGTCCACAACCCATTAAATAAATTAGTTAATGCTGAGTACGGAATATTAGGTGATGGGGAAACAGCAGTGATTGAAATGGCAGCGGCAAGTGGCCTTCAATTTGTTAATAAGGAGACTGCGAACCCGCTTATTACAACTACATATGGTACCGGCGAGTTAATTAAGGATGCTCTTGACCATAACATAAAAAAAATAATTATTGGAATTGGTGGAAGTGCAACCGTTGATGGCGGGGCGGGAATGGCCCAAGCACTTGGAGCACGTTTACTGGATGCTGATAATCATGAAATTGGTTTAGGCGGTGGTGAGTTAGCAAGTTTAGAGCAAATAGATTTTGGAGACTTAGATCCTCGCTTAAAAAATGTAGATATTCAGATTGCATCAGACGTTACCAACCCATTAACAGGAAAAAATGGGGCCGCCCCAGTATTTGGCCCGCAAAAAGGAGCTGATGACGAAATGGTGAACATCTTGGACAAAAATCTTCATCATTATGCACGAAAAATAGTTGCAGCTGGTGGGCCAGACGTTGAACAAACGGCAGGTGCAGGGGCAGCCGGTGGTTTAGGAGCCGGATTAATAGCATTTACCGGTGCGACAATGAAGCGAGGAGTAGAATTAGTGATTGAAGCAACTCAACTACAAAAAAAGGCAGTTGGCGCTGATTATGTTTTTACTGGTGAAGGAGGAATTGATTTCCAGACTAAATTTGGTAAAACGCCATATGGAGTCGCTAAGGCAACTAAAGAGGTGGCTCCTAATGCTCCAGTAATTGTGTTGGCTGGAAATATTGGTAAAGGTGTAAATGATCTATATTCATCCACGGCCATCGATGCAATTTTTGCAACTCCTGAAGGGGCTAAACCATTAAAAGCAGCATTAGCAGATGCACCTATTGATATTGCGCAAACAGCAGAAAACGTTGCGCGTTTAATTAAAGTGAGTCATGTTAATAATTAGATGATTTCTTGGTGGGGAGCATTAATAGGATTAGCACTTGCGATTTTTTTAATTTTACGAAAATTAGATCCAGTATATTCATTATTACTAGGTGCAATAGTCGGCGCCGTTATTGGTGGGGCTGGTTTAGAAGGAACTATTAATATTTTGGTTAAAGGTGAACAAAGTGTAATGGGAACGGTCCTTCGAGTATTAGCAGCAGGAATGTTAGCTGGTGTTATGATGGATTCTGGGGCTGCCGAAACCCTTGCACGGACAATCGTTAATAAATTTGGTGATCGGTTAGCTATTTTTGCATTAGCTCTAGCAACGATGATAATTACAGCTGTGGGTGTCTTTATCCCAGTCGCTGTTTTAATTGTTGCACCAATTGCCCTTGAAGTTGGTCGCAATATGCATATTTCAAAATTATCTTTATTGGTTGCCTTATCTGGTGGAGGCAAGGCAGGTAACATAATCTCACCAAATGCAAATACAATTGCAGCAGCAAAGGGTTTTGGGCTTGAACTAAGTCAAGTAATGATTGCTGATTTTATTCCTGCCGTCATCGCTTTAATAGTTACAGTTGTTGTAGCTAGAATGATCCGCAAAAAAGGTAGGGCAGTTCTAGAACAAGATCTTGAAGATAGTGCAAAAACAATCAAGCAAAGTGATTTGCCGACATTTAAACAAGCCATCGTTGCTCCTGTTATTGCAATAGTTTTACTTTTATTAGGACCAATTGGAACTATTTGTCATTTACCATTATTAGCAAAAGTAAATTTAGATGCTACCTATGTTTTGCCATTTGCAGCAATAATAGGTGCTCTAGCAATGGGAAAAGGTGAAAAAATTAAGAGTTATGCTCAGACCGGTGTTAGTCGAATGACTGGCGTAGTAATGATTTTAATTGGTGCAGGTGCAATTGGTGCTACTATTACTGCGTCTACTTTCCCAGAGTTATTAATCGAACTTATTAAGGCAAGTCATGTGCCTGGTGTCTTATTAGCACCACTTTCTGGTATTCTCATGGCCGGAGCAACTGCTTCAACCTCTACGGGTGTTATTTTAGCTACTGGTTCTTTTGCCAAGTCTATTTTAGGATTTGGTGTTGCACCACTTGCAGCGGCTGCAATGGTTCATACTGGGGCGATTGTCATTGACCAATTACCTCAAGGAAACTATTTCCACGTTACAGCGAATGCAATGCATATGGATATTAAAGAACGATCGCAAGGTATTTTTTATGAATTCTTAGTTGGAGGTTCCGCAATGTTAACCGCAACTATCTTGTATGGCTTTTTGCATTTACTATAAATGGAACTCAAACCAGAACTTGCACAATCAATTGTCGATCATATGATGACGCAAATACCGTATAACATTAATATTATGAATAAGAAAGGTTATATTATTGCAAGTGGAAATAAAAGCAGGATAAATACTTTACATGTTGGAGCTGTTGATGCGATAAAACACTACCAATGGAGCAACAATATGGAAATCATGGACAGCCAGGCGTTAATATGCCCTTAAATGCCCTTAAAATTTAAAAATGAAATTATTGGTGTTGTTGGAATTACTGGTGACCCTAATAAAGTTACTCCCCTAGCATCATTGCTAAAAACAGCAGTCGAGCTCTTGCTACAGCAAAAACAAGAAAATGAACAAGAGCACGAAATTGAAAAAGTTAAACAAAGATTTATTTATAGGTGGATTAATGTCAGCAAGTATCAAAATCCGCAACTTGATAGTGAACTAGTTGAGGAAGCAAATCGTCTAAATATAAATCTAGCAAAACAACGACTTGTAATTGCAATTGCTGGGAGTTCTCAGATAATCAAAAACCTTAAACTAGATCAGGAAACAATTATTTTTTCTCTTACTAATCACATTGAGTTGATTATCCTCAGTTCAAAGCACCAAGAAACATATATTCAACAAAAACTTGAACATCAAGAAATTGAATACGGTATCAGTAATTGGGGTAATTTGCTTGGTAGATTAGCGGAGCAAGCAGTTACAACACTGCGATTAAGTAATATTTTTGGAAAGCCATCATTTAGGCATTACTCACAAGTCTCTTTTATTAAACAGGTATTAGATAGTGATTTAAATTTAATAGCAGTTAATGATCAATATGAAGCTTTACTAAAAAGAAAAGATGGGAAAGAATTGATCGATACAATCCGTGAGTTCATTAAGTGTAATATGAGTGTAAATCAAACTGCGCATAATTTATTTGTACACCGTAATACACTTAATAACCGATTACTTCGCATTAAAAAACTTTTTGAACTAGATCCTAAAAATACTGAAGACTTATTTCAACTTTTTATTGGCTACATTACTTTTTACTATCGACAAACTTTATAAATGAGTAAAGAATATAATGTCGCAATTTTGGGTGCTACTGGTGCAGTTGGTACACGGATGATTCAGCAATTGGAACAATCAACAATTCCAGTAAAGAGTGTGAAATTACTGGCATCTGCTAAGTCAGCTGGTAAACAATTATCATTTAAAGGCCAACCGATCACTGTTGAAGAAACGACACCTGATTCTTTTAATGGGGTTGATATTGTGCTTTCATCTGCTGGTGGATCAGTATCAAAAAAGTTCCTTCCAGAAGCAGTAAAACGGGGAGCAGTTTGTGTTGATAATACGAGTGCTTTTCGAATGGAACCTGATGTACCGCTAGTAGTTCCAGAAGTAAATGAAGAGGCGTTAAAAAATCATCACGGAATCATTGCTAATCCTAACTGTTCGACAATTCAAATGGTGGTAGCATTGGAACCAATCCGCCAAGCATTTGGATTAAATCAAATTATTGTTTCGACTTACCAAGCAGCTTCAGGAGCAGGCCAATCAGCCTTAAATGAATTACGACAAGAAACTCAAGACTACCTTGATGGTAAAGATATGCAAGCAGATGCCAAGATTTTGCCAACAAAGGGTGACAAGAAGCATTATCCATTAGCTTTTAATTTATTACCCCAGATCGATGTCTTTGAAGATGATGGTTACTCCCATGAAGAATGGAAGATGATCCACGAAACAAAGAAGATCATGTTAAACGACATGGACGCTAAGGATATTAAGGTTACTGCCACTTGTGTTCGTGTACCTGTCCCAATTGCTCATGGAGAATCGATTTACTTTACTGTTGATGATCCAACGGTAACTGTTGACCAATTGCGGGCAGTATTAAAGGACGCTCCCGGGGTAGCTCTGCAGGATGATCCTGCGCACCAGGTTTATCCTCAACCAATTAATGCTGTTGGCAAGCGTGACACTTTTGTTGGTCGTCTCCGTGCAGATGAAGAAAATCCTGGTTCCTTTAATATGTGGGTTGTTGCTGATAATCTCCTTAAAGGGGCGGCTTGGAATACCGTTGAAAATGCAGAACGTTTAGTCGCAAATGGGTTAGTTTAAATGCCAAGACTCCATGCTGAATTAGCAACAACCGTAAATAGTCATCTGGCAGCTGTTCCGCCAGCACAGATTCGCGCATTTGATGAAGAAATTTCTGCCGTTCCTGGACTAGTAAAATTAACGCTTGGGGAACCGGACTTTGCTGTGCCAGATCATGTTAAGAAGGCAGCAATTGAAAGTATTCAAAATGATGATTCTCACTATTCGTCGAGCAAGGGTAAGATTGAATTACGCAAAGCGATTAGTAAATATCTTGAGCAGAGTCGTCACGTTTACTATGACCCTGAAACCGAAATTGTAGTAACGATTGGGGCAACAGAAGCGGTAACCGCGACAACTTTTGCAATGTTAAATCCGGGAGATAAAGTAATTATTCCCACTCCAGCATTTTCGCTATATTTCCCGAGTGTTTCTCTAACTGGTGCTGAACCGATCAAAGTTAACACTGCTGAAGATGGCTTTTTGTTATCCGCTGAAAGACTAGAAGAGGTATTAGCAAAAGAGGGTCCGGCAGTAAAGGCTGTTCTCTTAAATTATCCTAATAATCCAACTGGCCGTTCGTACACTGAAGAAGAGTTAAAAGCATTGGCTAAAGTAATTGAAGATCATCATATCTATGCGATTGTTGATGAGATTTATAGTTCATTGATGTACGATCAACCCTTCCATTCACTTGCGACACTTTTGCCCGAGCAGACAATTCTGATTAGTGGTTTATCAAAATCACATGCAATGACGGGTTATCGTTTAGGATATGTGGCTGGCCCAGGAGAATTTATTTCAACGATGTCAAAGATGCATTCATTTATGGTAACGTGCCCAAATGATACTGCTCAAGCGGCCGCGATTGAAGCGTTAGAAAACGGGAATGATGATCCGCAAGAATTTAAGCGGGCCTATCGTCAACGGAGAGATAAACTTGCGAGTGCAATGAGAAAGATGGGCTTTGAAATTGCGTTGCCAGATGGCGCATTTTATATTTTTGCTAAAATCCCTGCGCAATTTGGGAAGGATGATCTCGCTTTTGCTCGTAAACTAGCCCACGAAGCTAAAGTTGGCGTAATTCCTGGAAATGCATTTGGTCCTGGTGGAGAAGGATACATTCGCTTATCATATGCAGCGGCAGATTCTGTTATTGATACGGCGATTGAACGGTTACAAAATTTTATGAATAATTTAGGATAGATGAAAAAAGTTTTAATTGCTGGTGCGACTGGAGCAATGGGACAAAAGGCTGTTGATCTAGTGAACTCACTCGCTGGGTTTGAAATTACTGCTGCGCTTGCACCAACCTTAACAAAAGAGAATATGGCTGATTTTCACCTTGCATCATCTGTTCATCCTTATCAAACTTTGGATGAAATTGAAGATGGCGTTGCTGATATTTGGATTGATTTCACCTTGCCAAGTGCTGTTTATCAGAATGTTAAGTTTGCGCTTGAACACGGAATGAGGCCGATTGTTGGAACGACCGGCTTAATCGATGAACAACAAGCAGACCTGGTGCGCCTCAGTGAAGAAAAACAAGTGGGTGGATTGATCGCTGCTAATTTTGGGATGTCGGCAGTTCTTCTTATGAAATTTGCTCAGGAAGCAGCTAAATATTTCCCGGACGTTGAAATTATTGAAATGCATCATGGTGATAAAAAAGATGCCCCATCGGGAACGGCTTTGAGTACCGCAAAGTTGATCGATCAAGTCCGTCCTGCACATGAGACGAATCCTGATGAGACAGAGAGCTTAACCGGTGCGCGGGGTGGCGACTACCATGGAATTAAGATTCATGCTGTTCGACTTCCGGGGTACATTGCTCACGAACAAGTTCTCTTTGGTGGGGATGGCGAGGCCCTAACTATCCGCCAAGACTCATTTGACCGTCAATCCTTTATGAATGGGGTTAAGGTTGCTCTGGAGAAAGTTGATGGATTATCAAAATTGGTAATTGGCTTAGAAAATATTTTATAAATGACATTATTACAAAATGCAGACTTAATGACGGCAATTGTAACCCCTTTTGATGATGAGGGAAATATTGACTATGGTCGTTTAGAATATTTGACAAATTACTTAATTGAACATGGGAGTAATGGTTTTGTTATCGGGGGGACCACTGGGGAAACTCCAGAACTCACTCATGATGAAAAAATTGAGCTATACCAACATTTCGGTGAAATTGTAAACGGACGGGTTCCGGTTATTGCTGGAACTGGTAGCAATAATACTAAGGAAACGATTGCCTTTACTAATGAGGTTGCGCAAATTAACGGTATCGATTATGCCCTTGTTGTTGTTCCTCCTTATAACAAACCTAACCAACGGGGAATGGTTGCTCATTTCACAGCAGTTGCGGATAATGTTGACCTCCCAATCATCATTTACAACATTCCTGGTCGTACAGGGGTAAAGATGGCTCAGGAAACCGTAGTAGAATTGTCGCACCATCAAAATATCGCCGCTGTAAAACAATGTACATCTTTGGAAGAACTTGAATACATTGTTGAACACCGCGACCCTGATTTTGCAGTTTTCACGGGTGAAGATGCACAGGCGCTAACTGCCCGGGTTTTAGGAGCAAATGGGGTTATCTCGGTTGCTTCCCATACCTATGTCGATCAAATGCGCCAAATGTATGACTCACTATACCGAGGCGATTATCAAACTGCTGGTAAGTTGCAACGGTGGTTAACTCCCCGGATGGCCGCTTTGTTTATGTTCCCATCACCATCACCAGTTAAAGCTGTTTTGAATGCGCAAGGTTTTAACGTTGGTAGTTGTCGCTTACCAATTCTTCCATTAAATGAAGAAGAAAAACGCGAATTAGAGACTGCCTTATCATTACCTACTAATTCGTTGACTGCCAAGAACTTACCTTTAAATTTGGGGGAATAAATGTTAACAGAAGAAGAATTAATTCAAATTCGTCGTCATCTCCACCAAATTCCGGAACTAGCTCTCCATGAATTTGACACCCACCAATACTTAGTGGAGACGGTTGCTAGTTTTAACCAAGCATTTTTAGAAGTTCGTACTTTTAAGGAATTGCCAACTGCTCTCATGGTGTTAGTTCATGGTCAGAATCCACAACGAACAATTGGATATCGAACAGACATTGATGCTTTACCAGTTGAGGAACAAACAGGCTTGCCATATTCATCAACTCATCCGGGAATAATGCACGCCTGTGGTCATGATATTCATATGACGGTTGCATTAGGGGTATTGAATTATTTTAGTGAACACCAGCCGCAAGATAATATCCTGTTTTTCTTCCAACCGGCCGAAGAAAGCGAAAATGGTGGAAAGCGGGCATATGAACTGGGCTTGTTTAGCGGAAAGTGGAAACCAGATGAGTTTTACGGTTTGCATGATAATCCTGATTTGCCAGCAGGAGCAATTGGTTGTCGGATGGGGACCTTGTTTGCGGGAACCACGGAAGTTAATATTGACCTCAATGGTAAGGGCGGTCACGCGGCGTATCCTCAAAATGCTAATGATACGGTCGTTGCGGCAGCCTCATTAATTCTTCAAGTGCAGACTGTGATTTCGCGGAGTATCGATCCTATTCAAAGTGGTGTAATTACTTTAGGAAAGATTGACGGCGGGACGATTCGAAATGTTATCGCTGGACATACACGGATTGAAGGAACGATTCGGGGACTAACGCAGACGATGATTGAAACTATTGATGACCGCTTGAAGGACGTATGTGAAGGAATCGGGCGTAGTTTTAACATGGATGTTTCCCTTGAATTAAATCAGGGTGGCTATTGGCCAGTAGAAAATAATCCAGAATTAACAAAACGGTTTATCCATTATATGGAAGAAACACCAACTGTAAACTTTATCGAAACAGAACCAGCAATGACTGGGGAAGACTTTGGCTACTTACTGGCTAAATTTCCGGGAACCATGTTTTGGCTTGGGGTTGAAGATGATTCACAATTACATTCGGCCACCCTTACCCCCAATGAAAAAGCAATTAAACGTGGAGTAGATGCGATTACTGGTTTTCTTGAATATCGGATGCAAAATTAAATGGCTGAATTAGATGCACAAACAATCATTAACTACATTAGTAACGCACCCAAGAAGACACCGGTAAAGGTCTATCTTAAAGGAAATTTGGGTGATTTAGAATTTCCCACAGAAGTAGAAACATTTCTTGAACAGCGTACGGGTGTTATTTTCGGTGATTGGACAGTTATTGAACCGTTATTAAAGGAATACAGTTCAGCAATTGAATCTTACCATGTGGAAAACGATGCGCGTAATTCAGCAGTCCCTTTGCTTGATTTGAAGGATATTAATGCCCGCATTGAGCCAGGAGCAATTATTCGCGATAAAGTGCTTATTGGTGACAATGCTGTCATTATGATGGGCGCAACAATTAATATTGGTGCTGAAATTGGTGCCGATTCGATGATTGATATGGGGGCAGTTCTTGGTGGCCGTGCAATTGTTGGTCGCCACTGTCATATTGGTGCTGGTACTGTATTAGCTGGAGTGGTTGAACCGGCTTCAGCTGAACCAGTCCGCATTGATGACAATGTAATGATTGGCGCCAATGCGGTGGTAATTGAAGGGGTTCATGTAGGAGAAGGAGCGGTCATTGCTGCTGGCGCCGTGGTTACTCATGATGTTGCTCCTCATACGATGGTTGCGGGAGTTCCTGCTAAGTTTATTAAGAATGTTGATGACCAAACTGCTGGTAAGACTGAATTAGAGGACGATTTACGGAAGCTTTAGATGAACGAACAGATTACTGATCAACAATTAAATGCCGCTGGTCATCTAACGATTGGGGGATGTGATGCGGTTGACTTAGCTCATCAGTTTGGTACCCCGTTAGTTGTTTATGATGTTCAACAGATTCGCCAACAGATTCGAGCATTTAAGCGGGTTTTTGAAGAAAATAATGTTGATTATGCGGTTAGCTATGCTAGTAAAGCTTTTTCAGCAATCGCAATGTATCAAGTAGTTGCTGCAGAAGGTGCGCATGTTGATGTTGTTTCTGGTGGTGAATTATATACGGCAATCAAAGCCGGCTTTCCAATGGCTGATGTTAGTTTTCACGGAAACAATAAATCACGGGAAGAATTGGAAATGGCAATTGACCATCACGTGGGAACAATCATGATTGATAACTTCCATGAGATTGAATTGCTAGCAGACGTTTTGGAGAAGCTTGATGCACATGTTGATGTAATGTTGCGAATTACTCCTGGAATTTCTGCTCATACAAATAAGTACATTCAAACTGGTCAGGTTGACAGTAAGTTTGGGTTTGACCTTCAATCAGGACAGGCAGATGAGGCGTTAGCAAAAGTCCTCGAGAATCCCCGGATGCAAATGAAAGGGTTGCATGCCCATATTGGTTCACAGATTTTTGAGCTTGCGGGATTTGAAGGGGTAGCTAAGAAGTTGGTTGAAGTTGCTGCCCACTGGCAAGAAAAATTTAACTATCAAGCTGCTGTGATCAATGTTGGGGGCGGTTTTGGAATTCGTTATGTAAAAGATGATACACCACTTGCTCCAGAAGAATTTGTGGCAGCAATTATTAAGGTAATTAAAGCTGAAATTAAAGAAACAAATCTTGCTATGCCAGCGATCTGGATAGAACCCGGACGTTCAATCGCGGGGCCCGCTGGTTATAATCTTTATACTGTTGGATCACGTAAAGATGTACCAGGGTTGAAGCCATATGTAACAGTTGATGGGGGGATGGGTGATAACATTCGTCCAGCACTTTATGAAGCACAATATGAAACGGTCTTAGCAAATAATCCTCGTGCAGAGTTGGTTGAACATGTTCGGGTAGCAGGAAAGTATTGCGAGTCTGGTGATATCCTCAGTCAGAATCAGGTATTACCGGCTACAAAACCAGGAGATGTCTTAGCGATGCTTGATACTGGTGCTTATGGTTATTCAATGGCTTCAAATTATAATCGGAATCCTCGTCCAGCAGTTGTCTTTGCAGAAAAAGGCACAGCTCAGGTTGTAATTAAACGAGAAACCTATGATGATTTAATTCATTTGGATGAACCATACCAACAATAAATGAAAGTTGTAAAATTTGGTGGAAGTTCTCTGGCTAATGGAGAAGCCTTTCAAAATGCAATTAATATTATTACCTCTGACCCCCAACGCCGGGTAATTGTCACTTCTGCGCCGGGTAAACGTTTTGCCGATGATATTAAAGTTACTGACTTACTGATTAAATATGCCCAAGCAGTAATTGCAGGCCAAAATCCCCAAGAAATCGTTGAACAAATTTTAAATCGATATCAAGAGATTGCCGCTTATTTTGGCTTACCAGCAGATAAATTAATTCCGCTAGTTGAACGACTGGAAGGTCTTCCTAACCATACGTATCCAAATGATAACTATCTCTTGGCCGCTTTCAAAGCTCATGGTGAACGCTTAAACGCTCAACTAATGGCTATCCTTTTGCAGCATTTAGGCTATGAAGCACGTTTTGTGACACCAAGTGAAGCTGGTATTATCGTTACTGGAACACCCAATAATGCTAACGTTATTCCAGAAACATATGCAAACTTGAGTCATTTTACGTTTAATGAGAACGAATTATTAGTATTCCCTGGTTTCTATGGCCTAACTCTTGCTGGACACATTGCTACTTTTTCCCGTGGTGGTTCTGATATCACCGGTGCAATTCTCGCGCGCGGTCTTCACGCTTCAACTTATGAAAATTTCACCGATGTCGATGCTATTTACTCAGCCAATCCACAAATTGTCGACCATCCGCAACCAATTACAACCATGACTTACCGGGAAATGCGAGAACTATCTTATGCTGGTTTCTCCGTCTTTCACGATGAAGCATTGATTCCTGCTATTCAAGGAAATATTCCAATTAATGTTCGTAATACTAATGATCCTGAAAAGCCGGGAACAATGATTGTCCCTGATAAAGATTTTCAACCAAGCGATATTATAACGGGGGTCGTGAGTGGAAAACACTTTGCAGCCCTCTACCTGCACAAATATCTTCTTAACAAGCAAGCAGGTTTTACTCTTCGGATCCTTGAAATTCTCGCAAAGCACAACGTCTCATACGAACATATGCCTTCCGGAATCGATGATATAACAATTATCCTTGATCGGAATGCAATTAATGACCAATTAATCGATACCATCTGCAATGAAATTCAAGAGGAGATTAATCCTGACCGTTTAGAATGGATTGATAATTATGCAATTACCATGGTTGTTGGTGAAGGTATGCGTAATCGCACGGGGGTAATTGATGATATATTAATGCCTCTAGCCGAAAAACACATTGCGGTTCCCATGATTAATCAAGGAGCTTCACGAATTGCAATTATGATCGGAACATACAACGAAGACGCGGATGATGCCGTTCGAGCTATTTACCATCGCTTTTTCGCAAATTAGATGGTGCAATTATTAAAAGTACACGGATCACAAAATGCCTTTTTTATTCTTGACCAAACACAATTGACTACTCCCCTTACCGATAAAGAACTAGTTTCATTTACCCGAAAAGTAACTGATACACAAAATGGCGTTCTCGGTGGTGCTGATGGCGTTTTAGTTGTTAACCATCCAACTAGACCAGGATCGGTAGCACAAATGCGGGTAATTAACGCAGATGGCAGCGAAGCCTCAATGTGCGGTAATGGTTTGAGAACGGTTGCTCGTTATGTAGCAGAACGTGATAATTTAACCGATTTTAAAGTTGATACAATGAATGCTAGTCTTCGTGTTCGTCAGCATGAAGACCTTGCACCTGGAGTTCCTGCTTTTGCGGTTGAAATTTCACCAGTAAAGTTTGACCGCACTGCTTTGCCATTTGATAATCTTGGCCATGAGCGCCTGTTAGACACCCTCGTCCCTGAGTTATATCCTAATCTCCGTTTTTCAGCCCTTGCTGTTCCTAACCCCCACTTAATTAGTTTTGTTAGTATGGAAGAGCTAAATGGCCCAGCACTTGAAGAATTAGGTACACGGTTAAATAGTGATAATCTTTACTTCAGTGACGGGGTAAATGTTAATTTTGGCCATATTCTCGGTCATAACAAACTCTTTGTAAAAACGTTTGAACGAGGAGTCGGCTTTACAAATGCTTGTGGGACAGGTATGTCTGCCACTAGTCTCGCTTTAGCCCTCACTCATCCAGACGCAGCATCATTTAATGAACCAATTAGTGTTTATAATCCTGGTGGCATGGTTAAGACAATTCTTCACCGTGATGACTACAACTACTGGGTCGAACTAATCGGTAATGCTACGTTTACTCATATTATTACTGTAGAGGAGTCAACAATTCACCAAGAAAATCTTGATGAGCTTCAAAGCAGTAGCGTTGAAACGGATGAAAACAAAGCATATTTGGCTTTTGTTAATTCACTACCTTCCTTAAAATTTGAAAACTAAATGACCCAGATAAAAAATGCCGATAATGTGCGTTTATTTTCACTAAATTCAAATCCAAAACTAGCTGAACAAATTGCTCAACGCGTGGGGATTCCGTTGAGTAAAGCTTCCATTAGTCATTTTGCTGATGGGGAAATTAAAATTACAATTGACGAAAGTATTCGTGGCTGTGAGGTCTACGTCATCCAGTCAGTTTCTGATCCAGTTAACACTAACTTGATGGAACTATTAATTATGGTTGATGCTCTACGGCGGGCAAGTGCGGCCAAGATTAACGTAGTAATGCCATACTATGGCTATGCACGTCAAGATCGAAAAGCACGAAGCCGTGAACCAATTACAGCTAAATTGATCGCCAACCTTCTTGAAATGGATCAAATTAGTCGACTAGTAACGATTGACCTTCATGCTCCTCAAGTTCAAGGTTTCTTTGATATTCCTGTTGATCATCTTCAAGCAACCAGTCTTTTTACTAAATATATTGAGGAACAAAACTTGGGTGATGATATTGTAGTAGTTGCCCCTGATCATGCTGGCGTTAATTTAGCGCGGAAATATGCTGAACGAATTAAAGCTTCCATTGCGATTATTGATAACCGTAACAATGAAGTTCGGGAACGGACTGAACAAGAAGTACCGGAATATGTAATCGGGGATGTAAAAGGAAAGACTGCGATTATTGTTGATGATATTGTAGATACAGGAGTACGGATGAACTTATCTGCACAAGCATTAAAGAACTTTGGTGCCGCTAAAGTTTACGGAATTGCTACGCATGCAGTATTATCAGCTGATGCGGTAAATACGTTACAAAATTCTCCTCTTGAAAAAATGATTGTAACAGATACAATCCACCTACCAAAAGAGAAAGAATTCCCTAAGTTGGTTCAATTATCAGTGGACGATTTATTAAAAGAAGCAATTGTTCGTATCCACAATAACCAATCAATTGATACATTGTTTAATCGTAAATAAATGGCTGAAGAAATCGACCTATTTAAGACGCCAACGGAGCCGTCTTTTTTTATTGGTCAGGTACAATCTGAGATTTTTACTAGTCCAGATTCGTTTTTTAAAGTTTTAATTGTCTCGGTTGAAGAAGCAAATTTTGATTGGCACGAGCCGGAAATTACTGTAACCGGAAGTTTTGGTGATCTTAGTGATGATCAGACTTACCGCTTTGAGGGAAAAATTGTTGAGCATCCACGATATGGACAACAATTTCAAGCTACTTCTTATCATGTCAACCGTCCTACAAGCAAGGATGGGTTAGTTGATTTCTTGTCTGGAAAACAATTTACCGGAATTGGAAAAAAGACGGCTGAAAAAATTGTCGACAAGTTAGGAACAGATGCGATTAATAAAATTATTGCTGACCCGCATGTTTTAGATAAATTAAAACTCCGCAAAGCAGTTAAGGATTCATTGGTTGATAATTTACGGGCAAACCAGGGGATGGACGAGATTATTATCGGCCTAAATGATCTCGGCTTTGGCGCTAACCTTAGTAGTGCAATTTTTGACAAGTACGGGGAAGAAACTCTACATATTATTAATGAAAACCCCTATCAACTCGCCGCTGAAATAGATGGAATTAGTTTTAATCGTGCTGATCAGGTGGCACAAAAATTAGGAATTGCCACGGATGATTCACGCCGGATTGATGCAGCAATTATCCAGACACTTGATGACTTGACAATGGAAACTGGTGATACATTTACTACAACAAAACCTCTTCTGCAGCAAACTATCCAATTGCTTGCCCAAGGAAGTGGTGGCCGTGTTTCTACAGATTTAATTGCCAACCAAATTGTTGAGTTAGAGAAAAATCAAGAAATTAGTTACGCGGATGAAAAAATTTATCCAACTGCCCTTTATAACGCGGAATGGCAAATTGCTGATCACTTACATCGTCTTCTTACCGTTGACCAGGAAAAATTACCAGCAACGACTATTGAAAAAACAGTTACGGAAGTTGCTGATCAATCGGGGATAACCTATGACCAAGTTCAAAAAGAGGCTATTAAAACAGCCTTAAACAGCAAAGTCATGCTTCTTACGGGAGGCCCAGGAACGGGAAAAACAACAATTATTAAGGGAATTGTAGCTAGCTATGCGAAAATTCATAATCTCTCATTGGATGTAAATGAATATAAGGAAAAGTCTTTTCCTGTTTTGCTAGCTGCTCCTACAGGCCGAGCTGCTAAACGAATGAGTGAAGCTACAGATTTGCCAGCAAGTACAATCCATCGCTTGCTAGGACTTAACGGTCGGGAAATGCCAACTGATATGAATGCCCGCGATTTAGAAGGCTCGTTATTGATTATTGATGAAATGTCGATGGTCGATACCCTCTTGTTTAAGACTCTTATTCAAGCCGTCCCTACTTCTATGCATGTGGTTTTGGTAGGTGATAAAGACCAATTACCATCTGTTGGTCCCGGGCAAATTTTCCATGATCTTCTTGACTTTGCAGAACTGCCCAAAGTTGAACTAACCAATATTCACCGCCAGGCTGCTGATTCAACAATTATCCCATTAGCTCATGCTATCAAAGAGGGTAAGTTACCATCAGATCTAACGAATAAAATGCCAGATCGATCATTTATCTCATGCCATGCTAACCAAGTGCCAAGTGTGGTTCAACAAATTATTGACCTTTCTAAAAAACGAGATTATTCCGCAAATGATATTCAAATCTTGGCACCAATGTACCGCGGACAGGCGGGAATCGACCGTTTGAATGAACTTGCACAACAGGCATATAATCCTCCAGCTAATGGAAAGCAAGAAGTCGATTTTAGGGGACTAACTTTTCGTGTTGGAGATAAGGTTCTGCAACTCGTTAATGTTCCAGAAAAGAACATTTTTAATGGTGATATTGGAAAAATCACAGCAATTGAAAGCGGTAGGACAGTCGGTAAGAAAAATGAATCAATTACTGTCGATTTTGATGGTAATGAAGTGAGCTATAGCCGCATGGAATGGAATCAATTACGGTTAGCTTATTGTATTTCGATCCATAAAGCACAGGGAAGTCAGTTTAAGATGGTTCTTTTGCCGATTGTTCAGCAGTTTAGCCGGATGCTTCAACGAAATCTTTTATATACGGCGATTACCCGTGCCGCAGAAAAGTTAGTCTTGATCGGTGAGCCGTATGCGGTTGTGACTAGTGTAAAAAATGAAGCAGTTAACCGGAAAACTTCTTTGGTCGATCGTCTTGATAAGGTTTGGAGTAAGCATGGTGAACTAAAATCAAAATTGGATCATCAAACGGATTCGTTAACCAAAGAACTTTCTAGTCCGCAACCTGTTCAAAAAGAAAATGAACAGTTAATAAATAATGATGCTCAGCAATATATCCTAACAGCTGATCTCATTAATTCAGAGACAATTGATCCATTAATCGGAATGGAAAATATTAGCTTACAAAGTTTGCATCAAGCCAAATAAATGACAGAGAAAAAAGGTTTTCGTGATCCTAAGAAAAAGGAAACAGAAAAATTAGTTCATAAACTAGTTGAAGCAATTGATGAGCACCCAGATAAAGTAAACAATTATTATGATTTAGGTTCTTTGCTAACCCGGTTAAATGACTATCAACAAGCAGAAGAACTCTTTATGAAGGCTTTGGGGATCTTTGAGGCAAAGGGTGACAAGGATGCTATGAACCTCTTAAACTATGGTCTTGGTAACCTTTACTATGAGATTGGCAAAGTTAATGAAGCAATTAAGCTTTACAATAAGATTGATGATCCCAAACTCAAAGCTGATTCTTATCTTATGTTAGCCCAAAGCTATATGAAAAAGGGACAATACAAGCAAGCCGTTGCTTATGGATTAACTGCCCTTGAATTACGTCCAGACGATCCTGAAATTAATCAGGTAATTGGTGATTCATTATTAGCATTAGGTGAATTTAAACAGGCTAAGGCTTATTATGATGCAATTCTAAAGTATCATCCGGGCCGTGCTGATACGCAATTTAACCGCGGAATTGTAGCGATGGTTCTTGGTGAGCAATACAAAGACTACCTTGCGCAAGCTAAGCAGTTAGATCCTAACTACTACCATAAAAGTGAGCAACGACTTAATGATATTGAAAAAGCGCTTCAGGCAACGCAAAAGAAAAATTAGATGACAAAAGTTTATTTAATCCGGCACGGAAAAACGCAATGGAATTTAGAATCCCGTTATCAAGGTGCCAATGGCGATTCACCGTTATTAAAGGATAGTTATCGTGAAATTGAATTATTAGCAAGTTCTTTACAAAGAATTCCGTTTGAACACGCTTATACTAGTCCTTTAAAGCGTGCGCGCGTAACAGCTCAGGCATTATTGAACCATTTGAATCCAGAAATCCCATTAACAATTGATAGCCGGTTAAAAGAATTTAATTTAGGCAAAATGGAGGGAATGCATTTTGAAGATGTTGCGGCAAAATGGCCTGAAGTCTTAAAAAACTTTCGTCATCATCCTGATAAATATGATGAATCATTAGTAGAAGGAGAAAGTTTTCTAGAAGTAATCGCTCGTTTCCGTGCAGCAATTGAAGAGTATTGTCGCCAGTATCCTAATGGTAATATTCTCGTGATTTCACATGGAGCTGCCTTGAATGCTGCCATTAATGCATTGATTGGAACACCGCTTGCTCACTTGAAAGATCGTGGTGGACTAAGCAATACATCAACGACGATTCTTATTACTAATGATGGTCGTCATTTTGAACTTGAAAAGTGGAATGATACATCTTACCTTCACAAGAGCAAGGTTGATCCGACTGATACGATTTAAATGGCTGATAATAGTCATACACGTGTGGTGGTAGGAATGAGTGGAGGAGTCGACTCTTCAGTGACGGCTCTTCTCTTGAAACGTCAAGGATACGATGTTGTTGGTGTCTTCATGAAAAACTGGGATGACACTGATGAAAATGGTGTTTGTACTGCCACTGAAGACTACAAAGATGTAGCAAAAGTTGCTTCTAAGATTGGGATTCCATACTATTCTGTTAACTTTGAGAAGGAATACTGGGATCGGGTTTTCAAGTATTTCATTGCTGAGTACAAGAAAGGTCGTACACCAAATCCTGATGTTATTTGTAATAAAGAGATCAAGTTCAAGGCTTTTATTGAATATGCTAACCAATTAGGTGCTGATTACGTTGCTACTGGACACTATGCTGATGTAAAGCGTGATGAGAACGGCCGGATGCACTTGATGCGTGCTAAAGACCAACACAAGGATCAAACTTACTTCTTAAGTCAACTTGATTATAAGCAGTTGGATAAGGTAATGTTTCCATTAGCTGGCTACACTAAGCCAGAAATCAGAAAGATTGCTGAAGAAGCAGGGCTTGCTACTGCTGATAAGAAGGATTCTGTTGGAATTTGCTTTATCGGTGAGGATGGTCATTTTCGTGAATTCTTGAGTCAATATATTCCAGCACAACCAGGGAATATGGAGACCCTTGATGGTAAGGTCGTTGGTCAGCATATGGGCTTAATGTATTACACCATTGGTCAGCGTCGTGGGCTTGGCCTTGGTGGTAATAAGGAAAGTAATGAGCCATGGTTTGTAATCGGTAAGGATATGAAGAAGAACGTTCTTTATGTTGGTCAAGGATACGAAAACAGCTATCTTTATGCTACTCATCTTGAAGCGAGTGATATCCACTGGGTTGATGATGTTGTAAGTCGTTATGGGCGTGATTTTCATTGTACGGCCAAGTTCCGTTACCGTCAGACAGATGTTGGCGTTACTGTTCATTTGTCAGAGGATGATCAAATGGTAACAGTTGAATTTGATGATCCTGCACGGGCCATCACTCCAGGTCAAGCGGTTGTCTTTTACGATGGAGAGGAATGCCTTGGGAGCGCGATTATTGATCGTGCTTACAGTCATGACCGGCAGCTTCAATACGTTTGAATGGAATTTACAAAAACAGTACAAATTTCTGGTGATAAGGATAAATACACAATTAGCCCAGAGATAAAAAAATATGCTTTACTTGATTTGGGATTTGAACAGACTAACCGGGGAAACTTTGAATATTTAGGAAGTCTCGATACTGATAACCCATTTAAACCGGTTGCCCGTCTTCGGATTTTAATTAACAGTGATTTAGACGGTTTTAAAATGGAGACTCTTTCAGGAAATGGTTTAAGAAAAATTAATATTTTTAATCACCAACGCGCAGCTGAATTTATTCAACAATATCACTATATTTTAGATGAAATGGTTGCCCGGCAAATATTCACTAAATAAGTGAGTGAGATTTATTTGGATAATGCAGCAACAACCCCAATGACCCCAGAAGTGATTGCGGAAGTGACTAAACAAATGCAAGAATCATGGGGAAATGCCTCAACTGGTTACTCTTATGGGCGTCATGCCAAACTTGTAATGGAAGATAGTCGTCACGTTCTTGCCCAAAGCATTAATGCTGATGATAATGAGATTATCTTTACCAGTGGGGGGACTGAAAGTGATAATACTGCTATTATCCAAACTGCTTTTAAACGGCAGAATCTTGGTAAGCATATTATTACAACTGCCATTGAGCATGAGGCAGTCTTAAAACCTCTCCATTTTTTAGAAGAACATGGCTTTGAGGTAACCTATTTGCCAGTTGATGAAAATGGTAATATCTCAATTGATGATTTTAAGGCCGCTCTTCGTGATGATACGATTTTAGTAACCATTATGATGGAAAACAATGAAGTGGGTAGTCAAATGCCTATCCATGAGATTGGTGAAATTTTGAAAGACCATCAAGCATGGTTCCATACAGATGCAGTTCAAGCATATGGACTGTTGCCAATTGATGTTAAAGCTGATCATATTGATATGCTTTCAACATCAGCCCATAAGATTAATGGGCCAAAGATGATGGGATTTTTATATCGTCGTGATGGCATTAGTTTTCCAAGCTTTATTAAGGGTGGGGACCAAGAAACTAAACGCCGTGCGGGGACTGAAAATGTACCTGGAATTGCCGGTTTTGCTAAAGCGGTAGAATTAAACACGCCGGAGGTAAAAGAAGAACGCCGTGATCGTTATTATGCCTTTAAGCAAAAGATCGTTAATGCGCTTAAGGAAAATAATGTTGATTTTGAAATTAATGGACAAATCAACAAAACCCACGTGCTTAACTTATGGTTTAAGGGAATTTCAACTTATGTTATCCAGACAGACCTAGACCTTGCAGGCATCGCAGTCTCTGGTGGTTCTGCATGTACAGCGGGTAGTATTGAACCTTCTCACGTTTTAACAGCGATGTTTGGCGCTGATAGCCCCCGAATTAGTGAATCAATTCGAATTAGTTTTGGTGGGTTAAATACGGAAGAAGATATTGATCAGTTAATTGCTACGATTGTTAGAACCGTTGAAAACCTAAAGAAGATTAATGGGGACAATTAAATGCGATTTGGAATTATTTGTGCAATGCCTGAAGAAATTAAAGAATTAACTGCGAAGTTATCTGATAAACAAGAAAAGGAAATCGGGGGTAAATCCTACCTTTTCGGTAAGATCAGTAATCAAGACGTTGTATTAGTAGAATCTGGAATTGGTAAAGTGGAAGCTGGGATTACTACTGAACATTTAATTACCGATTGTGAGGCAGATGTTGTGATTAATTCTGGATCAGCTGGCGGGATTGGTGAAGGCTTACATGTTGGGGACATTGTAATTTCAACTGAAACGGCCTACCATGATGTCGATGCAACTGCATTTAATTACCGTTATGGTCAACTCCCAGGGAAAGAACCGCGCTTTAAGGCTTCTGATCAATGGGGACAAGCCTTAGAAAAAGCCGGCGAAAAGACTGGTTTAAATGTAAAACGAGGATTAATTGTTTCTGGTGACCAATTTATTGCAAGCTCAGAAGCAATTAAAAAGATTTTGAATAATTTCCCTGATGCACTTTCTAGTGAAATGGAAGGGGCAGCGGTTGGACAAGTTGCCACTGACCACCAAATTCCATATGTGGTAGTTCGGGCAATGTCTGATACAGGTGATGAAGATGCCGGCGTTAGTTTTGACGACTTTATTATTGATGCCGGAAAACGCTCTGCAAACATGCTTCTTCAGCTCTTTGCAGATTTAGATAAGTAAGTGGATAATAAACAACAAGATGAGCAACAATCACGTATGTCACGTAGTCAATATCGTCAACAGCAACGTCAGACTGAACAACCTAATGAAGCGGCAGAAAATACAACTGATCGACCTTATAGTCGCGAAGCAGTTGCTAGTCAGCGTCATGACGAAACAGTGGCAGAAAAAACAGCGCGCTTGAAGCGTCGTTTAAATATTGCAATCATTGCTTTGATTGTGGCAATTATTATTGTTTACTTAATACTATTTTATGTTGGATAAATGGAATTTGAAGAGCGACCAATAAGTAGTAAAACAGTTTTTCACGGCCATTTAATCGATGTTGAAGTACAGCAAGTTATCACCCCACATGGTAATAAAACACAACGAGAAATCGTCCACCATGCACCAGCAATTGCGATTTTGGCTTTGACGGCTGATAATAAAATGATTCTTGAAAAACAGTGGCGCGCACCAATTGCGAAAACAACCCTTGAAATTCCTGCGGGGAAGCTCGACCAACGGGATGCTGATAATGCTCTTCATGCGGCTAAACGTGAATTAAATGAAGAAACAAGGTATGAAGCAACAAGTTTAAAAAAGATTTCTTCATTTTATACTTCTGTTGGTTGTATGGATGAATACATGACTCTTTATTTGGCCACGGGATTAAAACGGGTTAGCAACGAGCTGCCGCAAGATCAAGATGAACAATTGATGTTAAAAGAAGTAACTTTACCACAAGCGCTTGAAATGATTGATCAAGGCGAAATTGAAGATGCTAAGACAATCATGGCAATCTATTACTGGCAAGGAATGAACAACCGTGGATAAATGCTCAAAGGAAAAGTAAAAAGTTTTGACGAACAAAAAGGATGGGGCTTTATTACAGTTCCTCACGAAGGAGAAATTTTTGTTCATTATAGTGGAATTGAAGGAACGCGTCGTCGTATCCTTCACCCTGATGAAGAGGTCTCATTAGTAATTGTTCAAGGACAAAAGGGACCACAAGCAGCACATGTTCGTGTTTTAAGATAAATGGGAGGAAGCTTTTTTATTATTAAAATACAAGAATTAATGAAAGGGGTAGTTACAATGCGTGTTAAAGATACGTTAAACCTTGGCCGTACTAAATTTCCAATGCGCGGAAAGTTACCTGTAACTGAGGCACAACGGGAACAGCTATGGGAAGAAAATAAAGTTTATGAACTACGACAAAAACTAAATGAAGGAAAGCCTACTTTTGTTTTACATGATGGGCCTCCATATGCTAATGGTAATATTCACATTGGCCACGCTATGAACAAGATTTCTAAAGATTTTATTGTGCGCTATAAGTCAATGTCTGGCTACCGGGCACCTTATGTTCCTGGTTGGGATACTCACGGATTGCCAATTGAACACCAATTGACTAAGTCCGGTTACGACCGTAAGAAGATGAGCTTAACTGAATTCCGTGATCTTTGTCGGGAATATGCCCTTAAGCAAGTTGATAAGCAACGGACTGACTTTAAGCGGTTAGGTGTAAGTGGTGAATGGGATCATCCATACCTTACCCTTGATAAAGAATTTGAAGCTGCTCAAATTCGGGTATTCGGTGAATTTGCTAAGAAAGGTCTATTATACCAAGCTAAGAAGCCAGTTTACTGGTCATGGTCTTCAGAATCAGCCTTAGCAGAAGCCGAAGTTGAATATCATGATGTTGTTGCTAAAACAGCCTTCTTCGTAGAGCAAATTAAAGATGGCAAAGGCCGTTTAGATAATGATACATATTTAGTTGTATGGACGACAACACCATGGACTGTTCCTGCTTCTGAGGCAGTTGCGGTTAATCCAAAGTTTGATTACTCTGTTGTAAAGCCAGCAAATGATGACCGGAAATTTGTTGTTGCAACAGACCTGCTTGAGAAATTAGCAGAAAAACTTGGGTGGGAAGATTATGAAGTTGTTGATCATTTAATGGGTCAAGAACTTGAAGGGATGACTACTCAACATCCATACCTTGATCGTGATCTTCTTGTTGGTTTAGCAGATTATGTTACTGCTGATGCTGGTACTGGCCTTGTTCACACTGCTCCTGGATATGGGGATGATGATTACAACTTTGGTAAAAAGTATGACTTGCCAATTTTTGCCCCAATCAATGATCAAGGTGTTTTAACTAAGGAAAACGGTGAAGGCTTTGAAGGGGTATTCTACCAAGATGCTGATGATGTATCTCTTCAAAAGCTAGAAGAAAACAATGCTTTACTTCTTCAAGAGCCATTACAACACAGTTACCCATTTGATTGGCGGACAAAGCAACCAATCATCTTCCGGGCAACTGATCAATGGTTTGTATCAATTGAAAAGATGCGTCAAAGTATTTTGGACGCCTTAGAAGACGTTAAGTACCACCCAGAATGGGGAAAGGTTCGTCTTCGCAATATGATCAAAGACCGTGGTGATTGGGTAATTTCTCGTCAACGTGTTTGGGGTGTACCTCTACCAATCTTCTATGCTGAAGATGGCACACCAATCATGGAAGAAGAAACAATCAACCATGTAGCAGAATTATTTGCTAAGTATGGTTCTAATGTTTGGTTTGAACGTGAAGCAAAAGATCTTTTGCCAGAAGGATACACTAATGAACATTCTCCTAATGGTAAGTTCACTAAGGAAACTGACATTATGGACGTATGGTTTGATTCTGGTTCATCACACCAAGGGGTATTAGCTGAACGTGATTATTTAACATACCCAGCGGACCTTTACCTTGAAGGGTCTGACCAATACCGTGGTTGGTTTAACTCTAGTTTGATTACCAGTGTTGTATGTTCAGGACATGCGCCATATAAGGAAATCGTTTCTCAAGGGTTCACACTTGATAAGCGCGGTAACAAGATGAGTAAATCTCAAGGTAACGTTATCGATCCAAATAAGGTTGTTCAACAAATGGGTGCGGAAATTATCCGGTTATGGGTAATGAGTGCTGATACTTCAGCTGATGTTCGTGTATCGATGGGAACATTCCAACAGATTTCTGAAGCATATCGTAAGTTGAGAAATACGTTCCGCTTCTTACTTGCTAATACTAGTGACTTCAATCCTGAAGAAAATACCGTTTCTTATGAGAAGTTACAATCGGTAGACAAGTACATGTTGGTTAAACTTAACCACTTCTTAAAGACAATGCGGGAAGATTTTGATAATTATGATTTCCTTGATGCTTATAAGGCATTGATCAACTTTGTAAACAATGACCTTTCAGCTTTCTACATGAACACTGCCAAAGATGTGCTCTATATTGAGGCTGAAAATTCAGAAGTTCGGCGGTCAATGCAAACCGTCTTCTACGATATCCTTTTGACACTTGTTAAACTTCTTACGCCAATTCTCCCTCATACTACAGAAGAAGTATGGAGCTACATGAATGAACCAGAAGATTTTGTTCAATTAACTGAAATTCCAGATCCACGGACATTCGCTGGCGAAGAAGAGCTATTGAGCAAGTGGGATGACTTTATGGAAGTACGTTCACATGTTCTGAAGAGTCTTGAAGAGGCACGGAATGCTAAGCTAATCGGTAAATCACTTGAAGCTCAAGTTGATCTTTACTTAACCGATGATCAAAAGCAATTACTTGATAGTCTTAATGAAAACATTCAATTATTGCTAGGGGTTTCTGCTCTTCATGTCCATCCAGCTGATGAAGCGCCTGCTGATGCTGACCAATACAACGATGGGGTAGCAGTTAAGGTTACAACTGCTAATGGTGAAACTTGTGCTCGTTGTCGCATGGTTAAGGAAGATGTTGGCAGTGATCCAGCATATCCTGAATTATGTGCTCGCTGTGCTGCGATTGTTCGGGAAAATTTCCCTGAAACAGCAGAAGATGGTTTAGAAGAATAAATGAGTTTGACGGTTGATCAAATTAACAATAAGCAATTTAATACTAAGATGCGGGGTTATAATCCTAAAGAAGTTCAAGAATTTATTCAGGAAGTTTCACAAACGGTCCAACAATTAATAACTGAAAATAATAATTTACAAGAGCAAGTACGGGCTAACGATAGCAAGATTAAGTACTTTGCTGACTTGAAAGATTCTTTAAATAAGTCAATTTTAGTTGCTCAAGAGGCCGCTGATAAGGTTAAAAATAATGCTAAGCGTGAAGCAGATATTATGATTCGTGAAGCGCAAAAGCAAGCAACCGATATTGTTTCGGAAGCTAATGATAAGTCAAATCAAGTAATTGAAGACGCTGCTAATTCTACTAAGAAGTTAACAAGTGAAACTAATGATCTTCGTAAACAGACTCGGATCTTCCGTCAACGGCTTCAAGTCATGCTTGAATCTCAATTAGAAGTCATTAAGAGTAATGAATGGGACAAGCTTTTGGAAAATGATGACTTGAGTAAATATGACGAAATTGAAAAAATTTTAGGTAGTCGTCTTGACAGCAGTTCACCAACCAGTGTAGAATCAACTGCAACAACTGCTAGTGAAGAACAACCTGTTGAATCAGAACAGCCAGTTGCTTCTGCTGAACAAACAGAAGAAGAGAGTACACCTGTACAACCAACAGCTGTTAACGATGACAAAGGATCAGATGCACCTGAAACTGTTGTTGTCTTCCCTGATAATAACAAGTAATTGAGCGAAGATAATATTAAACAACATTTTCGTCCGGATGAAGCCACCCTTATTGACCAAGCAAATGACTGGGTAGCCACTGCAGAAGGTCAATATCGTCCTGTCCTCACTCCTTTTTTAAATCCACGTGAACGTTTTATTATCCAAACGATTGTTAATCGAAATAACAATGTTAAAATAACAATGTATGGTGGTTGGCAAGGCGCAGAAATGCAACGAGTTTTAATTTATCCGCCTTATTATGAACCCTCTATCGAAGACTTTGCTTTACAGGCTTTAGAGATAAACTATCCTGTTAAGTTTTCAGAACTTCACCATCGGCAAATTATGGGAACATTAATCGGTGAAGGGATGGAGCGGAATGCATTTGGTGATATTTTAACTGATGGAGCGCATTGGCAAGTGATCGTAACGAAACCAATGGCAGAGTATTTACGGAAAAACGTTGAGCACGTTGGCCAAATTAAGGTTAAATGGATTCCGATCGCAACAGAAGCAGTGGTAACACCTAAAGAGGAATGGGTACCGATAGTTACAACAGTTTCATCACTACGGTTAGATGTTGTGATAGCTGCAGGCTTTAATTATTCACGAAACCGGGCAAAGCAATTAATAGAGCATGGTCAAGTTCGATTAAACTGGGAAGAGATTGATCGTCCAGATTATCAAATTGTGGTTCATGATTTGATATCTGTGCGTCATGGTGGTCGCCTCAGAATCGATATGACCAATGGGAAAACAAAAAAAGACAAAGAAAGAATTACCATTTCAGTTGTAAATGCGTAAATGATCGCATTTTTATTATGGGCTCTTAATCAATTAGTTGATGCTTATATCTTAGTGATAGTTGTGTGGTGCATTATGTCATGGTTTCCAAATGCACGTAATTCACGACTCGGTGATGTTATCAATCGGTTGGTAGAACCTTATATGCATTGGTTTGATTTTATTCCTCCAATCGGGGGGATAAGTTTTGCGCCGATGATCGCTATCCTTGTACTATATTTTGTTCAGGCAGGATTAGCACAAATAGCAGCAATCATTTAAATGGCAGCAAATTTTTTAAAAAGCCTATTTGGTGAAGAAGACATTGATGAACAAGATGGTCTCTATGAAACGAGTGAACAAGTTTCAACGCCAGCAAACACAAGCAACAAAGTAGTTTCAATTAATAGCGGGCGTCTTAACAAAATGAGTCAGATTTCCTTATACGAACCCCGTCTTTATGCAGATGTAAAGCAGATCGCATCCCAATTATTAGAAGGACATGCGGTGATCGTTAATTTCACTCAAATGGATACAAATGTTGCAGCACGGTTAGTAGACTTCTTAAATGGCACCGTTTTTGCAATTGATGGTGAAATGAAACGGATCGGAAAGGAAATTTTCCTCTGCACCCCTAAAAACTATGAAATCTCAGGTAGTTTAACGAGTAATCTAAAAAATGATGGTGATAAATTTTAAATGGATAACGAAACGTTCGCTAACGACAACCAATTTGCGGAAGCGCAAATCAAAGTAATTGGTGTTGGTGGAGCTGGCGGTAATGCCGTCAACCGAATGATCACTGAAAAAGTACAAGGTGTTGACTTTATTGTTGCTAACACCGACCTACAAGCATTAAATAATTCTCAAGCAACAACTAAGATCCGCTTAGGACCTAAATTGACAAAGGGATTAGGTGCTGGTTCAAATCCAGAAGTAGGTGAAAAAGCTGCCCAAGAAAGTGAAGAACAAATTAAAAAGGCTCTTGAAGGCGCAGATATGGTCTTCATTACAGCCGGAATGGGTGGTGGAACTGGTACTGGAGCAGCCCCAGTTGTAGCTAAGCTTGCTAAGGATAGTGGAGCATTAACTGTTGGTGTTGTGACTCGTCCGTTCTCATTTGAAGGACCTCGTCGAGCACGCTATGCTGCAGAAGGACTTGAAAAGTTAAAGTCAAATGTTGATACTTTAATTATCGTTGCTAATAACCGTTTATTAGAGATGATTGATAAGAAGACGCCAATGATGGAAGCATTTAAAGAAGCCGATAATGTTCTTCGTCAAGGTGTACAAGGTATTTCAGACTTAATTGTTACCCCAGGTTACATCAACCTTGACTTTGCTGATATTAAGACATTGATGTCTAATCAAGGTTCTGCCTTAATGGGGGTTGGTGCTTCTACTGGTGAAAACCGTGCTACTGAAGCAACTAAGAAGGCTATTTCTTCTCCATTACTTGAAGTGTCAATTGATGGGGCTCAACATGTCTTGATGGATATTACTGGTGGTAAAGACTTATCAATGTTTGAAGCTCAAGAAGCATCAGATGTGATTAAACAAGCTGCTGGAACTAATGTTGATATTTCATTTGGTATGTCCTTAAATGAATCAATGGGCGATGAAGTTCGCGTTACTGTAATTGCCACTGGAATTGATAAGAAAAAGAAAATTCAACAACAAAAGCCAGCGGAAAAAGAAGCACCACGAGTAACTCGGTCTATTCCACAAGAAGAACAACCAAAGCAACGAGATCCTTTTGATGGTTGGAATGATCCAACAGCCGATACAAGTAACCAATCAAGAAATTCTGATAACGAATTTTCTCACGTTACTAAGCCAGAATTTAACGTATTTAACGATGATGCGGCTAATACGGATGACAATGATGATACTAACTTATCGACTCCACCGTTCTTCAAGAATCGTCGTAAGTAAATGAATAATTCAGAAGTATACGTTGGATTAGATATTGGAACCACCTCGATCAAGGCACTGGTGTGTGAAAGTGTTAAGGGTCAGTTGAAAGTTATTGGTGTTGGTGTAGAACGATCGGCAGGATTAAACCGAGGAGTTATTGTCGACATTGATAAAACCGCCCAGGCAATTTCGGCGGCGGTAGCACAGGCCGAGGAAAAGTCCAACGTAGAGATTCAAAGTGTTGTAGTTGGCTTACCGGCAAATTACTTACAAATGCAACGAGTACACGGTATGATTACGATTGCAACAAGAGGACAATCAAGAGAGATTGTTAACCAAGACGTAATTGACGTTGCTCGTGAAGCGTTGACGCAAAGTATTCCCCCCGAGCGGGAAATAATTGATTTAATTCCAACAGAATTTACTGTTGATGGCTTTTCTGGTATTAAGGACCCCCGTGGAATGGTTGGTGTCCGTTTAGAAATGAAGGCCACCTTGTATACAGGACCTAAGACCATTATTCATAATACAAAAAAGGCAGTTCAACAGGCAGGATATGACATTAAAGATTTTGTTATTACGCCGATCGCAACAGACTTTAACCTCCTTAATGACGGAGAGCAAGATTTTGGTACTGTTGTTATTGATTTAGGTGGTGGTCAAACAACGACCAGTATTATTCATGATCATCAATTAAAGTATACTTATGTTGATCCTGAGGGTGGGAAATACATTACTAAAGATATTTCTACGGTCATGAATACATCATTAAAAAACGCTGAACAACTTAAGCTAAATCATGGATATGCTATGGCATCCTTAGCCGATGAAGATGTTCAAGTTGACGTTGATGTTGTTGGTCAAAATGATCCTGTCCAATATTCAGAGCAGTATTTATCAGAAATAATTGAAGCACGAGTAAGGCAAATTTTTGATCGTATTCAGGATAAACTTAAGGCTATTCATGCCCCTGAATTACCGGGAGGAGTAGTCTTGATTGGTGGAGTGGCTGCTCTGCCAGGAGTTAAGGAACTTGCTGAACAGTACTTTACTGGTAATATTAAGGTGAATGTTCCAGAACAAATGGGCATTCGTCACCCTCGCTATGCGGTTAGTTTAGCTTTGGGGATGTATGAAAATCAGTTATCAGATATTGATCGATTAATTAAGCAAACTGTTCAACGAATTGATACGATTAAGAGTCCTCATGAAGAAAAAAGACAAGTTGTTAATCAGCCACATCAACAATGGACTGAAAAATCTGATAAATTACAACGTTCACAGCGAGAGGCACAGCAGCAACCAGTTACTGAAGAGCCAGCGCCAAAGAAGAAAAAGCAAAATGGCCTAAGTAATCGGTTTAAAAACATTTTTAATAATTTATTTGACTAAATGTTGGATGATAGATCTGCGATTGAGCATCATAAATATTCACAGCGGTTAACTGAATTAGAAAGGCGAAGTGCTGCTGCCCAACAGCGACAACAGAAAAAGAAGCCTCCAAAAATGCATGTTGGTAATAAGATTCGCGGGATTAAGATTAAGCGTTATGTTTCTAACGGCGAGCGAGTCTTAAAATTAGTTGTATTGTTCAGTGCTATTCTCCTCTTTATGCTTTATATTATTTCTCCCTTAAGCAAAATTACCACGCTTCATGTAACGGGTAATCATGACTTAACAAAAGAGCAAGTAGAAAAAAATGCAAATATTTATCCAGGACGGTTTATTTGGGGCGTTTATCTTGCTCGTCATCAACTCACTAAACAAGCTATTCGCAAAAATCCTCAAATAAAAGATTTAAGGATCAAGGTAACCGGTCCTCAGTCTCTGCAAATATCTGTAAAAGAAAATGCGCTTTTAGGAACAGCGGTGATGAATAATGATACATACGCTGTTTTAGCTGACGGCCAATTACAGCGAACAAAAAATGCTGATAATGGTATTGCTTATAAACGTTTTGATGGTCATAAAAAAGTTCTTGCTACAACGGCCGCTCAGTTAGGAAAGCTGAAACTGGCAATAAGAAATGGTATTTCAAGTGTGAGTTATCAACCCACTAAAGAGTATCCAGATCGCGTTATTATTTATATGCGTGATGGTAATACAGTTTATGGCGACTTAAATACTATCGGGGATAAAATGGGATATTACCCTGCAATTGCAGCAAGTATGAAAAATAAGGGAATTATAGATCTTCAAGTCGGAGCTTATTCTTATGACTATGGATCTAAGGATAAATGAATGCGGTTATTGGTATCAGGTGGTGGAACTGGTGGTCATATTTACCCAGCATTAGCATTAATCGAACGCTTAAAGCAGGTTGATCCAGATACTGAAGTGTTATATGTTGGAACAACCCGTGGCCTTGAAAATAAAATTGTACCGGATGCCGGAATTGAGCTTGAAACAATGCATATGCAGGGCTTTAAGCGTTCTCTTTCTCTTGAAAATTTTAAGACAATCTATCTTTTCTTAAGTTCTGTTCATCATGCTAAAAAAATTATTAATGAGTTTAAGCCTGACGTTGTTTTAGGTACAGGTGGATATGTAAGTGGAGCCGTCCTATATGCTGCCGCAAAGAAACATATCCCAACCGTAATTCATGAACAAAATAGTGTTGTTGGTGTAACAAACAAGTTTTTAAGTCGGTATGTTGATCAAATTGCAATTGCATTTGAAGCTGCACGCAGTCAGTTCCCTGCTGATAAAGTTACAATGGCAGGTAATCCTCGTGCTCAACAGGTAGCTGCTAAAAAAGATAGTGACTTTTCATGGACAAGTTATGACTTGAAAGATGATATTCCAACCTTAATGATTTTTGGGGGAAGTCAAGGAGCACCAAAAATTAATAAAACAGTTGTCGACGCTATTCCAGAATTCAATAAGCGTCCTTATCAGGTTATCTTTGCAACCGGTCAAAAACGGTATGATGATGTAAAAAAGCAACTTGCAGAAAATAATATTAGACCAGCTGATAATGTTAAAGTCGTTCCTTACATTAAAGACATGCCGGCTAAGATGCCTCGAGTGGCAGCTTTAGTATCGCGCGCAGGAGCAACCACTATTGCTGAGGTAACGGCACTCGGAGTTCCTACAATCTTAATTCCTAGTCCGTATGTTACCGCTAACCATCAAGTAAAGAATGCTCAAGCTTTAGTTAAGAATAACGCTGGCTTGATGATTACTGAAGATAAGTTAGATGCCCGGGCATTATTGACTCAAGCAGATAAGATTATGGAAGATGAAGAAGTGCGTAAAGAGATGGCGCATGCTGCTGAAAAGATGGGTCGGCCAGATGCCGCTGATAGACTAATTAAGATCTTACATAAGGCAATTGATGAACACGAAAAATAAATGAAAAAAATTGATGAATATCAAGGTAAAAAAGTTCTTGTAATGGGTTTCGGAATTAGTGGCATTAATGCGGCTCACTTATTGGTAAAACTTGGTGCCAATGTTACCGCTAATGATAAAGCAACTCCTAAAAATAATGATATTGTTGATGATTTAAAAGCTGATGGAATCAAGGTAATTACTGGTGATAATCCCATTTCATTAGCTAATGAAGGTTTCGATGTTGTAGTAAAAAATCCTGGAATTCCTTATGATAATCCATTAGTGGCTGCATTCGTTAAGCAGGGGACACCTATTATTACGGAAGCAGAACTAGGATGGCAAATTTTTGATGGTCACCTTGTAAGTGTAACTGGAAGTAATGGGAAGACTACCACAACGACTTTAACTCAACTAATGATTGCTGAAAATGCAAAATATCAAGTGAAATATGCAGGTAATATTGGAATTTCCTTTAGTAAAATTGCTGAGGATTTAGGGCCAGACGATACATTGGTCACGGAATTATCTAGTTTCCAATTATTAGGAGCACCAACAATTCATCCGCATATTGCAATTATTACTAACATTTTTTCTAATCATTTAGACTATCATAAGACACGAGAAAACTATATTAATGCAAAGCTTAATATTACCCGGAACCAAACCAAGGATGATTTCTTAGTTATTAACTGGGATCGTGATGAATGGCAAAAGATTGCTCAGCGTAGTCAAGCTACCATTGTGCCATTTTCTCGTCTCAATAAGAGTCATGAAGGATCTTATGTAGAAGATGGAATGATTTACTGGCGTGGACAAGAGGTTATGCCAACCAAAGATATTCGATTGATCGGTCCCCAAAATGTAGAAAATGCATTGGCAGCAATTGCAGCGGCAAAATTAAGCGGTGTTACAAATGATGCAATAAAGAAAGTTTTAACAACATTTAGTGGAGTCCGTCACCGCTTACAATATGTGATGGAATACCAAGAACGGCTTTTCTACAATGATTCAAAATCAACTGATATTGAAGCTACTGAAGTTGCCTTGCAAGGCTTTGATCGTCCAGTAGTTCTTTTGGCGGGTGGCCTTGATCGTGGTTATACCTTTGAACGGTTGGTTCCTTACTTTAAGAAGCATGTCAAGGCAATGATTGTTTTTGGTGAATGTAAAGATAAAATGAAGGATGCGGGGAATCAAGCAGGGGTTCCAGTAATTGAAAGTGAAAATGCAATTACTGCGGTACCAGAAGCATGGAAGCTGAGTGAACCAGGAGATGTCATTCTCCTCTCGCCTGCTAATGCTAGTTGGGACCAATTCCCGAGCTTTGAAGTTCGTGGTGATAAATTTATTGAAGCAGTTGAAAAATTAACAGGAAAGAAGGAACAATAAATGAATTTCTTAAGTGCAGTTTTGACTATTCTTAGTTCATTCTTAATTACGTTTTTATTGATGCCCTCGTTAATTAAATATTTTCGGGCTAAAAAAGAAGGTCAGCAAATTCGTAAGGAAGGCCCTACCTGGCATGCTAAAAAGGCTGGGACGCCAACAATGGGAGGATTATTGTTCATCTTCTCTGCAGTAGTAACAATTTTATGGGTTGCTGCTTGGCAAGGGTTAATTACGAATACGCTGTGGGCACTCCTCTTTGTCCTGGTTGTTTATGGCCTGATTGGGATGTGGGATGATAGTATTAAAATCTTCCACCATCAAAATGAAGGATTTAAACCATGGCAAAAGGCGCTATGTCAGGTATTAGCAGCAATGGTCTTTACAGTTATTTACCAACATGAAGGTTTTCAAATGGGCTTTGGAACAACTCAAATTGGTTGGCTTTACGGTTTGTTTATTATTTTTTGGATCGTCGGCTTTTCAAATGCTGTTAATTTAACCGATGGACTTGATGGCTTGGTAAGTGGTCTTTCCATTATTTCTTTTGCGGCTTATCTAATCATTGCTTTAGTAAATCTCAATCAACCAGGTTATCCTGAAATTGCTCTTTTCTGTTTAGCAATGATCGGAACTTTACTAGGTTTCTTCCCTTATAATCATAAGCCCGCTAAGATTTTCATGGGTGATATGGGATCTTTAGCAATTGGGGCATCCTTAGCCGCTGTTTCATTGTTATTACATCATGAATGGTCCTTATTAGTAATTGGAATTGTTTATGTTTGTGAAACTGCTAGTGTCATTCTTCAAGTGGCTTCATTCAAAACAACCGGTAAACGAATTTTTAAGATGACCCCAATCCACCACCATTTTGAAATGAGCGGATGGAGTGAATGGAAAATTGATATTGTGTTTTGGCTTGTAGGGTTAGTTGCTGCAATTATTGCCGCTACAACAATCTTATTAGTAGGTTAGATGAATAAGAAGCCACAACGAACGAAAAATAGGGGACATAGAGAAAACCGAGGGACCTTTGGCAAATGGCTCTTTCTAATCACGGTTGGATTGTTTACCTTATTTATCGTTCGTTTTGCGTATATCGCAATAAATAAGGATGTTCAACATGTTAACTTACGGTCACAAGCGGAACAAATTTATACCCAGCAGCGAATTATTCAAGCGCGACGGGGTGATATTTATGATTCAGAAGGGAATCCCTTGGCAACTGATACAAGTAAATATACCCTCTATGCGGTTTTGGATCGAACCCAAAAGTCTTCTGATGGTAAACCGTTATATGTAAAAGATCGAAAAAAAACTGCCAAGGTATTATCACAGTATATTGACCTGACACCAAAGCAAATTGAAAAGATTCTTAAACCAAAAGGGCAAGCCTACCAAGTTGAATTTGGAAATGCTGGAAGCAACCTTTCTGTTTCAACAATGCAGAAGATCAAGAACCGGCACTTGCCAGGAATTAATTTTATTGCGACTCCAGCACGTCAATATCCAGAAGGCGAATTTGCTTCTCAAATAATTGGGATGGCAACTCCTAAAGTTAAAAATGATAATGGAACTGAAGAGACCAACTTAGTGGGACAATTGGGCTTAGAAGGCTACTTTAATAAACAACTGACAGGAATAAACGGGTTGAGAAAAGATAAACAGGACGTCTATGGATACCAAATTGCTAATTCTAAGCAGGTAACTAAAAAAGCCGTCAATGGAGATAATATCTACACTACCCTTGATTCACAAACCCAACATTTTCTCGAAAATAAAGTTAATAAAGTTTATAAAAGTTCTAACGCCAATGCAATGACTGCAGTTGTAATGGAAGCTAAAACAGGTAAAATTATTGCCGCTACGCAACGGCCAACTCTTCATGCAGAAAATAATCCTGTTTGGCGGAATATGTTAGTTCAAGATGCTTATGAACCAGGTTCGGTAATGAAAATTTTGTCATTAGCTGCTGCTATTGATACCGGACATTTTAATCCTAATGCGACCTTTAATTCGGGAACATGGGCTATGGGTGGCGGAAAAATCACTGATTGGTCAAGTTCTGGTTGGGGAACAATTTCCTATAAAGATGCTTTTGATATGTCTAGTAATGTTGGGTTTGCTCATGTAGAGCAGGACATGGGAGCAGAGACATGGATGAAGTACATTAAACGATTTGGCCTGTTAAAAAAAGTTAATGTTATCGGAATGAGTAACGAGGTTAATGGTTATACTTCATTCAAAGGGATTCTTGCTCAGGCAAATACCGCTTTTGGACAGGGAATTACTGTAAATGTCATGCAGATGATGCAAGCGTTCAGTGCTATTGGCAATAATGGTAAAATGATGAAGCCTTACATTGTTAGCAAAGTTGTAGATGGTAATAGCGGAAAGACGATTCAAAAGGTTAAGCCTAAAGTTGTTGGACACCCAATAAAAGCATCGACAGCGAAAAAGGTCCTTGGTTACATGCAAGGCGTTGTTTATGATCAAAAGGGCCTTGGCCATGATTACCAAATTAAGGGTTACCGAATTGCTGGAAAGACCACAACTGCACAAATTGGTGGTGCTCATGGTTATTCAACTGGTGATACAAACTACCTTTACTCCTTTGCAGGGATGGCACCAGCTAAAAATCCAAAGTATATTATGTATGTCACCCTTCGCCAACCGCAAAACCTTAAAAAAACAGCAACCAAACAAATTGCCAGCGTCTTTAATCCGACAATGAAAATGTTGTTGAGCCAACAAAAAGTTGCAGAAAAGGTCAAGAAAAAGGTTATTACAATGCCTAATGTTGTTGGTCAAGCAAGCGATGAAGCTAATAAAGAATTATCAGGTAAAGGAATGCAGGTAATTGTTGTAGGTTCTGGCAAGAAAGTTAAACAACAATCAGCAGTTCCAGACGAACAAGTGTTAACAGATCAACATGTTATTCTTGATACTGGTGGCGAGTATAAAATGCCAGATATTTCTGGATGGAGTTCTGCGGATGTTCAACAATTAGCTAAGGTCCTTAAGCTAAAAGTAAAAGAAAATGGAAACGGCTATGTTACTCAGCAAAGTATTTTACCTGATACAACTATTAAGCGTGGAACAACTTTAACCGTTCAATATGAAGCTAAAAACTAGATGGTTTCAAATGCGGCAAGGCAACTGGCGGGAGAGCAACAACCGCAGCAAGCGCCAAGAAAAAAGACTTATCAACAACTAAAAATTTCTCCAAGTCCGGTTAGATGGTCAAAATTTGAAAGATCTTTAGTAGCAGTAGGTAGCTTAATTACGCTATTCTTAATGATTAGCTTACTTTCTACAAAAATTAGTATTAATAATCAGCAACGGCGCTTACAGGATACCCAAACTCAAATTACTAAGGCAAAAAGTAGTAATACAAGTTTGCAGCAAGAAATCGCTGAATTGACGACTCAATCGCATTTGAAATCAGCAGCACATAAATATGGATTATCAGATAAAAATTCAAATGTAAGGAACGTTAATAAATAAATGGCAGAATTTAAACATGTAACGGTACTTTTAAAGGAGGCCGTAGCAGGATTAAATGTGCAACCAACAGGTACCTACGTTGATGCAACATTAGGTGGTGGTGGTCATACGCAAGCTATTTTACAACAGCTCGTCGATGGCCACCTATATTCATTTGATCAAGATCAGACGGCAATTAATTACAATAAAGAACAGTTAAAAACAGCAATAGAGCAACAAAAATTAACATTAATTGAAGATAATTTCCGCAACTTAAAAGCGGAATTGGATAGCTATAATGTAAAACATGTTAATGGAATTTTATATGATTTAGGTGTTTCATCTCCACAGTTCGATGATGCTAAAAGAGGTTTTAGCTATCAGCATGACGCCCCCTTAGACATGCGGATGAATCAGGAACAAAAATTGTCGGCAATGGAAGTTGTTAACGAATGGTCATATGAACGGCTCGTTAAGATTCTTTACCGATATGGAGAAGAAAAATTTGCCAAGTCAATTGCTAGAAAGATTGAACAACGCCGAAAGATAGCACCAATAAAGACGACATTTGAATTAGTTGATGTGATTAAAGAGGGAATTCCAGCAGCAGCTCGCCGTCATGGTGGTCATCCAGCGAAAAAGAGTTTTCAAGCTATTCGGATAGCAGTTAACGACGAATTAGGTGCTTTAGAGGAATCGTTAGAGCAAGCATTAGACTTGTTGGATGTTGGAGGACGAATAAGTGTTATTACCTTCCAATCCCTAGAAGATCGGTTAGTAAAGACAATGTTTCGTGAAAAGACTTCATTAAGTGGGGATGTACCGCAGGGATTACCAGTAATACCAGCGGGAATGGAACCAAACTTCAAATTAATTAATAAAAAGCCGATTGTAGCTAGTGAGGAAGAATTAGCGGCAAATCATCGTGCGCATAGTGCCAAGTTGAGGATAATCGAGAAAATTAGAGAAGGAAAGTGAGTGTTAATGGGAGAATTTACACACACTATTGATTCCAAAGGCCGATTAATTATTCCTGCCAAATTTCGAGAACAATTGGGGGCACACTTCATTGTTACTCGGGGGTTAGATGGATGTTTGTTTGGATATCCATTAAATGAATGGGCGATTTTAGAGCAAAAGCTAAAGGCGCTCCCATTAACAAAGCGTGATGCACGTGCATTTGTACGTTTTTTATATTCCGCTGCGACAGATTGCGAAATTGATAAACAAGGACGGATTAATATTCCGATAACATTACGAACTCATGCCTCACTTGAAAAGAAATGTGTAATCGTTGGTGTGTCTAATCGCTTAGAAATCTGGAGCGCTGAACGGTGGAATAAATTTACAAGCGAAACAGCTGATAATTTTGATGAGATTGCTGAAGATCTTAATATTGATTTTTAAATGGTTAGTATTCAAGTTATAATTTTAGAGATTATTTTATTATTAGTGATTGGGATAGTAGAACGATTATTAGTACGAATATTTCATCATCCTAAAAAAATAAAGCATTTATGGTGGGGATGGACAATTATTTTATGGATTCTGATAATCTTTAATATTGGATTCTATTGGCCAGCTTATCCTATTGCCTTATGGATGATTCTAGCTCTGCTATTAATTGCTTTACAAATTATTCACAATCATGAATTCATTTATCGCCGTTACTGGCCAGTATTTTGGCGGTATTCGGCATATTATGCTTTAATTATATATATTGGTAGCTTAATTATTTCACCATGGTTACCGTTGATATAAATGCAGCGAAAAAAGAAAACTCGTTTCCAAAAAATTACCATGGTTGCTATTTGGCTCATGTTAATTGCAATGCTTGGTTCTTTAATCTTTGGAGCAGTTGCATCCTTAAACTTAATTTAGATGGCGAGAAGAAAAAAGGCATCATCCCGCCGGACAAGAGGGAAAAAACAACAGTATCGATTAATGGATAATCTATTAGGAATAATTGTTTGCCTCTTAATGTTAGTTGGCTTATTTAATTTAGGAGCATTAGGAACCTTTCTCGATAACTGTTTTAAGATTTTTGTAGGGTCATCCTTTCCAATTGCAATGATTATTGTTTTTCTTTATGGATTATGTTTTGCATTGTATGGGCATCGTCCGCATTTCAAAAAACGTTGGATTGCAGGAACTATTATTGCCTATATTGGTTTATTAATGTGGCTTCAGACAGTAATGTTTCAGCGCCTGAATCTTCATGCAAAGGTAATCAAAACTACTTGGAATAGTCTTAGTAAGGTCATTTTTAACGGTGATTCAACTGTTCCGGTTGGTGGAGGGATGATTGGTGCTTACCTATATAATGGAAGTAATATTTTAATTTCAGAAGTTGGAACAGCGGTATTGTCATGGTTGTTAATGATTATCGGAATTATTGTCTTTTTTGCATTACCATGGCGCGAATTTCTAGTAAAATGTGGGATTGGCATTAAAAAATCTGGAGCAGCCATGGCTAATGCTCACGATCAATTAATGAAAAAGAGAACGGAGAGAGCAACCAAGACAACTACGGTACCATCGATTAGCGTGCCCCTTGCTAAAGCATCAAGGCAGGTTAAAGATTTTTTTGCTGACCAAGAATCAGCAGAGCCAACGTCAACGCCGCCAGTTTCTCCAGCGATGCCTGCTCAAGATCCTGTTGAACCAACTATTAGGGTCGCAGGTGAAAGTCAGGTGGAAGAAACTCAGAGTGGACGTAAGGATGATCAGGACTCGAACCAACGTGATGATGCGGAAATTAAACTTGCAGGAATTGACGCTAAAGAAGACAATGATTATCAATTGCCGCCAGTCAGCCTGCTAAGTCAAGTAAAAGCAACAGATCAGCAGGAAGATTTGAATAATATCAAAAAGAACACCAAAACGCTCCAACAAACTCTAAAATCTTTTGGTGTGGATGCAACAGTTGAAAATGTTAATTTAGGTCCTTCCGTTACCAAATATGAGTTACGCCCAGCAGTAGGAGTAAAGGTTAGTCGAATAACCCATTTGGCTGATGATTTGGCACTTGCACTTGCGGCTAAAGATATCCGGATTGAAGCGCCGATCCCAGGGAAATCATTAATTGGGATTGAAGTTCCGAACCAGCAAATTGCAACAGTTGGTTTTCGCGATATGGTCGAAAATGCTCCTAGTAATGATAATCCCATGGAAGTTCCGCTTGGTCGCAGTGTCACTGGGGATATCAAAATGGCTGATCTAACTAAGATGCCACACCTTCTTATCGCTGGGGCAACTGGTAGTGGTAAGTCTGTTGCAATCAATGTTATCATTACAAGCATTTTATTAAAGGCTAAACCGCATCAGGTAAAGATGTTAATGATTGACCCTAAAAAAGTCGAATTGAGTGTTTATAATGGTATTCCCCATCTACTCAGTCCGGTAGTTTCTGAACCCAAAAAAGCAGCTCGGGCATTAGGAAAAGTTGTTGCAGAAATGGAGCGTCGTTATGAATTGTTTGCAAAATTCGGTGTTCGTAACTTGGATGGATATAATAAGTTGGTCAAACAACAAAATGATGACCATCCTGATGAAGTTCAAGCTAACCTACCATTAATTTTAGTTATTGTTGATGAATTAGCCGACTTAATGATGACTGTTTCTCATGATGTTGAAGATGCAATTGTCCGGATTGCACAAATGGGGCGGGCTGCTGGTATTCATATGATTTTGGCAACTCAGCGTCCTTCTGTCGATGTTATTACAGGGCTTATTAAGGCTAACGTTCCTTCTCGAATTGCCTTTGCGGTTTCTAGCGGGGTTGATTCGCGAACTATTATCGATACTAATGGGGCAGAAAAGCTCCTTGGTCGAGGTGATATGTTATTTGAACCAATTGATCAAAATAAGCCAATCCGGATTCAAGGTGCATTTATTTCTGATCATGATGTTGAATCAGTAGTAGACTTTATAAAAAACGAGCGAGCAGCTGAGTATGACGATAATATGGTTGTAACTGACAGTGAAATTGAGCAAGAAGAGCAAACTGAAGAGGAAGATGAATTATTCCCCGAAGCATTAGATTTTGTGGTTGATCAACAAAAAGCATCAACTTCGCTAATTCAGCGGCGATTTAGAATTGGTTATAATCGTGCAGCAAGAATTATTGATGATATGGAACAGCGCGGTTTTATCGGACCAGCTAATGGCTCAAAACCACGGGAAGTTTATAAGCAAAAAAGTGAGGAATAAATGACAAACCATATTGTCTTGTTTGAACCATTGTTTCCAGCAAATACAGGAAATATTGCACGAACTTGTGCGGGAACAAATACTGAATTACATTTAATTAAGCCATTAGGATTTTCAACTGATGATAAGCATATGAAACGGGCTGGATTAGACTACTGGGATAAAGTAAAGATCACGTATCATGAGGATTTACCTTCATTTATGAAGACTATTCCTGATATTAACCGTTTATATATTGTTTCTAAGTTTGCCACTCATGATTATAGTGATGTTGATTATACGGGTGAAGGAGATCATTATTTCCTATTTGGAAAAGAAACAACTGGCTTGCCCGAACGTTTTATGCAAAAATATCCAGAAAATGCTATCCGGATTCCACAAAATGATAATAATATTCGGGCCCTGAATTTATCGAATAGTGCAGCGATTGTTATTTATGAGGTATTGCGGCAACAGAGTTTTCCTAATTTAGCCCGAGTTCATAAATATGAATTCGATAAATTAAAGTAATTGAAAAAAGTTGAACGTCAACGAGAAATGGTAAAAAATAATCTTGCCCTTTTTCAATGCCCTGTTTGTGAACAGCCAATGGAGAGAGTTGAAGGAAATAGTATTATTTGCGGAAATAACCACCGATTTGACTTTAATCGGCATGGTTATCTTCACTTTCTTAATGGAGCGGCTAATACTGAATATGATTGCTCAATGTTTGAATCTCGTCGTCAGCTATTAAATGCAGGACTATTTAAGCCAATTATTGAAAATATCAGTAAATTCTTACCTTCAAAATCTTTAAGGATCTTAGATGTAGGAACTGGGGAAGGAACACCATTATTACAATTAGAAACAATCCGTGCTAACTGTAATGATACGATGATTGGCTTTGATATTTCGAAACCAGGGATAACGCTTGCTACTCAGTTATCGTTAAAGGCATTTTTTTGTGTAGCTGATTTACGTAAATTACCTTTTAATGATGAGAGTTTTGATTGTATATTAGAGTTGTTTTCTCCATCTGATTATCAAGAGTTTAAACGGGTTCTAACAAAAGATGGGACCCTTATTAAGGTAATTCCTAACGCTAACTACTTAGTCGAATTACGTCACCTCTTATATAAAACAGGAGAACGCAATTACCACTATGATAATTCACGAGTAATCGAGTTATTTAAACGACATTATCCGCATAGTAAAGTTGAAACGGTAACCTACCAATTTAGAATCCCAGACGGCTTACAACAATCAATGTTAGAAATGACACCTTTACACTGGGGAGCAAACGCTAAAAGATTATCTAAAGAAGAATTAACTCAATTGAAAACAATTACGGTGGATGTAAGCTTATTAATTGCGAAAAAAGCTAATTAATTGATTGAACAATTTCTAATTGGAACTTATACTAAAAAAACAAGTAAAGGGATCTACAAAGTTACCCTCGATACTGACCAAGAAAAAATAACGAACGTTGAATTAGCAATTCCATCTCAAAAACCAGCTTACTTACAAGTTGGTCAAGATGGTCGTATTTACGCAATCAAACAAGTAGATGACAAGGGGGGCGTTGCTTCTTACTCATTAAATGACGATAACGCTAAGATGCTAAGCGATATCTTAGCTGCCGGTGCTCCTCCTGCATATGTAGGCATTGATAACAAACGGCATTTATTATTCAGTGCTAATTATCATACAGCAAAAATAGATGTTTTTAAGATCAACGAAGATGGAACGTTGACACAAACTGATTCTGTCCTTCATGAAGGAGCAACTGGTCCTGAACCTGAGCAAGAGGCTCCACATGTTCATTATGCCGATCTAACTCCTGATAATCGTCTAGTTGTATGTGACTTAGGAATGGATCTTGTTGTGGTTTACGATGTCTCTGATGATGGTAAATTAACTGCTGTTTCTCGCTATAAGTGTGAAGATGGCTTTGGTACCCGTCATATAGTTTTCCATCCAAATGGCAATTATGCTTATCTTTTGGGTGAACTAAGCAGTAAACTAGAAGTACTCAAGTATAATAGTAAGGATGCATCATTTAAGCACCTTCAAACGCTCAAAACAATTCCTGAAGACTGGACAGCTCACAATGGAGCAGCTGCTATCCGGATTTCAAATGATGGGAAATTTGTCTATACATCAAATCGTGGTGAAAACACTATTGCCGTCTTTGAAGTTCAACCAGATTTTACCGTTAAACATATTCAATCAATTTCAACTGAAGGAGATTTCCCACGTGATTTCAATCTAAATCAAGATGAAAATTATCTTTTAGCTTCAAATCAGAACTCTGATAACCTTACTCTTTATAAACGAAACCCATCAACTGGTAAGTTAACTCTCCTTCAAAAAGATGTTAGTTGTCCAGAACCAGTGTGTGTAATGAAGTGGAAATAAATGGCATGTACCGGAGCATGTTTACTTATTGCAGAACAAAATGAAATTATCACTCCTGTTTTCAAAAATAAACTAAGTACTTTTAATAAGCATTCTTCAACTATTGCTGATATCTTTGACCGATGTAATGACAATTCTTTAGTCATGGATACAATTAAACAGACCCTGGTAAAAAATATTACTCTGTAGTTGAAAAAAGAACAATTGAAGAATTCCAAAGCATACCAAGTTTTACAACTAATGCGACCAGTTTTTCACGAAGAGAAACAATTAGCATATCACACTCATAAGGAAAAGCTAGTGCAACGTCGGTTGCACGTAAAACCCTTGATGGATAAGTTCTATGCCTATTTAGAAAACATTAACTTTCCTCAAGGACGTTTAAGAGCCGCCATTAACAATGCTTTAAAGTTAAAAACACGAGTGTATCGAATTTTTGAAGATGGCCGAGTACCATTAACAAATAATCCTGTTGAACGAGCGATTCGTCCATCAACTCTTATTCGAAAGAATAGCTTATTTGCGAAAAGTACTGCCGGAGCTCAGGCAAATGCCATTTTCTATACTTTGGTGGCAACTGCAAACCAGAACCATTTAAATATCTACAAATACTTTAAGTATCTTTTTGATCACTTACCAAACCGCAAGGACGAAGGACTTGAGGCTTATTTACCATGGTCAAAAGAAGTCCAAACAGAATGCCATAAATAATCCCGAAATGTCAATTTAAGTTAGAAAAAAAGTAGTTGCTCATCAGTGACATACTTCATGAATACCTCGTAAGGTGTTTGATAGCCCAATGATTTGCGAGGAATGTTGTTCCGGTAACTCATTATTTGAGCAACTTCTTCATCAGCTAGGTGGCGGAGATCGCGACCTTTGTGGAGCCCATCGCGCCGCAGAAGGCCGTTGTTGTTCTCGTTTAACCCCCGTTGGTTAGGTGCCCCCACCTCGGCAAAGTAGGTCTGGAGGTCAAATTGGTTGGCAATTGCTCGCCAGTCAGCGAACTCCTTCCCATTGTCGAAGGTAATCGACTTGAAGAAGTGGGGTGGAAACTTTGCCAACCATTCCTGTAAGTGCTGGATCACACTGGTGGCCGTCTTACTATGGACGTTAAGCTTAACGTCCATAGTAAGACGGCCACCAGTGTGATCCAGCACTTACAGGAATGGTTGGCAAAGTTTCCACCCCACTTCTTCAAGTCGATTACCTTCGACAATGGGAAGGAGTTCGCTGACTGGCGAGCAATTGCCAACCAATTTGACCTCCAGACCTACTTTGCCGAGGTGGGGGCACCTAACCAACGGGGGTTAAACGAGAACAACAACGGCCTTCTGCGGCGCGATGGGCTCCACAAAGGTCGCGATCTCCGCCACCTAGCTGATGAAGAAGTTGCTCAAATAATGAGTTACCGGAACAACATTCCTCGCAAATCATTGGGCTATCAAACACCTTACGAGGTATTCATGAAGTATGTCACTGATGAGCAACTACTTTTTTTCTAATCCATTCTTGCAAATTAATGCCGTATGCTTGTCCCACAACTACAAAACGATGTTTAAGATATTCAGATATTTCATCGTTAATTACTTTTCGACGATACTTAACCACCATTACCAAATGGTAATTAAGCAAGTATACTGAATGCTGATTTCTATCCAATTCTATTGTTATCAACACATTTTATAGATATATACTAAATATATCATAGAACAAAAGAAAAAGCACTAACGTGCTTTAAGAGAGCGATTCATCCCCTACTTATAGAAGTGGGGGTATTCTCGCAAATTTATGGATAAATATGGCTAATTTTAAGAATCAGTGTTTTCAGCGGTTTATTCAACCTTTAACTCCAGCGGATAATCTTTCGTCTTTCATCTATACCAACGCTTTGTTACGTTCAGCTAACAAACTCAAATATCCTCTTCTTCATTTTTGGACCTTAGAAGATACGGTTATTTTAGGGTTAAAAGATCAACGATTACCGCATTTATCAACTGCCCTTACTTCGCTTACGCACCGTGGTTTTCATTATTTCATGCGTAATTCAGGGGGATTAGCAGTTGTAAGTGACGACGGTATTTTAAACCTGTCAATTTTCTATCCATGGCACCTCGAAGACCATGAATTAACTATTGATGAAGCATATCAACGAATGGTCGACCTAATTCAGGCTGCTTTTCCTAGCCTAAAAATCGCTACTGGTGAAATCACTCATTCATACTGTCCGGGGAGTTTTGATATCAGCGTTAACGGCCAAAAAATCGGTGGCATTTCCCAACGCCGAAACAAAATGGGAGTTACAGTAATGCTTTACTTAAGTGTCGGTGGCAATCAGCAGGATCGGGGCAAACTAATTCGTGACTTCTATGATACAGGATTGCAGCAAAGCCAAAATAAGTGGCATTTTCCAGATGTTTGGCCGGGAGCGATGACAACTATCTCTAAAGCCCTCAACACGCAATTAAGCGTTCAGGATGCGATCCAGCGAATCCAATCAGTCGTTCAAATCATTGTTCCTGACAGCCTTAATAACTTAATGTGGTCGCCTAATTTTATATCAACCCTCAATAAAGAACTAATCAGCATGGAACGTTTACAAGAACGTTTAGAGAAAGAAGATTAAATGAATCACTTTTATGACGAAAAACTTCGCCGTGAAAAGGTTTTTCGCGATCCAATTCACGGACAAATTATTGTCGATAATCAAATTATTATGGACCTAATTAATACTCCTGAGTTTCAACGATTACGACGAATCAAGCAGCTAGGAACTTCATCATTTACCTTTCATGGAGCCGAGCATTCCCGCTTTGGCCATTGCTTAGGCGTCTATGAAATTACCCGCCAAATGTGCAACTATTTCCAGCGAAACTATCCTAGTCAGCATCCTGGCGACGGCCTATGGGATGATCACGAACGACCAGTTGCCTTATGTGCAGCCCTCCTCCATGATTTAGGGCATGGTCCTTATTCCCATACATTTGAGCATATTTTCCATACAAACCATGAGCAAATTACCCGCCAGTTGATCACCGACAGCAGCACTAATATTAATAAAATATTACAACGGGTATCTCCTGATTTTCCTCATCAAGTTGCTAGTGTGATCGACCATACTTATGAAAATCCACAAGTGGTGCAAATGATCTCAAGCCAAGTTGATGCGGACCGGATGGATTACTTGCAACGAGACGCGTATTACACAGGAACAAACTACGGAAAGTTTGATCTTGATCGTGTTCTTCATGTTATGCGACCAGTTAAGAGAGGAATTGCCTTTGAAATTTCAGGAATGCATGCGGTAGAAGATTACATTATCAGTCGCCTTCAGATGTATCTGCAAGTCTACTTTCACCCAGTTTCCCGTTCAATGGAAGTTATCTTAGACCACCTCTTAATGCGGGCAAAATATATTTACCAACATCCTAATGACTTTGAGCCCGACTTCACCCCTCATATGCTGATGCCGTTTTTTAATGGTAAGTTTACCTTGGATGACTATTTGGCGCTTGACGATGGTGTCTTAACCACCTATTTTATTCATTGGACCCATTCTCGTGATGATATTTTAAGCGACCTTGCTAGTCGTTTTCTTAACCGCCGACCATTTAAATCAGTCATTTATGATCAAAATACACAAAAACTTTTACCAACTTTACGAAAGCTCATCCAAACTGCTGGGTTTAATAGCCAGTATTACACCGCAGTCAACGATAGTTTTAAACTTCCATATGATACTTATCATCCACAAGATTCTAATACTCAAACGCAAATCGAGCTTCTCCAACCTAATGGCGATTTTGTGGAACTATCCCAAGTTAGTACCTTAGTCGCTAGCGTATCGGGACGAGAAGCCGGAGATCAACGGTTCTTTTTCCCAAAAGAGATGCTTGAAACGCGAAACAATATTGAAATTTTCGAACCAATCTATGAAGAATTTCAAAGCTATATCAAGAATAATCATATTATTAACCCAAAGGAGCAAAAATAAATGGCAATTAAATTAGTCGCAATCGATATCGATGGAACATTAATCAATGACCAACGTGAAATCACACCACAAACTGTTGCTGCAATAAAAAAAGCCAGCGCGCAGGGAGTAAAGATTGTCTTATGCACTGGACGTCCAATGACAGGCGTAAAAGCATACCTTGACCAATTGGGCTTAAATGATTCAGATAACGAATTTGTTATTAGCTTCAACGGTGCACTAGCCCAATCAACTAGTGGGAACGTCCTGGTAAATTACACGATGCCTTTCAATGACTATGCAGACTGGCAAACTTATTGTATTAAAGAAGGCGTCAAGTCCCAAATCGAAACGCGAGATTACATCTACACAATTAACCGGGATTTGAGTCCTTATACAGTCTACGAGTCAGACCTTGTAAGTATGCCAATTCGTTATCGTACCTTTGAAGAACTTTCTAAAATGCAAGATCAATACGTAATCGCCAAAGCAATGATGGTTGATACTAAAGAACAAATTGACAAAGCATGGGCAGAGCTTTCGGCAGAAATGCGTGACCGCTTTTCCATTGTTCGCAGCGAAGACTTTTATCTAGAATTCATGAATAAACAAGCAAGTAAAGGAAATGCCCTTCAATTACTTAGCGAAGAACTCGGAATTAAAAAAGAAGAAGTAATGGCCCTTGGCAACGCACAAAACGATGATTCAATGATCGAATTTGCTGGGTTAGGGGTAGCGATGGGAAACTCAATTCCTGGTACCTTAAAGATCGCTGACGTAACAACCGCTGATAATAATCATGATGGTGTTGGAAAAGCGATTGAAAAATATGTTCTTAAGTAAATGACAACAATTAAGTTTTTCAAAAAAGCAATGGTTGGAACAGCTGCAGTCGCTACTATCTTTGCCTTAGCTGGTTGTGGTAAACAATCTGCGTCAAGTAGTGATACAAGTTCTTCCAGCACATCGTCGTCTGTCCGTTCTTCCGAAAGTAAAGCTTCAAAGGCTTATCGTACAGCTAATAAGCTTATCCAAAATCATGATTATGAAGGGGCTTATGAACAGTTAAACCAATTAAATGATCATAATGCTCAAACGGAAGCACTTGCTGATGATTTACAAAGCTACATGGATGCCCAAAAAGCATATGAAAATGGCGATTATGATGGTGCTAAGAACAAATTGAAATCACAAAAGTCAACTAGTCCGGCAATGCGGAATGCATACGCTGATTTACAAAGCAAGGTAAGTTCTGCACAGGGTTCTACTAGTTCTCAAACTTCATCATCTACTAATAATAGCAAGCAAACAAATAAGCAATCCGGTTCTACAAGTGCAGCAACTCAACAATCATCCTCTGCTGCTAACCAAGCTGCATCTGATGCAACTAGCGATAATGTAGTACAACAATTTGCTAACAAGATGGGCTTTAGTGGCTCCCAAGGTTACCAAATTATGCCAACTGGTAAGACTGGTAATGTTTACAAGTTTGAAGTACGTCAAAACAATAGTGATAACACTGTTGCTAACTTAATCGGTATTTACCAATACAATAGTCAAACTGGAGCGGTAACAAAAATCGCTTAAATGACACAGCAATATTTTGATCAAAATTTAAAAATCTTTGCGTTAAATTCAAACCGTCCCTTAGCAGAAAAGATTGCTAAGCATGTCGGGGTTGATTTAGGAAAATTATCTGTTAATCGTTTTAGTGATGGTGAGATCCAAATTAATATTGAGGAAAGTGTGCGAGGAGACAATGTTTATGTCATCCAATCGACCTCTGCCCCAGTTAATGACAACTTAATGGAGTTGTTAATTATGGTAGATGCGCTTCGTCGTGCTAGTGCCAAGACGATTAACGTGGTGATGCCATACTATGGTTATGCCCGTCAAGACCGAAAAGCACGGAGCCGTGAACCAATCACTGCTAAGTTGGTTGCTAATATGTTGCAAAATTCCGGTGTTGATCGGATTATTGCACTTGATCTTCATGCCGCACAAATTCAAGGGTTCTTTGATATCCCTGTCGATCATTTGATGGGTGCTCCTCTTTTAGCAGAGTATTTTATCAACCAGGGTGTTGCTGAAAATGCAGTTGTTATTTCTCCTGATCATGGTGGAGTAACACGGGCACGAGCACTTGCCGAGTTTTTAAAATCTCCAATTGCGATTATTGACAAGCGGCGTCCACGGGCGAACGTTGCTCAAATCATGAATATTATTGGAGACGTTAAGGGTAAGAAGTGTATTATGATTGATGACATGATTGATACTGCGGGAACTATTAGTTTAGGTTCGCAAGCATTAATAGATGCCGGCGCAGAAGAAGTCTACGCATCATGTACCCATGCGGTATTATCTGGCCCAGCAATTGAACGTTTACAGAATGCACCACTTAAAGAAGTCGTTGTGACGGACTCGATTCAATTGCCAAAAGAAAAACAAATCGATAAAATCAAGCAGGTATCGGTTGCTCCACTAATTGGGGATGCAATCAAACGGATTAACGAAAATCGTCCGGTTAGTCCACTATTTAAGCAAGTATTCCAAAGTGCACAGTTGGAAAAGAAGTAAATGACAAAACGTAATGCAATTATTTTAGCTGCTGGTAAAGGTACACGGATGCGCTCAAAGCTATACAAAGTTTTACACCAAGTTTGTGGTAAGACAATGGTTGAGCATGTTTTAACTCAATTGGAAAAAGCCAAAATCGATAATATTATTACAATTGTTGGTTTTGGGGCGGAAACAGTTGAACAACGATTAGGACACCGTACTAAATATGCGCTGCAGGAACAACAACTCGGAACTGGTCATGCCGTAATGCAAACAAAAAACCTTCTTGCAAATGAAGATGGTGAAACTATTATTGTCAGTGGTGATACTCCTTTATTTACGGCTGAGACTTTTGAAAAGCTTTTTGAATATCATGAACAACGGCATGCGGCGGCTACTATTTTGACTTCTATTGCTCCTGATCCAACTGGTTATGGTCGAATTGTTCGAAATGATGTTGGAATCGTTGAACGAATTGTGGAACAAAAAGATGCTACTATTCAAGAGCAGGCAATTAAGGAAATTAATACTGGAGTTTACTGCTTTGATAACAAAAAACTATTTGCTGCCCTTAGTAAGATCACGAATGATAATGCTCAGGGTGAGTATTATTTAACTGATGTTATTGGTATTTTAAAGCAAGAAAATGAGATCGTAACAGCCTACAAGATGGATAACTTTGACGAATCGATGGGGGTAAATGACCGAGTTGCCCTTGCACGTGCCAACAAGGTAATGCGTAACCGGATTAATACTCATTGGATGCGTGAAGGGGTTTCGATGATTGATCCTGATACAACTTATATTGATGCTGATGTTAAGATTGGTCGTGATACAGTTATTGAAGGTGGCGTTGTGATCAAGGGGCATACAGAAATTGGTAACGATTGTTATATCGGTGCTGGTTCACGGATCATTGATTCCAAGATTCACGATGGGGTTAAAATTATTTCTTCTACCCTTCAAGAAGCAGAAATGCACAATGGCAGTGATATCGGTCCTAATAGTCACCTGCGTCCAGAAGCAGAAATTGGCGAAAACGTTCATATTGGTAACTTCTGTGAGGTTAAGAAGGCTTACATTGGTGAAGGAACAAAGGTCGGTCATTTGACTTATATCGGTAATGCTACTTTAGGTAAGAATATTAATGTTGGCTGTGGAGTTGTCTTTGTTAACTACGATGGGACAAATAAGCACCATACCAATGTTGGGGACCATGCCTTTATCGGTAGTAACAGTAACCTAGTGGCTCCGGTTAATATTGCCAAGGATTCATTTGTCGCTGCTGGTTCGACCATTACAGACAGTACAGAACAATATGATATGGCAATTGCGCGGGCACGGCAGGTTAATAAAGAAAATTATGCTAAGAAACTACCATGGTAAGTGGATATGACACGTTACTTGCTTGAACATCCGCGATCATTAGTATCGTTGAAGTTTTTTGGTGAGCGATATGACTCAGCTAAGTCATCAATCAGTGAAGATTTAGGAATTGTTAAACATACCTTCCAAACGTGGGGACAGGGACGATTAGAAACAATTCCTGGTGCAAGCGGTGGCGCGGTATTAACGCCATTTTATTCTAAGGAAAATGCTCAGGCGGCCATTGATAACTTGGTTGACCGGGTTAATGATGACTCGCGTTTGCTACCGGGAGGTTATGTTTACTTATCAGATTTAATCGGCCAACCGGAAATCTTGCGGCAGATTGGTAAGTTAATCGCTACTCAATACGTTGATACTGATGTTGATGTTATTATGACAGTTGAGACTAAAGGAATTCCGATTGCTCAAAGCGTTGCGATGTATATGAATAAACCATTTGTTATTGTTCGTAATAGTTCACACATTACTGAAGGACCTACTGTAAGTGTTAATTATGTTTCTGGGTCCGTCCAACGGATAAAGAAGATGGAATTGTCCCGTCGTACATTATCAGCTGGGGCGAATGTCTTGGTTGTTGACGACTTTATGAAGGGCGGCGGCACGATTAACGGAATGAAATCTTTGATTAAAGAATTTGATGCTAACTTGGTTGGGATTACTGTTTTTGCAGAAGGTCGTCCGGTAAATGGGCAACGGTTAGTCGATAACTGTACTTCATTAATCAAAGTGGAAACTAAAGATGGTACGGAGAAGAAGATTGCAGCACAAGCAGGAAGCTTCATGGAAAACGTGTTTGATAAGAAAGTAGAGAATTAGATGTTAACTTTAAGTTTTATGCGTCATGCATTTGTCGCTAGTACATTTATTGCGATTATTTGTGGAATTATTGGAGTTTTTGTCGTTGCACGAAATTTATCATTTTTAACGCATACCTTGTCTGAAATTGGGTTTGCTGGTGGTGCTTTTGCCGTTTTTGCTGGATGGCCAGCACTAAATGGGATGATTCTGTTTACAATGTTAAGTTCAGTTATTGTTGGACAAATGAGTATAAAAGAATCACGACGAGAAGCGGTTATTAGTGCCGTTTCAGCGCTGTTCATTGGCTTAGGAATTCTTTTCTTATCTTTGAGCAGTCAGTCAGCTAGCTCAGCAACAAGTATTTTGTTTGGTAGCGTGGTTGGAATTAGTTTGAATGAGGTCTGGCAGCTTGTCTACCTTTCCATTCTTGTTTTAATTATTTTGCTATTGATGTATCGTCGCCTTAAGTTTGATTCCTTTGATTCAATTGGGGCGCAGGTCAGTGGAATAAATCAAACAGTGATTTCTGTTATTTTTCTTTTACTACTTGCTTTAAGCGTTAGTGTCGCTGCTCAGATTGTCGGTTCTTTGCTAATTTTTATTCTCCTAACGTTACCAGCTGCTAGTGCTAAATACTTTACGCATGGTGTCGCACGGATGATTATTTTAGCGATTTTATTTTCACTGTTAGGAACATGGCTTGGTCTTTTTCTCGGTTATTTGACAGATTGGCCGGTTAGTTTCTTTATCGCAGTGATTGAAGTTATCATCTATACCACAGCCTTGATTTATAGTAAATTTATCGAATCGAATTAGATGGCAGTTGTATCAGTTGATGATTTAACGATCGCTTATGGAAATCATACTGTAATCGATCATTTAAGCTTCTCCATTAATGAAGGGGATTTTCTTGTCGTGGTTGGTGAAAATGGGGTCGGAAAAACGACTCTTGTTCGCTCAATGCTTGGTTTTTTAAAACCGAAAAGCGGGACAATAACTATTCCGCAAAGTACACGACTTGGCTACGTTCCTCAGTTTCGTAATATTGACGAGGAATACCCGCTATCTATTCGCGATTTTGTTGCTTTAAATACTAAACCACGCCTTTTGCCATGGCTGACTAAAAGCGAGCGAAACCGTGTTGAACGGATGATTCGTGAAAATAACCTAACAAAGATTGCTGAGCGGCCCCTTGGTTTAGCATCAGGGGGTGAGAAGCAACGAGCATATCTTGCTCAAGCTTTATTACCCAATCCAAATCTCCTTATTCTGGACGAATCGACGGCAAGTCTGGACAATGAAATGAAGTATGAATTGCTAGACCTGGTAACTCGTTTTCAACAAAATGGTTTGAGTGTAATGTTTATTACTCATGATTGGGATCTAGCAAAACAATATGGAACTCGTTTCTTGTATTTATCTCCCGGTTCTTATTCCACTGGGCCAATTAATGAGTTACCCAGTCCGGTAAAGGGGGATAAAAAATAAATGAAAAAATATATTATCAGTATTAGTAGTATTGTTGCTTTGTTGGTTATAATTCTTGGGTTATCCTTTGTTCCGTGGAAATCGATGGGGAAAAATCAAAAGCCAATTAGAGTGGTAACTGGGATGAATTTCTATGGTGAAGTAGCGCAGAAAGTAGCTGGCGATCATGGCCAAGTGATTTCGTTTATTGATAATGCTTCGGTTGATCCTCATGATTATCAACCCAATACTAAGCAAGCCCAGCAAGTTGCTAAAGCCAATGTAGTAATTGAAAATGGTCTTGGTTACGATAGCTGGGTAAACAAACTCGTTAAATCAAGCAGTAACCATAACAAGATTAAAGTAATTAATGTAGCATCTTTAACCGGCAAGAAAGATGGCGACAATGAGCATATTTGGTATGCACCTGAGACGGTCGAAAAGTTAGCAAATGATCTTGCAACTCAATATGGTAAAATTGATCCGCAACATGCTAAGGATTACCAAAGAAATGCACGCAAATATTTAGCTTCTCTTCAACCGCTTAATGAAGAAATTGCGAAAGTAAAGCGCCAGGTAAATCCTAATAATAATCGAGTTGCAGTCAGTGAACCAGTTTTTGATTATGCCTTAGAGAATGTTGGTTATCAAATTATGGACAAGCATTTTGAAAAAGCAGTTGAAGATGGGAATGATCCATCACCAAAAGATATTGAAGAAATTCAACAAGCAATCATTAATCACCAAATTGCCTTCTTTGTTGATAATTCGCAGACAAGTGATAAAGTTGTTGATAATTTAGTTAAACTTGCCCATGAACATAATGTTCCAGTATTAAAGGTAACGGAAACAAAGCCGAATGGGTATGACTATATGCAGTGGATGCTCAAGCAATACCAAGCATTGTCTCGCATTCAACAAAAGGAGAATTAAATGATAGTTACAGAAAAAGCACCAGCAAAATTGAATTTGAGTTTAGATACGCCGATGCGATATTTTGATGGTTCTCCTCAATGGGATATGGTAATGGTCTCGGCAGACCTGGCTGATTATGTAACTGTTGAGACACACCGGCGCCCTGCAACAATTAAAGTCTATACAAATAGTGGCTTTTTACCCAATGACCAACGTAATTTAGCATACCAAGCAGCTCATATTTTACGTAGTCGTTTTCATTGTAAAGATGGCGTTACAATTCGGATTAAGAAGCAAATTCCAGTCGCGGCCGGATTGGGCGGTGGCTCTTCAGATGCAGCGGCAGTTTTACGCGCATTAAATAGTATTTGGCGGTTGGGCTTGAGTTTATCAGAACTAGCAAAGATCGCATTAACAATTGATTCTGACGTCCCGTATTGTATATATAACAAATTAGCCCACGTTACTGGCCATGGTGAAAAAATCGAATTGTTACCACCGCAACCTCATTATTGGGCTGTAATTGCAAAACAGAAGATCAGTGTTTCTACGCCGCAAATCTTACGACAAATTAATTATGAGAAGCTTCAACATCTTAATAATGAAGCATTACTGACAAATTTAAAGAAAGAGGATTGGCAAGAAGCAACAAAATATATGGGAAATGTTTTAGAGCCCTTAACGATGAAATTTTATCCAGAGATTGGTCGTCTAAAGAATAAGATGAAAGAATTGGGGGCCGATGTTGCCCAGATGAGTGGGACGGGACCAACCGTCTTCGCAATCTGCCATACAGAATCGCGAGCAAAACGGATTCAAAATAGTATCCGGGGATTTTGTCGCGACGTTCATGTTGTAACTTTGCTTTGAGTGCCTAATAGCATTGTAGAAATTAAGAAGAAGCTAGATGAACGGATTGGCGAGCATGTTTTAGTAAAAGCGCAAGCTGGACGTAAACGTATTACCACCCATCACGGTATTTTAAGTAAGACTTATCCTGCAGTATTTGTTATTCATTTAAATGATGAACAAGGAACATTGGATCGAGTTTCCTATAGTTATACTGATTTGTTAACACGAAATATTTCAATTGCCTTCGATGAAGCAGAATAAATGAGTAATTCACCAGAAATTGGTAGTCGAACACGTACCCGCGCGATAATGGAAAAGTACGGGATCCGAACAAAAAAGAGTTTCGGCCAGAATTTCCTTACTGATTTGAACGTCTTAAAAAATATCGTTGAGGCAGCAGATATTACAGCTAATGACAATGTAATTGAAATTGGTCCCGGAATTGGTGCTTTAACGGAGCAATTAGCACAAGCGGCGGGAGAAGTTTTAGCCTTAGAAATTGATCAAGATTTAATTCCGGTATTAAAAGAAGTATTATCACCATATGATAATGTAAAAGTGATTAATCAAGATGTCCTTCAAGCTAATTTACCAGAGTTAATCAAAAAGGAATTTAAGGATCCCAGTCGACCAATTAAGGTGGTTGCTAATCTCCCTTATTACATTACGAGTCCCATTCTAATGAATTTGCTGGCTAGTCCTGTTGAGTGGGCGACGATTTGTGTGATGATGCAAAAGGAAGTTGCTCAACGACTCACTGCTAAACCAGGAACTAAACAATATGGTGAGTTGACATTAGCGATTGAATACCAAATGCAAGCTAAAATTGCTTTTGATGTTTCACGGAAAGTATTCGTGCCGTCGCCTAATGTTGATTCAGCAATTGTGGTATTAACGCCACGGACAAATCCGCTTCCGGTTCAGCCTTTTGATAAGCAAAAATTATTTGGCTTTATCCGGGGATGCTTTGCTCATCGTCGCAAGAGTCTTTGGAATAACTTGCAAAGTGTAATTGGTAAGGATCCAGCGGTAAAAGAGAAAATGACTGCTGTCTTAGCTCAGCTGGATATTTCGCCACAAATCCGGCCAGAAAAATTAACCCTCGAACAATTTATTGAACTTGCGAATGCTCTTCACCGGCAAAATCTCTTGTAAATGATTAGAATAAAAGAAGTTATAGTTGTTGAAGGTAAAGATGATACTAAGCAAATTTTAAAAGCGGTTGATGCCGATACTTACGAAACAAATGGATCTGCAATTTCAACGGCTGACTTGGCAAAGTTGAAAAAGTTACAAGCAAGCCGAGGCCTAATTGTTTTTACTGATCCGGACTTTAACGGGGAGCGGATTAGAAAAATAATCAGTGAAGCCATTCCTGGCGTTAAGCATGCTTTTATTAAACGAAAAGATGGTGTGCCAACTGAGGCTCACGGTAGCTTAGGGGTTGAGCATGCAACGCCAGCAATTATAAAATCAGCTTTGGAGCACCTTTATACTCAAACAACGACACCTCAGCAAGCTTTTAAGCGAGAAGATTTGCAAAAATGGGGATTAACAGGTCAAGCAGATTCACGAAAACGGCGTGAAAAGTTAGGGCAATTACTCGGAATCGGTTATGGAAATGGGAAACAATTGATTCACCGTTTAAACATGTTTCAAGTTGACCGGGCAACATTTGAAAAAGCGATTAAGCAAATAAATCAGGAGGCAGATCATGAGTAATTGAATAAAGTGAGTAATCATCAACACCAGCAATTGGTTTATGATTCCCATACCCACCTAAATGACGATGTGTTTTATGATGATGTGCCTGCCTTTATTAACCGTGCTGCTCATTATGGCGTGACGGAGATGAACATTGTTGGCTCGAACCAGCTATTGAATACTCGTGCTTTAAAGTTGGGACATCAGTACGATAACCTGCATCCAATTATCGGTTGGCATCCAGAAGATATTGCTAATTGGAATAGTGAAACCAAGAAAGAGTTACGCCAACAATTAGCAGATCCCTTAGTTGTAGGAATTGGAGAGATTGGCTTAGATTATTATAATGACGAGCATTCTCCTCACCAGCAACAACAAGAAATTTTTGCTGAACAGCTTGAGTGGGCGCGAGAACTTAAATTACCGGTCTCAATTCACTGCCGGGATGCACTGGCTGACACGTATGAAATTTTGCGGAATGCCCACGTCGATGAATTTGGCGGGGTTATGCATAGTTTTAATGGGACTTCAGAATGGGCAGAGAAATTTGTGGATCTCGGGATGATGATTTCATTTAGTGGTGTCGTAAGCTTTAAAAATGCGACAGAAGTCCATGAAGCAGCATTAGTTGTTCCCCTGGAAAAGATGATGGTTGAAACGGATGCTCCTTACCTAACTCCGCTCCCATACCGAGGAAAGCAAAACGAACCCGGTTTTACTAAATTTACGGTGGATGCAATTGCAGATTTAAAGCAGGTTGATGCTGGCAAAGTGGCATATAAAACATTTACGAACGCCCGTCGCTTATTTTTGGAAAATGAAGAAAGAGGCCTATGAATGGCTGAACAAAAACCAACTTATTACATTACAACACCAATTTACTATCCATCTGGTAAACTCCATATTGGTAATTCATACACAACAATTGCATGTGATGCGGAAGCACGTTTTAAGCGTTTGATGGGTTATGACGTATTCTACTTAACAGGAACCGATGAACATGGCCTTAAGATTGAACAAAAGGCTGAAAAGCTCGGCATGAAGCCACAAGAATACGTTGATCAAATGGCTGCCCAAATTAAAGAGCTATGGAAAAAACTTGAAATTACAAATGACAAGTTTATTCGGACAACTGACGACTACCATGAAAAAGCTGTCCAAAAGATTTTCCAACAATTGCTTGACCAAGGGGATATTTACAAGGGTAAGTATACTGGTTGGTACTCAGTTGATGATGAAGAATACTTCACAGAAAGTCAGTTAGCAGAAGTTTACCGTGATGAAGACGGTAATGTGATCGGTGGAAAAGCGCCATCAGGTCATGAAGTTCAATTAGTTGAGGAAGAATCATACTTCTTTAAGATGAGCAAGTATGCTGACTGGTTAATGAACTACTATAAGGAACATCCTGATTTTATCGAACCGCAATCACGGATGAATGAAATGATTAATAACTTCTTAAAGCCAGGGCTAGAAGATCTTGCAGTTACGCGGACATCATTTGCCTGGGGGGTTAAGGTTCCTAATGACCCTAAACACGTGGTATACGTATGGATTGATGCATTATCAAACTATATTACTGCGCTAGGATATGGCAGTGATGATGATAGCCTCTTCAAGAAGTACTGGCCTGCTGATGTTCACATGGTAGGAAAGGAAATTGTTCGTTTCCACACGATTTACTGGCCAATTATGCTTCATGCGCTTGGCTTACCATTGCCAAAACACGTTATTGGTCATGGATGGTTAACAATGCGTGATGGGAAGATGTCGAAGTCAAAGGGAAACGTTATCTATCCTGAAACCCTTGTTGATCGTTACGGCCTTGATGCTACACGTTACTACCTATTACGGGCAATGCCATTTGGTAATGATGGCGTCTTTAGTCCAGAAGACTTTGTTGATAAGGTAAACTATGACCTCGCTAACGATCTAGGAAACTTGCTCAATCGGACTGTTGCGATGATTAATAAGTATCAAAACGGCAAATTGCTTGGTACTAATGATGCAACTACTGATTTTGATGCTGATTTAGAACAAACTGCTAGTGATGTAATCGCTGAGTATAAAGAACTGATGGACAAAACACGATTTGCTGAAGCATTAGCAGCTGTTTGGAAGTTGGTTAGTCGTGCTAACAAGTACATTGATGAAACTGAACCATGGGTATTAGCAAAAGATGCTAGTAAGAAGGATGTATTATCAGATGTGATGACCCATCTAGCAAAGAGTTTGCGGATTATTGCAGCCCTAATTCAACCAATTATGCCGCATGCACCAAAACAAATTGTTGAACAACTTGGAATTGAAGGGACTGACTTATCATTAACCGATCTTCAATTTAATGATTTCCCAGCAGAAGCTCAGGTTGTCGCCAAAGGAACTCCGATCTTCCCACGATTGGATGTGAAGGCCGAGGTTGAATTTATTAAGAGCAAGATGACAGTAAACGAAAAGAAGAAGGGAAGAAAGGCAATGGCTGAAGCAAAAGAAAAAGCCCAGGAAGCAGCACAAGAAGAAAAAGCAGATGGCAAAAAGCCAATTCGGATTGATGTCTTTGACAAAGTTGAATTGAAAGTAGCTCAAATCACTGCTGCCGACCATGTAGAAGGTGCTGATAAGCTTCTGAAATTCCACATGGATGATGGAACAGAAGAAGGTCGGCAAATCCTTTCTGGAATTGCTAAATGGTATCCAGATCCTTCTGTTTTAGTAGGTAAGAAAGTTTTGATTGTTGCTAACTTGAAACCACGGAAAATGCGGGGCGAATTAAGCCAAGGAATGCTTTTGTCTGCTGAAAAAGACGGTAATGTTCAAGTAGTAACTGTTCCTGACAATTTAGTACCTGGAATGGGCGTTGAATAAATGAAAATAACGATGGGGATGACAACTTGGACAGAGCATCCAGTACTCATTCATGATGAACAACGCCCAGTAAGGCTTGATGAGTATGCTCAACATTTTCCAGTCGTTGAGGTGGATACTTTTTTCTATGCTTTACCTCAGATATCAACGATTCAAAACTGGCTTGCTACTGTTCCTCCAACTTTTCAGTTTATCGTTAAAGCTAACCAGAAAATGACACTGCATCAGCGAAACCAGGAACGTGGTGAATTAGAACAGGTCTTTCAACAATATCGCCGGACAATCTCCCCCTTGGTAGCTGCTGGTCAATTAAAGACGATATTATTTCAGCTTCCTCCATATTTTGATGCAACTGTGCGTGACTTTTCTTACTTACGATTAATTCGGGAATGGTTAGGAAACTTGCCAATTGCAGTCGAATTTCGTAATCAAACTTGGTATAAGAAAGAAATTTTACCGTCAGTCTTAGATTTCTGTCGTGAGCTCAACTTTACATTAGTAGCTGCTGATGAACCCCATAATACGCCGACGTCAGTACCATTTGTGCTTGCAACAACTAATCCCGACTTAGCCATGCTGCGCCTTCATGGCCGTAATCGCAAAGGATGGGAAAATCAAGGAAAAGAATGGCGGAAAACGCGGACTTTATATCGATATTCGACGGAAGAACTCCAATTCTTTAAAAAACAAATTGAGTCCTTGCAGCCGCAACCTAAAGAACTCTGTGTTATCTTCAACAATAACTCAGCTAAAGATGCAGCACCCAATGCATTGAGTCTTCAAAAAATGATGAATATTGAATTCGAGGGATTGGCACCCAAATCACCAGAACAGCTTGATCTGTTTTAGATGCTACTAAAGAACAAAGGTATTCGTCACATTTTTTATCAAGAAAAGGCTACTACTAAAAAGAAGGGTTCTCATTTAGTAGCACTCCCATTCAAAGTTGATGGGAAGGTCGTTTTCTTTGAATAAATGGATGCGACGATTCAAAAAACATTTGACGACGCAAAAAATATTGTCTTTCTAACGGGAGCTGGTATCTCAACTGCTTCTGGTATTCCTGATTTTAGGTCAGCAAACGGTTTATATACGCAAAATCGGAATGCCGAATATTATTTAAGTCACCGTTATTTTGCTAGTGATCCAGAAGGCTTTTACAAATTTTGCAAGCAGAATTTATATTTTCCAGATGCAAAACCTAACGTAATTCATCAAAAACAGGCAGCGTTGACGCAACAGGATCGCGCGACAGTTATAACGCAAAATATTGATAACTTATATGAAGAAGCTGGAACAAAACACTTAATTGATTTTCATGGGAACCTTTTCCACGTTTATTGTGAAAAGTGTCATGAAACAGTTCCGGTGAGTGAATATTTGAATAGTCGCTTGCATCAAAAGGATAATGGTCCCTTGCGTCCGGATATTGTGTTATATGATGAAGGAATTAAGCAAGAGGATATTGTCAATTCTGTCAAGGCAATGCAACAAGCTGATTTAGTTGTGATTGTGGGTACTTCGATGAAAGTATACCCATTTGCGGGCTTGCTAGATTACCGCAATCCAAATGCAAAGGTGATTGCTGTTAATCAGCAGTTATTGCAATTTCCTTTTGACTTTCAAATGGTTCAAGACGACGCAACAAAATTCTTTGACGAATTAAAAGTATAAATGACTGAAGAGAGAATTACACTAAATAAAGAAAATCAGGCACTTCTTGATCAGGTTAATAGTCTATATCCTGAAGGTAGTGTCTTTGTTCAGTTTCATGGTGACAAGTCAGGATACGTTCGCCATGACCAAGCAACTCAACAAACTATTCCTGGTGCCTTGGTTATTATTGTGACTGACTTGACTGCCCCAAATTACACTGCTTCACATGAGTTATTGCACCTTTTGATGTTGCTAAAAGGGTTTCCACAAATCTTTTTCCAACTATCTCTTGGTGATAAGGAACTCGATGAACAGATGATGATTATGTCAACGGATTTGTATAACATTGCCATGCATCGAGTAGTGGTTGCAGAACAACGTAAGCATGGTTTTATTACCGATGAGACTGAAGAGCAGTATCTAAAGGGGATTGAACACACATTAACTCCGGAAAAAGAGGAAGATGATGAACGGACGTTACGGTTATTAACCGTTTTGGATGCCTTAGTCTTTTATGGTGATCACATTTCAAAGTATGAAAAAACTTTGGCAGAAAAGTACCCTCTCGCACTAGCTGCAGCAAAAAAGATGTATGCTGAGATTACAAAGAAGCCAATTAAGTCACCATTCGATATGCGCCGGTCAATTGTTAAGATTTATTCTTTGTTTGATCAACAAATGCAGGAATGGGGCTTACCAGCCTTACATAATAATGAATATACAACTCTCTCACCGGTATTAAGTGCCCGACAATTACGTTTAGAGATGCGTCAAGTTTTTGAAATCTATCACTCTGATATGAAAGAACGGGGGACAGATAAGCGCGCCTATGTTGGTCTTCGGCGGAGTGATGGTCAAAATTCGTTTACTCTTCCGGCACCGGCTCAAAATGCGCCAGAAGAATTTAAGAAGATATATGATCAACCAGTGAAGGAATTTCTTGAACAGAATAGCATTCCATACATTGTAAGGAAGTGAATGACTGATTGGCAACACGGTTTTTATAAGTTATCTGCCGATGATCGACGTCAACAATTAGCAAAAGCTCGTCACCTATCCTCTATGGAAGAGCAAGTATTAGCAAATACAAGTTCAGATTTAGGGGATGAGTTAGTCGAAAATTATATTACTGATTATTCTTTACCTGAAGGAGTAGCCTTAAATATAACCGTAAATAATCGTCCGTATGTTGTACCAATGGTGATTGAAGAACCATCAGTCATAGCCGCTGCTAGCAATGGTGCACACCGGGTAAGTAGGTCGGGAGGATTTACTGCTCCTCGGCAAGACCGACAATTAGTGGGGCAAGTTGTGTTAGATGATGTGACCGATAAAGCAGCAGTTAAAGCATGGTTATTAGAACACCAAGATGAGATTTTAACAATTGCTAACCAGGCTCATCCCTCAATGCAGGCACGAGGTGGGGGTGCGAAGTCGATGAAAGTTCGCACTCCTGGAAACTTTATTAGCATTGACCTGGGGATTGATGTTTGTCAGGCAATGGGCGCTAATAGTATCAATACGATGGCAGAAGCGGTTGGAAAATGGTTAACAGACCAGGGCTTCCATGTTATCACCGCAATTTTAAGCAATCTTGCAACGCAGAGTCTGCAAACCGCTACTTGTAAAGTTGATTTTCGATACTTAGCAACTCCGGAGATGGATGGTAAAGAGGTTGCTCAACGAATTACCCGCCTTAGTGACCTTGCGCAAGTTGATCCTTATCGGGCAGCTACCCATAATAAAGGAATAATGAACGGGATTGATGCGGTCATGATCGCCAGTGGAAATGACTGGCGGGCAATTGAAAGCGGGGCCCATGCCTATGCTGCTCGTGATGGACAATATCGCGGCTTAAGTACTTGGGAAATCCAGGACGGTTACTTGATAGGAAAAATTGTTCTTCCTTTACCAGTTGGTGTAATTGGTGGTTCAATTGGATTAAATAAAATGACTAGGATAAATTATCATATTAGTCAAATTAAGAGTGCTGAAGAGTTGGCAGCCGTAACAGCAAGTGTCGGATTAGCACAAAATTTGGCTGCTTTACGGGCATTGACAACTACTGGGATTCAAGCTGGTCATATGAAACTCCAATATCGCTCATTAGCGGCAAGTGTCGGAGCAACGCCAGCAGAAGTACCGTTAGTAGTAACACAATTAAAGCAGCGATCACATGTTGACCAAGCACTTGCTAAAGAAATATTATCAACGATCAGAAAGGACCAAGTTAATGACTGAATGGTGGAAAACCTCGCGATTGTAGACCTCGGCTCAAACTCGGCCCGAATGGCAATAACAGAAATTGCTCCAGATGGACGATTTCGTGAAATTCGACGTGTAAAAGAAAATACACGTTTATCTGAGGGAATGGGACGAGAAAAAATGTTACAAGAGAGTGCAATTGAACGCACAATTGCGGCTCTAAAACGATTTAAAAAAATCTACCAAGAGATTCCCAATATTAAAGTTCGTGCGATCACAACTGCTGCAGTTCGGCAAGCACGAAATCGTCAAGAGTTTTTGAATCGTGTTCAACAAGAAGTCGGTATTCATCTACAAGTTTTATCTGGTAAAAAAGAAGCCTATTATGATTATCTAGGCGTTGTTCGGACATTGCGACTTAACCACTGTTTGATTCTAGATGTTGGTGGAGCAAGTTGTGAATTGATATTGGTGCAACAGCGAAAAGCACGTAATTTGATTTCTATTCCGGTGGGAGCTGTTAATTTATCAGAACAATACCACTTAAATGGCTATGTTCGTTCGGCTGACCTTTTTCGTGCTCAGGTAGCCATGAATGAACGATTGACCAAGATTCCGTGGTTACGATATGCAACGCGTGTTCCGATTGTTTTATTAGGTGGTGCTAACCGAACTTTGGCGCGTATGACTCAATCCTATCATCACCATCACCGCCGAAACGGTTCGATTCATGGGTATCAACTCTCCTCACGAGTAGTATTTGCGACTTACCGTGAATTATTAAATCGGAACTTGGCCCAGCGTAAACGGCTGACTGGTCTAGAACCGGAACGAGCAGATATTATTATTGGTGGAATGCTGCCTCTTGTAACCCTTTTGCAACGCAACAGTGATGGCCGGGTTATTTTTTCAGAGAGTGGTGTCCGCGAAGGAATCATCACTGAATATGTAAATCAAAGGAAGCGACATCATGACTGAATGGCAGAAGAAAAACACGTTATTTTAACTGGTGATCGACCAACTGGTAAGTTGCATATTGGACACTATGTAGGTTCGTTAAAGAATCGGGTTGAATTACAAAATACAGGTAAATATGATACATTTATCATGATTGCTGACCAACAAGCATTGACCGATAATGCCCGGGATCCGGAAAAAATCCGCCGTAGTCTCCATGAAGTTGCTCTGGATTATTTGGCGGTTGGAATTGATCCAAAGAAATCAACAATTTTGGTTCAATCACAAATTCCAGCATTGAGTGAATTAACGATGCACTACCTTAACTTAGTAACTGTTGCACGTTTACGCCGAAACCCAACTGTTAAGACTGAGATTAAGCAAAAGAAGTTTGGTGAAAGTGTGCCAGCTGGATTCTTTACTTACCCGGTAAGCCAAGCAGCAGATATTACAGCATTTAAGGCTGATACAGTGCCAGTTGGTGATGACCAAGAACCAATGCTTGAACAAACTCGTGAAATTGTGCGGACATTCAACCGTATTTACCAACAAGATATTTTAGTTGAGCCTGAAGGGGTATTCCCACCAAAGGGTCAAGGACGGATTCCAGGGCTAGATGGTAATGCAAAGATGAGTAAGTCGCTTGGCAATGCAATTTATCTTTCTGATGATGCTGATACAGTGCAAAAGAAAGTAATGTCGATGTATACTGATCCAACACATATCAAGGTTAGTGATCCTGGTCACGTTGAAGGCAATACTGTCTTTACTTACCTTGACATCTTTGATCCAGACAAAGAGCAAGTTGCTAAATTGAAGGAGCAATACCAAGCTGGTGGCCTTGGGGATGTTAAGATTAAACGCTACTTAAATGAAGTTCTTGAAGCTGAACTTTCACCAATTCGCAAGCGGCGTGAAGAGTATGCAGCTAATATTGATTATGTTGATCAAGTTCTTAAAGAAGGCTCAGCACGGGCAAATGAGGTTGCAAACCAGACGCTTAAAGAAGTTCGTGATGCAATCGGGATTAACTACTTTGGCTAAATGCGCTCAAAAAGAAATAAAACAATTGATTTCACACTTGAGGAAGCTTCACCTGAGCTCCTTAATCAAATTATTCAACCTACTGATAATCTCCAGACAATATCCGATAAGATTATCAACGGGGATTCTTTCAAAGTAATGACTAATTTATCACCACACCAGGTTGATCTCGCCCTTATTGACCCTCCTTACAACCTTAATAAACAGTATGATGGTTTAAGCTTTAAAAAAATGTCCACAAGCCAATATCAAGCTTACACGCAAAAGTGGATTGACCTCTTAAAACCATTATTAAAAGAAAATGCTAGTATCTATGTCTTTTCTGATTGGGCAACCAGCATGGCACTTGCGCCGATCCTCGAAAAAAATTTTACAATTCAAAATCGGATTACTTGGCAACGAGAAAAGGGCCGGGGTTCACTGAAAAATTGGAAAAATGGGATGGAAGATATTTGGTTCTTAACCGCGAACCCGAGTGATTACACCTTTAATGTCGACCAAGTTAAGCAACGACGACAGGTGGTAGCTCCTTATCGTCAAGATGGGGTAGCTAAAGACTGGCAAGCTACTAAAAATGGTAACTTTCGGGATACAATGCCGTCTAATTTTTGGGATGACATTTCAATTCCGTATTGGTCAATGCCAGAAAATACTGGTCACCCTACGCAAAAGCCTGAGAAATTGCTGGCAAAAATCATCCTTGCCAGTTCTAATCCTAATGACTTCATTTTTGATCCTTTTGCTGGTTCCGGTTCGAGTTTAGTGACTGCCGCTAAACTTAACCGCCGTTATCTTGGAATCGAGCAAAGTCTTCTATATTGTGCATGGGGACAGTACCGACTTAATCAAATAAAAGATGATCCTAGCATCCAAGGCTACACTGATGGAGTCTTCTGGGAGCGTAATACCTTAGCAGTACAACGAAAGATTAAACGTCAACAAAGGGCAAGTGAAAAATAAATGGTTAAAGACGAATACACACTTGTACTAGTAAAGCCTGATGGGGTAAAAACTCGTCATATTGGAGATATTATTACCCGTATTGAACGGAAAGGGTATAATATTGAAGCTCTTAAGATGATTAACCCATCAGAAGAAAAGCTTCGTCAGCATTATTTTGATAAAGTTGACAAACCATTCTTCCCTGAATTATTAGAATATATGACAGAAGGACCAATTGTAGGAATTGTTGTTTCTGGTACTAATGTAATCCAAGCAATTCATAACATGGCAGGAGCTACTAACCCTGGTGAAGCTGAATGGGGAACAATTCGTGGTGACTATGGTCGTGAATGGCCTGATGGTAACTTGCGAAATATCATTCATACGTCTGATAACGTTAACAGTGCCACTCGTGAAATTGGTATTTGGTTCCCAGAATTTGATATTAAAGATAAACAGTAGATGGAAAATCATGAACGAGAAACGGAGCAAGCGCGGGTTGATAATGTTGAAAAACAAATTGACCAACAGATAGCTGCTACCACTAAAGCTGTTGAAGATGCTCATCGTGAAACACGGGCAGTTGAACGTAATTATAGTGAAAATGCATCTATTAATCGTTATGAAGTTGATGATATTGCTGAATCTCGGTCAATGATTGAACAGCAGCGACAATTGGTTTCACGAGCAGCGGAAAGTGAATCAATTCTAAAGCACCAGTTAAGAACTTTGAAAAACTTAAAAGGGTCACCGTATTTTGGCCGGATTGATATTCAAGATCCTGGTGAAGATAAGAGTGAAACGCTATACATTGGTACTTCTTCTTTAATGAATGAAGATAAAACAGACTTTTTAATTTATGACTGGCGGGCACCGATTTCTGGGGTTTACTATAATGGTACCCTTGGGAAAGTCAATTATGAAACGCCAGCTGGGATGCAAACCACAGAATTAAAAAAGAAACGCCAATTCACTATTAAGGATGGCAAGATCACTAACATGTTTGATACCAATGAAACGGTTGGTGATGAAGTTTTGCAAGCAGCTCTTGGAAAGCAAAATGACCAGTATATGCATAATATTGTGGCAACAATTCAAAAAGAGCAAAATGATATTATCCGTGATACGCGTAGTGATCTTTTGCTAGTACAAGGAGTGGCTGGTTCAGGAAAGACTTCAGCGATCCTTCAGCGAATTGCATACTTGCTTTATCATAGTCGAACAGAATTGAATGCGGATCAGATTGTCCTCTTTAGTCCCAATAATTTATTTAGCCACTACATTTCTGAAGTTTTGCCAAGTCTTGGTGAAAGAAATATGCGGCAAGTAACATTAGAAGGGTTTATCCGGCGGCGTTTTGAAGGCTTGCAAGTAGAAACATTATTTGATCGCTATGAAGAACGGCAAAAACCTGAAAATGCTTCTCATGTTGTTGCTGACTTTATTGAAAGTGAATCTTTTATGACGTCAATTGCACATTATGTCGAGAAAATGACAATTGAGGATTTGCAGTTTGCTGATATTCGTTTTAATGGTCAAGTTTTCTTTTCAGCTGACCACGTCAAAGATCTTTATAAAGAATTACCATTGACGATGGCTCCTGCTGATAAGTTAGTTCAATTGAAAAATAAGTTAATTCGTGAATTACAGCGGCGAGTTAAAGATGAAGCTAAAAAAGATTGGGTAGCTAAAGAACTGGATTCACTTGATTTACAACAATTGCACAATCTTTGTGGTAAGAAGTCAATTGATGACTTTAAGGATGAAGATGAGCAATATGTTTACCTTTCGCGGCGTTTAGCTAAACGACGCTTACGTGTGATTGCAGATGCGATCTATAATAATTACTTTCTCGATTTTTATAATCAATATAATAAGTTTTTGCATCAAGTTGAGGTACCTAAGACAATTAGTCAGCGGGAATGGGCAACAATGATTCTTGCTTTTCAAGATGAGATTGAATACCATCGGCTGGAATTAATGCATGCGGCACCTTTGATGTATCTGCGTGATTTGATTTCCGGTACAGGACAAAATCGTTCTTTTCAATATGTATTTATTGATGAGATGCAAGATTATTCAACAGCGATGTTAATCTACTTAAAACACGCCTTTCCCCAAGCTAAGTTTACGGTCCTCGGTGATAGTGAACAGGCTCTTTTTAAGCCATTGCAGTTACCGGAAGAGTTATTAAACAAACTTAGTGGGGTATTAAAGGCTAAGCGGCCTAATTTAATTGCTTTACGGCGAAGTTATCGTTCCACGACGGAGATTACTAATTTTGCGAAGGCCTTGTTGCCGGATGGAGATAAGATAATTTCTTTCACTCGCCATGGAAAGAAACCACGCTTGTTAGTTCGTTATTCTGATAAAGAGAGTCAGCAAAGCTTGTTAGATGAGACACTTAAACTAGCTAACAAACATGAAACTGTAGCGATCTTAACCAAGAATCAAGAGCAAGCCGCTGTTATTTATCAATTACTTCGCCGGCAAAAGGTTGAAAATATTCATCTCTTAGATAAGGATGCAAGTGAATTGCCAAAGGGGATCTTAATTCTCCCAATTTACTTAGCAAAAGGACTCGAATTCGATGCTGTCCTTGCTGCGGATGTCTCTGCTAAAAACCTAGCTAATACTGATGAAGTCGGTATGATCTATACAATGGCATCACGGGCAATGCATGAACTGGTTCTTTTAAGCAACGGTTCAGTTAGCGACGCAATTAACGAGAAAGCTGGGCGTCTTTTAACGATTGAATATCAATTGCCAAATAAAAATTAAATGGAATTTATTGCAGTGTTGGCGGGGTTATTGCTTGCAACCCAGATCGTAGCACACTTATGTCGTCGCGTTGAGATTCCAGAAGTGATTGGACAAATCCTAGTTGGAATCATTGCAGGACCCGCTGTTTTAGATTGGGTTCATCTAAATTCAATGATGAATGAATTTCAGGAAATTGGGGTTATTATCTTGATGTTCATCGCAGGATTGGAAAGCGACCTATCCTTACTAAGAAAATACTTGAAGCCCGCTGTTGTTGTGGCGCTTTTGGGGGTAATTGTTCCCATTGTAATTATGGGACCAGTAAGTTATATGTTTGGCTTTACTAAGCTTGAATCACTTTTTATCGGGGTTATTTTTGCGACAACATCTGTTAGTATTTCAGTTGCAGTATTGCGTGAATTTAATCGCCTAGATAGCCGAGAGGGGGCAACAGTGCTTGGAGCAGCGGTTGCCGATGATATTATTGGTGTTATCTTGTTAAGTGTGATGATTAGTGTAATCAATGGAAGCAGCAATAGTGGCCACGGCAATGGTCAGCCTTTAGGAATTGTCCTCTTGATGCAGTTAGTGTTCTTTGGTGGAACTTACCTATTAATTCGTTGGTTAGCACCTTACCTGATTCATATGAGTGATCGCCTATTAACAGTTGCTTCAACGTCGGTAATGGCGATGATTATCTGTTTAGGCATGGCCGCAATTGCTGATTATGTTGGCTTGAGTGGGGCTGTTGGCTCCTTCTTCGCCGGAATTGCTGTGGCTAACACCAAGCATAAAGAAGTTGTTGACCGGAGTTTTATTCCAATTGGATATGCAATGTTTATTCCGCTATTCTTTGTCAGTGTAGGCTTGAACATGCGCTTTGATAATATTGGTGAATCGTTTGTCTTTGTTATTGTAATGACAATCCTTGCATGCTTAACAAAACTGCTTGGATGTGGAGCGGGTGCTAAGCTATCTGGCTTTAGCATGCCCAGTTCTTATATTGTCGGTAGTGGGATGGTTGCCCGTGGTGAAATGGGATTAATTACAGCCCAGATTGGTTATGAAGCACATCTTCTTTCGCCAATGTATTATTCAGATGTAATTACCGTGATTATTATCGCAACTGTATTAGCGCCATTTATTTTAAAGAATGCATTGAAACGATCAGCCAACGAACTTGAGTAAGCCATCTTAGCTCAGCTAGGTAGAGCACATCCATGGTAAGGATGAGGTCGGCGGTTCGAACCCGCTAGATGGCTATGTTAAAAACGAAACTGAAGCAGGAGAAAACAAATAGAGATGTTTTATTAGAAGAAAAAAATGCATTTGCAACTGCTGCCCGGATTAAGTACTACGATATTGTATTAGATCATGGACGGGGGGCAATGGTTACTGATATTGAAGGAAATGATTATATCGATTTGCTTGCCAGTGCTAGTTCGACTAATACTGGTCATGCGCATCCGCGAGTAGTGCAAGCTATTCAAGAACAAGCAGCTAAAATGATTCAGTATACTCCAGCGTACTTTGCTAATTCACAAGCAGCGCGGTTGGCACCTCGATTAGCAGAATTAGCGCCGATAAGCGGGCCAGTTGAAATGGTATGGGGTAATTCTGGTTCGGATGCTAATGACGCAATTATTAAATTTGCGCGAGCATATACTGGACGCCAATATATTATTTCCTTTACGGGGGCCTATCATGGTTCAACTTACGGTTCAATGAGCTTGTCAGGTGTTTCATTAAATATGACGCGAAAAATGGGCCCAATGCTACCAGGCGTAGTAAAAGTACCATTCCCTAGTCCCTGGGAACGATTAACTAATGAAAGTGACGAAGCGTTTGTTGAGCGGATGTTTCATCAATTTATGCTGCCTTTTGAAACTTATTTGCCAGTTGATGAAGTTGCTGCAATTCTTATTGAACCAATTCAAGGTGATGGGGGAATTGTTAAGACTCCTCCTGCTTATATGCAAAAGGTATACGAATTTGCTAAAGCTAATGGAATTCTCTTTGCCATTGATGAAGTTAATCAAGGGATGGGACGGACTGGTAAATGGTGGTCGATCCAGCATTTTGGGATTGAACCAGATTTAATGTCTGTTGGTAAGTCCTTAGCTTCGGGAATGCCGCTTAGTGCAATGATTGGTCGTAAGGAGATTCTGGAATCATTAGGTGCGCCAGCCAATGTTTACACTACAGCTGGTAACCCAATTACGGCTGCAGCAGCGAACGCGACCTTAGATGTTATTCAAAATGAGCATCTTTTAGAACGTTCACAACGCCTTGGCAAAAAAGCAGCTGAATTTTTTAAGCTTGAACAGCAAAAATATCCTTTTGTGGGTGATGTTCGAATGTATGGACTTGATGGTGGTATTGATATCATTGATCCAGTTACGGGAAAAGGTGATACAGAAGCAACAACCAAGCTAATGTACCGCATCTTTGAATTAGGAGCAATTATCATTAGTTTACGGGGGAGTATACTTCGTTTCCAACCACCATTAGTTATTACAGAAAAAGAATTAGATCAAGCTTTTGCGATGATTGATCAAGCATTCGCGGAATTAGCCGCTGGTAAATTAGCAGCTCCCGCAAATGCAGAAGAGTTAGGTTGGTAAATGAGTTTTTGGAAAACAATTACACGTAAAGAAGACCCGCGTGTTTATGATAATAAAGACGGTCATTTAGTTCGATCTTTGAAGGTGCGGGACTTTTTAGCTTTAGGTGTTGGAACGATTGTGTCCACTTCCATTTTCACTCTTCCTGGTGAAGTGGCCGCAATGCATACTGGACCTTCAGTAGTTATCTCTTTTTTAATTGCTGCGATCGTGGCCGGGTTAGTTGCCTTCGCCTATGCAGAAATGGCTGCTGCAATGCCGTTTGCTGGTTCAGCCTATTCATGGATTAACGTCGTGTTTGGAGAATTTTTTGGTTGGGTCGCTGGTTGGGCACTATTAGCTGAATACTTTATTGCTTTGGCCTTTGTTGGATCTGGTCTCTCTGCTAACTTCCGGGCATTATTTGTTCCGCTTGGCTGGAAGCTGCCTGCTTCATTATCAAATGCTTTTGGTACAGAAGGCGGAGTTGTTGATATTGTTTCAGTTGTTGTAATTATTTTAGTAGCCCTCTTAATTTCACGCGGGGTATCACAAGCTGCTCGTGTTGAAAATCTTCTTGTTATTCTTAAAGTTTTTGCAATTTTACTTTTTATTGTTGTTGGTTTAACCGCTATAAAAGCAAGCAATTTTATGCCATTTATTCCACAATACCATGAAACAGCTAATGGTGCATTTGGTGGTTGGCAAGGTATATATGCCGGGGTATCGATGATTTTCCTTTCCTATATCGGATTTGACTCAATTGCTGCTAATTCAGCGGAAGCAATCAATCCACAAAAAACGATGCCACGTGGAATCCTTGGTTCCTTAGTAATCGCGGTTGTTCTTTTTATAGCAGTTAGTCTTGTACTGATTGGGGTATTACCATATCAACAATACGCTAACAGTGCTGAACCAGTTGGGCTTGCATTACGTGCAGCTCATCATAGTGGTGTAGCAACTGTTGTTCAAACAATTGCTGTTCTAGGAATGTTTACCGCCTTGATTGGAATGAGTATGGCTAGTTCGCGGTTGATTTACTCATTTGGTCGTGATGGAATGCTGCCAAAATGGCTTGGAAAACTTGATAAACATAATCGACCAAACCGTGCACTTTGGACACTTACAATTGGTGTTGTTTTGATCGGTGCTTTCTTCCCATTCGCCTTTCTTTCCCAATTGGTCTCAGCTGGTACGTTGATCGCCTTTATGTTTGTTTCACTTGGTATTTATGCATTACGTCGTCGTGAAGGAAAAGATATTCCAAATCCTTCATTTAAGATGCCATTCTATCCAGTATTACCAGCTCTTGGTTTTCTTGCTTCATTACTTGTGTTTATGGGATTAGATTACCAGGCAAAACTTTACGCTGGTATCTGGTTTGTCTTTGGCTTAATTATTTACTTTGCTTATGGAATGCGTCACTCGTCAATGGCAAAGAAAGAAGATGAACAAAATGTTAAAAACGAAACTGAAGCAGGAGAAAACAAATAGATGTTATCACCAGATGAAATTCGTTACTCAATCAAGGTCATGCGGCAAACATTTCCCGAAGCAGGAACAACTTTGATTGCTGACACAAACTACCACTTTCTTTTGGCTACAATCTTGAGTGCACAGTCAACAGATCAATCTGTCAATGAAGTAACGCCAGCACTATTCGCTCGTTTTCCGTTGCCAGCAGATTTAGCAGGGATTGAACCCGCAGAAGTTGAGCCTTATATCAAAAGATTAGGGCTTTATCGAAATAAAGCTAAATTCTTAGTCAAAACTTCTCAACAAATTGTTACTGACTTTAACGGGGAGGTTCCCCACACCCTCAAAGAATTAATGACCTTATCTGGAGTCGGAAGGAAAGTTGCTGATGTGGTCCTCGCAGAATGCTTTAATATTCCTGCTTTTCCAGTTGATACCCATGTTAGTCGGGTTGCCCGCCGTCTCAGAATAGTTGAGCCCAAAGCATCCGTTCTTGCAATTGAAAAGAAATTAATGAAAACTATTCCCCCTGAACACTGGTTAGATGCTCATCATAGTATGATTTTTTGGGGTAGGTATGTCTGTACGGCAAGAAATCCTAAATGTCAGACTTGCCCGCTATTATCACTCTGCGTAACAGGACAAAATAATGTAATTTAAATGAGAGAAATAGAAAGAACCCAATATATTGGAAATGGCTTTAGTGCTTATGGTGGTGAATTAAAAGTCTTATTAACCTACCAAGATGACAAGATTCAAGATTTACAAGTAATCAAACACCACGAATCTGAAATGGGCAAATGGGCTTTAGATGAACTTCCCGGCAAAATTATTGCAGCTAATAGTGCAGACGTTGATGGTATTACTGGAGCCAGTGCAACAAGTCGTGCGATTAAAGAAGCAACCAAGGATGCATTGCAACAGGCACAACAAAATTAAATGACAAAAGAAGTAAAGCGTATAATCTTTGTAGTTCTTTTTTGTGAGTTTTTGATTTGTCTCGGAATGAGTCTTATCTTCCCAGTTGAACCATTCATTAAAAATGAATACCACTTTACTGCCTTTGACATGGGAGTGATGTCTTCCCTATTTGCGTTTGTGCAATTTATTGCTTCACCCATTGTTGGTCGGATTTCAGACAAAGTTGGACGAAAACCAATGTTAGTATGGGGATTGCTAATATTTGCGATTGCTGAATTTGTTTTTGCCTTAGCACAGCATTTATGGTTATTTGACTTATCGCGGGCGGTAGATGGATTATCAGCAGCTATGTTTGTGCCAACATCAATGGCATTAGCGGCAGACATTACTAGTGAAAAAGACCGCGCCAAAGTTATTGGGTGGTTGTCAGCAGCTTTTAGTGGGGGATTAATTTTAGGACCAGGTCTTGGTGGGATGTTAGCGCATGTAAACTATAAATTCCCATTTTGGGTTGCTGGTATTCTAGGCTTGATTAGTACGGTTGTTGCTTGGCGCTTTTTACCTCATGATGAGGATGAACTATTTAAGAGTGAAACTAAAAATCCTGAAAATGAACTATTGACTGGTGGTTGGAATCAGTTGAAACAAATTATGACCCCAATACTAATCACGCTCTTTGGAATGATCTTTGTAGCTTCATTTGGGTTAGCAGGTTTTGAAAGTATTTATAGTTTGTATGTCAATGAAGTTCATAATTTTGACTTAAACGCAATTGCGCTTGTTTTAACTCTCAATGGGATTATTTCGCTTATTTTGCAAGTCTTTTTCTTTGATCGGCTAGTTCGCTGGCTGGGAGAAGTTCGCCTAATGCGATATAGCTTTTTCCTTAGTTTAGTTGGAACGATCATGGTAATTTATGATCACAATCATTGGCATATCATTATTGCAACCTTGTTTGTTTTTGAAGCATTCGATATGTTACGCCCAACAATTACTACATTATTAACTAAGATGAGCAAGACAAACCAAGGATTATTAAACGGGGTAAATATGTCATTAACGAGTGTGGGAAATGTTATTGGGCCTCTTATTAGTGGCTATTTATTAGATGTCAATTATCAATACCCATATTGGTTCGTATCGATATTCCTAATTATTTCCTGGGTAATAACACTTGTTTTAGGACGGGAAAGAAAAGCAGCTGCTAACGATTAAATGACACGAAAAGTTGGAGTTATCGGAATGGGTAATGTGGGGTCAACAGTTGCCCACTATATTGTGGCAATGGGTTTTGCAGATGACCTAGTTCTGATCGACAAAAACGAAGCAAAGGTTAAGGCAGATGCACTTGATTTTGCAGATGCGATGGCTAATTTGCCTTTCCATACCAATATTACTGTTAATGATTATAGTGCGTTGAAGGATGCGGATGTAATTGTATCCGCGTTAGGAAATATCAAACTTCAAGATAATCCTAATGCTGATCGTTTTGCGGAACTTCCATTTACCCGCCAAGAAGTAAAAGAGGTTGCACAAAGGATTAAGGAAAGTGGCTTTAACGGTAAGATTGTGGCTATTACTAACCCGGTTGATGTTATTACCTCGCTCTACCAAAAAATAACTGGTCTTCCGAAGAACCATGTATTAGGAACAGGGACCCTGCTTGACTCTGCACGAATGAAGCGAGCAGTAGCTGAACGGCTTAATTTAGATCCGCGTTCTGTAGATGGTTATAATCTTGGAGAGCATGGTAATTCACAATTTACAGCATGGTCCACTGTTCGCGTTCTTGGCCGTCCTTTAACTGAATTAGCAGATAAGCGTGGATTAGACTTAGAAGAGCTTGATAAGGAAGCTAAGATGGGTGGCTGGACTGTCTTTCAAGGGAAAAAGTATACTAATTATGGGGTTGCAACGGCAGCTGTTAAGCTTGTCAATGCAATTTTATCCGATTCATTAACTGAATTACCGGTATCGAACTTCCGTGAAGAATACGGAGTCTACTTGTCTTACCCAGCGGTTGTTGGTCGTGATGGAGTTGTAGAGCAAGCACAACTTGACTTGACAGAAGAAGAACTGCAAAAGCTACAAACATCAGCCGATTTCATTAAGGAAAAATATCAAGAAAGTTTGCAAGCAAAAGATTAAATGAAGAGAAAGAAAAGAAGAAATATCATTATTTGGTCAGTAGTTGCACTTATCGTTGTTATTGCCGGATACTTTAGTTTTATCCGTCCGCAACAACAAGCAAAACGGACTGTTACTGTCGGGATTATGGCTGGTTCAAAACAAGATGATGAAATTTGGAATTCAGTAAGCAAAACCGCTAAAGATAAGTACAATGTTACTTTAAAATTCAAACGATTCACTGATTACAACCAACCAAACAAGGCTTTGGAAAATGGCGATGTTGACTTAAACGCCTTCCAACACAAGTTATTCTTACAAACTTGGAATAAAGCCCATAAAACTGATCTTGTTTCTTTAGGCGATACATTTATTACTCCAATCCGGTTATACTCCAAGCAATACAAGAGTGTAAAGGAAATTCCTAATGGTGGAACGATCGCAGTACCAAATGATGCTTCAAACGAATCACGGGCATTATTCGCATTAAAGAATGCTGGTTTGATTGACCTAAAGAAGGGCACAAAGCTCGCAACCGTAAGTTCAATTTCTAAGAACCCACGCGATCTTAAGATTAAAGAATTAGCCGCTGATCAAACAGCACGGTCGTTAGATAACGTTGATGCTGCAGTTGTTAATACTAACTATGCACAAGCTGCTGGTCTTAATTACAAGAGTGCAATTTTCGTTGAACCAGTTAACAAGGATTCAAAACAATGGGTCAACATCATTGCTGTTAAAGACAGCGAAAAGAACAACAAGATTTACAAAGATGTTGTACGTGCTTACCAAACCGAAAAAACAAAACGAGAAATTAAGAAACTATACGGAACCGCAGAAATTCCTGCTTGGGACCTCAACTTCAATAAATAAATGGCGAACCCGATCATTGACTTAGATAACATTAGCGTAACTTTTAAGCAACGAAAACAGGTTGTTCACGCCGTTAAGGATGTTACTTTAAAAGTAGAAAAAGGCGATATTTATGGGATTGTTGGTTATTCTGGAGCTGGTAAATCAACATTAGTTCGAACCATTAACCTCCTCCAACTTCCCTCTGCTGGATCAGTAACAGTTAATGGTACTGTCTTTTTCAAAGACCACCAACAGCAAATTAGCAATAAAGAATTACAAGAAAAGCGGCGAAAAATTGGCATGATTTTTCAACACTTCAATTTACTAAATGAAACTTCAGTAATTGAAAATGTTCTTTTCGCTCTTAAACATACTGATTTAGACGATGACGCAAAAGAGAAGAAGGCACTTGAACTTTTAGACTTAGTTGGCTTAAAGGATAAAGCTGAATTCTACCCTGTTCAATTATCCGGTGGTGAACAACAACGAGTTTCCATTGCCCGGGCATTAGCTAACGATCCTGAAATTTTAATCTCTGACGAAGCTACTTCTGCCCTCGATCCCCAAAATACAAACCAGATTTTGGATCTTCTTAAACGGCTCAATGATAAATTGGATTTAACGATTGTCCTTATTACCCATGAAATGGACGCTGTTAAACGGGTAGCGAATAAGATTGCTGTCATGGAATATGGACAAATCATTGAGCGTGGTACCTTACAGAAAGTGTTCCTCCAACCACAACAAGACTTAACCCGGCAATTTGTGGGAGGATCCTTAGCCGCAGTCGATACCCTTAAAGCATTTGATCTTGGTCACCTTGATGATGATGAAGAGTTGCTGCAATTAGTCTACGATGCAAATAACGTGACTAAATCAATCATTATCGGGTTATATAAGAAGCTGCAAGTTGAAGCAAGTATGCTTTATGGAAACATTGAAGTCTTGGCTGGTTCACCAGTCGGTACCCTGTTTGTAGTTATCAAGGGCGATGCTGATAAGCGTCAACAAGCTATTGATTTCTTAAAAGAAAATGATGTTACTGTCACAAAGATTGATGATCGGAGGATTTGGAATGAATAAATGAATAATCTTATACCAAATGTAATTCAACTTGGCTGGGGTGGTGACAATGGTTGGGGTACTTCAATCGTCCAAACTATCTACATGACTTTCTGGCCTGCTATTTTCGGTGGAATTTTAGGATTAATCTTCGGAGTTGCGCTTGTGGTTACTGAGCCCGGTGGAATTTTAGAAAATCGAATTGTTTTTAGTATCGTTGATAAAGTCGTATCTGTTTTCCGGGCAATTCCATTTATCATTTTGTTGGCCTTCATTGCCCCCTTCACCCAATTGATTGTTGGAACACAGATTGGAACAACCGCCGCATTAGTGCCGCTTTCATTAGGTGTATTTGCTTTCTATGCTCGTCAAGTTCAAGTTGCGCTTGAAAGTGTTGACCACGGTAAAATTGAAGCTGCCCAAGCTATTGGGGCTACTAACTGGGATATCATTATTGACGTTTACCTCCGCGAAGCTCGTTCTGAACTTGTCCGTGTCTCCACCGTTACACTAATCAGTTTAGTTAGCCTTACTGCAATGGCTGGTGCAATTGGTGCTGGTGGTTTAGGTAATACCGCTATTTCATACGGTTACGACCGTTTTAACAACGACGTAACCCTTGTCGCCACGATTCTTGTTCTTTTATTTGTTTTAATCATTCAAGTAGTTGGCGATATTTTAGCCAAGAAGCTTAACCACCAAGATCGCTAAATGGAAGTCAGTGAAAAAGTCAAAGTACTGCAGGATTTAATAAAAATCCATTCTGTTAATGGAAATGAAGTTGAAGTAGCACGCTACTTACAAAAACTTTTAGCAAATCACGGAATCGATTCAAAAGTTGATGAATTTGGTGATCGCCGTGCAAACTTGATTGCGGAAATTGGGACTGGGGAAAGTAAAAAAATCCTTGGGCTCACTGGACACCAAGACACTGTGGCAGTACCTAATCCAGACCGCTGGCAACATGATCCCTTTGGCGGTGAAATTAGTGGTGATTATATTTTTGGTCGTGGAGCTGCTGACATGAAGAGCGGTCTGGCTGCCCAGGCTATTGTATTAATCGAATTAAAAGAAGCTGGGCAACTGCCATCAGGAACTGTTAGATTTATTGCTACCGCCGGAGAAGAACTTGGTACTCCTGGAGCTTATCGTTTACAAAAGCAAGGAGTTGCCGATGACCTTGACGCATTAGTAGTCGGCGAACCAACCGGTGGAAATGTTATTTTTGCTCACTCGGGGAGTATGAATTACCGCGTTACCAGTTATGGAAAATCTTGTCATAGTTCTCACCCGCAAAATGGTATTAATGCAATTGAAGGGCTGTTAAAGTTTATCGAAGAAGAAAAACACCTTTTTGATAACACCAAAGATGATCAATACCTTGGAAAAGTCCAACATAGTATTACAGTTATCGATGGTGGATCTCAAGTTAATACCATCCCCGACAGTGCTAGTTTGCAAGGAAATATCCGCCCTACGGCATCATTTAATAATGTTAAAGTCGCAGATCGATTAAATGATGCGCTTGAATATATTAACCACACAACTCCTTTCCAACTAGAGCTAAAAATTATTCAAGATTTTTATCCAATTGCGACAGAACCTAATAACGATTTTGTCCAAATTGCCCTCAATGCTGCCCAGCGAAACTATCCAAATGACATCAAGCTTGATATTATCAATGGTGCAACTGACGCAAGTGTATTTACATTAAATCGTCCCGACCTTCCAGTTGTAATTTTAGGATGTGACGATTGGAACGTTGCTCATCAAACTGATGAATATACAACTATTTCGAGTTACGTTGCTACAATTAAAGCTTATAAACAAATTATTCGTGACTTTTTTAAAGAGTAGGTGTTTACCATGATGTCATTATTAAGTAACGTAATCGCTGTTGTAAGTTTTTCCGCAATTTTAGTAGCTTCAATTATAAGTTTATTTGTGGGTGGTAAACACCAACACAGATTAAATTAAATGAAAGGCGAAAATACTTTATATCACAAACGGGCACGGGACATTTTAGGAAAACCATTCACCTTCATTGTTTCTCGTTACCTTGGCGTTAGTATTGCTATTGGGATAGTAACTGGTCTGGTGATCGGGGTTTTTCGCTGGATTATCGACCGGACCCTTACTTTACTGACAATTATTTATCCTTTTATGGGTAAACATCCTTGGCTATTAATTCCATATATATTAGGAACATTTATCGTTGCATGGTTAATCGGAAAAATCGTTAAGCCTTATGAAACAGATGTTGTTCGTTCTGGCGTTACCCAATTAAAAGCTGTTTTGTTAGGAAAGCATCGTATTCATTGGTGGCCAGTATTATAGATGGAGTATGGCGTTGCGGCCGGATTATCTGCGGCTTTTAGTGCACCTTTAGCAGGAACAATGTTTTTATTAGAAGAAATGATCCATAATTTTAATTCTCGAATTTGGATTCCTGCTTTAACTTCTTCAATCGTTTCTGCATTTATCACTTTTTTTATTCTTTGGTACTAATTGGCATACCGTTTTCAATTTGCAGCACTAAACCTAACTTGGTGGTACAGCAAAATCACATTTATTCCAAAAGAATTTCATAACATTATTCCACTATTATTAGTTATTCCTGTTGGATTATGGAACCCTTATATTCTTGGTGGTAGTCAAGATTTTATTAAATATGTCACTAATATGTCACTTTCAACGAATTGGAAAGCAATGGTCGCAATTTTATTAGTAACTGAAATGGTTGGTTCAGTTGAACAAATTTTGCCAATGACATTAATTACTTTAGTCGCCTATTATGTTAATCGTTTATTAGGTGGTCGCCCTTCACTTTATGATGCAATGTTAGAAGAAAATTGAGTGGTAGTAATTAAATTGGATCGTAATCAACGTTCAGTATACTTGCTGAATTACCATTTGGTAATGGTGGTTAAGTATCGTAGAAGAGTAATTAACGATGAAATATCTGAATATCTTAAACATCGTTTTGTGATTGTAGGTCAATCCTATGGAATTAATTTACAAAAATGGAATCATGATCAAGATCATGTACATGTTTTGTTTAGAGCAACTCCTCACACGGAGATGGCTAAATTCTTAAATGCTTACAAATCATCCAGCTCTAGAATAGTCAAAAAACAATTCCCAGAAATCAAGCAGTATCTTTGGAAATCCGCCTTTTGGACACAAAGCTATTGTTTAATTAGTACTGGTGGAGCACTGTTAGAAGTTGTAAAACGATATATTGAAAGTCAAGGGGAGAAAATAATGGTTCTAAAAGCCGTTAAAATGCGTATATATCCAAACTCTGCACAACGAGACCAACTTTGGCAAACCTTCGGTTGTGTTCGTTTTGTGTGGAATCAAATGCTTAATATGCAAATTGAACGGCGTAAAAATAATCCAGAGGCTAAATTTGTTAATGCCTTTGGTATGAACAATCTCTTGAAACAACTTAAAGTTGAATATCCTTGGCTTAAGCAAGCAGAATCAACTGCTTTGCAAAGTGCTAATCGCAATTTAGCCGATGCTTTTCAACGCTTTTTTAAAGGTCAAAATAAGTTCCCTCGGTTTAAATCAAGAAAATATTCGCAAAGCTACAATTCAAAGTACGTTAATGGCAACATTAGAATTCTAGATAGGCATCATATTAAGTTGCCAAAACTTGGTGTGGTGTATTTTAGAGCTGGACGTTTGCCGTTAGGCAAAATTAAGAACGTCACTGTTCGACTAAATGTTGCTGGTCAATATTACATTACCGTTTTAGTGGAGAGCGAAAACCAAACTCTCCCTAAAACAGGCAAATATATTGGTGGCGATTTAGGACTTAAGTCATTACTGAATCTCTCTGACGGCTATAAAGAACCGTTGAATCATTTTGAATCTAAATACAGCAAGAAGTTGCACCATTGGGAAAAACTACGCAGTCGACGTTACTTAATTGCTCAACAAGCTATCGCTTGGGATCATCACAATAAGGTGTTAAAGCCATGCCAACTCGATGATTTCAAAAACTACCAAAAGGCACGGATCATGGTAGCTAAATATCGGCAAAAGATTGCCAACCAACGGTTGGATCAGCTACAAAAATTCACTACTATATTAGTTAAAAAGTATGACATCATTGTGTTGGAAAGACTTAATACTAAGGGCATGATGAAGAATCACCATTTAGCTAGGGCGATCGCTAACGCTAGTTGGTCAAAATTAGTAGATATATTGCAATATAAGTGTGAATGGTATGGAAAAAAACTCATTCAGATCAATCCATCCTATACTAGTCAAATCTGTGCAAATTGTGGTGAAAGCAACCATCGGTTGGGACTAAGTAAGGCTGAATGGCTAGGAATTAGGGAATGGGACTGCCCAAATTGTGGCAAACATCTTGACCGCGACATTAATGCGGCTCAAGTCATTCTTCAAAAAGGTTTGGCGATTCAATAAATGGATAAAAATGAATTAAAGAAATTAACGCCAATGCAATATGCTGTGACTCAAATGGGGGTTACGGAAAAACCATATAGTGGTAAATATGATCGATTTGATGAACCGGGTATTTATGTTGACGTTGTTAGTGGGGAACCATTATTCTCATCATTAGATAAATACGATGCAGGATGTGGTTGGCCAGCATTTACTAAACCGATTAAGAAGCGTGTTCTTACAGAAAAGCGCGATCAATCATTTGGGATGGAACGAACCGAGGTAAGAAGTAAGGAAGCTGATTCGCATCTCGGGCATGTCTTTACTGATGGTCCAACTGATCGCGGAGGATTGCGCTACTGCATTAATTCAGCCGCTTTGCAGTTTATCCCAGTTGATAAATTGCAAGAAAAAGGCTATGGAGAATATCTAAGTTTGTTTGATAAATAGATGATTGAGTATTGGAATGAGAATTGGCCGATAATGCTTGGTGATGTCCAGCAACATGCAACGATGGTTCTTTCTTCATTAGCAATTGCCTTAGTGATTGCGGTTGTAATAATCTTATTATTCTTACGGCGTGAAAAATGGCTTAATAGTTTGATCTATTTCTTTTCACTCTTATATTCAATTCCAAGTTTTGCCTTTTTTGCCTTACTCTTACCGATTTCTGGATTAGGAATGAAGACTGCAATTATTGTTTTAACGATCTACTCTGAATATGTTTTATTACGTTCCTTTATTACGGGAATCCGTGGCGTTGATCCACAATTAATCGAAGTTGGTGTGGGGATGGGGATGACATCTCGACAGGTTTTTCGCCAAATTCAATTGCCGCTAGCATTACCGGCAATTTTTAGTGGAATCCAAGTGGCCCTAGCTTCGACAATGGCAATGGCAACTATTGCGGCAACGATTAATGCCGGTGGTCTGGGTCAATTATTGTTTGAAGGACTGCAGGGGCAACAGGTCGTGCCGATTTTGTGGGGAACAGTCTTAACAATGGCTTTGACATTAATTTGTGCAGGAATCGTTCAATTGATCTCGTGGATATTGTTGCATCGGTGGAAAGGAGTATTAAATAACTGAATGACAGAACCAATTATTCAATTTGAGCATGTTGAGAAGCGTTTTAACGATCAAACAGTGATTCCTGATCTCAATTTTACAGTCAACAAGGGCGAATTTATAACGATTCTTGGCTCATCTGGTTCGGGAAAAACTACTACCTTGAAAATGATTAATGGGTTGATAGCGCCAAGTGCTGGTGAAATCTTAGTTGATGGACAAAAGCTTCGAGAACTCGATCTAGTAAAATTGCGCCGGCACATGGGATATGTTGTCCAACAGATCGGGTTATTTCCTCATATGACGATTGGACAAAATATTGCAGTTGTGCCCAAAATGCTGCATTGGGATAAGGAAGAGATTAATAATCGTGTTAAAGAATTACTAAGTCTTGTTCAACTAAATCCCGCTGAATATATGAACCGCTATCCTCAACAATTATCTGGTGGGCAACAACAACGCGTAGGAGTGGCAAGAGCTTTAGCGACTAATCCACCGTATGTATTATTTGATGAACCCTTTGGCGCGCTGGATGCCTTAACAAGAATGGAATTGCAACGAGAAGTAAAAAAGATTCATGAATCGTTGGCAGAAAAGACTTTTATGTTTGTAACCCATGATATTAATGAAGCCTTATTTTTAGGTCAACGAGTGATGATTATGCATGAAGGACGCATCGTTCAATTTGCTACGCCAGAAGAAATTGTTCGCCATCCAGCAACGGAATTTGTTGAGCAGCTTTTAGGGACGATTCGCCAAAATCAAGATTTGTGGAGGCAACAATATGATTGATTGCTAGGGCAAATAATTCAGTATTTTCAAACAAATAGCGGCCAATATTGGCAATATGTTGGTCAGCATATAATTCTGACTGTTGTAACGCTAGTGATTTCAATGATCATTGCATTGCCATTAGGATATATTGGTTCGCGAATAAAACCAGTTGCTCAATTTTGTGTGATGTTTGCGCAATTGTTACGAATCATTCCTAGTTTGGCATTGCTGTTTCTATTAATTCCATTTATTGGAACGGGGGTTGTCCCTGCGTTAACTGCTTTAATTGTTTTAGCGCTTCCGCCGTTGCTAATCAATACAATTCTCGGTTTTAATGAAGTGAGTCCACTATATAAGGAAGTTGGGATAGCCCTAGGGATGGATCAGCGCCGATTACGTCGGCAAATAGAAATTCCCCTGGCGTTGCCCTATATTTTAAACGGAATAAAACTAGCATTGGTTGAGATCATTGCTAGTGCAACCTTAGCTACTTATATTGGTGCTGGTGGATTGGGGACCCTAATATTTACTGGCTTAGGCTTATACGATATGAGTTATGTAGTGATTGGCGCAGTAAGCGTTGCTATTTTATCCTTGTTGGCAATGATTAGCTTTGATTTTTTAATTAGAAAGGTACAAAAGCATGACAGAACCAATTATTCAATTTGAATGAGATTTAAGAAAATCGTTGCTCTTTCATTATTAAGCATTGCTGGCTTACTAGCAGGGACTATTACGCCGGCAGTAGCAAGTGCTGCCAGCAATAAACCAATTATTGTGGGTTCAAAAAATGTTTCAGAAAGTAAGACTGTCAGTGAAATTTACGCGCTTGCACTTGAGCATGAGGGTTATAAGGTTACTCGGAAACCCAACATTTCAAATAATGTGATTTTTAGTGCAACACAAAAAGGCGAAGTTGATGTTTATCCTGATTATACGGGCACAATTGTAGAGGCGTACCTTAAAAAGAAGGGGACCGGCAAGAGTGCTAGTCAAATGGCTAAATTAGCACACGATGGTATTCAAAAAGACGGCTTAACGACATTTAAATACGCCCCAGGTGATAATCGCCAAGGTGTTGCAATGCCAACTAAGGACGCAAAGAAGTACCACATTACCAATTTAAGTGAACTGCAAAAGAATGCAAAGAAGATTAACTTTGCTTCACAGGGTGAGTTCGAAAAACGTGCTGATGCCCTTCCGGAAATGAATAAGGTTTATGGTAAATTTGATTTTAAGTCAATTAAGGATTATGACGTAAATTTACTCTATAAGATTATGGAACAAGGGAAAGCACAAGCAGCTCCGGTTTCAACAACTGATGGTCAATTAGCAACTGGCAAGTTTACGTTACTAAAGGACAATAAGAATATTTGGCCACCATATAATTTAGTTCCAGTAGTAAATAAAAAAGCTGCCAAAAGTCATCCCAAAATGGAGCAAGCCTTAAATAAAGTTGATGCAAAGTTAACAACTAAGCAATTAACAGATCTAAACAAGAAAGTTAATGTCGACGGGCAAAATTATAAGACTGTTGCTAAAAATTGGTATAATCAAAATATAAAATAAATGAAAATTTCAACCCGTTTTAGTGATAGCATCCACATTCTTGCTTTCATTAATATTTATCAAGGAATTATTCCATTAACAAGTAATAATATTGCTAGCAGCATTGAAACTTCACCAGTTGTCGTCCGACGTTTGATGAGTGCGCTCAACAAAGCCGGATTAATCAATACCGTTCATGGTGCAGCAGATCCAGCACTTGCAAAATCTCCTGAAAACATCTCACTTTATGATGTTTTTCTTGCGATCGAAGGAGATGCTCATCTATTTACGATTGATGAACGAACAAATCCACAATGCATCGTTGGCGGGAATATTCAAGAGACGCTTGATGGCTTTTACCAGCAAGCAGAAACAGCAGCAAAAGCTAAACTTGCAAGAATTAGTTTACAGGATGTCATCGACACTATTCGCGTTAAGCAAGCACTAAAAGATGCTGAAAAAGAAAGAAGGAATTAAATGAAATATATGGTTACTGGGGCAACCGGGCACCTTGGTCAACACGTTGTTAAGCAATTAAGCAAGCTTATATCTCCAGATAATATCCGCGTTGGCGTTCACAATCCCGCAAAAGCTTCCCAATTCAAAGATGCCGGATACGAAATTGCGGCAATTGACTACTATGACGTCGCTAAGATGACAGCGGCCTTTAACGGAATTGATATTGTTATCTATATTCCAAGTATTACCTACTTAGTTAAGGATCGAATTGACGAATTCGAGAATTCACTAACTTCAATGTTTAAGGCAGATGTTCATAATTTAGTCGATGTTAGTTTTATTTCCGCCAAGATAGCGCTGAAGCCATCGCCAATGTAGTTGCGAGATAAGGGACAAAATTATCTCCTTACCATGATCAAAAATTATACAATGCCAGAACTTAGTTATATTATGACTAATGTTACGGGTGAAGAAATTGGTTACGATCCCGTTACCGTAAAAAAATTTGCTGAAATTTACGCTGCTGAGGGTGACGGAAACGAACTTGCTTCTATGTACCAAGCAGCTGCAATGGGCTTGATGAACCAAGTCACTGACGACTTTGCGCATATCACTGGACATCAACCAACAGATATGAAAGAATTCCTTATAAAAAACTACTAAATGTTTACTCTTCCCCTTGGTATTGGACAAATTCATGCAATGCACGAGTTATTTAAAACAAACCCACGTCTTGCTGCCCTTGTCCTTCTTTTGATTATGGGAATTGCTATTTACTATAAATTTCATCGTTAAATGCAAAATGGACAATCTTATCAACGAATTTTTGTAGTGATAATTGATTCATTAGGGATTGGAGCAACGGCTGATGCCAATCATTTTGAGAGTTTAGGGGCTGACACACTAGGACACCTTGGGGAACATTTTCGAGTACGGCTACAACTACCGACTTTTCAGAAAATGGGTCTTGGCAACTTACACCCGATTATGGGGATGTCTTCGCTTGAAAAGCTTCACGCTGCTTATGGTCAAATGAGTTCAATTTCAACGGGCCTGAGTAATCGCGAGAGCCAGTGGGAGATGATGGGCTTAGCAACGACCGCTGAACCTGACGTTTTTATTGATGGTGTGCCGTTGAAAATAGCGACTAATTTTGCGCGAAAAGCAAAGCGCCCTCTTTTAAGCAATTCCTTAATGAATATTCGTACTGCGTTGAAAGATTATGGCCTTGAACAATTGGCAACAGGTGGTCTGCTAGTAGCGACGGCTAGTTCTTCAAGTGTTTGGTTAATTGCGCATGAACAGACTATTTCGGTTGGCGAATTAAAAGAAGATTGTCAGATTTTGCGAAAAATGTTGGATAATTCCCCATATACTATCGAAAATGTGAATGGCCTTCTTTTTAGTGGGAACCAGGCGGCTAATTTTTATCCCCAAGAACTTTATAGATTTCCTTTAGCTCCAGCAAGTCCAACGGTTATTGATTGTCTCTTGGAAGAGGGTTATGCTGTGAAGTTAATCGGGAAAAGTACCCAGTTCTTTGGTTTGGACCATAATGAAATAACCGGGAATAATCAAGAGAGCTTTGTTCAGTTGCAAGAACTGATCGAGAAAAAGTTTACAGGTATTTGTATAGCAGAAGTGGGAGAGATAGAGCAATTTGGTAAAGCACGTAATCCTGAAGGCTTTGGAACGGAATTAATGCGGATTGACCACGAACTTACAAAAGTCATCGATAAAATGCAAGATGATGATTTACTGATTGTGACGGGGAACTTCGGGAATGATCCTACTTATCCTGGTGAAAAACATACTCGTGAATATGTACCCTTACTTATAACAGCCCCGCAAATTAAACAAAATATTTCTCTTGGTGGCAGAAGTTTTAGCGATATTGGGGCAACAATTCTTGATAATTATGATTTAGGAGATAAGTTGCCAGTTGGTAATAGTTTTTTAAGAAAATTATTTTCTGCATATAGATAAATGAAAAAACTATCTAATAAGCAAAAATTAATCATCATCCTAGTAATTGCAGCAATCGCAGTCGTGCTCCAATTTGGATTTCATTTACAACTTTTTGCTCAAATTCTGGTTACTGTTGTCGGCGCAATTGTTGCTTTTTCAATGTTTATTGGCATGTTAAAAACTATCCGTAGCGGTAAATATGGCGTTGATCTGCTTGCCATTATGGCTGTCGTCGCAACGCTAGCTGTTAGCGAATACTGGGCAGCGATGGTTATTCTTGTAATGTTAACCGGAGGAGATGCCTTAGAAGATTATGCTGCCAAAAAAGCAAGCACCGAATTAAAAGCATTACTTAATAATTCACCGCAAACGGCGCATTTAATCACCAATGGCAAAACCAGCGACATCCCAGTTAACGATGTCAAAGTTGGTGACCAGCTTATCGTTAAGCCTGGAGAATTAGTACCAGTCGATGGAATCATTAAAAATGGTGAGGGATTGTTCGACGAATCGTCATTAACTGGTGAATCACGACCAGTTTCCAAAACAGCTGGTGACGAAGTGATGTCAGGATCAGTTAATGGTGATAATGCCATTACTTTACAGGTCACCAAACTAGCCAAAGATAGCCAATATCAGCAACTCGTTAAATTGGTTAAGGAGGCTGAATCGACTCCTGCCCACTTTGTTCGATTAGCCGACCGATACGCTGTTCCATTTACGATTATTGCTATTATTATCTCTTCACTTGCATGGGTATTTTCCGGTCGTCCCGAACGATTTGCGGAAGTTCTCGTTGTTGCTTCACCATGTCCGTTAATCCTCGCAGCTCCCGTGGCAATGGTTTCTGGAATGAGCCGAGCTTCACGAAATGGAATTGTTGTCAAAACAGGGAGTGTACTGGAAAAACTAGCAGTTGCTAAAACTGGTGCATTTGATAAAACAGGAACTATTACAAGTGGTCAATTGACCGTTGATAAAATCCTCCCTACAGGAAAAATAGACTCAACGCAGCTCCTCCATTACGCTGCAAGTGCTGAACAACAATCATCACATATCCTAGCACGCTCACTGCTTTCTTATGCCACTGCATATAATGTTTCCTTATCAACCGTTGATCAACTTAAAGAATTAACTGGTAAAGGAATTTTAGCAACTGTTGATGGGCGGGAAGTTAAAGTAGGAAAATTAAAATTCGTATCTCCTGAAAATCTTGACCAGATGTTAGCAGCAACAGCTATCTATGTGAGCGTAGATGGGCAATACTATGGTGCAATTACTTTTACCGACCATATTCGTCCTGAAGCAAAGCAAACAATGAACCGGTTAAAACGGCTTGGTGTTACCAATCTATTAATGTTAACGGGAGACCAAGCTGTCATTGCAGATAAAGTTGCCCGACAAGTCGGGATCACGCAGGTTAAAGCCGACCTTCTTCCACAAGATAAAATCAATGCACTTAAAGCCATTCCAACAAATGAACATCCTGTTTTCATGGTTGGCGACGGCGTAAATGACGCACCTTCTCTTGTGACAGCCGATGTTGGAATTGCGATGGGAGCTCACGGATCAACCGCTGCTAGTGAATCAGCTGCCGTTGTTATCCTAAAAGATGACCTTTCGCGAGTCGCAAAAGCCGTTAGCATTTCTCAGGAAACTCTGCGGATTGCAAAACAGGCGGTCCTAATCGGAATTGCAATCTGTACTATCCTAATGCTTATCGCTAGCACCGGAATCATTCCGGCCTTTTTCGGCGCCATGTTACAGGAAATAATTGATACTGTCTCTATCTTATGGGCACTAAAAGCACGGAAAATGACAGACTAAGTGAACGAGATAAATTTCATTTTTCGACTGCTTAAGCGGATATTTATAATAGGACTTTTAGTAGGTGGAGGATGGCTTTATTTCAATGATGCACAAGTTCAAGCAACGGCGAACCAAACTGCATGGAACGTTCGTGATCGCATTGCTAAGTTAATTGGCAGAGACGATACAAGCTCAAACGATAATTCTAATCTGCACTTAAACGATACAAACAATGGCTCTTCCAAAAGTGACCAAGAACCAACGACAGAACAACAAACAAGTACACAAACTTCAATTCCATCTACTGGACGATGGGCGACTAATCAAGCAACGGTCTATGTAAATACAAATAATGCTCAACTTGACGCAGCTACTAATACTGCAATTCAAAGCTGGAATCAGACTGGGGCGTTTACGTTCAAACCAGTAAATAATCAAAGTAAAGCAGATATCGTTGTTACAACAATGAACCGTTCTGATTCAAATGCTGCTGGGTTAACGAAGACGTCCTCGAATTCGTTGACAAGGAGATTTATGCATGCAACGGTGTACTTAAATACATATTATTTAACTGACCCAAGTTATGGCTATAGTCAGGAACGAATTGTTAATACAGCCGAGCACGAACTGGGGCATGCGATTGGACTTGATCATACCAATGCTGTTTCGGTAATGCAGCCTGCTGGATCATTCTATACGATCCAACCAGATGATGTGCAAGCAGTTCAAAAACTATATACTAATAATAAATAAATGCCAAAAGATGGGATGTCGGTAGTTCACTTTAGTTCTTTTGCGCCGGTGACAGAGATGATTTTACAGTCGTTGCCAGCCGTGAAGGACAAAGAGGACCAGAAAGCGCCGGCCATTAAAAACTTTGATCAATTACGTCAACGATTAAATAGTCATGCGCGATTCCTTATTTTGGACCTTGAGTTTTTTCAGGATCAGCAGAAGCATCGAAATGGCGTTGCTCAGATTGCGGGGAAGATATTTGAAACACAAAACAGCTTTAATTACTACCTCTATGCCCAGAATATGTCTGCTGAGCGACAATTGGCCTTTTTGCGACAATATGACCTCCGCCTTTCAGAAGTAAACGGATATGAGGTTAGACAGATTTTTAACCGGATTTTTCATTTCATTGCGGTAGAGCGGCCTGACTATATTGTAAGCTGGGATAATGGAACTGACTTTGAATCATTGAATTATGAAGCAAATCGATTAAAGATTAGGAAAGAGGACCGTCCCTGGCGTACGATTCAGTCGTTAGATCTGGAAAAGCTAGTCGCTAAAGAAGTATGGAAAAGTAAAAGTGGGATCAGTCTGGAAAAGATGTGTCGTTTATTGCACCTTCCCCGGGTTAAATATCATCAAGCCCAAAATGATGTGATGGCGATTGAACAGATCTTGAAATTTTATGCTTGTGATTTAGAGCGTGAATTAAATTGTCGCTGAATGAAAGCTGCACACTTAGTAGAACACTCCCAAAAAGCAAATGAAAAGAAGCAAGTTATTCAAGAGACCAAGTTTATCGACATTTTAAGCAAGGTTGCAACAGTCGTAGCTATTTTGATGTATGTATCTTACATTTCACAGATTAAGAATAATTTGGCCGGAAATTACGGTGCTCCTTTACAACCATTAGTGGCAGCGCTTAACTGTACGTTATGGTGCATTTATGCTTACTTCAAGCAGCAACGTGATTGGCCAGTCTTCTGGGCAAATTTCCCTGGTATTATCTTTGGCTTAATCACTTTTATCACATGTTTACACTAGATGAAAACAGTCAAAAATATTATCATTGGTTTTGGGAAGGGCGGAAAAACGCTTGCGAAGTTTCTCGCTCAACATGGAGAACAAGTTCTTGTTATTGAAAAATCGAAGCAAATGTATGGAGGAACCTGCATTAATATTGCTTGTCTCCCTTCCAAACGGCTAATTATTGAAGCTGCTCATGGAACCTCATTTGAAGACGCGGTCGATGGAAAAAATGTAATGACATCCCAACTCCGACAAAAAAATTATCAAATGCTAGCAAGCGAAGAAAATATCACTGTCTTAGATGGAACTGCTCATTTTACTGGTAACCACACGATTGACGTGCAAACGCCAGATGGGCAAACTCTTTCCTACAAGGGTGAACGTATTTTTATCAATACTGGTGCAACACCAACCATCCCTGATATTCCTGGATTGAAGAGTAGTCCATTTCTCATGAATTCTACCCAAGCAATGGAGCAGCCTAAGTTACCACGTGAACTCGTGATTATCGGTGGCGGTTATATTGGTCTTGAATTTGCAAATATGTTCACTTCCTTTGGTTCACACGTCACGGTTCTTGATCACCATCAGACTTTACTACCACGTGAAGATGATGATGTGGCAGAAATGGTAATTCAAAACTTTAAGGATAACGGGGTTCGCTTTGAAGTTGGGGTTGATATTAAGGCAATTAGCGAACAAGATGAGCAAGCTGCAATTACTTTTGCTAGAGCTGATAATCGTGAAACAACTATTTTCGCTGATAAAATTTTAGTGGCAACCGGCCGGAAGCCTGCAACGGCGGACCTTGATTTACAAAACACAGATATTAAGGTCGCTAAAAACGGCGCGATTGTTGTCGATGACCTCCTCCATACTAGCGTTCCTAATGTGTGGGTAATCGGGGATGTTAAAGGTGGTCCCCAATTTACTTACATCTCGCTTGACGACTTCCGAATTATTAAAGATGAATTATTCGGTAATAAAGAACGGCGAGTTAGTGATCGTTTAATTGTCCCAACCAATGTTTTTATTGAACCTTCCCTTGCACAAGTCGGTTTAACGGAAAAAGAGGCGCAAAAACAAGGGAAAGATTACCTACTCTTTAAGATGCCTGCTGCCGCAATTCCAAAAGCAAAAGTATTGAAGGATACCCGTGGGCTGCTTAAGGTATTAGTCGATCCACAAACGAACTTAATTATTGGGGCTACCCTTTATGTCCAGGAAGCGCAAGAAATTATCAACATGATTGTTCTTGCAATGCGGGCAAAACTCCCCTATCAAATGCTTCGGGACCAAATCTATACCCACCCAACAATTAGTGAATCATTTAATGATTTATTTAAACAACCAGTAAATAAAAAAGAATGAATGCATATTATGGCAAAAGGAAAGGTAAAAACTAGTGATAAGCGTTCAGTTCGGGATGTTAAATTAGATGAATTGGCTGGCTTACTAAATGAATTTGATGTCAATACGATAGGAGCACTAGTAAAGTCTCTAAAGAAGAGTTAAATGGACAATTCAGTGCTGCAAGATGCAATTTTGAATGGACTTATTAGTACTCAATATCAAGGTAATACGCTGTTAGGTCCGCAATTATTAACCAACAACCAATCATCGACAATTTGGCAAACGTTACGGCACGAATTACTGTCATGTAAAGACTTTACGTGGTCAGTTGCCTTTATTACGTTAGATATGTTAGTCCCCTTTAAGGCAGTGATGGCTGACTTAGCACAGCAAGGAGTACACGGGACCATCATTACCAGTAATTACTTGAATTTTAATCACCCCGCGATGTTTGAAGAATTGCAAAAAATTCCTAATTTAACGGTCAGAATTGCTGATCTTAATGGATTTCATACTAAGGGGTATTTATTTGATCATGGGAAATATCAGACCGTAATTATTGGGAGTGCTAATTTTACACGGTCTGCTTTATTAGTTAATAAGGAGTGGAATTTAAAATTAAGTTCCCGCCAAGAAGGAAGCTTTTTTCAACAACTAACGACGGAATTGGATACTGTTAAACATGAGAGTACTGTTCTAACGTCAGAGTGGATTGCGGAGTATCGCAAGAATTGGCAACCACCAAAGACTAGGGTGACGCAACCAGAAAAATTAAAACCAATTGAACCTAATCAAATGCAACAGGCCGCTTTAGGACAATTAAGCACTCTGATAAAAACTGGCGCTAAGAAAGGATTGGTCGTTTCAGCAACGGGAACTGGAAAAACATATCTGGGAGCATTTGCAGTTAAAAAATATCAGCCGCGCCGTTTCTTATATATCGTTCATCGAGAACAAATTGCCAAAAAATCGTTAGCTAGTTTTCGACGAGTTATCGGCGGCAAAAAAACTGATTATGGGTTATTGACAGGTAATCGCCATGATTGGAATGCTAAATATTTATTTGCAACTGTCCAAACACTAAGCCAACAAGCAGTACTGAATAAGCTCAAAGCTACCGAATTTGACTACATTTTGATCGATGAGGCCCATCGTGCAGCAGCACCTAGTTATCAACGAATTTTAAACCACTTTATGCCGCAATTTTGGTTGGGGATGACTGCAACCCCTGAACGAATGGACAATCAAGACGTATTTAAACTGTTTGATTATCATTTAGCCTATGAAATTCGGCTGAAAGATGCATTGGCTGCTAAAATGTTAGCACCATTCCATTACGTGGGGGTTACCGATTATGAAGTTGATGGAGAAGTTATTACTGAGACTTCTAAGTTAAACCAATTGATTGCTGTAAAACGGGTTAATTATGTTCTTAACCAATTAGACTATTATGGATATTGTGGCGATCAGCCCCGTGGATTAGTATTTTGTAGTCGGCAGGCAGAGGCAAAAGAATTGGCAGTCCAATTTGCCGCGGCTAACCATCCTGCAATTGCATTGACAAATCAAAGTAGTAGTCAAGAGCGAGCAAAGGCAGTTGAGCAATTAGAGGCAGGAAAGATTGAGTATATCATTACCGTCGATCTTTTTAATGAAGGGGTCGACATCCCATCAGTAAATCAGATTGTAATGATGCGTAATACCCAATCACCAATTGTGTTTATTCAACAACTAGGGCGCGGCTTGCGTAAATATCCTGGTAAAGATTTTGTGACAGTTATTGATTTTATTGGAAATTACCAACATAATTACATGATTCCTCTTGCTCTTAACCAGGATAATAGTCGAAGTAAGGATCAAGCGCGCCGTGAAGTTAAGGTGCCAACGAATTTTGACGTTTCAACCATTAACTTTACGAAGGTTGCCGAAGAACAAATTTTAGCCTCCCTCGATAAAGTTAAATTGGACTCGATGCGTGAATTGCGACAGGCATACCATGATTTAACTAACCAACTAGGGAGAACACCATTGCTGGATGACTTTTATCGTTATGGTTCTGTTGATCCCCGAGTATTTGCGCAAAATTCCCAGCTCAACCATTATGGTGACTTTTTAGAAAAGATGGGGATAGAACTTAAATTAACAAATTATGAGCGTCAAGTACTAGCCTTTTTAACTAAAGAGTTGCTTAACGGTAAACGGCCACATGAATTGATTCTCCTTCAACGCTTACTTCGCGGTACGTGTTTAATTGATGCTTTTAAAGCAGAATTAAAGCATCAAAATATTCGCGTTACGCCAGCTGTTTTACAATCAGTTGACGATATTTTAAGTTTGCAATTCTTTAATGTAAAAGCTGGTAAACAGGTAAAAAAGGATCAGTATGGCGGACAGCCGATTATTGATCATCCAGATTTGTTAACGTATCAGTTAAATTCAAAAATTCGAGCAGGACTAGAAAGTCACAATGATTTCAAGAGGCTGTTTATAGATGTACTAACAACGGGACTTGAAATCGCTAAGCAATATGACCTCAAGCAAGCATTTACCCTTTATCAGCAATATGACCGCAAAGATGTTTGTCGTTTATTAAATTGGCCCCTCGATGTAAGTGCGCCGTTATATGGGTATCGAGTGGCAGAAGATGTGTGTCCAATTTTCATTACCTACCATAAGGATGTGGAAGAAAAAAGAAGTGCTATTTATAATAATCAACTACAAGATGGACGTTCATTGCGCTGGTACACACGGACACCTCGGCATCTTTCATCTGATGAGGTCCAGCGGTTGCTTGCAGGAGTAAAAGAGGGTAAGCCGCAAGTAAAATTACACTTATTTGTAAAACAGAGTGATGCAGTTGGCAAAGAATTTTATTATTTAGGTCCTGCTTATATTCAACCGGACTCCGTAAGAGAAGAATTGGTTGGACCAAAGAAAAAAGCGGCAGTGGGGATGGATTTAGTTTTAGAACATCCATTGACCTCAACTATGATGAACCTATTGGCAATGTAAATGAAAAAAGATTATCTCCAGTTCTATCAGCATATTACAGCACCTTTTTATCGACACCCATGGACAATTCCTTTATTACGGGCGGTTAATAAATTTGTTGTGTGGACTATGTACGTTGCTTACATCGTTATATTAGTGTGGGTAGGGAAAAATAATGTCTTGAAAGCAGGACCTTTTCTGCTTATTCCCGGTATTGGCTTTATCCTGCTTTCTTTTATTCGCCAACGGATTGACGCGCCACGACCATACGAAAAATTTCCGATTAACCCCTTAATTCTACGTCAAAAAACTGGTGATTCATTGCCCAGTCGTCATGTTTTTTCGGCGACTATTATTGCGATGTGTGGGTTAAGGTTAAATTTGATTTTAGGAGTGATTTTACTCGTTTTAGCTGTTGTTTCTGCCATTACGAGAGTGATTGGCGGAGTTCATTTTCCTCGTGATGTGGTTGTCGGGTTTATTTGTGGCTTTATTTGTGGTTCGTTTTTATTTCTTGTCTAAATGAAAAACGTACAAATTGGTGGAACAAGTTGGAAAGTATCGAACGTTGCATTAGGTATTATGCGGATGGGGACGTTAGCAGTGACTAAAGCGATTGATGCCTTAGAATCCGCCCACGATGCTGGAATAAACTTTATTGATTCAGCTGATATTTATGGCAACGACCCACAGTTAGGACGTGGATCTTCGGAAATCCATTTTGGTGAAGCATTAAAGAAAAGCAGTCTTACCCGTGATGACTTTTACATTCAATCAAAAGGAGGACTTTTTGCGAACGCGGATAATAAAATAACGCGGTATGATTCGTCAAAGAAGCATTTAATCGCTGCTGTTGATGGAATTTTGCAACGGATGGGGATTGATTATCTTGATTCATTTTTGATTCATCGTCCAGACCCTTTAATGGAGCCCGCAGAGATAGCAGAGGCCTTTGACCAACTTCAAGCATCTGGGAAAGTCCGCCATTTTGGAGTATCAAATTTTAACCCGCAACAAATTGCGCTCCTTCAAGCGGCGACAAATCAACGACTTTTGATTGACCAGGTACAGTTTGGCTTAAAGCATACGGGGATGATTGATTTTGGCCTGCATACAAATATGACTGATGATGCTGCAATCAATCATGACGGGGGATTATTAGAATATACGCGTCGTAAACAGATGACGATTCAAACATGGTCGCCTTTCCAGTACGGTACATTTGCAGGGACGTTTATTAATAATGATCAATTCCCTGAGTTAAACGCAATGTTAGAAACTCTTGCGCAAAAATATAAGGTAAGTAAAAATGCAATTGCCGTTGCATGGATTTTACGTCACCCTGCGCATATGCAAGTGTTGCTTGGTACCATGACGCCAGCTCATATTATTGACAGTGCTAAGGGGAGCGATATTACATTGACGAGCCAAGAATGGTATGATCTATATCTTGCGGCCGGGAATGATTTACCATAAGCGGTATTGGTGAAGTTTGGTTAACACACCGGTTTGTGGGTCCGGCACGCGTGGGTTCGAATCCCACATACCGCCATGCGAAAACCCTTTATTGCTGCTAATTGGAAGATGCATAAGAATGTCCAGGAATCGGTTGAATTTGTGGACGCAATTAAAGGAAAACTGCCAGATCCGCAAGAAGTTGAAGTCGGAATTGCGGCCCAAGCTTTTGCATTACCGAGTATGGTTCATGCTGCTGATGATTCAGGATTAAAGATAATCGCGCAAAACGCGGCAGCTGAATATTCGGGAGCTTTCACTGGTGAGATTAGCTTACGAGGTTTAGCTGATGCCGGTGTTTCATACGTAATGTTAGGGCATATTGAACGGCGCCATTTATTCCATGAGGATAATGAGTTGGTTAATCGAAAAGTGTTGGCGGCCCTTCAAATGGGTGTTACCCCGATAATCTGTACGGATGAAACGATGGTTCAAAAAGAAGTCAACGGAGAGATTCATTACGTTTTCCAACAATTAATGAGTGTATTGAGGGGCGTTTCTCTTGACCAAATAAAAAATGTAGTTGTTTCCTATGAACCAAGTTGGGCAGTTGGATATGGTCAGCATGCTAATCCAGTTCTTGCTGAAGAAGGATGCCGTCAAATTCGGCGAACGATTGCTGATAACTATACTTATGAGATTGCTGATAAGATCAGGATTCTTTATGGGGGCAGTGTCAATCCAGATAATATCGGAATGATTATGAACAAGCCGGATGTGGATGGAGTATTAATCGGTCGGGCAAGTTTAGATGTTGATAATTTCTTGCGAATGGTCAATTATCTTAAAAATGATCAAGAAAAATAAATGAAAAAAATATATAAATTAGCGGCTAATTTTAGCCATATTTTACGTTTATGTACAATCGGCGCACTAGCAATTCTAGGGATTTTATTAACTATTATCTTATTTACGGAAACTTTTTCGCTGATTCCCCTTATGCAAGATGGAATACGGATCATGTTATTTTTAAGATTTTGGATCGTGTTATTGTCTTTTTTCTTTTCATTTATGACAATGATAATTGCCGCGCTAAAACATCATGGCCGAATTGCGGTCGATTTCCTATTAAGCTTAGGAATTATGGCTTTAATCCGGGGACTAATTGCCGCCCACGGTCAGCCTTATGAAATTCTTACTAATTCGATTGCCATTTTATTGTTAATCATCGGCATGGTAATATTGAAACACTTTATGAAATAGATGAAGAACGCATACTTAATTCATGGTACGTCTACCCGTGATGATGACTGGTTTCCATGGCTCGAAGAAGAAGCAAAACCAGTAATTACCCTTGATCGGATATGGCTACCAAATCCCTTTAATCCCCAACAAGCTGAATGGGATCAAGCGGTTGACGACCAAATTCATCCCCAAGATAACCTCATCCTTGTTGCCCATAGTTTAGGATGTATTACCGCCCTTCGTTATATTGAACATCATCATGTTAAAGATGCACGACTTTTACTTGTGGGAGCATTTGACAAAGAATTACCAGCTTATCCTGAATTAGATGAGTTTATGAAAGATCGGCCTCATTATGAGCATATACTCCCTAAACTTGCTAAAGCTACCGTTATAACAGCCAAAGATGACCCAATCGCTCCTTATCAAAATAGCATTGCGGTCGCTAATAAAATTAGAGCAAAACTCATAGTTAAAGAAAAAGGCGGCCACTTTTTGACTAGTGACGGCTTCACAAAATTTTCTCTAGCCTTAAAAGAATTAAACAGATTAGCTAAATAGATGATGTCAATTATGAGTAATATGATCGCTGTAGTAAGTTTTATGGGACTGATTATTGCAACATGCGCCCACGTAATTAATAACCGGGCCTAGATGACTAAATTTAAAAGACATACAGCCGAAGAAATGAATAACTGGGAAAAAACGCAAGCAAATGAACTAGCAAAGATTCGAGCTTCCCAACACCATTTAATCTATAACTTGGTTGCTTATGTTGTTATTTCAATTATCGAGTACTGGTTAGCTGAAATAAGTAAATCGCAGACGTTACGAGCCGATGCCTTTAACAACCTTTCGGGAATTATCTCGACCTTTTTATTGATGATGGGCTTACACATTGCCCAGGATGTGGATGATGATGATATCATCGGCGCACAGCTGCCTTCGGGAAATTATCAAGCGCACATGGGATCTGACCAGCGAGTACAATTCGTTCGTTGGCGTTATGAGACAATTTTTTCCCTTGTCACAGCGGTCGTTATGGTTGCGATTGCCTTAAGCGTTATCATTGATGGCATTAAAAGTCTCCTCAATCCTGCAAGTCGGGTGGTTCCCCAACCAGTCGCATTGATTGGGGCCGGAATCGCGTCAGTTATTATGTTAGTTGTTTGGTATATGAATCGCCAAACAGGGCTTAAATTAAAAAACGCCGCGTTGCTTGCTTCTGCCCAAGATAGCCTGAGTGATGCTTTCACCAGTATTGGAACTTTGATTTCAATTGGCGGTGCTCTCCTCTTTAACCTTCGTTGGCTTGATGGTGCTACCAGTATTGTCGTTGGTTTCTTCATTCTGTATTCTGGACTAAAAATTTTCTTTGAAAGCAGTCTTAACTTAACCGACTACTTTGATCCGCGGGCTGAACGGGAATACCGCCAAACAATCACCAATATTCCACACGTTGTAAAAGTTGTCGAACTAAAAGCTCACTATAACGGAAATGTGGTCACGCTTGATGCTTCCGTGATGGTTAACGCTAAAATGACGATCCTCAAAAGTTTCCAATTATCAGAGCACATCGAAAATGTAATGCGAGAAAAATTTGGAATAATTGACACTGATATTTCTTTTGTCCCCGACCCTCATTCATTTTCTGATAAGGATATTTCTGGCGAATTTTAAATGAAAACTATTAACAAATCAAAAAATAGTCCTGAGCCAGTGATTGGTTTTAGTGAAAGTTTACTTATTCTTGGCGTTATTTTATGCATCTTAGGCTACCCTATTATTTTTAAGCATCAAGAACCGCAAGCCCCATTATTTATTTCATTTGTTTTGCTTGCTGTTTACGGGCGAATTCGTGGATTTAAATGGGATACCGTGATGGGGGGAATGCGTCATGGTTTGCGAGCCGGTGTTGACCCTCTCATTATCTTTCTTTCTATCGGCGTCTTAATTGCCACCTGGATTTTCTCAGGAACTATTCCAACAATTATGTACTTTGGGTTTGAGATTATTTCTGTAAAGTTCTTCTTACCAACAGTTTTTATTGTTTGTACCCTTGTTGGGGTTGCTTGTGGAAGTTCATTTACTACTGTATCAACAATGGGAATCGCCTTTATTGGCATTGGCGCAACTCTTAAAATTAACCCCGGTTTAACTGCGGGGGTAATTGTTTCAGGAGCCTTTTGTGGTTCGAATATTTCCCCGCTTTCAGGAACAACAAACCTTGCCGCCAGTGTTGGTGAAATTAGTATCTACAAGCATATTAAATCCCTGCTCACCACCGATATTCCTGCCTGGGCAATTTGTCTTATTCTTTACACTTTCTTAGGGTTAAACTCCAAAAATGTTAGTTTAGGCGCCGTTCACCAAATGATGGCCGGGCTACAAAGTGGGTTCTGGATCTCTGGATGGGCTCTTCTCCCAGTTCTGCTCCTAATCGTATTAGCCATTTTCCAAGTTCCTGCTATCCCTTCCCTTGGTCTGGGCTCACTCTTCGCGGTCGTACTTGGCTGGATTCATGCACCTAAAACCAGCCTTACGACGATTACTAATACCATCATGACTGGTTACGTCTCCCATACCGGTGATAAAACAATCGATACATTGCTTTCTAAAGGCGGTATCTCTAGTATGCTTACTTCTCTAGCCTTAATTATCTTTGCGCTTGCTTTAGGTGGCTTATTGATCAAGTTCAATATTATTAGCGCTATCATCAATCACTTAACTGGGATTGTAAAGACACCTGGTCGGTTAACATTCTCCACAGCTCTTACTTGTATTGGGGTTAACCTCCTTGTTGGGGAACACTACCTTGCAATTATTCTTCCCGGGCAATCATTTCTCCCATCATTTGACAAATTAGGCTTAAAGCGGGTTGATTTAACCCGGATTCTCAATGATGCAGGAGCCGCAGTCAACGCAATTGTCCCATGGAGTGTTTCTGGGGTATTCATCGCTAGTACCTTACAAATCAATCCATTAAGTTTCATTCCTTGGGCATTTTTCCCATTCCTCGTTACGATCCTAACTATCATTGCAGGAATGCTCGTGAAAGTCTCAGTCAAAAGCCCTGCTGCAAACTTAGCAACTGAATAAGTGCGTGGAAATGTTTATGATGTTTCTGAAGTTCCAGAATGGAAAGGCGCAGAAATCCACGGTAATGTTTTCGGCCATGATTTATCAGATGTCACCTATCAACAAGCAGCCAAAAAGTGTTCACCGGTTTCAAAACTTCCAATTATTGGAAAATTAGTTGACTAAATGATAAGAGTTGGAATAATTGGTGCTTCTGGAATGGCAGGCAGTGCAATCTATAAATTAGCATCGACGAAAAAAGATTTGAATGTAACTGGAATTGTTCGAAATGAGAGTAAGGCCAGAAAGATCCTTGGTGATGATGCCAATTTGATCAGTGGTGATATTTTTGCCTTAAGTGATAGTTTGTTGTCGCGGTTTGATGTAATTGTTGATGCATATGGTACTAGTCCAGAGAATGCGGATCGGCAAGTAAGACTGGCTGAGAAATTAGTAGTTTTAGCCCGGAAACATAAAATCCGGTTAATTTTCATCCTCGGTGCCGGAAGCCTTAAAACTGGTAAGGATAAGCATCTATTTGTTGATGATATTGAAAAGATGTCTGGTGCTGAGACATGGATTAATACACCCCGCCAGCAGTTAAAAGAATTACAGTATCTTGAAACTATTTCTGATATTGACTGGCTAGGAATTTCACCATCGGCAGTATTTGAAGCTGGGGTTGCGACTAATTATATTCTTGGTCAGGATGAATTATTATTTAATGAACAAAATGAATCAAAGGTAACTGCAGGAACAATGGCAAAGTTAGTGGTCAATGAAATTTTAGCACCACGCCACCATCGTGAACGAATTACCGTTGTTGATGCAGAATAGATGAATACAGCAACCTTAGAAGCACTTCAAAATTGGCTTCATGGACGTGGCTATACATTAGAACAAGTAGACGCACAACTAATTCTTAAATATCATGGACAAGAACGAGCAGTCATTACGCCACCTGATCGCTATCAAGTGAAAGACCTTGACCTGAATTTTAATGACTGGGTTGAGTTCAATAAGTGCATTCGCAATATTCGCCATTCTTTAGCTAGTAACGAATAGATGCAGACAGTTGTTATTAGTGGTGGAACCTCTGGGATTGGTCTTGCCACTGCTGACATTTTTCTTAAAAATGGATGGAATACGGTACTTATCGGTCGTGATACCGAAAAGGGGATGCAAGTTAAACAACAATTAGGCGAAACGTATTCCCCGACACAAGTTGCTTTTATTCAAGCCGATATTAGTAAATCAAGTGAGGTTGAACATGCTAAGCAAATAACCCTCAGTAAATTTAAAACCGTTGATGCGGTTATCAATAATGCAGGAATCGTTATTCACGGCGAGGTTCATGAAACCAGTGAAGAAGATTGGGATAAAATCTTTGATGTTGATGTTAAGGGAACTTTCCTCGTTAGCAAAGCCTTCTTACCAACAATGATTGAACAAGATCATGGTAGTATCGTTAATATTTCCTCTGTCTCAGGAATGGCTGGTGATCGAGCAATGGTTGCTTATAATGCCGCCAAGGGAGCGATTATTAACATGACTCGGGCAATGGCAATTGATTACGGTAAAAATAATATTCGCGTAAATGTTGTTGCACCCGGTCCGACTAATACCCCGCTTTTTCACCAAGATAAACAAAAATTCGCAAAAAACAGTCCATTAAATCGGATTGTTGAACCCGAAGAAGTCGCCGCTGCAATTTATTTTGTGGCTAGCCCAGCTGCTAGTGCAATCACGGGAGAAGTAATTCCTGTAACAGCCGGCTTTGAAATCTCAACTGGACAACCAATGTAACCTAAATTTCAAGAATAAGTTAGCCACTGGACTCAAATAAATAATACTGACCAATTGATTATTGGTTGATGGAGCTGTGATATCTCTTGGTAGAAGGCCTTACGATAGATATCCATTGACGAATGTCCATTAAACATAGCTCGTGGATAGTGATTCATCCAATCATTAGTCGCTATGATCTGAGCACTACTATAGTTATTTATAGCTTCACCTTTGGTAATCTCCTTGCGGAGAAACCGGTTATTGATCTCATTGGATCCACGTTCCCAAGGGGAATACGGATCAGCATAGAAAACATGATCGTGAACTTGTGTTAACTCACTAAATTCTGAACCGTTGTCAGAGGTTATTGTCTTAAAGATGCGATAGTAAGCATCTGTGCCCATTTTCTGGCGTAAATTTATAAAGAACTGATTTACTGCAGCAGTAAATCAGTTCTTTATAAATTTACGCCAGAAAATGGGCACAGATGCTTACTATCGCATCTTTAAGACAATAACCTCTGACAACGGTTCAGAATTTAGTGAGTTAACACAAGTTCACGATCATGTTTTCTATGCTGATCCGTATTCCCCTTGGGAACGTGGATCCAATGAGATCAATAACCGGTTTCTCCGCAAGGAGATTACCAAAGGTGAAGCTATAAATAACTATAGTAGTGCTCAGATCATAGCGACTAATGATTGGATGAATCACTATCCACGAGCTATGTTTAATGGACATTCGTCAATGGATATCTATCGTAAGGCCTTCTACCAAGAGATATCACAGCTCCATCAACCAATAATCAATTGGTCAGTATTATTTATTTGATGTTCAGCTTCAAATAAACTGCCTGATTTCACCAAATTCTGCTCGATTTCTGTTAAAATATCCATGAGGAAAGACCTGCCTTTGCTTAGTATTCGACACACTAAAGGCTACTGGTCTTTTCTTTTTTTGTAAATAAGTAAATTGGTCTACAAAAAAGATTTCCACGACCAGATGAATTATTCATCCAACCTATGAAAATCTTACACTAACCTATTATGGATATTTTAACAGAAATCGAGCAGAATTTGGTGAAATCAGGCAGTTTATTTGAAGCTGAAGTGAAATTCTTTGATCGAATAATGAACTTGTTTGGTTCACGTACCAAAAAGCGTCAAAATGCGCAGTCAATTATTCCATTCCGGCTGAACATGCTATTATGGATTGTTGGTATCTTGTTATTAGCGTTAACTATTCGACTGTTTTATCTTCAAGTTCTGCAAGGAACATCATTTAAAGCGGAAGTAAAGCGATCAGATACAACAACGCAGACGAATAATGTACAACGGGGGATGGTTTATGATTCACAAGGGAATGTTCTTGTTGGTAATCAAACTCATCAAGCCATTACCTATACTAAAGGGGCTAATGTAACTACTGATCAGCTCTATCAGATTGCTAATCGTTTAGGAAAATATGTGTCTGTTTCTAATAAAAATTCGCGCTTAACTGATCGAAATGAAGAGGATTATTACCTTGCTGATAAAGAGCGGCTTAAGAGTGTTTTGAAACATGTCAAGACTTCAGATGCCGATTCTGAAGATACTAAATATAATAAAGCTCTCGAATATTTGAGCAAGCATCCTGATTCATGGGAACTTACAGATCAGCAAAAGAATAATGCCCGAATTTATGCGGCAATGAGTGGAGCATATTCCCTTTCGACAACTTATATTAAAGAAACGGGTGTTAGTGCTAAAGAGCTTGCAGCAGTTGGAGAACACTTGAATGAAATGCCAGGGGTAAAGATTGGAACGTCTTGGACTCGTAATTACCCCCAAGGTACAGATATTCAATCGTTAACAGGAACTGTCTCAACTACTGGTTTACCAAGTGATGAAGTTAACTCATTGCTTGCTCAAGGATATTCTCGAAATGATAGCGTTGGACAAAGTTATCTGGAAAAACAGTTCCAATCAACTTTAGCTGGTTCGAAGTCACAAACTGAAGTTACTACTAACGGAAATGATGTAACTAAAGAAAAGACTAAGTACCCTGGTAAGAAGGGTGATAACCTTGTATTAACGATTAATTCAAAATTCCAAAAGCAAGTTCAATCGATTTTGAAAAACAATTACTCAGCTGCCGGAAACCAGTATTCCACTGGGGTATATGCAGTAGTAATGAATCCAAATACCGGTGCAATTTATGCGATGGCAGGAATTGACCGTGACCCAGCAACAGGTAAAGAAACCCCTGATGAAATTGGTGCTATCAACCACCCAATTACGATGGGTTCAGTTGTAAAGCCGGCGATGGTCATGGGGGCATTAATGGATGGTGTAATTACGCCAACAAATAATACCTTAACCGATATGCCAATTAAGCTTGCCGGAACTTCATCTAAGGGATCATGGTTTAACCATGGTGGATCAGCAAATATGGCAATTAATGCAGCAACGGCGCTCGAAGTTTCTTCCAACTCTTATATGATGCAACTACTCATGAAAGAAGCAGGAATGAAATATACACCAAATGCGCAAATTACGATGAAGCCAAGTATTTTTGCTAAAGCGCGAGGTTACTTCAACATGTTTGGACTAGGGGTTAAAACTGGAATCGACTTGCCTGGTGAAACAAGCGGTTATACAGGACCTGCTGACCAAAAGCATATCGGTTCAGCACTTGACTTGTCATATGGTAACTATGATGGTTATACTTTGATTCAACTTGCCCAATATATGTCTACTATTGCTAACGGTGGTACCCGGATGCGCCCATACATTGTTAAAGAAATCCGTGGTACGAAAGCCAATGGTCAACTTGGTGCCGTTGAATATACAACAAAGCCCCAAGTTCAATTAACCATTCCTGCTTCTAAAGCTGACTTTGATGTCGTTAAACAAGGGCTTTATCAAGTGGTTCATGGTTCTAACCGTTATGTTACTGGTAAACCGTTGGCATCTGTTAAACCATCAGTATCTGGTAAGACAGGGACTGCCGAAACCTACTACAAGTCGCACTCAACAACTACGCTAAGTTTTGCTGGATTTGCGCCATCTGATAATCCACAAGTTGTAGTTGCTTTGGCTATTCCAGGAGCTTCAAATTCCGATGGTGGTGCCAACCTGACAATGGCAAAACAAATTTTTGAAGCCTACTGGAAGACTGTTCAGAGTCCTAAGGGTTTCGGTGACTAAATGCGTGTCAACATTACACTTGAATGTACTTCATGCCACGAACGGACTTACTTAACTAGCAAGAACCGTCGTCACAACCCAGATCGTCTTGAATTAAACAAGTACTGTCCACGGGAACAAAAGGTTACATTACATCGGGAAACTAAGTAAATGGCTTATTCAAAGAAAGAGTTACGACAAGCATATATTGCGCGCCTTCAACAATTAGATTTAAACACCCGTCTTTACGAAGAGCGAAAGTTAGCATCTTTGCTATATGATCAACCTGAATGGACAGGGGCTAAAACAATTGCTGTTACTTTAAGTCAATCTTTTGAAATTGATACTGCACCTATTATCCTTCATGCGCGTCATAAGGGCCAGCAGATTGTTGTTCCACGGACGTTGCCCCATCGTCAAATGGAATTTGTTGAATTAAATGAGGATACCGATTTCGACGAGACGTCTTTTGGTATTTTAGAGCCACATGATGGCAAAGTTTATTCTCCAGATGAGATTGATTTGATGGTTGTTCCTGGAGTAGCCTTTACCGCATCTGGTAACAGGTTGGGCTTTGGCGGCGGTTATTATGATCGTTACCTAAAAAACTATAAGGGCCCTAAAGTTTCAATGGCATTGACAACGCAACTGGCTGAAGAAAGCGAATGGGAACCAGAAGAATTCGATCAGCGAATAGATAAAGTGTTGTATTTACCGGGGATATAGATGCGGACACAGGGACTAAGATTGGCGCCCGTGACGCTTACCTTAATAATTTTTCAGGTATTAGTTTATTGCTGGTTAGTTTATGCAGGTGGCTCAACTAATACAGTAACCCTCCTGAATATGGGTGCTCGTAGTACGCCCTTAATCAGGGAAGGTGAATGGTGGCGTTTAGTATCACCTGTGTTCCTTCATGTTGGTTTATCACACTTAGTAGTCAATAGCGTTACGCTTTTATATATTGGCCGTTACATTGAAGAGTTTTTCGGTCATTGGCGAATGGTAATTATATACTTTGTCAGCGCGTTTTTTGGTAATCCTACCAGCGCGGTCTTCATGCCATCGACAGTTTCAGCTGGTGCTAGTACTGCTATTTTTGGATTATTTGGCGCATTTTTAATGTTGGGTGTTTGCTTTCACCATAATGTTATTGTTCGCGTCTTAAGTCGTACTTTTTTGTGTTATTTGTTATTATTAATATTGTGAATGGATTTTTTCCTGTCAGGAGTTGACTTGGTAGGACACATTGGCGGCCTATTTGATGGCTTTTTCATTGCATTTATTGTTGGTGCTCCCATGTTAGGAACTGTTGATTACCTGAAACGGTTGTTAAGTGGAGCTGTATTAACGGTAAGTTTGGTAATTTTGACTCTAGAATTGAAGTGAATGGCTATTGAGCTCGATAACCTCTATCAATCAGGAGTTGTAGATAACTCAACTTATACAAAAGCAAAGATTGTCTTGCGTAAAGAACATCGTGAAGAACAAACGAGAATTAAAAGGGGTAAACTGTATTAAATGGCTAAGAAATTAATTGGTGTTGACCTTGGTGGTACTACTATCAAGTTTGCAATTTTAACGGAGAACGGTGAGATTCAACAAAAGTGGTCTTTGCGGACTAACATTTTGGATGATGGTTCACACATTGTGCCAGACATCATTAACTCAATTAATCACCACCTTGATTTATATAAAATGTCTCGAGACCAATTTATTGGAATCGGAATGGGAACTCCCGGAACAATTGATCGTGAAAAGGGAACTGTTATTGGTGCCTACAACTTAAACTGGAAGACAACTCAAAATGTTAAAGAAGAGATTGAACAAGGCACTGGGATGCAATTTGCTCTTGATAACGATGCTAACGTTGCTGCACTTGGTGAACGTTGGAAGGGCGCTGGTAATGAAGGTGACGATGTTGCATTTATTACTTTAGGTACCGGTGTTGGTGGTGGACTTATCTCCAATGGTAAGCTTATCCACGGTGTCGTTGGTGCCGGTGGTGAAGTTGGTCACATGATTGTTAAGCCAGATGGATACCTTTGTACTTGTGGAAACCATGGATGTCTTGAACAATACGCATCCGCTACTGGAATTGTTCATATCGCTCAAGATAAGGCGGAAGAATATGAAGGTAACAGTCGTTTGAAGGCAATGATTGATAACGGTGACGAAATTACAGCCAAGATTGTTTTTGACCTTGCTAAGGAAAATGATTATCTTGCTAATACTGTTGTTGATGAAGTTTGCTTCTACCTCGGTTTAGCAACTGCCAACTTAAGTAACGCATTGAACCCTGAATACCTTGTTATCGGTGGTGGAGTTTCCGCAGCTGGTGAATTCCTTTTGAAGCGGGTAAAGCAAAACTTTGAAAAATTTGCCTTCCCAACAGTTCGGACTTCAACTCAATTGAAGTTAGCTGAATTAGGTAATGATGCTGGTGTTATCGGTGCTGCTTCATTAGCTCGTCAGTTTGTAAACGCAGATTAAATGATTCTTAATGCAGTCATTATAATCATCTTGTTAGTATGGATTTTTAGCTGGGCATTTCAGACTTACCGTCGAAAGAGATATGCAACTGTCCTTAGTCAAGATGACTTTAAGCAAGGAATGCGAAAAGCACAGGTTATTGACTTGCGACAAGAAAATGATTTTAAACAAGGTCACATTCTTGGTGCACGTAACTTGCCTTATCCATATCTTCGTCAACAATATGGCGAATTGCGGAAGGACTTGCCGGTTTACTTATATGATGAAGGAATGACATTAAGTACCCAGGCCGCTGCATTTTTAGGTAAGCATGGGTATAACCACCTTTATATCTTAAAAGATGGTTATCGTGCGTGGGATGGTAAAACTAAGAAGTCCAAGTATTAAATGAAACAATTAGCAAAAGGTATTTTAGTTGGTAGTTTAGCAACAGTTGCTGCCATTGCTAGCGGGGTTCTCACTTTCCATAAAACTGTCATTAAGCCAGCGGAAGAAGAAGAAGAAAAGTTTGATCAAAACCGTCGAGCTGCTATCCGTAAGGGCCGCTCAGCACACCAACTTTAAATGAATAAAGTAATCGCAATTGTCGGTCCAACCGCTGTAGGAAAAACTGCACTATCAATAAAACTGGCACATGAATTTGATGGGGAAGTAATTTCTGGTGATTCGATGCAAGTTTATCGCCGCCTTGATATTGGAACGGCAAAAGTTACTCCCGAAGAAATGGGGGATGTGCCGCACCATCTCATTGATATCTGCAATATTGAAGAGCGTTTTTCTGCAGCCCGTTTTAAGAAACTTGCTGACCAAAAAATAGACGAAATAGCTCAACGTAATCATTTACCGATTATTGCAGGCGGAACTGGATTTTATCTTCAAACCTTAACAGATAATCTAGCATTGGGAAGTGACCAGTTTGACCAACAAACACTTGAAATTCGTAACCATTGGAAAAGAGTTGCTGAGGAAAAGGGAGCCGAGTACGTTTGGGAGCAATTAAACGACTTGGATCCGGTAGCTAGTACTCGGATCCCCAAATCTAATACTCGCCGGGTTATTCGGGCTTTAGAGGTAATTAAGAAAACGGGTCAATTATTTTCCAACCAACCACAGTTCAAAGCAACAAATGATTTTCTCTTGATTGGCCTGACTACTGCTCGTCCTGTTTTATATGATCGGATTAATAAGCGAGTCGATTTGATGATTCAAAACGGCTTGTTAGAAGAAGCAAAATGGTTATTTGATCAAGGAGGAGAAAATCTGCCAGCAGGTAAAGGAATTGGGTACCATGAATTATTTCCTTATTTTTGTGGCGAGATTAGCCTAGCTGAGGCAGTTGAAAAAATTAAGCAGGATTCTCGCCATTATGCTAAAAGGCAGTTGACGTGGTTTAGAAATAAGGCTGATACTCACTGGTTTGATATTTTGCGTCATCCCGATGATATTAATCAAATTAAGCAGTTTATAAATGATTGGTTAAAAAAATAAATGGGTAAACACGTATTTACAAAAGATGAAGTTCGCCAAATGGTAAAGGATGAAGATATTCATTTCTTACGAGTTATGTTTACTGACTTATTAGGAACGATTAAGAGCGTTGACTTACCAGTTAGTCAGTTAGATAAATTGATGGATAACAAAATTATGTTTGATGGTTCTTCAATTGATGGATTTGTTCGGATTGAAGAAAGTGACATGTATCTTTACCCAGATATGTCCACTTGGCTTGCATTCCCTTGGGGTGCTGAACACGGGAAGGTTGCGCGGGTAATCTGCAGTGTTTACAAGACTGATGGTACTCCATTTGAAGGTGACCCCCGTAACAACTTAAAGCGGGTTCTTGAAGATATGCGGAAGATGGGCTTCAAAGACTTTAACATTGGACCTGAGCCAGAATTCTTCCTCTTCAAGACTGATGAAAAGGGTAACCCAACTACCAATCTTAACGATAAGGAAAATTACTTTGACATGGAACCAGCAGATCCTGGTGAAGATTGCCGTCGTGACATCGTCTTAGCTCTTGAAAAGATGGGCTTTGATGTTGAAGCTGCTCACCATGAAGTTGCTCCTGGTCAGCATGAAGTTGACTTCAAGTACTCAGATGCTTTAGAAGCCGCTGATAACATCCAAACATTTAAGTTCGTTGTTAAAACAATTGCTAAGAAGTATGGTTTCCATGCCACCTTTATGCCTAAGCCGCTTTCTGGTATTAATGGTTCAGGAATGCACCTCAACATGTCATTGTTTAGTCAAGATGGCACTAACGCCTTCTTTGATGAAAATGATAAAGATAAGCTTTCCGCAACTGCTTACCATTTCTTGGGCGGTTTGATGAAGCATGCACGAAGCTACACTGCAATTTGCAACCCAATCGTCAACTCTTATAAGCGATTGGTTCCAGGTTATGAAGCCCCGGTTTATGTTGCTTGGTCAACTTCTAACCGGTCACCACTTGTGCGAATTCCGAGTGATCGTGGAATGGGAACACGACTTGAGTTACGGTCAGCAGATCCATCAGCTAACCCATATCTTGCAATCGCTGCTGTTCTTGAAGCTGGTTTAGATGGTTTACGCAACAACTTACCACCAATTCATAATGTTGATGAAAACATCTATACGATGACGAAAGCAGAACGAGCTGAAAAAGATATTCATGATTTACCAGATACTTTACACAATGCATTAAAGTCTTTGGCTAACGATGAGGTTATCAAGAGTTCAATGGGTGAACACCTCTATAACAACTTTATGGAAGCCAAGACTCGTGAATATGCTTCATATCGTCAACACGTTTCTGACTGGGAACGGCAACACTATATGGAACAATACTAAATGGATCAAAAGGTCAGAGTTCGATATGCACCTAGCCCAACAGGTTTCTTACATATCGGAAATGCTCAATCAGCATTATTTAATTATTTATTTGCACGTCACTTCGATGGAACGATGGTATTACGGATTGAAGATACCGATACCAAGCGGAACGTTGAAGATGGTGAAGCTAGCCAACGTGAAAATCTTCACTGGTTAGGAATTGACTGGGATGAAGGTCCAAATAAGCCAAATCCAAAGTATGCCCCTTACCGTCAAAGTGAACGGAATAAAGAAGGTATTTACCACAAATACATTCAAGAATTATTAGACAAGGGCATTGCATACAAGGATTACTCAACAGAGGAAGAATTAGCTGAAATGCGTGAACGGCAAAAGGCTAACAATGAACCTCCTCATTATGATGGTCGTTGGTATGGCAAGAGTGAAGAAGAACAAAAGGCTGCTGAAGCAAAGGGATTGAAGCCAACTATTCGTTTCCACTTCCCTAAAGACCATGATTACGAATGGGACGATATTGCACGTGGTCATGTTTCATTTAACTCTGACAACCTTGGTGGTGATTTCATCATTGAAAAGAGTGATGGAATGCCAACATATAACTTTGCCGTAGTAGTTGATGACCATACCATGGACATTACCCATGTTTTGCGTGGTGCTGATCACATTTCAAATACGCCAAAGCAAATTGCTATTTATGAAGCATTAGGCTGGGATCACCCAACTTTCTGCCACATTCCATTGATCTTTAATCCAAAGACTCGCAAGAAGTTAAGTAAGCGTGATAAAGATACCCTTCAATTCATTAGTGAATACAAGAAGCACGGTTACCTTCACGAAGCAATCTTTAACTTTATTGCATTCTTAGGTTGGTCTCCAGTTGGCGAACGTGAAATCTACTCTAAAGAAGAGTTGATTAAGGTGTACGATCCAAAACGGATGTCAAAGGCACCAGCATACTTCGATCAAAAGAAACTTGATTGGATGAATGCTCAATACATTAAGAGTATGTCGATCGATAAATTAACTGATCGGACAATGGAATTAATTAAGGAAGGCGAAACTGAAGAAGCTAAGCGCCTTCAAAGTATTCCAGAAGATCAATTGACTGAATTGCTTAAGAAGACAATTAAAGTTCACCAACGGGATATTAATAAGCTTCTTGAAGTTATTCAATATGCATGGTCATACTACACGGTTCTTGACCAATCATTCAACTATGATTTGCTTAAGGACAACGAAGACTTCGCTAATGAAGATGTTTTAGCTGTTCTTAAGGGCTTAAAGGCTAAACTTGAAAACGGTGGCGATGACCTTGATTACAGTCAAGCTATTAAGGAAGTGGGTAAGGACACTGGTATTAAGGGTCGTGGTTTATACTTCCCATTAAACCTTGCCTTTACTGGTTCAACTTCTGCACCACAAATCTATGAAATTATGGATATTTATTCACGTGATACAGATATTGAATTGCTTGACCGGATGATCAAAGCATTTGAAAACTAAATGCGGAAGATCTTAAATGATGTTCCAACGTTAAAAGTATTTGATTTTTCCCAATACGTTTCAAAAATTCCAGGAATTATTAAGTTTACAATTGGTGAACCTGATTTTGACACACCAGAATATGTTAAAAGGTCCGGAATTGAGAGCATTGAAAATAATCGAACTCACTATGCTCTCCAACGTGGAACAGTGGGATTGCGTCAAGCGATTGCCGATACGTTGGCTAATAAATATGGCCTTCAGTACGATCCTGCAACAGAGATTCTTGTTACAAACGGAGTAACAGAAGGGGTTTCTGTTGCAATTACTGCAATTACTAATCCGGGAGATATAATTTTAGTTCCAACGCCTACTTTTTCAATCTACACGCCTGATGTAATGATTGCGGGAGGGATGCCAGTAGAAGTAGATACATCCAAGACCGGGTTTAAACTAACGCCTGCTCTTCTTAAACAGTATCTAGATAAATATGGTGATCGAGTAAAAGGAGTTGTTTTCGTTAACCCTTCTAACCCGACTGGAATTACCTATACTCAAGCAGAAATGAATGAATTAGCAGCCTTAATTAAGGGTAAGCCAATCTTTGCAATCTGTGATGAAATTTATAGTGAATTAAACTATGACGGTGAATACTCAAGCATGGCTAAGATCATTCCAGACCAGACAATTTTGGCTAATGGTTTTTCGAAGTCCTATGCAATGACCGGGTGGCGGATTGGATACCTTTGCGCAACAGCTAAAGTAACCGATCTGCTGTTCAAGGTTCATGCATTTGCTGTGACGGATATCGCAACATTTGTCCAGGATGCTGCAGAAGCCGCTTTAAAGGCTGGGGACGAGGCAACAAAGGAAATGGACGCCCAATATATTAAACGGCGTGACTATATGTATAAGCGGCTTACAGAGATGGGCTTTGAATGTAGTCAACCAATGGGCGCATTTTATATTTTTGCCAAGATTCCACCATTCCTTGATCAGGATGACAATAAGCTAATTTATCAACTTGCTAATGAGGCCAAAGTTGCCGTAACGGCTGGATCAAACTTTGGTAAAGGTGGGGAAGGATATCTTCGCTTTAGTTATGCTACAAGTATTGAGCAAATTAAAAAGGGAATGGATCGTCTCGCGGAATTTTGTGAAAAAGAACAAAATAATGCTTAAATGGCACTTAGTAAGCAAGAACGTAAGGAAATGGCTCGTAAAGCTATGGAAAAGCGTGGCAGCAAGAAGCCAGATGGTTCTGGTTTTGCAAAGATTGATGCTGACGCCAAGAAACTGAGCGAATAAATGAGTTTAGACACAGCAATATTTGCAGGCGGGTGCTTTTGGTGCATGGTTCAGCCGTTTGATACTTATCCGGGAATTGACAAAGTTGAATCAGGTTACACGGGTGGCCATGTTGCCAATCCAACCTATGAGCAGGTATGTTCTGGAACGACAGGCCATACAGAAGCAGTAAAGATTACTTTTGACCCCGATAAAATTTCATACAAAGACTTAGTAGAGATTTATTGGCACCAAACTGATCCGACTGATGCAAGTGGCCAATTCCAAGATCGGGGAGACAATTATCGTCCTGTAATTTTCGTTAAAAATGATGAACAACGTAAAACTGCAGAAGAGTCAAAAAAGGCTTTACAGGAAAGCGGCCGTTTTGGTGATGCAAAGATTGTAACAACAATTGAGGATGCGCAGCCATTCTATCCCGCAGAAGACTATCATCAGGGCTTTTATAAGAAAGATCCGCAACGTTTTGCCTTAGAAGAAGCTGGTGGCCGACAACAATTTATTGAGAAGTATTGGAAAAACAATTAAATGAGAGACAAACAATCAATTAAGGACGATATTGTTCAACGATTAGCAACAGTTATTGATCCTGAACTTCATATCGATATTGTTAATTTGGGACTCGTTTATACAATTGATCTCGATAATGATGGAATATGTTTGATTGAAATGACGCTAACGACAATGGGATGCCCATTAACAAATGTATTGGCTGATATGGTGACTAAAGCGGTAAAAGAGGTTCCAGAGGTAAAAAACGTTGATGTGGAATTTGTCTGGGAACCAGCTTGGACGATTGATCGGATGAGCCGTTTTGCTAAATTATCGTTAGGGGTTCATTGAATGGCGAGTGTAGAAACTAATAGTGATTCACTTGATGTTACTCAAGTCATCAATCAACAAATTATTACAAAGATAAAGTATTTGCGACGCTTTAATGATGCAATTTCAAACCATCGTGATCGGGAAATCTACCAATTACTAGATAACCAACGCTATGCTAAAGAGATTGAACATCGGGAACAACAACCAAATGATAAAGGTGTAATGAACCTAGTCGATGATTTGGCTGATCAATTAAGTAATTACCTTAGTGAAAACTTAATTAAATATTTGGGTAAAACCTATCCCTTCTTTTATTATGAAGAATATCAAACTGGTCACTACCGGATTTATTTTGGTAACTGGTGGGATCGCCGTCAATTTGGTGAATTAGACGTTTTGAATGTTCGTTTTTCTTTTGACCAAACAGAATATGATAAATTACGGACGGCTTTTGAATTAGCGCGTGACAATAAACGTTACAATAGTGACCGGATTAGTAAAATCTCTAGTGAAAATGACCGTCTCCAAGATTTGATTGATCATCAACGAGAACGTGAGGAACGTAAAGAAGCCCTTCAAGAACAATTAAAAGAAATTAGTTCACGGTCTGGCATTTGGGAATCAAGTCGTAACAAGGAGAGTCGCCAGGAACTGGTTGAGCAGCTGCAAAAGTTAGAGGACCAAGAAGAAGAAGCTCGTAATGCAGCCCAAACTATTAAGGATAATGAACGCGTTGTCCTATCCTTATCAAAAGAAAATACGATTTTAAGTTATGAGCAAAAGAGCATTATCGATACTTTTGGCAGCTTTGAAGATTTCGAATTAGCTAATCGCAATTTATATGCTAATTATTTAGCCAGTTTAAATGGATCAGAAGGAAAGCAGGTGGACGACGATGAGCAATAAATGAGCAATAATCGAATCGTGACTTCTCCTAGTGAACGGGTCCAGGCTCTTTCTGATTCCTTTAAAGATGTTTTAAGCCTTGGACAAAAATATGTTGACCTTTTAGACCAGTTAGCCCAGACTAAGGATGCTAAGAATCTATTATCAGCCGCTAATAAACTAACCAAAATGGATTTGGCAAACGCGTTTATTAATTTTCCGCCACACTATAAGGCGGCTGACTATTATCTGATTTTTATGGATCGCCTATTAAAAATGCATGGGGATACAGCGGTTAATGTTGCAGAAAATGAATTAAACCATGAATTTGAAGCGACTGTTGCGGCTATTGGCGGTGAAGCTATTTTTAAATTTGAGGTCGATAGTCGGGGAGAAGCGGCTTTTACAGAGCAAAGTCAGCATGAACCACTTTTCTATCTAAGCTTAGAAGATAAATTAATGCAATTTAATAACCGCGCATTAGTAAATTATTTTATCGTTTATGCGCTTAAACAGCATACTGACCTTGAGTTACGGGATGCGGTTAAACCTCTGATTGATTTTGCTAAATACTTGCAAAAAGATCTTGATTTCACGATTGATCTAGGCATTTTAGCAACTGCAAATGATCGCCGCTTTATGTTGAATAAGCCTGAACTTCCACTGACAGTAATTGATCGTTTATTTGTTGCGACTGCTGATGAAGATTACATGTTGATGAATTTACCACGAAATAATGGGGCTGAGTTACTATTAGATCAAGGTACCAAACTTGACATTGCTTTTGACCCGGACGATTATAGTCAAGAGTGGGCCTTCTTAGTTAAAGATTCGGATGAGCAAGTTTCGTTCTTTGATGTATTGCTTCATTACGACCTGGTTCGCGAGTGGTATTTGGCAAATCGTTCCGCTCTAGCCGTGAGAACAGATCATATGGAGATTGTTGATGAAGAATCACCAGCAACGACAGAAGTAGCAGAAGACGAATCTTCAGATGAAGTATCTTCGGCAGAACCATCAGAAGATCCAACTTCTAATGAGGAAGAATAAATGTTAGATATTACTAAAATGCTTCACCAAATTATCGATTTAGAATTAAAGATTGATGATGAAAAGGAATTAATGATTGGGCCAGAAACAAGAAAGCAAACGATTTTTGTTGACCTTGACATTTCTTTATCAAATATGGCTGAAGCAGCAGGGTGGTATAAGGTAGTTAATCCTAGTGAAGTAGACAAAGAAGATTTGCTAAAATCGTATGTTGAATCAGTAGCTTTACTTTTGTTGTATAGTGCAAAGATGAAGTGGACGCATCTGGTTGTGCTAGATGATCAAGCCTGGCAACGAATTACAGATGCAAAAAGATCTACAAAGTTAGCAGACCTTAATAAATCGTATCTAGCAATTAAACACTTCTTGAGTGATGCCTATTTTAATCATCAACAAGAAAGCTTTTGGCATGCTTGGCATCTTTTGCTAAAAATGGGAATTAGTGATTGGCAGTTAACACCTGATCAAATTTCCGATGCTTACCAAGCAATGATTGACCAACATTAAATGCTACCATTTCTTATTATTGTTTTAATTTTGGTTGCGTCGGTAATTGGTGAATTTATGTTTGGCAGTCTTAGTAACAAAGAAACTGGAAAACATAGTGCAACTACCAATCGCTTACGAGATCGAAAAGCTTAAGGAGCGGTAGCTCAACTGGATAGAGCATCGGTCTTCTAAACCGAGGGTTGCGAGTTCAAGTCTCGCTCGCTCCAATGGCTGATAATAAGACAGACCCACGTGTAATTAAAACACGTAATAGTCTGCGCAAAGCTCTTGTATATCTGATGAGACGTGAAAAGCTTGAAGATATTAGCGTCCAAAAGATTACTGAAACTGCCAACATCACTCGGGGAACTTTCTATCTTCACTATAAGGATAAACAAGATTTTATTCAGTCAGCAATCCAAGAGATTATTGACGATTTCTTTAACCAAGTAATGATCGATAGTAATTTTTCGAAAGAACGGACGGTAAAGGTGTTTTCACTCCACAAAGCGTTTCAGTATATCGAAAATAACGCCGATATTTTTGATGTTCTATTAAATAATGAAAAGAATAACTTCTTTTATGAACAACTTTACAATCGGTTAGCAAATGAAATGACACACTTTAATGAGCAAGTGAATAAGAACCAACAGTTGAAGGTCCCACTTAATTTGCAGATTTCCTTTGTTGATTCAGCATTTCTGGGTTTAGTAAGTCGGTGGCTAGAAGATGGCATGATTTATACTCCACGTTACATGACACAAAGCGTGGCAAAAACGTTGAATCAGTTTAGTAGCGAGAATATTTCTTTGGTTAGTTTTTTTGATGGTGAACTAGAAGGAACTTTAGAAAAGATTTAACCCCCGCAAGCAACAATAGGCCTCCAACGTTCGGCTTTTTTGCCGGACGTTGGAGGCCATTGTTGTACTGCGTATTTCCTTTTTATGAAAGTAACTTAACTTATGTCACAGTCCTTTTTTATGTACGCAATTATCGTTACTGGTGGTAAGCAATACAAGGTAGAAGAAGGTGCTTCTATCTATGTTGAAAAGCTTGATGCTAAGGAAGGTGACAAGGTAACTTTTGATCAAGTTATCTTTGTCGGTGGAGACGACACTAAGATCGGTACTCCTGTAGTTGACGGTGCTTCTGTTGAAGGTACTGTTGACAAACAAGGTAAGGAAAAGAAGGTTGTTACCTTTAAGTACAAGCCTAAGAAGCACACTCACACTAAGCAAGGTCACCGTCAACCTTACACTAAGGTTACTATCAACAAGATCAACGCTTAAATGATTCGAGCACAGTTTAATTTAGATTCGAATCAGCGGATCACTTCTTTTAAAATGACTGGGCATGCTGAATCTGGTCCATATGGGCAAGATATTGTTTGTGCCGCGGTTTCTGCATTATCTATTTCAACGGTGAACGGCCTTGAACAAGTTATTCATACAAAGCCTCACCTTAAACAAGATAATGATAATGGTGGCTTTCTGGAAGTTACAGGATTAGACCTTGGTCATGATAGTCAGATCCTTCTTAAAACCTTTTTAAATGGATTATGTGATATCCAAGAAAGCTATCCACAAAACATTGAAGTAAAAATGTTTGATTAAATGATTATGAATTTACAATTCTTCTCCCACCACAAGGGGGGTGGTTCCACTGCTAACGGTCGGAACTCAGCTGGTCGTCGTCTTGGTACTAAGGCTGCTGATGGTTCAATCGTAACTGCTGGATCAATCATCTACCGTCAACGTGGTACTCACATCAACCCAGGTGAAAACGTGGGTCGTGGTGGAGACGATACATTATACGCTAAGGTAGCCGGTGTTGTTAAATTTGAACGCATGGGTCGCAGTAAGCGTAAGGTATCGGTTTACCCAATCGCTGAATAGATGACGATTGTTGATAAAGCTAAAGATGTCCAAGAAAAAATTATTGCTGCATGTAAGCGCAGCGGTCGCGATCCTCAAGATGTTCAACTGTTACCGGTTAGCAAAAATCATCCGGCGGCAGATATTGCAGAGCTTTATAAAGCTGGATGGAACAGTTTCGGTGAAAATTATGTTCAAGAATTAGATAAAAAGCATGATGAATTACCAGCCGACATTAACTGGTATATGATTGGCCACCTTCAGCGTAATAAGGTTAAATATATTGCTGATTACGTTACAATGATTCAATCAGTTGATTCCCTTAAGCTAATGAAGACGATTGAAAAAGAAGGAAGAAAGCATAATCGAATAATCCCGATTTTAATTGAAGTTAATGTTGGAGAAGAAGAGAGTAAATTTGGGGTTAAGCCAACTTTGCAAGATTGCATGGAATTAGCTGAGGCCAGTCTTCAATTGCCACATGTAAAGTTACGGGGATTAATGACAAGTGCTCCTTATTATGATGATCCGGAAAAAACGCGGCCGATTTTTCGCCGACTACGTGAATTGTGCGATGAAATGAACAACCAAAATGATCAATTAAAATTAGATGTTCTTAGTATGGGGATGACCCATGATTATGAAATAGCGGTAGAAGAAGGGTCAACCTGTGTGCGGGTTGGGACAGCTATCTTTGGCCCTCGTGATTACTCTAACCGGCAGTATTAAATGTCTAGAATTAAACGTTTACAGAAGAAATTTGAAAAATTATATATCGATGCATTTTTAGTAACGGATGAAAAAAACATTTATTACCTCACTGGCTTTAATCTTATTGAAGGCGATGGATGCCTTTTAATAACAAAAGATAATGCAATTATTATTACTGATGACCGGTACCAGCTTGCATTAGAAGAATTTGAAAACGATGAGGTTGTGGGAATGATTACCCGTGACTATTACGGTTCGCTTAATAAAATATGTCAGGGGATGAAAGTGACTGTTCTGGGATATGAAGATACAGTTACTTATGCCTTATTTGATATGCTTGATGAGCAGATGGCGACAGACCTTGTTCCTTTCCACCAGCAAATTGAACGGATGCGAATGATTAAGGATAGTGATGAAGTAAATGCCCTGCGTGCTTCTGCAGACTTGCATTCAGCGGGATACCGGTATCTTTTAGAAAATGTCCACGCTGGGATGACCGAGCGCCATGTTGCGAACTTGCTTGATTTTTGGATGAAAGAACATGGAGCGAGCGGGGCCTCTTTTCCAACAATTATCGCTAGTGGCAAAAATGCGGCCAAACCGCATGCGACGGCTTCAAAAAAGGTGATTGAAGACGGCGATATTGTTACTGTTGATTTTGGCTACTACTTCAATGGCTATACGGCAGACATGACCAGAACATTTGCCGTTGGTTCAATTGATCCAGAATTACGTGATGCTTATCAAATCGTCAATGAGGCCCGTGAAGCTGTAATTCAAGCTGCTCATGTTGGGCAACGAGGAGACCAACTTGACTTTGCGGGACGGCAATTAATCGAAATAGCAGGTTATGGGGATGAATTCAACCATGGAATGGGGCATGGAATAGGCTTATCGGTTCATGAATTGCCTGCTAGCTATGGACCCAGTGCTCAAAATATTAAATTGCGGAACAATGAAGTTATCACTGTTGAACCCGGTATCTATATTCCTGAAATCGGCGGGGTCCGGATAGAAGATGATATTCTGGTTACTCACGGTGGAGTTGAAGTGCTGACAAAGGCGCCAACTGATCTAATAATCGTAGGAAAATAGATGCAACTTACTACTCTGTATAATAATATTAATCAACAGGGAATGTCGGCAATTAGAAATCATCAAGAACAGCTAGATCGTAACTTGCTAAATCCTGATAAAGATATGCGTCGAGGACTGACGCTTACTGCTTCACTGCCTGCGCACGTTAGTCGGAACATTATGTTTTGCTTGCAAAAGTTGGCTGCAATTGAGCCTAACCAATACTTCTATCCTCCTGCTGACCTGCATATTACGATTATTGACCTTATTGCAGCTAGTTCATACTTTTCGCTCTCAACATTTGAAGAGGAAAAATATAAAAACGTAGTAGGGCAGATTATTTCACAAATTGGACCGATTCATTGGCGTTTAGCAGGAATGATCACTAGTTCAGGAGCACTTCTTGTAAAAGGGTATTATTCAGCAGAATTATCAACTTTACGGAATGTACTTAGGAAAGAACTGCCGTTACATGACTTATTGCTAAAAGAACGATATCCAACAATCTCAGGACATGTGACGGTTGCACGGTATACTAGTCCGCTTCAGCAGGCAGACCAATTCTTGAAAACGTTAGAAGAATTTAAATCAATTAATTTCGGACAATTTACCACATCTAGTCTCGATTTAGTCGTTCATGATTGGTATAATCATAATTCGCGGTTAATTTCTAAACTGGCGCTATGTTCCTAAATGGCTGAAGAATCAAAGATTGTTTTAAGTAGTGAAGACAAGTCACTCGGGACAATTCAAATTTCGCCACGAGTTTTAGAAATTATTGCGGGGATTGCCGCAAGTGAAATCGATGGTGTTTCAAAGATGTATGGTTCATTTGCAAATAGCGTAAGTGAACTTTTGGGACGCTCTGATCGCCGGCGTGGGGTAAAGCTTTCCAGCAATGATGAAAAATTATCACTTGATGTGGATGTTTATGTTGAATATGGTGTCTCTGTTCCTAAAGTAGCGGCAATGATTCAAGATAAGGTCAAACAACAAATCACATTAATGACTGATTTAAAAGTAAAAGAAGTTAATGTTCATATTAAGGGAATCGTAACATCTAAAGAAGACCAACAAGTAGACCCTAATGACTTGTTTGGCGAACATCTTAATGACGAGGCTGGTGAATAAATGAGTTTAAACCGACACATGATTCGTGAGGAAGCTTTTCAAGTTCTCTTCGCTTTGCAATCAGATCCTGAAGCCGATATTCAAACTGTGTATGAGGCAATTCCTCATCATGATGAAAAGCAAATTCCCCCTTATTTACTGACTTTAGTAAATGGGGTGCGAGAACATCAAGATCAGCTCGACGAACAAATCAATGACCTTCTCGCAAGCGGATGGACCATCAATCGTTTAGCAAAGCCGGATTTAGTTATTTTACGGCTTGCTTTATTTGAAATTCAATATGCTGAAAATGTTCCAACAGTAGTAGCAATTAATGAAGCACTAGAACTTACGAAAACATTCAGCAGTGATAAGTCACGTAAATTTATCAATGGAGCCCTTGGCAAATTTGAAAAACAAGTCAACACGAATAACTAAGTGACGACAATTATTGATGGCAAGGCCCTTGCTAAAAAAATCAATGCCCAGACCCAAAAACTGGTGGCACAGTTAAAAGAAAAACAAAATATAACTCCGGGAATTGCAGTCGTGATTGCTGGTGATGATGCAGCGAGCTTAATCTATACCCGAAATAAGCATAATAAGGCTACTAGGTTAGGAATCAATTCAATTTTAAAAAAATTTCCTGCTGATGTTAGTCAAGATGAGCTTCTTGCCGAAATTGAAAAGCTGAATCATGATGACACAATTGATGCCATTCTTGTTCAACAACCCCTTCCTCCTCAATTGGATTCAGAAGTAATTACCAATGCTATATTGCCAACTAAGGATGTTGATGGCCTTAATCCCCTAAATTTAGGAAAACTGTTTGCCAATCAACATGGTAATTATCCAGTGGCCTGTACACCTCGCGGAATTATGCGGATGTTGGCAGAATATAATATTGATTTACAAGGGAAAAATGCAGTTATCGTTGGTCGGAGTATTTTAGTTGGTAAACCTCTTTTAGCTCTTTTAAATAATGCTAACGCAACTGTAACAATGGCTGGAAGAAGTACTGGCGACCTTTCTGCTTTAACGAAAACAGCGGATATTTTAATTGTTGCTACTGGTGTGCCTAACCTTATCAAGGAGACAGATGTAAAACCAGGAGCAGTGGTAATTGATGTGGGAATTAATCGTTTAAGCAATGGTAAATTGACAGGGGATGTTGATTTTGAAGCGGTAAAGACAAAAGCTCAGGCAATCACTCCTGTTCCAGGTGGCGTAGGACCAATGACAATTGCAACTTTAATGGAACAAACAGTTGATTTAGCGCGGTGGAGGCATCATGGATAGATGGATAGAAGCCAGTATTTAACAGTTAGTGAACTAACTAAGTATTTGAAAATGAAGTTTGACCGGGATCCATACCTACATACGGTTTATTTAACCGGTGAGCTTTCTAATTTTCGTTTACGGCAAAAGCATCAGTATTTTAGTTTAAAAGACGATAATGCTGTGATCGATGCTGTAATGTTTGAGCATCAATTCCGGAAAATTAAATTTACTCCTGAACAGGGGATGAAAGTTTGTGTAGTCGGTCATGTAAGTTTATATGAAAAAAGTGGTCGCTATCAGATTTATATTGATCGGATGGAGCCAGATGGTCTAGGCTCTTTATACTTAGCGTTTGAACAACTAAAAAAGAAATTGAGCGCTGAAGGTCTATTTAATTTACCTAAAAAACAGATCTTAATGTTTCCGAAACGAATTGCAGTTGTTACTAGTATTGATGGGGCGGTTATCCGGGATATTAATACAACTGTTCGACGCCGTTATCCAATTGCTCAAGTTGTTCTATATCCCACTGTTGTTCAAGGAGATAAGGCAGCGGCGGATATTGCTAGACAAATTAACCGTGCCAATGACCGCGGCGACTTTGATACCCTTATTATCGGTCGTGGTGGGGGATCAATGGAAGACTTATGGCCTTTTAATGAAGAAGTAGTTGCCCGTGCAATTGCCAATAGTAAAATTCCGGTAATTTCATCAGTTGGTCACGAGACAGATACAACAATTGCCGACCTCGTAGCTGATCAACGCGCAGCAACCCCAACTGCTGCTGCTGAATTAGCAACGCCGGTAAAATTAAACGATGTATTAATGACACTTAAAGATGATCAGAATCGTTTATTAAATACGATGCGGACTAAAATTAATTTTGACCGCCAACAATTGAATAAACAGCTGCAAAGCTATATTTTTCAGCAACCGACAAGATTATATGAAAACTATGCACAAAAGGTTGACCAATTGACGCAACAGCTAGGTCAAGCAGCACAAAATAAAATGCAAGAGCTGCGAATGAACGTAGAAAGATTAAGTGGGCGTCTAACAGCTATTTCTCCACTGCATCGGGTTCAACAACAAGAACAGTTAGTTAATCAATTACAAAAACAATTGGTGACAGCCTCACTTGCCAACCAAAATGAAAAGAAACAACAAGTGACAACTCTTATTAAACAATTAGATTCACTGAGCCCCCTTAAAATTATGAGTCGGGGGTATACATATGTAACGAGTGATGAAAAAGTTGTTAATCATGCCAGTCAATTAACGGTTGGGCAAAATGTTCACCTGCATTTTGATGACGGGGAAGTTCAAGCAGAAATAAAAAAGGTAAAGGAGCACTAAATGGCAACAGCAAAACCAACATTTGAAGAACAATTAGCACAATTACAACAGATCGTTAATCACCTTGAACAGGGGAATGTGCCACTAGAAGAAGCCCTTCAACAGTTTCAAGAAGGAATCAAGCTTTCTAAGGAATTACAAATGAAGCTAACAAATGCTGAAAAAACGCTTGGGCACTTAATTGACGATAATGGTGATGAGCAAGTCTACGAAAAACAAACCGATGACCCAAGCAATAATGGCGGTGGTAACCGTGGATTTGGTAGCACTGATGAACAATAAATGAGTACACCATTGCCGATTTTAAAAGAACAGATTGAAGATTATCTAAGCAAGTCATTGGCCACAGATATTGATCAAGCAACGTTAGAAAGCTCAATGTTTTATTCCCTAATGGCTGGGGGCAAGCGGCTGCGTCCAGCATTGACGCTTGCAACAATTGAGATGTTGGGTGGCACGCTTAATGATGATCTGCTACGCGCAGCTTCTGCGTTGGAATTGCTTCATACATATTCATTAATTCACGATGACCTTCCAGCAATGGATAATGATGATCTACGCCGCGGAAAACCAACTAATCACTGTAAATTTGGGGCAGGAATGGCAACTTTAGCAGGAGATGGATTATTGACATTGGCCTTTCAGTGGGTTGCCGATAACCATCTTCCAGCTAATGTTCGGAGTCAGTTGACCCTTGAACTTGCAAAAGCCGCGGGACCATCTGGAATGGTTGCGGGCCAAGCACGGGATATTGAAGGCGAACACCAACATTTAAATTTAAACCAATTGAAATACTTGCACCGTCAAAAAACGGGGGAATTGATTCGCTATGCTGTTTTGGCAGGTGGGATTATGATGGATCAATCTGCTGAAATCAAACAAGAGCTAGCAGCATTTGGTGAAAACTACGGGTTAGCATTTCAAATCTATGATGATTTAATGGATGTCCTCAGTACTACTGAAGAGATGGGAAAAGCTGTTCACAAAGATGCTGATGAGCAAAAAAATACTTATCCAGGATTACTTGGCATAGATGGTGCAAAGGAGCAGCTACAGATAGCTTTAACTGCTGCTAATCAAAATCAAAAGAACCTTGAAAAGCTTACTGGCAAGTCATTTGCTGGTTATGATGACTTTTTAGCATATTTTAAATAAATGAAAAAAGAACGTGTAGATGTATTATTGGTCCAACAAGGGCTGTTTGACTCTCGCGAACAAGCAAAGCGGGCGGTAATGGCAGGAGAAATTCTTGGCAAAAATAATGAACGATTAGATAAACCGGGACAAAAAATTCCGATTACCACCACCCTTCACATGAAAGGCCATAAAATGCCATATTTTAGTCGGGGCGGCTTGAAATTAGCGAAAGCATTAAAAGTTTTTGATATTTCAGTTAAGGACAAGACGGTTTTAGACATTGGATCATCAACTGGTGGCTTTACTGATGTAATGTTACAAAATGGGGCGAAGTTAAGTTACGCTCTTGATGTCGGGACTAATCAGTTGGTTTGGCAATTGCGGGAAGATCCCCGGGTAGTTGTTATGGAGCAGACCAATTTCCGTTACAGTAAGTTAGCAGATTTTACTAGTGGTCAACCAGAATTTGCTTCGATTGATGTTTCGTTTATTTCCCTTCGTTTGATCTTGCCACCTTTGGCTCAGATACTGAAAATGGGTGGTGAAGTAGTGGCCCTAATTAAACCACAATTCGAAGCAGGAAAAGAGCATGTTGGCAAAAATGGGATCATTCATGATCATAAAGTTCACAGAGCAGTTTTGGAAGAAGTGCTGACCTTTGCCCGTGAAGATCATTTTGATATCCTTGGATTAGATTATTCACCAATCAAAGGGGGACAAGGAAATATGGAATTTTTAGTTCACCTCCGCCTAAGTGAAAATCCGGGGATTGTTGCCGAAGAAGTAAATATCGATAAGGTTATTGCAACCGCTGATGATGATTTAAATCATAAGGAATAAATGAAAAAAGCAGAACGACAACAAAAAATTCGTGAAATCATTACTAATGAGAGCATTGAGCGGCAGGAAGATCTTGTTGAACGCCTGCGTGAAATGGGATTGACAGTTACTCAAGCGACTATTTCGCGTGACATTAAAGAAATGCAACTGATAAAGATTCCTGCGGATAATGGGGGTTATCGTTATGGTTTGCCAGCATATCATCATCAAGGACATGAAAATCAGTTAGCTCAGACTCTTCAAGACAGTTTGGAACAATTAAAGCGCAATGACTGTTTCTTAGCGTTAACAGTTCATCCGGGGAATGGGCCGGTAGTAGCTACCTTAATTCGCAAGATGGATTTTCCAACGGTCTTCACAACAATTGGTGATGATGGGAATGTTCTTGTAGTTTGTATGTCTCCAGAAGCGGCAATTAAATTGGAAGAAAAGCTTAACGCAATGCTCGACTAGTTGTTACAAGAATTGACAATTGATAATTTAGCAATTATTAAGCACTTAACCTTAACTTTTGCTGACCAAATGACTGTTCTAACTGGGGAAACTGGTGCCGGAAAGTCAATTATTATTGATGCAGTTGGTTTGCTGGCTGGTGGTCGTGGATCGCAGGAATTCATTCGCCGTGGAGAAGAAAAATTAAGCCTTCAAGGACAATTTGCAATTCCTGATGATCCTGAATTTGATAAATTACTTGAATCACTAGGAATTGATCATGAAGATGGGATCTTAATTGTCTCCCGTGAAATTCATCGCAATGGTCGCAATATTATCCGGGTCAATGGTCAACTAATCAATACGGCAACTCTTCGTCAAATTGGTGCGGGATTAGTTGATATTCAAGGGCAAAATGAACATCAACAATTAATGCAACCTGAGACTCATTTAGGAATGCTCGACCAATTTGCGGCTAAAGAGGTTCAGCCCTTACTTCAAAAATATCAAGAAGAATATCAAGCTTATTCTAAACTCAAAGCTGCTGTAAATAAAAAACAAGCAAATGAACAACAATGGGCGCAGCGATTGGATATGCTTCGGTACCAAGTCAATGAAATTGTAGAAGCTAATCTAAAAGAAAATGAAGAAGATGAATTAATTAGTGAACGTGATCGATTGGAACACTTTCAACAAATTAATAATGCTCTTCAACTAGCTGTGACGACCTTTAATGAAGGTGAGCAAGCGCCTGTTTTAGATCAAGTTGCCACGGTGATGGACTCAATCAATGCAATTGCTGAATTTGATGATGCTTATGATAATCTTAGTAAGGCTCTTAATGATGCTTATTACGCTCTTCAAGATGTAGCGAATGAAGCTAGTCAACAATTAGACATGCTTGAATTTGATGATGAACGATTAGCTCAGATTGAACAACGGTTAACTACTATCGGTGATCTTGAACATAAGTATGGCGATACATTGGCAGATGTTTTGAAGTATTATGATAAGATCAAAAAAGAACTCGATTCGATGGAGGCTGCGGCTGATTCTAGCAGTGACCTAGAGCAACGGTTAGGAGAAGCCGAAAATAAGATTCGAGAGACTGGTCGTAAATTGAGTCAGGTAAGACAAAAAGCTGCTCATGAGCTTGGCAAAAAGGTTCACCAGCAGCTTAAAGAGCTTTACATGGAAAAAGCAGAATTTGAAGTTCACTTTGCTAATCAAAGTCGGGAACAATTTACACCGACGGGAATTGACCAGGTTGAATTTTATATTCGGACTAATCCGGGAGAATCAATGGGGCCGTTAGCTAAAATTGCTTCTGGTGGTGAATTGTCACGGGTAATGTTGGCCCTAAAGACAATTTTTGCGCAAAAGGAAGGTGTTACTAGTATCATTTTTGATGAAGTTGATACTGGGGTGAGCGGACGGGTTGCCCAAGCAATTGCTGATAAGATTCGCTTAATTGCTCAACATTCACAGGTTTTATGTATCACGCACCTGCCACAAGTAGCAGCCGTTGCGCAACATCATTTCCTTATTAAGAAATCTGTCCATGATGACCGGACAACTACTCGAGTTACACCATTGAAAGAAAACGACCGAGTTGAAGAACTTGCGCGAATGCTATCGGGTGAAAAGATTACTCAGTTGACAAAAGAGCATGCGCAAGAATTGCTTAATATGGCAAAATAAATGCAAATTGAACAAAAGTCTATTTTTAAATTTACGCCACAAATTATTAGTGATAAGCTTCGTCATCTTTTTGAAGAAGCACCTGCTGACGATCAGCAGGCAGGGTTACTTACTCCCCAACCTGCTAAACAACGACAATTATTTTTAAAACGAGCCATTAAAGATAAAATTAAAGCAACGTTTCAGCTAATGCCAATCAACAACGATGGCTATCCCGTAAACGTTACCGGTAACATCGCCCAATTAGCGAATAGCAATCGATACCTTATTACGAATCAAAATGTAAGTTATGTTGTTAACTTTGATCAAATTAGATACATTGCGAATTTATAAATGGCAAATCGTGGAATGTTAATTGTTCTTTCAGGTCCTTCCGGGGTTGGGAAGGGAACTGTTCGAAAAGCTATCTTTGATTCAAATGATAATGATTTTCAATATTCAATTTCGATGACAACTCGGAAACCACGTCCTGGAGAAGTTAATGGTGTTGATTATTTCTTCGTAAGCAAAGAAGAGTTTGAACACCAAATTCAAACTGGTGGGATGCTGGAATATGCTAAGTATGTTGACAACTATTACGGTACCCCATTAAAATATGTTAATGAGACCTTAGATTCAGGAAAAGATGTTTTCCTTGAGATTGAAGTTAACGGAGCAATGCAAGTACGGTCTAAGTGCCCAGATGGCGTGTTTATTTTCTTAACCCCTCCTGATTTAGATGAATTAAAACAACGATTGATTCACCGGGGAACTGATAGTATGGAAGTCATTAATAAACGAATTCATAAAGCATTTAGTGAAATTCAAATGATGCAAAACTATGATTATGCAGTAGTTAATGACGAAGTACCAAATGCAGTTGAAAAGATTAAAGACATTATTCGTACTGAACGGCTTCGTGTTACCCGTGTAATGCCACGTTATCTTGAAATGTTAGGAGATGCCGAAAAATGAATGATCCTTTTTCCATCAGTTGATGAATTATTAAAACATATTGATTCTCGTTATTCATTAGTTATGCTTGCTAGTAAGCGTGCCAATGAATTAGATGCAGGAGCTGCCCCATTACTTGAACATTATGATTCAAGCAAGTCAGTTGGGAAGGCCCTTGAAGAGATTTTGGCTGGAAAAGTTACGATCGATCCTGATCATACTGAAGACTTACAGGATTAAATGACACGAATTGCAGTGTATCTTACAGGCAGTATCGCTGCTTACAAGGGAATCGAAGTAGTGCGTGGACTGCAAAAAATGGGACATAAGGTTCGCGTAGGAATGACTGACGCCGCTACTAAGTTAGTCACTCCTGCTACTCCTTTTGCCTTGACGAAAGCACCAGTTCTTACTGACCTATGGGATGAGCATTCAACGCCTATTCCTCATATTGAGTTAGCTGATTGGTCAGAACTAGCAATAGTGGTACCAGCATCAGCAGATATAATCGCTAAAATGGCAACGGGACTGGCTGATGATGCTGTTTCTACCACCTTATTAGCAACTAATGCTCCTAAAATTGTAGTTCCGGCAATGAATAGCCATATGTGGTTGGCCCCCGCAACTCAACGAAACATTACTCAACTTAAACAAGATGGGGTCAATATTATGCCGCCAGTTAGTGGAAGATTAGCTGAAGGATATGCTGGTCGCGGGCGTTTGCCAGAACCAGCAGCAATTTGCCAATATATAGAAGACTTTTTAGTTAGTAGTCAAGCATTAAAGGGCAGACACGTGATTGTTACTGCTGGTGGAACACGTGAAAATATTGATCCTGTTCGTTTTATTGGTAATCGGTCCTCTGGTAAAATGGGAATTGCACTTGCTAACGCCGCGGTCCAAGTAGGAGCTAAGGTAACATTGATTGCCGGTCAAGTTACCGTCCCCCTTCCACAATCACCAGCGATTGAAGTTGTGCGCGGAATCACAACTGAAGATTTATATACCAGTTTAAAAGAACGTTTTGCGCAGGCAGACATTTTAATCATGGCGGCCGCAGTTGCTGACTATCGCCCAGTTGAGGTAGTTGATCATAAAATTAAGAAAAAAGATGGTAACCCGCATCTTACCATTGCGCTTACTGAAACTATTGATATTTTAAAGAATATTGCGAAGATGAAGCAAAACGGTCAATACATCGTTGGGTTTGCGGCAGAAACAAATGATCTTCTAGAAAATGCTAATCGTAAACTTGCTAGCAAAAATGCGGATATGATTATTGCAAATAGTGTGGCGGGAGATATGGGAGCATTTGGCAGTGACCAGAATCAAGTGACCATCTTACAAAAAGATCAAACGCCAATTAAATTAGCTCGCCAATCTAAAGCTAAAATTGCAAACGAGATTATTGAATTAATTAGTGCAAAATTAAAGTCAGGTGATTAAATGCCAGAGTTGGCACAGGTAGTTGTTGATGTTCCAACAATGCAAACAAATCAACCATATACTTATCAGATTCCGCCAAAACTTGAAAAACAAATTCAAGTTGGAGTAAGAGTGATTGTGCCTTTTGGAAAGGGAAAACGGACTGTTCAAGGATTTGTTGTTGCCCTTGACAATGCATCCCAATATGAGGGAGAACTCAAACCAATTCAGGCGATAATGGATCTTCAACCGGTAATTAATCCTGAATTAATGAATCTTAGCAAATGGTTAGCTGATACTACTTACTCTTTTTGGATTTCTTGCTTATATACGATGTTGCCTAACTTATTGAAGGCTAAGACTACTAGAATTATTCGAATTGTAGATGAAGTAGACGAGCATGTTGCCTTTGACATTTTTCATGGGCGAGATGAATTAGAAATGGCGGCGGTACAAGATAAACCGGCAATCTTAAGTAAATTGTTCAAACTGCAAAAGGAAGGAAAGATAACGATTGAATACCAAGTGGAGGATCGAGCCAAAGCTAAAACGGTGACTGGTATTCGCTCTTTGCTTAATTTTGAACAACTGGAAGATGAGCGCGCATCCCTTCATGCTAATGCTCATGCTCAAAACCGTCTTCTTTCATATTTACAATCAATTGGTAGTCAAGTTGTTAAGCAAAAGGATGCTGAACATAAAACTGGTTTAAAAGCAGCCACCTTCAATCAGGGACAACAGAAGGGATGGCTAGAAAAAACATCAGTTGAAGTATATCGACAACCCTTGGCTATGCAGGGCACTCCTGATGATGCTCATTTAGTAGCCCCCCTGCAGCTCAACGCCGATCAACAAAATGCTGTTAACCAGATTAATCAAGCAATCGACAATCATGACCCTAAAGTTTTCCTCTTACAAGGAGTTACGGGGAGTGGCAAGACAGAAGTATACTTGCAATCGATTGCTAATGCTCTTCAACAGGGAAAGACAGCATTAATGCTTGTACCCGAGATTTCATTAACGCCCCAGATTGTTAACCGTGTGCGGCGACGATTTGGCTCTAAGGTTGCTGTTTTACATAGTAGTTTATCGAATGGTGAACGATATGATGAATGGCGACGGATTGAACGTGGAGAAGCGCAAGTAGTTGTGGGTGCCCGTTCAGCAGTCTTTGCTCCGTTAACTAATTTAGGGCTAATCATTCTTGATGAAGAACATGAATCTAGTTATAAACAAGATGAATCACCCCGTTATCAGGCGCGTGAAGTAGCTAAATGGCGGGGAAAATATAATCAAGCGCCTGTAGTTCTTGGCTCTGCTACTCCTAGTCTGGAGAGTCGTGCGCGAGCAGTAAAAAACGTTTATCACTTGTTGCGTCTTCCTCACCGGGTAAATAAACAGGAACTGCCACCAATCGAAGTGGTTGATATGCGAGATGAAATTAAAAAGTACGGGGAGAGTAACTTTTCTCAAAAACTATTAACCGAATTAAATGACCGCCTGCAAAAGAACGAGCAAAGTATTTTAATGCTAAATCGACGGGGATTTTCATCCTTTATGATGTGTCGTGATTGTGGAAATGTTTTAAAATGTCCTAATTGTGATATTTCTTTGACGCTCCATATGGATACGCGGACAATGAAATGTCATTATTGTGGTCATGAAGAACCAATCCCCCGTGAATGTCCCAATTGCCATAGTCATCAGATTCGCTATTATGGGACTGGAACAGAGAAGGTTGAGCAAGAATTGCATCAATTATTACCCCAGGCCCGGATTATTCGCATGGATGTTGATACCACTCGACGGAAGGGAATGCATGCAAAATTATTGCGACAGTTCGGTCAACACCAAGCGGATATTTTATTAGGAACCCAGATGATTGCAAAAGGGCTTGATTTCCCTAATGTTACCTTAGTAGGGGTTTTAAATGCTGATACTGGTCTAGGCTTACCAGATTTTCGTGCTAGTGAACGGACTTTTGATTTGCTAAGTCAAGTTAGCGGTCGGGCTGGTCGGGCAAATAAGCAGGGGGAAGTTATTATCCAGACATATAACCCTGACCATTACGCTATTCAAGATGCCAAAATGCACGATTACGAAAAATTCTTTAACCAGGAAATGATGCTACGAAGACAAGCAAGTTATCCGCCATACTATTACACCGTTCGTTTGATGGCCAGTCATCCCGAAGAAGCCAAAGCAGCTAGGGCAATGGCAGATATCTATGGTCGCCTAAAGCAGGGATTATTATCTTCGACGGTTATTCTTGGCCCCACTCCGCGAGCAATTGCCCGGATGAAGCGTCGTTACTATTACCAAATTGTCATCAAATATAAGAAGGATCCTTACTTGCATCAGCTATTGTTTGATATTCTTCAGGATACGCAAAGTCGCGGTTTTAAGGATGTCCAAGTAAGTATCGATCCAGATCCACAATATTTTATGTAAATGTCAACATCAGTCGTTTTTATGGGAACACCCGAGTTTGCTGTTCCGATTTTACAAAGTTTAATTGATAATCCAGAATACGATATTCAAGCAGTTCTTACCCAGCCAGACCACCATATCGGCCGGAAACGTACTCTTCATCAATCGCCAGTTAAAGAATTAGCTGAACAATATAATATCGAAGTCTTACAGCCAGCTAAACTCAGCAAAAGTCCTGAAATGGAGAAAATTATTAATTTGCAGCCTGACTTAATGATTACTGCTGCTTATGGGCAATTCCTTCCAACAAAGTTATTGGCGGCTGCTAAAATTGCAGCAATCAATGTTCACGGTTCATTACTGCCAAAATATCGTGGAGGGGCCCCAATTCAATATTCCATTATTAATGATGATAAAGAAACCGGGGTCTCCATTATGTACATGGTTAAGAAGATGGATGCGGGCGATATTATTTCACAAAGGTCTATTCCGATTGAAGACACTGATGATAGTGGCACTATGTTCAAAAAGCTTAGTTTGCTAGGAAGAGACTTGCTGTTAGAAACGCTGCCTAAACTTATTAGCGGGGATGTTAATCCGGTCGCTCAAGATCCAGATAAAGTAGTCTTTTCTCCCAACATTACTAGTGAACAAGAACAGATTGATTTCCGACTTCCGGCACGGTTAATTGATGCGAAGGTGCGGGGATTACGGCCGGCTCCTCTTGGTAATATGATTATTGATGGATTACGCACAAAAATTTATGATGTGACCCCATTAGAAGAAAAAACAGACCTTGAACCAGGGAAAGTAGTGCGGGTCACGAAGCATCAATTAGTAATTGCCGCTGGAGATGGAACGACATACCAGATTAATAAGTTAAAGCCAGCAGGGAAAAAGGCGATGGATATTACTTCTTACCTTAATGGACATAAAGATATTACAGAGGGAGGCCAAGTTGTAAGTGAAGACTAAGTGAAGACTAAATTTCAACCGCAAAATGCGCGTGAATTAGCTTTAGTGGCGCTTGAAGGAGTTGTCGAAAATGGTGCATACTCAAACTTGCAGGTTGACCAGTTATTAAAAAGGTACTCGTTGGCAGATAAAGATCGCCGGTTGGCAACTAATATTATTTATGGTGTTTTGCAGCATAAACTTACCCTCGAATATTGGCTAAATGGGTTTGTGCAGGGAAAACGGCTTGATCCTTGGGTAAAGACGCTTCTCTTGTCTGCACTTTACCAGTATCATTATTTAGAACGAGTTCCGGATTGGGCGGTAACTGACGAAAGTATTGAAATAGCTAAACGTCGAGGAAATCCAGGTATTCGAAAGTTTGTCACTGGCGTTTTACATGCCATTTTGCGGAAAGGATTACCTGACCTGCGGCAAATTGATGAACGTGATTTGCGGTTAAGTATCGAAAATAGTGTCCCACGGTGGCTAGTCAACGAGCTGACTAGGGAATATGGCGAAGAAAATACTGAAAAAGTACTTCAATCAATTAATGAGCCGGCTCATCAGGTAATTAGAGTTAACATCGTCAAAACTGACCTTCCAACCGTCAAACAAACTTTAGATGCTGCTGGAATTGAATATCAAGAAAGTCAAGTTGCGCAAAATGCTTTAGTAATTACTAAAGGTGAAATTATCAGTTCCGATCTCTTCAAAAATGGCGAAATTACTATTCAAGACGAAAGTGCCATGTTAGCCGTGGAAAGCATGCATATTGAGCCAGGGGATAAAGTCCTGGACGCTTGTGCAGCTCCGGGTGGAAAGACCGTTCAAATAGCAGAAGCCCTCACTAATGAAGACGGCCACGTTGATGCACTTGATATTCACCAACATAAGGTTAGATTGATTGAAAAGAATGCTCGTCGACTGGGAGTTGAAAAGCGAGTTACTGCTCATGCCCTTGACGCACGGGAAGTTGATCAACTTTTTGATGATGAAAGTTTTGACAAGGTCTTAGTTGACGCACCTTGTAGTGGGATTGGACTTTTACGCCGGAAGCCAGAAATTCGTTATACAAAAACGCTAAATGATAGCAAGCAATTACATAAGATTCAGTTAGCAATTTTAAATGCGGTTGCCGCAAAAGTTAAAAAAGGCGGTATAATCACATACAGCACGTGCACAATTTTACAGCAAGAAAATGATGATACTGTTCAAACGTTTCTAGCTGAACATCCGGAGTTTGAGTTAGTAAAAACAACAACTGCACGAAAAGTTAAGGATAATCGTCACTCACCAACCTTAACTATATTACCGAGTGATTTTGATTCTGATGGCTTCTTCGTCAGTAGCCTTAAGAAGGGAATATAAATGAAAGCTGCTTATCAAACAGATATCGGCCACCAACGAAAGCAAAACCAGGACCGGGTTGCTGTGTTTACTAACAAGCTAGGCAATCAATTAATGGTTATTGCTGATGGAATTGGTGGCAATCGTAGCGGAGATATCGCTGCAGAGCAAACAGTTGCGACTTTGGGGAGTCAGTTTAAAAAAAGGCCTCCGCAGACTTCGATGGAAGGGATCCGCTGGTTTGCTCGTGAAACCCAATTAATCAATAATAAAATCTTAGCGCAATCCAAACGTAATCTTCGCTTGCAGGGGATGGGAACAACAATGGTTGCCGCTATTGCATTTAAGGATGCGGTTGTGGTTGCTAACATTGGTGATAGTCGAGGATATATCCTTCATCAAAACCTATTAACGCAGATTACAGTAGACCATTCATTGGTTAATGAATTGGTAAAAACGGGAGATATATCAGAAGATGAAGCACTAAAGCTACCCCAGAGCAATATAATTACAAGGGCAATTGGAATCTCACAGGATGCACAAGTTGATGTAAACCGCTTTGAATTAAACGAAGGTGATCAACTGTTAATGTGTTCTGATGGCTTGTTTAAGACTGTTTCTAAGGAGCGGATTATCAAGGTGCTTGAATTGCCGAGACCGCTTGAAGAGAAATGTGCTCAACTTATAAAAATGGCAAATGATGCCGGCGGACCAGATAATATTACCGTTTTAATTGGGATTAATAGTAACCAGGAGGGATAGATGAATCCTGGATATGAAATTGGTCACCGATATCGGATAATTCGGTCACTGGGTGAAGGTGGAATGGCTAATGTCTACTTGGCACATGATATGGTTCTTGATCGGGACGTTTCTGTTAAACTATTGCGTCTTGACTTACGGGACGATCCAAGTACTAAACGGCGATTTCACCGGGAGGCAATGGCCGCAACGCAGTTAAATGATCCTCATATTGTTGGAATTTATGACGTTGGTGAGGATCATGGCTTGCAATACATGGTAATGCAATATGTAAAGGGGACAGACCTTAAAGCATATATAAAAAAGCACTATCCGATTCCACTTCCACAAGTTATTGATATTATGGAACAGGTGCTTTCAGCAGTTGCGACCGCCCATGCTCATGGGATTATCCACCGGGACTTAAAACCACAAAATATCTTAATTGATGAAAATAAAAACGTTAAAATTACTGATTTTGGAATTGCGGTTGCTGTATCGCAAGACTCATTAACGCAGACTAATACCTTGATGGGGTCAGTTCACTACCTATCCCCAGAACAAGCGCGAGGAAGCATTGCTACTAAACAATCAGATATCTATTCACTAGGAATTATCTTGTTTGAACTTCTAACAGGAAAGGTTCCGTTTGAAGGAGAAACGGCTGTCTCAATTGCCTTGAAGCATTTCCGCGAAGAAATACCTTCTGTTCGTGAACAGAACAAAGAAATTCCTCAATCACTCGAAAACGTAATCATTAAAGCGACAGCAAAGGAACCAGCTGAGCGGTATAGTTCAGTTAATGAAATGGCGGCTGATTTGAAAACCGTCCTTGATCCACAAAGAGCTAATGAGCCGCGGTTAAAGATCCAACAAGATGATAATGGAGAAACTAAGGTGTTAGATATTAAACACCTAAAAGCTGATGATTACCAACCAAAGAAGTCAACTGATTCACCAACCGTTGATCCATCAACTAAACCGCAAAAGTGGAAAAAATATGGGATTGTTAGTGGAACGCTTGGCATGATTGTGCTGATTGCAGTCTGTAGCTGGTGGTTCTTGATCCGTCAAGTAATCATCCCCGATGTAGAAGGAATGACAGTGCTAAAGGCAGAACAACGATTGCACCAGCAAAACTTACGGATTGGTAAGATTACTCGAGTAAATAGTCAGGCGGTTGATAAAAACCGAATTGTTTCAACCAATCCTGACGTCAGCCATAAGACCCGTGTTAGTACCCCAATTAATTTAACGGTTAGTACAGGAGTTAAGCAATTGCAAATGGCTGATTATGTTGGTGAGGACTATTCTTCAGTAGCCGCTAACCTTCGTCGCAAGGGATTTCAAGTTCATCAAGAACCAGTGTATTCGGATGATATCGATAAGGGACAGATTATCAGACAAAACCACAAAAAAGGTACGATTGTTAAGCCTGCTGCTAACACAATTATTTTTCGAGTAAGCGCAGGGAAAGAACCAATTAAGATTCCAAACTTTAAGAATCAAGATATTAGTGCTGTGCAACAGTTTGCAAATAAAAATAATTTGCAATTGACAACTCAAGAGAAAAAATCAAAAACAATCGCGACTAACCATGTGATTAATCAGACGCCGCGAGCTGGATCGACATTAAATCATGGTGATACGTTAACGGTTTCCATTGCTAATTCTGGTAATCAAACAAAGACGACGAATATTCAGATTAACATTCCATTCGATGGAAATGGTGGCCAGCGTGAAAACCGTGTACAGGTATATATCAGAGATGCCAACCATAATTTAACAATGGAGTATCAAGATATTACAATTAATCAGGAAACAACAATTAATGTGCCATTTACCCTTAAACAAGGACAAACAGGTGCATACCGTGTTGTTCGCAATGGACGAACGATTATGAGTGCAACAAATATTACTGGATAATTGAAAACAGGAATAATCCAACAATCATTAAGTGGCTTTTATGATGTAATTGCAGATGAAAAGATTTATCGGACAAGGGCGCGTGGAAACTTTCGTCAACGAAAGATCAAGCCAGTAGTTGGCGATCATGTTGAATTCAGTGCTGAAAATCAACAGGAAGGGTATTTATTAAAAATCTTGCCTCGTCGCAATCAGTTGGTGCGGCCGCCTGTTGCTAATGTTGATATGGCAGTTGTCGTAACCTCAGCTAAAGAACCAGCATTTTCCGCTAACCTTTTAGACCGTCAATTGATTGCTTTAGAAGCCCAAGATGTTACTCCTTTAATTTATTTTTCAAAGACTGACTTACTGACAGATGATGAATACCAACAACTTTTACCAACGATCGAGGGCTATCGTAAAATTGGCTACCATGTTTATGCGGCCCGTGAGCCCTTTAACCCTGATCAATTAGTAAGTTTGATGGAAGAATTAAAGGGAAATATTGTAACAATGATGGGGCAGACAGGAGCAGGGAAGTCAACCTTGCTTAATCATTTGGCTCCCCAATTAAAATTAGCGACTGGTGAAATTTCCCAAGCGCTTCAACGGGGACGGCATACAACAAGAAAAGTAAGTTTACTAGATGTTAACGGTGCTCTGATAGCCGATACCCCAGGTTTTTCATCGTACGAAACATTTGATATGACGGTAAATGATTTGCCGCATTTATTCCCTGAAATGGCTAAAAATTCAGCTGATTGTAAGTTTCGGGGTTGCCTTCACATAAAAGAACCACAATGTGCTGTGAAGGAAGCGGTAAACAATGGTATAATCATGAAGAGTCGGTATGATGATTATCTTCAGTTCCATGAATTGATTACTAATCAAAAACCAAATTATAAGAAATGAATGATTAAAGTTGCACCATCAATTTTAAGTGCAGATTATGTAAATTTACAAAAGGACATTGAAAAGGTAGAAAAGGCCGGTGCACCATACTTACACATTGATGTTATGGATGGTACCTTTGTTCCAAGTATTTCTTACGGACCAGGTTTTGTTAAGGCTATTCGTCCAATTACAAACATGGTATTGGATGTGCACTTGATGGTTGAAAGTCCAGAACATATTTTACCAATGTTCATTGATGCTGGCGCTGATATTATTGGTGTTCAAGTAGAAGCTACTCAACACATTCACCGTGCTCTTCAAATTATCAAAAACGGTGGCGTAAAAGCCGAAGTTGTTATTAACCCAGGTACACCAGTAGCGATGATTGAACCAGTATTACACATGGTTGACCAAGTCTTGGTAATGACTGTTAACCCTGGATTTGGTGGTCAAAAGTTCTTACCGGAAACCGTTGACAAGATTGCCCAATTAAACGCAATTAAAGAAGAAAAGGGCTATAATTTCGATATTGAAGTAGACGGTGGAGTTAACGATAAGACAGTTGTCGATTGCTACAAAGCCGGTGCTACAGTAGCAGTTGCAGGTTCATATGTCTTTAACGCTGAAGATCCTGCTGAACGAATCAAGGCTCTTGAAGATGCTACTAAGTAAATGAGAGTAAATATACTAGTTGGCGGTCCGCTTGAAATGGTTCCAACCGAGTTGATTTTGCAACGTAAAGATGAAAAATGGATTGGGGTTGACCGGGGGGCTTTAAGATTATTAAGGTGGGGAATTAAGCCGGTTTTAGCAATTGGTGACTTTGATTCCGTTACTGGGGAGGAATTGCAAGGTTTAGAAGGTAAAATTACTCGTATAAAAACTTATCCTCCTGAAAAAGATTATACTGATACGCAATTGGGCGTGAAATTTGCAATCCAAGAACAGGCTGATGAAATTGAAATTTTTGGTGCAACGGGAGGACGCTTAGACCATTTATTAGCTAACCTCTTTCTTCCGTTGCAGAGTGAATTTAAACCATACTTAACCAAGATTAAGATTATTGACTGTCAAAATGTTGTCTCTTACTACTTGCCAGGGGATTACACTATTTCTCGCCTGCCGCATAAGAAGTACCTGGCCTTTGTCAATCTTACTCCTGTTCGAGGCCTTACGTTAAAAGACGAAAAATATCCACTGCAAAACTGGAGTAGTCAAATTCCATTTTCGTGGACAAGCAATGAATTTACAGCTGGAGAAAATCATTTTTCATTTGAAAGTGGAATTATTTCTGTAATTCAGTGTAGCGACCAATTAAAATAGATGGCTAAAGATTTTATCAACGGTAAACGGACGCAATTTGGTAATAAGCGTTCTCACGCCCTTAACTCAAGTCGGCGTAGCTGGAAGCCTAACTTGCAAAAGGTAACCATTTTAGTTAATGGTAAGCCTAAGAAGGTATACGTTTCAGCACGTACACTGAAGTCAGGTAAAGTGACTCGGGTTTAAATGGCAGTAAAAATCAAAACTAAGTCAGGTACAATTGACATTGATAATGATGTGATTTCATCAGTTGTTGGTGGGGCTGCTACTGATAACTACGGTGTTGTTGGAATGGCAAGCCGAAACCCCCTCCGTGATGGGGTTAACCAAATTCTTCGTCGTGAAAATTTTGCGCGCGGCGTTGTTGTTCGGCAGCAAGATAATGGTGTAGCTGTTGACGTAAATATTATTGTAGGCTATGGCACAAAGATCTCAGAAGTATCAAAAAGTGTCCAAGCAAAGGTAAAGTATAATCTTGAAACAATGCTCGGTATTACGGCAAATTCAGTTAATGTATGTGTCCAAGGTGTGCGGACACTAGAAGATTAATTGGCTGTAACAAAAATTACAAACCTTGAATTCGGTAAAATGGTCCAGGCGGCCGCCGATAAACTTGGTAAGAACGCTGAATTTATTAATTCATTAAATGTTTTTCCAGTTCCAGATGGAGACACCGGGACAAACATGACTTCTTCAATGGCAAGCGGTGCCAAGTACGAACGCAACGAAACCAGTAAGAGGGTTGGCGACCTGAGTGCAGCGTTAGCAAAGGGCCTTTTGATGGGAGCACGCGGAAATTCTGGGGTTATTTTATCGCAGATTTTCCGTGGCTTTGCAAAGGCAACAGAAGGCATGGATGTTTTATCTACTGCTGACTTTGTTAATGCTTATGCTAATGGTGCAAAGACAGCTTATAAGGCTGTGATGAAGCCAACAGAAGGTACCATTTTAACTGTTGTTCGTGAATCAGCTCAAGCAGGCCTCAATAAGATTAAAGAGACTGATGATCTTGTTGAGATTATGCATACTATTTATGAAGCAGGTGAAGAAGCGCTTAAAAAGACGCCGGATTTATTGCCAGTCCTGAAAGAAGTTGGCGTGGTAGATTCTGGTGGGCAAGGACTTGTCTTTGTACTTCAAGCCTTTGATGAAGCCTTGAGTGGCCGCGTAGATAAAAGTGATGACTATAAACCTGACAATGCTGAAATTGATGAGATGGTTCACGCCATGGATCACCAAAGCGTTCAAGGAAAGCTTAATCCTGAAGATATCAAGTATACTTACTGTACTCAAATGTTGGTACGACTTGGTAAGGGTAAACAAGTGACTCAAAAGTTTGACTATGATACTTTCTATAACTACTTAGCTGACTTAGGCGATAGTTTACTTGTTCTAAACGATGATCAAGTTGTGCGGGTCCATGTTCATACCGAGCATCCTGGTAAAGTTTTATCTTGGGGTCAACAATTCGGTGATTTACAGACAATTGAAATTCATAACATGGTTTGGCAACAAGAAGAGATCATGGAAAAAGATGAAGAAGACGCTGACAGTGAGTCGCCAATTGAGAAGGCAAAAGCAGCTGCAGAAGCTAAAAAGGACCTCCAGACAGCTGTTATTGCCGTCGCATCAGGAGAAGGAATAGCGAAATTATTAAGGAGCTTGGGTGTTACCCATATCATTACAGGTGGTCAAACAATGAACCCAAGCACTCAAGATATTCTTGATGCCATTAATAATAGTGGTGCCAAGCAAGCTATTGTTCTGCCAAATAACGGCAACATCTTTATGACTGCTGATCAAGCTGCTGAAGTCGCTGATATTCCAACAAAAATTGTCCACAGTAAGACGATTGCCCAAGCGATGAGTGCGTTGCTTGAGTACAACCCAGAAGCATCTTTGGACGAAAATCAAGCAAATATGGAAGCTAATACAAATACGGTTGCCAGTGGAGCGGTTACTAATGCTGTTCGTGATACAACAATTGATGGTCGTGAAATTAAGAAAGACGACTACATGGGAATTGTTGATGGTAAAATCGTCACTACTGATTTGGAGCTGAAAGAAGCCGCTATTAAGATGGTTAAAGCCATGCTTGACGAGGATAGTGAAATTGTAACGATCTTATATGGAGCTGGTGGTGATCAAAAAACTGCTGAAGAGATTAAAGCAGCAGTTGAAGAAGTAGATGATGAATTAGATATTCAGATTTACGATGGTGGTCAGCCAGTTTATCCGTACCTGATTTCGGTTGAATAGTTGCGGAGTTTAACGGATTCCGTCGCCAATTTAAAAGGAGTTGGTCCTAAGCGGGTAGCAGATCTAGCTACTCTGGGAATAGATACTATTGAAGATTTGTTGACGTATTATCCCACTCGCTATAACGATTTTACGCCTACAGACATTGAAAGCGCCAAGGATAAGCAGAAAATTACTCTTCAAGGAGTAGTGGTGTCAGAACCGCTCTTGGTCCGCTATGGTTATCGGCGCAACCGGCTTACCTTTCGAATGCAGGTAGGTAATGAAGTGGTGATCGCAACTTTTTTTAATCAGCCCTATATTAAAAAGCAAATCGAACTAAATCAGCAAGTAACTGTAATGGGGAAATGGGATGCATCTCGCCGTCAAGTAACAGGAAACAAGCTTCTTAAGGAAAAAGCTGATGATCGAAATGAGTTTGGTGCGGTCTATGCGGTGAATAAGCATATCCGGCAAAATGTCCTCCAAAGTTTTATTCGTCAAGCTTACGAGGAATATGCCAATATCATTCCAACGTATTTGCCAGAAACGATTCGTCAACGATACCGGTTAATGGATCGGCGACAAATGATTAGGGAAATTCACTTTCCACAAACTCAGGCAACTGCAAAAGCCGCCCGCCGAACAGCAGCTTACGAAGAGTTTTTCCTGTTTCAGTTACGACTGCAAGCAATTCGCCGTGCCCACCGTCAAGAAGATGGCGAGCGGATTTTATACCATAATGACGAGTTAAAAGAATTTATTGGCGGACTCCCATTTGAATTAACTGATGCCCAAAAACGGGTTGTTAATGAAATTTGCCGTGATATGCGTCAACCATACCAGATGAATCGATTGTTACAGGGAGATGTTGGTTCTGGAAAAACAATTGTTGCTGCTATTGCCATTTATGCAGCTATTACTGCCGGTTATCAAGCAGCTTTAATGGCGCCGACAGAAATTCTGGCAGGACAACATGCTGAGAAATTAGCGAAAATTTTTGAAGGAACCCATGTCCAGGTTGCTCTTCTGACTGGTTCATTGACTGCTAAGCAACATCGGGAACTATTGACGGCGATGAAGCGGGGGGATGTCAACCTCATTGTCGGAACCCATGCGCTAATTCAAGATGGAGTTGAGTATGCTAATCTTGGTCTGGTAATTACTGATGAACAGCACCGTTTTGGGGTCAACCAGCGTCAGCAACTTCGTGAAAAAGGCGAACATCCTGATGTATTAGCCATGACAGCGACCCCTATCCCACGGACACTAGCGATTACTAATTATGGTGAAATGGATGTTTCGATAATTGACCAATTACCGGCTGGGCGAAAACCAATTCAAACAAAGTGGCTACAGTCTAACCAACATGCCGCAGCAATCCATTTCTTACGTGACCAATTAAAGCAAGGAGCACAGGCGTATGTTGTGAGTCCTTTGATTGAGGAATCAGCGGCTTTAGATGTACAAAACGCGACTGATCTTTATAATCAGCTATCGGCCGATCTTGAGCCAGCTTATAAAGTGGGCTTACTCCATGGACGAATGGGGACGGAAGAAAAAGATGAAGCGATGCGCCAGTTTAAATCTGGTGAGCTTCAAGTTTTAGTTGCAACCACGGTTATTGAAGTTGGTGTTGATAATCCTAATGCAACGGTAATGGTTATATATGATGCTGATCGTTTTGGGCTTGCACAGCTTCACCAATTACGTGGTCGGGTTGGTCGAGGCAGTCGACAAAGTTATTGTCTCTTAATTGCCGATCCGAAAACTGATGAAGGAAAAGCCCGGATGAAAACGATGGTTGCTACCGATGATGGATTTAAGATAGCTGAACAAGACTTGAAACTACGGGGATCTGGAGATATTTTAGGAAAAAAGCAATCGGGGATGCCAGAATTTAAAGTGGGTGATCCGGTTGCTGATTTGAAAATGCTGCAAATTGCCCGTGCTGATGCTGGGAACCTATTAGGGATGCCCAATTGGGATCAGGTCGATGAAAATCAGCCACTTGTTTTATATTTAAAGCGTCATGAACTGGAGACGCACTTTGACTAAATGAAAATTGCTGTTGATGCAATGGGTGGAGATAATGCTCCCCAAGTAATCATTGAAGGGGTAGAAGAGGCCCGAGACCTTTACCCCGACCTAGAATTTGACCTTTATGGAAATCCAGACAAGGTTAAACCCTTAATAAAAAATAATGAGCGGCTTAATATTGTTGCTACCAGTGAAGAGATTTCAATGGGTGAAGAACCAGTCCGGGCGATTCGACGAAAAAAAGATTCGTCAATTGTTCGCGCGGCAACAGCAGTTAAAGAAGGAAAAGCTGATGCCTTCTTTTCTGCGGGAAACACTGGGGCAATTTTGGCGGCCGGCCTCTTCATTGTTGGCCGTATTAAAGGAATTGACCGTCCGGGACTCACTAGTATTTTGCCAATTGCCAAGCCGGGTGCTAGTCGACATAATTTTGTCTACCTCGATACTGGTGCAAATGCTGAAAGTAAAGAGAAAAATTTGGAACAATATGCTTACCTTGGTAAATTCTATGCCGAAAATGTATTGGGAGTTGCGAATCCTCGGATTGCGCTATTAAACAATGGGGCAGAAGAAGATAAGGGTGACAAATTACATAAAGAAGTATGGCAAATCCTCAATAGCAAAGACGATTTGAATTTTGTCGGCAATATTGAGTCTGGCGACCTCCTGTTTGGCAAGGCAGATGTTGTCGTAAGTGATGGGTGGACGGCAAATGCGGCCTTGAAAGCGACTGAAGGAACCGCTAAGATGATGATGACGTTAATTAAAGATGGAATCTTACATGGTGGTCTCCGTGCTAAGTTAGGTTATCTTATGCTAAAGCCCGTTTTCCATCAAATCGGGCAAAAAATGAGTGCTTCAACTTATGGTGGGGCAGTCTTATTAGGACTTAAGGCCCCCGTTGTTAAGACTCATGGATCTGCTGATGCTTTAGCAGTGAAAAATACAATTAGTCAAATCAGAACGATGATCAAAACGGGTGTGATTGAAAAAACAGTTGAGTTTTTTGATAACACCGAAAATCTAGACAATTCTAAGAAAAACGAATAGATGGCTGATAATAAGAAAACAGAAATCTTTAATAAGGTTTCAGAGATTGTTGCTGACCATTTTGATGTTGATCGGGCTAAGATTACTGATGATTTGAACTTAAAGACAGATTTGGATGCTGATTCAATTGACTTTGTTGAATTTGTTCTCGAATTAGAGGATACGTTTGGCGAAGAAATTAATGATGAAGATGCTGAAAAGTTAAGTACAATCGGTGAAGTTGTTGATTACATTGCAGAACATACTGCCAACTAAATGATCAAAGAATTACAAGACTACCTGGCCAAGGAATTTAATATTCATTTTGATAATCCTGCTTTATTAGCAGAAGCTTTTACTCAAGCTTCGTATGTAAATGAACATCCTAACCAAGGATTAAAATATTACGAACGGATTGAATTTCTTGGCGATGCTGTGTTGGAACTGATCGTTTCAGAATATATTTATAAACGTTTCCCTGAATTGCCACAGGGAAAACTTACTCGCTTAAGAGCGGCAATGGTATGTGAAGATAGTTTTTCTAAATTTGCCAAGGAATGTCATTTTGATCAATATATTCGCTTGGGTCATGGTGAGGAAATGGCCGGCGCAAGAGAACGGCCAGGCTTGCTATGTGATATTTTTGAATCATTTATTGGTGCCCTCTATTTAGATCAAGGCCGACCAGCAGTCGAAAAATTTGTCCAACGGGTTATCTTTCCTAAACTTGATATGGGCTGGTTTGATCATGCTGTTGATGCCAAGACCAGTCTTCAGGAATTTCTCCAACGTGACGGTGACATTGCCATTGAATATCATTTGGTGGAGGAAAGCGGAACAGAAAATGACCCTGAATTTAAAGTAAATGTTACTGCTAACGGTGACGTTATCGGTGAAGGAAAGGGCTCATCAAAGAAGCATGCTGAAATGCAAGCAGCACAACAGGCACTTGATAATATGAGAAATAAAAATAAATAGATGCAATTATTGTCTTTAACTTTGGACGGCTTTAAATCCTTTGCCCAAAAAACAACAATTAAATTTGAGCCCGGAATGACAGGGATTGTTGGTCCGAATGGTAGTGGAAAGAGTAATATTATCGAAGCTATTCAATGGGTAATGGGCGAACAGTCGGCTCATCATTTACGGGGAGATCGGATGGCTGATGTTATCTTTAATGGGTCATCAGATCGTAAACCTTTAAACCGGGCCCTAGTTTCGATTACGCTAGATAATAGCGATCATTACTTAGCTAGTGAATTTACTGAGCTTACCATTACTCGTAAAATATACCGCAATGGTGATAGTGAGTACTTAATCAATGACCAAAGCGTCCGCTTAAAGGACATTACAGACTTATTCATTGATTCTGGTTTAGGTCGAGAATCCTTTTCCATTATTTCCCAGGGACGGATTGAAGAAATTTTTAACGGTAAACCAATTGATCGGCGGGGAATCATTGAAACCGTTGCGGGAGTTGCCAAGTATAAGAAGAATAAAGAAACAGCTGAAAAGCGACTTACTACGACGATGGAAAACCTTAACCGGGTAAATGACATTATTAGTGAGTTAGAAAAGCAGATCGAACCTTTAGAAGAGCAAAGTGCAATTGCCCAAGATTACTTGGAACAAAAGAAACAATTTGATGTGCTTGATCGGACACAAACGGTTCGTCATTATGACGAGTACTATGAAAAGTTAACCAAATTAGGTGCCAAGCTCGATCAAGCAGAAGCGATGGTAAGGGACTATCAAGGACAAGCAGGCCGCGATCAGCAACAGCTTGATAATTTGAAGCAAAAGCGTCAACAACTAAACGCAACTAAAGATCGTCTCCAAGCGATTATCTTAAATCAGACGGAGGCAATTGCTAAGTATGAGAATCAGCAATCGGTTTCCAGTGTTCGTCGTGAACAACGTGAAAATGAGCAACGGCGGTTAACTACCCAACAGGCTGAACTCAATGCACGTTTAAAAGAGGTTAAGGCAAACCAACAGGCAAATGACGAGCAATTGGCTGAACAAAAAGCGTTGATTAATGGTCAGCAAGCTGAGTTTGAAACAGCCAGAAAGATGAGTAGCAGTGAGCGGATCGCGACCCTAAAACAGCAAGTGGAGGATTTACGTAACCAACAAGTTAGCTTGATGCAGGAAAGAACAACGATTCATAATCAGCAATCTTTCTTGTCACGTAATCATGAACAGGCGATGAGTCTTCAACGTCAGAATGTCGAGGAACTTGACGCTACTAAGAACCAGCTTGCAGAAATTAATCAAGAATATGACCGCTACCAACAAGAAGTAGCCATTACTAAGGGAAGCCTACAGACTGTCAGTGAAAAACTAAAAGCAGCTCAAGATCACCGTGAAAAACTTAATTACGGGTACCAAACAAAACAACGTGATTGGTATGCAGCATTAGGAGATGTACGGTCGCTTAAGTCGCGAATTAACGCTTATCAGTCAATGGCCGATGAATATAGCGGCTATTACCGGGGAGTTCAAGAAGTCCTTCGGCAACGGCAGCAATTTCCTGGATTGGCGGGAGCAGTCAGTGAATTATTTGATGTTCCTGCCAAGTACACGCAAGCGGTTGAAACAGTATTAGGAAGCCAGCTTCAGCAATTGGTTGTTGACCGGCAAGCTACTGCCAAAGCAATTATTAACTTCTTGATTAAGACTCGCGCTGGCCGGGTAACTATTTTGCCGCTTGATACGCTTAGCCACCGGCGACCATTAAACATTTGGCCACAACTAACTGGTCTCCCTGGCTTTTTGGGTCGAGCAACAGAACTTATTAAGTTTGATCAAAAGTTTCAGATTATTGCTGACCACTTACTAGGAACAACGGTTATTGCTGACAACCTTGATCATGCCACTGAGATTGCTCGTGCAGGTCGTCATATGGTACGGGTGGTAACTCTTGACGGTCAGTTGATCAATGCTAGTGGAGCGATGACTGGGGGAGCCACCCGTAGTCAACGAACAGGACTTTTAAGTCAAAAGCAAATGGCTAAGCAACTAGAAGAAGAGCTAAAAAAACAGGAACAGCTTGCAGCAAACTTAGAGCAAGAAATTACTAAACTACAACAAGCGCAAAAAGCGAACGAACAAGTAGTAGCTGATTATCAGCAACAAGTTCAGACTTTACAAGATAAGTTTCATGAGCAAGAAAGTAATTGCCAGTTGATCTCAAGTAAGCATGAGACGCTTACTAATCGGGTACAGATTTTAGAAACCCAAAATAAACAGCAAGACACTCAACATCAGGATTACGAATCACAAGTTCAACAAAATAATGAACAAGCTGATAAAGTAAACCAGAAATTGACGCAAGTTGTGGCAAAGATTAAGCAAATTCTTACCCAGATCGATGAATTACAGAATGATGCGTCGACTCAGGCACGACAATTAGCACAAATGCAACAAAAAATTGCAGTGGCCGAAGAACGACTTCAACAATATCAACGCCAAAGTCAAGAGTATAACCGGCAATGGCGAGAAGCTGAGGAGAGTTTAGAAAAGGTCACGGTTGCAATCGCTGAGTTAACGACTCAATCAGCTAGTCAATCAACAAGTGAAAAATCGACACAGACAGCCTTAAAAGATGCTAAAGAAGAGCAGGCAAAAGCTAAGGTGCAACTGGAAGATAATTCAGTTGCTCTTGAAGAACTTGAGCAAAAGCTGTCACAAGCCGAAGCACATTATAATCGTCTGCAAGAACTTCAGCGGGCAGCCCTTGATGATCGTAATAACTTAAATGAAGAGCGCGTGAAGTGTGAATCAATGGTTGAGCAAGCTCTTAATCGATTATCTGAGCAATATTCCATGACCATTGATGAAGCTCGTCAACAGATGAGTGACTTGGACGAAGAGATCTTAGCGACCCGGTTGAAGCTATTAAAGCGGGGATTGGATGATCTTGGTCAAGTTAATGTTGGAGCGATTGAAGAATATGAGCGTGTTCGTGAACGGTACGATTTCTTGAAGGGACAACAAGACGACTTGCTCGCCTCTCGAGCTCAGCTTAATCAGACGATGGGTGAGATGGATGCCCAAGTCAAGAAACGGTTTATTACAACCTTTAATCAGGTTTCACAAAAGTTTGATGAGACGTTCCAACAAATTTTCTCTGGTGGTCATGCTAAACTCGTCTTAACCGATCCCCATGACTTATTAACAACCGGAGTCGATATTATGGCCCAGCCACCGGGAAAGAAAAATCAACATCTTTCATTGTTATCCGGTGGGGAGCGAGCATTAACGGCGATTACCTTACTATTCGCTATTTTAAAAGTCCGCCCAGTTCCATTTGCAATTCTTGATGAACCAGAGGCAGCCTTGGATGAGGTCAATGTACAACGTTTTGCACACTACCTCAGCAAATTTGGTACTGAAGGTCCACAATTTATCGTCATTACCCACCGCAAGGGAACGATGATGGACGCTGATGTACTGTACGGGGTTACAATGCAAGAATCAGGAGTTTCAAAGATGGTATCAGTGGACGTTGTTGATACTTTACAAGAGAGTGACAATTAAATGGGATTATTTGATATTTTTCGCCGTCATAAGAAAAAAGAAGAGGAAAAAACGCCTGATAGTTCAAGCGCAGTTGTTCAATCTGAAACCGCGCATGAAGATGAAGCAGCAGATACGACGAGTGCGACACCAGCTTCTGCACCAATTCATCCGGAACCGGTAAATATTCCTCCTGCCGATAGCTATGAGGAAAAGATTAACCCGGATGGAACTCACGAAATACTTCATAACAGGGTTAAAGAAGAAAAAGAAGAGGATACTAGCGAGAAAAGTCACTCAGAAGAGGTAGCAGCCTCAAGTGTTTCTGAAGAAGAAGTACCGTCGTCTAGTACTCCGGAAGAAACTATTTCTGCAGAAGAACCGTCTTCTAATTCTGCTGAAACTGAAACAGCCGTCGAACCGACCGAACCCGTTGCAGAAGAAGAAAAAACAGTTGAAGAACCAGTAATGCCAACTAAAGAAGAAGTGGCAGAAGATTCCTCAGCTACTGAAGAATCAAATGAGACTGATAATTCTGAAGAAAATGATGGTGATGAGGAACAACAACCTTCTCCTGAACCAGAAGAGGATCAAGAATCTGAAACAGTTAAGAAATACGATCGCGGGCTTGAGAAGTCCCGGACAGGCTTCGGGGCACGGTTAAATAAGTTCTTGGCTAATTTCCGGCATGTTGATGAAGACTTCTTTGATGATCTTGAAGATATGTTAATTGAATCTGATGTCGGCTATGATATGGCAATGAAGCTCAGTGATGAATTGCGAGAAGAAGTAAAACTGCAAAACGCTAAGAGCAAGCAGGATGTTTCCAACGTCATTATTGAAAAAATGGTCGAACTTTACGATGAAGCTGGTCAAGACGAAAATCCTGACTTAACCATGGCAAAAGAAGGACCAACTGTTATTATGTTTGTCGGTGTTAATGGAGCCGGAAAGACAACAACAATTGGTAAGATGGCCGCCCTCTTTAAGAAGCAAGGTAAGAAAGTTCTTCTAGCGGCTGCTGATACGTTCCGGGCGGGGGCCACTGAGCAATTAGATGTATGGGCAAAACGTGATGGTGTTGACATCGTTACCGGACCAGAAAACGGTGATCCAGCGGCTGTCGTCTTTGATGCAGTAAAACGGGCAAAAGATGAAAACTATGATATCTTGTTCGTTGATACTGCTGGTCGGCTCCAAAACAAGGTTAACTTGATGAATGAGTTAGCTAAGATGAAACGCATTCTTACTCGTGAAATTCCAGATGCTCCTCATGAAGTATTGTTAGTCTTGGATGCAACAACTGGTCAAAACGCTCTTAATCAGGCTAAACTATTTAAGGAAAGTACCGATGTAACAGGGATTGTTTTAACAAAACTAGACGGAACTGCTCGTGGGGGAATTGTCCTTGCTATCCGTAATGAACTCCACTTACCGGTTAAGTATGTGGGGCTCGGTGAAAAGGTAGATGACCTCCAGAAGTTTGATGCTGGCGACTTTGTTTATGGCCTGTTCAAGGGATTAGTCGAAGTTGACTAGATGGAAATTGAAAAGAATTATCGGATAAATTCATTATTTGAGTTTTACCAACCCTTATTAACCAAAAAACAAAATGATTATTTAGAGCTTTATTACGGGGATGACTACTCATTGGGCGAAATTGCCGAGAATTTCCATGTTAGTCGTCAAGCCGTATATGATAATATAAAGCGCACAGAAAGCATATTAGAAGATTACGAGGCCAAATTGCATTTGTATGCTGAATTTCAAGTTCGTAATCAACAGGCGGATCGAATTCAACGATACGTCCGAGAAAACTATCCAGACGATGCAACGCTCAATCACTTAGTAAATCATCTGGAAAGCTTGGAGGAAGAATAAATGGCATTTGAAGGTTTAACAGATCGTCTGCAAAAGGCGATGGAAAAATTACGACGCAAGCCCAAAGTTACGGAAGCTGATCTTCGGGAAACGATGCGTGAGATTCGGCTCGCCCTTTTAGAGGCCGATGTTAACTTTAAAGTTGTAAAAGACTTTGTAAAGACCGTTCGGGAAAAAGCAGCCGGAGCGGAAGTACTGAAAGGGTTAAATCCAGCCCAACAAATCGTTAAAATTGTTAATGATGAATTGACAAAACTGATGGGGGAAGAAGCAGTTCCTCTTAACAAAGCACCGCACATTCCAACTGTTATCATGATGGTTGGTCTTCAAGGGGCAGGTAAGACGACCACTGCCGGTAAATTGGCATTACGATTAAAAAATGAAAATCATGCGCGGCCAATGTTTATTGCTGCCGACGTTTACCGTCCCGCCGCTATTACTCAGTTACAACAAGTTGCTGACCAGATCGATGTTCCTGTTTTTGAAAAGGGGACAGATGTTGACCCGGTGGAAATTGTTCGCGAAGGGATGGAAGTAGCCAAGAAAAATCATAATGATTATGTCATTATTGATACTGCTGGTCGGCTTCAGATTGATGAACAATTAATGGATGAGCTTGCAAACATTAAAGAACTAGTAAATCCAAATGAAATTTTGCTTGTTATTGATTCGATGACTGGTCAAAACGCAGTAAATACAGCTCAAGGCTTCGATGATAAGCTTGACATTACTGGGGTTGTTTTAACCAAGTTAGATGGTGATACCCGTGGTGGGGCCGCCATGTCAATCCGGGCAGTCACAGGTAAGCCGATTAAGTTTGTCGGTGAAGGGGAAAAGATGGAGGATCTTGATGTCTTTCACCCTGACCGAATGGCTTCACGGATTCTGGGTATGGGGGACATGATGACCCTAATTGAAAAAGCCCAGAAGAATTTTGATGAAGAGCAAGCTCAAGAAACAATGGATAAAATGCGTGAAAACACATTTGACTACAATGATTTCTTGGCACAAATGGATCAGGTTACCAAGATGGGACCATTGGAAAACATTATTAAGATGATGCCAGGGATGGCTAATAATCCTGCCTTGAAGAATCTTAATTTGGATCCTAAGCAATTTGCTCATATCCGGGCCATTGTTCTTTCAATGACGCCAGAAGAACGTGAAAACCCTGATCTAATGAATCCTAGTCGTCGTCGTCGTTTAGCAGCTGGTGCGGGACGGCCAATTGTTGAAGTTAACCGGATGATTAAGCAATTTAATCAAATGCGTAAGATGATGAAGCAGGTTACAAACGGTAATTTCAATGGAATGCAAAATATGTTTGGTGGACAAATGCCAGGTGGCAAGATGGGACAAATGGCAATGAACCGCATGGCGCGAAAAATGAAAAAAGACAAGCAAAAACGCATTAAAAAGCTTCGTAAATTACGAAAGAAAAAATAAATGTCTGTTAAAATTCGTTTAAAGCGCATGGGTTCAAAGAAGCGTCCATTCTACCGGATCGTTGTAGCTGACTCACGTGCCCCACGTGATGGTCGTTTTATTACTTCAGTAGGTACTTACAACCCATTGACTACTCCTAAGGAAGTCAAGTTTGATGAAGACGCTGTTATGGAATGGTTACAAAAGGGTGCTCAACCTTCAGATACTGTTCGTAACATGCTTCAAGCAGCTGGTGTTATGAAGAAGTACCACGAAGCAAAGTACGCTAAGAAGTAGATGGCTGAGACAGATATTGAGTCGTTAATTCGTAGTTTAGTTATTCCGCTATTGAAGCAGCCACAGGCATTGTCAATTACCCAAAAAGATGATGGACGTTACCATCGTTATATAATTGATGTTGCTCCCAATGATGTTGGCCGTCTAATTGGCCGACAGGGACACGTTGCCGCAGCATTGCGAACAATAGTCGAGGGTACTCAATCTCGGCGGGCTAACTCTAAGCGAGTCCGGTTATTAATTAATGACCATCGTCACTAAATGGAATATTATAATGTTGGTAAGATTGTAAATACTCATGGTGTTCGCGGAGAAGTGCGCGTATTAGCAACTACTGATTTTATTGATGAACGATTTGCCAAGGGAAATACCTTGTACCTACAACAATCAGGCGAGCCTTTACCATTGACGATTGAAAGTACGCGGCAACATAAGGGATTTGTTCTTGTTAAGTTTGTCGGCTACGATAATATTAATGGTGTTGAACAATTCCGTGATCATGAATTAATGGTCAGTGCTGATGATCAACAGCCATTAGACGATGGTCAATATTACTACCACCAGATTATTGGATTAGACGTTGAAACAACAGATGGTCGTCATCTGGGGAAAATTAAGGAAATTTTATCTCCTGGTGCGAATGATGTGTGGGTTGTTGAACGTCCAGAAAAAAAAGATTTATTATTACCAGTGATTGATGATGTTGTTAAAAACGTTGACCTTGATAAAAATCTTGTAACAGTCGAATTAATGGAAGGACTTGAATAAATGAGGATTGATATTTTAAGCTTATTCCCCAATATGTTTCAAGCAACAATGGGGGAATCCATTATCGGTAAGGCGCAAGATAATGGATTTATCGATATTAATGTGACCGATTTTCGTCAATATACTACCGATAAGCATAACCATGTTGACGATGCGCCATTTGGTGGGGGAGCGGGGATGCTCCTTCAAGCGCAACCAATTTTTGACGCTATGGATGCAATTCATAAACAAACTAAAGATCAGTATTCAAAGGGACGGGTTATTTTAATGGATCCCGCTGGTCGAAAGTTTGATCAAGCCTATGCCAAAGAGTTAGCCCAGGAAGACCACTTAACATTTATCTGCGGTCATTATGAGGGATATGATGAACGAATCCGCAATTTAGTTACCGATGAAGCGTCTCTTGGCGACTATGTGTTAACAGGCGGGGAATTAGCAGCGATGGTGATGATTGATGCGACTGTCCGCTTTGTTCCTGGTGTCCTCGGCAACATGTCTTCACCAATGGGAGATTCATTTAGTAACGGTTTACTAGAATATCCTCAATATACACGTCCAGCAGATTTTCGGGGAATGAAAGTACCGGAAGTTCTTACGAGTGGTAATCATCAGAAAATTAAAGAATGGCGGATGCGTGAATCGCTACGACGGACTCTTCACCGCCGACCAGATCTTTTAAAAACTACTAAGCTAAGTCGGGAACAGCAATTAATGTTAGAAGATATTAAGCTGGATGAAGATCCAACTGTTCCAGACTAAATGAAAAAATTAATTAAACGATTATTTCTTAAGCAGAATCCCCGCGTTTATGAAGAAAAGGATGCACAATTAACCCCTAGTTTGCGAACAAGAGACTTAATTGGATTAGGAACTGGGATGGTAGTGGGAACGGCTATCTTTACTTTGCCAGGGATTGTGGCAGCTGAGCATACTGGTCCTGCCGTTCCATTAGCCTTCATTGTAGCCGCAATTGGCGCAGGATTATCGGCATTAGCCTATGCAGAAACGTCCTCAGTCCTGCCTTTTGCTGGTTCCGCTTTTTCCTGGATCAATGTTTTGTTTGGTGAATTCTTTGGTTGGATTGCTGGCTGGGCGCTTTTAGCTGAGTATTTTATTTCAGTCGCTTTTGTTGCGTCTGGGTGGTCAGCCTATATGCAAGGATTTCTTGGGAGTTTTGGGATTAAATTACCGCATGCCTTAACTGGTGGTTTTGATCCACATACAGGGTCTTATATTGATATTCTGGCCGCCTTTGCAATTCTAATTGTTGGAATTTTAATTTCCCGCGGCGTCCATCAGGTTAGCCGGATTGAAAATATTATTGTTAGTGTAAAGTTATTAGTAATTTTAATGTTTATTGTTGTGGGCGCAACTGCAATCCATCCGCAAAACTATATTCCATTTCTCCCTGCTCATCAACCAGGTACCACTTTTGGGGGCTGGCAGGGAATATTAGCTGGGACTGCACAAATCTTTATTGCCTATGTCGGCTTTGATGCGATTGCGGCTAATACAGCTGAAACGATTAACCCGCAAAAGACAATGCCACGAGGATTGATCGGGACACTATTACTAGGAACAGGCTTTTTTATTGCGGTTTCGCTCGTACTAGTGGGGATGTTTAAATATAGCCGTTATGCAAATAATGCAGAACCAGCAGCCTGGGCTTTAAGACAGTCTGGACACTATATTACGGCGAACTTGCTTTCCGTTGTAGCGATTGTTGGTATTTTCTCTGCGTTAATCGCAATCCTTTTAGCTTCCTCTCGACTAATCTATGCTTTTGGACGGGATGGGTTACTACCAAAATCACTCGGCCAAATCGATGATAAGCACGTCCCTAATCACGCATTATGGATGATTACTTTCTTGGCTATGATCTTGGGTTCTGTTTTCCCATTTACGTTCTTAGCAACCCTTGTTTCTGCGGGAACCCTGGTCGCATTTATCTTTGTTTCTCTGGGAATTTATGCCTTGCGTCCGCGGGAAGGGGTAGATTTGCCTGAAGCCCAGTTCAAGATGCCGTTATATCCAGTACTTCCAGCAATTTCGGCGATCTTTTCGGCCGTGATCTTCTGGGGCCTAAATACTGATGCAAAAATTTTAATGGTTGGTTGGTTCGTGATCGGTTTGTTAATTTACTTTATCTATGGAATTCGTCATTCAATCATTAATAAAGAAAACCACTAAATGCGTCAAAACAAGTTAATTGAAAAGATTACTGCTAGTCAATTACGGGATGATATTCCAGAATTCCGTGCCGGTGATACTGTTCGTGTTCACGCTCGGATCGTTGAAGGTTCACGTGAACGTATCCAGATGTTCGAAGGTGTTGTTATCAAGCGCCACGGTGCTGGTATCAGTGCTACTTACACTGTACGTAAGATCAGTAACGGTGTAGGTGTTGAACGTACTTTCCCAGTTCACTCACCACGTGTTGACAAGATTGATGTTCTTCGTTACGGTCGTGTACGTCGTGCTAAGCTTTATTACTTACGTGAACGTACTGGTAAGGCTACTCGTATCGCTGAACGTCGTCGCGACAACTAGGGGAGCGAGAAAAAAGTCACTTGTGACTTCGTTTTTCGACGCGAAGCTAGCCTTTGGGAGCCCCCGCAAGCAACAATAGGCCTTTAACGTTCGGTTTTGCCGGACGTTAGAGGCCATTGTTGTACTGCGTATTTGCTTTTTATGAAAGTAACTTAACTTATGTCACAGTCCCTATGGACTTAACCAATTATCGAATCGACCCTGCTAAGTTTGCTTTAGCTTGCGTGCAAAGTTCACCTGATCTTACCACTGAAGACAAATTAAGGGTTTACAAGGAAGGATATGAAGAAGCGCTTATTTTCTATCACCAAATTCAAACAGCCGTTATTAATAAAGGTCGTTCAAAAGAAGATCGCAGCCTTAAGGAAATGGGAGACTTTTTCGATTTAAAGAACTAAATGAATTACGAGGAGCTATTTCAAAAAATTGATAAGTGGGCGCATGAACGTGGGATTGACCACGCGGATCCACGTGTCGAATTTATGAAGATGGCTGAAGAGCTTGGCGAACTTTCGAGTGCGTATAATAAGGAAAATCGGACTAAGCTTATCGATAGCATCGGGGACTTACAGATTGCATTGCTAATCTTTTGTAAATTAGTGGGTGTTGACCATCAACAAGCACTTACCGCAGCTTATCAAGAAATTGCAAAGCGAACGGGTAAGACAACTGCCGATGGGGTATTCATCAAAGAAAGCGACCTTAAATCAAGAAATAAAAAGGAGAAATAGGTGAAATTTATTTCGTGGAACATTGATTCAATTAATGCAGCACTAACTGGAACTTCCGTACGGGCAGGGGAAACGCGGGAAGTATTAAAAAAGATTGCAGCGATGAAGCCAGATGTCATCGCCATTCAAGAGACCAAGTTGTCAAAGAATGGGCCAACTAAGAAGCATTTAACGGTTTTACAAGAATTATTCCCCAATTATGAAGTGGCATGGCGAAGTTCCGTTGAGCCAGCACGGAAAGGGTATGCTGGGACCATGTACCTTTATTTAGCCCAATATGAGCCGAAAGTAACTTATCCTAAAATTAATGCGCCAGAACCAATGGATGATGAAGGAAGAATCATTACCCTTGAATTTCCGGACTTCTATGTTACGGAAGTGTATACACCAAATTCCGGCAATGGGCTTAAACGGTTAGATGAGCGGCAAACGTGGGATGATTGTTACCGAGACTACCTGCATGAACTTGACCAGCAAAAACCGGTAATTGCTAGTGGTGATTTTAATGTGGCTCATGAAGAGATTGATTTAGCTCATCCAGCAACCAACCATCATTCAGCTGGATTCACTGATGAAGAACGTACGCATTTCTCAAAACTATTAGCTGCTGGCTTTACTGATAGTTTCCGACACCTTCACCCCGACGAAAAGGGAGTTTATTCCTGGTGGGCACAACGGGTGGTTACTAGTAAACAAAATAACTCTGGCTGGAGAATTGATTACTGGTTAGTCAGTGATCGGCTTGCTGATAAGATTACAGAAGCGGGAATGATCGATAGTGGAGAACGCCGCGATCATACACCAATTATTCTAGAAATTGATCTTTAATTGCCTAAAGCCCGTCGTTCACTTTTGATTCAAGATTTGCAAAATGGTGTGTATGGCACATTAGCAGACAACGACCTTAAGAAATTATCTGAAAAAGACATTCAAAAGGGCTGTCCAACTACTATTTACTTGAATGGAAAAGTAATTGGCCACACTGCCAAGAATGATAACCACCACATTATTTGGGATAAATAAATGAATAAAGTTTCTAAGGGCCTTGTACTCGCTCTTGCCGGTATTACTGTTGGAACTAGTACTGGACTTAGCACTACCTTTTTTCAATCAACCAGTGTTGCCTATGCTGCTGAGATGACAAAGGAAAAAATGATTTAGATGATAAAGAAAGACTATAATATTGGACTTGATATTGGAGCAACTTCGGTCGGCTTTGCTGGTATCGATGAACAGTATAACCCAATTAAGTTAAAAGGAAAAACAGTAGTGGGGGTTAACCTATTTGAAGAAGGGCAAACAGCGGCAGACCGACGTGGCTTTCGCACTACCCGTCGTCGATTGAATCGGCGTAAATGGCGCTTATCATTATTAGAAGAGTTTTTTGACCTATATATTACGCCTGTTGATCCCACATTCTTTGCACGTTTGAAAGAATCAAATCTTTCACCAAAAGATAATAACAAAAATTTTAGTGGATCATTACTTTTTCCTGATATTACAGATCAAAAATTTTATGAGGAATATCCGACAATTTATCATTTGCGATATGCATTGATGACTGAAAATAAAAAATTTGATCTTCGGGCTATCTTCTTAGCAATTCACCATATGATCAAGTACCGGGGAAATTTCTTGAATTCCACACCTGTAGCACATTTTGATACGAGTAAGATTGATTTTGCAGGTGATTTCAATGAGCTGAATAGTCTTTACTTAAATGAAGATCCTAATAATATTTTTGAAATTAATTTACAAAATGTAAAAGAAATAAGTGATATTTTACTGGATCATAGTATTAAGAAGTTTGATAAGCAAAAGCAAGTTGCTAAACTTTTACTTACGTCTCAAAATAATAAGGAACTGGATAAAATAAATAAGCAAATTGCTACTCAGATAAGTAAAGCAATTCTTGGCTATAATTTTTCACTAAATGAAATTTTGAAAATTGAAGCAGAGGATAAAAGCAAATGGAAACTAAACTTTAGTAGCGCCGACATTGATGATAAGTTACCCAACTTAATTTCCGAACTTGATGAAAGTCAAGAATCAATTTTGAATATTATTTTAAGTTTGTACTCACGATTGACTTTAAATGGAATTGTTCCAAGTGGAATGAGTCTTTCCGAAGCAATGATTGATAAGTATGATACTCATAAGGAACACCTTGATTTATTAAAGAAATATGTAAAGACCCTTCCTATAAAAAATCGGAAAGAGATTGCTGAAGTTTATGCCGAATATGTTGGAAATTCTTCAAAGAAAACCGGACATATTTCTCAAGAAGAATTTTATAAGGCAGTAAAGAAGAATCTTGATAAGTCCGAAACAGCTCAAAAAATTCTTGGTTTAATTAGTGAAGAGAAGTTTATGCCCAAGCAACGGACCAATCAAAATGGGGTTATTCCATATCAACTTCACCAAAAGGAACTTGATCAAATTATTGTAAACCAATCTCAATATTATCCATGGTTAGCAGAATTAAATCCAGTTAAGGAGCATAAAGATGCAAAGTATAAGCTAGATGAATTGATTGCTTTCCGGGTACCGTATTATGTTGGACCGTTAATTGACCCTAAAACAACCCCTCAAACAGAACAAGGAAATAAAAACGCTTCATTTGCGTGGATGGTTCGTAAAGAAAATGGTCGAATCACGCCATGGAATTTTGATAAAAAAGTAGATAGAATTTCGTCTTCAAATAACTTTATTAAGCGGATGACTACTAAGGATACGTATTTAATCGGCGAAGATGTATTACCTGCCCATAACCTTATTTACGAACGTTTTAAGGTATTGAATGAGCTAAATATGATTCGGGTAAATGGACATAAGTTAGATGTTCCAGTTAAGCAGAATATTTACAATGACTTATTTAAGCAGCATAAAACAGTTACTAAAAAGAAATTAATAAATTATTTACAGTCTAATCTTCAAATGCCTGAGCGACCACAAATTACTGGTTTATCTGATCCCGAAAAATTTAATTCACAATTAAGCTCATATATTGATTTACAAAAAATACTAGGGAGTGAAATTGTTGATGATGCTAATAAGCAGGATGATTTAGAAAAGATTATTGAATGGTCAACTGTTTTTGAAGATTCACGGATCTATAAGGTTAAGTTACAAGAAATTGAATGGTTAACTGAAAAACAAAAAAATGAGTTAGTAAGCCATCGCTATCAAGGCTGGGGACGATTATCAAAGAAATTACTAGTTGAGCTAAAAGATAAGAATGGGAGCTCAATTATTGATTTGCTTTGGAATTCACAGCGAACGTTTATGGAAATTCAAAGTCGTCCAGAGTTTGCTGAACAGATTGCTAATGAAAATCAAGATAAATTAACTGAGGATAACTATGAAGATGTTCTTGATGCGGCCTATACTTCACCGCAAAATAAAAAGGCAATTCGTCAGGTAATTAAAGTTGTCGATGATATTGTTAAGGCAGCTGGAAAAGCACCGAAGTTTATTTCGTTAGAGTTTGCTCGCTCAGATGAACGGTCAGATCGTGTAAAGGCAAGGAAAACACAAATCCAAAAAATTTATGAAACTACCGCCAAGGAATTACTTAAAGATGATCAGTTAATTAAAGAGTTAGGTAGTGTTTCAGATTTATCAGATCGGTTATACTTATACTTTACCCAGCTTGGACGTGATATATATACAGGCAAACCAATTAATATTCTGAAACTTGAAAGCCTAGAATCACGGCTAACCACCGCGACTCTAGGCTTTCTCGCGTAATTCTGAAACTTGAAAGCCTAGAATCACGGCTAACCACCGCGACTCTAGGCTTTCTCGCGTAAAAAATAGAAAACGCAAGAACTCTCACGTTATACTTAAGTAACCCAAAAAATAAGTAGAAGAGAGTCTTCACCACATTTTATAGATATATACTAAATATATCATAGAACAAAAGAAAAAGCACTAACGTGCTTTAAGAGAGCGATTCATCCCCTACTTATAGAAGTGGGGGTATTCTCGCAAATTTATGGATAAATTATGAATTTTAATGAGGTACGATGCCAACCGTTGTCAAAAGAAGCAATGGCTAAGATGCAAGCAAGACTTGATAATCTCGCAAAACCAGTCAAGGGGCTTGGTCGGCTTGAGGAATTAGCTGATCATTTAGCGGGAATCTATGGGACAAGCGATTTTGATGTTAAACCGCGAAAATGTTTGGTCTTTGCAGCTGATAGTGGCGTAGTTCACGAAGGCGTATCAGCGAGCCCGCAAAAAATTACGGCAATTCAGGCGGTGAATATGATGAATGGTCATACTGCCGTTGCAGCGCTCGCAAAAGCATTTAATTGTCATTTGCAGGTTTATGATATCGGAATTAATGCCGAATTAAACTCGCCGTTGGTAGAGGAAAATAAAATTCGGCAAGAAACCGGTGATATGTTAGTGGAACCCGCAATGACGGTTGATGAAGCAAGGCGGGCAGTTCAATATGGCTTTGATAAAGGAATCGAAGCATACCAAGCTGGTAACCAAGTAATTGCGGTTGGTGAGTTAGGAATGGGCAATACCACAGCAGCATCAGCAATAATTGCGGCAATCTTAGGAAAAACCGGTGAAGAAGTTGCGGGAAGAGGCTCTAATATTTCTGATGAACGGCTAAAGCATAAAATCGCAGTAATTAATAAAAGCCTTGATCGTGCGGGCTTTAGTGGAAAGAAGAATAATGATGCACTAACGGTGTTAAGTGAGGTTGGGGCACTCGAGCTTGGTGCAATGGCCGGTGCGATCCTAGCTGCTGGTGCAATGAGGAAACCGGTTTTATTAGATGGCTTTTTATCTTATTCGGCAGCATTATTAGCAAGTACGATCAATCCAGAGATTATTGCTTATATGATTCCGACCCATAAGTCAAAAGAGCATGGTTCACAGATTGTATTACAAGCACTAGGTTTGGCACCGTATATTGATATTGATATGTGTGTTGGCGAAGGAAGCGGGGCAATGATGATCCTGCCATGGTTAGATGGGATCAAATCGGTTTTGGAAAATATGAATACTTTACAGGAAATGGATTTTAACTTTATTCCTTAAATGGCAATTTTGATAACATATCCTAAACATAAAATTCCAATTTATTGGCGGATGCGATTAGAACAGCAAGAAGACGTGATTTACTTTCCATTTCGCGTCCTAAAACCGGTTAAACTCAGTAGAGAAGAGATTCAGCAGGTAAAAAAAAGCGCGACATTGGTTATTACTAGCCTGTACGGAGCAAAAGTGTTTATTGAGGAGTTAAGTAAACTTAATAAAGCCGCAACGATTTATGTCCTTAGTGATAAGATCAAAAAAGTTTTACAAGAAAAAATCAAAAATCCGATTAAAGTAGCAGAGAGCGAAAACCGGAATGCTCTTCTTAAAGACTTAGAACAGCAAGAGGTTACTAGTGTATGCTGGTTAATTGGGGATAAGGCCGAAAAGTACTATGACGACTTTATTGGAAGTAAGGTAGTAATTTACCAAAATACGTGGGATAAACTACATGCTAGCAAGGGCTTAAAAATCTTTTTAAAGCATCAAATTACCTCAATACTAGTAACAAGCTCGTCTAACTTTGATCGGATGTATGAAGTGATGACTAAAGTTGATAGTAGCGATTATAAACACGTTAATTATTATGTATTAGGAACAAGCACGGGAAAGTACTTGGCGACAAAGGGGCTAAAAGTAAAAGTACCAACAGAAAAAAGAGATGTTTTAGCACATGTGTTAGAGAGTATTTGGCAAAGCGAAAGGAATAAGTAAATGAAACTGATTTTAGCACGACACGGAGAGACCAATTATAATCATTTGCGAAAATTTTACGGGTCGGCTGATGTTAGTCTTGATGAAAAAGGAAAAAGGCAAGCACAGGAATTAGCAGAAAAGGTAAGAAAGCTTCAGCCTACATTATTTGTTAGGACTAATCTTCAACGGACAAAACAAACGATTAGTGCAACAGAAGCATTCTTTCCGACAACTCCGACAATAATAATTCCTGATTTAGCTGAAAAAGGATTTGGCAATTGGGAAGGATTAGATGCAGATGAAATTGAAACTCAGTATCCAGAAGATTGGGAAAAATGGCTATCGGCACCGTTAACATATACACCAGCAACAGTCGAACCGTTTGATTACTTTCGGACTCGGGTACAGCAAGGCTTGCAATGGTTATTGGAGCATGTTACGGAAAGTGATGTAGTTTTTATCGTAGCCCACCTTGGGTCTCTTCGTCTGATATACCAAGAATTGATTGACCCGACAGCGGATTTTTATTCGCTTGATTTTAAGGCGTCTTGCTATAGCACAATTGAGTTTAGAAATGGGAGTGTTTACCAGTGGGAAATGAATCAATAGATGAAAGATGCGTTGATTTTATTTGGGCAGTTTTTTACTAAGCTGAACATTCCAATCCCTGTTGATGATGCAACTAATAAATTCAAAACGAGTATCCAATATATTACCCTTTTTAGCTTTTTATTAGGATGTATTGAAGGGCTAATCTTTTGGGGCTTTACCTACCTTTTTCCATTATGGTTTGCGTGGATTTTATACTGGATTACTGATGGCTTATTAACGGGGGGCTTTCACCTTGACGCACTTGCCGATACGGCCGATGGCTTTTTCTCGTCTCGAACATCTGATAAGATTTTTGCAATTATGAAGGACAGTCGGCTAGGGACAATGGGGAGCTTGGCACTGGTCTATTATTATGCATTAGTTGTTGGCTTAGGAATTGTTATTAGCCGTTATTTAACCCTTACTCATATGATCCTATTGACAATTTGTCTAACTATGCTGACTAAGGCCGGTTTGTCACTCCTCTTTTATAAAATGGTTTATCCAGGTAATAAAAAGGGGCTTTCAAACATCTGGCTAGGAATTAAACCTTGGCGGATAGTAGTCGCACAGTTTTTTGCAATTATTGTTGTTAGCCTCTGCTTTTCATGGCAGGGCTTAGTTAGCTACTTAATGATCCCATTGGTAGCCTTTTTCTATCGTCGAAAGGTGACGAAAGTGTTAGGAGGAACGCCGGGAGATACGTTAGGAGCATTTGCTAGTCTTTCTCCATTGATTTTTTTGATAACACTTACTATTTTATTGAGGTTTGGATTATGAATGGGAAAGCAAAACTTAACCCTTGTCTTAGGCGGTGCCAAGAGCGGTAAGTCAGAATTTGCTGAAAGTTTATATTCGCGCCAAGAAAAGGTTTGCTATATCGCAACTGGTGTAGTAAAAAATCCGGACGGTGAAATGCAATTACGAATAAAACGCCATCAAGAGCGCCGATCAGCTAATTGGACAACGCGAGAACAATATAGAGATATTGCAGAAGCGATTGAAGATAATCCTTTAGATGGCTACTTACTTGATGATGCGATAATGCTAGTTACAAACTTGTTTTATGATTTTGTGCTAACTAAAACAACGCCAGAAAGAATAGATGCTTATTTAGAGCAAACATCTTCGACAGAAATAGCAAAAATTCGACAAATGATTCTTGATGAGTGGACAAAAATTTTAATAGCGCAAAAGCAGAATAGTCAATCAATGGTAATAGTTAGCGATGAAGTTGGCTTAGGAGTAGTACCAGCAACCAAGCAAACACGGATTTTACGCGATTTGTATGGTGAGGTTAACCAGCTAATTGCCAAGAAAGCAGATGACGTCTATTTTGTCATTAGCGGATTAGTCCAGAAAATTAAGTAGTTGAGTAAATTAAATACAACAAGATCAAAGGCAGCTTTTAAGGAAGCACAAAAGTATATGCCAGGCGGGGTTAATAGTCCTGTACGAGCATTTAAAAATGTTGGTGGCGATCCGCTTTTTATTGACCATGGTAAAGACGAATATATTTACGATATTGATGGAAATAAATATATTGATTATGTTTTATCATGGGGTCCGCTAATTTTAGGACATGCAGACGATCAAGTAGTAGCTGAGCTTGATAAGGCAGTTGCAAAAGGCACGAGCTATGGTGCGCCTACATTACAGGAAACTGAATTAGCAAAAATTGTTAATAAGATTATGCCATCAATAGAAATGATTCGGATGGTATCTTCAGGAACGGAAGCGACAATGAGTGCTATTCGGTTAGCCCGTGGGTACACTCGCCGCGAGAAGATTGTAAAGTTTGTGGGTAATTATCATGGACACAGTGATTCGCTATTAGTTGACGCAGGGTCAGGTTTAGCAACATTTGGCATTAATACTTCGCCTGGTGTACCTGATGACCTTGCTTACGATACCTTAACAGTTGCCTACAATGATGTGGACGGTGTTAAGAAATTATTTGCAGATCATGGGGATGAAATTGCTTGTGCGATTGTTGAACCAGTAGCGGGAAATATGGGTGTTATTCCTGGTACTCAAGACTTCTTGCAAACTCTTCGTGATGTTACCAAAGAGCACGGGTCCCTTCTTATTTTTGATGAAGTAATGTCTGGCTTCCGAGCAGCATATCATGGTGTACAAAGTTTAGTTAATATTACCCCTGATTTAACAACACTAGGCAAAGTTATTGGTGGAGGACTTCCAGTGGGTGCGTTTGGTGGTCGTCGTGAAATTATGGAGCAAATTACCCCTGCTGGTAGTATTTATCACGCTGGAACCCTTTCTGGAAATCCATTAGCAATGACAGGCGGAATCAGTACGCTTAAGCAATTAACCCCTGAAGATTATGTTGAGATGGATAAAAAAGTTACAGCATTAACTGATGGGATTAAGCAAGCTGCAGATAAGTATGGTGTACCAATGACTGTTCATCATGTTGGAACAATGTGGAGCTACTTCTACAACAGTGATTCAATTAATAATTTTGATGATGTTAAAGCTTGTGATCAGAAGTTATTTGAAAAGTGCTTCTGGGAATTGTTAGCTCATGGTGTATATGTGGCACCTTCACAATTTGAAATAAACTTTATTTCTACTAAGCACACTGATGAGGACATTGAAAAGACAATTGCAGCATTTGATGCAGCATTTAATGCGGCAACCAAGTAAATGTTGCAATTTGATCGTCATCGTCGTTTACGTACTAGCGCTGCAATGCGAGATTTGGTAAGAGAAACTCATTTAAATAAAGATGATTTAATTATGCCGGTTTTCGTGGACGCAACAATCAACGGCAAAGAAGAAATTCCGTCAATGCCGGGAATTTACCGGTATAGTCTTGATACCATTTTGGATGAAATCAAGGAAATCGTGGACCTTGGTATTAAATCAATTATTATTTTTGGTGTTCCAGAGAAAAAAGACGAGGTTGGAACCGGCGCTTGGGAAGAGAATGGTATTGTCCAACAAGCGATTCGGTTAATCAAGAAAAACTATCCTGAATTAATCGTAATTGCAGATACCTGCTTATGTGAATACACCAGTACCGGTCACTGCGGAATTCTTAAAGACGGAATAGTCTTAAACGATGAATCCTTAGAATATCTTACTAAAACAGCAGTTAGCCAAGTGGCAGCCGGTGCGGATATTATTGCGCCATCAAATGCAATGGACGGTTATGTCGCTGCTATTCGTCAAGGATTAGATGAAGCAGGATTCAAGAACACACCAATTATGTCCTATGCGGTTAAGTTTGCTTCTTCATTCTACGGTCCATTCCGTGACGCAGCAGATGGTTCACCTAAAGAAGGACCTAAAGATCGAAAAACATACCAAATGGATCCAGCTAATCGCCTAGAAGCATTGCGTGAAGTAGCTAGTGATGAAAAGGAAGGTGCTGATTTTGTGATGGTTAAACCAGCAATGGCCTTCTTAGATATTATGCGTGAAGTTCGTAACCATACTTTATTACCACTAGTTGCATATAATGTTTCTGGTGAATATGCAATGGTTAAGGCAGCTACAGCTAATGGCTGGATTAATGAGGACCAAATAGTTTATGAAAGTTTGGTTGGAATGAAACGAGCTGGGGCAGACTTAATTATTACTTACTTTGCCAAGGACGTTGCTAAAAAACTTTAAATGACAGATAAAGTAATTGTTGGTAGTCGGAAAAGTAAGCTGGCAATGGCGCAAACCAAGCTAGTGATTGCATCGCTTAAGGAACTTTTTCCGACAACACAATTTGAAATTAAGAATGTTATTACTGAGGGCGATCGTAATCAGCAAGCAAGCCTAGCTAAAATTGGCGGTAAGGGTGTTTTTGTAAAAGAGATTGAAGAAGAGTTAAAAAATTGTACCATTGATTTTGCTGTTCATAGTCTTAAGGATGTAATGCCGGTACTGCCTGATGAATTAACACTTGGCGCCTTCCCTAAACGAGTATCGCCGTTTGATTGTTTGGTGAGCCGTCAAGAATTCACCAGTCTTGATGCTCTTCCACACGGTGCCCGAATTGGTACTAATAGTTTGCGCCGTCAGGGTCAGTTATTGAATGTTCGACCGGATTTAAAAATTATACCGATTAGGGGTAATATAGACACTAGGCTAAAGAAAATAGACACAGAAAATCTTGCCGGAGTTGTCTTAGCTGAGGCAGGGCTAGACCGCTTGAGTATTGACTTAAGCAGCTATCATCAGCTATCACTAAAAGATATTATTGTTCCAGCTGTTGGGCAGGGATGTTTAGCAATTGAATGTAGGAAGGCGGATGAAAGAGTACGCAAAATGCTTGATCAGATTAATGATCCGCAATCGGCAAAGTGTATTCATATCGAACGAGAATTCATGCGTGAGTTAGGAGGAAGCTGTAATTTCCCAATTGGTGGGCATGCTTACTTACAGGACCAGCAGATTGTTTTTGACGGGTTAATAGCATCCCCTAATGGTGAACACTTAATTAAAGAAGTAGCAGTTCCTGCCAATAAGCCTGGAGTCGGCAAGGTGGTTGCTGATCAGTTATTGGCTAAGGATAATTTTGGAATTATTGAAGGAGATTAGATGTATTTGATGTGTGTGAGTTTGAATTATCATCAATTACCAATTGAATTACGAGAGAAATTTTCTTTTTCAGCTGACGAGATTCCCAAAGCTAATAGGTTGCTTAATGCGGAAAAGAGTATTTTAGAAAACTTGTTGATTTCAACCTGTAATCGGACTGAAATTTATGCGGTAGTGGACCAGGTTCATACGGGTCGCTATTACATTAAACGTTTTTTGGCGGAGTTGTTCCATTATACGGTAGAAGAATTTAATCAGTATGTTTCAATTACCACCAAGGATGATGCTGCAAGTCATCTTTTCCGAGTAATTGTGGGGCTGGATTCTTTAATTAAAGGTGAGCCGCAGATCCTGGGACAGATGAAAAATGCATTTCAAGTTGCAACAGATCAAGGAACAACCGGAGTAATATTGAATCATCTGTTTCGGCAGGCAATTACATTCTCTAAAAGAATGCATACAGAGTATCGGGTAAGTGAACTGGCTCAGTCTTCTAGTCAAGCAGGATTACATCAAATTAAAAGCGATTTTGGTTCATTAGAAGGTAAGAGTTTGGCGGTAATTGGGTTAGGACATATTGGTAAACATACTGCTTATAATGCTAGTAACATGGGCTTTAGTAAAGTTTTACTATTGAACCGCACAGACCAGAAAGCTAAACAGATTGCTAACGAGTTGCAAGGGGTAGTGGAAGCACGACCATTTAGCCGGTTAGATTCAGTGATGGCAGAGGTTGATGCTGCTGTTTTTGCTGCTTCAGTAAAAGAGCCACTATATCGGGTAACCGATGATCGTCAGCAAGTGATTGTTGATTTGGGTGTTCCACGAAATGTCGCCTATGATAGTGAATCCGTCAATTACTATGATATCGATAATTTGCACTCAATATTAGAAACGAATGACACCAAGAAAAATCAAATGTTAAATCAAATTGCTAAAGAAATTCCCCTTGAAGTTAACAACTTTTATGTTTGGGAAAAGCAATTGCATATTGTTCCTGTAATTAGAGGGCTTCGTGAGCATTCATTAAAAATTGAAGGAGAAGCATATGATAGTCTTCTACGTAAATTACCAGAATTAAATGCCCATGAACGTAAAGTAATTAGTAAGCATATGAAGAGTATCATTAACCAGATGATTAAGGGACCAATCAAAGAGATCAAAGAGTTATCAGTAACGCCAGGAGCGACATCGGATATTGACTTTTTCTGTAAAATCTTTGGGATGGACAATTTAAAGGTGGAGAATCAAGAAAATGACAGATAAATGATGGAAGCACCATATCCGATTATTTTAAATTTGGCAAAAAAAAACGTAGCAGTAATTGGTGGCGGAAAAGTTGCCCATCGTAAAATTAAGAAATTGCTCTTGGCTGGTGTAGTACCGACAGTTATTAGTCCTGAGTTAGTTGCGAATATTGATCAAGCTAAGATTAACTGGATTCAGGATATTTATCGGCGGAAATATGTCGAAGAGATGGATATTATTATCGCATGTACAAATGACGCGCAGGTTAACGACCGTGTCAAAGCGGAGGCAACACATTTTCAATTAGTAAATAATACTAGTGATAAAACTAATTCTGATTTTTATAATTTAGCAACACTTAGCTCAGATGATATGTTTATCAGTATTTCGACAATGGGAAAATCACCCAGTGTTGCTAAAAAAATGAAAAATGAGATTAAAGAATGGGTTAGTAAGAGATTTCATAAGGAGTTTGAATAAATGTCAGCACAGTCCATAATGTTTCAGGGAACAGCATCAGATGCCGGAAAAAGTTGGTTAGTTGCAGCTGTTTGTCGAATATTATCTAATCAAGGAAAAAAAGTTGTTCCATTTAAATCACAGAACATGGCGTTGAATTCATTTATTACTGATATTGGTGATGAAATGGGACGAGCACAAGTCTATCAAGCGGAAGCAGCACGGGTAAAACCAGATGTGCGGATGAACCCAATACTGCTTAAGCCATCAACCGATAAAGATTCGCAAGTAATTGTAATGGGCAAAGTACTTGCTGACATGGATGCTGCAAGCTACTACAAGTTTAAGCCGCAATTAATTCCCCAGATAATGGAAGCATATGAAGGACTTGCAAGTGAAAATGATGCGGTAATTTTAGAAGGAGCCGGCAGTCCTGCTGAAATTAATTTAAACGATAATGATATCGTTAATATGGGGATGGCCCGAATGGTTGATGCCCCTGTAATTCTTGTTGCCGACATTGACAAAGGCGGCGTATTTGCTTCTATTTACGGAACCATTAAATTAATGCCGCTAGAAGATCAGCGACGGATTAAAGGGATTATTATTAATAAGTTCCGGGGCGATAAAAGTTTACTTGAACCGGGGAACAAGATGATTGAAAAATTAACGGGAGTACCTGTTATTGGTGTCTTACCGATGAGTGACATCGATATTGATGAGGAAGATAGTGTTTCATTAACTCGGAAGTCGCGTCAAAAAGAAGCGGGGAAAGCATTGGACGTTGCTGTGATTGATCTTGATAAAATTTCTAATTTTACCGATGTTCATAGTCTTGAAATCCAACCGGACGTATCTGTTCGTTACGTTGTAAAAGCAGACGAATTAGGTACGCCAGACCTTCTAATTCTCCCTGGAAGCAAGAATACAAATGAGGACCTTGCTGCTCTTAAAAAGAATGGGCTATATGAAGAAATTTTACGAGCACACCAAGATGGTAGTAAGGTGGTTGGTATTTGTGGCGGTTATCAAATCCTTGGTCGAAAACTTTATGATCCCGAAGCAATTGAATCACCAATTAAGGAACAAGCAGGTTTGGGGCTGCTTGACACGGAAACAACCTTTAACGAGCAAAAGACAACAACACAGGCCGTTGCCAAAAGAAAGAATTATACATTAAAGGGTTACGAAATTCATATGGGGACTACTAAATTAGGCCTAAATGCAACGCCTTTCTCTGTTATTTATACGACTAACGGTCAATCAGAGTCGCGGGAAGACGGGGCGGTTAGTAGCGATGGAACCGTAATGGGGACTTATCTTCATGGAATTTTCGATAATCCTTATTGGACGCGCCATTTTTTGAATAAGATTAGGACAAGTAAGGGTTTAGCGCCACTTGTTAACACTAATGTTTCGATTAGCGATTATAAAGATCAGCAATATGAGAAACTTGCTCAATTATTTGAACAAAATGTTGATATGGAAAAGTTTGAACAGATTTTGCATGATTCAACAAAAAGTAAAGGGTGAATGATTGAATTAAAACACCTTAGCTACAGTTATGACGATAGGGTAAAAATTCTCGATGATATTTCATTAAAGATTGGTGCAGATAATCATAAAGTAATTGGCTTTATGGGTCACAATGGTGCGGGTAAATCAACCCTTTTTCTTAATTTAGTTGGTGAACTAAAGCCGACTAGCGGAGAAATATTAATTGATGGAGAACCTGTAGAATATTCCAAAAAAGGACTACGTAAACTGCGGCGGAAAATAGGAATTGTTTTTCAAAATTCAGATCAGCAAATTTTTTATTCAATTGTTAAAGACGATGTTGCTTTTGCACTGCATAATCTTAAAGTTCCTAGCGAAGAAATAAATAAACGAGTAGAAAAAGTATTAAGTGAACTTGATATTCTACCATTAAAGGAACGACCAATTCAGTATTTAAGCGGCGGTCAGAAAAAAAGAGTTGCGATTGCTGGAATGATGGTAATTGGTTCAGAATGGATCCTGCTTGATGAGCCAACGTCCGGCCTTGATCCGGATGGTCGAATTAGAATGCAAAAACTGATTCAAAAATTAGTAAATAACGGACAGCGAATAATCTTATCAAGCCATGACATGGACTTCATGTATGAGACCTGTGACTACTTCTATTTATTAGGAAAAGGGAAGATTTTAAAGCAGGGAGATAAGCAAACCGTCTTTGATGATGAACAATTATTGCGGGAAAATAAGCTTGACCAGCCGTGGCTAGTAAAAATTCACCAGAAACTGGGCTTGCCATTATACGATAGTGAGCAAGAATTATTTGCGATTGAAGGAAAACATAACTGAATGCTGAGTATTGATAAATATGCTTATGAAAATCGAATTGTTAACTGGTCACCAAAACTTAAGGCTTTATTATGGCTTGGCGGAATTATTCTTGCTTTTCAACCAATTCAATGGCTGAAATTAGCAGTTTTGGTAGTAGTTGCAGCAATTACGATTTATGTGACAAAGGTATCTTTTAGGCGCTATCTTAGCTGGTTTTATGCAATTATTCCCTTTGTCCTTTTAAGTATTATTGGAATTGTAGTGACGGTTTCTCCGCAACGAAGCGCGCTAATTTGGCCAATAAAATTTGGAAGCGTCTATATTGGGATGGCAAAGGTTATGATGCCAAAAGCTGGGCAAATGGCGTTGCAGTGTATGACGGCAATTGTTTGCACTTATTGGTTTGCATTAACAACACCGTTTATTCAGATTTTGCAGGTACTCAAAGCAGCGAGGTTTCCTCGTGTTATGATTGAGGTTACGATGCTAATGTATCGCTTTATCTTTATCTTTGTTGATGCATTCGATCAAATTCATCGAGCACAAAAACTACGATTCGGATATGATTCCTTTGGACTAATGATTCATTCATCTGGTATTTTAGCGAAGATGCTTTTTGAACAAGTTATTATTAACTATGAAATGATGACAAAAGCATTAGATGCTAAATTATATGATGGAGAATTTTATATCTAGATGAAGAAGCGAACAAAGACTAACATCATCTTATTGATCTGTGTTATATTGCTGGTTCTGATTCCATTTATTTTTGTTAAGGGTGAGTACGGAGGTAGTGATGACCAAGGGACTGAACAAATAAAGAAGTTTGATCCCCATTATAAGGTGTGGGCACAACCCGTTTGGACACCACCATCGGGCGAGATTGAAAGCCTCCTTTTTACCGTTCAAGGTTCTTTAGGGACAGGAGTTATTTGTTACTTTATTGGTGTAGCGCATGGCAAGAAAAAAGCGAGAGAAAATTCTAAGAATAATGGGAAGCAACAAGTCACAGGTAAGTAAATGGGAGCATTGAAAAAATATCGGAAATTTATGTTATTTTTAGCAATTGGTTTTATTTATACCCTTGCTTATCCGATGACAGCTCACGCAATGCATATCATGGAAGGAATGCTGCCGCCTAAGTGGTGTATTTTCTGGTTTGTTGTATCCGCACCATTCTTCATTTATGGATTATATCGAATGCACAAGATCGTCAATTCAGATATTCCTAATGCTAAGGTTATGTTAGCGCTTTGTGGAGCTTTTGTTTTTGTTCTCTCGTCATTAAAACTGCCGTCAGTTACTGGTTCATGTTCTCACCCGACAGGTGTTGGGTTAGGAACAGTAATGTTTGGCCCAGGTGTTATGTCTGTTTTGGGTGTTATTGTGCTATTATTCCAGGCTTTATTGTTAGCTCATGGTGGATTAACTACTCTTGGAGCTAATGAATTTTCGATGACCATTGTTGGACCAATAGTTGGGTATGCTGTTTGGAAACTTTGTCGAGCAATGAAGGTTAGACGGTCTATATCATTATTCCTTTGTGCAATGTTTGCGGATTGGTCAACATATGTAACAACTGCCTTTCAATTAGCAATTGTTTTTCCAGATCCAAACGGTGGTGTTGGAGCAGCACTTGTCAAGTTCCTCGGAATTTATGCCGTAACACAAATTCCATTAGCGATTGCTGAAGGCTTATTAACGGTTATTGTTTACAACTTAGTAATCAGTAATGATCTTTGGAAGGAGTCGGCTTTACAATGAGTGGCAAGTTTTTATGGAATTGGTGTTGGTCCTGGAGATAGTGAATTATTGACTGTTAAAGCAATCAATACGATCAAGAATTTAGATGTTTTGTATGTACCGCAAGCGCATAAGGGAAGTAAAAGTGTTGCAGAAAGAATTGCAACCCCATATCTGCCAGCAACATTAGCAATAAAGAAGCGCCATTTTCCAATGGTAAAAGATTGGGATACTAAGATGGAGAGTTGGCGTAAGATTGCGGATGAAATTAAAGATGATGTGCAACAAGGAAACAATGTTGGTTTCCTTACACTAGGGGATCCATCCGTTTACAGTACTTTTAGTTACCTTGCCGACATATTGATACCAGTCATTGATGTTCAAACAATCGCTGGAATTTCATCATTTAGCCAAATTGCAGCTAGCTTATCAATTCCATTAATGCTGGATGAGGAATCGCTAGAAGTGGTCCCTGCAACGGCCGATAAGGAAAAGTTAGCAAAGGTAATTGACCTAAATGATAATGTTGTCATTATGAAAATTGCCACTAATTTTAAGAAAGTTTATCAAATCCTCAAAGAAAGAAAGTTATTAGATAAAACCGTTATTGTCGAAAATGCATCAATGGCTAATCAAAGGGTGCAACGGTTAACAGAATATTCAGCAGACGACCAGCTACCGTATTTTTCAACCGCGTTATTAAAGAAAAAAGAGGCATAAGTGAATAAAAAAGCAATATTAGCAGTAAGCTTCGGGACAACATATCCGGAAACCCGTGAAAAAACAATTGGAGCTACGGAAAAGAAAATTAGTAAAGAGTTTCCTGATTATGATGTATTCCGCGCTTTTACATCAACGATTGTTCGGAAACGTATCTATAAAAATGAAGGAATCAAAGTTGATAGTATCCAAGAAGCATTAGATAAATTAAGAGCGCAGGGTTATGAAGAAGTTTACTTGCAATCTTTGCATATTATTCCGGGAATTGAATACCAATTAGTCCAAAATGCTATCGATGGTTATTCACCACAATTTAAGAAACTTGTTGCTACTCCGCCATTGCTTGACAAATTTGCGGACTATGAACAGCTGGTTAATTTTTTGAAGAAGCAAAGCGCGTATTTACCATCTGGAAAAGCTATTTTATGGATGGGACATGGAACAGCTCATAGTGCCTTTACAACTTATGCTTGCTTAGACCACATGCTTGCAGGAACAAAAAGCTATGTTGGGGCTGTCGAAAGCTATCCTGATGTTCATGATGAAATTAAGCGGCTAAAACACGCAAAGGTTGAGAAAGTATATATGCAGCCATTGATGATGGTGGCAGGAAATCACGCCCATAATGATATGGCATCAGATCAGCCGAACTCTTGGAAGACGGTCCTAAAAGAAAATGACATTGTTGGTCATCCTGTATTAAAGGGATTGGGTGAGTATGAAGAAATTCAAGAAATGTTTATTGCTAAATTACGAACGACAATTGAGAGGGGATGAATGAGTGGTAGAGTAACGCTCCTCGGTGCAGGTCCTGGGAATCCTGAACTATTAACATTAATAGGTAAACGGCGGCTGGGAGAGGCTGACGTAGTATTATATGATCGGTTAATTGATCCATCATTATTATCATTTACAAATGATGATGCGGCCCTAGTTGATGTTGGGAAAATGCCTCTGCGCCATAAAGTGAAGCAGTCCCAAATCAATGAGATGTTAGTTGATTATGCAAACTCAGGGAAAAAAGTGGTTCGGTTAAAAGCTGGCGACCCATATGTCTTTGGTCGTGGTGGCGAAGAGGCTCAGATACTACAACAGCAGGGAATTAATTTTGAAATTATTCCTGGAATTACTAGTGCTATTGCTGGGTTAGCGGCTGCTGGGATTCCGATTACCCATCGTGATTTTGCGTCGAGCTTCCACGTGATTACGGGACATCATAAAAAGGATGGGCAGCAACTCGACTGGGAAAACATCGCTAACCAAGAAGGAACGATTGTTTTCTTGATGGGGATGGCGCAACTGCCTAATATATGTCATCAATTGATAGCACATGGAAAAGCGATGGAAACCCCTGTTGCAATTATTCAGTGGGCAACACAATGGCGACAAAAAATGGTCAGTGGTAACCTTTCAAACATTGTGGAATTGGTGAATAAAAACGGGTTATCATCACCAGCACTAATAGTAGTAGGGAATGTTGTTAAGCTTAGTAAGCAGTTGAATGTTGCTAAGCCGCTTGCAGGAATCCATGTATTAGTACCATATAGTAAGAGGCAGCGATTATTTAACTGCTTGGAAGATTTAGGCGCAACTGCGGACTTTTATCAGCGATCAATAGTGGAATCCGTCCCAGCTAAGTTACCTGTTCTTGATTCATATTCGTCAATCCTATTTGATGATTATCTTGCTTATAAAGAATTTATTAAATTACTTACAGCAAGCAAAAAAGATATTCGCGCATTGGTAGGTAAAAAGATTCTTGCAGGTAATCAAAGTGTTGCCAAACATCTTGCAACACAGGGGTTGTTAGTAGATGAAGTTGTTACAACGACCAAACTTTCTGATGATGTACTTGAAGTTGGCGGTCAAAATTCGTCTTATTCACATAAAGAATTTCTTAGTCTCTACCAACGAAAAGAACAAACACATGAGTTGCCGTTTGACCTTGCAGAATTTAATGCAGTGATTTTCCCTAGCACTGCTAGTCTACGGGATTTTAAGAGTACGTTAAATGAAGAGCAGTTTAAGCAATTAAAGGACCTAACAGCCTTTGTGATGGGACAATCCATTTATGATCTTGCAACGCAGAATGGTTTTAAAAAAGTAATCAATTGTCAGCCAAATATCAAAGCAACAATTGAGCAGGTAAAGGAGGAGTTAGCAAGTGAATAAATGATTCTTTTATTGGGTGGAACTACAGAAAGCTTAGCCGTTGCGGATGAATTGACTAAACATAAGGTTCCGTTTGTCTTATCGGTTATTAGTGATTATGGTGCGGAACTGGCCCGCCGTCATGCTAAAAACATTGTTGAAACAACATTTACTGATGAAAGTCTGTTAAGTTTTTGCCACGATAACCAAATCAGCTTCATTCTTGACGCTACTCATCCTTTTGCCCGAGTCATTTCACAACTAGCAATGGACAAGGCAAATGAACTCCAAATACCTTATTTGCGTTATGAACGCCAGAATATTTACAGCAAAAACGCCAAATTAAAAATGGTGGACTCATTAGAAGAAGCTTGTGAGTATTTAAGGACGGTAAAGGGGAACGTTTACTTATCAACTGGAAGTAAAACGGCACCGGAATATGCGGAAAAATTGGGCGTTGACCGATTACACGTCAGGGTCTTACCAACAACCCGCGTAATGGAGAATTTAACTGCAGCGGGGTTTATTGCATCTCAAATTGACGCGATTCAAGGCCCCTTTACAGTAGCATTAAATTATGAATTATTTAAGCGTGCCAATTCAGTTGTGGTTGTTACAAAAGAAAGCGGGCGCCAAGGCGGAATTCAGGAAAAAATTGCCGCATGTGAACAATTACAAATTCCGTGTATTATTATTCGTCGACCGCAATTAAATTATCCTGCGGTAGTTGCTGATTTGAGCGAGCTAAAAGAGTATTTGGAGGAAAATTATGAGTGGTAGATGTTATATGTAGTTGGATTAGGACCAGGATCAAAAGAGTTGATGACAGAAGAAGCACGCCAGGTAATTGAAAATACTCATACGATTGTCGGTTATGCTACTTATGTTCGTTTGATTGAGGACATGATTGAAGGCAAGGAGTTAGTTGTTACTGGAATGCGTGGCGAGATTGAACGGTGTAAAAAAGCGCTTGAAATTGCAGCAACAGGAAAGGATGTTGCGATTATTTCAAGTGGTGATGCCGGTATTTATGGGATGGCAGGACTAGTTCTTGAATTAGCAGGCAAGATGGATACCCATATCGATGTCAAAGTGATTCCTGGTGTAACTGCAAGTATTGCAGCAGCAGCGCATCTTGGCGCACCATTGATGAATGATTTTTGTCACATTAGTTTGAGTGACCTAATGACACCGTGGGATGTAATTACAGAACGAGTCGATGCAGCAGCTAAGGCTGATTTTGTAATTTGTCTTTATAATCCACGTAGTAAAGGTCGTCCACACCATCTTCGTAAGGCTTTAGATATTATTCTCAAGTATAAGTCGCCTGATACTGTCGTTGGAATTGGTAAAGATGTTGCTCGGCCAAAAGAGATTGATAAGGTTACAACGATTAAAGATCTTGATGAAACTGAAATTAATATGACTTCAATTGTCATCGTTGGTAATAAAAATACATATGTTGAAGATGGCAGAATGATTACTCCACGAGGTTATACCTTATGAATGAAACGGTTTGTGATCATAGCGTTAACAGCAGGTGGTGCGAAAACTGCCCGTCAATTGCAAGAACACTTACAAGAACAGTCATATCATACGGAAGTCGTCTTACCACAACGGTTAGCTCAAGGGAAAGAAAATTATTATCCTAAGGGCGAATTTACAGCGACGATGCATCGACTATTTAAACAGTATGATTGTGTTATTTGCATAATGGCAACGGGGATTGTAGTCCGTTCATTGGCAGCAGTAATTGTTGATAAGACGGTAGATCCTGCTGTTATCGTAATGGACGAGCAGGCTAACAGCGTAATTAGTCTTCTTTCAGGACACGTTGGCGGAGCAAATCAATGGACAAGATTAATTGCTAGGTTAACAGGAGCAACCCCGGTTATTACAACCGCAACAGATACGGAAAAGGTTCAATCACTTGATATTTTGGCAAAACGAGTTAATGGTTGGTACCCAAATTTTAAAGAAAACACGAAAAAAATAAACCGATTATTAGCTGAAGGTAACAAGGTTGAACTATATATTGAACCCTACTTACGACACTATGTAAAGCAGTTCGATGGATTTGAAGTATTAACAAAGATAAATGAGCATCAAGATGGGGTGCCGTTAGTTATCGTTTCAGATCATTCTAGATTCGCTAAAAATAAAGATGCTATCCACGTTATTCCGCGGGTTAATGTCCTTGGGATTGGGTGTCGGAAGAATGTCACTAATGAGATGATGCAACAAACATTTGCTGAATTTTGCGCAAAACATCAGTTATTATGGGAATCAATTGTAAAGATAGCCTCAATTGATATTAAAAAGAATGAACCAGCAATTCAATATTTAGCTCAGGTATTTAATATTCAAGCGGAGTTCTACTCGGCTCACGAACTGCAGCACGCAAGCATTAATTATCCTGAGTCGGCTTTTGTCTTGAAGACGGTTGGAGTTGGAAATGTTGCTTGTGCAGCTGCTGATTATGCGAGCGGTGAGCGGAACGCTACAGAAAGATACGCTAACCACGAAGTAACAATAGCACTTAGTCGGTTACACGAGATATAGATGGCAATTGTAAGTTTTGTAGGTGCAGGTCCTGGTGAAACAGACTTAATTACGTTAAAGGGATATAAATTATTATCTGAGGCTGATGTAGTAATTTACGCCGGTTCATTAATTAACACAGACTTACTAGATTATTGCAAAGATGGTGCTGAAAAGTATGATAGTGCCAAAATGACCTTAGACGATATCGTTGATCGAATGGAAGAATCAGTAAAAAACGGTAAATCAGTCGTACGGCTACAAACTGGTGATTTTTCAATTTATGGGTCAATTCGTGAACAAATTGAAGAAATGAAAAAACGCGGAATAAAATATCAATGTGTTCCTGGGGTCAGTTCATTTCTTGGTGCAGCTTCAAGCATGGGTGTTGAGTATACAGTCCCAGAAGTTGCGCAGAGTGTCATTATTACAAGAATGGCGGGACGTACGCCGGTACCAGAAGGCGAATCGCTTAAATCATTAGCTCAGCACCAAACCTCAATGGTAATTTTCCTTTCTGTTCAGGGAATTAGAAAAGTAGTTGAACAACTTGAGGAAGGCGGATACCCATCAGATACGCCAGCTGCAGTTATTTATAAAGCAACCTGGCCTGATGAAAAAGTTGTGCGCGGAACACTAGCAGATATAGCTGAAAAGGTCCATGACGCTGATATTCGCCGGACTGCATTGATTATGGTTGGAAAGTTCCTTGGGGATGAATACAATTACTCACACCTTTATGATGCAGGCTTTAGTACAATGTTCCGTAAAAAGAGTAAGTAAATGCGTGATGATGAGTTCTTAAGAAATAAGGTACCGATGACTAAATCAGAGGTACGGGCAATTAGTATTGACAAACTAGATTTAAGCAATAAGAAATCGATGTTAGATGTTGGTGCAGGAACTGGGAGTATTAGTATTCAAGCTGCCCGTGAATTTAAACAATTAGCTGTAACGGCAGTTGAAATGAATCCAGATGGTATCGATATCATTCAGCAAAATATAAATAAATTTGGCTTGAATAATATCAAATTAGTTCAGGGTACCGCTCCAGCAGATATACCAGACCAAAAATATGATGCAATCTTTGTTGGCGGTAGCGGTACACACCTTAATGAAATTATTCGTTTTGCAAGCACTCATTTAAATGAAGGCGGTGCAATTGGCTTGAACTTTATTTTGTTTGAGAATGCAATGCAGGTTGAAAAATTATTACAAGATAATGGATTTAAGGAGATTGAATTAATTGAAGTCGGTGTTTTGCGCTGGCATAAATTAGGCAAAGGACATTTCTTTAAGCCGAATAATCCAACAATTATTGTGAGCGCACAAAAGTAGGTGGCAATGATTACAGTATTAGGAATCGGTCCAGGTGATCAAGAATACATGCTGCAAGGAACACACAAATATCTAGCCCAAGCGGATGTGGTGATTGGTTCATCACGACAATTGGCTATTTTTTCAGATATGGCGGAAAAACACATGAAACTACCTCGGTTAGCTGAATTAAAAGATTACTTAGAAGCTAATCCACAAAAGAATATAGTGTTGCTTGCGTCAGGTGACCCGCTCTTATATGGTATTGGAACCTGGGTAAAGAACCAATTGGGTAGTCAGAATATCAAAATTGTTCCGGGGATTAGTTCAGTTCAATATATGTTTCACCAATTACAAATATCGATGAATGACTGTTACCTAACGAGTAGTCATGGTCGTACGCCAGACTTTGATTTCTTGTTAAAACATCCGAAAGTGGGAATGGTAACTGATAAGGTAATTGGCCCCTACGAAATAGGTCAGGAAATAAAAAAACGTGGTCTCCATCGAATTATTTACGTGGGGGAGAAGCTTAGCTATCCTGATGAACAAATAACTAAGTATGATGAGCAAACGATTGAGAATCGTGATTATGAGATGAATGTGGTGATTATTACCAATGCGTGAATGGCCGTCACACCAAACAATAATTCAGAAGATAATTACGTTTACTATAACGGGCGTAAACTGCGGAAAGGATTTACAACCGGAACAACGGCGACTGCAGCAACAGTAGCGGCAATTAGGACGTTGCTAAATCAGGAGCCGCAAGAGACGGTAACAGTACATGCGGCTAATGGTAAAATAGCAATTTTTGATGTTGAACAAACGGATTTTGATGAACAACAAGCAAGCTGCGCGATAAAAAAAGATGGCGGTGATGATCAGGATGCAACTGATGGCGCGCTGATCTTTGCAACGGTAAAGTTACGTGACGATAATGAGATTCATCTTGATGGCGGTAAAGGCGTTGGGAGGGTAACTAAAGAAGGCCTTGCCAATAAGCCCGGAATGCCAGCCATAAACCCAACACCACGGCGGGTTATCAAGGCGGCGGCACGTGAAGAATTAGGTGAGAAGCGCGGCGTAGATATCGTTATTTCGGTTCCAGAAGGCGAAAGAATAGCAAAGCTTACCTATAATCCGCGGTTAGGAATCGTTGGTGGCATTTCGATTTTAGGAACAAGCGGTGTTGTTACTCCGATGTCTGAATCGAGTTGGAAACACTCAATTTCAATTGAGATGAATATTCATAGAAAACGTGGCGATAACACGATTGTATTAGTTCCAGGAAACTATGGTGAGGACTTCGCCAAGGATGAGCTTGGGATCCCGAATGCCAAGATCGTACAGATGAGTAACTTTGTTGGTTATGTTTTACATGAAACTCAGCGGCTTGGTTTTACTAAAGTGCTAATTGTTGGAGACTTAGGGAAAATGATTAAAGTTGCTGGCGGAATTTTTTCTACTCATAGTAAAGATGCGGATGCTCGCGCTGAAATAATGGTTGCTAACCTTGCTTTAATGGGTGGCGTGCCAACAGCATTTTTACGAAAGATTAACCAGTGTTTAACAACAATTTCAATGATTAAAATGATTGATGAAGCCGGTTATCAAGACGTATACCAGATGATTGCCGATAAGATTAAGCTGCGTGCAGAAAAATTACTTGCCCATCGTGAACCACACGTTGAAATTGATGCAGTAATATTTTCTCGTGAGAGCGGCTTCTTAGCTGCAAGCAAACCGTTTCAGGAGATCAAGGGTGAGTGGCAATGAATGGAAAAAGAAAGTTATATTACAATTCCCCATCAAATAACCGATAAGAGTTTTCAAATTATTCAAGAAGAGATTGAAAAGATAGACCCTGATTATCGATTTGAGAATCCGTTACAAGAAGCAGTAATCAAACGGGCAATTCATACAACTGCTGATTTTGATTATTTAAGGAATTTGAAGTTTACCCATAATGTATTGGAAAAAATAAAAGGTGTCTTGATGAATCGGGGAGTTATCTATACTGATACTACCATGGCATTGTCGGGAATTAATAAGCGGCGATTGGATAAACTTGGTGTGAGCTATCATTGTTTGATTCGTGATCCTCAAGTTATCGAAATGGCTAAAGAGAAGGGGATTACTCGTTCGATGGCCGCTGTTGAAGTAGCAGCTAATGATTCACGACAAAAAATATTTATTATCGGGAACGCACCAACTGCCCTTTGCAAAATCATTGAGATGGTCAATGAAAATCAATTGGAAACAGCAGCCGTAATTGGTGTACCGGTTGGTTTTGTTGAAGCAACTGAGAGTAAGCAGGCACTGTATGAATCAAATATTCCGGCAATTGTAGCACTCGGTAGAAAGGGTGGAAGTAATCTGGCTGCGGCACTGATTAATGCCGTGATGTACAACATGGATATTGAAAAGTTAGGTGATGAATATGGCCGTCACACCAAACAATAAATGAACATTGTAATTATGGTATTGCTCGCGTTTGTCCTCGATCTTTTGATTGGTGATCCTCATCCTTGGCCACACCCAGTAAAAGCAATTGGACGATTAATCGCAGTGTTAACAAAGAAGTTTAATAAGCCGGAGTGTTCTAGGAAAAAGCGTAAATACTTAGGCGTAGCAACATGGCTGATTACGGTCGGTGGCACTGGTCTTGTAGCCTATGTCGTAATGCAATTAGCAATGTTTAATTACTATTTATACATGATTGTAGGGACATACTTAAGTTACACTTGTTTGTCTGCTCGGCAATTAGCAATTGAAGCAGAAAAAATAATGAAAAGTCTTAAGCAGGGAAACCTCAAAAAAGCGCGTTACCAAGTAGGCATGATTGTTGGTCGCGATACCGAGAATTTAAGTGCTGAAGAAGTTACTAAAGCAACAATTGAGACTGTTGCCGAAAATACGAGTGACGGTGTGGTCGCCCCGCTGCTGTTTTTAATTATCGGCGGGCCGGTTCTCGGATTAATGTATAAAGCAATTAACACGCTAGATTCGATGGTTGGATATAGAAATGAAAAGTATCGGGATTTTGGTGAATTTTCCGCTAAGGTGGATGACATCGCAAACTACATCCCAGCCCGATTAACGTGGCTTTTCCTAATAATCAGTAGTTGGATACTTCGTGATGATACTAGCGAAGCGGTTGCAGTTGGTAAAAGAGATTGTGAGAAGCATTTAAGTCCCAATAGTGCATTTAGTGAGGCGGTAGTAGCAGGAGCACTTCATCTTCAGCTGGGCGGCCCGCACTATTACTTTGGCGAGTTAGTAAAAAAGCCATATATTGGAAATAATCATCTAGTAGTTGCGGCTAACTGGCATTTAAGGCGGACGATTACGATGTTATATATGGCATCATTGCTTAGCTTAGGATGTTTTGAACTTATTAGATTATTAATTGTTTGGAAGTGAATGAAAAAAGTTTTGATTGCAGGGGTAACAAGTGGCTCAGGCAAAACGACAGCAGTTCTTGGAATATTAAAAGCATTGAACGACCAGTATAAAATTCAATCATATAAAGTAGGGCCTGATTATGTTGATACAAAATTTCATACTAGAATAACTAAACGTCCCGCACGTAATCTTGATAATTATCTCGTACCTGAACCAGCAACGTTAAATTATTTATTCACAGCTGATACAAAAGGGATTGATTTAGGAATTGTTGAAGGCGTTATGGGATTATATGACGGACTTGGGACAGATAAAGATGCTTATTCGACTGCTAGTATCGCCAAACAATTAAATATTCCAGTTATTTTAGTAATTAATGCGCGTGCTACTTCTACTTCAGCTGCAGCAATCTTAAAGGGATTTATTGAGTTTGATCCTGCTGTGCCGATAAAGGGAGTCATTATTAATAATGTAATGAGCAAAAATCATTATGAACTGATTGCAGGAGCGATTCATCGATACTTGAACTTACCGGTTTTAGGTTACCTACCGCATAATGAAGCATTGAGTTTGCCATCACGCCAATTAGGATTAGTCCCAGATGATGAGTTGCCAAACATTGATAAAAAAATTTCATTAATAGCAGAAGAAGTTAAGAAACATATTGATCTTGAGCAATTAGTTGAAATTGCCCGACCGCTTACTAATATTTATCGCGATCCATTTTCCAAAATAAGGGTAAAACTCCGGTTGGGCCTCGCTAAGGATAAGGCGTTTAACTTCTACTATGCGGATAACTTAAGCTTGCTTAAAAAAGCGGGTGTTGAATTAGTTCCGTTTAGCCCTCTTAAAGACGAGAAGCTTCCTAATGTGGATGCTTTGTATTTTGGAGGCGGCTACCCAGAAGAGTTTGTTGCCCAGCTGGCCGCAAATGTAGCAATGAAAAACGAAATAATGGCATTTTCTCAAGCCCAAAAGCCAATTTATGCTGAGTGTGGCGGCCTGATGTACTTGGGAAAAACATTACGAGAAGAGAATAAGAAGTACTCAATGGTTGGGATTTTTAATGGTGAGAGTCAAATGACCCCGCGTTTAAAGAAATTTGGCTATTGTGTTGCCTATCCTAAACAAGATTGCTTGCTAGGAAACAAGGGACAAAAAATTATTGGACATGAATTCCACCATTCTACGTTTACACCCCCAGATAAGCATCTAACTTCAGTACTCAATATGCAGAAAATTCGGGATAACAAGATAGTGGATACATGGGATGGCGGATATCAAGTAAGAAGAACATTTGCTAGCTACCTTCACGTTCATTTCTATCAAAATCAGCAATTATTTATTCAATTTTTGCGTAATTTAGGAGCTGAGATGCAATGAGTGAGCAAGATTCATCATGGCGGAAATGTTGAGGAAATTGCGGAAAAATTGAATGTTCCCATGGAGGAAATTAAGGATTTTAGCGCAAACATTAATCCACTCGGCTTCCCTTCGGATCTTTGGAATGTATTAGTTCAATCATTTGCTAACATTGAAGTTTATCCTAACCCTAAGTACCCGGAACTAAAAAAGGCGATTGCACAGCATCTGGGGATAAATTCAGATGACGTATTTGTGGGAAATGGTGCAACAGAAATATTAGACGAAACAATTAGGGCTGAAAAAGCAACTGATGCCTTGGTCTTAGCACCAACTTTTGGTGAATATGAACGGTTGTTTGAGCGGATCGGAGTAAAGACGCACCATTATTATTTGCAAGAAGAAAATAATTTTGCGTTAGAAATAAATGAACTTATTGACTTATTAAAAACTCATCATGAAATAACGGTTATTTGTTTAACCAGCCCTAATAACCCAACCGGTCAGATGATTTCCCTAAAGGATCTACGGAAGCTTGCTGATTTTTGTAACAAGCATCATCGGCTACTAATCTTAGACGAATCATTTATAGATTTGACAATTGATGAGCAACCAAGCTTTGTCAATGAGTTGACAGACCAGGATAGAGTATATATTGTTCGTGCGGCAACTAAATTTTTTGCAATACCTGGATTACGGTTAGGCTATGGAATTACAAAAAATGCCAAGCTTAAAACTTTGCTGAAGATTCAAGAAAATACATGGTCAGTTAATGGAATTGCCGATGTGTTTGGTCAAAATATGTTTAGAGCTAAAAAGTATATTGAATTAACCCATCAATGGCTAGATGTACAGCAACCAGCACTATATGATGCACTTAAAAAGATTCCAGCAATAAAAGTTTTTCCTAGCATTACTAATTTCTTCTTATTCAAATGTACTGAGCCTGATTTACGAGAGAAATTGATAAGACAGCGAATTTTGATTCGACAGTGCGACGATTATGAGGGACTTGGAGCACAATATTATCGAGTGGCAGTGAAAGGTCCCCAGGATAATGTATTGCTTGTGAATACGCTAAAGGAAATTTTAGGGCGTGATGAACGATGAATGAAAATCTACACCAAGAATGGCGACAAAGGTCAAACAAGGATCATCGGAAAGCAAATCCTCTTCAAAAGCGATCCACGTGTTGAGGCATATGGAGAAATCGACGAGCTTAATTCGTGGGTTGGCTATACCAGATCGCTTTTAACCCCACAAACAGCAAAGCTATCTAATGAATTAGAAGAAATACAACAGCTGCTATTCGATTGCGGGCACGATTTAGCAACTCCTGCTGAAGATGAACGACATTCATTTGAATTTCATCAAAAAGAACCGACAGCTTGGCTTGAACAAAAGATTGACACTTATACAGAAACGGTGCCAGCAGTTAAAAAATTCATCCTTCCGGGTGGCAGTCAAGTAGCTTCAGCGCTACATGTTGCGCGAACAACTACTCGCCGCGCAGAAAGACGTATTGTTCTATTGATGCAGGAAGAGGAAATAAACCAAGACGTGCTGACCTTCATTAATCGCCTTTCTGATTACTTCTTTGCAGCTGCCCGATATGCCAACTACCTTGATCAACAACAGGATGTACTCTACCGCAACAGTAAAGACGTGTTTCATTAGATGGCAAGAGTTGGGGTATTAATTGGTAGCTTAAGTAAAGATTCATACAGTCGAAAGGTAGCTGATTATTTTACTGCTCTTCCTACTAGTCTTGAGTTTGTAGAGTTGAATTACTCAATTTTACCGTTCTATAATCCGGATTTAGAAAAAAAGCCGCCAATCGAATGGCAAGCTTTTAGAAAAGCAACAGATAGTGTTGACGCATTACTGATTGTGACACAAGAGTATAATTATTCGATTCCAGGGGGATTGAAAAACGCATTAGATGTTCTTTCAGTTCCTTCGCCCAATCAGCATTTGATGGGAAAGCCAGTATTAGTAATGACTGATTCTGCAGGCGAAAAAGGCGGTATTATTGCTAATGCGCACCTTCACCAGGTATTACGGTACTTGGGGATGAGGGTAATGAATTGTACAATTGCGATTGGTAATGTTCAATCAGTCTTCAAGGATGGCCGTAATCATGATGTAAAACTCGCAAGCCGTTTAGCTCAGGATATTAAAGATTTTGCCAAATTTATTGGTGAGAGTAACTTGCCATATCAAGCATGTATTGATATGGGGCATAATTTCTGCTATTCGCCAAATGAATTGGCATTATTAGATGGTTCAGGAACTAAGATTGCGACAATCACATTGGATAATTCAGAGAGAAAAACGGTAGTGATTAAGGAAGTTACAGTGGCTCCTGAATATCGCGGTCAAGGACTCGCAAATAAGATAATGACAACGCTAATGTGGCTTGTTGAAGGAGCAGATCGCCAAGTAAAGGCTAATTGTTCATTTGCTAAAAGCTATTTAGAGACACATCCGCAATTTCAAAATATTTTTGTAAAGTAAATGTTAACGGCACATGTAGTTTATGCCACAATGACTGGCAATAATGAGGAAGTTGCAAATATTGTTTGTGATAGTTTAACGAATTTAAACGTAAAAGTGATTGAGTCAGAGATTTCTCAGACGGATGTTACTGAGTTTGCTAAGGCCGACATTTTAGTTGTATGCGCATATACATATGACGAAGGCGCAATGCCCGAAGAGGGACTAGATTTTTATGATGACCTCCAGGAAACTGATTTGACGGGCAAGGTTTATGGAGTTGCGGGCTCAGGCGATAAATTCTATGGTGAATATTTTAATACAACCGTTGATCACTTTGATGAAGCATTTAAAAAAGCAGGGGCAACATCAGGGGCTGAAAAAGTGAAGATCGATTTAGAGCCTTATGAAGAAGATATTGAACGCTTAAATACATTTGCAAAAGGATTGGTTGAAACTGCAACTAAGTAAATGAAAAGGACTATGTTTATTGGTGCAATCGCTTGTGGAAAAACAACACTTACCCAACGTTTAGAACATCAGCAAATTAGATATAACAAAACGCAAGCTGTTGAGTTCACTTCAAATATTATTGACACACCAGGTGAATACATGGAACATCACAATATGATGAGCACGCTCCGTGTAACTTCAATGGATGCGGATATCGTGGTTTTATTGCAAAGCGCTGTTGATAAGCGATTGGTTTTCCCTGCTGGTTTCTGCTCAATGTTTAGTAAGCCAACAATCGGCGTTATTACTAAAATTGATTTGGTAAATGACCCAGCTGATATTGAATATTCAAAAAAACTATTGCTTAGTGCCGGAGTCAAAAAGGTTATCCCCATCTCCGCCGTTAAAAATATCAATATCGATAAATTGCTTGCAGAACTTAACTAAATGAATCTTTTGGCAGTCATAATGATTTTTATCGGGTTGAACATTGATACCTTCATTGCCTTATTATTCGTTTTACGAAACTATAACTATCGATTGCCAATTATTACTTTTGTTACAGCAACGATTACGTTATGGATTTTAGGAGTAGTGTTAGGAAAAGGCTTAGCAGCGCTTTTTCCTGACTGGATTACTGGCTTTATGGGAATCGTTTTAATTTTTCTAGCAGTATTCGGTCAAAATGACGATGATAATGAGAACATTAACACTGGCTTTATATCATTATTCTTGTTTTGTTTAAGCCTTGGCGGTGATAACTTAGCCGTTTATATTCCCTGGGCGGTAAATTTATCGTGGCTGGAAATACTCCAAATTGGAATAATTTTTACAATTTGTTCAGTTATCCTTATCTTATTAGGGAAAGCAATTATCTCATTCGGTCCGATTGCAGGATTATTAGAAAAATATGGTAATTATGGAAGTAAGATCGTATACGTTTTAGCAGGATTATATATAATTTGGAATAGTCATTTAATAAATCACTTGTGGATATTGATTAGTTAAATGACAACTCTTCTTTTAATCCGTCATGGTGAAACTTATGCAAATCGGCTAAATTATATTCAGGGAACGCTAAATAATAGGCTTGCAACACTAACAGAGCAGGGGATTGCAGATGCAAAAGCCTATCAAGAAGTGTTAAAGCATAACCAAATTGATTTTGCTTACACTAGTCCGTTAAAAAGGGCATTAGCAACCAGTAAAATCATTTGTAATCACACCAATATTAATGTGCGGGTTGATTCACGACTGTCAGAAATCTCATATGGACAGTGGAACGGAACGGCGATTGCTGACTTGAAAAGGCAGTACACAACATATTTTGATTCGGAAACCAATGATGTTTATCCGCACTCGATTGAAATCAACAATGGTGAAAGCTTCGCACATGCACGGAAGAGAGTCTGGACGTTTGTTACTGAAATTTCACGAGAATATCCTAGTCAAACAATCTTAGTTGTGACACACGGCTGGGTAATCAAAAATATTATCTCTTTGTGTTTGAATAACACAGACGGTACTGCTTTTAAGAATCCGCGAAATTTGAGTGTTAGTAAAATTCAAGTTGATCCGGTGACTGGAAAGCAGAAGGTATGTTATTATAACAGGCCACTTAAAGGAATTGGTAAATTATGAATGACGACGCACCAGCGGATCTTGACGTTTAATAACGGTTTTAATTTTCGTGATCTTGGCGGGTATAAGACGCTAAACGGTCAGGTCTTAAAATGCAACACTCTCGTTCGTTCTGCGCATCTCTCCTATTTTGATCGATTTGAGCAACGAGAACTTTATAGGTATGGCATAAGGGCAGTGATTGATTTCCGCTCAACATCAGAAGTTGCATTGTATCCGGACCAATTAACATCATTGATAAAGTATATTCGAATACCAGTATTTGATAATGATATTACTGAGAGCAACGTTGATATTATTGAAGCGCGGAAAGTATTTTCTAAAGATCCGCGAGCGGGCTTTAATCGGATGCTATCTGTGTATCGCCAATTTGTTACTAATGAGCAAGCGCAGGAAGCTTTTCATCAATTTATAAAAAAACTATGCTTGCATTCAACGCAGGGCGGAATTTTGTTCCATTGTTCAGCAGGAAAAGATCGAACAGGGTTAGCAGCTATTTACTTGCTAAGTTTGCTCGGTGTTCCAGAATCCACAATTTATGAGGATTATATTTTAACTAATAAAACTTCTGTTAAAAGAATAAAGGAACGGTTGCGCTTTGCTGTGGAGGCTGATTTGGGTGAGAATTACTTGCACTCAATTTATGATCTTTCAACAGCTAACAAGTGTTATTACAATCAGGCAATCTCTCTAATCAATTCTAAATATGGCGGAATGCAAAATTATTTACATGATGTATTGCAAATTAGTAATTCAATGGTTGAACAGTTAAAGTATCTATACTTAGAAAAGTAAATGGCTAGACAGGATATTCAACGAACAATTCAAGAGTATGTTCCAGGTAAGCAGGTGACATTAGCCCATATTGTAGCCAATCCTACGCCAGATATTTACGAAAAATTGGGAATTCAGACACCTAAAAATGCACTTGGGATTCTAACAATTACGCCTAGTGAAGCATCAATTATTGCTGGTGATATTGCAACAAAATCCAGTAACGTTACGTTAGGTTTTATTGATCGTTTTAGTGGGTCAGTTGTTATCGTCGGTGAAGTTTCCGAGGTTGAATCGGCTTTGCGTCATGTTGTTGATAAACTGCATGCATTACTAGGTTTTGATGTTCCTGAGATTACACGAACATAGATGTCTAAAAAAATACTTGCAATTAATTCTGGTAGTTCATCAATCAAGTTTAAACTTTATTTGATGCCAGAAGAAAAATTATTAATTAGCGGCTCTGCAGAAAATCTCGGTTCTTCAACAAGTCAGCTTTCATATAAAACTGAAAAAACTGGAGAAACTAGACAACTACCATTAAAAAATCATTCAGAAGCAATTGATCATATAATTGATGTTCTGATGACAAGCGGGGTTGTCAAGGATAAGTCTGAAATTTACGGTGTTGGTCACCGTATCTCTCATGGTGGGAGCTACTATAAGCATGCAGTAGCGGTCACTCCAGAAGTAGAAAAACGAATTGATGAATTAAGGGTATTATCCCCTCTCCATAATCCAAATGGTTTAGCGGGAATAAAGGCTTTTGAGAAATTTCTTCCAGATGCCAAAGAAGTTGTTACTTTCGATAATTCGTTCCATCATACGATTCCTAAAAAGGCTTATATGTATGCTTTGCCATATGAGTTTTATGAAAAATATCAAATTCGTCGTTATGGTTTCCATGCTCCTTCCCACCAATATGTTTCTGAAAAGGCACGGGAATTATTTGGAAAAGAAAAGACGCGCCGCATGATTACATGCCATTTGGGTAATGGATCGAGCGTTTCAGCAATTTTAGACGGGAAGTCAGTTAACTCATCGATGGGCTTTACGCCTTTAGCAGGGGTTGTAATGGGAACCCGTTGTGGGGATATTGATCCAGAAATAATTCCATTTTTAGAAGAAGAACTTAACATTGATTCTCACGAAATGCGCCGAATCATGAATGAAGATTCCGGTTTAAAGGGATTATCAGGGATTTCTAATGATGAACGGGAAATTGAAAGTGCGGCTAAAAATGGTAATGAACGTGCTCAGTTAGCATTAGATGTATTTGTTCACTCGATTCAGCAATATATCGGTGCTTATACAACTGATCTTGATGGATTAGACACCTTAGTATTTACTGCGGGAATTGGCGAACATGCTGCTTATATTCGTAGTCAAATTTGTAAAAACCTTGATTATCTTGGGGTTAAGATTGATGAAGAAAAGAATAAGCAGAATGCGCTTAGCATTGAAGCACCGGATAGTAAAGTTAAGGTTGCAGTTATTCCGACAAACGAAGAAATTATTATTGCTCGTGATGTAATGAATGTAACTCAGCAACAGTAGATGGAAAAATTTAGTATGCCAACCCGAATTTATTCGGGAACAGATAGTTTGAAGGAATTAGAAACCCTTCATAATGAACGAATTTTGTTAGTTTGTGACTCATTCTTACCTGGTAGTGACACATTAAAGGAAATTGAGAGTCATATTAACAAGAGTAATAAATGTGAAATTTTCTCTGATGTTGTCCCTGATCCACCACTAGATAAAATCATGGAAGGGGTTCAACAGTTCTTAAAGCTGAAACCAACAATTGTAATTGGTATCGGTGGTGGTTCTGCAATGGACACCGGTAAGGGAATTCGTTTCTTCGGTGAAAAGCTTGGCAAGTGCAAAATTAATGAATATATTGCAATTCCAACAACCAGCGGAACCGGTTCAGAAGTTACTAATACTGCGGTTATTTCTGATACTAAGGAACACCGGAAGATTCCGATTCTTGAAGATTACTTAACACCAGATTGTGCATTGCTTGATCCTAAGTTAGTAATGACAGCACCAAAGAGTGTTACTGCCTACTCAGGAATGGATGTATTAACTCATGCTCTTGAATCATTGGTTGCTAAGGACGCTAATTTGTTTACCGTTGCATTATCAGAAGAAGCCATTGATGCGGTAACTAAGTATCTTGTTGAATGTTATCGTCATGGCGATAATGTCGATGCACGAAAGATCGTTCACGAAGCATCAAATATTGCCGGAACAGCCTTTAACATTGCTGGACTAGGTATTTGCCACTCAATTGCCCACCAATTAGGTGCTAACTTCCATGTTCCTCATGGTTTAGCAAACACAATGTTATTGCCATATGTTGTTGCATACAATGCTGAACACTGTGAAGAAGCCTTACACAAGTTTGCAATTGCCGCTAAGAAAGCCGGAATTGCTGCACCTGGCGTTGGTGACCGTTTGGCTGTTAAGCGGCTGATTGCAAAGATTCGTGAAATGGCACGGCAAATGAATTGTCCAATGACTCTCCAAGCATTTGGAGTTGACCACGCAAAAGCAGAAGCAGCTGCTGATACGGTTGTTGCTAATGCGAAGAAGGATGCAACATTCCCAGGCAATCCAGTTGTTCCTTCAGATGATGATCTGAAGATGATTTACGAAGCAATAATTCGTTAAATGCAGATTAACGATATTGAAAGTGCTGTTCGCAAGATCCTAGCAGAAGAATTAGATAATGCTAGCTCTAACAGTGCGGCAGTTACTAATGATGATGGACATCGTGGTATTTTTACTAATGTTGATGACGCAATTGCTGCTGCTAAAGCTGCCCAAGAAGTATATCGTGACAAGCCAATTGCAGTGCGGCAACAGGTGATTGATGCTATCAAGGAAGGTTTCCGTCCTTACATTGAAAAGATGGCAAAGGACATTAAAGAAGAAACCGGAATGGGAACAGTCGAAGCAAAGATTGCTAAGTTGCACAATGCTTTGTACAACACTCCTGGTCCAGAAATTCTTGAACCGGTTGTCGAAAATGGTGATGGCGGAATGGTTATGTATGAACGGTTGCCATACGGTGTTATCGGTGCTGTTGGTCCAAGTACTAACCCATCCGAAACAGTTATTGCCAATGCAATTATGATGCTTGCAGGTGGAAATACCCTTTACTTTGGTGCTCACCCTGGTGCTAAGAATATCACTCGTTGGACGATTGAAAAGATGAATGATTTCATTGCTGATGCAACTGGTCTTCACAATTTAGTTGTAAGCATTGAAACACCAACAATTGAATCTGTTCAACAAATGATGCAACATCCTGATATTGCTATGCTTGCCGTAACCGGTGGACCAGCTGTTGTTCACCAAGCAATGACTAGCGGTAAGAAGGCTGTTGGTGCTGGCCCTGGTAATCCTCCTGCAATGGTTGATGCTACCGCTGATATTGACTTAGCTGCTCATAATATTATTGCTTCAGCTTCATTTGATAATGACATTTTATGTACTGCTGAAAAGGAAGTTGTTGCCGAAAGTAGTATTAAGGATGAATTAATCCGCAAGATGCAAGATGAAGGTGCATTTGTTGTTAACCGTGAACAGGCTGACAAACTCGCCGATATGTGCATCCAAGACAACGGTACTCCTGATCGGAAGTTTGTTGGAAAGGATGCAACCTACATCTTAGATCAAGCTAATATTCCATATACTGGTCACCCGGTAGAAATTATTTGCGAATTGCCAAAGGAACACCCATTGGTAATGACTGAAATGTTGATGCCAATCTTACCAGTTGTTTCTTGCCCAACATTTGATGATGTTTTGAAGACTGCTGTTGAAGTAGAACAAGGCAACCACCATACTGCAACTATTCACTCCAACAACTTAAAGCATATTAATAATGCTGCTCACCGGATGCAATGTTCGATCTTCGTTGTTAACGGTCCATCCTATGTTGGAACAGGTGTTGCTGATAATGGTGCTCACTCAGGTGCTTCAGCATTAACAATTGCTACGCCAACTGGTGAAGGAACTTGTACTGCAAGAACCTTTACGCGTCGTGTTCGTTTGAATTCGCCACAAGGGTTCTCAGTTCGTAATTGGTACTAAATGAATGAAGAACAAATTAGCAAGATTGTTGAAAGCGTAATCAATAGTAATAATTCTAAGAACCTGTTTGATCGTCATAAGATGGAAAAGGTAATTGATGCAGCGGTTGCCCGTGCCAATGAACTTGGTGTAGGGGTAACAATCGCAATTATGAAAGCTGATCAAGTGCTTCAGATGAGTTACCACATGCCAAATGCTAACTTAGTAAGTTGTACGCTTGCACCTAAGAAGGCATGGTCTGCACTTGCTATGAAGGAACCAACAAAGGATATTAGCAAGGATATTCAACCTGGTGCCGGATTATACCAAATGGAAACGATGCTTGATGGTCGCTTAGCTTCATTTGCTGGTGGTATTCCATTGAAGATCAATGATGAAATTATTGGTGCAATTGGTGTTAGTGGCGGATTAGTTGAAGAAGATCAATCAATCTGTGAAGCTGCTGTTGCAGAATTCTTGAAGGAGAGTAAATAGATGGCTATTTACACAAAAGGTGGTGACAAAGGAGAAACAAGCTTATTTGACGGTACAAGAGTTCCTAAAGACTCTTTGCGGGTTGAAACTTATGGAACTTTTGATGAGTTAAATGCCAATATCAGTTTGGCAGATAAGTTTTGTGAAAGTAAACGTAATAAAAAACTTTTGCAAGAAGTCGAATATAAGATGTTTTTCCTTCAAGGTGAGATAGCTACCGAAAAGCGGCAATATTTTACTGATAAGAGCAAAATTATTACTGATGAAGATACCCGTCGATTAGAGAAAGTGATTGATGAGTATACAGCTAAGCTACCACCAGTTCATAGCTTTATCTTACCGGGTTCAAGTACTGCTGGTGCACAACTCCATGTTTGTCGGACAATTTGTCGGCGAGCAGAAAGATTATTTGTCAGATTATCAAAAGATGTTAAGTTTCGTCCTGAGTTAGAGCGATACGTAAACCGACTATCTGATTTTCTGTATATCGTGGCTCGTGATGAGGACTATGAAGATTTATTAAATACCGTTACTGATGATGTAATTAAAATTTATCAACGTTATCAGGAAAAAAAGGACGTGCGTTAATTGTATATGGCGAGAGTAGTAGGCAGTGTTGTTGCAACCCAAAAAGATCCATCATTAGTAGGGAAAAAGCTAATGATTGTTCAACAAATTAATTCAGATCAGCAACCGGTTAGGTTTGAACAAGTAGCTGCTGATACAGTAAATGCCGGAATTGGCGATAATGTATTGATTGTAAGGGGTGCAGGTGCAAGACGTGCTGATAAAGAGCGTGATGAGGATCAAACTAGGGATGTTAATGATTGTACTATTGTAGGAATAATTGACCGTTTTGATAAGTAGATGGATAGCCTATTACAACAGGTTATGCACCGGTTAGAAGAACGGAAGCATACTAGTACGGAAGTTTCTTTTAATCAGCAGGTTACCCCACCTAGTGACCAGATTTTCTTGCGGAACGGTAAAGTTATTCTTAGAAATATATCAATTAGCCTAGTGAAGGATTTGTATTCAATGGAAAAGACTAATGCTTGGGTTAACTGGGTATTAGAAGGAATTAGCTATGATGTTAAATTCTACTTTTTGATTAATGAACAGATGGTTAATTTTATTCCACGAATGATGATTTTAGACTGGCCAATCCTCTTTGTTGTTAATAACGAATCGCCAGTGATTGCCAGTCATAATCGAATTATTACAAGAGGAGAGATAGCTGCTAAGCCAGATAAATCGATTCTTGTCAGATATCAACAGCAGCTTATCACTGATGAAGCAGTTGATATTTGTAACTATAAAAAAATAAAAATTAAGATTAGGACTGAAGAAAATTGTATATGGCGAGAGTAGATGGATGAAGAACATTTAAGAACGCTTATTCGGGCTATTATTAAGGAAACACTTAATCCTAATCTTGTTCCGATTGGTGTTTCAAATCACCATGTTCACCTAACTGAAGAAGATTTTCAAAAACTCTTCCCAGGGCAAAAAATTGAAATGCTCAAAAAGTTACGCCAACATGCTGATTTTGCGGCAAAACAAACAGTGGATTTAATCGGACCAAAGGGAACAATCAAGCATGTTCGATTAATGGGGCCATACCGTTCACATTCACAGGTTGAAATTGCCCGATCTGAAAACTTTACTCTTGGAATTGATGCACCGATTAGAATGTCCGGTGACCTTGATGGTACCCCATCGATTAAAGTTCGTTCACCATATGCCGAAATTGAGGTTCAAGGTGTAATTGTTGCTAAGCGGCATATTCATATGAGCCTTGAAGATGCTAAGCGGTTTGGTGTTAAACTTGGTGATCCTATGCAGGTTGAGGTTGATGGTGACGGCGGACGTAAGACGATTTTTGATGATGTTGTTGCTCGTCCACGTGAGGATTTTGTTCTTGAAATGCATATTGATACAGATGAAGCCAATGCGGCAAATGTTGGACTAGGTAACAATTCTTACGGGAAGGTTATCATTAAAAAGAAAGATTAAATGAATAACGCATTAGGAATGATTGAAACTAAGGGTTTAGTTGCATCAATTGAAGCAGCTGATCAAATGGTAAAGGCAGCTAACGTAACATTAACAGGTCAGGAAAAGATCGGTAGTGGATTGGTAACTGTTATGATTCGTGGTGATGTTGGTGCTGTAAAGGCAGCTGTTGACGCTGGTGTCCAAGCTGCTGAAGGCGTTGGCGAAGTTGTATCATCTTACGTAATTCCACGTCCACATGAAGAAGTTGAAAAGATCTTACCAGGATCAAATAGTGACGCTGAATAAATGAAGTCTTTAGGCTATGTAGAATGTAATGGATTATCTGGTGCTATTGTTGCTGCTGATCGAATGCTAAAAACTGCGGACGTTGACCTTAGTAGTATTCAAAATACTAAGGGAAATGGCTGGGTTACATTACAAGTTAGCGGTGAACTATCTGCCGTAACGGTTGCTGTTGAGGCCGTTAAGGATTATTTGCCGGATGTATATGTAACTTCAACGGTTATTGGTCGTCCTGCTTCGGGATTAGATTCTTTAGGGAAAACTGATTTATTAAACCAAACTCCAAAGAAAAAGGAAGCTAATAAGCCGGTTGAGCCAACAATAACTATACAACCGGAGTCGGTTAAAGATAGCATTGAGGAAAAAGTAGATGAGCATGCTGATGAACCTTCTATTGAAGATCGTGAGTTAGCAAACGATTCTAAAACAGTAGACGGTCCTGATGATAAAGACCAGGATGTAAGTTCTAATGAAAAGGTCACATGCAACATGTGCGGTGATCCAAAGTGTCCACGGAAACTAGGCGAACCACACAAAAAGTGCATTCATTACAACGAATTAAAGAAAAAATAGATGAACAATGATTCAGAGCGTCCCTCAATTATCGTAGGTGTTGAGAATGGAACAGCTATTCCTCAAAATGCAGCACCGCTTTTTAACGGAATTGAAGAAGAACAAATACCGGTGGCGGTTAGAGAAATCGACATTGATAATGTTGTAAGTCGGGCATACCAGTCGGCCCTCGCCTCACGATTATCAGTAGGGATTGCTTTTGATGGTGATCGATTTATCGTTCACTATAAAAACTTAAAAGAAAACAAACCACTATTTGATAAAACAATTAGTGATGGTAAGCAACTACGAGTTCTAGGAGCAAATGCAGCGCGACTAGTAAAGGGAATCCCCTTTAAGGAAATGGTAAACAGGTGAATGGCAACTGAAAAAGTAATAGGTGTTGATATTGGTAATTCTTCCACTGAAGTAGCGTTAGCTGATGTTGCTGATAATGGAACAATTAACTTTATTGGCTCTGGAATAGCCCCTACTACTGGTATCAAGGGTACAAAACAAAATCTGGTTGGAATTAGAGATTCCATCAATCAAGTCCTTAATAAGGCTAATTTAACGATTAATGATATTGATTTAATTCGGATTAATGAGGCAACGCCAGTTATCGGTGACGTAGCGATGGAAACAATTACCGAAACAGTCGTAACCGAATCGACCATGATCGGACATAATCCTGATACTCCCGGTGGTATTGGAACTGGTGCAGGAATAACAGTTAGACTATTGGATCTTGTCAAAAAGACGGATAAAAGTCAAAACTATATTGTTGTTGTTCCTAAGGATATTGATTTTGAAGATGTTGCTAAACTGATTAACGCCTATGTTGCTTCGGGCTATAAGATTACAGCTGCGATCCTAAAAAATGATGATGGTGTGTTAGTTGATAATCGATTGAATAAATCAATTCCGATTGTTGATGAAGTTGCCATGATTGATAAAGTCCCATTAAATATGCTGGCGGCAGTTGAAGTTGCTGGTCCGGGACAAGTTATCTCGCAACTTTCAAATCCATATGGAATTGCTACCTTGTTTGGATTGAATCCAGAAGAAACCAAGAATATTGTTCCTGTCTCACGTGCACTTATTGGTAACCGTTCTGCCGTTGTCATTAAGACACCAGCAGGGGATGTTAAGGCACGGGTAATTCCAGCCGGAAACATTATCATTAACGGCGATACCGGAAAAGAAGAAGTTGGTGTTTCAGAAGGTGCTGACGCCATTATGAAGAAAATTTCCAGTTTCCGTCACATTAATGATATTACTGGAGAATCAGGGACTAACGTTGGTGGAATGCTTGAAAATGTTCGCCAAACAATGGCTGATTTAACCGGAAAGAAGAACAGTGAAATTGCTATTCAAGATCTATTAGCGGTAGATACACAGGTGCCTGTCGAAGTTCGCGGGGGCTTGGCTGGTGAATTTTCAAATGAATCAGCAGTTGGTATTGCTGCGATGGTTAAGTCTGATCATCTTCAAATGGAAGTAATTGCTAAATTAATTGAAGATGAATTCCATACGAAGGTTGAGATTGGTGGTGCCGAAGTTGAATCTGCAATTCGCGGTGCATTAACGACACCGGGAACAGATAAACCAATTGCAATTCTTGATTTAGGTGCCGGCTCAACAGATGCTTCAATTATCAATAAAGAAAATCAAACTGTAGCAATTCACTTAGCTGGTGCTGGTGACATGGTTACGATGATTATTAACTCTGAATTGGGATTAAATGACATTCACTTGGCAGAGGATATTAAGCGCTATCCATTAGCTAAAGTCGAAAATCTATTCCAAATTCGTCATGAAGATGGATCGGTACAATTCTTTGAAGATCCGCTTCCGTCATCATTGTTTGCTCGTGTTGTTGTAATCAAACCAGATGGGTATGAACCGGTTACGGGTAATCCAAGCATTGAGAAGATCAAGCTGGTTCGTCAAAGTGCTAAGAAGCGGGTATTTGTAACCAATGCATTACGAGCTCTTAAGTACGTCAGCCCGACAGGAAACATTCGTGATATTCCGTTTGTTGTAATTGTCGGTGGATCTGCTCTTGACTTTGAAATACCACAACTAGTAACAGATGAGTTAGCACACTTTAACTTAGTTGCCGGACGTGGGAATGTTCGTGGAGTAGAAGGCCCACGAAACGCGGTTGCAACAGGATTAATTCTCCGTTATGGCGAAGAAAGAAGGAAGCAATATGAACAATGAATGAGTGAAGTTGATGATTTAGTAGCAAAGATCATGGCACAGATGGGAAATAGCTCATCTTCCGATAGTTCAACAAGTGCTACTTCAACAAATAACGGTAAGGAAATGACAGCAGATGACTATCCTCTTTACCAAAAGCACCGTGATTTAGTAAAGACACCATCAGGAAAGAAACTTGATGATATTACTTTACAAAAGGTTGTAAATGATCAAGTTAATCCAAAAGAATTACGGATTACTCCAGAAGCTCTAAAACTTCAAGGTGAGATCGCAGCAAACGCTGGTCGGCCAGCAATTCAAAAGAACTTACAACGGGCAGCTGAATTAACACGTGTTCCAGACGAACGTGTTTTGCAAATGTATGATGCATTACGGCCATTCCGTTCAACGAAGCAAGAATTACTAGATATTGCTAATGAACTCCGTGATAAATATCATGCAGAAGTATGTGCAGCTTGGTTTGAAGAAGCTGCAGATTACTATGAAAGTCGAAAGAAGCTCAAGGGTGATAACTAGATGGCTGATATCGATGAAAATTTACTTCGTAAGATCGTTAAAGAAGTTTTAAACGAGACTAATCAAATTGATACTAAGATCAATTTTGACAAGGAAAATAATAGTACCGCAACTGCTACTGAAGAAGTTCAACAACCAAACAGCAAGGCAGTTCCTGAAAAGAAACTTGATTGGTTCCAACCAATTGGCGAAGCAAAACCAGGGTACTCAAAGGATGAAGTTGTAATCGCAGTTGGTCCTGCCTTTGCAACAGTTCTAGATAAAACAGAAACTGGGATTCCTCATAAAGAGGTACTTCGTCAAGTAATTGCCGGAATTGAAGAAGAGGGACTTAAAGCACGAGTAGTTAAAGTCTATCGTTCATCAGACGTTGCTTTCTGTGCTGTTCAGGGTGACCACTTATCTGGTTCAGGAATTGCAATTGGAATCCAATCTAAGGGAACAACTGTTATTCACCAAAAAGACCAGGATCCATTAGGAAACCTAGAATTATTCCCACAAGCTCCGGTTCTTACACCAGAAACTTTCCGGGCAATTGGTAAGAATGCAGCAATGTACGCTAAAGGTGAATCTCCAGAACCAGTTCCAGCTAAGAACGATCAACTTGCTCGTATTCACTACCAAGCTATTTCAGCAATTATGCATATTCGTGAAACTCACCAAGTTGTTGTTGGAAAGCCTGAAGAAGAAATCAAAGTTACGTTCGATTAAATGAAGCGTCAAAAACGTTTTGAAGAACTAGAAAAGCGGCCAATTCATCAAGATACATTTGTTAAGGAATGGCCTGAAGAAGGTTTCGTTGCAATGATGGGTCCAAATGACCCGAAGCCAAGTGTAAAGGTTGAAAACGGTAAAATTGTCGAAATGGATGGCAAGAAGCTGGAAGACTTTGACTTAATTGACCTCTACATTGCTAAGTATGGAATTAATATTGATAACGTTGAAAAAGTTATGAATATGGATTCAACTAAAATTGCACGGATGTTGGTTGATCCAAATGTCTCACGTGAATCCATCATTGAAATTACTTCTGCACTAACTCCAGCGAAAGCCGAAGAAATCATTAGTAAGCTTGACTTTGGTGAAATGATTATGGCTATCAAGAAGATGCGTCCGCGTCGGAAGCCGGATAACCAATGTCACGTTACCAACACGGTTGATAACCCAGTTCAAATTGCTGCTGATGCTGCTGATGCTGCGCTTCGTGGTTTTCCAGAACAAGAAACTACTACTGCCGTTGCCCGTTATGCACCATTTAATGCTATTTCAATCTTAATTGGTGCTCAAACAGGTCGTCCTGGTGTATTAACACAATGTTCTGTTGAAGAAGCAACCGAATTGCAATTAGGAATGCGTGGCTTTACCGCTTATGCTGAAACTATTTCAGTTTATGGTACTGACCGGGTATTTACTGATGGTGATGATACACCATGGTCTAAAGGATTCCTTGCATCATGTTATGCATCGCGTGGTTTGAAGATGCGGTTTACTTCAGGTGCTGGTTCAGAAGTTTTGATGGGTTACCCAGAAGGTAAGTCAATGTTATATCTTGAAGCACGTTGTATTTTACTTACCAAGGCTTCAGGTGTTCAAGGACTTCAAAACGGTGCCGTAAGTTGTATTGAAATTCCAGGTGCTGTTCCTAACGGTATCCGTGAAGTTCTTGGTGAAAACCTATTATGTATGATGTGTGATATTGAATGTGCTTCTGGTTGTGACCAAGCATACTCACACTCAGATATGCGGCGTACTGAACGGTTTATTGGTCAATTTATTGCCGGTACTGATTACATTAATTCTGGTTACTCATCAACTCCTAACTACGATAACACCTTTGCTGGTTCAAACACCGATGCAATGGACTACGATGACATGTATGTTATGGAACGTGACTTAGGTCAATACTATGGTATTCACCCAGTTCAAGAAGAAACAATTATTAAGGCTCGTAACAAGGCTGCTAAGGCATTACAAGCTGTATTTGAAGATCTTGGACTACCTAAGATTACTGATGAAGAAGTTGAAGCTGCTACATATGCTAACACTCATGATGACATGCCAAAACGTGACATGGTTGCAGATATGAAAGCTGCTCAAGATATGATGGATCGTGGCATTACTGCTGTTGATATTATTAAGGCTCTTTATAACCATGGATTTAAGGATGTTGCTGAAGCTGTATTGAACCTTCAAAAGCAAAAGGTTGTCGGTGATTACCTTCAAACTTCATCAATCTTTGACAAGGATTGGAATATCACTTCTGCCGTAAATGACGGGAATGACTACCAAGGTCCAGGTACTGGATACCGTCTATATGAAGACAAGGAAGAATGGGATCGAATCAAAGATCTTCCATTCGCACTTGATCCAGAACACTTGGAACTATAGATGAATGACTTTCTAAATTCTACTAGCACAGTTCCCGAATTTGTCGGTGCTAGTGAAATTGGTGACACTATCGGAATGGTGATTCCACGTGTTGACCAACAATTACTAGATAAATTGCATGTTACAAAACAATATAAGACACTAGGAATTTTGAGCGATCGTACTGGTGCTGGTCCGCAAATCATGGCAATGGATGAAGGTATCAAGGCTACTAATATGGAATGTATTGATGTTGAATGGCCACGTGATACCAAAGGCGGCGGTGGTCACGGATGTTTAATCATCATTGGTGGTGACGATCCAGCTGATGCACGTCAAGCAATTCGTGTTGCTCTTGATAATCTTCATCGAACATTTGGTGATGTTTATAATGCCAAAGCCGGGCACCTTGAACTACAATTCACGGCACGGGCAGCTGGTGCAGCTCACCTCGGATTAGGCGCAGTTGAAGGGAAAGCCTTTGGATTAATTTGTGGTTGTCCTTCAGGTATTGGTGTTGTTATGGGAGATAAAGCACTAAAGACTGCTGGTGTTGAACCATTAAACTTTACTTCTCCTAGTCACGGAACAAGCTTTTCTAATGAGGGATGCTTGACCATTACAGGTGATTCAGGTGCCGTTCGTCAAGCTGTTATGGCTGGACGAGAAGTTGGATTAAAGTTGTTGTCACAGTTTGGTGAAGAACCAGTTAATGATTTCCCATCATACATTAAGTAGATGGGACAAGAAGCACTTGGTTTAATTGAAACTAAAGGACTTGTAGCATCAATTGAAGCTGCCGATGCAATGGTTAAGGCAGCTAATGTTAAATTGATCGGTCAAGAAAAAATTGGTCACGGATTAGTAACTGTTATGGTTCGTGGTGATGTTGGTGCTGTTAAAGCATCAGTTGACGCTGGTGTTCAGGCTGCTGAAAATATTGGGGAAGTTGTTTCTAACTACGTAATTCCACGTCCTCAATCTGAAGTTGAAAAGCTCTTACCAAATAAAGAATAAATGTACGAATATTCATCAAAGTTTCTTAACGACATCCAAAGAGTTACTAAAACTTTTCAAGATCTCACTAAGAATAATATTGTTTTCACAAGTGTGACTGGCACTGTTGTAGATTGTAATACGCTTCTTTTTGATTCAAATGTATCCCTAGATCATTTAAGGAAACTAGGATTCAAAAACTACTTTCTTTTTCCACTGGCTGTTAATTGTTCTTTGAGCGGATTTTTTATTCTTGATGCCTCACATATTGATGTTGACTTTATTAAATTGTGTGGAAAATATATCGAAACATCACTCAAAGAAATCATTAGTGATAAATCCAATCAAATTATTATCTTAGATCCAATTGAGGCTTCCAAAGCTTCCTCACTGGCTCAATCCCTTAACAGCATTTTAAGTATTTCTGAGGCTCCAACTGGTGCTGGCGTCTATCCGCTTCCTTCGAATTTCACAGTCAATGGTAATAATGCAGGGGATTCGTCACCATCTGATATTGAAAAAAATATCATGATGGCATTAAAATATATCAACTCTAATCTTGAAAAATCATTAACCCTTGAAAACGTTTCTCAAAAAATATACTTATCTCCTTCATACTTAAGCCGAATCTTTAAGAACTACTTTAATGACAACTTCATCAATTACATCAATTTGCAAAAAATTGCTCTTGCACAAGAAAAGCTTATTTTTACAAATACGCCAATAAACAAATTAGCTCATTCGGTCGGGTTCTCACAAACAAGTTACTTTACCAAGATTTTTAAACAGAAAGTCGGGATGACGCCTTCAAAATATCGTAAATATAATTCTGCAATTAAGAAAATTTATACCATTCCGCGAAATCTTGAATGGCGATCTAATAAATCCGTTTATGAAATCTCAAAAGACTTTTTTAATAAGAACGAAATCTCATTTAAGGCACGTGATTTAAATGGATATCCTTATATCTATTCAATCAATGATTTAAGCGATGTCCGTAATAAAGCTGGTTGGGTTTATACAGTAGATTGCTCACAACCAATTATCCCCGCAAGCGAAATAAACGTTTTTGACCGTTCAGTAATACAATGGATTTATACTGAAAAAATCATTTAAATGGAAAAAGAAATATTAAAGAATAGTAATGAACAATTAAAAAAATTTGCAACGATTGTTAATGGTGATAAGCCCATGCGCAAAGTTAAGCCTGAAGAAAAGCTGAAGACAGGAGTAGACTTAGGAACTTCTTCAATTGTTTTAACGGTCCTTGATTCTAAAAATAGAATTGTGTATGGAGCATATGAATATGACCATGCGGTTCAAGACGGGATCGTAGTTAACTTTATGGAATCAGTTAATATTTTAAGGCGCCTAAAGGAAAAGGCTGAGAAAGTGCTGGGATGTGAACTTAAGACAGCCTGTGGTGCAATTCCTCCGAAGACTGGTGAAAAAAGTGCTAAGGTGGTTGCCAATGTTATTGAAGAAACAGGGATGATCTGTACAGGCATTGAAGATGAACCAACAGCGGCAGCCAAGTTTCTACGATTAGTTAATGGTACGGTCGTTGATATTGGTGGTGGAACCACTGGAATTAGTGTTTTTAAGAATAATAAGCTCATTCATGTTATTGATGAAGCAACGGGCGGTTTTCACATGACGCTTGTCTTGGGCGGACGCTATAAGATTAAGAATGACGAAGCAGAACAACTAAAGCGTGACAAAGATAAAGAACCCGAAGTGTATGCCGTTATTAAACCAGTTGTTGAAAAGATGGCAGCAATTGTTCAAAACATGGGTGCAGAAGTTATCGACCCAGTAATCGTTGTGGGTGGTGCCACTAATTTTACGGAATTTACAACCACATTTAGTAAGACTTTAAAACGTAAAGTTTATAAGCCGCTTTATCCACAATTTGTAACGCCATTGGGTATTGCAATGTTTGATGATTAAATGCATGGATTTATTGGCGAATTTTTTGGCACCATGGTTTTAATCCTATTAGGAGCAGGATGTTGTGCTGGTAATAGTTTGAATAAAACATATGGGAAACAAAGTGGTTGGTGGTTTATCTGTATTTCATGGGGCTTAGCAGTTACAACGGGAGTTTATGTTGCAGGATTTCTGGGTTCATTAGGGCACTTAAATCCCGCTGTAACAATTCCTTTTGCTATTTTTGGCTTATTCCCATGGAGTAACGTTATACCTTACTTACTTGGTCAATTTCTTGGTGCGTTTGTTGGTGCAGTATTAGTAATTATTCAATTCTATCCACAATTTAAAGCAACCCCAAATGAAGAGGAAGGAAATAATGTTGGTATTTTTGCTACTCGTCCAGCGATAAATAGTCCAATTTTTAACTTTTTCTCAGAAGTGATTGCGACCTTTGCATTTATTTTCATCTTATTAAATCTTGGTAACTTTACACAGGGATTGAAGCCATTTATCGTAGGAATGGTTATTGCTGTTGTTGGTACATGTCTTGGTACGACAACAGGTTTTGCCTTAAACCCGGCTCGTGATTGGTCACCACGTTTGGCATATACTATTTTGCCGGTTCCAAATAAAGGAGCTGCAGAATGGTGGTATGCTTGGGTTCCAATGTGTGGTCCAATTGTTGGGGGCCTTCTTGCATGTGCTTTACAAACAGCGCTTGTTTAAATGGAACAATGGTTGCCGCGTCAGCCATTAATCTTGACACCAACTATTCCATTGATGTGGACAGTGGGATGGCTTTGTACAATGTCAGCATATATTATTTTAGGTGGAGAACCCCCATCCCCAAATCAGTTGCAGGACTCTGCTTTACTGGTTTCAGCTGTCATTTTAGTGATGAATATGTATAACCTGATATTAATTTATCAACGAGCAGAAAAATATCGAAATCTGTCCCCTTATGCACCAAGGGCTTTGTTATTAGCTATTGTTTTAATTATTTCGATTGTCTTAGCTTGGGGACAGCCTAAAGTAGTATTAATTCCTAGCTACTTAAATATATGGGTCATGATATTTATCGTTTTAAATTTCTTACAAGCTCTTTTGGGACAATTTTTTGCTCTCCTGGAACGACCGCAATCACGTCGAAAATTTGCTTCGATGTATTGGCCAATAGTAGTTCTATGCGCTGCAGGGATTGTAATTCCGCCAAGTTTAGAATTACATAATGGTTGGACTTTACCGTTTATTATTGGTGATTGCTTTTTACTCATCTTCTTTATTGCAAGAAGTTGGCAAGAGATGCCAAGAATACTTGTTAAGGTTCCAGCTAATAACAGTATTATCTATGAAATGTTAGTTGGAATTAATCTTGCAACGATAATTTCAACGGTGATGATTGGAGTCCTTTTTATTATTTTTAGCTTTATTAATAATGAAATAAGCGAAGTGTCGGCGTCCTTTGCGCTTAGTCCAACAATAAATGGAATCAGTGGATTAATAATAGGAGCCATGCAACGTTATAATAATGATTATCGGTACGGACACGTAAAAGGACATCCGCAAAGATATATTTACTGTGGGATTTTCTTGGTGATTATTTTCATAGGACTAGGTTTTATTTTAAGAAAAGCTAATAATTTCTGGTAAATGAAGTTTCAGGATCATCATTCAGAAGTAGTGGCCCCTGAAAAACAGTATCCTGACCTATATCGCTTTATCGAATTTACAACTGAAAAGCTCCTTTATTTAGCTGATGATCTTGATGTTCAAGTTTTGGTTCATGGTGGTTATGCTGGTCCTGAGTCACGTTACTTTGTTTCACTCTACCCTAGTGTAGAAGACGCCCGAAATGCTGTTTATCAGCGGTTGGATCGTTTTGCAGATGCTGGTGGAGAGCATATCATGTTTGAAAACTCAATTGCGCCAGTTTTTGCTTATGGCGATCCCCTTCAAGAAGATGAAATTCTTGCACATGATTATCGACTTGCCTTTGATACATCCCATTGTTTTATTGAACTTCATGGGAATAATCAGAAATTGGCCGTATCCCTAGCGCATTTAAAAGATCGTACCGTTCATTACCACCTAGTTGATTCAATGGGCGAAACTCATGATAGTCTTACTCTCGGCACCGGTAAAATTGACTGGGCTAACGTTTTGCCTCACTTAAATCCAGCTGCTACTAGTATTTATGAAATTAACTTACACGATCAAAATAATTGTCGTGAACAAATTGACAGTCATAATTATTTAGTTAAACTTTACCAAAAGCTTAATAATAGAGGAGTTTAAGTGAAGCAATATATTAATCACCGTCATATTTCTTTAGTATTAGCCCTATTTATCCTCTACTTAGCAATCACTTACTGGGAAGTTGTTGCTAAATTTATCCAAACAATTTTTTCGGCAACCATGCCTCTTTTAATAGGAGGAATAGTCGCCTATATCGTTAACCTATTATTAAGACAGTATGAATACCTTTACTCGCATTTATTTAAGAAGCCAAGTTTGCAAAAATTCAAGCGGCCAGTTGGAATAATAATGTCCTACTTAACAATCCTCCTAATAATCACCATCGTCTTTGCTCTGGTAATTCCCGAACTTATTACGTGTGTAAAACTACTTATTGCAAATCATAGTCACATTATCAACCATTTTATTGATTACTTTGAACATAGCAGTGATTTTAAGGGCTTCATCAATAGCTTTGATACCAGTAAAATTCAATGGGATAAAATTGGTAAATACCTTACATCTGGTGTTGGTGGAACTTTCCGGACGGTTATTTCAACAGCCTCGTCTGTATTTTCAGTTGCCACAACCGCAATTATTGCGTTTTTCTTTTCAATCTACCTCTTGATTTATAAAGAGATGTTGCAACGTCAATTTACTAAATTACTTTCAACATACTTTAGCCGATACCAGGCACAAATAATTAAAGTTCTGAAAGTTTTTGATGAAAGTTACAGTAACTATATTGTTGGGCAATGTAAAGATGCCGCTATTCTTGGAATCTCGTGTTTTATTGGGATGACGATCTTACGAATGCCATATGCTTCAATGATCGGAGTTGTAACTGCATTTGGTGCATTAATTCCAATCATTGGGGCAATCCTTGGAGCGAGTGTCGGAGTAATTATCATTTTCGCCGTTTCTCCACTTCAAGCCGGTATTTTCTTGATCTTTATTATTCTTCTTCAACAGTTAGATAACCGCATTACCTATCCACTAGTTGTTGGAAGATCAATTGGTCTCCCAAGTGTATGGGTATTTGCTGCAGTTATTATTGGTGGAGGAATTTCCGGAATTCTTGGAATGATGTTCACTGTTCCTTTATTTGCAGCCCTTTATAAATTGTTAAGTGCTGATGCAAGAAACAGAATAACAATTCAAAAAAATGAGTGAATGAAGCAAGTGACGATTGATCCAAGTTTTTGGGAACTTTTTCCAGATGCACAGGTAAATATCTTGTTTGCAAATGGCATTGATAACCATGATACTGATGACAACTATGATGAACGAAAGAAACTATTAGCAAATGCTGCTCATGAGGCTGATAAGTTTCTAACCAATGAGACTTTTCGTTTGAATCCAGTTGTTGATCAATGGCGTCAAGCATTTCAACAATTTAAGAAAAAGAAAGGTGCGCGCTCATCAATTGAGGCCTTATTGAAGCGTGCCAATCAAGGACGGAAATTTGAACCAATTGAACCTCTTGTGGATGTCTACAATAGTATTTCTTTAAGCTACGGTGTTCCAGTGGGCATTGAAGATCGAAATAAGATTGCTGGCAACCTTCATCTTGGTGTTGCAAAAGGTGGCGAAGCATTTCGGCCAGTCGGTGCTGAAGAAGATGAACCTGCTTTGGCGGGGGAAGTTATTTATTATGACGATGAAGGTGCTGTTTGTCGTTGTCTAAATTGGCGTGAAGCTCAACGAACAATGTTGACAGAAGATTCTCAAAATGTAGTTGCGGTTATGGAAGCAATTAATCCAGAACAAATTGAACGCGCTAATGAAGCGATGGAAGAATTGAGTAAGTTAATTAACCAGTACTTTGGTGTAAATACATCGCAAGTTTATCGACTAACTAAGGACCAACCTGCTGCTGATGTTCCAGATAACTTATAAATGATTGATATTTTACGTGAAATAGGGATGATTGATCGAGCACTCGATTCGATTGCCAATATTGAGTTCAAGCAAATCGACTTAGCACGTGGTCAATACCTGTATGTTGTTCGTATTTATGAGCATCCAGGAATTATTTCAGAACAATTATCAAACTTGATAAAAGTAGACCGAACAACGATTGCCCGTGCTGTAAAAAAGCTTGAAAAAAATGGCTTTATTGAAAGAAAAAGTGATCCAACGAATAAGAAAATTAAACGACTTTATGTTACTCAAAAAGGAAAAGAGATTTATCCTTTTATTATTCGTGAAAACCAATTTTCAAATAGTGAGGCATTGAAAGGCTTCTCGGAAAAAGAGGCTCAGCAGGTTCATGACTATCTAGTTCGTATCCGCCAAAATATTGATGGCGATTGGGATACCGTAAAGCATGGGGGCAAACGTCAATATTAAATGGATAAATTAGAAGAATATCAACGATGGCAAAATAATTTAGCACGGGTGCGGTTTCCACGATGGAAAGAATTACCTACACTAGGTTTATATGTTGACCAGGTGGTGGCGATTGTAAATGAACAATTAAATCATTTAGGAATTGAGCCACTTACAAAATCAATGGTAAATAATTATGTGAAAAAGAAAGTTATTCAAGCACCGATTAAGAAAAAGTATGCCGTTAACCAATTAGTAGATCTTTTGCTTATTGGATTGTTAAAATCGAATTTTTCACTGGATGATATTCGTGCAGGAATTGCTCAGGTTACTATGAATTCTTACCCGCAAGCTGCCTATGACCGCTTTGTTGAAATTTTGAATGCACTTTTAGCTGGAGAAGAAATTCCAAGTAATAATGTGATTAATACACAAAATGATCGCTTAATGACATTAGCACTGAAATCAGTTTTATCGCGAATGGATGCAGCTCAATTATTAACAGCCATGCAAAAAGTCGCTCAGCCTGCGCCGTTGGAAAATAATTAAATGGGTCGGATAGTTTTTATTAGTCACCGGCATGACGATTTAGTACCAACTATTATCAAAAGGGTTCCAGAAGCAGTTGCTCTTACTAGTTTTAAATTTGAAATTCAGCGTGGGGATATATTATGTTGGCTTCCCACTGTTAATGAGTATGTAGATGATGAAGTCCAAGAGTTAGCCGAATTGATTGATCACTCACTGTTTTTACCGTCAAAAATAGTAATGCTTTCGATTGCAGGAACAGCAGATGATGCGACAAATCAGCAACTACAGGAATGGTATGGGCAACAGGCAACTCAGACTGTCCTTGCTCATCAATATGCGGTTAAAATGATTGATGAATTTGAGTTGCCCTATACTATTATTAGAGCTTTGCCAATTACTAATGAAGAAACTTCACTTAAGGTTGTTAGTGAAGGCAATCCTTTAGAAGGTAAAGAGATTGGATTAGGACAAGTAGCACAGATAATTGAACAGGCAGTTACTACCGATGATTTTCGGAATCAATCGATTGGAATTGCACCATAAGTGAGCAGTATTACAATTAATGATTTAGTCTATGATGCTAAATCAGGAGATCAATTAGATAACGTTTCATTAGAACTAAAGTCACCACAAGTAGTCGGAATTTGCAGTAACGATACAGGCGCAGCAACTGCATTAGAAGATTTATTATCTGTTCGTGGAAAAATCTTAAATGGGGATGTAACAATTAACGGGGTTCCATTCAAAAAATATAAGCGCCAAAGCAAAAATGAAATCGGCCGAATTGATGATGTGGTTTTAAAAGGAAAGACAGTGGCGAAAGCTGTTGACCACGCATTACATCATCGTAAAAATGCTTTGAAGCCAAAACAAGCACTCCAAATGCTTAAATCATTGAAATTTGAACCTGATCAAATGATTGCTTCATTAAACGAGGCACAACAACTAGAACTGCGGATAGCACTTCTCCTTGCTTGGCAATGTCCAATCGTAATTTTGAGTGATGCCTTTGATGGCTTAGAGGAAAATAAACGGCAAATGATTGGTCACCTTGTTAAAGACTATGCTCAAAAGGTCGATGCCTTAGTGCTTTTCACAAGCAAAAATATTTCAACATTGATGCGGTTTGCTCATACTCTTTATTACTTTAATGGCAGTCATTTGACTTCTGCACGTGATTTGTCGATGAATGATGGAGTAGATTGTACTGTGACAGTAATAGGAACTGGTTTCCCAATCGACAATGCAGTAAAGTTAGGGGCACACATGTTGGAAGAAGCAGGTAATGAGACCCGTTTCCTTTTCACTGGAAATATTCAAACATTACTGCCATTACTAGAGCAAAGCACCATTACTGATGTCAGAATTGAAGATGCAACGATTGAAGATGAATTGATGGCTTACTAATTGAATGAGGGCCAACTATTCACTAATTTTGTAATTATAATCATTACATTTATCTTTGCGGCATTTTTTGTGGCAGCCGAATTTGCTTTAGTGCAAGCACGGGTAACAGCCCTAGAAGAAATGCAAGCAAAGCGCGATAAACCATCTACCAAAATAAACCGCGCAATCAAAATGGTCACCAATCTAACAGAATACCTTTCGACCACTCAAGTAGGAGTTTCAATTTGTGGAATTATTCTCGGTTGGGTCGGTGAAGGAACGATTGAAGCACTCTTAGCTGATGCACTTTCGTTACCAAGCTGGTCACTAAACAATAGTGTCATCCATGTTGTAAGTGCCATTGTGGGAGTTCTTCTTCTAACATATTTCGAAGTAGTTTTAACAGAGATTGTACCCAAAAACATCAGTATTGATATTCCAATTAAGACCCTGATGTTCGTTACCACCCCACTGCACTATTTTCACATTACTTTTTATCCTTTCGTTTGGTTGCTTAATAGTTCTGCCAACGGAATTGTTAAAATGTTAGGCATGAAGCCAGCTGACGAGAGCCAAGACGTCCTTTCGCAAAGTGAGATTATTAGCCTATCTCGAAACGCTGTTAAAGGCGGTGAACTTGAGCACAATGACTTGCTATATATGGAACGAGCCTTTGACTTTAACGATAAGGTTGCTAAAGATATTATGATCGATCGTACTCAATTAACAGTTATTGATATAAATAAAACCGTAAATGACGCGATTAAACTATATCTTAAGACGAAATATAGCCGCTTACCGGTAGTTGCTGATAAGGATAAGGATAAGATTTTAGGTTATGTTTTTAACTACGATCTAATTCGGCAAAAGCAAATCAACGGAGATGTATCTTTAGCAAAAGTTCTTCGCCATATGCCTACTACTCCTGAGACTACCTCAATTACCGAAGTCCTTAAGTTAATGATTAGTACTCGGGTGCCCATGGTAGTCGTTGTTGATGAGTATGGGGGTACTAGCGGAATTATTACTGACAAGGACATTTATGAAGAACTATTTGGAACAGTAAGAGACGAGATCGACAAGGTTTCAGATAACATGATTTCTAAAATTGATGAAAATCAATACCGGGTTGATGGAAAAACGACCATTTATGATTTTGAACGCTTCTTCCATGTTGAACTTAAAGATTCTGAAGATAGCGATGTAGTAACTTTATCAGGATATGTGTTAGATAATTATCATAATATTCATGAAGGAGAAACGATCAAACTAGCCAACCTTGAGTTAAAAATTCAAGATTATCGTCATTCATATATTGATAGTTTTATTGTTACCACTTTATCAAAGTAAATGGCACCAATGAATATTATTTATATCTCGCTTGAGGGAAATACCCGTTCCTTCTTAACGCGGATGCAGGGATATGCTAAACAACAGCACAGTATTAGTGAAGATCGTCCACTTATTGAATTAAAAGAAGTTAGCGATCAAACGCTTCCTGCCGATGAAACAGAACCCTTCTTTGCCTTCGTACCCACATATTTAAATGGTGGTAACGGGATCGATTCTGGTTTCACTGAAATTATGACAAATGCATTAGGTGAATATATTTCCTACAACGATAACGCTAAAAAATGTGTCGGCTTTGTAGGTAGTGGTAATAAGAATTTTAACGAACAATATTGCTTAACTGCTCGTAAATACGCGCGAAACTTTGACGCGCCATTTCTCGCAGACTATGAATTACGAGGCACTTCACAAGATATTGAGCGAATTTATACTATCTTAGCTAAACGGTGGAGCGAAGTTAACGCCTAAATGACGGCTATATACCCATACCTAACATTTGAAAATGCGAAGGAAGCAATGGCTTATTATGAACAAGACTTTGGCGCTCAGATTACATATCACGAGTCTCTGACAAAAGAGCAGGCGGAAAGTCTTGGATTACCAGTTGATCAATTGAACCAGACAACAATGCGTGGTGAATTTATGATTGCTGGACAAAAGATTATTTGTGCAGATGCAACGATGGGCAATCCCCAAACGTCTACACTAATTTCAATTTTACTCGATTTTGAAGAAGAGGAAGATAAAGCACGTGATTTGTTTAATCGTTTAGCAAAATCAGACAATCAACGTGTGACGGTACCATTTGGTGATTGGATCCTAAATAATGTAATGGGGCAGATTGTAGATAAGTATGGGATAACATGGCTGATAAGTGCTAATAAACAAGGCTAATTGAAAAAACTCAAAAAGCATAGTCCGCTTCTAATCCTTGGATTATTCTTCCTTGGGATCTGTATGCGGATGCCGATTACAGCAATACCGTCTGTCATTAAAGATATTGCACAAACTTTTAATGTAGAAACTACTAGCTTAGGAATTTTAACCACTATTCCCCTCCTTTGTTTTGGATTATTATCATCAGTAGTTTCAGCACTCGCTCAAAAAATTGGTAATGAACTAACGATTGAATTAGCAATGATTTTAATGTTTATTGGTTCTTACCTACGAATTTTAAATTTCTCCTCGTTAATGATCGGAACAATATTAATCGGGGCTGCCATCACTTGTATTAACGTCTTATTACCTGCGATTATTTCTGACAAACTTCCTAATCAAATTGGAAGTGTGACCGGGATGTATAATGTCGCGATGACTTTATTTGCTGCAATTGGCGCTTACGCAATTACTCCAATCACCCATGCTACTAGTTGGCAAACCGCTGTTATCATTATTAGTATTGTTGCTTTAATTGCAGCAATTATCTGGGTACCAAACTTACGCTATAATCAACGTGCCACTAAAGAAAGCAGTTCTACTGAGCGTGGAACTAACATGTGGAAAAATGCAAATGCATGGTGGTTACTCTTATTCTTCGGGGGACAATGTTTCGTATTCTATAGTATCGTTGCCTGGTTACCTACAATTGCCATGGACGCTGGATTAAGCAGTGATAATGCAAGTTTAGTTGCTGGATTACTACAGCTATTATCAATGCCATTCGCCTTTGTAATCCCAGTGATTGCCACTAAGATGAAAAATCGGCAACCAATTATGCTATTTGCAGGAATCATTTCTTTAATTGGAACTGGAATGATGTTCTTCCCTGTAAATTCTCTTGTTTACTATATATTTGTTGCCCTATTTCTTGGTGCCGGTACAACTACTACTTTCGTTCTTGCAATGACCTTGTTCGGACTAAAGACTAAGAGTTCTGCCGATACCCGAAACCTTTCTGGAATGGTCCAATCAGTAGGATACTTAATTTCTGCATTAGGTCCTATCGTTGTTGGAAACCTTTATTCACAAACACATAATTGGTTTGCAAGTTTAATCGTGATTGCTATTGCAGCTATCTTCTTCACAGTCTGTGGTGTAATAGCAGAACGTAAACAATTTGTTTAATTGGCTACAGAAAATAAGGCTGTCATTACATTATTTGGTGCGACTGGTGACCTTGCAAAGCGTAAACTTTATACTGCTTTGTTCAAGTTATATCAAAAGGGTTACCTAGCTGACCATTTTGCATTACTAGGAACCTCCCGTCGTCCATTGACTGACGAAGAATTCCAACAAATCGTTCGTGAATCTATTAGCAATATTCCAGAAACTGAGGATGGCCAAGCAGAAGCATTCTCAAAACACTTTTTCTACAAGTCACATGATGTTACTAAACCAGAACATTACGAAATCCTTAAGCAACGCCTTGCCGAATTAGATGAACAATTTGGCGCTGAAGGCAACCGTCTCTTCTACATGTCAATGGCACCACAATTCTTCGGTACTATTGCATTGAACTTGAAGAAGCAAGGATTATTAACTGACAATGGCTTTAACCGTCTTGTTATTGAAAAGCCATTTGGTCGTGACTTTGAATCTGCTAAGAAGCTTAACGATGAATTATCACAAACATTTAGTGAAAATCAAATTTTCCGGATTGACCACTACCTTGGTAAGGAAATGGTTCAAAACATTCAAGCATTACGTTTTGGTAACACCATGATTGAATCACTCTGGAATAATCGTTACATTGATAACATCCAAGTAACTTTAAGTGAAAAGCTTGGTGTTGAAGAACGTGCCGGTTACTATGACCAATCTGGTGCATTACGTGATATGGTGCAAAACCACATCATGCAAATCGTTGCTCAATTAGCAATGGAACAACCAGTTGCATTTACTGATGCTGATGTTCGAGTTGAAAAGATTAAGGCTCTTCGTAGTCTTCGCCTCTACACGCCATCAGAAGCAGCTGCTAACTTTGTCCGTGGACAATATGATGCTGGAGAAGGAACTAACGCTTACCGTCATGAAGATGGTGTTGATCCAGAATCTGGTACTGAAACCTTTGTTGCTGCTAAGTTAATGTTTGATAACTATCGTTGGTCTGGTGTACCATTCTACGTTCGGACTGGTAAGAAGTTAGCAGACAAGTTTACTCGTATTGATGTTGTCTTCAAGAAGCCATTAATCGATATCTTTGCTAACCCACGTTCTGAAAGTGACCAATCCCTTAACTCAAACGTATTAACTATTTTTGTTGAACCTAACTCAGGTTTTGCAATCCAATTAAATGCTAAGCGCGCAGGTCAAGGCTTCACAACAGAACCTGTTGATTTACGCTTCTTGCAAAGTGATTCTGATAAGAAGGAATCTCCAGAACCATATGAACGTCTTTTCCATGATGCACTTGAAGGTGACCACACAAACTTTGCCTCATGGGCTGAAATTGCTTATGCATGGAAGTTCGTCGATGTTATCCGTAAGCTTTGGGATATTGAAAAGCCTCAATTCCCTAACTACACTCCTGGTTCCATGGGTCCAGCAGCTTCTGACGAACTCTTGGCTCGTGATGGACGTAAGTGGGTTTATCGTTTAAATCATTAGATGTCTGATCAAAAAGCACAAATTGGTGTTGTTGGTTTAGCTGTTATGGGTAAGAACCTTGCACTAAACATCGAAAGTCGTGGCTTCACGGTTGGTGTATACAACCGTCACCGTAACCGTACTGACGATATGATGCGTGACCACAGCGATAAGAAGTTAGTACCTAGCTACACTGTTAAGGAATTCGTAGACTCACTAGAAAAGCCTCGTCGGATTCTTATGATGGTTAAGGCCGGTAAGCCAACTGATGCTCTTATCGACGAATTATTGCCATTACTTGACAAGGGTGATGTTTTAATCGATGGTGGTAACACTAACTTCCACGATACTATGGCTCGTAACGCTAAGTTAGACAAGTCTGGTATCAACTTCATCGGAATGGGTGTTTCCGGTGGTGAATTAGGTGCCCTTCACGGTCCTTCACTTATGCCAGGTGGTCAAAAAGAAGCTTATGACTTAGTTGCTCCAATCCTTACTAAGATTGCTGCTAAGGCTGAAGAAGATGGCAAGCCATGTGTTGCTTACATTGGACCAAATGGTGCTGGTCACTATGTTAAGATGGTTCACAACGGTATCGAATACGGTGATGAAGAATTAATCGACGAAAGTTACAACATCATGCGTAACGTATTAAAGATGCCTGTTGATGACATTGCTAAGACCTTTGCTGAATGGAACAAGGGTGAATTAAGCAGTTACCTTGTTGATATTACTGCTGATATCCTTACTCGTAAGGATGACCTTGGTGACGACAAGAACAAGCCTATTGTTGACATGATCCTTGACCGTGGTGCTAACAAGGGTACTGGTAAGTGGAGTTCAATGACTGCCCTTGATGGTGGTGCTCCTCAATCAGTTATTACAGAAGCTGTTTACGCTCGTTACATTTCAATGATGAAGGACGAACGTGTACAAGCAAGCAAGGAATTGCCTGTTGAAACTGAAGCTATTTCAATCGACGACAAGAAGGAAATGATTGAAAAGGTACGTCAAGCTCTTTACTTCGGTAAGCTTATGAGTTACGCACAAGGTTTCGAACAAATGCGGATCGACTCCGAACGTTACGACTGGAACCTTAAGTATGGTGAATTGGCTCAAATTTGGCGTGCAGGATGCATTATTCGTGCACAATTCTTACAAAACATTACTGATGCCTTCACTAAGAACCCAGACTTGAAGAACTTGCTTCTTGATGATTACTTCAAGGATATTGCTAAGAAGTACCAAAAGGCAACTCGTGACGTTGTTACTCTTGCTGTTAAGGCTGGTATTCCTGTTCCTTCACTTAGTGCTGCTATCAGTTACTACGACTCATACCGTTCAGAAGTACTTCCTGCTAACTTGCTTCAAGCTCAACGTGATTACTTCGGTGCTCACACTTACGAACGTACTGACCGTCCTGGTAACTTCCACTACAGCTGGTACGAAGAACAATAATTAATGTCTTTAGACCTGGTTGAGTGCGCGAGCAGAGCGAGTGCACGAAACAGAAAACCACCTGCTATGCGGGTGGGCGATAAAAATTATATAAAAAAGGCCTCTTTTGCCTTAAGATGTAGGTGTTCAAGCCAAAGTCAATAAGGGAAAAGAGGTTATATAAATATGGCTAATAAATTAAATAGGAGTAGTATTGGACTTCAACTTGTCTAGCAGCCTTATCCAGTTAATTTCAGCCTTATAGCTACTTCTTGTTCATCGATGCAGTACTTTGCCTTAGACTTCCTTCAGATTCCACCTCACGGTGGACACTCTTGTCCTCAGCTCATGGTTCCGACTACTACGGCCCATAGCGGACTTTCACCACCTAGCTAATACCCATGCCGGGCGCACTAGTAAAAGCCGATGATTACAAATGAACAAAGAGCGCACGATATTGCTCTTACCTTACTACAATCACGAGCAAAAGATCTAAAGCCAATCGAAGCGTATCATGAATATGTTAATTCATTATTACCAATCTTAAAGGAGATTGATAAGGACTTTCCCAACGGTATTAAAGAGCACCTTTAATTGTACGCATTAGTTCACTGGATCCCATTTTTTATTTATTTTTTTGCAGGGTCTGTCCTTGTCACCCATAATCACCTTTGGGAAAAATTTCCTAACTTCAGCCAGCATATTACAATTGCAACCTTTTTTATCTATTTAACTGCTATCGACTGGCTCTGCCTAACCCCTTCAATGTTTAATTTTAGTTCTGCTAATAAACTTTTATTTTACTTTCACGGCGTACCATTTAATATCATCCCCCTCCAAGGACTCAGCCAAGAATTTTTCTTAAACATTGTGATGACTTTGCCACTAGGAGTTTATCTTTATTTAATTAATCACCAAATGCCCTTCAGTCGTGCTATTCTCTATGGCTTTTTCTTCAGCTTATTTATCGAGTATAACCAATTTGTTTGCGACCTTCTTTTCCATATTGGAAGGCTTGCCGATGTGGATGATTTGATTAGCAATACCATCGGAACTACAATTGGTTTTGCAGTAATGATCATACTTGATCAAACAATTTTTCATCAAGCTATTAAACAATTTATGCTAGTGGGTGGAAAATCTGATAAACTGAATAACTGAATGGCAGAAAAACAAGAATTTACGCGTAAACTTAAAAGTCGTCATATTCAATTAATGGCGCTTGGTGGAACGATTGGGACGGGATTATTTCTCGGATCGGGGAAGGCAATTCATGCTGCTGGTCCAGCAATCCTTTTAGCATATTTAATTACTGGGATTATTTGTTTTGGAATTATGCGGGCCCTCGGAGAGTTGCTTCTTTCCGATTTACATTATCATTCGTTTATGGATGCAATTCGTGATTATCTTGGTAATCGCGTGAGTTTCGTAATGGGTTGGGCCTATTGGGTGTGTTGGCTAGCATTGGCAATGGCCGAAGTTACCGCCATTGGCTTATATTTTCAACTATGGTTTCCTCAAGTTCCCCAATGGTTACCTGGATTAATAACTCTCCTAATTTTATTGGGATTAAATCTAATGACTGTTAGTACGTTTGGTGAACTCGAATTTTGGTTTGCCCTTATTAAAATTTTGGCAATTGTTATTTTAATTGCCGTTGGTGTCATTTTAGTTTTACTTCATTTTCATTCGGCAAGCGGCTATCTCGCTACTCCTGCTAATTTAGTTAATGATGGGGGCTTTTTTGCTACCGGGACAAAGGGCTTCATGCTTTCTTTTCAAATGGTTGTATTTGCCTTTGTTGGAATTGAAATGGTAGGGGTGACAGCGGCTGAGGCAGAGAATCCTAAAGTTGTTATTCCTAAGGCAATTAATGGTATTCCTGTTCGAATTATGCTCTTTTATATCGGTGCTTTGGCTGTCATTATGTGCATTTATCCGTGGAGTAAACTTTCACCAAGCAATAGTCCGTTTGTCCTTGTTTTTCGCGACATCGGTCTTCCGGGGGCTGCTAGTATCGTTAATTTTGTAGTAATTACTGCTGCGGCTTCTGCTTGTAATAGTTCTCTATATACAACTGGTCGGATGCTAGCTGAGTTAACCTCTACTGCTCATCGGCCTGTTATCCGTAAGATTAGTCGCTTATCTAAGCGGTCGGTGCCTGCAACAGCGGTTATTATTTCTGCAGTCGTTATTGGAATTGCCGCTATCTTAAACTTAGTAATGCCAGAAGGAGTTTTTACTTTTGTTTCCAGTATTGCTACCACGAGTTTTCTCTTTGTATGGGCTGCTATCATCTTGGCACATTTAAAATATATTCGTCAGCATCCGCAATCAAGGACTTTTAAGATGCCAGGCGCACCTTTTACTGACTATGTTATTTTAGTTTTTCTTTTTATTGTGCTAATTGTTTTATGTATGGAGAAACAAACTTTAATTGCGCTTATACTAACTTTAGCTTGGTTTGCAATTCTTGCCGTTGCTTCGTTAACACAAAAGAAAGCATAAATGGCAGAAGCAGAATTTGATCGAGCTCTTGACCATCTCCGTGAAAACAAGGTTCGTCTTACTCCCCAACGGAAAACTATCTTAAATTACTTAATCAATCATCATACTCATCCAAGTGTCGAAATGATTTATGATGACCTTAAAGACACAGTTGACAATATCAGTATGGCAACTGTTTACAATACTCTAAAACTCTTCGTTGATTATAATCTCGTAATTGAGCTAAAAAATGGAGACGGCAGTACCCACTTTGATTATTTCGGCCACCCGCATTATCATGTCGTCTGCGATAATTGTGGTAAGATTTCTGATGTTTTTGATGAACATTTTACTGCAATCACGAAAGAATTAACGGTTATGACTCATGAAAAGACTGGCTATCTAGTTACAGGAAATAACATCGAAGTCCATGGCATTTGTCCCGAGTGTCAACGTAAATTACATTTGAATCGTTAGATGGATCAAAGTATCGTACGCAATGGAAAAAGTTATAGTCGCTTTTGGTTTATTTTTACTTTACTAGTTGGTACCTTTACGATGTCGATTAGTCAATCATCGTTGTCAACTGCCTATCCAACCTTAATGAACGCTTTTGGGATTTCAGCATCAACCGTTCAATGGCTGACGACTGGTTTTATGCTCGTAATGTGTGTCAGCATGCCAATTAGCCCGTGGATGCTCAATAATATGAGTTTTAAGACAATGTTCATTGGAGCACTGGGACTATTTGATATTGGATCCTTGATGATTGTTTTAACCCCCGCGTCTTGGGGAATTAATGGCTTCTGGTTTATGATGATTGGACGAGCCATGGAAGCATTTGCTGTCGGAGTTTTATTCCCATCATACCAAACTGTTTTGCTTGAGATTACGCCTAAAGAAGAGCGGGGATCAACAATGGGAATTGCTGGTTTGGTAATGGGATCCGCCCTTGCCTGTGGACCGATTGTTTCAGGAATTGTTCTAAAGTTTTTTAGCTGGAAGAGCCTTTTTATCCTCTTTATGCTTGTTATTTCGGCAATTATTTTAATGGCTGCTAGCGGACTGATCCAAGATGTAATGGAACGACATGAAACGAACCTTGATTGGCTATCAGTAATCTTACTAATTGGGTTAATTGGGACTATGTACGTTGTTGACCAAACTGGAAAAAAGAATCCTGCATGGGGAATAAATGCAGGGATCTTTATCATTAGTCTTATTGCGGTTACCTGGTTCTGCATTCGGCAGCTTCACCTCAAGCACCCGCTATTGGAATTACGGGTATTGAAGACTTTTAATTATGATTTAGCAATTCTTTTAACGTCGATTTCATATATTGCCTTAATTGTAACGACAATTATTTTCCCCCTTTATTATCAGGGATTATTAAAAGTTAGTCCATTTGTTTCTGGAATGGCCCTAGTGCCTGGCGCTGCTTTTCTTAGTATCCTGAATCCTTTGTCAGGAAAGTTAGCTGATAAAATTGGGTTTAAACCGACAATGCTGGTGGGAATGTTTATGATTATCATTGGTTGGGTTGCTGGATTAATCGTCCTCAATCATCTCAGCTTATTGGGAATGATCCTTTGCGCAATGGTGATTGAAGGTGGAAATGCCTTTGTAATGATGCCGGCCGTCACACTGGGAGCAAATGCCTTACCTGATGAATTAGTGCCTCACGGAACAGCTGTAATTACAACAGTCCGGCAAGTTCTCGGATCCGCGGGTGTTACTATTTCAACACTGATCTTAACGGTTGCTACTACAAATGCACTTCAACGGGGAAGTTCGGCGCAAGTCGCTTCCCTTCACGGCTATCATTTAGTATTTATTGGCATGATCGTCACTGAATTGATTGGTCTCGTACTAGCATTTATGCTAAAAAATACTAATAAGGAAAAAAGTACAAAATAAATGACACTTAAACGACCACAATGGGCAAATGCGACACCAGAAATGCAAGACTATTATGATCACTACTGGGGATTTCCAGTTCATGATGACCAGCAGTTATTTGCAATGCTATCTTTAGAATTATTTCAGGCTGGTTTAACTTGGCAGACAATCTGGCGGCGACGGGAAGCATTTAATCAGGCATTCGATAACTTTAATATTGAAAAAGTGGCATCATTTACCGATGAAGATATTAATCGATTATGCGAGGATGAAACTATTATTCGTAATCGTCTTAAAATATTAGCGGTAATTAATAATGCACAAGTGATTTTAAAATTACGGAAAACGGGAAAGACGTTTGATAATTATGTGTGGCGCTTTGTTGATGATCAGCCTCAAGACTTGGAGTTAACTACCGATATTGAATTAGCTCCTAAAACGCCTGCTTCGGAAGAAATAGCCAAACAAATGCGGAAGGATGGATTTAAATTTGTTGGTCCGACAATTATTTACTCTTTCATGACAGCGGTGGGGATGGTCAATGCCCGTTTAAAGTAAATGGCAGAACGACATTTATTTACATCCGAATCAGTATCAGAAGGACATCCAGATAAGATTGCTGACCAAATCAGTGACGCGATCTTAGATGAATTGCTTAAGAAGGATCCTGATTCACGGGTTGCAGTTGAAACCTCAGTTACTACTGGACTAGTATTAGTCTTTGGTGAAGTTTCTACTAAGGCCTACGTTAATATCCAACAGATTGTGCGGGACACAATTCGTAAGATTGGTTATACAGATGGTAAGTACGGTTTCGATGCTGATAATTGTGCTGTTATCACTGCAATCGATGAACAATCACCGGACATTGCGCAAGGGGTTGATGACTCCTTAGAAACGCGTGAAGGTGAAGCTGATCCGCTTGATAAGATTGGTGCCGGTGACCAAGGATTGATGTTTGGTTACGCTACTGACGAAACACCTGAATATATGCCATTAACATTGGTTTTAAGCCATAAGTTAATGCGTAAGATTGCTCAACTACGTAAGGATGGCGTTATCTCTTACCTTCGTCCGGATGCAAAGGCCGAAGTAACTGTAGAATACGATGAGAATGACAAGCCGTTACGTGTTGACACCGTTGTTTTAAGTACTCAGCATGATCCAGAGGTTTCGCTTGATCAAATCAAGAAAGATATTAAAGAACAAGTCATTGAAGCGGTTATTCCAGCTAAGTACCTTGATGATCAAACTAAGTACTTCATTAATCCAACAGGTCGCTTTGTAATCGGTGGACCGCAAGGGGATGCCGGCTTAACAGGACGGAAGATTATTGTTGATACTTATGGTGGGGCTGCCCATCACGGTGGTGGAGCCTTTTCTGGAAAGGATGCTACTAAGGTTGACCGTTCTGCTAGTTATGCTGCTCGTTACATTGCTAAAAACATTGTTGCAGCGGGCTATGCTAAGAAGGCCGAAATTCAAGTTGCTTATGCCATTGGTGTAGCAGAACCAGTATCGATCATGATTAATACTTATGGTACCGGTACCCGTTCAGAAGAAGAATTAATTGCCGCTGTTCGAAAAGTGTTTGATTTACGTCCAGCTGGAATTATTGAAATGCTCGACTTGAAGCGGCCAATTTACAAGCAAACTGCTGCTTATGGTCACTTTGGTCGAACTGATGTGGACTTACCATGGGAACACCTTGATAAAGTTGATGAATTAAAAGAAATTTTAGGCTAAATGGCTTACGATCATAAGACGATTGAAAAAAAGTGGCAAAAGTTTTGGAAAAAGAATGGAACTTTTAAAGCAGACCTTAATAAGGATCAAAAGAAGTACTATGCACTAGACATGTTCCCATATCCATCTGGTCAAGGACTCCACGTTGGTCACCCAGAAGGCTATACCGCTACGGATGTAATGTCACGGATGAAGCGAATGCAAGGATTTAATGTCTTACATCCAATGGGGTGGGATGCATTCGGTTTACCAGCTGAACAATATGCATTAAAGACTGGCCATAACCCTAAGGACTTTACGAACAAAAATATTGATCATTTCCGTGACCAAATCCAATCACTTGGATTCTCATATGACTGGGATCGTGAAGTAAATACAACTGATCCTAAGTTCTACAAGTGGACTCAATGGATTTTTGAACAGCTCTACAAGAAGGGGCTTGCTTACGAAAGTGAAATTATGGTTAACTGGGCCCCTGATTTTATGGGTGGAACAGTTGTTGCCAACGAAGAGGTTGAAGATGGCAAGACTAAACGTGGTGGCTACCCCGTTTACCGTAAGCCAATGCGTCAATGGGTTTTAAAGATTACTGCTTATGCGGACCGTTTGATTGATGACCTTGACCTTGTTGACTGGCCAGAAAGCGTTAAAGAAATGCAACGTAACTGGATCGGTCGTTCAGAAGGTGCTTCAGTATTTTTCCCAGTTGTGGGGGATGAAGATACTAAGATTGAAGTATTTACGACGCGGGCAGATACGCTCTTTGGTGCTTCTTATGTTGTTCTTGCTCCCGAGCAAGAATTAGTTGACCAATTGACAACACCAGAACACAAGGCGGAAGTTGAAAAGTACAAGGAAGAAGCGTCACGGCGGTCTGATCTTGAGCGGACTGACTTAAACAAGGACAAGACTGGTGTATTTACTGGTTCTTACGTTATTAATCCAGTTAACGGTGAAAAACTACCAATTTGGATTAGTGATTACGTGCTTGCTTCATATGGAACTGGAGCAGTAATGGCTGTTCCTTCCGGAGATCAACGTGATTATGACTTTGCTACTAAGTTTGACTTGCCAATTAAGCCTGTTATTGAAGGAACAGATGTGTCAGAAGGTGCTTTTGATGGTGACGGTAAGCACATTAATTCTGGTTTCCTTGATGGCTTGAACATTGCTGATGCAAAGCAAAAGATGATCGATTGGCTTGAAGAACACGATGCTGGTCATAAGAAAGTTAACTACCGTCTTCGTGATTGGATCTTCAGTCGGCAACGTTACTGGGGTGAACCAATTCCAGTTATCCACTGGGATGATGGGACAACCTCATTAGTTCCAGAAGATGAACTTCCACTTGAATTACCAAAGACTGATAACATCGAGCCATCAGGAACTGGTGAAAGTCCATTAGCAAATGTTGAAGATTGGGTTAACGTTTATGACGAAAATGGTCGTCATGGTCTTCGTGAGACTAACACCATGCCACAATGGGCCGGTTCATCATGGTACTGGCTCCGGTACACTGATCCTCATAATGACAAGGAATTTGCCTCAAAAGAAGCTCTTGATTACTGGTCACCAGTTGATCTCTATGTTGGTGGAGCTGAACACGCTGTTCTTCACTTGCTCTATGCTCGATTCTGGCATAAGGTTCTTTATGACCTCGGTCTCGTACCAACTAAAGAACCATTCATGAAGCTTGTTAACCAGGGGATGATTCTTGGTTCAAACCATGAAAAGATGTCGAAGTCCAAAGGTAATGTTGTTAACCCTGATGACATTGTTGACCAATATGGGGCTGATACTTTACGTCTTTACGAAATGTTCATGGGACCACTTGAAGAATCAGTACCTTGGGATGAAAAAGGACTTCATGGTGCTAATAAGTGGGTTCAACGTGTATGGCGGTTGTTGATGGATGATAATAACCACCTCCGTGACCGGGTATCCACTTTCAATGATGGTAAGCTTACCAAGGTTTACAATCAAACTGTTAAGAAGGTTACCGAAGACTACGAACGGATGCACTTCAACACGGCTATTTCTCAATTGATGGTCTTTGTAAACGAAGCCTACAAGGTTGATGATTTACCAGTTGAATACATGAAAGGCTTTGTAAAGATGATTGCACCAATCATGCCTCACATGGCTGAAGAACTCTGGAGTCAATTCGGTGAGAGTGATACAATCACTTACCAATCATGGCCAACTTACGATCCAAAAGCTTTAGTTGAAGATGAAGTTGAAATGATCGTCCAGGTTAACGGTAAGGTACGGGCTAAGATTAAGATGGCCAAGGATACTGACCGCGATGAAGCACAACAACTTGCTTTAGCAAACGAACATGTTAAGAAGTTTACTGACGGCAAGGATATTAAGAAAGTCATTGTTGTCCCTAACAAGATCGTTAACATTGTTGCAAAATAGATGGAAATAGTGAGTTATCCAGCAATTTTTACCCCGAAAGATAATGAAATTCAAGTTGATTTCCCAGATTTGCCGGAAGCATTTACCCAGGGGAAAACAATGGATGAGGCGATGGATTTTGCTAAATTGGGCTTAGCAATTACCCTTAATGATAAACTCGGCCACTTTGAAGAAGCCCCTTCCGTAAGCTCATTAGAGGTGTTAAAGCAACAACATCCAGATCAAATCATTAAAATGGTAACTGTCGATTTGGAACAATACTAGATGGAAGAAAATAAAGTAAATGATTTGAGCAGCACCGCAGTTAAAAAAGATTCGCGAACAAAAATGATTACAGGATCAGCTTGGATGACAGCTGGTAGTATTACTTCGCGGATCTTAGGGGCGCTGTACATTATTCCGTGGGTTACATGGTTAGGAGCTTACAGCAACGAAGCGAATGCCTTATATGCTCAGGGGTACAATATTTATAATATGTTTTTAGTGATTGCAACGGCGGGAATTCCTTCTGCAATTTCTAAAATGGTCGCGCATTATAACGGAATAAATCAGTATGGGGTTAGTCGCCGACTGTATCATTCTGGAATGTACGTTGCAATGGCAATGGGTGTAATTTGTACAACGGTGATGATGTTTGGGGCTCGTTTAATGGATAATGGGGATCCAAATATGATTCCGGTTATTCGCTCATTAGCTTGGGCTATTTTGATTATTCCGGGGATGTCGATTACCCGAGGATTTTTACAAGGCTATAACTGGATGGCACCATCAGCAATTTCACAATTTGTTGAACAGCTTTTCCGGGTTATTTATATGTTGGCTGCAACGTATTTCATTATGAAGATTCAAAATGGCAATTGGGTTAGTGCCGTTTCCCAATCAACATTTGCGGCCTTTATTGGGGCAATCGGTGCAGTGATCGTCTTAGGGATTGCCTGGATGCGTCACCAACGCGAAATGAATGACTTAGTGGCACAAGGTGAAGTAAATACTGAAGTTTCAACCCAAACATTAATTTTTAAGATTATTTATCAGTCAATTCCGTTCATCATTATTGAATCAGGGGTAACGATTTTCCAATTAATTGATCAATATACTTTTAAACGGATGATGCCATTAGTCGGTCACTTTACTAAGTATCAGATGGATGTTACTTATGCATTGTTTGCGTTTAATGCCAATAAGCTTTACATGATTGTTATTTCATTGGCTTCTGCATTAGCCGCAACAGTTATTCCTTTGCTTGCGACAGCCCGGGCTCAGAACGATCAAGAGGATATGCGAAAACAGATTCAAAATGTTCTCTTGTTATTCTATTTCGTGATGATTCCGGCAGCCCTTGGATTATCCGCGGTTGCTCAGCAAATCTACACCGTCTTTTACCGTTATGATGCGGCAGGGGTCGTAGTACTGCAATTTGCGGCTTACATTTCGATTATGTTAGGCTTGTATACTGTAGCCGCAGCAATGATGCAGGGGATTTCTGAGAATAAGAAGATGATGATGTTCTTAGCCATTGGAATCGTAATTAAGTTTATCCTCCAGTTCCCTTGTATTTGGATTTTTGAAGGATTAGGACCACTGGTTTCAACCGGGATTTCAATGTTTGTGATTAACTATTTAATCTTGCATTCCTTTAACATGGAATTCCACCTACGTTTTGATAAGATGGCCCTGCCAACTAACCAGATTTTGGCTTACTCCTTAGTGATGTTTGCCGGGGCAAAGATTGTAATGTTAATCATTGGCCATTTTGTTAGTCCGTATGGGCGTTACACTGCTTTCTTCTCCTTGATTCCGGGGGTAATAGTCGGAGCTGGAATTTATCTCTATCTCTGCTTAAAGTCACGATTAGCCGACCAGCTATTGGGACCACGAGTAGCAAGATTACGAATAATTTTACACATTAAATAAGTGAAAAAACTTACTGACCAAATCTTAAAGGATGTTATTACTCCCCGTCCTGAAAACAGTTTTAAGGGTACTTTTGGTAAAGTTACCCTTATCGGCGGCAATCGTAATTTTGGTGGCGCAATTATCATGGCATCAACCGCGGCCGTCTGTGCTGGAGCTGGGCTTGTAACAACTGCCACTGATGAAATCAACGCTAGTGCCCTCCATGCGCAGTTGCCAGAAGCGATGTTCGCTGATTTTACTGATGATGCCCTAGTTGCTGACCTTATTAAAGCTGCTACCAGTGTGGTCGTTGGGCCAGGCCTCGGAAATGATGAAACAAGTTTACGAATTTTGAAGAATGTTTTTGCTCATACAACCGAGAAACAAAATGTGATCATTGATGGGTCGGCAATTACCCTGATGGCGATGGAAAAGCTTGAACAGCCACAAGGAAATATCATTTACACTCCACATGAAATGGAATGGCAACGACTCTCTGGAATTAAAATTGGCGATCAAACTGAAGATAAGAACAAGGAAGCCCAAGAAAAACTTAGTGCTACCGTTGTCTTAAAGAAGCACCACACAGAAATTTATACTGATGACCAAGTATATCAACTGCCAATCGGTACCCCCGCCCAAGCAGTTGGTGGAATGGGTGATACTCTTGCTGGAATGGTTGGAGGTTTCACTGCTGAATTTAACGAGAAGGCAGATAAAGCCGTCCTCGCTGCCGTTTATGCGCACAGTGCGATTGCGGAAAAGATCGCCGAAAGCCAATACATCGTCCTTCCCCACCAAATTAGCCGTGCTCTCCCAGCCTTCATGAAAAAGATGGAGGGGATGAATGAAGATCACCATATTGGATTTTTGAATTAATTGACTGATTGGATGAAAGCCGCAGAGGCACAAAAAGAAAACTATTTAAATGATCTCGTAGCATTAATGAAGATCCCCAGTGTCCGTGATGATTCAGCGGCAACAGATGAATACCCGCTTGGTCCTCGTCCTGCTCAAGCGCTAAAAGCATTTTTAGAGATGGCAGAACAAGACGGTTTTAAAGTAAAGAACATCGATAACCTTGTTGGATATGCTGAATGGGGTGAAGGTGATGAGACACTTGCCATTTTAGCCCATCTTGATGTAATGCCTGCTGGTAAGGGTTGGGATACGGATCCATTTGACCCAGTTATCAAGGATGGCAACTTATATGGTCGTGGTGCTTCTGATGATAAGGGACCTGGAATGGCTGCTTACTATGCCTTGAAATATTTGAAAGATCAAGGCGTAAAGTTTAACAAGAAAGTTCGTTTTATCGTTGGAACTGATGAAGAAAGTAACTGGACTGGAATGCACCGTTACTTTGAAGTCGAACCAGCCCCCACACTTGGTTTTTCACCAGATGCGGAATTTCCAGTAATTAATGGTGAAAAGGGTCAAGTATCACTCTTACTTGATGTCCCTGCTGGCAATGGGGATGCTTCAATACAACTAGTTAGTTTTGAATCTGGTTTGCGTTTCAACATGGTACCGCGGGAAGCAGTTGCCCTTATTCGGACAGATAACCCTCAAGAAGTTACTAATGATTTTGGTCACTTTATTGAAGAAAATCCGGTTGAAGGTAATATTGAATCAACAGATAAAGGTCTTAAGATTACTGTCATCGGAAAAGCTGCCCATGGAATGGAACCAGAAAAGGGAATCAATGCAGCAACATACCTTGCAAAGTTCTTAAATCGATATGACTTTGGTGGGGGCGCAAAGAGTTTCATTGAATTCTTAGCTGACTATCTTCATTTAGATACGCGAATGGATGGTTTTAATGGTGCTTACACTGATCCAGTAATGGGTGAATTAACTATGAATGCCGGAATCTTAAACTTCGATGCGGACAAGGGTGGTCACATTGATATGAACTTCCGCTTCCCTAAAGGCATAACACCAGATAAGTTAGAGGATACTGTAAAGGCGATTGCCGATAAATTACAAATTAAAGTTACGCAAGGCCCATCTCAAGCTCCACATTATGTTGATCCAGATGATCCAATTGTTAAGACATTAATGCAAGCTTATATTGATCAAACTGGAGATACAGACGCAAAACCAGAAGTTGTTGGTGGAGGAACTTATGGTCGTTTGATGAAGCGGGGGGTTGCATTTGGTGCTTTAATGCCACATACGCCAAATACAATGCATCAGGCTAATGAATATCAACCTGTGAATGATTTAATTACATCGATGGCAATTTACATGGAAGCAATTAATAATCTCGTTACTGATTAAATGAGTTATCAAAATATTCTTGTTGGTGTCGATGGTTCCAAGCAAGCTGATATGGCTTTTGAAAAAGCGGTTGACACTGCTAAGACCAATGATGCCAAGTTGTATTTACTAAGTATTATCAACGGTGAACGTTATCCAAGTACTGGTCCTGGTGGATACGGCTTTGTTAGTCATAGTATTTATGATTCAGCAATCGAAACGATGCAAAAGAAGTTAGCTGACTACAAGAAAAAAGCAGAAGCCGCTGGAATAAAAGATGTTAAAACTGATGTAAAGGTTGGTAACGCTAAGGTTGAACTTGCGGAACGTTATCCTAAAGAAAATGATATTGATTTAATCATTATTGGCGCAACCGGATTAAATGTTGTCGGACGGCTACTTGTCGGTTCAACTGCTGCTTATACTATTCGTGAAGCACCATGTGACGTTACCGTTGTTAAGACAAACTTAAAGAATCAAAAATTGGATATCAAGGAAACGACATATCCTGAAATGTAAGTGTTAAACCGCCGTGTTATTACTAGTGCATTAATTGTTTTAACAAGCCTTAGCGGGCAACCGGTTAAAGCGGACGTTATCCAACAAGCACAATTTGATGCAAATGAAGATGTAAAACGTGCAAAGCCGATTGACGAAGAGGCCTTAGTTAATCATGATGAAGAATATATTGATGCTTATTTAACAGAATATGAAAATGCTGCTCAAGCAAAGGCAAGTGAGCAAAATAATGCTTTGACAGGTACAGAGGAAGCGCCAGAGCATGAAACTATTCAATCTTCAACTGAAAACTCTGCTGAACAAAGGCAGCTGCTAGAAGAAGATAAAAAAGATGAGCAGGTTTATCAACCTCAACAACCATCCGCAGTCCAAGCACAATTTATTAATCGAATAGCCCCAGCTGCTCAACAAATTGGTCGGGAGCATGATTTATATCCATCAATTATTATTGCGCAAGCGGCCTTAGAGAGTGATTGGGGATGCAGTACGTTGGGAAAGGCGCCTAATAATAATCTTTTTGGGGTTAAGGGGTATTTTGCCCGGCAAACAGTTGCTCAACCCACGACTGAATATGATAAGCAAGGCCATAAGTTTCAGGTTATTAGTAATTTTCGACAGTATGCAAGTGAATACGAAGCGTTAAGGGATTATGCGCAAACATTAGAAGACCCACTTTATCAAGGAGTTCACCGTCAAAATACCAAAAATTATCGTGAAGCTACACGGGCACTTCGCGGACGATATGCAACAGATCCTGAGTATGATCGGAAGCTAAACCAGCTGATTGATACTTACCAACTTACTAAATATGATGATCAATTTAACACCAGCAATGAACGGGCTAATCCTGTTCCAATGACTGACAGGAAAGAGGAGAGTGAGGCGATGCCAATTGTTGCCAAACATCCCGTTCAAGCGAGAAAGAACGATGTTAATATCCCTCAATATGTTCCTTTGCTTGGTGGAGTAGGGACGGCAGGAATGATTGAAATGTTTCGTCGTTTGTTGAAGAAAAGGAAAGAGCATGATTAAATGGTGATTATTACAGCAGGGATGATTGGTGTCGGTAAAACAACTTTAACTGGGAAGATTGCCGAACACTTACATACAAAAGCATTTTTTGAACCAGTCGGAGAAAATCCAGTTTTACCACTGTATTATAAAAATCCAAAACAGTACGGCTTTTTACTCCAAATTTATTTTTTAAACAAGCGTTTCTCAATGATTAAACAAGCACTTACTGATGATAACAACGTGCTTGACCGTTCTATTTACGAAGATGCCTTGTTTACGCGAGAAAATAACGCCGAGGGTAACATCACTGATACTGAATTAGAAGTATACTTAAAGCTTCTCGACAATATGATGAGTGACCTCCAACAGTTACCTAAGCGCGCACCAGACTTAATGGTTTATTCTGAAACTGATTTTGAAACAATCTTATACCGGATTAAAAAGCGCGGGCGGGATTACGAGCAAATTGATACTAATCCAGAGTTAAAGGATTACTATTACAAGATGTGGAGTGCCTACAAGCAATGGTACAAGGATTACGATGCTAGTCCAAAAATGAAAATTGATTTAGAGCGTTATGACCTTGAAGATCCTAAGAACGTTGATGCGGTCTTAGCAATGATTGATGAACGGTTGAAGTCATTACGCTAAATGAGAAAAGAAAGTGAAAGTGAGAATCGCGTTCAATTAACAATGGCCAAGCAGCAAGGAACATTGATTGAGGTTCATAACTTGCCAAATGATGATTATTTTAATGTCGGATTTGTGGTTGCCCTCGATCCAGTATTTTGTTTGATGATCAGTATTGATTGGGATGGTAAAATCAACGGATTAATTGCTATTCGGATTAAGAGTATTCTTTATACAGAACGCCATAGTGACTACTTAATGACGGTTTCTGAAAAGACTAAAGTTGCCCATGATCACAACTATTTTGATATTTGGCAAGTGCAAAAGTTTATTGATAACCATCCAGAAATTACTCAGGGGAACCTATTATCAAATCTTCTCAATGATTCCTATGAGAACCGTCTTCCAGTTGTGATTGGCACTGAAAAGTATAAGGGGAGTGATGATTTTACAGGGATAATTACTGATCTCACACCCATTAAAGTAACAATTCATTACTATAATGACCATGACCTGTCATCATTGTGGGAATATGATATTTTGCGAGCAAAGATTGACTATCTCCGTGTTCGTGGTACTCAGATGGCAACTGGGAAACAGATTTTTAATGATATTTTTAACGAAATGTGAATGAAAAAGAAAATAACAATTCGTGATTTAGCAAAAGAAGCTGGTGTTTCTGTAACCACTGTTTCGCAAATTTTAAATAATAAAGGCGATCGATTCAGCACAGCAACTCAGGAACGAGTTTTAGCATTACGGGACAAATATAAATACGTTCCTGACTTTAATGCTCGGAATTTAATTTTAAAGAGTGCCAAGACAATTGGGGTATTAGTTCCTAATATTGCTAACCCATTTTTTGGTACTTTTGTCGAGGGAGTGCAGAGTATTGCCCGTGAAGCAGAATTTATTCCACTTGTCTTTAGTGCCAACCGTGACCCAAAATTGGAAAAATATTACCTTTCCCAGATGATTGAACGATCAATTAGTGGATTAGTGATTGCTAGTGCAACGATGACTACAGAGACAATTAAAGAAGTTATCTCCTTTAATGAGATTCCTTACATCTTGTTTGATCAAAATCATACGCAGGAGGGTGATCGAGTTCAAACGAATGATTACCTTGGTGGCCAAATCGCGGCTAAACACCTCATTGAACTTGGTCACAAACATATTGCCGTTCTTACCTCTGACAACCCTACTGAAAATTTAAATCACCGAATGAATGGGTTCAAAAATATTATTCAAGAAAATAATCTAAGTTTAGATCCTATTCACGATGTTATTCGGGCACCCTTGACGAAGGATGGCGGATATAAAGCAGCAAAAGATGTTTTAGCAACTGGTGCTTCTGCTGTTTTTGCGGCGAACGATGAGATGGCAATTGGATTATTGCGAGGATTGCATGAATTAGACGTTAAAGTTCCCGAAGATATTTCTGTAATTGGTTACGATAATATCTACTGGGACGACTATGTTTATCCACGATTAACTACAGTACAACAACCAATTTTTGACCTTGGCGCTGGAGCTACTAAAATGCTCATTGAACAGATTAGTCATAGTAGTGCGGAAGCCCGCGTTCAAAACTTTCCGGTAAAATTAATTAAACGAGATAGTACAAGTTCCTATCGTCCAAAATAAATGACAAATCATGTAACAATTGTAGGCAGTTTAAATGTTGATACAACAATGAAAGTTAAGCGGATGCCATTACCTGGGGAAACAATTGCCGCTTTAAGCAAGACTAATGCTGCTGGGGGAAAGGGAGCAAACCAAGCCGTTGCTGCTGCTCGTTCAGGCGCTGAAACAGCTTTTGTTGGTCAAGTTGGTGATGACGCTGGTGGTAAGATGATGATCAATGACCTCAAGAACAACAACGTCGACACAACAGGGATCCACGTTGACGATCAAGCAGGTACTGGATCTGCAGCCATCTTGCTTGATGAAAGTGGTCAAAACAGTATCTTAGTGTACGGAGGAGCTAACCAACAATTAAGCGTTAAGGGAGTAGAAGATGCTCGTGATCAAATTGCCGCTGCTGATTTCGTGATTGCTCAATTTGAAACTCCACAAGAAGCTACTCTACGGGCATTCCAAATTGCAAAGGAAAATGGTGTAAAGACAATCTTAAATCCTGCTCCTGCTCATGAAATTAACCCTGATTTATTGAAGTTAACAGACTTAATCATTCCAAATGAAACAGAGAGTGCTGCTTTAACAGGAATTATTGTTACAGACGAAACTTCAATGCTTATGTCAGCTGCAAAGTTTGCTCAAATGGGTGTCCGAAACTTAATTATTACTGTTGGTGCAAAGGGTGCCTTCTACTGTACTCAAGATGGCTACAACTTTATTCCTGCTTTTAAGGTTAATGCTGTTGATACCACTGCCGCTGGTGATACCTTCATCGGTGCGCTTTCATCCCAATTAAAGCCTGATATGAGTAACATTGAAAAGGCAATTGTCTACGCTCAACGTGCAAGTTCATTAGCTGTTCAAAAGCTTGGTGCATTACCATCAATTCCTACTTATGACGAAGTAGTTGCTGCATCAAAGAATAACTAGGTGAAAGCAGAATTTATTCTTAAGGTGGTTATTCCGCCATTTATCATCTTTGCGATCCTCGTATGGCTAACTGCCGAACATTATATCTCTGGCTGGGTGATGTACCTTCTCTGGGTAATTGGTTTCGTGGTTGCAAACATCATTGTGACAAAAGTTTCTACCCGGTGGAGTATTCAACGAATGCGTGAGAAACGGGCAAAGGAAGAGAAAAATAATGATAAAAGTAATTAAATGATAAAAGTAATTAAACAATCGTGGATATTTAGGGTGATTTTAATTGCGCTGATGTTAATTGCAATTGAGATTCCCCCGATTGCAGTTAATTTTGCTCTACGTTATTCAAAGACCAACCAGCTTATCGTGGACGGGTTCATGGTCTTATTCATCTGTTTAATGCTAGCGATTATTTGGTGGGCACACCGGACATATGAAACTTATAACCAATTAGGACAGCCGGCGGGAATAAAGGTTGGCTGGATTATCGGTGGTTATCTAGCGATTATTTTGGGAATGGATGTCCTTAGCTACCTTAATCAACTTATCTATCATCAAACTGAAACAGCGAACAATGCAGCACTAGGAAGCATGCTTGGTCATAATGAAGTAATTACGATCGTATTTTGTTTTTCGGCAGTTGTTCTAAGTCCAATTGCTGAAGAATTTATTTTTCGTGGTACATTGACAAATATGTTCTTTAAGCGTGGCAACATCTGGCCGAAAGTTATCTTCTCGGGGGTAATCTTTTCTACCGGTCATATGAGTACCAACCCCATTAGCTTTTTGATCTATGCTTATATGGGGATGGTCTTAGCATATGTTTATTTGCGAACGGATGACATTCGAAATTCGATTGCAATTCATATGATTAATAATGCGATTGCGATGTATGTTCTCTTGGTTCAAGTTATCTAAATGTTTTTATCAACTGAGGGATTTCCTCAAGCCCACCGCATTTTAGGGATTGTCAATGCCACCAGTCATTTAGCGATGCCTACCGAGGCAATTGATTCATTTGAGTCCATGGACCAATTATTTAGTGATGTTCAAGAAAAATTAAAGCGGCGGGCCAGTGAAAAAGGTGCAGATGGTATTGTTGGGGTTCGTTTTACTACGGATGTTGCCAATATGCAGGTTGCACCCAAATTCTTGGTCCTAACCGCATATGGAACAATGATTCAATTTGTTAAATAAGCCTCAGTGGCGGAACTGGCAGACGCGCAACGTTCAGGTCGTTGTATGGTTATCCATGTACAGGTTCGAATCCTGCCTGAGGCATCAATGAAAGTTTTATCAATTCATCCCGAATATGGAATGGAAATCTTAAATGATACAAAAACAGAGGAATACCAGACATGGACAACTAAATATCGTGGTGACCTCCTAATTTGCAATAGTGCGAAGAAGACACATGGGGCGGTAGCTAGTCATGCGTTATGTGTTGCTAAGATTACTGGAATTGAGGAACAATATGACGGTGAACAAAAATATTATGCATGGGTGATTGCACCCTTTGAGGAAGGTGGTTCTTATTGGATTGAACCATTAAAAGTTAAGGGACAGTTAAAATTGTTTAACGTCGATGACCGCTTGATTAAACCTGCGCCGTTTACTAATCCTTTCTCAAAAGCTGGGGAACAATGGTACCAGGAAAAGATTGCGCCCTTAATCTATTAAATGGCATTTAATACTTACAATGGTGTGTTTGCGGAAGAGAAAAAGCTTGGTCAAAAAATTGAAATTGACTGTGAAATGGACTACCCAATTGAAACGATGGTTAAAACCGATGAATTAGAGGAAACTGTCAGTTACGCTGATGTTTATGAAACAATTGCGGAGTTTGTTGCCCACCATAATTACAATTTGATTGAGAGCCTTGCTAATAATTTATTGCATGAGCTTTTCAAAACATACCCAATGCTTAATGGTATTCGCCTTCGTATTCGTAAGTATAGTGTGCCAATTGCCGGAATTTTTGATAATGTCGAAATTGAAGTAGCAGGGAGCAAGTAAATGACTGAAGTTTATCTAAGCATTGGCAGTAATATGGGCAACCGGTTAGCAAACCTTCAAAAAGCTATTCAGATGCTGAATGTGCCGCCTAAAATTGATATTACGGCGATCTCCTCAGTGTATGAAACAGAACCGGTGGGAGGTGTCAAACAAGATTCTTTTTACAATATTGCGGTTAAAGTTGCAACTGGGTTAACAGCTCAGCAACTCCTTGACCATCTTCACAATATCGAACAGGAGTTACATCGACGCCGGCTCATTCATTGGGGACCACGGACAATTGACCTTGATATTATTGATTTTGGTCATCAACATATTAAAACCTCAACGTTAACAATTCCTCATCCAGAAATGGCTAACCGGCAGTTTGTTTTATTACCAATGCGCGAAATTACTAATCAAAATGATCCTTATTATCAACAATTGGATCATTTATTAAATAAGACTCCAGACCATAATTGGCTTAAAAAGATATATGGACGAGAGGTATTTTCATGGACCAACAAAAAATAGATGGACCAACAAAAAATAGCAAAGGCTGTTAAAGATTTATTAATTGCAATCGGTGAAGATCCGGAACGAGAAGGATTGGCAGAGACGCCCCAGCGCGTTGCCAAAATGTACCAAGAAGTTTTTTCTTCTCTTAACCATCAACCAGAAGAAGTGGCGAACTATAAGGCCTTTCATGTTGATGATGTGCCAGAAATGGTATTAGTGCAGCACATTCCTTTTTATTCAATGTGTGAACACCATTTGCTGCCATTCTTCGGATACGCGAATGTGGCTTATGTTCCTAAAGATAAGAAAGTTATTGGCCTAAGTAAGATCCCCCGGTTGTTAGATTTTGTAACGAAAAAACCGGGGATGCAAGAACGCGTTACAACAGATTTAGTAGCCGAGTTGCAACGAATCCTTGATCCAGCCGGGATTGCAGTAACCATTGCGGCCCGCCACCTTTGTATGGAAATGCGAGGTGTTAATAAGGCCGGTCAATTTACGTATACTGATAAGTTTACAGGTCAATTTAAGACTGACAGTGATTTGAAACAAGAATTTCTAAATCAAACGAGGAATTATCGTGCAGACCTATGAGTGCAGACCTATGAACAAATTAACGCGGGCTTTAACCGCCAAATGTTGGGAGGACAACAGGATCGGGTAAAATTTTTACGACAAATTCTTACTCGTTTAAAAAATCCTGACCAGCGATTTAAGATTATCCATATTGCGGGGACAAACGGAAAAGGCTCGACTGGGACAATGTTAGAACAGGGTTTGCAAAATGCTGGATATCGGGTCGGTTATTTTAGCAGTCCTGCTTTGGTAGATGATCGGGAGCAAATTAAGGTTAATGACCATTTGATTAGTAAAAAAGATTTTGCGATGACTTACCAAAAGATCACCGAACGCTTACCAATTGATCTTTCGCCTGATGATATTACCATTTTTGAGTGGTGGACCTTAATAATGCTGCAATATTTTGCGGATCAAAAAGTGGATTGGGCAGTCATTGAATGCGGTTTAGGCGGTCAAGATGATGCAACCAATATTATCAATGCGCCTTTTATTAGTGTGATAACACATGTTGCCCTTGACCATACGCGGATCTTAGGCCCAACGATTACCCAAATTGCCCAAGCTAAAGCAGGGATTATCAAGAATGGGACTAAGCAAGTGTTTTTAGCGCCGCACCAAGAAAAAGACACTCTCACAATTATTAAGGCAAAGGCTCATCAGCAAAGAGTGGGATTAACGCAAGCAGATACCCAGTCAATTGTCGATGGAAAGGCAATCCTGAAAGTTAATCACAAAATTTATAAAGTTCCTTTTAATTTATTAGGGACATTTCAAAGTGAAAATTTGGGCACCGTTGTCAGTGTATTTAATTTTCTTTTTCAACGAAGACTTGTTACTTCTTGGCAGCCTTTACTATCAACGCTTGCGACAGTGAAGATTGCTGGTCGAATGCAGAAAATCGCTGATCATCCTTCTATTATTTTGGACGGGGCTCATAATCCAGATGCAGCCAAACAACTTACCGAAACTATCTCTAAGTTTCCCCATAATAAAGTAATTATGGTTCTTGGTTTTCTTGCTGATAAAAATATTAGTCAGATGGTTAAAATTTATCAGCAAATGGCAGATAAGATAATAATTACTACTCCTGACCATCCAACTCGCGCCCTTGATGTAAGTGAGTTGAAATCAGCTCTGCCTCAAGCGATTATTGCCGATAATCCCCGAAAAGGGTTAGTGGTGGCAAAAAAGATTGCGGAGCCGAATGATTTAATTATTGTAACGGGTTCTTTTTATACGATTAAAGATATCGAGGCCAGTTTAGATGAAAAATAAATGAAAAATAATTTTATTATTGCAACCCATAATATTCATAAGATTAAAGAAATTGAAACCATTCTAAATTTTTACCGCCAACATGGTGAGGGGTATCGAAAAAAGTTGCCGCAACAAGCTTTTCCTCCTGAATCAACAGTGAGCTATGAAGAAAATGCAAAGGCAAAGGCTCTCTTTATCAGTCAAAAGCTACCAGCAGCAAAAATAATCGCTGATGATTCTGGCTTAGAACTCCCGGCTTTTCCTGGAAGGTACGGGGTGGAGACAGCGCGAGAATTGGCGCAAGAAGTTCCTAATGGTGATTTGAATAATTACTTGATCCATTTGGTTGATGGTAAATCCCGACAATTTATAATGAAAACAACAATTGCCATGGCGGTAAATAATCAAGTGGTTAAAATTGGTCATGGTCAATTAGGGGGGACGATTGCTCATGCTGAAAGGGGAGCCAATGCGACAGGTTTTGATCGGATCTTTATCCCAGCCGGGGAATCGCAAACACTTGCCGAAATGGATCAGCCAACCCGTATTTCTTATTTACATCGTGCACGGGCTGTTAAAAATTTATTAGATCAATTAGGAGAATGAATGAAAGTTACTGAAAATTTAGTTACTAAAGACCATTCGAAGTTAGTGTCCGCGATTTTAGCCGACCAAGTTAATCGCCACCAGCAGCTTTTATTGACTTGGGAGTGTCCAGATGTGGAGACGGCTGGAATGGTGGAGCAATTTATCCGTCATTTTGATACCCCCGTCGTTTATGTTGAAAAGCGCGTAGAATTTTCTTTTCCGCTCCTTTCCCTAAAAGAACTAATAGCGCGGGTGAAAGAGTGGTGGGATAACGACGACGAATTAATTGCTTCTCTTGAGCAGGTCTACCGTCGTCACCAAATTATTTGGCGTGCAGGTCGGTTTACCTTTGACCTGACAGAGCAACCAGTGATTTATGGGATTTTAAATGTAACTCCTGACTCGTTTTATGATGGGGGCAAATTTCAATCCCACTCCGCTATCGTCAATCAAATTGCTAAGATGGTAGCAGCCGGTGCAAACGTAATTGAAGTCGGTGGGCAAACTACGAAACCGGGTGGCTTTAAAGAGGTTGATCCGGAAGAAGAAATTGCGCGAATTATGCCGGCTATTCAGTTTCTTCGTGAAAACTATCCCCAGATTGCGATCGCAGTTGATACGTATAAACTCCCGGTAATGGCAGCGGCAATTGAGGCCGGGGTAGATATTATCAATGATGTGCAGGCATTTAATTCAAAACAAAAACTAATTTTGATGGCTAAGGCAAATGTTGGAATGGTAACGATGCATAGCAGCCGAACCCATGACTATGATAATCTCACCGTAGCGATGCAGAAATTCTTTGAACACAATCTTGGGACAATAGCGGCTGCTGGCATTGATCTTGAACGAGTGATTTTAGACCAAGGAATTGGCTATGCAAAGGTTGCTGACGGTTACCAAGATTATGCGATGATGCGCAACATTGACCAGCTTAATTACCTCCATCGCCCAATTATGGTTGCGATCTCCCGAAAAGGTTTTGGTCAAAAATTATTTAATCTAGCAAAAGAAGACCGTCTCGGCGTAACATTGATTGCTGAGACAGCAATGTATTTGCGAGGCGGTCGTGTTTTACGAGTTCATGATGTTGAGGAAACTAGTCAGTTAGTGAAAATGATCGATACTATTGAAAATAGTTACTGGTTTAGATCCACCAACAGCCAATTCCTAAGGCAATAAATGTTAAAAATAATAGTGGCGGTCTTAATCATTATTTTGATTCTCACCACTACCACTGGTCTGCATGCAAAAATTGAACGGAAAGTGACTAACTGGCTTGAACTAAGCCGTTTATTCTTCTTCCTTTTATTGACCGCTTCGATTGTCCATACCTTTCTTCATTTCAAGACTCAGCTTCTGAGCAACCTAGTATGGATCATCTTTTTAATTCTAATCTATATCTTAATGGAAACTGCTTTCCGCCTTAAACGGGAAACTTTTGGCAATCCCTACCTCACAGCCTTACTTTTTATTGCCCTTATTATTGCCTTAGGAATTGGCTGTTGGTGGATCTAAGTGGCAGATTTTGAAATTGGCGATATTGTAAAAGGAAAGAAATTTGGTCCCCTCGAACATGAATTTTCTGGTGTTGTTGAAAAGGTTTATACTAATTCAATTATGGTATCCATCCAAGATTTTGATCCGTCTGATAAAAGCGGGGTTAACGAATTAAATGGCCGCGCTGTTATTCGCCAAAAAGAAGCTAAGATGGTAAAGGCTGTTCCTCGTGAAGAAGAAAAGGATGACGAAGAAACAGTAGAAGATGCTAAATCTTCAAAAAAATCTTAAGCGGGTATAGTTTAGTGGTAAAACTCAACCTTCCCAAGGTTGCGTCGCGAGTTCGATTCTCGTTACCCGCTATGCTTGATACGTATAGGCATAAAGTTGTATTAATAGGTGATGGGGCTGTCGGTTCATCATTTGCCTTTTCATTATTGCAGTCAACAAATGAAGTGGATGAATTGGTACTGGTAGATCGAACAAAGTCAAAAGCAGTTGGGGATGCGGCTGATCTTGCTGATATTACACCCCTGACAAACCCAGTAAAGATTTATGCGGGAACCTATGAAGATGCCGCTGATGCTGACGTAGTTGTTATCACGGCGGGGATTCCCCGTAAACCTGGCGAAACACGTTTAGACCTAGTTAATAAAAACACTACGATTCTTAAGTCAATTATTAAACCAATTGTTAAAAGTGGATTCACTGGCGTTTTCGTTATCTCGAGCAATCCCGTTGATATCCTTACAACAATTGCGCAGCGAATCAGCGGTTTTCCTAAAGAACGGGTTATCGGGACCGGAACTTCTCTTGATTCAATGCGGCTTCGAGTTCTCTTAAGTAAGAAATTACACCTATCTGTCAATGTCATCGATGCCCTAATGCTTGGCGAACATGGTGATACTTCTTTTGCGGCCTTTAACGAAATCACAATCGGCGGGAAAGCCCTCAACATAATTACTGCCCTTTCAAATACTGATAAAAGCGAAATTGAAAAAGCAGTTCACGAAGCTGGCAGTCAAATAATTGCCAATAAAGGGGGTACTTTCTACGGGATTGCTAAATGCCTCTCGTATATTACACGGGCAATCATCGAAAACCGGAACCTTGTCCTGCCAATTTCGGCTCCGCTTGATGGACAGTATGGAATTAATGATCTGTACTTAGGAACACCCGCCATCATTAATAGTCAAGGAATCGGCCAGGTCGTTGAATATCCATTAACATCAGATGAAGTTAAAAAGATGCAACAGTCTGCTGAAGCAATGCATCAAGTTTTAGCGAAGATTGAGATCTAAATGACAAACCCTACAATTCAAGCTGTCACAATTGCAGGTCATGATTCGGATGGGAGTGCTGGAATGCCCGCGGACCTTCATGCCTTTTTTGCGGATGGCGTATATGGTCACGGTATTTTAACTGCCGCTGTTTCCGGAAATTCTTATGGGATCACCTCTTCTCAAGTAATGCCGCAAGAATTTATTGCTGAACAGTTTAAGGTGTTAAGTGAAGATTTTGACATCAAAGCAGCCAAAACTGGAATGCTTGCTAATGATGATGTAATTAATGTCGTTGCTGATAACTATTCGCCTGAACATTTTGGCCCGTTAGTTGTTGACCCTGTGATTATTACTAAGCACGGAGCAATGTTGCTTGAACAATCCGCCTATGAACTATTTCGTGAACGAATTATTCCCCTTGCAACTGTTATTACCCCTAATTTCTATGAAGCTCAAAAGTTAACAGGAATCGAAATGAGTACAGATGAAGAACGGGTTAAAGCAGCTCATTATCTCCAAGATTTAGGGGCAAAAAATGTGGTGATTAAGGGCGCGCATAATGATGATAGCCAAACAACTGTTGATGACTTTGTTCTTCTTGAAGACGGTGATAGCTTCTGGCTCAAAAAACCTTTTGTTAAGACTGATCGATTGAATGGAACCGGGGATAGCTTCTCCGCGATCATTGCTGCCGAGCTTGCGAAGGGAAATAATGTTAAAATAGCAGTAACAAAGGCTAAAGATGCCGTTTACGCAGCAATCGCAAATCCATTAACGGTTGGTCATAAATTTGGTCCAATCAACCATTGGGATGCGCAAAAGGAGCTGCATTAGATGAGCGATAAGCAACAAGTTGCAGCTGCATTGGCACAAGCATTGCCAGAGATGGATGTTAAAGAAATTGAAGCTAAGATTGAACGGCCAAAAGATTCTAGTAATGGGGATTATGCCTTCCCAACATTCTTTTTAGCTAAGACCTTACATAAGGCACCGCAAATGATTGCAAGTGAATTAGTTGAAAAGGTTGACCAAGACGGTTTTGAAAAGGTAGTTGTTGCTGGTCCATATATCAACTTCTTCCTCGACAAAGCCCAAGTTGGTGCTAAGATTTTGCAAACTATCTTAGCGGATCCTGAACATTATGGTGAGATTGATCTTGGTCACCAATCAAATGTTACGATTGATTATTCATCACCAAACATTGCTAAGCCTATGGGAATGGGTCACCTTCGTTCAACCATGATTGGTGAAGCTGTTGCCCGGATTCTTGAAAAAGTTAACTACAACTTAATTCGGATTGATTACCTTGGTGATTGGGGTACTCAATTTGGTAAGTTAATGGCTGCTTATGAGATGTGGGGAGACGAAGCGGAAGTTAAGAAGGATCCAATTAATACTTTGCTTAAGTACTATGTGCGGATCAATAATGAAGCTGACGAACATCCAGAATATACTGAAGCAGGTCGTGACTGGTTTGCTAAGCTCGAACATGGTGACGAAGAAGCATGGCGGCTTTGGCACTGGTTCCGTGAAGTTTCTCTTGAACGGTTCCAACGTGTTTACAAGATGCTAGATGTTAACTTCGACTCATTTAATGGGGAAGCTTTCTCTGCTCAAAAGATGGAAGAACCTATCCAATTGTTACGGGATAAGAACTTATTGAAGCCTAGTCGAGGTGCAGAAATTGTTGACCTTGATGAATATAACTTACCACCATTACTCATCATCAAGAGTAATGGAACGACAACTTACATCACTCGTGATTTGGCAACTGCACTTTTCCGGAAGCGGATGTATGGTCATGCTAAGTCCCTTTACGTTGTCGGTGCCGAACAAGAAACTTACTTTAAGCAATTACGTGCGGCCTTAAAGGAAATGGGCTTCAACTGGTGGGATCAAATTGAACACATCTCCTTTGGTTTAATGAACTTAAACGGTAAGAAGATGTCTACGCGGAAGGGTAATGTTGTTTCCCTTGAAGACGTATTGAATGATTCTATTGATTTAGCACGGAAGCAAATTGCCGAAAAGAACCCTGACCTTGAAAACGCTGATGAAGTTGCTAAAGAAGTCGGCGTTGGTGCCGTTATCTTCCATGATTTAAAGAACTACCGTCGGAATGCCGTTAACTTCAAGCTTGAAGATGTTGTTAAGTTTGAAGGTGAAACTGGTCCTTACGTTCAATATGCTCGTGCTCGTGCCGAGAGTATCTTACGTAAGGGTGGTATCCGGGACTTTAGCAATGTTGACTTGACAAATGCCGGTGCTGAAGCTTGGGAATTAATCAGCTTCCTTGGTCAATACAGTGAAGCAATCAAACGGGCTGCATTAAACTACGATCCATCAGTAATCGCTAAATATGCCCTTGAATTGGCTAAAAAGTTTAACCAATACTACGCTCACACTCGGATTCTTGATAAGGACGAAGCTCAACCAGCACGGTTAGCTCTTACTCAAGCAGTTAGTGATGTGCTCAAGTCAGCCCTTAACTTACTTGATATCAAGGCACCAGATGAGATGTAAATGAATCGTGAACCACAATCTAATTCAGATTTGAAAGAGCGAATCATGAAGTGGTTAAAAAAGACTTGGGCGTCGTTCCGAGTTTGGTTTAAGCACTATTGGCAGCTCTTTGTTGCGATGCTGAAAAAGTTCTGGCATCGTTATCAATTAACGCGATGGATCATTGTTATTTTTCTAGGAATTTTCTTAATTACCAGTATCCATTTGACGTTTGTTGCTAAAACTGCAGATGTTAAAAATCTTAAGAACAGGTTGCAACGGCCAACAATGATTTATGACCGTAGCAATCAATCAGCCGGGAGCCTCTATGCTCAAAAGGGAACTTATGTGGAATTAAAAGATATTTCATCAAATGTTCCTAACGCGGTTCTTTCGACTGAAGACCGGAATTTCTATCATGAACACGGCTTTTCAGTCAAAGGGTTAGGCCGGGCTGGCGTCTTACTAGTGAAAAATAAACTTCTTCACCGTGACTATATCTCCGGTGGGGGTAGTACTTTAACGCAACAACTGGTTAAGAATGCCTTTTTGACTCAACAACAGACCTTCTCCCGAAAGGCTCGGGAAATTTTTATTGCGGTTGAGGTAGAAAACCAATACAGCAAAAATGAGATTTTAACAATGTACCTCAATAATGCCTACTTTGGTCATGGGGTATGGGGAGTTCAAGATGCGGCAAAGCGTTACTTTAATGAAAACGCCAGTCAGCTAACAGTACCCCAAGCAGCCACCCTGGCCGGAATGCTGACGTCGCCAGGGATGTACGACCCAGTAGAACATCCAACAGCAACGAAGCAACGACGGAATATGGTTCTTCAGTTGATGGTTGAAAATCATAAGCTGAGTCAAAGTGCGGCGGATCAATATAAGCAAACACCGTTGAATATTACCAACGGCTACGTGCCAAATGATAGTTATAAGTACCCGTACTTCTTTGATGCGGTCATTGCCGAAGCAGAAAGCCGTTATCATATTTCGGAAAAAGATATCATGAATAATGGTTATCGGATTTATACGACGCTGGACCAAGATCAGCAGCGGTCAATGCAGCAAACTTATGACGATGACGATAACTTCCCACAGAACTCGGCTGATGGCACAATGGTTCAATCAGCCTCGATTGCGATGAATCCGAAAAATGGGGGAATTACCGCGGTCGTTGGTGGGCGTGGAAAACATGTCTTCCGTGGATTTAACCGTTCTACGCAGATGCGGCGGCAGCCCGGGTCAACGATTAAGCCGATTGTTGTATATACACCAGCCCTAGAGCATGGATATTTCTATGATTCAACGCTTCAAGATAAGAAACAATCGTATGGAACTAATAATTACACGCCAAAGAACTATGATGATACCTATAGCGGGACGGTACCGATGTATAAGGCTCTTTATGAGAGTCTTAACGCTCCAGCAGTCTGGTTATTAAATAAGATCGGGGTCAATCGTGGTTATGATATGGCAAAGAAGTTTGGTTTGCCAGTTGAAAAGGGTGATAAGAACCTTGCCTTGGCCCTCGGTGGTATGACCCGCGGAGTATCACCGCAACAAATGGCTCGTGCCTATGCAGTCTTTGCCAATGATGGTTTGATGCCATCACCGCACTACATTACCAAGATTGAAGATGCCTCTGGAAAGGTGATCGCCAAAAATGATGGTAGCAAGAATAAGCGGATCATTTCTGGTAAGACAGCCAAAGAAATGACTAGTATGCTAATTGGCGTATTTGATCACGGAACTGGTGAAACGGCCAAACCAAGTGGCTATACGCTTGCCGGTAAAACGGGGACCACAAACTCAGGGGTAAAAGGCGATGATTCCAATGATCGTGATAAGTGGATCGTAGGTTATACGCCCGATGTAGTGGTTGCAACATGGGAAGGCTATGATGATACAAACCAAAGCCACACCCTAAACGATATTTCTGAACGGAGCATTAACTACCTTTACAAGAATGAAATGAGTGCGATTTTGCCAAATACTGCTGGAACCAAATTCACGGTTGAAGATGCTCAAACACGGGCAAAAGAAAAGACAAAGGGTTCCTCTAAAGGATGGGGATCATTCCTCAAAGATGGGGGCGACTTTGTAAATAACTTCAACCAATCAGTAAATAACTTTGGTAATAAGGCAAGTCAATGGTGGAGCAATGTTCGATCGCTTTTCTAGATGGTTGTAAATATTTATGATACTGCAAATGAACTTAGTCGCCAATTGCGCGAAACTCAAGAATATCAAGGATTACAAAAGGCTTTTGAAGCATTAAAGGCTGACAGTGACACCTTTGACACTTTCAAGAAGTTCCAACAAGCTCAAGCAGATGCTCAACACAAGCAAATGACTGGTCAACAACCAACTGATGATGAAATTAAAAACATCCAAAACCTTGCCAAGGAAGTAAGTGGCAAGAAGGTTGTTCAAGACTTGATGAACCAAGAACGGCAAGTTGATAGCATGCTTCAACAATTGAATAAGACAATTACAAGTCCAATTCAAGATCTTTACAGTGAAGTAATGCCAAAGATGCCAGGACAAGAATAAATGAGATTTATTCATACAGCCGATTTACACCTTGATAGTCCTTTTTTAGGGTTGACTTCGATGCCCAAGCCGTTATGGGAACGCGTCCACTCATCGACGTTTACTGCTTTTCAAAAGATTGTTGACGATGTGATTGCCTTAAAAGTTGATTTTGTTTTAATTAGCGGGGATATTTATGACCGTGATCAGCAAAGCATTGCCGCTACCGATTTTTTCATCAAGCAATGCGAACGACTTAAGCAGGCACGCATCCCCGTTTATCTACTTTATGGTAATCATGATTATCAAATTGTCCAAGACACGGGAGAACTGCCAGCAAACGTTCATGTTTTTGGCAATCGCGTAACGACTACCACCCTTACTTTGGCAAATCATGACAGTGTTGCTATCTCCGGCTTTAGTTATGATCAACGCTGGATTCAAGAAGATCAAGTGAAAAAATATCCACCAAAACGAAACGAAACCTGGCACATCGGGATGCTTCATGGAGCAGTTCGGCAAAGTCAAGATAACCACTATGCTCCGTTTACGACCGATGAATTAATCGATAAAAATTATGATTATTGGGCACTTGGTCATATTCACAAGCACCAAATCTTGAATGAGAAGCCGCCAATTATTTACAGCGGTAATCCACAGGGACGGCATAAAAATGAAGCCGGACAGCACGGCTATTATTTGGTGGAAAGTCAGGGCAATAAACTTGTGCCGCAATTTAAACCAGTTGCGGAAATTGAATGGACAAGTCTAACCGTTAATGCTTTACCAACTAGTAGTCTTGCTGAAGTAGAGCGATCCCTGTCGCAAGCAATTGATGACAAACTAAAAAATGCACCATTCCAACTGGTAGAGCTTACGATTGCTAACATTGAACAACTTTCACCAACGATTCGGCACCTGCTTGCAAATGGGGATGTCCTTGAACACCTGCAGGACCAAAATGCAGATAATGGTAAATGGTGGATCTATGACCTCTTGCTCCACCAGCAAAATTTGTTGCCATCAATGACTGATCTAGATGAACAGTATTGGCAACAAGCCGCCCAAGAAGTATTTACCCCTGCTAATATTACAGAATTAACAAAAAGTTTAGCACGGGATGCTGATTTAGCCGCTAAGTTGACAAACCTTGATCTTCAGCAACTGAAGCAAGCGACGACTCAATTATTGCGGCGGGAGGATTAAATGAAAATAAAGAAAGTTCATATCGATGGCTTTGGCAAATGGCATGATCAAGATTTTGACTTTACAGCTAACCCCCAAATAATTTATGGCCCTAATGAAGCCGGAAAGACAACTCTAATGGCCTTTCTTGTTAGTGTTTTATTTGGCTTTGCGGATGGGCGGGGAAAGAATCGGTTTGCTCAGTATATTCCGAAAACTACTTCTAGTTATGGTGGAAGTTTATTAGTTGAGATCAACGGCCATGATTACGTGATTAAACGGCAACGCGGTCGGAATGGCGGTAAGGTTAGTGTGACTGATTCACAAGGACGTCAAGGTGGTGAGCAAGAATTAAAGCAACTGCTTGGCTCAATGGATCGGTCGCTCTATCAAGCCCTTTTTAGTTTTGGTCAACGAGACTTAACAGCTGTGGACGAGCTTAATCGGGATGAATGGCAACAACATCTGCAGCAACTAGGGGCTGTTGGCAGTGCACAGTGGGACCAGTTAATTGATCAGTACCAGAAACAAGCTGACCATCTCTATAAACCGCGCGGACGGAAATGGCCGCTCAATCAAGATCTTCATCAATATGCAAATTTGACAGATAAAATTAACCAAGCGCGTGGTAAATTTCACCGTTATCAGGACCTGCAGGCAGATTTGAAGACAAACAAAGAAAAATTGCGGCAAGCACAGGCAGAATTGCAAAAACAACAGCCACTTTTGCAAAAATTAGCACATTTACAGCAGTTGTGGCCGGTTTACCATGAATGGCAACATAGCCACCAAACTCGACCAATTGCTGACTATTTAACTGATCAGCAAGTTACGACGGCTCAAGAACTACAAGTTAGGGAAAAGGAACTTCGCCGCCAACAACAGGTTTATCAACAGCGCTTGGCAAGGATCGATCATCAGTCTCCACAAGCAACTAAGCATTCGCCACAAAGCATCCCGGAACTTCAACGCCTCAAGGAGCAAGCGGTTGAGTTACAAGCGGAGGAGGCTTTACAGCACCGTCAACAAACGCAAGCTAATCAGTGGCAGCAGGAATTAACTGCAATTAAAACACGCTACCACCAGCCCTTGCCGGTGCCCTTAACTCCTCAAGAAAAAGCAGAACTTGCCCGCCTTCTTAATGTCCAACCGCTTTCTCGGGCAAATACGAACCAGTCAAATGGCGATCCTTCTCGCGCCGCAATGATCGGAATCATCGGCGGCTTTGTCCTTTTTATCATTGGATTATTAGCGAATGCCACTTTTATTACCGCTATCGGAGCAATTGCGGCCTTTGCGACAGTTATGTATCTTTATTATCAACGCCAAGGAAGTCATTCTGCTCCAGTAACGACAGATTCCCAAGCAATCATGGCGTTTGGCCAAAAACATGGCTTACAGGATTTTCCGCCTGATCAATGGCTATTAATCCAGGGAGATTTACAACGAAATGCCGAATTAGCTGCCCAGCTCCAAACTGCCAAACAAGATCAGCAAAGATATGACCACCAACTTGCTATCTTTAACCAACAATTGCCACCAGCTTTGCAAAGTCTAACTTTGGCGGCTGTTAGGACTAAATTGGATGATTTGCTGGAACAAGGGCAACAAGCGCGCCAGGATATCCAAGCGAATACCCGGGAAAAAGCAACGATTGCTAACAATTTAGCCCAGCTCAATCAAGACTACAGTAAAATTCATCAGCAAAAACTGGCGATTTATCAGCAAGCAGGGGTGCACGATGATAACCAGTTTACCCAGTACTTAGCAAATCGTTCTGCAGCACAATCACAAGCCTTGGCATCAGATGCCTATGGACAACAATTGACCGCAGAAGACCGCCAAGCCCTTGCTGCATACGCAAATAGAGATGAGCTAATGACGGCTTTAGCGAAGACTCGGTACCAGCTTGATCAGCTCAACCTAACAATCTCTCATACCCACGAAGAGATTCAAAAAGATAAAGTCGAAATTGATAGTTTAGTTAAAGATGGAACCCTCAGCAATCTGGAACAAGAACGGGCTAACCTAGCCGCTAAGATTTGGCATGAAGTACAGGAATGGTTAAGGTACCAATTGACAATTCAGTGGATTAATAAGGCCCTGATAGGAGCTTCAGCTGATCGTTACCCTGCAATCATTCGCCAGGCAGAACAATATTTTGCCTTGTTAACCGCTCATCGCTATTCCCGGATCCGTTTAACGGCCGATGGAGTCAAAGTGGTACGAAGGGATCAAGAAGTCTTTTTAGTGGAAGAATTGTCGCAGGGAACGGCTGAACAATTGTATATTGCGCTCCGGCTTGGCTTTGTCACCGTGATGAGTGATCAAGCTAACTTCCCAGTAATTATTGATGATGGGTTTGTTAATTTTGATAACGTTCGACGGCAACGAATGCTGGCCTTGCTAGAAAAAATTGCTGAGAAGAATCAGGTTATCTATTTTACTGCTGATGATCGGATTAAGGACCTTGACGTTAAAATTCTTGACCTGCAAGCATTAAACCGTGAATAAATGAAATCCAAAAAGTTAATTGCTATCATTGCGGGGGCCGCATTGATGATGCCGCTTGCTGCCTGTGGAAATAAAGCAGTCGCTACTACTAGCGGCGGTAAAATCACTGAGAGCGAATACTACAGCAGCATGAAGCAAACCAGTGCTGGTAAGCAAGTGCTTCAACAAATGATCTTAGATAAGGTTTTGGAGAAGCAATACGGTAAAGAAGTCAGTGATAAGCAAGTTAACGCGCAATATAATACCTACAAGAACGAGTACGGTTCAGACTTTAATGCTTATCTTCAAAGTCAAAACTTAACTGAAAAGTCATTGAAGCAACAAATTCGGTCAAACTTACTCTTGACTGCAGCTGCTCGTCATTACTCCCACATTACTAACAAGCAAATCAATAAGCAATGGACCAAGTACCAACCTAAAGTTCAAACTGCGACGATCCTTGTTGGTAGTAAGTCTGATGCTGAAGATATCATTAACCAATTAAATGACTCCAGCAACAAGTACAAGACTTTCAAGAAGCTTGCTAAGTCCAAGTCAACTGATAGTCAAACCAAGAACAACGGTGGTAAGCTTCCAGCCTTTGATAATACTGATAACCAACTTGACTCAGCTTACAAGAAGGCTGCCTTTAAGTTGAAGACGGGTGAATATACTACGACCCCAGTTAAGACTGATGACGGCTACCAAGTAATTTACATGATCGAACACCCAGCTAAGGGTAAGAAGAGTCAACACATCAATGACTTGAAGAACCAAATCGTTCAAGAAAACATGAACAACCAAAACTTCATGCGGAAGGTTGTTTCAAACGTCTTGAAGAAGGGTAACGTTTCAATCAAGGAAAACGATGTTAAGAATATCCTTGATGACTACCTTAACTCAAGCGCCACTACAAGCAGCTCCAGCAATAACAGCAGCAGTACTAGCTCAAATAAGTAAATGCAACGGCTAAAAGAAATTCAAGAGGAATTCAAACGGCTCAGCAGCGAAGTTTCACAGTTGAAGAACAGCATCGATGAACTACAAGCTGCCATCCCTGGTGTGCAAAAATTTATTAACGATGTTGAACGTGATGTTAAGAAGTGGAAATTCAAGACTGAACCCCGGCTGAACCGCATTCAGATTATTCTGGATGTGCTCAAGATTGATCAAAAGGAACAGCAGAAGTAAATGGACAATAATTGTATTTTCTGCAAAATCATTAACGGTGAGATTCCTAGCTACACAGTCTACGAAGATGACGTTGTAAAGGCCTTTCTTGATATTTCGCAAGGAACTCCTGGTCACACCCTCGTCATTCCTAAGAAGCACGTTCCCGATTTATTTGTCTACGATGCTGATCTCGCTGCCCAAGTATTTTCCCGTATCCCCAAGATTGCACGGGCAGTCAAGGCTTCTAACCCAGCTATCAAGGGAATGAACGTGGTTAACAATAACGGTGAAGTCGCTTATCAATCTGTCTTCCATTCCCACTTCCACTTGGTTCCACGGTACACTAGCGATGATGATTTTAAGATGATTTTTAAGGACAATTCTGGTAACTACAACGATGAAAAGTACAAAGAAATCCAACAATCAATCATCGATCAAATGAAAGAAGACTAGATGGCTTTAGAGATAAATAAACTTGTTGGTGGATATTCCCAGATTCCTGTGTTGAAGGATGTCAGCTTTGATGTCCAACCAGGTGAATTAGTTGGTTTGATTGGACTAAATGGTGCCGGAAAGTCAACAACGCTAAACCACGTTATTGGCTTGCTGCGACCATTTTCAGGATCGATTAAAATTAATGGTCTTACTATTCAGGCTAACCCGGAAGAATATAAAAAGGAGATCGCCTATGTTCCCGAAACGCCAATTCTTTATGATGAATTGACCCTCCGTGAGCATATTGATTTAACGATTATGGCGTACGAGTTGGACCACGATGAAGCATGGCAACGGGCGACAAAACTATTAAAACTTTTTCGGCTGGATAATAAGCTCGATTGGTTCCCCGCTAACTTCTCTAAGGGGATGAAGCAAAAGGTAATGATCTGCTGTGCCTTTATGACGAAGGCTAAGCTGCTGATTATCGATGAACCATTCTATGGGTTGGACCCTTTGGCAGTTCATGACTTGCTAGACCTGATTGAGCAAAAGAAGAAGGAGGGCGTTGCGGTTTTGATGTCGACCCACGTCCTTGATACGGCGCAACGGTATTGTGACCGCTTTGTCCTATTGGCAGATGGAAAAGTCCGGGCACATGGAACCCTCGATGAATTGCGAGCTGCTGGGAATCATGCCGGCGAATCCTTAGATGAGATTTACTTGCATCTTGCAAAGGGTGATCGTAATGAATAAATGAATAAGTTATTTAGCAAGCGTCGCAGTCAACACTTTATGCTCCTACTGCGTTACTGGCGGTTAGTCTTCAATGACCACTTTGTTATCGCCTTATTTTTCCTGTTCGGAGCCTTGGCGTATGGCTACTCCCAATGGCTGCCAACCTTGGGACCGCATGAATGGTGGACCCGGTTGATCTTGATCGGCTGGTTTACGGTCATCGCCCAAATCGGTCGTCTTGCTACCCTAATCAAAAAGCCGGACCCAGTCTTTCTCTTGCCACAAGTTGAAGGAATCCATCGTTACCTTAATCAGGCGACCTGGTATAGTCTGATCTTAGCGGAAATAATGACGGTGGCTGGTGCCTTTATCGCCTTGCCGTTCGCGTTGACAACGGAAAAACTCAACAGTGCCGAGATTGTGACCATTTTTTTAGTCGCCATTGTTAATAAGGCCGATTGGATGCACGTAGCTCGTAAATCATTGAGTTTGCGCTGGGGTGATCAACAGTGGCGAACCCGGCTAGAATACTGGGTAAACCCGCTGCTCGCTTCAATCGCAATGTGGCTGGTTAATCCCTACGTCGGTCTTGTAGTAGCGGTGCTTTTGTACTTAGCAGTAATTGTTTACTATCGTGATCTCGCTGTTAATTGGCGGATTGCCGTTAAAGCAGAACAGGATCGGATGTACAGTGTCTACCGTTTCTTTAACCTCTTTACTGATGTGCCAAGTGTTCAAGGAAATACCAAACGGCGGAAGTGGGCAGATGGCCTGATCCGCTGGCTGAGCAAGGATGGTCAACCCTGGTCTTACTTATACGCCCGCGCATTTGTCCGGAGTACCGAAGTGAGCGGGATTGTCAGTCGGTTGACCCTGCTAGGAATGGTGATTGTCTTCTTATTGCCAGCAGGTTGGCTGAGTACTCTGGTGGTCGTACTCTTTATTTACTTGATTGCGACCCAACTGATGCCACTCTATGACCAGTATGAATCAAATGTCTTTACTCACATCTATCCAATCCCTGCTAGTCAGCAACAGGCGGACTTTAAGCAGCTGTTGGCCAAGGTAACGGCGCTTGAGGCACTATTGATCGCCCTTGCTAGTATCGGTTGGCAGTTGAATGTCGGCCAGATGGTAATTAATCTTATTATTGCGGCAGTGGAAGTGGTCTTATTAAGCCGTTTCTACTTCAATGTCAGAGTCAAAAAACTAATGAAATGAATGCGTGTGAAACATAAAAAGTGGGCTGATCCATTAATTGCTGCCCATCCAGAACTAATGATTGATAATGCCACTCAATTTAAGGGTAAGTGGCAATCACGGTTTGCAAAAGAACAACCCCTCCACTTAGAAGTTGGGATGGGGAAAGGTCAATTTATCATTGGCATGGCGAAGGCTCATCCAGAAATCAACTTTATCGGATTAGAGATTCAGCGGACTGTTGCGGCAATTGCCCTCAAAAAAGCACTTGAGGAAGACTTGCCAAACTTGCAATTGATTTGTGGGGATGGAGAAGACTTGCAAGAATACTTTGAAGATGGGGAAGTTGCGAAGATGTACCTTAACTTCTCTGATCCATGGCCGAAGAAACGCCATGCTAAGCGGCGTCTGACCTACAAGACCTTCTTAGCAACCTATCAGCAGATCCTCCAAGATCAAGGGGTAATTGAACTGAAGACTGATAACATGGGTCTCTTTGAATTCTCCTTGGAAAGCATGAATAACTATGGGATGATCTTTGATGGCGTCTGGTTAGACCTGCACCACAGCGAAGAAAATGAACATAATGTTGAGACGGAATATGAACAAAAATTTGCGGCGAAAGGCCAACCAATCTATAAGCTAATTGCTAATTTTAAGTAAATGTCGAAGAACAATGCACAAGAATATGTACGCAAAATGGAGCAACAACGGCAACGATTTGGGTTAAGAAAACTCAGTGTTGGTGTTGCGTCTGTGTTACTAGGAACTACTTTTATGGTCGGAGGTACAGTAGCACACGCTGATAGCATACCTACATAGATGGAAGAAGCAACAACAGCAAATACCGATATTACGCAGCTGGTTTCTACTTCTGTTGTACAAGCTGATAAACAAACTAATGAGGAACAAAACGCAGCCGAAAATACTAGTAGTAATTCACAAAAGGAACAACAATTAGTAAATAAAACAAGTGATGAGAGCACAGATCAACTGAATAATAAAAAGAATCAAGAACTAGTAAAGGATAACGAGTATGAATCGATTACTAATTTAAACAAAAATAACGTCAATACACAAAATACTCCAGTTGAAGAAAGTAAGGTTTCTCAATCTGCTACCGAACAGAATGCAAGAATTGATTTAACGTTTGTTGATGATGACGATAACGGAAAGATAGTAGATTATTCAGAATATTTGCCAAGCGAAGATAATGGTCATCATTATGCATACGGTAAAGTTGGCGATAAGGTTAGTCCGAAAGCATACAATAAATAAATGTCACCGGACGTGTCACATCAGTGGAAGTCTCAAGCAGTTGAAACAACGGAATCATTTGATAAATTACTTGATCTTGATCATTGGAATTCATTAGCCAATGGAAGTGCTTTTGATAATCAATCAGTAGTTTATACGGTAGACTATACAAAAATAAAAATTGGCGATTACGTTCCAAATAATCAAGTGTATTTTAATACAGCAGATGCCGAAGTATCAGCTGACGGGACGCACGAGACAGTATATCGTTACTTCTACTACGGGATGACCGATGAAAATGATGAAGGGATTAACACCGATCATGTAACTAAGCAGCATTATGGTGGCCGCCAAGCTCTTGAGTTTACGCGTACAAAGACTATCAATACTGATGGGCAAGTGACCATCAGTAAACACTGCTTAAAATAGATGAATCTTAATGACGCAATTCAAGAATGTTGGAGCAAAATTGACGAAGGACAGGTAGCGACATATATTCCCGCTTTAGCAAAAGTTGATCCTTATTAAATGAATGCAAACAATAACTCCCTCAACCCCTGGTTGATTCCAGTCACATTAGGTGCGTCTGGAATCGCCGGTTTTATCGCTGGTAAACTTTTTGGTAACCGCCAAATATCTGCTGAGCGGATCTTAAAATTAGTCAAGAACGATTTTGCAAGTGAAGGTTCTCTAACCGGTAGCTGGATCAATAATAAAGCAGTACCTTTCCAACGATTTGCGGTTAAAACCCATGCTTATGAAGGCGGCGTTTCTCGTCTAGAAGATGGCGAAGAAGTAGATTACGAGTTTATTGCTGACGCGTATACTGGTAGTCTATTGGAATTAAAACGAATTGAGAATAACTAAATGGAAAGATTACCACAATTAAAAGAAGATCAATTAATTGAAACTATTAGCAATAGCAAGGTTGTCCTTTTCTTTACAGCTGGTTGGTGCCCAGATTGTCGTTTTATTAAGCCGGCAATGCCTGAGATCGAACAAGACTTCAGTGATTATACTTTCTATGAAGTTGATCGCGATGAAAACATCGACCTCGCTGCTGAATTAAATATATTTGGAATTCCAAGTTTCATTGTATATGATAATGGTAAAGAAATTGGTCGATTTGTCAATAAAGATCGTAAAACTAAGCAACAAGTTGAAGATTTTTTAAACAATTTGAAGTAAATGTTAATTTCAAGTTACAATCCCAATGAATTAGGCGACATTTTAGTCGTTATTACCGCTCCAGATGCGGATAACCAAATTACTAAGATTGCTGATGATGTAGCTCAGATCACCGCTGAAAAAGATGGTGCATTACTTGGCTATAACTTTATGAACGCCAGCAAGGTCTTACCAGAATTAACAAGTGAAAACGGGCAAGTATTTTTAGATGCAGCCCAAGTTGAAAAATTAAATGCAAAGTTACAAGAAGCGGGCTTTGATAAGCTCTTAACGGCTGACGAAGATCCTAAATTTGTGGTCGGTTATGTTGAAAAGATCACTGACCATCCTAAGTCTGACCACTTAAAAGTAACGCAAACACGGATTGCTGATGATAAGACTGTCCAAATCGTATGTGGATCTCCTAATGTTGCAGAAGGTATTAAAGTCGTAGTTGCTCGGCCTGGTGCGATGATGCCAGACGGTAAGATCATTTGGCCTGGTCAATTGATGGGTGTTGATAGTGACGGAATGCTCTGTGGTTTCCGTGAACTACGGATTAAGAATGCTCCCGATGAAAAGGGCCTATTCATTATCCCTGATGACTGGCAAGAAGTCGGTGAACCGGTTGATTTTGCTAAGGCCGATACGTTTTACCCAGAAAACTAAATGGAACAAAATACATATTACTTTGTTGGTATTAAAGGGACCGGGATGGCCGCTTTAGCACGTATCCTTCATGACAAAGGACACCAAGTACTAGGTTCAGATATTGAAAAGGAAACATTTACACAAGCGCCATTATTAGCGGCGGGAATTAAAATTTTGCCATTTGATCCAGCCAATTTGAAACCAGGGATGATTGTTATCCAAGGAAACGCTTTTGATGATGATCACCCAGAGATTAAACGAGCACATGAATTAGGCCTTAAAATTTTAAGTTACCCTGAGGCTGTTGAAAATGAGGTTAAGAATCATACTAGTATTGGGATTGCCGGAGCACACGGTAAGACCAGTACGACTGCATTGTTATCACACGTATTAGCGGCAGTTGAACCAACTAGCTACTTGATCGGTGATGGAGTAGGTAAAGGAAATGCGGATGCACGCTTCTTTGTTTTTGAAGCCGATGAATACCGTGATCACTTCCTTGCCTACCATCCAGACTATGCAATTATGACAAACGTTGACTTTGATCACCCTGATTACTTCAATGATTTGGCAGATGTCCGTGATTCATTTGAAACATACGGTAAGCAAGTTCAACGGGCAATTTTTGCTTGGGGAGACGATCCTAGTCTTCGTGACTTAAATGTTGATGTTCCGGTTTACTACTATGGAACTAATCCAGATGATGATTTCCGGGCAGAAAGCATTCAACGGACACCAGAAGGCTCAACATATGATGCTTACTTCCGCAACCAAAAGCTTGGCACATTTACCATTCACTTATACGGTGAACACAGTGTTCTTAATAGCTTGGCGGTACTAGCGGTTGCATACATGGAGCACATGAACATGGATGAGATCCAACAGGAACTAGCCAACTTTAGTGGGGTAAAGCGTCGTTTCAGCGAAACTGACATTGCGGATACGACCATTATTGATGACTATGCTCACCATCCAAGCGAAATTAAAGCAACAATTGATGCGGCACGGCAAAAGTACCCAGATCGTGAAGTTATCGCTGTTTTCCAGCCTCACACATATTCACGATTGGCCGCTTACATTGATGGTTTTGCAGAATCGCTTAGCCGAGCAGATAAGACTTTTGTTACCCCAATCTTTGGCTCAATTCGTGAAAATGCTGGAAATGTTTCTAGTGCTGATTTGGAGCAACGGATTGAAGGTAGTGAAGGTATCGACATGGATACCATGGACAAACTTTTGCAATACCACAATGCGGTAGTTGTTTTCATGGGTGCCGGTGACGTTGAAAAGTACGAAGAAAAGTACAAAGAATTGTTAAAATAAATGAATAACTTTTCTCAAGAGCCAGGGCGTCGGGTTGTTACTGACGCAGCTGGTTTGAATAGTTTCTTGACCCGAATGTATGGAAATATGACGCTGGCAGTTCTTGTTTCTGCATTTAGTGCTTACTTGACCATGGGGGTATTCCGGAGTGCGGTTTTCGGTTTCTTTAGTGCTCACCCTGGAATGGTTTGGGTTATCTTATTGCTACCGATTGCTTTGTCAATGGGGGTAAGCTTTAGTGCTACCCGGAACCCAGTTGGGGCATTTGTTATGCTGATGCTGACGGCAATAATCTATGGTGTCGAGTTTGCAATTATTGCTGGTGTTTATTCGGGAGCAAGCATTGCCTCAGCTTTCGTATCATCCGCGGCTGTTTTTGTCACGATGGCTTTGTATGGGACCATTACTAAGCGCGACTTAAGCAAGTTTGGTGCTCACGCGATGGCTGCCTTGATTGCTTTAATGATTGCTTACCTTATCAACATGTTCTTACAAAGTCCGGCCATTGCTTACATCTTCTCCTTTATTGCTGTTATTATCTTTACTGTTTTAACAGCTTGGGATGCACAAAAGATGAAGCAGATCTACATCAACTATGGTGGCGAAGTATCAACAAACGGTTTAGCTGTTCTAGGTGCCCTTCAATTGTACTTAGACTTTGTAAATCTCTTTATCTCACTTCTTCAAATTTTTGGAATGAGTGACCGAAATTAAAGTGTGAAACAATCTTCTCGACAAGGCGATGGGCTAAGCTAGGACGATGATTAGCACGGCACGGGCTGATTATCGTTCGTACTTAGACTCGAGCCTTGTGTTGATTACATTTATTCTTGGATTAGCAATGGTCAGCAGCCTGCATGCCCATTTAAGAACTGATTATTGGCGAGTAGTTTGTTTATTGCCGATTTTATTAGTAGGAGCAATTATCGGTTTTCTCCCCGATAGCTTCCCTGACTATTTGATGGTACCAGCTGTTTCATTTGGGCTTGCAATGCAAAGTGCCACTTTTAGCAAAATCGAGGGGCTCGGCTATAACAGTGTCTTTACAAGCGGCAGTGTCAAAAAAGCTGCGGTTGCCTGGAGCGAATATTATTTTCATCATGATCGCTCGCAACGATCAGCTGCCTTTAGTTATTTAATGATCGTGATCTGTTTTACGCTCGGCGCGATCATTTCTGCGCAGTTGCTTCCCTTTTTCCGAATGAAAACTATCTGGATTGCCACTTTTTTGATTCTCGTAACTGATAGTTCTTATTACTTAACTAAAAGGAAAAAAGTTAATAAGTAGATGGATAAACTCATTAACTATCAAAAGCCTGCAGAAGCACGTCTCTTTGCCCTGCTCCTCACTTTTAGCGGTGGCTTCATCGATGCTTTTACATATATCAAATGTGGGCGCACAATGGCAGCAGCCTAAATGACAAAACAATTATTGTTAATTGACGGAAATAGTATTGTTTTCCGGGCATTTTTTGCTATGCATAATCAAATGGACAAATTTACAAATAAGGACGGCTTGCATACAGCTGCAATTTATGGCTTTAAGTTGATGCTTGACCATGTGTTGCAAAACTTTAAACCGGATGCGGCTTTAGTAGCCTTTGATGCAGGAAAAGTAACCTTCCGGACGAAGATGTATGATGACTATAAGGGTGGTCGAAACAAGACGCCTAATGAATTGACCGAGCAGATCCCTTATGTGCGCGAATTGATCAAAGACTCTGGATTACATAGTTATGAATTAGCTAACTATGAAGCTGATGATATTATCGGTACTTTGGCTAAGCAAGCGGATGATGCTGGCTACAAGACGTTGATCGTAACTGGAGATCGAGACCTTACCCAGTTAGCAAGTGAGAATACGACCGTTGCTGTTACCCACAAAGGAGTTACTGATACGGAGCACTACACGCCAGCGCATGTCGAAGAAAAATTAGGAATTACGCCGCGCCAAATAATTGATATGAAGGCACTGATGGGTGATTCTTCCGATAATTATCCTGGTGTAACTAAAATCGGGGAAAAGACTGCAATCAAGCTTGTAAAACAGTTTGGTTCAGTTGAAGAGCTTTATGACCATATCGATGACCTCAAAAAGAGTAAGATGAAAGAACATTTGATTGAGGATGAAGAGGTTGCTCGCCAATGTAAGACATTAGCAACAATTCTTCGGGATGCTCCGATCAAGATTGGCTTAGATGATCTGCAATATCAGGGCCCACAAACGGATGACTTGATTAAATTTTACAAAGAGATGGGCTTTAAATCTTTCTTGAAAAAGATGGATATCGATGGGGCTGGAGAGGAAGACGAAGCTGAGATTGCTCCAATTGACTACACAGTTTTAACTAAAGATAACTTAGATGACCTAGGACAATTAACGGGTGAAGTAAGTTTTTACCTTGAAATGTCAGAAGAAAATTACCACACGTCACCATTCGCTGGTTTTGTGATCGGCAATGAAGGACACTGGTTTACGAGTCGAGATGTGGACCTGCTTAAAGAGGCGCCTCTCAAGGATTTACTCCAGAGTGATAGTGTTGAGAAGAATGTCTTTAATGCCAAGGCACAAATCGTTGGGCTTCATCGCCTCGGTATTCCGCTTGAAAACATTAATTTTGATCTACTTTTGGCATCTTACCTTCTAAATACTAATGATAATAGTAACGACCTGGGACAAGTAGCTCAGGAACACGGTTACGATGATGTCCGAACAGATGAGGAAGTTTATGGTAAAGGTGCTAAGCGCGCTGTGCCTGATGATGATAAGACCTTCTTTAGTCACCTGGCTACGAAGGCGCGGGCAATTGAACAGCTGCGCAAGGATCTTTTTGCCAAATTAGACGAAAATAAGCAAACGCCACTATATACTGATATTGAATTACCGCTAACCCGGGTTCTTGCAAAAATGGAAATTGCGGGTGTCCATGTAGATGCACAAACTTTGAAAGATATGGGTAGTAAATTAACTGAACGGCTATCAGAAATTGAAAGTCAGATCTATCAAGAAGCTGGCGAGGAATTTAACATTAACTCTACTAAGCAACTAGGCCATATTCTGTTTGAAAAATTGAAATTACCAGTGATCAAAAAGACCAAGACCGGTTATTCCACTGCAGTTGATGTGCTGGAGAAGTTAGCTGATAAGTCACCGATTGTTGAGCAAATTTTGGAATATCGTCAAATTGCTAAGCTTCAATCTACCTATATCACTGGTTTGCTGAAAGTTATCCATTCAAATGACCAGAAGATCCATACGCGCTACTTACAGACATTAACGCAGACTGGTCGCTTGTCTTCTGTTGATCCTAATCTGCAAAATATTCCAGTACGGTTGCCGGAAGGGCGCTTAATCAGAAAGGCATTTGTTCCTAGTCATGAAGGTTGGCAAATCTTCTCTTCAGATTATTCGCAAGTTGAATTACGGGTTCTTGCTCACATCACTGGTGACAAGAACCTTCAGGAAGACTTTAAGAATGGTGAAGATATTCATGCTAGTACAGCTCGCCGAATTTTCCATCTAGCCCCTGATGCCGAGATTGACCGTAATATGCGGCGTCGGGCAAAAGCAGTTAATTTTGGAATTGTTTACGGGATTAGTGATTACGGACTGGCACAACGGATTCATGTTAGTCGTGCAGAAGCTCATGAATTTATTCAAAATTATTTCCATGAATTCCCCGGTGTAAAGAAATACATCAATGACACGATTGCGTTTGCTAAAGAAAATGGTTATGTTGAGACGATTACTCACCGTCGTCGTTACTTACCAGATATTCATGCCAAAAGTTTTAGCAAGCGATCATTTGCAGAGCGGACTGCAATGAATACGCCAATTCAGGGGAGCGCTGCTGATATCATTAAGATTGCGATGATCCGGATGCAAGATGAGCTTGAGAAACGTCATCTAAAGGCAAAAATGCTCTTGCAGATTCATGATGAATTAGTCTTTGAGGCTCCAAAGGAAGAAATCCCGGTTCTATCGGAATTGGTGCCAAAAGTAATGGATTCGGCCGTTAAGTTGGATGTGCCGCTTAAAGTAGATAGTAAGTATGGGGATACCTGGTATGACCTTAAAAAATAGATGCCTGAATTACCAGAAGTTGAAACTGTTCGCCGCGGTTTGCTGAAGATTGCCGCTAAGCGTAAAATTAACGCGATCGATGTTTATTATGGTAAAACGATTACCAATGACGTTGAAGATTTTCGGCAGGCGTTGATTGGACAGACGATTGAAAATGTTGATCGGCGAGGGAAATATCTTCTTTTTCGTTTTACTAATGATTTGACGATGATTTCACACCTTCGCATGGAAGGAAAATATTACAACCAACCGATTGGCGGACCAATTGATAAACATACCCATGTTGTCTTTGAATTTACGGACGGCACGGAATTATGTTATCAAGATACCCGTAAATTTGGGCGGATGACACTGGTAAAAACCGGTGATGAGATGAATGTCGGCGGATTGAAGACGATTGGCCCTGAACCGACAGAAGACGCCTTTACGTTGCCATACTTTACAGCTGAATTAAAAAAGAGTCGGGGAAAAATTAAGCCATTCTTGCTTAATCAGCGTCATGTCGCCGGTCTGGGTAACATTTACGTTGATGAGGTGCTATGGATGACGGGGATAAACCCGGAGCAACCAGCCAATACTTTAACGGCTAGCCAAATTACTGAATTACGGAAAAATATTATCAAAGAATTGGCGACAGCGATTAAGTACAAGGGAACCACTGTGCATAGTTTTACGAATGCATTTGGTGATGCCGGCGCTTTCCAAGATCGCTTAAAAGCTTATGGTCATGCGGGAGATGAATGTCCGCGTTGTGGCACGAAAATGGTTAAAATTAAGGTTGCTGAACGTGGAACGACATTTTGTCCACACTGTCAAGTATTGAAGGAATAAATGACAAAAATAGTTGGATTAACAGGTGGAATCGCAACCGGCAAGACAACGGTAAGCACTATTTTGCGCCAGGCTGGGATTCCGGTGATTGATGCTGACCAAGTAGCGCGGCAAGTCCAGGCACCAGACTCGGTTGGGTTAACACGGATTGTCAAAGTATTTGGTCCAAAAGTACTTTTGCCAACTGGGGAGCTCAATCGGCAAGCCTTAGCAAAAATTGTCTTTAATGATAAAGAAGCGTTGAAAAAACTCAATGAGATTCTTCAGCCATTAATTTACGATGCTATCTTTGCGCAGGTTAATACTTTAAAAAAACAGGGTATTCCGCTCGTGGTGTTAGATGTACCATTATTATTCGAGCAACATTATGATGGAGATTGTGATTATGTGGTAGTTGTTTATACTGATCCACAAACGCAGCTTAAACGGTTAATGGCTCGTGATCATTGTTCTAAAGAGGAAGCGCAAGCGCGAATTGCTGCCCAAATGCCATTATCAGATAAAGAAGCGCGGGCGGATTTTAAAATAAATAATAATGGTGACCAGGCTGCCCTGCAAAAACGAGTCGCATCCCTAATAAATCAGCTAAAAGCAGAGTAATTGCGCTGTCCACATTGTCACAAAAATGGATCACGGGTTGTCGATAGTCGGCCAAGCGAAGACGGAAGCTTTATTCGTCGTCGTCGTGAGTGCATTCATTGTGGCTTTCGTTTTACAACCTTTGAACGGTACGAGGAAACGCCACTACTAGTAATTAAAAAAGATGGCACGCGCCAAGAATTCAGTCGCCAAAAGATCCTCAATGGGATTGTGCGCTCGGCAGAAAAACGACCGGTTAGTATGGAGCGATTGACCAAGATTGCAGATAAAGTGGAAAAACAAATCCGGAGTATTGGTGAAAGCGAAGTCTCCAGTCAAATTATTGGTAAATTTGTGATGAACGAATTAAAAGGCGTCGATGAGATTGCTTATATTCGGTTTGCAAGTGTTTACCGCCAATTTAAGGACGTTGATGCCTTTATGAGCGAACTTGAAACCATGATGAAGGCAGAACATAAAAAATAAATGACTGCAGCAGCTTTTGACCCGCAAGCCGGTTATGTTGTTACGGCCAGCACTGCATTTATTAGTTTTAATGACCAGACTTTTGCAACATTTTATCAGCCAATTTTAGGACCAGTTGCGTTTAGCTTTTTTTATGCGTTAAAAGCGCGCTTGTTGCCTAATCCTACGATTGCTAACCGGACCTTGCAAAGTGACCTGTTAGCCCAGGTAAATGCTGGGGGTCGACAAGTACTGGAGGCTCTTCATCGTTTAGAGGCAGTTGGCTTAGTGCAAACTTATTTCCAGCACGATGAGATCGGGGACGTATACGTTTATGAATTGCAGCCGACCCTTACTCCAGAAAAATTTTTAGCTGATAACTTGCTGAGTATTTTACTTTTAGAGGAAGTAGGAGAAGATGCGTTTGGACGTTTGACTAAGCAAAGTCGGCAATACAAGCTTGCTTCTTCTAACACTTCACTAACTAATGTGAGTCACAACTTTTTTGAAGAATTTCATATTAACTCGCAGTCAATTACTGAAACACCACAAGCGATTTTAACGGCGCGAAAACAGGCACCAGTAGAAAAGCAACCCCAGTTAACTGCGGGGATGAGCGATGACTTTGATTGGTCAACCCTCATTCACTTGCTGGCTAATCAGCCAATTGTCAGTGCAGACCTGGAAAATAATCGAGACCTAATATTGTTAGAACATCAATTATATGGGATTGATGTGCCAACGATGAAGACATTGGTTTTGCGGTCGATTGATCTGCAAACCAATCATTTCAATCCGAAAAAATTTAAGCAAATTGTTGCGTCTACCTATAATATTGTCTATTCTTCAACGACAAAAGTAGCGGAAAAAGAAGCGCCGGTGACAAATAGAAATAGTGAACTGACTAGTAAAGATCAGGAGTTATTGGCGACAGCTAAGGATTACTCCCCAGTCGAATTTCTTCAGGTTCTTAAAGGTCAAACGGGTGGCTACGTAACTTCAGGTGAACGTCATATTCTGACAGGTTTAGTAGCGCAAGAAAAACTTACCCAAGATGCCATTAATATCTTAACTTGGTATGTGATTAGTGACCGGGGGAATTCTACTTTGACAGCTAATTTTGTCGATGCAATTGCCAATAACTGGCTCCAACATGGCGTAATTAATGGGGAGCAAGCCATTGTCCAATTAAAGACTTTTAACAAGCAGTCGCAAGAAAAGAAAAAGGAAACAAAGACGCCAAAGAAAAATAAGTGGCGCAAAATGATTAAGGAACCGATGCCAGCATGGAGCAAGAAAGACACGAGTGAGTTGATGAAAAAGGCTTCCTCACAAGAAATTGCCAAACTGCGTGAACGGATCGCTAATCGTAAGAAGAAGTAGATGCAGTCACTAAACAAAACTTTACAAGAGTTAATGCGCGGTCAAAACATCGCAAACAATATCCAACAAACGATGAAGCAAGTTTATGCGGATAAAGATGTTCAAGCATTCTTAAACGAAAATCGTGACCGTCTTAGTAAAGAAGCAATTAAACGGGGACAATCAAAGCTTTATGAGTTTTTTCATGAAAAGCAATTAATTGAAAAAGGCGTGCCAACTGTTGCCCCGGGATATTCTCCGCAATTGGTTATCAGTGCAGGCCAAATTGACGTAACCTACGTTCCAACTAAACAGTTATTAGAACGCCAACGACAACGTTATATTCAACGACTAGTTAACTCGATTAATATGCCTAAGTTCATTAAAAATGCGTCATATGATGATTATTATTTAAATGAAGATACCCAAACTGATACACGCACAAAGGCAATTCAAGCAGCCATGGACTTTACAGATAATTACCAAAAAGATAATTTTCAACCAGGACTTTACCTATATGGAAAATTCGGAGTCGGAAAAACATACCTCCTTGGAGCAATCGCTAATGAACTCGCTAAGAGTAAGGGAGTTGCAACAACGATGGTTCATTTCCCTAGTTTTGCTGTTGAAATGCGGAATTCAATTAAGCAAAATAATACTGGCGAAAAGTTGGATGCTATTAAACGGGCGCCGATTTTAATGCTTGATGATGTTGGGGCCGGTGCAATGACAACATGGGTAAGAGATGATATTTTAGGAGTAATTTTAGAATATCGGATGCAAGAAGAATTACCAACTTTCTTTAGTTCTAATTTTTCAATGGATGAGTTGCAAAATAACCACCTTGCTATCAATGCGCAAGGCGATAATGAGCCTCTCAAAGCGGCTCGCATTATGGAAAGAATCAAGTACTTATCACGTGAGATTGAAATGGAAGGAAAAAATTTGCGTGATAAGGGATAAATGATTGTCAATAACGGTATTCGTGCACGGGAAGTGCGGTTAATCGGTCAAGATGGTGAACAATTGGGCATTAAGTCTAAGCGTGAAGCGCTACAATTAGCTGAAGAAGCTAACTTAGATCTAGTATTAGTTGCACCAAAGGCACGCCCAGCTGTTGCCCGCATTATGGATTACGGGAAGTACCGTTTCGAGATGCAAAAGAAAGAGCGTGAAGCTCGTAAGAAGCAAAAGACGATAACGGTTAAGGAAATTCGCCTTAGTCCATCAATTGATACTAATGACTTTAATGTTAAGTTAAAGCGTGTTCGTAAGTTCATTGAAAAGGGCGATAAGGTACGGATTTCATTACGGTTCCGTGGTCGTGCTATTACCCATAAGGATATCGGTCGTGACATGATTGAACGAATGGCTGAAGAAACTTCAGACATCGCTACTGTTGTTCAACGTCCGAAGATGGAAGGGCGGAGTATTTTCTTAACTCTTGCTCCGGCTGCTGATAAAGCAAAGAATTAAATGCCAAAGATGAAGAGTAACCGTGCTGCTGCCAAGCGTTTCAAGCGTACAGCTAATGGTGGATTCAAGAGTGGAAACTCATTCACTAGTCACCGTTTCCACGGTAAGACTAAGAAGCAACGTCGTCAATTACGTGGTTTGAGCATGATGGACAAGACCAACGTAAAGCGTTACAAGAAGTTATTACCATTTAAGTAAATGCGAGTTAAAGGTGGAACTGTTACGCGTGCACGTCGCAAGCGCATTATGAAGTTAGCAAAGGGTTACCGTGGTTCAAAGCACCGTCTTTTCAAGACTGCTAAAGACCAAGTAATGAAGAGTTACACTTACGCTTTCCGTGATCGTAAGGTCAACAAGCGTAAGTTCCGTGAACTTTGGATTGCTCGGATTAACGCTGCTGCACGTATGAACGACATTAGTTACAGCAAGTTAATGCACGGCTTAAAGGTTGCTAACATTGATATTAACCGTAAGATGTTAGCTGATTTAGCTGTTAACGATGCAGATGCATTTAAGGCACTCGTTGACGAAGCTAAGAAAGCTCTTAACTAACGGCTTTTTTTAGTGCGCCCGGCATGGGTATTAGCTAGGTGGTGAAAGTCCGCTATGGGCCGTAGTAGTCGGAACCATGAGCTAAGGACAAGGGTGTCCACCGTGAGGTGGAATCTGAAGGAAGTCTAAGGCAAAGTACTGCATCGATGAACAAGAAGTAGCTATAAGGCTGAAATTAACTGGATAAGGCTGCTAGACAAGTTGAAGTCCAATACTACTCATCGTTAGTTCGTCTATGGTAAGATGATGGTAGGTCATTTGTGGTGTCCTTTCTTTTGATGTATGGGTATTCAAAAGTCTACCACAAATGGCTTTTTATTTTTCTAACTTAATTTTACAAACCGCGATATGAACAATAAAAAATTTAAATTTGATGTGGTAATTGGGAACCCGCCTTATCAGGATGAAACTAAGGGAGATAATAAAAGATACGCTCCTCCAATTTACGATAAGTTTATTGTTGAAGCATATAAAATAGGTAAAATTGTAGAATTAATTCATCCAGGTAGATTTTTATTTAATCGCGGTTTGTAAATGAAGATTAATAAAGAAGAAATTAGCCTCTTTGACGAACAGCAGTTTGAGACACATGACAAAAAATTTGAGCTTAAAAACGTTATAGAAGATGACAATCTAATAAAATCAAAAGATCGTGTCCAACACCACGGGGAGGTTTTTACTCCTAAGTGGATGGTCAAGAAAATGCTAGCTGAGCCATCAATTCAGGAAAAACTTCATAATTTACATGCCACTTTTTTTGAGCCCAGTGCTGGAGAGGGAGCTTTTTTAAAAGAAATTTTACACCAGAAACTAAATCATGTAGACCAAATATCTAACAAAACTACGTGGAAAAATAACGCTTTGTGGGCTTTGATGAGTATTTACGCAATTGAATTGCTAGAGGATAACTTGATAAAAGCAAAGCAGGCAATGATGGATATATTCATAAATCATTATCAAGCATTTATACAAAAAGAGTTAAGTAGTAATACTGATCTATATAAGTCGGCAAAATATGTCATCAATGCTAATATTGTGCAGGGGAACACACTAACTTTTAAGAACTCAGAGGAGAAATTAATAGAGTTTAGGGAATGGATTCCTTATGAGAATAAAGTAAAACAAGAAATATTTACATATAAATCCTTATTTAACAATGATGATATAAATGATGTGAATGCTAATGAAGGGCAGCTAAGTCTTTTCGGTGATATAGAAAATGATGATTCTAAAGCAAGTAAGCCAGTATTAATTACGAAAGTATATGAGAAATAATTGCTTTTTAAGAAAAGAAGAGCTTATTTTTTATACAACTTTGATGAATTTAGCAAGACCTTTAAAAATAATATTGATCTGTTGAGAAAGCTTATTTATAACGATAAACCTCTTAATTTAGATGATTCCGTTATAACCGTACAAATAATTAATATTTGCTCGATAATTAGTAATTACCATGATGAAAACTATGTTGATTTATCTAATAGAGTAATAAAAGATATATATCAAAAGTATCAAATATTAGTTGAAGATAATCCGAATGGAAATAGACCTTTTGAATTAAGTGACATAGGTAAGGCCTTATTGAGCTTTTTTAAGAGTAAAAGAGATAGTCGAGCAAATAAAATTAGAGATATAAATAGAAAGTTAGATAAGGACATTTCAAATTATGTTTTGAAACACGGTGTAGAAATTAAGCAAATGATTCCCGTTGAAAAAATATTAACTAATTGGATATCGCAAACTAATCCAGCTATACGCATGTTAAGTTTGACACATCAAAAAACTGAAAAGAAAATTATAGAAAGTAATCTATCAATTAAAAATATTCCTAATAGTATAATGGATATCTTTACATCAAATATCCCTACTGACGATTACTATACTTTGATAAGGCAGCAAACTATAGAATCTATTGCAGGTATTGGCAATGCTTTATTCATTGGAATCCTGCAAAAGGAAAAATATTATACAACGTATTTTAATGACTTCCTTAGTCTACTCTCTTTAGTAACGAAAAGACTTAACTTTGATAGTGATATTTTAGAAGAGGGAAGAATGTTGGTACTAGATGTTAGTATGCTAATACAAAATGTAATTAAGACAGAAAATTCTCAAGTGACATTACGAAAAGCTCTAGATTATAATATTGAAATTTTATGCAGTGCTTTAATTGAGAGCTTATTAAGAGAACAATATAGAATAAAGAATGAACAAGTTATGTATATAAATTATAGCAATGTAACTCTAGGATCATTATTAAATCCTGACATGAATGCTAATGGACCATTTAGTAAAGATCATCTATTAACGTTAGCTTATTTTTTAATCAATTCTGGAGAAAATAACGATATAGGACATAATTATCAAAATAAGCTAGCACATCTATTTAACGTTTATAAAAATTCACTTTCTTTAAGTGCAGTATGTCTATTAATGTATCTTTTAACCGATGTCTTAAATACTATTTATGCTGGATTGTTGGATTACGAATAGTTGGATACACCGTATACAATTAAAACGCTTATTGACAATTACACTTATTTTATGGATTTAGTAAGTAGACATCTTGAAAGCATAAATAGCATGGATGACTATGTTCGTTGGCTTATTAATAATAAAATTTTGAATTTAAAAGAGTGTATACCACTCATTATTGACGATAATAACCAAAAGTTGATTAGAAATCTGATAACAAGGATCGAAAAAAATCAAAGTAAACTTATTGGAGATATTGTTAAATTTATTAATCATAATATTTTAGATATCTTTGAATATGATAGTTTTGATTTACATGTTTTGATTTACATGAAGCAACTCTTAACTTTATTAAAAATTATCAGAATGGCATAAATGGGCACCACTATCTTATCATTTTCAGACCGCGTTGTCATTGAAACTTTACTTCATGAACACCGTTCGCTTCGCTATATTGCTGACTATCTAGGCTTCAGTAAAACAACGATTTTCAATGAATTACATCGTCTCCCTTTACCTTATAATGCTAAGCGATCTCAACAGGATCATGAGACAAAGCTTAAGTTACGTGGACGTAAATATGTGCTGACTGCTAATCTAAAACGCTTGGTTGAAGACAAAGTCAAGATTCAGAAGTGGTCGCCTGAACAGGTTGCTCATATGGTTGGGATTGCTTATAAGACCATTTACAACTGGATTGACCAAGGTATACTTGACATCCAACCATCGGACTTACCTGACCGAGGCATTCGTCGTCATCGGGCGAAAGAAACTCGGGGAACATTTAGTCATGGCCGTTCAATTGAAGAACGTCCACAGGAAGTTAAGACTCGTAAAACGTTTGGTCACTTTGAAGCTGACACTGTTCTATCTGGTAAACGAAGAGGACAAGCGGTGGCCACTTTTGTCGAACGGCAAAGTAGATTAACCGTGGTTAAACGCCTTGAAAGTCGTAGTAGTCAGGCAATGACAATGGCCATGCTAGAATTAGCGAAACAATTAGGACCCAAACTTAAGACCATCACCGTCGATCATGGTAAAGAGTTCGCTAACTATCGTGAGATTGAAGAACAGACGGGCATTAATCTTTACTTTGCCCATGCTTATTCGCCGCATGAACGAGGTAGTAATGAGAATCGTAATCGGGTCTTGCGTCGTTTTATCCCTAAAGGCAAGCCAATTGAAGAGATCAGTGATCAAGAACTAATTCAGATTAACTGGTACTTAAACTCTCGGCCACTTAAATGTCTCAACTGGCGATCACCCATTGAAGTCTTTATGCGAAAAATGCTTCGATGATTGAAATTAAACATTCCAGTACATAAAAATGAAGAATATCCAGCGAAGGTAGTGGATTTATCTTACGAGGGCAATGGGGTCGTTAAGATTGATGATTTTCCCGTCTTTGTTCCTAATGCCCTTCCCGGTGAAGAGATTACGGTAAAGATCACCAAGGTAACCAGCCACTTTGCTTGGGGACGGGTAATGGACTGGCAGACGAAGAGTCCAGACCGCGTTGATGTTAAGGATAAAAAATACATTCAAACGGGAATTGCGCCGCTTGGTCATTTGAAATATGATGCTCAGTTGAAATTCAAGCAACACCAAATTCAAGAATTATTGGCCAAAGCACACTTAGATGAGATTGAAGTTTTGCCAACGATGGGGATGGAAAAGCCTTATCATTACCGCAATAAGGCCCAAGTACCAGTAAAAATGGTCCGCGGTCAATTAGAAACCGGTTTTTACAAGCGGGGGAGCCACAGTTTAGTACCGATTGAAGATTTCTATATTCAGGATCCAGAAATTGATAAGGCCATTGTGGTTGTTCGTGACTTATTACGGCAATACCACATTACGCCATATGATGAACAAACTGGTAAAGGTGTGATTCGCACAGTAATGGTTCGGCGGGGATACTACAGCCATGAAATGATGGTGGCCTTAGTCACGAATACGAAGCGGTTGCCAATGGAAAAACAAATCGTGGATGGTATCGTTGCCGGAGTTCCAGAAGTAAAAAGTATTGTGCAAAACATCAATGATAAGCGAACGAACCGCTTGCTCGGCGATAAGAATAAAACATTATGGGGTGCTGATGAAATTCATGATCAGCTCCTCGGGATTGATTTTGCAATTTCACCATTATCCTTCTACCAGATTAATCCGCGACAGACTGAACGCCTTTACCAGACAGCCATCGACAATGCTGGCTTGGACGGCAATCAAACCGTTATCGATGCCTATTGTGGAATTGGCACGATCTCCCTTGCAGTAGCTAAACACGCTAAGCAAGTTTACGGGGTCGAAATTGTTCCCGCCGCGATTGAAGACGCCAAACATAATGCTAAACGGAATGGTATTAAGAACGCCAAATTTGTTGTTGGTAAGGCGGAAGATCAATTTGCTAAGTGGCAAGCAGAAGGACTCAAACCAGATGTTGTCATCGTTGATCCACCACGGAAAGGTCTTGCTGAAAGTCTGATCGAAGCCACCGGTAAAATGGGACCAAAGAAAGTGATTTATGTTTCTTGCAACCCTGCTACTTTAGTTCGGGATATCAAGCGGTTCGCTGACCAAGGCTACTATGTAACAAAGCCAATTCAGCCGGTGGACCAATTTCCACAGACGACGCATGTGGAGAGCGTTACTTTGCTTCAACGTGACGAATAGGTGCGAAAACGTGCTCGGATAATTTATAATCCTACCTCAGGCCGTGAAACATTGCGAAGTGATTTAGTTGATATTCTCGCAATTTATGAGAAAGCTGGATATGAAACTAGTGCTTTTGCGACTACTCCTGCGCCTAACTCGGCTAAGAACGAAGCCACCCGTGCTGCTGAAGACGGTTTTGATTTGATTGTAGCTGCTGGTGGAGATGGTACTCTGAATGAAGTGGTTAATGGAATTGCTGGGTTAGAACATCGGCCAACATTAGCGATTATTCCAGCAGGGACGACTAATGACTATGCACGGGCATTACGGATTCCTCGTGATGATCCGATCGCTGCGGCTAAGTTAATCTTAAAGAAGAATAAGAAATTTAAGATTGATATTGGTCGGGCTGGTGAAAATTACTTCATGAACATTGCTGCTGGTGGAACGATGACTGAATTAACCTATGAGGTCCCTTCGCAAATGAAGTCCCTCTTTGGTTACGCAGCATACTTCGCCAAGGGAGCAGAGTTAATGCCGCGGATTAAGCCAGTCGACATGCTAATCAAGTATGATAATCGGGAATACCGGGGCAGTGCTTCCATGTTTATGATTGCCTTGACTAATTCGGTCGGCGGTTTTGAACAGATTGTGCCGGATGCTTCACTTGATGATGGAAAATTTACGATGATTATTGTTAAGAAGAGCAGCGTGATCGATATGCTCAGCTTAATGGCAAAGGCACTTCAAGGAAAGCACCTTGATGATCCGCGCATTATTTATGCTAAGGCAACCGATATTGAAGTTATTCCGCTAAACAAGGATGACCGCTTGATGGTTAACCTGGACGGAGAATACGGTGGCGACGCGCCAATGAAATTCCATAACCTTAAACAGCACCTAGAAGTAATTGCTAACTTGGATGAGATTCCAGAAGATGCGATTACAACTTCAGCTGATTTTAAGCGGGTCGAAGAGGACTTTATGAATGGCATTGACGATTATAAAGATCGCGAAAAGAAATAGATGAACTTTCAAACAACAATCGGTCTAGAAGTCCACGTTGAATTAAAGACTAATTCAAAGATTTACAGTCCATCCCCCGTTGAATACGGTGACCAGCCTAACGCAAACACCAATGTCATTGACTGGGGTTACCCTGGTGTATTGCCAAGTTTAAATAAGGGCGTCGTTCGTGACGGAATCATGGCTGGACTTGCTCTTCATGCTCAAATTGCCCACCACATGCACTTTGATCGGAAGAACTACTTCTATCCTGATAACCCGAAAGCCTACCAGATTACTCAATCAGATACACCAATCGCTCATGACGGTTGGATTGAAATTGAAGTAAACGGTAAGAAGAAAAAGATCGGTATCAAAGAAATGCATATTGAAGAAGATGCTGGTAAGAACACTCACACCAGTAAGTATTCATATGTTGACTTGAACCGGCAAGGAACACCGCTGATCGAAATTGTTTCTAAGCCAGATATTGCCTCGCCTGAAGAAGCGGTGGCTTACTTGGAAGCATTGCGTCAACGGATCCAATTTACAGGGATCTCTGACGTGAAGATGGAAGAAGGATCCATGCGGGTTGATACCAACATCTCAATTCGGCCAATCGGTTCTGACAAGTTTGGGACCAAGACAGAAATGAAGAACATCAACTCCTTTAATTATGTTCGGAAGGCCCTCGCATTTGAAGAAAAACGGCATCAAAAAGTATTGATGGCTGGTGGACACATTGGTCAGGAAACACGTCGTTATGATGAAGCGACTGGTGAGACTATTCTGATGCGGACAAAGGAAGGTTCGGATGATTACCGTTACTTCCCAGAACCAGACTTGCCACCAGTAAACGTTAGCGATGAATGGATTAGTGAAATTGAAAGCGAAATGCCAGAAATGCCTGGTGAGCGTCGTGAGCACTATGTTAAGGATCTTGGCTTAACTGATTACGATGCGATGGTTCTTACCCAGACTAAGGAAATGTCTGATTTCTTTGAAGAAGCTGTTAAGGACGGTGGCGATCCTAAGCGGGTAGCCAACTACTTAATGAACGATGTAAACTCATACTTGAACGATAAGCAAGTTGACTTACAAGATACTAAGCTTACTCCAGCTAACCTTGCCGGCATGGTGAAGTTGATTGAAGACGGAACAATTTCTTCTAAGATGGCTAAGAAGGTCTTCAAGGGAATCTTAGATGGTGAAGAACCAAATGCTTACGCAAAGGAACACGGTCTTGTTCAATTATCTGATCCTGCGCAACTACAGCCAATTGTTGATGAAGTTCTTGATAACAACGAACAATCAATTGAAGACTTTAAGAATGGTAAAGACCGGGCTGTCGGCTACTTAATGGGTCAAATCATGAAGCAAACGCGTGGTAAGGCTAACCCACAAGTTGTTACTCAATTATTGATGAAGTCTTTGAAGGCTAAATAGATGGATTTTTACCAAACAAGCTTGAGTCAATTGCACGATGACTTGGTAAATAAGAAAATCAGTGCAACTGAATTAACAAAGGAAACTTTTGCCCACATTAAGGGTAACGAAGATCAAGTTAAAGCCTTCATCAGCTTAAATGAAGACCAAGCACTGAAGCGGGCAGCTGAGATTGATGCAAAGGGCATTAGTGCTGATCAATTAACTGCAGGGGTTCCGCTTGCAGTTAAGGATAATATTTTAACTAAGGGCCTTACAACGACGGCTGCTTCTAAGATGCTTGAAAACTTTAACCCCGTATATGACGCGACAGTTGTTGAAAAGTTAAATGCCGCTGATTACATCAACGTTGGTAAGACTAACCTTGATGAATTTGCCATGGGGTCATCTACTGAAAATTCAGCATTCTTTACGACTCATAATCCATGGGATCTTACACGGGTTCCTGGTGGTTCTTCCGGTGGTTCTGCTGCTGCTGTTGCGGCCGGAGATGTTTTAGGTGCGCTTGGTACTGATACTGGTGGTTCTATTCGGATGCCTGCTTCCTTTAACGGTGTCGTTGGGATGAAGCCTACATACGGTCGTGTATCACGCTGGGGAATCATTGCCTTTGGTTCAAGTTTTGACCAAGTCGGCTGGTTGACCCAAAATGTTAAGGATAATGCCTTGTTGACCGCCCTCATCAGTGGAAATGATGAACGGGATATGACATCCTCACTTAAAGAAGTTCCAGACTGGGCAGCCCAATTAAACGAAAATACGAATGTTAAAGGCTTACGGATTGCTGTGCCAAAGGAATACTTTGATGGCTTAGACGAAGATGTTCAAGAAGTAATCAAGGCTGCTTTGGACCACTTAGAATCCCTCGGCGCAATTGTTGATGAAGTAAGTTTGCCACACACCAAGTATGGGGTTCCTGCTTACTACATTTTAGCCTCATCTGAAGCATCTTCTAACCTCCAACGTTACGATGGTATCCGTTATGGCTTCCGAGCTGCTGATGTTAAGAACTTGGAAGACGTTTATGTTCGTTCTCGTTCGGAAGGTTTCGGTGAAGAAGTTAAGCGGCGGATTATGTTAGGGACCTTCTCTCTCTCTGCTGGTTTCTATGATGCTTACTTTAATAAGGCCGCTAAAGTTCGCCGTCTTATTGCCCAAGATTTTGAAGACGTATTTAAGGATCATGATGTAATCGTTGGTGCTACTGGTGCTTCAACAGCATTTAAGATTGGTGCGGAGATTGATGATCCACAAACTATGTACATGAACGACGTATTGACTGTTCCCGTTAATATGGCCGGTCTTCCTGCAATGTCCATTCCTGCTGGTTTCTCTGCTAAAAATGGCATGCCAGTTGGTCTGCAAATCATCGGAAAAGCATTTGACGAACAAACAGTTTATAACACTGGATATGTCTTTGAACAGACAACTGATTTCCATAAGAAGACACCACAGTTAGGAGGTCAAAACTAAATGGCCAGTAAAATCACTGAGCAACAAGTAGAACACGTTGCTGAACTTGCTAAGCTTGAGTTCCCTAAGGATGAACTTGGTAAGTTTACCACTCAACTAGGAAACATTATTGATATGTTTGAAGACCTCGAAGCGGTTGATACCGATGGCGTTGAACCAATGACATCAGCAACCGATCGGGTAAATGTAATGCGTGAAGATAAGGCAGTTAAGAGTTCTAAAGACGAACAAGAAGCCTTGCTTAACAATGCTCCTGAAACTGATGGTGGCTACATCAAGGTTCCAGCAATTCTTGACGAAAGTGAGGACGGCGAATAAGTGAAGCGAAAGGCAAAAAAAATAGCCGTTAGTGCTGCCGTTTTGATGTGTACTGTCTTGCTTGCATCATGTGGTTTTGGAGGAAAGTCGTCATCGAAAAACTATTCAACGACTGGTTCAAGTAATGGTACTTATCAAGGTGTGATTAAAAATGGTCGTTACCGAACAAGTAAAGCTCGAGGTATAAATGTCTCACAAAATGATAATCAATATAACCTTAAAAGCTTTGAAAGTGGTTTGACTCAGGTTTCAAAACGGGTCTTTTCAACAAAAAGCTATATTTTCCAAGAAGGTCAATACCTTAGTAGTGGGACGATTGAAAACTGGCTTGGCCGAAAAACAAAGAGTAATCCTGAAGGGCTAAACCCTGCTCAAGGAAAGAAGAGTAACCCTAACCCAGTCTATATTCAACAAATTGAAGAACAAGATTATATGCAAGAAAGTGGTAATTCCATGAAATTGCGGGGGATTACGATTGGGATTGGAATAAATTCCGAATACAACTACCAAACTAAGACAGGAGGACCAACTTTAACTAAGAAGATTAGTGATAGTGAGGTTCGTCGTCAAGGTGAAATCGCGGCACAAAAGGTTCTTCAACGAGTGCGGAAAAAGTCAGGCGTTGGAAATGTTCCAATCGTGATTGCACTATACAAACAAGCACCAGATGATAGTTTAGTTGGTGGTACATTCTTTGCTTATAGCAAGAATAGTGGTAATACGATTAGTAGCTGGCGGAAGTTAAATTATAAGAATGTAGTCCTTCCAAAGGCTAGTGCAGCAACAACTAATAGTTCTGATCAAACTGATGACGATAGTTTCTCAAACTTTAAGAGTCAGATTCAAAGTTTCTTCCCTAACTTGAGCGGAGTTACAGCGCAAGCACAATATGAAAATGGAACTTTGTCGGGGATGCACATTACCGTTACTACTCAGTTCTATAGTCAAAGTGAAATTACTAGTTTTACCCAATATATTACCCGGGCAGCAAAGAAGTACCTGCCTAATGGGATTCCGATTGATATTAAGATTCAATCTGATTCAGAAATTCAAGCGGTTGTTTATCGGAATGCTGGTTCTGATAACTTCCAGTCGCATATTTTTGATTCTTATTAAATGAGTGAAAAACAGACGCCAGTAAAAGAATTAACCCTTCAAGAAGCTCAAGATGAGATTAAGCCATTACGAGCAAAATTGACTAAATGGGGAAAAGAATATTATGAACAAGATAATCCAACCGTAGAGGATCATGTATATGACCGTGCGTATCAGCGATTAGTACAGCTGGAAGAACAATTTCCACAATTAGTCTCTGCTGATTCGCCAACTCAACGAGTAGGAGGAGCAACAGAAAGCCAATTAACAAAAGTTCGGCACGAAATTCCGATGTTATCGATGGGGGATGTCTTTTCGATTGAAGAATTGATGGACTTTAACCAACGACAACAGGAAAATCGGGATGTCGAAGTTGAGCCCGAATATAATCTCGAACTAAAAATCGATGGTCTTTCTCTTTCACTTGTTTACGAGAATGGAAAGTTAGTTCAAGGTTCTACGCGTGGCAATGGAACGATTGGTGAAGATGTTACTGCTAATGTCCGAACTATCAAGTCAGTTCCCGCAGAATTACCAGAACCATTATCGATCGAGGTTCGGGGCGAATGTTATATGCCAAAAGCGGCTTTTGCAAAGTTAAATGCTAAACGCGAAGCAGAAGGATTGCCGGTTTTTGCTAATCCTCGGAATGCAGCAGCCGGAAGTTTGCGGCAATTAGATCCGAAAGTAACGGCGCAACGTGAACTAGATACATTTATATATTATGTTCCTGAATATCAAAAGTTGGGGGTGAAGACCCAAGCGGAAGCACTTGATCGTATGCGAGAATTAGGGTTTAATGTTAATCCTAATAATCGAGTTGTTCATAACCGTGAAGAGATTGAGAAGTATATTGAAGAATATACAGCTCAACGAGACAAGCTCACTTACGGGATCGATGGAATTGTTGAAAAAGTAAACAACCTTGATACGGAAGTTGCCCTTGGGAATACAGTTAAGGTGCCACGCTGGGAAATTGCTTATAAATTCCCTCCCGAAGAGCAAGCAACGATTGTCCGTGATATTGTCTGGACTGTCGGTCGGACCGGCAATGTAACGCCAACAGCAGTTATGGACCCAGTTCAATTAGCGGGTACAACAGTTAGTCGAGCTTCTTTGCATAATCCTGATTACTTGCGTGAAAAAGATATTCGGATTGGTGATACTGTTTACCTGCATAAAGCGGGTGACATTATTCCTGAAATTTCAAAAGTAGATCTAACTAAACGTCCTGCAGATTCAGTTGAATATGAGATTCCAACGAAGTGTCCGGTCTGTAGCTCAGAATTAGTTCATCTTGATGGTGAAGTTGCGTTACGCTGTATTAATCCAATGTGTCCAGCGCAAATTAAAGAAGGCTTAGCACATTTCGCTTCCCGGAATGCCATGAATATTGATGGACTTGGTCCTAGAATCATTGAACAGCTATGGGATAAAGAATTGATTCATGATGTTGCCGGTTTATATCGACTTAATCATGACCAATTATTAACTTTAGATAAATTTGGCGAGAAATCGACCTCTAACCTATTGACATCGATCGATAATAGTCGTAATAATTCTGTCGAGCGCTTATTATTTGGTCTTGGAATTCGGCATGTTGGTGCGAAAGCTGCTCGAATTATCATGGAACATTTCGGTGACCTTGATAGCTTAATGAAGGCTAATGATGATGAGATTTCTGCGATTAGTGGAATTGGTCCAACAATTGGCGAAAGTATCGTAACTTATTTTGCTAATCAACAAGTTGTTAAATTAATTGACGAATTACGAGAAGTTGGGGTAAACTTTGCTTATCTTGGCTCACGGTCAAATGCTAATCCTGATAGTGAATGGAATGGTCGGCGAGTAGTACTGACTGGTAAGCTAACTGAAATGACTCGTGGGGAAGCAAAATCATGGCTTGAAAACCACGGGGCTAAGGTAACCGGAAGCGTCTCAAAGAAAACAGATATTGTCATTGCGGGTGCTGATGCTGGTAGTAAGCTAACAAAAGCTCAAGACTTGGGTATTGACGTATGGAATGAACAGCAATTCAGCCAAGCAATGAAGGAGGAACAGTAAGTGAATAACGGGCAAGCATTATTAGAAGGAATGAATGATAAGCAATCCGAAGCAGTATTAACTACAGAGGGACCATTATTAGTAATGGCCGGTGCTGGATCAGGAAAGACACGGGTTCTTACACACCGGGTTGCTTACTTAATTGAAGAAAATGGTGTATTACCATGGAATATTTTAGCGATTACTTTTACCAACAAGGCTGCGCGCGAAATGAAAGAGCGGGTCGGTAAATTACTTGGTGAAAGTGCTAATGAGATTTGGGTATCGACTTTTCACGCATTATGTGTTCGAATCCTCCGTCGTGATATTGAAAAAATTGGCTATAATCGCGCCTTTACGATTGCTGATACAAGTGAGCAACGGACGTTAATGAAGCGGATTTGTGCAGAATTAAATATTGATACTAAAAAATTTGATCCCCGCAGTATTTTAAGTGCGATTTCTAATGCTAAAAATGCTTTGTTGACGCCAGATGACTATAGCAAAGAAGCTAATAGTATGTTTGAAAACATGGTCGCGCGAGCATATAAGCTTTACCAACAAGAGCTAGAAACTAATCAAGCATTAGATTTTGATGATCTGATTATGAAGACCATTGAGTTATTGGAAAGTGATCAAGAGACGCTTGAATTTTATCAAGATAAGTTCCACTACATCCATGTTGACGAATACCAGGATACGAATGATGCCCAATACCGGTTAGTTAATCTATTAGCGCAAAAGTACCAAAATTTGTGTGTGGTAGGGGATGCAGATCAGAGTATTTATGGTTGGCGTGGAGCTAATATGAACAATATTTTGAATTTTGAACATGATTATCCCCAAGCTAAGACGGTAATGCTTGAGCAAAACTATCGATCAACGCAAACAATTTTAAATGCGGCAAATGAAGTTATTGCTAATAACCTTTATCGAAAAAAGAAGAATCTGTGGACAGAAAATGGTCAAGGGGACAAAATTTCGTATTACCGCGCGCAAAATGAACATGATGAAGCGCAGTTTATTGTTTCGAAGATTAAAGAAGAACAAGAAAAGCATGGCTATCACTTTAATGACTTTGCAATTCTTTATCGGACTAATGCACAATCACGGATGGTTGAAGAAACTTTCTTGAAGAGTAGTATTCCCTATACGATGGTTGGTGGCCATAAATTCTATGACCGGCGTGAAATTCGTGATATTTTAGCATATTTGACCTTAATCGTTAATCCTGCCGATTCAATGAGCTTTGAACGAGTTGTTAATATGCCCAAACGAGGAATTGGTTTAACTAGTGTGGAACATCTTCGCAATTTCGCTAATGAAAATGGCTGGACATTATTAAAGGCAGCTCAAAATGTTGATACTGCTAGTGAAATTACTGCACGAACACGAAATAAAATTGATGAATTTGGTCAATTAATGGCTAACTTGACTAAACAAGCAGAATATCTCACATTAACTGATTTAACTGAACAGATTTTAGAGTTAAGTGGCTACAACAAAATGCTAAGTGATGATCGAAGCCTTGAAGCACAAGCTCGTCGTGAAAACCTTGATGAATTTAAGTCGGTTACACAAGAATATGATGAGCAGCATAAAGACGATGATGATCCTAACTTGCAAAAAATTATTAACTTTTTAGCTGATTTGGCCCTTGTCTCAGATCAAGATGATGTTGATGAACAAGCACCAGCTGTAACTTTAATGACATTACATGCAGCTAAGGGACTTGAATTTCCAGTTGTTTTCCTTGTGGGAATGGAAGAAGGTATTTTCCCATTATCGCGAGCTTTAATGGAAGATGATGAATTGGAAGAAGAACGTCGCTTAGCCTATGTTGGAATTACACGGGCAAAGAAAAAGCTTTATCTTACTAATGCCTTTTCACGTTTACTTTATGGTCGTATCCAGCGTAACCAACCATCACGATTTGTAGAAGAAATTGATTCTGAGTTGTTACAGTTTGAAAATAGCCCATCAGGTAATAGCATTAAAGATAGTAAACTGCCATTTGATCGTGCTGCCGCAACCGCTACTACCTACCGTGATCAGCAAAAGCGAACATATCGCAGTGCTGGCAAGCGGGTTAAACCAATTACTAACACCGGAACTGGGGCCGATAAGGTTGGCTGGAAAACTGGCGATAAGGTTGAACACAAAAAGTGGGGCCAAGGAACAGTGGTCAAAGTTAACGGTAGTGGTAATGATATGGAATTAGATATTGCCTTTCCAAGTCAGGGTGTAAAGCGCTTATTGGCAAGTTTTGCCCCAATTACGAAAGTACAAAAATAAATGGGCAGAGATGCTATTTACCCAGGTAGTACTTTAGGAATTATTGGAATTAATCGCAATGGGGCAGCACTTATTGCAACAGCGAAGAAGGCAGGCTTTAACGTTGGTGTGTATGTGAATCGTTCTCAGCCATTAGTAACTAAAATGGCTGATTTTACCATTGTAGGGGCAATGAACGATCGGACAAAACTAACTCAGTTTGGTGAAGCATGTGATGCAATTATTTATCAAACCCCTAATGTCGATTCTCGCGTCATGCACTTTTTGAGTCAATATGCAGTGATTCCTCAGGGGATTAATGCTCTTGAGATTGTTCAAGACCGATTAATGGAACGTGCTTTCTTAGATCAGGTAAATATTAATATTGCTCCATATATGACGGTGGTTAGTTTAGATGATGTTTACCAATCAATCGATTCCATTGGCTATCCTGCGTTGTTAAAACCCATTCAACGAGGAATTGGGGAAAATTCAATGCTGATTGAGCGTCAATCTGATATTACTCGCGCCGCTGATTTTATTGATACGGGTACATATTTACTAGAATCGTGGATTGAACATACAAATGAATATACTATGACAGCGGCAACTGATGGAAAAGATACAGAGATTTTCCCACTTGCTCAGCTTCATTACAATGACAAGCGCCAATTGATTTCTGTTGCGACACCAGCAAATATTCACGATGATATGTTAAAAGAGATGCAACGGATTGTAAAAAGTGTTGCGGCATCTCTTGAATATCGGGGGGTATTTTCGGTTAACTTTTATGTTACTTCTACTGGTACTCTTTATGTAAAGAATATTGAACCAGGGTTAACGTCGATTGCTAATATTTATGATGTCACAGCAAATGTTGACCAGTATGAAGAACAATTAAGAAGCACTGTTGGAATGCCCCTACATGTTATTACACCATTACAAATTGGCTTATTGATGGTCGTTCGTAATTATCAATCACGAGCAATTCAACGGCAATGGTTGCTAAAGAATAACTGGCAATTTAGGTTCTTTAATGATGTTGGGGATGACGATCAGGCAATTCTAGGCTTTGTCTGGGTAACTGGCGGCGATAACTTGGCAGCCTTAAAGAATCAGGTTGACGATACTGAAGTTTGGAACGAATAAATGAAAGAGTTAGAAGAAAAGATTAAGGAATACGGGACTGTTTTACCGGGTAATGTTTTAAAAGTAGATGCTTTTTTAAACCATCAAGTTGATCCTCAATTAATGTTACATATCGGTCAAGAATTTGCCAAGCTTTTCGCTAATGAAGGCATTACTAAGATTTGGACAGTCGAATCATCCGGAATTGCTCCAGCTGTAATGACTGGGTTGGAAATGAATCTCCCAGTTATTTTCGCTCGTAAGCATAAGAGTCTTACTCTTAACCAAAATATGTATACTGCTGATGTATATTCGTATACTAAGAAAACAACCAATCGGATTTCAATTTCTAAAAAGTATGTAGATGCTAATGATAAGATTTTAATGATTGATGATTTCTTGGCTAATGGTCAAGCAGTAGAGGGATTATTAGAAATTGCCGATCAAGCAGGGGTTCAAGTAGCGGGTGCAGGAATAGTTATTGAAAAGAGTTTTCAACCTGGAGCTGGTGAACTAAAAGAACGTGGAATTCGTGTCGAATCATTGGCACGAATTCAATCATTGAGTGATAATAAAGTTGAATTCGTAAAAGACTAAGTGGCAAAACGGAAGCGGAGAAACAAAAACCGCCATATGGGTAGAAATTGGATTATTAGCATTCTTGCTGTTATTGTTATCTTTTTGGGTGTTTACGTTGGGCACCATTTTTACCGAATCTGGAATCAGCAACGAATTGAACAAGAGGCACGTGAAAAGGATCGCCGAGCGAAGCAATTATTTATTCAGCAAGTTGCTCCTGAAGCCCAGGCAATGCAAAATACCTATCATGTCTATGCATCAATTACGATTGCCCAAGCGATTCTTGAATCTCAATGGGGAACAAGTCAGTTAGCGTCACAATACCATAATTTATTTGGAATTAAGGGAACGGGAGCAAATTCACGAGTAATGACAACTAAAGAATATATTAATGGTAAGTGGATCGTTACTAAGGGACGATTCCGCGTTTATGATAGTTGGAGTGATTCTATTAAAGACCATACGCGCTTGATGTTAAATGGAACAGACACCAATCAGCAAAATTATGATCGAGTTGTCCATGCGACTAATTATCAAGAAGCAGCTCGGGGATTGCAAGAAGCAGGGTATGCGACTGATCCTGATTATGCACAAAAATTAATTTCGGTGATTAAGGCGTATAAATTATATAATTATGATAAGTAAATGACTAAAAAGGTAGCGTTAGTAACTGGAGCAAGCCAAGGAATTGGTAAAGCAATTGTAGAAAGATTGGTTAAGGATGGTTTTGCGGTTGCTCTCGTAGCATTAAACGAGGCAAAGCTCCAACAAGTTGTTGATGAACTGACTAATAATGGTGGGGAAGCATTACCACTTGTAGCCGATGTAGCAAATAGAGAAGAAGTGTTTGCAGCTGTTGAGAAGACAGTCGAACATTTTGGAGATCTTAATGTAATCGTTAATAATGCTGGATTAGGTCCTACTACCCCAATTGATTCAATTACACCTGAACAATTTGAAAAAGTATATGGCGTAAATGTTGCTGGGGTTTTATGGGGAATTCAAGCTGCCCACAAGGCATTTAAGGAGCTCGGTCATGGTGGTAAGATTATCAATGCTACATCTCAAGCTGGTGTTGTTGGTAATCCTAATCTTGCACTTTATTCCGGAACAAAATTTGCTATTCGAGGAATTACGCAGGTAGTAGCTCAAGATTTGGCAACTGAAGATATTACGGTAAATGCTTTTGCACCAGGAATTGTTAAGACTCCGATGATGTATGATATTGCGCATCAAGTTGGTCAAAATGCTGGTAAGAGTGATGAATGGGGAATGGAAACCTTTGCCAAGAACATTGCAATGAAGCGTCTTTCTGAACCAGAGGATGTTGCTAATGTGGTAAGTTTCTTAGCTGGTCCTGATTCAAATTACGTTACTGGACAAACAATTATTGTTGATGGTGGAATGCAATTCCATTAATTGGCTCAACAAGTACAATACAGTGGTACTGGTCGGCGTAAGGATGCAACCGCACGTGTTCGCTTAGTACCAGGTTCAGGTAAGATTACGATGAACGGCAAGGCAATTGAAGACTACATTCCATTTGCCAACTTACGTGCTATCGTTAACCAACCATTTGCTGTTACTAAAACAGAAGGTCAATACGACGTTTTAGCTAACGTTAATGGTGGTGGATTCTCTGGTCAAGCAGGTGCAGTACGTCACGGTATCGCCCGTGCACTTCTCGCTGTTGATCCAGACTTCCGTGACGCTTTAAAGAAGGCTGGTCTCTTAACTCGTGACCCTCGTATGAAGGAACGTCGTAAGCCAGGTCTTAAGAAAGCTCGTAAGGCTGCTCAATTCAGTAAGCGTTAAGTGAGAACGACATACATCGCAAAACCTGGTGAAGTTGAACGCAAATGGTACGTTGTCGATGCTAAGAATGTCCCAATGGGTCGTTTAGCATCTGCAGTAGCATCAATTTTGCGCGGTAAGAACAAACCAACATTTACTCCACACGTTGATACTGGTGATTACGTTATCGTTATCAACGCTGCGCAAGTTAAGTTAACTGGTAAGAAAGCATCTCAAAAGATGTACTACCGTCACTCAAACTACCCTGGTGGTTTGAAGCAACGGACTGCTGGTGACTTCCTTGCAAAGGAACCAGAGAAGTTATTGGAAACTGCTATCAAGGGTATGCTTCCACACAACTCTCTTGGTCACAAGCAAGGTTTGAAGTTACATGTTTATGCTGGTGAAGACCACAAACATGCTGCACAAAACCCAGAAGTTTTAGACATTACTAACTTAATCTAAATGTATCGTTATAAAATAACCTTTGCTTATGATGGAACCAATTTTTCCGGTTTTCAAATTCAACCAAATAAGCGGACAGTAGAACAAACATTAAAGAATGCAGTAAATAAAATTGCTAAGCACCCAAAGCCTGCTATTCCTGTTATCGGCTCAGGAAGAACAGACGCAGGGGTGCATGCTCTTAATCAGGTTGCGCACTTTGATATTCCCTATCATTTAAGTAATGAATCTATGAGAAAAGCCCTCAATAGTATTTTGCCACTGGATATTTTAATTAAGAAGGCCGAATTAGTGGATAATGATTTCCATGCGCGATACAGTGCTCATCGTAAGACTTATCGTTACCGGGTTGATCAGGGGGAATTTGTGAACCCATTTAAACGCAACTATACTTCTCATTTTAAATATCCTCTTAACTTAGAAAAGATGAGAAAAGCAGCTAATGATTTAGTTGGAACTCATGACTTTACAAGTTTTGTTGCGTCGGGGAGTCAAGCAAAAAGCAATGTTCGGACGATTGAGAGTATCACGATTAAACGAGATGAATTAAGAAATGAAGTCGTCTTTGATTTTACTGGTAATGGTTTTCTCTATAACCAAGTCCGAATAATGGTGGCTTTTCTTTTAGAAATCGGGAGCAATCAGCGGCCAGTAGATGACGTGTCTCGAGTCCTTGAGGCAAAGGATCGGACATTGGCACGGATGACGGCTCCAGCAAGTGGTTTATATTTAGTTAATGTAGATTATGGAACAAATGATGAAAAGGATTGAATGAATAGTAAAATCGTATTTGGTAGTTATGTACCAGTAAAATCGATCCTCCATCGTCTTGATCCACGAATAAAACTAATCATGTGTATTATTTACGTTATTTTAATTTTCTTCGTGAATAATTTTTTAGCTGCTATATGGCTTTTATTAGCGCTCCTTGCGGCAATTAAGTTAAGTAATGTTGGTTTAAGACAATATTGGCAAGGGATTAAGCCGTTATTTTTAATTATTTTGATAACAGTAGCGTTTCAAATTTTATTTAGTAGTGGCGGAAAGGCGTATTGGCATTGGGGAATTATGGCAATAACCCGTGACGGCCTTATTAATTCATTAATTATTTTTTATCGGTTTATTGTGATTATTACTGCCTCAACTGTCTTAACTGCCACTACGCAAACTTTTCAAATTGCAGATGCCTTGGCATGGTTAATGAAACCATTACAAGTGATTAAAGTTCCTGTCAACCAGATTACGTTAATGCTTTCCATTGCATTACGCTTTGTTCCAACTATTATGGATGAAACTAATAAAATTATGAAAGCTCAGCGGGCCCGCGGGATTAATTTTAACGCTGGAAATCTTTTGACACGGATTAAACATTTAGTTCCGATTCTTATCCCATTGTTTGTCAACTCGTTTAAGCGTGCTGAAGAATTAGCAACGGCAATGGAAGCACGAGGGTATGATCCTAATGCACCACGGACTCATTATCGTCAATTAGTTTGGCATAAAAATGATGCTTGGGCTGGCTTGGCGCTATTGATTGTGACAGTTGGTCTAGTTTGTATTCGAATATTTTTCTAATTGGCTAAAGCAGCAATTACAGTAAAAAAACTCCACTATACATATCCTAATTCTACTAATGAAGCCTTACATAATGTCTCATTAACAATTAAAGAGCAAGAATTTGTTGCTATTATTGGACAAACCGGAAGTGGAAAGTCGACATTGGTTTCATTAATTGATGGATTAATAAAGCCCAGTAGTGGGGAACTTAATGTAGCAGGTTTAGAAATTAATGCAACGACAAAAACTGAATATTTAAGTAAAATCCACCATCAAGTCGGTTTTGTATTCCAATTTCCTGAACAGCAACTATTTGCAGAAACAGTTGCGGAGGATATTGCTTTTGGGCCTCATAATTTAGGGTGGCCTGCAAAAAAAATTGAAAAAGCAGTTGATGAAGCATTAAAAATGGTGGATTTGCCCTTAGAATTAAAGTCACACTCCCCTTTCGCACTTTCTGGAGGACAAATGAGGCGAGTAGCGATTGCTGGCGTTTTAGCAATGGATCCCCAAATTTTAATTCTTGATGAACCAACAGCAGGACTGGATACTCAAGCAACTAATGATTTACTTAAACTTATTAAAGATCTTAACGAGAAGGGAACAACGATTATAATGGTTACTCACCATATGGAGCAGGTGGCCTATTATGCTAACCACGTAATTGCAATGAGCAATGGGCAGGTTGTTGCGGATACTACTCCTCAGCAATTATTTAGGGATGCTCAACGATTAAAAAAACTATCATTGACTTTGCCTGTTTCTGTCGAGGTTGCGCAATTCCTTAGTAAAGATGGGATAACCTTAAAAAATACAGAACCGCTTACGCTTGATGTGTTAGCAGATGAAATAGCAGAAGCGATGAGGAGAAAAAGAAAATGAGTGACTGGAATAAAGATTCGAAAACTTGTATTTACATATCCAGACAGTAAATACCCCGTTTTAAAAAATATCAATCTGGATTTTGAACCAGTTTCTTGGACAGCGATTATTGGTCATAATGGTAGTGGAAAGAGTACATTAGCCCGATTAATTGATGGATTGCTTAGTCCTACTGCAGGATCGATTGAAGTTGACGAAATACAAGTTAACGAAAGTTCTTTAGGCAAGATTCACCAGCATATTGGATTCGTTTTTCAAAACCCTGAAAATCAGTTTGTAGGAGCAACCGTTGCTGACGATGTTGCATTCGGACTTGAAAACCGACAAGTAGATCGAAATAAAATGGAGGAAAAGATTGATAAAGCCTTAAAGATGGTAGGAATGAGTGATTATAAAAACACAGCTCCTATTAATCTCTCAGGAGGACAAAAGCAACGGGTAGCACTTGCAGGAATCCTTGCATTAATGCCTAAGATAATAATCCTTGATGAGGCCACTAGTATGCTTGATCCTTTAGCACGACAAGAAATTTTAGCTTTATTACAAAAATTAAAAAAAGAATATAATCTTTCAATTATTTCAATTACACATGATCTTAAAGAAATTGAATTAGCAGACAAAATAGTTGTATTAAATGATTCGCAAGTTGTAAAACAAGGTGCTCCATCGGAAATCCTTAAAGATAAAGAATTATTACTTGAAATTGGAGTAGGAATTCCCGCAAGCCAGCAACTGCAGAAATTATTGGTTGAACGAGGAATTAATGTTCCAAATAGATATTTAAATTTAGAGGAGCTAAAAAATTGGCTAAAGCAGCAATTACAGTAAATGAGTTACCGTAAATTAGGACGTACAAGTTCACAACGTAAGGCTTTATTACGTGATTTAACCACAGATTTAATCGTTAATGGTCGTATTACCACTACTGAAGCACGTGCTAAGGAAGTTCGTAAGACCGCTGATAAGATGATTACACTTGCTAAGCATGGTGATTTAGCTTCTCGTCGTAAGGCTGCCGCTTTTGTACGTAATGTTGTTGCTGATGTTAAGGAAGATGGCGATGATATTCGTGTACAATCTGCTCTTCAAAACCTTTTTGAAGAACTTGCTCCAAAGTATGCAGATCGTAACGGTGGTTACACACGCATCTTGAAGACTATGCCTCGTCGTGGTGACGGTGCACCAATGGTTATTCTTGAATTAGTGGACTAAATGATCGAATTTGAAAAGCCAAATATTCACAAAGTTGAAGAAACAGATAACTACGGTAAGTTTGTCGTAGAACCACTTGAGCGCGGTTATGGAACCACTCTCGGTAACTCGTTAAGGCGTGTATTAATTGCATCTTTGCCAGGTGCAGCGATTACGAGTATGCAAATTGATGGTGTTTTACATGAATTTAGCACTGTTGAAGGTGTAACTGAGGATGTTACGCAGATTATCCTAAATCTTAAGAAAGTTTCTTTGAAGCTTGATTCTGAGGATCAAAAGAATCTTGAATTAGATGTTAAAGGACCTGCTGAAGTAACTGCAAGTGATATCCAGGGTGATAATGAAGTTACAATCTTAAATCCTGATCTGCATATTGCAACTGTTGCTGATGGCGCAGAATTACACATCAAGTTAACTGCTGATAAGGGTCGCGGTTACCTTTCTGCTAACGATAATAAGGCCCGGATGGATGATTTAGCAATTGGTGTTTTACCGATTGATTCCATCTATACCCCAATTGAACGTGTAAATTACACTGTTGAAAATGCACGGGTTGGTCAACGTAACGATTATGATAAGTTGACGCTGGATGTTTGGACTGATGGTTCATTAACACCAACTGAAGCAGTTAGTCTAGGTGCGAAGATTTTGACTGAACACTTAGCTATGTTTGTTGATTTAACAGAAACGGCTCAAAATGCTCAAGTGATGGTTGAAAAAGAAGAAACACACAAAGAGAAGATGCTTGAAATGACTATTGAAGAGCTTGATCTCTCTGTACGTTCTTACAATTGTTTGAAGCGAGCTGGTATCAATACTGTTAAGGAATTAACTGATAGAACAGTGTCTGATATGATGAAGGTTCGGAACTTAGGACAAAAGTCGTTAGAAGAAATTAAACTTAAATTAAATGATCTTGGTGTTTCATTTCGCCAAGACGACTAAATGGCAACCAAAAAAGGTACGCGTAAGCGTCGTGCAAAAAAGAATGTTGAAACTGGTGTTGCGCACATTCACTCAACATTTAACAACACTTTGATCATGATTACTGACGTTCAAGGTAACGCTGTAGCATGGTCTTCAGCTGGTGTTTTAGGCTTTAAGGGAAGTCGGAAGTCCACTCCATTTGCTGCTCAAATGGCATCAGAAGCTGCTGCTAAGCAAGCTATGGAACATGGTATGAAGACTGTTGAAGTTGAAGTTAAGGGTCCAGGTTCAGGTCGTGAAGCTGCTATCCGTGCACTTCAAGCAACTGGATTGGAAGTTACTGCTATTCGTGATGTAACACCTGTTCCTCACAATGGTTCTCGTCCTCCAAAGCGTCGTCGTGTTTAAATGGCTCGTATTGCAGGTGTCGATTTACCTCGTGACAAGCGAATCGTAGTCGGCTTAACATATATTTTTGGTATTGGTGATTCTACTGCTAAGAAGATTCTTGAAAATGCTGGTGTATCAGAAGACATCCGTGTTCGTGATTTAACTCCAGATCAAGAAGAAAAGATTCGTGCACAAGTAGATCAAATTCAAGTTGAAGGTGATTTACGGCGTGAAGTTTCAATGAATATCAAGCGTCTTCAAGAAATTGGATCATACCGTGGTATGCGTCACCGTCGTGGCCTACCTGTTCGTGGTCAACACACTAAGAACAATGCTCGTACTCGTAAGGGTAAGGCTGTAGCTATCGCTAATAAGAAGAAGTAGATGAAAGTAAGACCATCTGTTAAAAAGATGTGTGAGCACTGCAAGATCGTTAAGCGTAACGGTCGTGTTATGGTTATTTGCTCTGCTAACCCAAAGCATAAGCAACGTCAAGGTAAGTAAGTGGCAAAAGCCGATGTAATTGAAGTAGAAGGTAAAGTAACTGAAACTTTGCCTAATGCAATGTTTAAAGTTGAATTGGAAAACGGAGCAGAAATTTTAGCACATGTTTCTGGTAAAATTCGGATGCACTACATTAAAATTTTACCAGGGGATCGTGTTAAAGTAGAAATGTCTCCATATGACCTTACAAAGGGTCGGATTACTTTCCGGTTCAAGTAGATGAGTATGAATCTTGTATTAATGGGTCTTCCAGGTGCCGGTAAAGGTACTCAAGCTCAAAAGATCGTTGAAGATTTTCCAATTCCTCATATCTCAACTGGAGATATTTTTCGGGCAGCCATAAAAAATGAAACTCCCATGGGAATTGAAGCTAAGAAATATATTGATAAAGGTGAACTTGTTCCGGACGAAGTTACTAACGGTATCGTTAAGGAACGGTTAGCTCAAGATGATACTAAAGATGGCTTTATGCTGGATGGATTTCCTCGTAATCTTAACCAAGCAGCAGCTTTGGATAAGATGTTAGCAGAGAGTAATCGGCATCTTGATGCTGTGATCAATATTCACGTCGAACCGGATGTATTGGTAGAACGTTTAAGTGGACGTTTTATTTGCCGTAACTGTGGAACAACGTATCATAAGCTTTACAATGCTCCTAAAGTTGAAGGCACATGTGACGTTTGTGGTCATCATGAATTTTATCAGCGTGATGATGATAAGCCTGAAACGGTTAAGAATCGTCTAGATGTTAATATTAAGTTGAACACACCACTGGTAGACTATTACCAAAAGAAAGGTGTTTTGCACGAAATTAATGGTGAACAAGATATCGATAAAGTTTACGAAGATATCAAGAAAGTATTAACAAACCTAAACTAGTTGTTCACAGCCGTCAAAAATACATTCAAGGTAAAAGATATCCGTAAAAAGATTTTCTTTACATTGTTTGTATTGATTGTCTATCGGATTGGGGCAGCGATTACCGTTCCTGGAGTTAACGCTGCTGCTTTGCAGGAAATCTCCTCAACCGGTTTAGCATCAATCCTCAATACCTTTAGTGGTGGTGGATTGGAGAATTACTCTTTATTTGCAATGGGAGTTTCTCCATATATTACTGCGCAAATTGTTGTTCAACTATTACAAATGGATATTGTTCCGCGTTTTGTTGAATGGAGTAAACAAGGAGAAGTAGGACGGCGAAAACTTAATCAAGCAACCCGATGGTTAACGATTGTACTTGGATTTATCCAATCAATCGGTATTACCGCCGGGTTTAATGCATTGAGTACTATTCGTTTGGTTAATCATCCTGGTGTTCAAACGTATTTAACAATCGGTTTAATTTTAACTGCAGGTACAATGTTTGCTACTTGGATGGGAGACATGATTACTGAACGTGGCTTGGGTAATGGTGTTTCCATGTTAATTTTTGCTGGTATTGTTGCGCAAATGCCAGGTGGAATTCGTCAGTTATGGGATGACCAAATTGCTGGTGAATCTGGTTCTGCTTTGTGGATGGGAATTGGATTTGTTACTCTTGTTATTGTTGCAATTTTAATTATTGTAGCGTTTGTGACATGGGTACAACAGGCAGAAAGACGTCTACCAATTCAATACACAAGACGAACCACTACTTCACCATCCAGTAGTTATCTTCCCTTGAAGATTAACGTATCAGGTGTTATTCCTGTTATTTTTGCTGGTTCTTTTATCTCAACCCCGCAAACTATTCTTATGGCTTTCCAGCAAAACCATGGTGGGGATAGTTGGTATCAAATCATGACGACCATTTTTAACATGCAATCTGGTCCTGGGATCGCACTGTATGTATTTTTGATTGTTGTATTTACCTTTTTCTATGCCTTTGTTCAGGTTAACCCAGAAAAACTTGCTGAGAATTTGCAAAAGCAAGGAAGTTATATTTCTGGAGTGCGTCCTGGAAAGGGTACACAAGACTATATTTCTTCATTGTTAATGCGATTGAGTACAGTAGGTTCATTATTCTTAGGATTGATCTCCTTAATTCCGTTAATTGCAAGTAACGTATGGAACCTAAGTCAGTCAATTGGTTTAGGTGGTACAAGCTTACTGATTATCGTACAAATTGCTTTAGATGTTGTTCGGCAGTTAAACGGACTAACAATGAAGCGCGAATATATTGGATTTATTCGAGAACCTAAAGGAGGAAATGACTAAATGAAGTTAAACGAATTGAAGCCAGCTGCTGGTTCTCGTTCTAAGCGTCTTCGTAAGGGTCGTGGACTTTCATCAGGACACGGTTTTACATCTGGACGTGGTACTAAAGGGCAAAAGGCTCATGGAAAGACCCGTTTAGGATTTGAAGGGGGTCAAATGCCACTTTACCGGCAAATTCCAAAGCGCGGATTTACCAACATTAACCGGAAAGAATACGCAATTGTTAACTTGGCATCATTAAACAAGTTTGATGATGGTACAGAAGTTACTCCACAATTATTGATGGAAAGTGGCTTAGTTAAGAACTTGAAGAGCGGCATCAAGATTCTTGGTAACGGTAAGCTTGAAAAGAAATTAACTGTTAAGGCTAATAAGTTTTCTGCTTCTGCAGTTTCTGCAATTGAAGCTGCTGGTGGTAAAACTGAGGTGATGTAGATGGCTCAAGTAAAAGTTACCTTAATTCACAGTGTTGCCCACCGACAACCTACTCAACGTCGTACTGTTAAGGCATTGGGATTAGGTAAGATCAATAGCTCAGTTATCTTACCAGATAATGCGGCAACACGCGGTCAAATTTTTAAGATCGCTCACTTGGTTTCTGTTGAAGAAGTTAAGTAAATGGCATCATCAGAATTCATTGATCCAACAAAGTTGGATTTAGACGATCAAGTTGTAGCCATCAACCGGATTACTAAGGTTGTAAAAGGTGGGCGTCGTATGCGTTTCGCTGCTTTAGTAATTGTTGGTGACCGTAAAGGTCATGTTGGTTTTGGTACTGGTAAGGCTCAAGAAGTTCCAGAAGCTATTCGTAAAGCTCAAGCAGCTGCTGAAAAGAACTTGATTACTGTTCCTATCGTTGGAACTACTATTCCACACGAAGTTATTGGTGTATACGGCGGTGGAAAGATCATGTTAAAGCCAGCTGTTGAAGGTTCTGGAGTTGCTGCCGGTGGTGCGGTTCGTAATGTTATGGACCTTGCCGGTGTTGCGGACGTTACTTCTAAACGTCTTGGCTCTAACACACCTGTTAATGTTGTTCGTGCAACATTTGAAGGTTTGAAGCAATTAAAGAACGCTGAAGAAGTTGCAAAGTTACGTGGTGTTTCAGTAGACCACTTAGCAGAATAAGTGATTTCTAAACCAGACAAGAACAAGATCCGTCAACGTCGTCATTTACGCGTTCGCGGTAAGATTTCTGGTACTGCGGAGCGCCCACGCTTAAGTGTTTACCGTTCAAACAAAAACATTTACGCTCAATTAATTGATGACGTAAAGGGTGTGACGCTCGCAAGTGCCTCCACAAATGATAGTGAAGTAAGTGGAAAGACTAAGACTGAACAAGCTAGTGGTGTAGGAGCATTAATTGCTAAACGCGCTAACGAAAAGAACATTACTGAAGTTGTGTTTGATCGTGGTGGATACCTTTACCATGGACGTGTTCAAGCCTTGGCTGAAGCTGCTCGTGAAAACGGACTTAAATTCTAAATGAGTCGTATTGGTTACAAAGAAATTGATTTGCCAAGTGGTGTTGAAATTTCTCAAGATGGTAATGTAGTTACTGTTAAAGGTCCTAAAGGTACTTTATCTCGTGAAATTTCACCATTAATCAAAATGACTATTGATGGTAACGTTGTAAAGTTTGATCGTGATGCTGATACTAATAAGTTAAAGATGTTACACGGAACTACTCGTGCTAATGTTAACAACATGGTTGAAGGTGTTGTTAATGGTTACAAGAAGGTTCTTAAGCTTGTTGGTGTTGGTTACCGTGCTCAACTCAAAGGTAACAAGTTGATTTTAACTGTTGGTTACTCAAACCCAGTTGAAATGGATAAGCCAGAAGATGTTGAAATTAACGTACCTGACAATACTACTATCGAATTAAGCTCAATTAACAAGGAACACCTTGGTAATTTTGCTGCTGAAGTTCGTGCTGTACGTTCACCTGAACCATACAAAGGTAAGGGTATTCGTTACGAAAACGAACACATTATCCGTAAGGAAGGTAAGACTGGTAAGTAAATGTCTATGAGTGATCCAATTGCAGATTTCTTAACTCGTATTCGTAATGCTAACATGGCTCAACACGAATCAGTAGAAGCACCTGCATCAAAGATGAAGAAGGACATCGCTGAAATCTTAAAAAACGAAGGTTTCATTCGCGATGTTGAATACGTTGATGATAACAAGCAAGGCATCATCCGTGTGTTCTTAAAGTACGGTAATGACGGTCAACGTGTTATTTCTGGCTTAAAGCGCATTTCTAAGCCTGGTTTACGTACATACGTTAAGTCAGATGCTGTGCCTAAGGTTCTTAATGGATTAGGTATTGCTATCATTTCAACATCTGAAGGTGTTGTTACTGATAAAGTTGCTCGTGCCAAGAAAATTGGTGGCGAAGTTATCGCTTACGTTTGGTAATTGGCTAAAAAATCAATGATTGCTAAGTGCAACCGTCCAGCTAAGTTCTCAAGTCGTGAATACACGCGTTGTGCACGTTGTGGACGTCCGCACTCTGTTTACCGTAAATTCCACCTATGCCGGATTTGCTTACGAGAACTTGCCCACAAAGGACAAATTCCTGGTTTGAAGAAGGCTAGCTGGTAAATGGAAAACCGTTTGAAAGCTAAATACGAAAATGAAATTCGTCCAGCATTGATTGAAAAGTTTAACTACTCTTCAGTTATGCAAGCACCAAAGATTGACAAAATCGTTTTAAACATGGGTGTTGGTGATGCAACTACTAACTCCAAGAATCTTGACGAAGCTGTTGAAGAACTCGGCTTGATTTCTGGTCAAAAACCTTTAATTACTAAGGCAAAGAAATCAATCGCTGGTTTCCGTCTTCGTGAAGGTATGTCAATTGGTGCTAAGGTAACCTTACGTGGTGAACGTATGTATGATTTCTTAGATAAATTAGTTAATGTGGCATTGCCACGGGTTCGTGATTTCCATGGTGTAAGTAACAAGGCGTTTGATGGTCGTGGTAACTACACTCTTGGTATCCATGAACAATTAATTTTCCCAGAAATTGATTATGATAAAGTTAACCGAGTTCGTGGTTTAGATGTTGTTATTGTAACAACTGCACAAACTGACGAAGAATCCCGTGAATTACTTGCTCAACTCGGTATGCCGTTTGCTAAATAAATGTTCATTAAAACAGGTGATAAAGTTCGCGTAATCGCTGGTAAGGATAAGGGCAAAGAAGGTACTATTAAAAGGGTACTTGCTTCTCAAAACCGCGTTATCGTTGAAGGTGTAAATATCGTTAAGAAACACCAAAAACCAAGCAACTCAAATCCTAATGGTGGCGTTATTGATACAGAAGCTGCAATTAATGCTTCAAACGTAATGCTGATTGATCCTTCAACAAATGAACCAACTCGTGTAGGTTACAAGTTCGTTGATGGTAAGAAGGTTCGTGTTGCGAAGAAGTCAGGTAAGACACTTGACTAAGTGATTCAACAAGAAAGTCGGTTGAAGGTCGCTGATAACTCCGGTGCTCGTGAAATCTTAGTTATTAAGATTTTAGGTGGTTCCCGAGTTAAAACAGGTAATATTGGTGACATCATTGTTGCTACTGTAAAGCAGGCAACACCAGGTGGCGTTGTCAAAAAGGGTGACGTTGTTAAGGCCGTTGTTGTACGGACTAAACATGGTATTCACCGTAAGGATGGTTCATACATTAAGTTTGATGAAAATGCCGCTGTTTTAATTAACAACGACAAGAGCCCTAAGGGTACCCGTATTTTTGGCCCAATCGCTCGTGAGCTTCGTGGAGACGACTTCATGAAGATCGTTTCATTAGCTCCAGAAGTTCTCTAAATGAGTGAAGAACGTAATGCACGTAAGGTTTACCAAGGCCACGTTGTTTCTGATAAAATGGATAAGACTATCACTGTTGTAATTGATACTTACAAGAGTGCACCTATCTATGGTAAGCGTGTTAAGTACTCAAAGAAGTACTATGCTCACGATGAAAACAACGAAGCTAAGACCGGCGACACTGTACAAATTATGGAAACTCGGCCATTATCAGCTAAGAAGCGTTTCCGTCTTGTAAAGATTGTCGAAAAAGCTGCTACCCTTTAAATGAAAAGTAAAGATTATGTACAAGAACTGAATGGATTAACCACTGATAAGCTACTTGACCGTGAAAAGGAACTGAAGGAACAATTGTTTAACTTACGTTTCCAATTAGCAACCGGCCAGTTGGAAAATACTGCAAGTCTTAAGCAAGTACGCAAAGATATTGCACGGGTTAAGACAGTTCTTCGTCAACAAGAATTAAACAAATAAATGTTAGTACCAAAACGTGTAAAGCACCGTAAGGTTCAACGTGGTCATATGCGCGGTGAAGCTAAGGGTGGAAAAACTGTTACTTTTGGTGAATTTGGTTTACAAGCTCTTGATTCACATTGGATTAGCAACCGTCAAATTGAAGCTGCTCGTATCGCTATGACGCGTTACATGAAGCGTGGTGGGAAAGTTTGGATTAAAATCTTCCCACAACTCTCATACACTAGTAAAGGTGTTGGGGTCCGGATGGGTAACGGTAAAGGTGCTCCTGAAGGATGGGTTGCTCCAGTAAAACGTGGCAAGGTAATGTTTGAAGTAGGGGGCGTTTCTGAAGAAGTCGCTCGTGAAGCTTTACGTCTTGCCGGTCACAAGTTGCCAGTTCGCACTAAGATCGTACAACGTGAGGAAGTAGGTGGACAATCTAATGAAAAGTAAGTGGGTCAAAAGATCAATCCTAATGGTTTTCGTGTTGGGGTCATTCGTGATTGGACTGCAAAGTGGTACGCTGACAAGGACTTTGCTGATTACCTTAACGAAGACCTTCGAATCCGTAAGTATATTGAAAAGCGACTTGCTGATGCCTCTGTATCAACCGTTGAAATTGAACGTGCAGCTAACCGCGTAAACGTATCAATTCATACTGCCAAGCCAGGAATGGTTATTGGTAAAGGTGGTTCAGAAGTTGAAGCACTTCGTAAAGAACTTAACAAATTAACTGGTAAACGTGTTCACATTAACATTGTGGAAATTAAGAAGCCAGATTTAGATGCTCACCTTGTTGGTGAGAGTATTGCACGGCAATTAGAAGCTCGTATTGCTTTCCGTCGTGCTATGCGTGGAGCTATGCAACGTGCTATGCGTGCTGGAGCTAAGGGTATTAAGACTCAAGTTGCTGGTCGTTTGAACGGTGCAGATATGTCACGGATCGAATCATACTCAGATGGTACTGTTCCATTACATACACTCCGTGCTGATATCGATTATTCTTGGGACGAAGCTAACACTACATACGGTGTTCTTGGTGTAAAGACTTGGATTTACCGTGGTGAAGTACTTCCTACTAAGAAGAACTCAAACAATGATGAACAAGGAGGGAAGTAAATGGCTGAAAATATTACGTCAGCTAAGGCTACTGCCAAGATGGTACGGGTTTCTGCTCGTAAGGTTCGTCTTGTATTAGATGCCATTCGTGGCAAGAGTGTTGCCGAAGCATTTGCTATTTTGAAGTTCACCCCTCGTGGTGCCGCTTCAGATGTTGAAAAAGTATTAAAATCTGCTGTTGCAAACGCTGAAAACAATTTCGACTTAGATCGTGCTTCATTGGTTGTAAGTGAAGCCTTTGCTAACGAAGGACCAACTCTTAAACGGTTCCGTCCTCGTGCAAAGGGTTCTGCTTCTCCAATTAACAAGCGGACTAGTCATATTACAGTGGTTGTTACAGAACGATAGATGGGTCGTAGTTTGAAAAAAGGACCTTTCGCTGATGCTTCATTACTGAAGAAGGTTAAGGAGCAAGAAGGTTCTGAAAAGAAGACTGTCATCAAGACATGGTCACGTCGTTCTACCATTTTCCCAAGTTTTATTGGTTACACATTTGCAGTATATGATGGTCGGAAGCACGTGCCAGTTTACGTACAAGAAGACATGGTTGGTCACAAGTTAGGTGAATTTGTTCCTACTCGAACTTTCCATGGTCATGCTTCTGATGACAAGAAGACAGGTAAGTAAGTGGGAATTCGTAAATATAAAGCAACCACTAACGGTCGCCGTAATATGAACGGTTACGACTTCGCTGAAATCACGAAGACAACACCTGAAAAGTCATTATTGGCTCCGTTAAAGCACACTGCTGGTCGTAACAGCTATGGTCATATTACTGTTCGTCACCGTGGTGGTGGTACAAAGCGTCAATACCGTATTATTGACTTTAAGCGAATTAAAGATGATGTTCCAGCAACTGTTAAGGCAATTGAATACGATCCAAATCGTACTGCAAATATTGCTTTACTTGTTTACGCTGATGGTACTAAATCATACATCATTGCACCTAAGGGCTTGAAGGTTGGCATGACCGTTCAATCTGGTCCTGATGCTGATATCAAGGTTGGTAATGCTCTTCCTTTAAAGAACATTCCAGTTGGTACTGTTATTCACAATATTGAATTAAAACCAGGTAAAGGTGGTCAACTTGCTCGTTCAGCTGGTGCCTCAGCTCAATTACTTGGTAAGGAAGAAAAATACGTATTAGTACGTCTTTCTTCTGGTGAAGTTCGTATGGTCCTTGCTACTTGCCGTGCTACTATCGGTACTGTTGGTAATGATGAACACGCCTTAATTATTAAAGGTAAGGCTGGTCGTACTCGTTATGCTGGTCAACGTCCACACGTTCGTGGTTCTGTTATGAACCCTAACGATCACCCACATGGTGGTGGTGAAGGTAAGCAACCAGTTGGTTTACCATCTCCTCTTTCTCCATGGGGTAAGAAGACCGTTGGTAAGAAGACCCGTTCACACAAAGCTCGTTCAAACAAGTTCATTGTTCGTGGTCGGAAGCGCGGTCCACATACTCGTTAAATGGAAGCACGCGACATTATTTTACGTCCAGTAGTTACTGAAGCTTCAATGGCTGGTATGGACAACAAGCGTTACACTTTTGATGTTGATTTACGAGCAACTAAGACACAAGTTAAAAATGCTGTTGAAGAAATTTTTGGCGTTAAAGTTGTAAAAGTTAACATTATGAATGTAAAAGGTAAGTTAAAGCGCCAAGGTCGTTACGAAGGATACACTAAGCGTCGTCGTAAGGCTATTGTTACTTTATCTGCCGACTCAAATGAAATTAAGTTGTTTAACGACAACAACGAAAACTAAATGACTAGCGTTAATTTATATAAACAAGATGGTAGCCAAAACGGTACTGTTGAATTAAACGATGCAGTATTTGGTGTTGAACCAAATGAAAATGTTGTATTTGATGCAATTTTGCGTCAACGTGCTTCATTACGTCAAGGTACACATGCTGTAAAGAATCGTTCTGCAGTTAGCGGTGGTGGTAAGAAGCCATGGCGTCAAAAGGGTACTGGTCGTGCTCGTCAAGGTTCTATCCGTTCTCCACAATTCCGTGGTGGTGGTATTGTTTTTGGACCTACTCCACGTTCATATAAGTACAGCCTTCCTCGTAAGGTTCGTCAACTTGCAATCAAGTCTGCCCTTTCCCAAAAGGTTCTTGATAACAGCTTTGTAGTAGTTGATGCATTAAACTTTGATGCACCAAAGACAAAGGAATTCGCTGATGTTATGGGTAACTTAAACGTTGCTGAAAAGACATTAGTTGTTGTTACTGATGACGACAAGAATGCTGCTTTATCAGCACGTAACTTAGCTAATGCTACAGTTGTTACTCCAGCAGGTGTTAACATCTTGAACGTTGTTGATAACCAAAAGATTGTTATCACTAAGTCAGCTCTTTCTCAAGTAGAGGAGGTGCTCGCATAAATGACCAAAGGAATCTTAGGTAAAAAGGTTGGAATGACTCAAGTATTCACTGACAATGGTGAATTAGTTCCAGTTACTGTTATCGATGTTACACCAAACGTTGTAATGCAAATTAAGACCGTTGAAAACGATGGTTACAGTGCTGTACAACTTGGTTTTGATGACAAGCGGGAAGTTTTGAGCAACAAGCCTGAACAAGGTCATGCAGCAAAAGCAAACACGACCCCTAAGCGCTTCATCGGTGAAATCCGCGACGCTGAATTAGGGGACATTAAAGTCGGAGACGAAGTTAAGGCTGACGTTTTCGCAGAAGGTGAAACTGTCGACGTTACGGGTACTACCAAGGGTCATGGTTACCAAGGTAACATCCATAAGGATAACCAATCTCGTGGACCTATGGCACACGGTTCTCGTTACCACCGTCGTCCTGGTTCATTGGGTGCCATTATCAACCGGGTTTTCAAAGGTATGAAGCTCCCTGGTCGTATGGGTGGCAAGACTGTTACCATGCAACACTTACAAGTTGTTAAGGTTGATCTTGACAACAACGTATTACTCATCAAGGGTAATGTTCCTGGTGCAAACAAGTCTTACGTAACTATTAAGAACTCAGTTAAGGCTAATACTAAGAAGAGTCTTAGCAAACAACACAATAAATAAATGGCAAAACAAAAGATTCGTATTCGGTTAAAGGCTTATGAACACCGTATTTTAGATCAATCTGCTGATAAGATTGTTGAAACCGCTAAGCGGACAGGTGCTCAAATTTCAGGTCCTATTCCATTACCAACTGAACGGACTATCTATACTGTTATCCGTTCACCACACAAATTTAAGAAGTCACGGGAGCAGTTCGAAATGCGCACACACAAGCGTTTAATCGATATTGTTGACCCAACACCTAAGACCGTTGATTCATTAATGAAGCTCGATCTTCCTAGTGGTGTTGATATTGAAATTAAGCTTTAAATGGCTAATAAACGTGAATACCCACTTGCTAAGACTCGTAACATCGGTATCATGGCACATATTGATGCCGGTAAGACGACTGCAACTGAGCGGATTCTATATTACACTGGTAAGATTCACAAAATTGGTGAAACCCATGATGGTGCTTCACAAATGGACTGGATGGATGAAGAAAAGGAACGTGGTATTACTATCACGTCAGCAGCTACTACTGCTGTTTGGAAAGATAACCGGATCAACATCATTGATACTCCAGGACACGTGGACTTTACTGTCGAAGTTGAACGTGCATTACGTGTTCTTGATGGTGCTGTAACAGTTCTTGATGCTCAAGCTGGTGTTGAACCACAAACAGAAACTGTTTGGCGTCAAGCTGACCAATTTAACGTTCCACGGATCGTTTTTGCGAACAAGATGGATAAGATTGGGGCTAACTTTGATTACTCAGTTCAAACTATTAAAGACCGTTTGAATGTTACTCCTCTTCCTATTCAAATGCCAATTGGTGCTGAAGATGACTTTATCGGTTTAGTTGACCTTGTTAAGATGGTTGCCTATGTTTATGACGAAGATAAGCTCGGTACTAACTGGGATACTGTTGAGATTCCTGATGATATGAAGGAAGAAGCTCAAAAGCGTCATGACGAAATGGTTGAAACATTAGCTGATATTGACGATAACTTAATGGAAAAGTACCTTGAAGGTGAAGAAATTTCTGTTGATGAAATCAAAGCAGCTATTCGTAAAGGTACTTTGGAAGAACAAATTTTCCCTGTATTAGCTGGTTCAGCTTACAAGGATAAAGGTATTCAAATGATGCTTGATGCTGTTATTGATTATCTTCCATCACCACTTGATGTTAAGCCATTCGTTGCTCATGATGCTGATGGAAATGAAATTGAATTAACAGCTGGTGATGATAAGCCATTTGCTGCCTTAGCATTTAAGATTGCTACTGACCCATTCGTTGGTCGTTTGACATTCTTACGTGTTTACACTGGTTCACTTCAATCAGGTTCATACGTTCTTAATGCTACTAAGGACAAGCGTGAACGTATCGGTCGTTTGCTTCAAATGCACTCTAACCAACAACAAGAAATTCCAGAAGTATTCTCTGGTGATATTGCTGCTGCTATTGGTTTGAAGAACACTACTACTGGTGATTCATTAACTGATCCTGACCATCCACTTCAACTTGAATCAATGGACTTCCCAGAACCTGTTATCCAAGTTTCTGTAGAACCTAAGTCTAAGGCGGACCAAGATAAGATGGACAAGGGTCTTCAAAAGCTTGCTGAAGAAGACCCAACATTCAAGGCTGAAACTAATCCTGAAACTGGTGAAACTTTAATTGCTGGTATGGGTGAGCTTCACTTGGACATTATTGTTGAACGTCTTCGTCGGGAATTCCACGCTGAAGTTACTGTTGGTAAGCCACAAGTTTCATACCGTGAAGCATTTACTAAGACTGCAAGTGCTCAAGGTAAGTTTGTTCGTCAATCTGGTGGTAAAGGTCAATACGGTGATGTATGGATCGAATTTACACCACTTAAAGAAGGGGAAGGATTCGAATTTGAAGATGCCATCGTTGGTGGTGTTGTTCCTCGTGAATTTATCCCTGCTGTTGAACAAGGATTAAAGGAAGCTATGCAAAATGGTGTTCTTGCAGGTTACCCACTTGTTGACATGCATGCTAAACTTTATGATGGTAGTTACCACGAAGTCGACTCTAGTGAAGCCGCCTTTAAGGTTGCTGCATCATTAGCACTTAAGAATGCTGCTAAGAAAGCAGATCCTGTTATCCTTGAACCAATTATGAAGGTTGACATTGTTGTACCACAAGACAACATGGGTGATGTTATGGGTCAAGTAACAGCTCGTCGTGGTACCATTGATGGTATGGAAGAACGTGGTAATGCTCAATTAATCCACTCATTTGTTCCACTTTCTGAAATGTTTGGATACGCTACTGCATTGCGTTCAGCAACACAAGGTCGTGGTACCTTCACTATGACTTTCGATCACTACTCAGCTGTTCCTAAGTCTGTTCAAGAAGATATTATTAAGAAAAACGGTGGCAATAACTAAATGCCACGTAAAGGACATGTACAAAAGCGTGAAATTTTACCAGATCCAATGTACAACTCAAAGTTGGTTACTAGCTTAATTGATCACTTAATGATTGATGGTAAGCGTGGAACTGCTACTAAGATTTTATACGCTGCTTTTGATGAAATTAAGAACGAAACTGGTAATGATCCAGTTGAAGTATTCCAACAAGCAATGGAAAATGTTATGCCTGTCTTGGAAGTTAAGGCTCGTCGTGTTGGTGGTTCTAACTACCAAGTTCCGATTGAAGTTCGTCCAGACCGTCGTACTACATTAGGTCTTCGTTGGATTGTTCAATACGCACGTTTGCGCGGTGAACATACAATGGTTGAACGTCTTGCACGTGAAATCATCGATGCTTCAAACAATACTGGAGCTTCAGTTAAAAAGCGTGAAGATACGCACCGTATGGCAGAAGCCAACCGTGCATTCGCACACTACCGCTGGTAAATGCCAACCATTAACCAATTGGTACGTAAAGGCCGTAAGAGCCACAAGGGCAAGTCAAAGTCACCAGCTCTTGGTTATGTTTACAACACTTTCAAGAAAGAAGAAATTAAGACTCCATCACCACAAAAGCGTGGAGTTGCTACTCGTGTGGGTACTATGACTCCTAAGAAGCCTAACTCAGCTTTACGGAAGTACGCCCGTGTACGTCTTTCAAACTTAATCGAAGTTACTGCTTATATTCCTGGTATTGGACACAACCTCCAAGAACACTCAGTTGTTTTAATTCGTGGTGGTCGTGTTAAGGATTTACCTGGGGTTCGTTACCACATCATCCGTGGTACTCTAGATACTGCTGGTGTTGAAGGCCGTATGCAATCACGTTCTAAGTACGGTGCTAAGAAGCCTAAGGATAAGAAGTAAATGTTAGTTTTATTATTTTTATTTGGTGTTTCTGTCGCTTCATTTATTACTTCTTGTTGCTATCGTCTAGGCAATAATTGCTCTTTAATCATTCCTCAGCGGTCATATTGTGACAATTGCCATTCTATTTTGCGATGGTGGCATCTCATCCCTATTTTTAGTTTTATCATCCTTCGCGGTCAATGCTTTTATTGTAAACAAAAAATTAGTTTATATCTGCCTGTAATTGAATTCTTATCCGGGATTGCTTTTATCACTTTCATCAGCTATGAACCTATTCATGACTTAATCATTCTTCTCTTTCTCACTAGCTTAATCTTCTTAACTTCTACTGATTTTTTTAGTCATGTAATCTATTCCTATTCACTATTGGGACTATTTCCTATTTCCTTATTATCCATTCCACAAAATTATTTTTACAATTTGATTTTTGCCTGTATTCTAGCAGTCAGTTTACTATTGTTCACTATTTTTACTAAGACACTAGGAATTGGTGATATTGAATTTTTATTTGTAATATGTCTGATATGGGGATGGTACCAAACACTCATAATTATCCAATGGAGTTCTTTAATCATGCTATTCATCTTTTTGTTTACAAGAAAAAAGAAACTACCATTTATCCCCGCACTAGCTTTCACTACTATTCTGTGTCTTCTTATACAAGGCTGTTAATTGGCAAAAAAATATCAGATAGAAATTCCTGACTCAGCATTTAAAAAGACAGACTTCTCTACGAACGAAGAGCTCTCTCTTAGTGTTAATCATAAACAAATTAATATCCGTCCAATAAATGTGAGTGATCAACTACCTAAAATTAACATTTTCTGGTATGTGATTCCTTCAATTATTTTAGCTGCAATATTTTTAGCTTTTTTTAGCGCCAGAAAAATTAACACGGTCCCGATAACAGGTGATGATTATTCCATTGCTAATGGTGCATTAATCTTAGGAGTATGTAGTGGAATCCTATCGTTTTTGATAACTTTTATTATTACTAAAATTCTCGGAAAAGGGCCCAGCAAGGATTTTCATTGGCGGAGTTTGCCAACAATTACGATTGCATGTGGACTAATCATTGCATTCTCACTATCGGCAATTTTTTGGTTATTTGGCCAGATGTTTAAGGATGCACGGTTTGATATTTATACAGCAACTGCTTTTGTATTTGTAATTATTGCGGCAATAAATTATATTATGATTAACTTGGCTTTAACATTATCATCGGGAGTTATCACCAATTTATTAACAATAATGATCATTGGTGGAATGCTTTTTTCAATGCTGACGAATTCTAAACGAGATTGGTGGCGTTATAATTTTAGTTTTTTAGGAACGGCAAAAAATTCCACCAGTTTGCAATTTAATATAACTTTGATTTTTACTGGATTACTAATGATTGCTTTAGTTGATTACTTGTTTGTAAATATTCAACGTCGGTATCATGGTTATAAAATTCAAGTATTGCGGTGGCTGTTAATTATGCTAGCTATCTGTATTGCTTCTATTGGTCTTTTTCCCAATAATCCAGAATTTCACGTTTTACATGACAGAATTTCAATGTGGCTTGTTTATATTATGCTAATTCTGATTGTAGTTATTAGGTGGGTTCTACCCGAAGTCACTAAACAATTTTTGGTGATTTCTTATACGATTGGAGCCGCAATGAGTATCGAATATATTGTTTTTAAGTTAACTGATTATCTTTCTTTAACTGCATTCGAATTATTTGAATTTGGCTTAGCTTTTTCTTGGTTGCTCTTATTACTACAAAATATTGAAAACCTCGCTCAATTTGGGCAAAACTTATTTGTAGTAAAACTCAAACCAGTAAAAGATGATACTAATTAATTGATTGATGTCAATAAATTTGAAAGTATGCAGATCGGTCTGGCATCTCCAGATAAGATCCGTAGTTGGTCATATGGGGAAGTTAAAAAGCCCGAGACTATTAACTACCGGACATTAAAGCCAGAAAAGCAAGGTCTGTTTGACGAACGAATCTTTGGCCCAACCAAGGATTACGAATGTGCGTGTGGAAAGTACAAGCGTATCCGTTACAAAGGTCGTGTTTGTGACCGTTGTGGTGTTGAGGTTACTAGTGCAAAAGTTCGTCGTGAACGGATGGGGCACATTGAATTAGCTGCTCCTGTATCTCACATTTGGTACTTTAAAGGAATTCCAAGTCGAATGGGACTTGTATTAGATATGAGCCCACGTTCACTTGAAGAAGTTATTTACTTTGCTTCATATGTTGTTCTTGACCCAGGTGATACTCCACTTGAAAAGAAACAACTTTTAACTGAAGCTGAATATCGTGATAAAAAAGCAGAATATGGTGACCGTTTCAAAGCTGAAATGGGAGCTGCTGCTATTCAAAAACTTTTAGCCGATGTTGACTTAGAAAAGGAAGCTGCTGAATTAAAAGAAGAATTGAAAGAAGCTACTGGTCAAAAACGGACTCGTGCTATTCGTCGTCTTGATATTCTTGAAGCTTTCATTAAGTCAGGAAATAAGCCTGAATGGATGGTTATGGATGTAATTCCAGTTATGCCACCTGACTTGCGGCCAATGGTTCAACTTGAAGGGGGACGTTTTGCTACCTCCGATTTGAACGATTTATATCGGCGGGTTATTAACCGTAATAACCGGTTAAAGCGACTTCTTAAATTACAAGCACCTGGAATTATTGTTCAAAATGAAAAACGGATGCTACAAGAAGCTGTTGATGCATTAATTGATAATGGTCGCCGTGGACGTCCAGTAGCTGGACCAGGTAATCGTCCATTGAAGTCACTTTCTCACTTACTTAAGGGTAAGCAAGGACGTTTCCGTCAAAACTTACTTGGTAAGCGTGTTGACTACTCTGGTCGTTCCGTTATTGATGTTGGTCCATCATTGAAGTTGAACCAAATGGGATTACCAGTTCCAATGGCACTTGAATTATTTAAGCCATTTATTATGCATGAATTGGTAAAACGTGGCCTTTCCGCTAACGTTAAAGCTGCTAAGCGTAAGATTGATCGCAGTGATGATGATGTCTTTGATGTATTGGAAGACGTTATTAAGGAACACCCAGTTCTATTAAACCGGGCACCTACTCTTCACCGGTTAGGTATTCAAGCGTTTGAACCAATCTTGGTTTCTGGTAAGTCAATGCGTCTTCACCCATTAGTATGTTCAGCATATAACGCTGACTTTGATGGGGATCAGATGGCTATTCACGTTCCATTATCTGATGAAGCTCAAGCGGAGGCACGTTTGTTAATGCTTGCTGCTCACCATATTCTTAGTCCTCGTGACGGAGAACCTATTGTTTCACCATCACAGGATATGGTTATTGGTAACTACTACATGACTACTGAAGATAAGGGTCGTGAAGGTGAAGGAATGATCTTCAAAGATACTGATGAAGCTGAACTTGCTTACCGCAATGACTATGTTTCATTACAAACCCGTGTTGGAGTTCAAGTATCTGCATTCCCTGAAAAGCCATTTACTGATGAACAACGAGGCAAGATCATGGTGACAACTGTTGGTAAGCTTCTTTTCAACCGAATTATGCCAAAAGATTTTGCTTACATTAACGAACCAACAGATGCAAATATTCAAAATGGTGTTGATGATCGTTTCTTCCTTGAACCTGGTCAAGATATTCATGAATACCTTGAAAATGCACCATTAGTTCCACCATTTAAGAAGGGCTTCTTATCTGACTTGATCGCTGAAGTATACAAGCGTTACAAAGTTACGAAGACTTCTCAATTCTTGGATCGTATTAAGGACTTAGGTTACTACGAATCAACTATTTCTGGTCTAACGACTGCTATGTCTGATATTCATGATTTACCAGAAAAACCAGAAATTCTTGATAAGGCACAAAAGCAAGTTGCTTTAATTACTAAGCAATTCCGTCGTGGTTTAATTACAGACGATGAACGTTATGAACGAGTAATCGGTGCATGGAACGATGCTAAGGATGAAGTTCAAAACAAGTTAATTGAACACATGGATATCCATAACCCAATTAACATGATGTCCGACTCTGGTGCGCGGGGTAACATTTCAAACTTTACTCAGTTAGCCGGAATGCGTGGATTGATGGCATCACCAAACGGTAAGATTATGGAATTACCTGTTAAGTCAAACTTCTATGAAGGACTTTCAGTGTTGGAAATGTTTATTTCATCACACGGTGCTCGTAAAGGTATGACTGATACAGCCTTGAAGACTGCCAACTCAGGTTACTTAACTCGTCGTCTGGTTGATGTTGCGCAAGATGTGGTTGTTCGTGAAAAAGACTGTGGTACTGATCGCGGACTTGAAGTTACTGCTATTACAAACGGTAACGAAATGATTGAACCACTTTATGATCGAATCATGGGCCGTTACACTATGAAGTCTGTCTTTGATCCTAAGACTGGTGAAAAGATTGTTGGTAAGAATGTCCTTATCGACGAAGAAATGGCTCAAAAGATTGTTGATGCCGGCGTAAAGAAAGTAACTATTCGGTCAGCATTTACTTGTAACACTGAACATGGTGTATGTGAACGTTGTTATGGACGAAATGCAGCTACTGGTGACCGTGTAGAAGCTGGTGAAGCTGTCGGAACTGTTGCCGCTCAATCAATTGGTGAACCAGGTACTCAGTTAACCCTTCGTAACTTCCACACTGGTGGGGTTGCTGGTAACGATGATATTACTCAAGGTCTTCCACGTATCCAAGAAATTGTTGAAGCACGTAATCCTAAAGGTCGGGCAACAATTACAGAGGTTACTGGTGAAGTTGTGTCTATCGAAGAAAATCCTGCTGAACGGACGAAGGATATTACGATTAAGGGTGAGACTGATACCCGAACTTACACCCTTCCAATTACAGCACGGATGAAAGTTGCTGAAGGTGATTTCATTCACCGTGGGGCACCACTAAATGAAGGTTCGATTGATCCTAAGGAATTAATCCAAGTTCGTGATGTTCTTTCTACTGAAACTTACCTCTTATCGCAAGTTCAAGGTGTTTACCGGATGCAGGGTATTGACTTGTTAGATAAGCACGTTGAAATTATGATTCGTCAAATGATGCGGAAAGTTCGTGTCATGGATCCAGGTGATACCGACCTTCTACCGGGTCAATTGATGGATATCAGTCAATTCCGTGACGCTAACAAGGATACCTTAGTTGCTGGAAATATTCCTGCAACAGCTCGTCCTGTTATTCTTGGCATTACTAAGGCTGCCTTAGAGACAAACAGTTTCTTGTCCGCTGCTTCATTCCAAGAAACTACACGTGTATTAACCGATGCTGCTATTCGTGGTAAGAACGATCCGTTGGTTGGATTGAAAGAAAATGTTATTATTGGTAAGATTATTCCTGCAGGTACTGGTATGAGTGCTTACCGGAACATCAAGCCAAAAGAAGTTAGTGTAGCTGCTTACTCAATTAAAGATATTGAGGCTAAGTTAAAAGAAGAAGATAAGCAAAACTAATTGGCTGGACATTTAGTTAAATACGGTAAACACCGTACCCGTCGTAGCTACTCGCGAATTAAAGAAGTTCTCGAATTGCCAAACCTTATTGAAATCCAAACCGATTCTTACAATTGGTTCATGGAAAAAGGTTTGCGGGAAATGTTTGATGATATTATGCCAATTGATGATTTTCAAGGAAAACTTTCTTTGGAATTCGTTGACTATCAACTTTTAGAACCTAAGTATACTGTTGACGAAGCTCGTGAACACGATGCTAATTACTCAGCACCACTTCATGTTACTTTACGGTTAACTAACCATGAAACTGGTGAGATTAAGTCTCAAGATGTATTCTTTGGTGACTTCCCATTAATGACTGACCAAGGTACATTCATTATTAATGGTGCCGAACGAGTTATTGTTTCACAATTAGTTCGTTCACCAGGTGTCTACTATAGTGAAGAAAATGATAAAAATGGTCGGCCAAACTACGGTGCTACCTTTATTCCAAACCGTGGCGCATGGTTAGAATACGAAACTGATGCTAAAAATGTTTCATATGTTCGAATCGACCGGACCCGTAAGTTACCAATGACTGAATTGATTCGTGCATTGGGCTTTGGCTCTGACGATGAAATTATTGACATGTTCGGTGGCGATAGTGAGACATTATCATTAACCTTGGATAAAGATGTTCACAAGAACGCTGAAGATTCTCGGGTTGAAGAAGCCTTAAAGGACATTTATGAACGGCTTCGTCCTGGTGAACCAAAGACTGCTGATTCAGCACGGAGCTTATTAACAGCTCGTTTCTTTGATCCAAAACGTTATGATATGGCACCAGTTGGTCGTTATAAGACAAATAAGAAGTTAATGCTTAAGTACCGTTTACTTGGACAAACTTTAGCTGAAACTTTAGCTGATCCTGATACTGGTGAAGTATTAGCACAAAAAGGTGATACGGTAACTAAGGAATTGCTTAATAAGCTTGAACCTTACTTAGACCGTGATGACTTTAAGACTATTACTTACACTCCATCAGATGAAGCGGTTGTAACTGAACCAGTTAAGTTACAAAAGATTTTAGTATATTCTAAGACTGATCCTGATCGAGTTGTACCTATTATTGGTAACGGTCATATCCCATTAGAATACAAGCACATTGAACCAGCTGATATTCTTGCTTCCTTAAACTACTTCTTTAACTTACAAGAAGGTATTGGTAGTACAGACGATATCGACCACTTAGGTAACCGTCGTATTCGTTCAGTTGGTGAATTACTTCAAAACCAATTCCGGATTGGTCTTGCACGGATGGAACGAGTTGTTCGTGAACGGATGTCAATTCAAGATCCTGACACTGTTACTCCACAGCAATTAATCAATATTCGTCCAGTGGTTGCTTCTATTAAAGAATTCTTTGGTTCATCCCAACTTTCCCAGTTCATGGACCAAACTAACCCATTAGGTGAATTAACTCATAAGCGTCGTCTTTCAGCTCTTGGTCCTGGTGGTTTAACTCGTGACCGGGCTGGATATGAAGTGCGGGACGTTCACTATACTCACTATGGCCGGATGTGCCCTATTGAAACACCAGAAGGTCCTAACATTGGTCTTATTAACAGTCTTTCATCTTACGCACGGGTAAATAAATATGGATTCATCGAAACTCCATACCGTCGTGTTTCCTGGAAGGATCACAAGGTAACTGATAAGATTGATTACTTAACTGCTGACGAAGAAGATAACTTCATCATTGCTCAGGCTAACACGCCATTAAATGATGATGGTTCATTTGTTGACGATCAAGTAATGGCTCGTGATAAAGATGACTACATCGAAACCAGTGTTGAAAACATTGACTACATGGATGTTTCTCCTAAGCAAGTTGTTTCTGTTGCCTCTGCATGTATCCCATTCCTTGAAAACGATGACTCCAACCGTGCATTGATGGGTGCTAACATGCAACGACAGGCTGTTCCTTTGATCAATCCTCATGCTCCATTGGTAAGTACTGGTATTGACTACAAGGCTGCCCATGACTCTGGGGTTGCGATGATTGCTAAGAAGCCAGGAACGGTTGAATATGTAGATGCTCGTGAAGTACGGGTTCGTGAGGAAGATGGAACACTTGATACTTACAAGTTAATGAAGTTCCGTCGTTCAAACGGTGGTAAGAACTACAACCAACGCCCAATTGTTAAGGTTGGCGAACATGTTGATGCTGATGACGTGTTAGCTGATGGTCCATCAATGGAACAAGGTGAATTAGCTCTTGGACAAAACCCATTAATTGCCTTCATGACTTGGCAAGGATATAACTTCGAAGATGCCATCGCCATTAATGAACGATTAGTTAAAGACGATGTTTATACTTCTATTCACATCGAATCATACGAATCTGAAGCACGTGAAACCAAGCTTGGACCTGAAGAAATGACGCGGGAAATTCCAAACGTTGGTGACGATGCTTTGAAAGATCTTGATGAAAACGGAATTGTTCGTGTCGGTGCCGAAGTTCATGATGGAGATATTTTAGTAGGTAAGGTTACTCCAAAGGGAATGACTGAATTATCTGCCGAAGAACGTCTTCTTCACGCTATCTTTGGTGAAAAGTCACGTGAAGTTCGTGATACTTCATTACGTGTTCCTCACGGTGGTGGCGGAATCATCCAAGATGTTAAAGTCTTTACTCGTGAAAATGGGGATGAATTATCACCAGGTGTAAATACAATGGTTCGTGTTTACATTGCACAAAAGCGGAAGATCCAGGTTGGGGATAAGATGTCTGGACGTCATGGTAACAAGGGTACTGTTTCTATCGTTGTACCAGAAGAAGATATGCCATACATGCCAGATGGAACTCCGATTGATATTATGCTTAGTCCAATGGGTGTGCCAAGTCGTATGAACATTGGTCAGCTTCTTGAATTGCACCTAGGAATGGCTGCTCGTCGTCTTGGAATTCATATGGCTACTCCAGTATTCGATGGTGCATCTGATAAAGATGTTTGGGATGCTGTTCGTGAATCTGGATTCCCAGAAGACGGTAAGACAATTCTTTATGACGGTCGTACCGGTGAACCATTTGAAAATCGGATTGCTGTTGGTTCAATGCACTACCTTAAGTTAGCTCACATGGTTGATGATAAGATTCACGCTCGTTCAACTGGTCCTTACTCACTTGTTACTCAACAGCCATTAGGTGGTAAGGCACAATTTGGTGGACAGCGTTTCGGTGAAATGGAAGTTTGGGCTCTTGAAGCTTATGGTGCTGCTTACACTCTTCAAGAAATCCTTACTTACAAGTCAGATGATACTGTTGGTCGTGTTCGGACTTATGATGCAATCATCAATGGTCAACCAATTCCTAAGCCAGGTGTTCCAGAATCATTCCGTGTTCTTGTTAAGGAATTACAAGCATTAGGTCTTGATATGAAGGTTCTTGATGGTAACAACAAGGAAATTCAGTTAAAGAACATGGACGAAGATGATGATGAAGTTGTAAATGTTGATGCATTAGCTAAATATGCAGAAGAACATAAAACAGACGATAAGAAGAACGAAGAAGAAAACAAGTCTGAAGCAACTTCAACAACTACCGATGACAAAACTAATCAAAATTAAATGAAGCGAGCAGAACAATTAGAAAAGACAAGACAAGCAATCTTAAAAACCGCTACAAAGTTATTTTTACAAAAGGGATTTGGTGAAACTTCAACACGGGATATTGCCAAACAGATTGGAATTACGCAACCGGCTTTATACCACCACTTCAGCGATAAAGAGGTTTTATATCTGGATGTAATGACAAATTTATGTGGAAAAGTTCGCCAAGATATTAATAAAGTAATGCGTAAACATGATTTGTCACCGAATGAACAATTATGGCAAATCACCAAGGCATTAAAAAAACATCATCCATTAAGTATTTATGACCAATACAATCAGGCAATGCGCCTATTATCGAAGAGTGCACAGCAAAAGCTTAATATGATCTTTACAATGGATTATCTAGAACCAATTGCAGCATTTTTCCGTCAACCAGATGTAGGGTTACGTCCTGATATTCTTCCTAAAGAAGCTGCTGAATTATTTATTGCAGGACTAACTCCAATTTTTGGCACTTCGCAATTAATTGGTGGCCATTCAATTACACCAGAACAACGTGACCAATTAATCCTAGACTGCATTATTAACGGTTTATCAAATTGGGGCGGAAAAAATTAAATGGATAATATGTTCACGCCAAGTGCAAAGCATGTTCTAGCAATTGCACAAGAACAAGCAAAATACTTTAAACACCAAGCAGTAGGGACTGAACACCTTCTGCTTGCCCTCTCAATGGATAAAGATGGGATTGCTAACAAAATATTTGAACAATTTTCTATTACGAACGATGATATTCGTGAAGAAATTGAACGCTTAATTGGCTATGGAACGATGGAAAATCTGGGAGCTTCAGATTATCTCCCATACTCACCAAAAGCAAAGCAAGTATTATCGTTAGCAGGTAAAGAAGCCCAACAAATGCATGCATTGAAGATTGGCACTGAACACTTATTATTAGCCTTAATCGCTGATGAAAGTGTTCTATCTTCACGGATTTTATATAGTCTAGATGTTGTGCCACGACAGATGAGAAAAGTAATTTTACGGCGGTTAGGGATTGCTGATAGTCAGCAACGCAATCCTAATCGTCAATCATCTCGTCGACGGATTCAGCAAACTGGTACACCAACATTAGATAAACTAGCTCGTGATATGACAGAACTTGCTCGGAATGGTCAGCTTGATCCTGTAATTGGTCGAAATAAGGAAGTTAAACGTGTGGAACAGATTCTTAGTCGTCGTACCAAGAATAACCCAGTTTTGATTGGAGAACCGGGAGTAGGGAAGACGGCAATTGCTGAAGGACTTGCTCAGCGGATGGTTGATGGTAAGGTTCCAGCTGAATTGGCTAATAAACGTTTGATGATGCTTGATATGGGATCATTAGTTGCAGGTACCAAGTATCGAGGAGAATTTGAAGATCGTCTTAAAAAAGTAATTGATGAGATTCAAAACGACGGGCATGTGATTCTTTTTATTGATGAACTCCATACCTTAATTGGTGCTGGTGGTGCTGAAGGTGCAATTGATGCCTCCAATATTTTGAAACCGGCCTTAGCGCGAGGCGAGTTGCAAACAATTGGTGCTACTACGCTTGATGAATATCAGAAATATATAGAATCGGATGCAGCACTTGAACGACGCTTTGCCACTGTTCAAGTTGATGAGCCGACTACTGACCAAACCCTACAAATCCTGCGAGGACTACGACCAAAGTATGAGGAGCACCATCATGCTAAAATTACTGATGAAGCGCTAGAAGAAGCAGTTAAATTGTCAGATCGTTATATTTCGGATCGATTCTTGCCAGATAAAGCAATTGATCTTATTGATGAATCGGCAGCTATGGTTCGAATTGATGCTGAAGATAAGAAAAATCATCAGCCTTCACTAGAAAGTCAGTTAGAAGATTTGCGAACCCAAAAAGAAGAAGCAATTGATAATCAAGACTTTGATCGTGCAGCTACTCTTCGTCAACAGGAGTTAGCACTAAAAGATAAGATTGACCGTAAAAAACAACGCACTCAACAAAAAGATTCTCATAACTACAAATTGAAAGTAACTGGTGAAAACATTGCACAAGTTGTTGCTGAATGGACAGGAGTTCCTTTAACTCAATTGAAGAAGAGTGAAAGTGAACGATTGGTTAACTTGGAAAAGGTTCTGCATCAACGAGTAATTGGTCAAGATGAAGCAGTTACCGTAGTCGCTAAGGCAATTCGGCGTGCACGAAGCGGTCTTAAGGATCCTAGTCGGCCGATTGGTTCTTTTATGTTTTTAGGACCGACCGGGGTAGGAAAAACAGAGCTTGCCAAGGCATTAGCTGCTGCAATGTTTGGCTCGGAAGATAATATGATCCGGATTGATATGTCCGAATATATGGAAAAATATAGTACTAGTCGCTTGATTGGTGCCGCTCCAGGATATGTCGGTTATGACGAGGGTGGCCAACTAACTGAAAAAGTACGGCAACATCCATATTCAGTTGTCTTATTAGATGAAGCTGAAAAGGCACATCCGGATGTATTTAATTTATTACTTCAAGTTTTAGATGATGGTTACTTAACTGATGCAAAAGGTCGGCGCGTTGATTTTAGAAATACCATTATTATTATGACTTCTAACCTTGGAGCAACTCAGCTTCAGGATGAAAAAGAAGTTGGTTTTGGGGCAAAAGATATGTCACAAGACTATAATGCGATGGCAGCGGCGATTAAGCAACAAATGAGGTTATACTTCCGCCCAGAATTCCTTAATCGGATTGATGAAACGATTATCTTCCATTCATTACAAAAGAAAGAGCTTCATCAAATTGTTAAACTCATGGTTAATGATTTAAATAAACGGGTAAGTGAGCAAGGCATTAACTTGAAAGTTACGCCTGCTGCAATTGATGTAATTGCAAAGCTTGGTTACAATCCTGCTTATGGAGCTCGTCCGCTTCGTCGTGCCTTACAAGATCATGTTGAAGATGATTTGAGTACTGGACTACTTAGTGGTGAAATCAATGTTGGAGATGACGTAACAGTAGGTGCGCATCACGGTAAAATTACTTTTAAAGTAAAAAAGCCAGATGAAGATAAAGCTGTTGAATTAAAATTGAATAGATAAATGGAGAATAAAAGTATTTCAGATATTATCGAAGCATACTTAAAAGAAATACTTGGTGACTCAGCTCAGGTCGAAATTCGTCGTTCTGAGATTGCCAACCAGTTTGATGTGGTACCGTCACAAATTAATTATGTTATTAAAACGAGGTTTACCATTCAAAATGGTTATTTAGTAAAGAGTAAGCGTGGAGGCGGCGGATATATTCGAATCGAGCGAGTTAATTTACTTGATGACGTAAATGTGCTAAACTCACTTATTCAAGCAATTGGCGACTCGGTTCGTGAACGTGATGCTTTTGATATTGTTCGAACGTTATATGAAGAAGACGTGATTACGAGACGTGAAGGAGACTTAATGCTAGTTGCATTATCTAAACAAGCACTAGCAGTTAATGATAGTAAGATTGAAGATCAACTTCGCGCCCGTATATTAGTATCATTCTTGAATCGACTTCGCTATGAAAGTTAAATGAAAGCTGCTGTTATTAACGATCCAGTAGACGGTTTTGTTACTGTTAAAGATGTTCAACTTCGGGATTTAAAGCCCGGTGAAGCTTTAGTTGACATGGAATATTGTGGCCTTTGTCACACTGATTTACACGTTGCTGCTGGAGACTTTGGTAAGAAGCCAGGTCGTATTATCGGTCATGAAGGGGTTGGTCGTGTATCTAAGGTTGCCCCTGGGGTTACTTCATTAAAAGTTGGCGATCGTGTATCAATTGCATGGTTCTTCAAGGGCTGTGGACACTGTGAATATTGTTTAACAGGTCGTGAAACTCTTTGTCGGAATGTTCTTAATGCGGGTTACACTGCTGACGGTGCAATGGCTGAACAATGTATCGTACCAGCTGACTACGCTGTTAAGGTTCCAGAAGGTCTTGATCCTGTTGAAGCTACTTCATTAACTTGTGCTGGTGTTACGATGTACAAGGCATTAAAGGTTGCTGACATCAAGCCAGGTCAATGGGTATCAATCGTTGGTGCTGGTGGTTTAGGTAACTTGGGTATTCAATTTGCTCACAACGTATTTGGTGCTCATGTTATCGCTGTTGATGGTAATCCTGATAAGCTTGAAGCCGCTAAGAAGAATGGTGCTGAAATTTTAATTAACCGTCATGACGGTGATGTTGATAAGCAAATTCAAGAAAAGGTTGGCGGTGTTCACGCTGCTGTAGTAACAGCTGTTTCTCCCTCTGCATTCGATCAAGCAGTTGATTCACTTCGCCCAGATGGTAAGCTTGTTGCCGTTGCGCTTCCACAAGGTGACATGAAGCTTAACATTGCTAAGACTGTTCTTGATGGTATCATTGTTGCTGGTTCATTAGTTGGTACACGTCAAGACTTAGCTGAATGTTTCCAATTTGGTGCAGAAGGTAAGGTTCACCCAATTGTTAAGACTCGTAAGTTAAGCGAAATTAATGATATGATCCAAGAACTTAAGGATAACAAGGTTGTTGGTCGGAATGTTGTTGATTTTGTTCACAACGATAACGACTAATCCTAAATTTCAAGAATAAGTTAGCCACTGGACTCAAATAAATAATACTGACCAATTGATTATTGGTTGATGGAGCTGTGATATCTCTTGGTAGAAGGCCTTACGATAGATATCCATTGACGAATGTCGTCCGAAATTGGTCATTGGGAACTAGACACTATTCAAGGTCATAAAGATGGCAAGGATAGCGTTGTTCTAGTAATGACTGATCGTTTTTCACGGGTTAATATTACGAGAAAAATTACCAGTAAAACTGCATATGCAGTGAATCATTTTTTTGTTGAGTTGCGTCAGAAGCTTGGCAAGAATGCTTACTATCGCATTTTTAAAACAATTACTTCTGATAATGGTTCTGAATTTAGTGAGTTAACGCGAGTTCATGACCATGTTTTTTACACTGACCCATATTCTCCTTGGGAACGCGGATCCAATGAAATCAATAATCGTTTTCTCCGGAAGGAGATTACTAAGGGCCAAGCTATTAATGATTATAGTAGTGCTCAGATCATAGCGACTAATGATTGGATGAATCACTATCCACGAGCTATATTTAATGGACATTCGTCAATGGATATCTATCGTAAGGCCTTCTACCAAGAGATATCACAGCTCCATCAACCAATAATCAATTGGTCAGTATTATTTATTTAAGTCCAGTGGCTAACTTATTCTTGAAATTTAGGATATCCGAAATTGGTCATTGGGAACTAGACACTATTCAAGGTCATAAAGATGGCAAGGATAGCGTTGTTCTAGTAATGACTGATCGTTTTTCACGGGTTAATATTACGAGAAAAATTACCAGTAAAACTGCATATGCAGTGAATCATTTTTTTGTTGAGTTGCGTCAGAAGCTTGGCAAGAATGCTTACTATCGCATTTTTAAAACAATTACTTCTGATAATGGTTCTGAATTTAGTGAGTTAACGCGAGTTCATGACCATGTTTTTTACACTGACCCATATTCTCCTTGGGAACGCGGATCCAATGAAATCAATAATCGTTTTCTCCGGAAGGAGATTACTAAGGGCCAAGCTATTAATGATTATAGTAGTGCTCAGATCATAGCGACTAATGATTGGATGAATCACTATCCACGAGCTATATTTAATGGACATTCGTCAATGGATATCTATCGTAAGGCCTTCTACCAAGAGATATCACAGCTCCATCAACCAATAATCAATTGGTCAGTATTATTTATTTAAATGAAGAGCTATAAAAAACAAAATACTGTTCTTAGCTATTGGCGTTACTTTGCTAAAGGGATTAAATATACATTAATCATTACAGTTGTCTCTGTTATTTTTGGTTTCCTATTAGGAACTCTCTTTGCACTAATGCGGCTTTCAAAGAACAAATTCTTACATTCAATTGCTGTTTGCTACATTGAATTTCTTCGGGGTACGCCAATGATGGTTCAAATAATGTTTGTTTACTTTGGGATTGGCGCAATTATTCAATCACTTCCGGCTCTCCTTGCTGGGATTATTGCCGTTTCACTAAATTCCGGTGCCTACGTTGCTGAAATTATTCGTTCTGGGATCCAATCCATTCCACTTGGACAAACAGAAGCTGCTCGAAGCTTGGGGATGAGCAAAAGCGAAACATTCAGATATGTGATTATGCCCCAAGCACTTAAAAATATTTGGCCAGCATTAGGAAATGAGCTTATTACTTTATTAAAAGATAGTTCATTAGTTTCTGTGATTGGTGTTTCCGAATTGATGTATCAAACACAATTAGTGCAATCAGCAACTTATAAAGGAGTTTTACCTCTATTCATCACAATGATTATCTACTTTATCCTCACATTTACACTATCCAGGATTTTGCTTTACTTTGAAGGGAGAATGAAACATGCCCACTAAATGCCCACTAAAATGATTGAAATTAAAAACTTACAGAAAAAATTCAAAAATAATATTGTCTTAAAAGATATTTCCGAACATGTTGATAAGGGCCAAGTAATTTGTGTGATTGGCCCTTCAGGAGCAGGTAAAAGTACTTTTCTCCGCTGTTTAAATGCACTCGAACAACCAACAAGCGGACAAGTTCTTTTTGAAGGACAGAATCTGATTGGCTTAAGTGATAAAAAACTCGACCAATTGCGAGAAAAGATGGGAATGGTTTTTCAAAGCTTCAATCTTTTTCCTAATATGACAGTCCTTAAAAATATCACAATTGCACCAGTTAAAGTTAAAAATATCAATGAAAAAGAAGCAACTAAAACTGCAATGGAACTACTAGAAAAAGTTGGTTTAAGCGATAAGGCTCAACAATATCCGGATCAACTGTCAGGAGGGCAAAAACAACGGGTTGCAATTGCCCGGGCCCTTGCGATGAGTCCAGCAGTAATGCTCTTTGACGAACCAACGAGTGCCCTTGATCCTGAAATGGTTGATGAGGTACTAAAAGTAATGCGCGATTTAGCTGAATCGGGAATGACAATGGTGGTTGTTACTCATGAGATGGGGTTTGCTCGTGAAGTAGCAGACCAAATCTGGTTCATGGCAGATGGATATATTCAGGAAACTGGAAATCCAGAAGAATTTTTTGCCCACCCTACTAGCCCACGAGCACAAGACTTTTTGAAAAAGATTTTGAAATAAATGAAGAGAACAAATTATGCTGGGGATACAAATGAACAGCAAGTTGGACAAGAAGTTGTCTTAAAAGGTTGGGTAGCTAAGCGTCGTAACCTAGGTGGACTTATCTTTATTGATTTATGGGATCGGGAAGGAATTGTTCAACTAGTATTCAACGAAAAAGAAAATCCAGAAGCATTTGAAATCGCAAATGCGGTTCGTAACCAATATGTTCTTGAGGTTCAAGGAAAAGTTCAATTACGGGCAGAAAAAGAAATTAATCCAGATATGAAGACTGGAAAAGTTGAAGTAGCCGTTGATAAGGTTAAGGTATTAGCAAAATCAGAAACAACGCCATTTGATATTACTGATGGTGTTGATGCTTCTGAAGACTTACGGATGAAGTACCGTTACCTTGATTTACGGCGCCCAGAAATGATGCGTAATTTGAAGTTGCGGAGTAAGGTTGCTTCGATCGTGCACAATTATTATGATAATGAAGGCTTTATGGATGTTGAAACCCCTGATTTAACACGGTCAACACCAGAAGGAGCACGTGACTACATTGTTCCATCACGTGTTTACCCCGGTCATTTTTATGCTTTACCACAGTCACCACAATTATTTAAGCAATTGTTAATGGCAGCCGGAGTTGATAAGTACTATCAATTAGCACGTTGTTTCCGGGATGAAGACCTTCGTGGTGACCGTCAACCAGAATTTACGCAAATCGATACTGAAATGAGTTTTGCAACTCCTGAAGACATCCAAACAGTTACAGAAGGTTTAATTAAGCGGGTAATGAAGGAAATCGTGGGGGTAGATGTTAAGACTCCATTCCCACGGATGGAATGGCAAGAAGCCATGGACAAGTACGGTTCCGATAAGCCGGATACTCGTTTTGGGATGTTGATTCATGATCTTTCTGATATTGTAAAGGACAGTTCATTTAAGGTTTTTGCTAATACTGTTGCTGATGGTAACTATGTTCGTGCAATTCGCGTTCCTGGTGGAGCAGATAAGTATTCCCGGAAAGACATTTCTAAGTATGAAGAATACATTAAGCGTTTTGGTGCAAAGGGACTTGCATGGGTTAAGGTAACTGCTGATGGTTACAATGGTCCAGTTGCTAAGTTCTTAAATGATCAAGTTGCCCAAATCAATGAAGAAATGGATGCCAAAGAAGGGGACTTAATCCTCTTTGTTGCTGGTAGTTTCCACGTTGTATCAGATTCACTTGGCTACCTTCGTCGGGCAATCGCTGAAGAGCTAGATATGATTAAGCCTGACCAATGGAACTACTTATGGGTTGTTAATTGGCCAATGTTTGAATATGATGAAGGCTTTGGAAAGTGGATTGCCGCTCACCACCCATTTACAATGCTAAATGAAGAAGACTTACGTTATCTTGAAGATGGGGAAGATCCTCATAAAGCTCATGCTCAAAGTTACGATATTATCTTGAATGGTAACGAGATCGGTGGGGGATCAATTCGTATCCACGATCCAAAGATTCAAGAAAAAGTTCTCAAAGCTCTTGGATATACAAAGGAACGTGCAGAAGCTCGCTTTGGATTCTTACTTAAGGCCTTAACAATGGGAATGCCACCTGAGGGAGGACTTGCCTTTGGTTTGGACCGATGGGTTATGTTACTAGCTCAAGCTGATAGTATTCGGGATGTTATTCCATTCCCTAAGAACTCGAAGGCAGTTGAACCATTAACGGCAGCTCCAGGCAAAGTTAGTGAACAACAACTTGATGATCTTAAAATTGAATTTGATGAAAAAATTGATTATAAGCTCGATCAAGATCCAGATGAACAATAATTGGAAAGTCCAAATATAGCATGGTTTAAGCGCCTTCCATTAAAAAATCTCACTTCTGTTAAACCAGTCAGTGGTGGTGATATTAATTTAGCATATCAAGCCACAACTACTGATGGAAATAGGTACTTTATAAAGGTCCAACCTAACCATTCACAAGATTATTTCAGTCATGAAATTAATGGTCTCAAAGCTATCGGTAAGGTCATTAATACCCCAACCCCACTTTACCATGGTGAAATCGATGGGAATGCCTATTTAATTTTAAACTGGCTTGATGAAACTTGGGGTAATCAAGCCGACCTGGGATTAGCAGTTGCCAAAATGCACCAACAGCATAATGAAGAATTCGGCTTTATGGATAATCATCAAACCAAGGCCCTCGTAAAAGATAATTCTTGGAATTCAAGCTGGCTTGATTTTTATATTAATCAGCGCCTAGAACCAGAAGTACAAGTGGCAAGCCAACGTGGCCGATGGAATAAATGGCGACAAGAACATTACCAACAAATGGTTAATAAATTTACTGATTACTACCAACACCATGAAGTCATCCCTAGTCTTCTTCATGGTGATTTATGGGCCGGTAACTTCTTATTTGCTGGCGATCATAAACCATACTTAATCGATCCAGATGCATTATTTGGGGATCGTGAATTTGATTTAGCTATGACAACTGTTTTTGGCGGTTTCGATAATAGTTTTTATCAGGCATATAGCAGCGTCTTTCCTTTTGATGATCATTTAGAGGAACGCCTTTCGTGGTATCGTTTCTATTACCTATGCATGCATTTAATCTTATTCGGCGAGAGCTATGGTGGCGCAGTCGATCAAATTTTAAGTCAATACTAAACTGTGACATAAGTTAAGTTACTTTCATAAAAAGCAAATACGCAGTACAACAATGGCCTCTAATGTCCGGCAAACCGAACGTTAGAGGCCTATTGTTGCTTGTGGGGGCTCCCAGAGGCTAGCTTCGCGTCGAAAAACGAAGTCACAAGTGACTTCGTGCGAGTCGTTTTACAAAAAGTAAATCATGCAGCAGTTTCAATTGATGATGAAGTTGTTGGTAAAATTGGCCTTGGCTATTTTCTCTTAGTCGGTTTTGCTCCAGATGATACCGAAGAAAAATTAGACTACTTAGTACATAAAATTACTAATCTTCGTGTTTTTGAGGATGAAAACGGTAAGATGAATAAGGGGCTACGGGATGTTAATGGTGCAATTTTATCAGTCTCCCAATTTACCCTTTATGCTGACACTAAGCATGGAAATCGTCCTGGATTTTCACAGGCTGCTCGTCCTGAGATTGCTGAACCGTTATATGATCTTTTTAATCAAAAACTAGCTGCTACTGGTATTCCTGTTGAAACCGGACATTTTGGAGCCATGATGAAAATTGATCTGGAAAATGATGGTCCCACGACAATTATTTATGAACGCTAAATGTCAAAAGAAAAGGAATTGACACATGAAGATGTTCAAAAGATAGTTAGTTCTTATATGAATGAAGAACACTTTGCTTTAGTTGAAAAGGCATATCATTTTGCCGAGGTAGCTCACCATGATCAACGACGTAAATCTGGGGAACCGTATATTATTCATCCTATCCAAGTTGCGGGGATCCTTGCTAATCTTCATATGGATCCCGAAACAGTTTGTGCAGGATATTTACATGATATTGTAGAAGATACTGGCGCAACCTTAGATGATATTAAAGAACTCTTTGGACCAACTATTGCAATGATCGTTGATGGTGATACAAAGCTTGGTAAGATTCGTTACAAATCAAATAAAGAACAAATGGCTGCTACTCATCGTAAATTATTACTTGCAATGTCAAAGGATATTCGGGTAATGATTGTCAAGCTTGCGGACCGTCTTCATAATATGCGCACTCTTAAGCATTTGCGTCCTGATAAGCAGCGCCGCATCTCAAATGAAACCCTTGAAATTTATGCTCCAATTGCGGATCGCTTGGGTATCAGTACTATTAAGTGGGAACTAGAAGATCTATCATTACGGTACTTAAATCCGCAACAATATTACCGGATTGTCCATTTAATGAATTCACGGCGCGATCAGCGGGTTGACTATATTGATGAGTCAATTAAGTTGATAAAAAAGGCGATTGCAGATTTGGACTTAGGACCGAATGTTGAAATTTATGGCCGGCCTAAACATATTTATTCTGTCTACCGTAAAATGGTTACTCAGCATAAGCAATTTAGCCAAATCTATGATCTTCTTGCAGTTCGAATTGTCGTTGACTCAATCCGGGACTGCTATGCTGCTCTTGGAGCGATCCATACTAATTGGAAACCAATGCCTGGACGGTTTAAGGATTATATTGCAATGCCTAAGACTAACGGGTACCAATCCTTGCATACAACAATTATTGGACCAGAAGGACGGCCATTAGAAGTACAGATTCGAACTCACAAGATGCATGAAATTGCTGAATATGGGGTTGCTGCTCACTGGGCATATAAAGAAGGAAAGACTAATGGAATCCAACAAACTCAGGATAGCCAAAAGCTAAATGTCGTCAAAGAAATCCTTGAATTACGAAGTGAAAGTCAAGGCACAGATGAATTTATGCAGGGGATTCAGAGCGATATATTTACTGATAAGGTCTATGCATTCACCCCTAAAGGTGACGTAATTGAAATGCCTAAGGGATCTGGACCACTTGATATGGCTTACCAAATTCATACTGAAGTTGGTAATCATACAACTGGAGCTAAAGTAAATGGACGGATTGTACCCCTTGATTATGAGATCAAAAATGGTGATATTGTTGATATTTTGACTTCATCATCATCAGCTGGTCCGAGTCGTGATTGGTTTGATTTGGTTTCAACGCGGCGAGCTCGTAATAAGATTCGCCAATTCTTCCGTGCACATGATCGAGAAAAGAACATTGAAGAAGGAAAACAACTTCTTGAAAACGAACTCCGTGAAGCAGGATATTCGCCAGCAGAATTAATGACTGATGAAAAATGTGAGGAAGTTGCTCAAGAGACTCATTACAATAGTAGTGATGATATGTTTGCGGCCCTAGGATTTGGTGACTTGGCTCCCGTTGGTATTAGAAATCGTTTTACTGCTGATATCCGTCAGCAAGTTGAAAGCGACCGCCAACAAGCAGCAGAAAAAGCTGTACTAGAAGATCACCAGACTCTTGAGAAGCCAAATGAACGTGAAAAGCAAAAACAGGCTAAGGCATCGAGCGAGGGCGTAATTGTTGAAGGAGTTGACAATCTTCTTGTTCGTTTAAGTCATTGCTGTAGTCCAATCCCAGGAGATGCTATTACTGGCTACATTACAAAGGGACGGGGAGTATCGGTTCACCGGGATGATTGTCCGAATATTAGAGCTGCCCGTAAGAATGGCGAACGAATTGTTAGTGTATATTGGGCAAATCCTAATGGCGACAAAACAAACTACAATGCTGACTTGGAAGTTCAGGGATACAATCGAAATGGCTTATTAAATGATGTTTTACGTTCAGTAAATAACAGTACTCGCTTCTTAAATTCAGTTAACGGAAAAGTTGACCATAACAAGATGGTAACAATTAGTTTGATTATCGGAGTACGTAATTTACGACAGTTGCAATTAATCATGGATGGTTTAAAAAACATTCCAGATGTTTACGTTGTCAAAAGAATTATTCGATAGATGAATTTTATGAAAAAAGCATGGGAACATTTAGACAAACCATTATGGCTAGCTAGTGTTTTAATTGGGATTGTATTGACGCTCGTTGTTGATAAGCTTCCATTTGTTACGCGAGTGGTAATGGTAGAGATTGTCTTAATCCTTATTAATGGTATTTTTAGTATTTGGTCCGGTTATTGGATTTATAAGCACCAGCGAAAATGGGGCGAGTTATTCATTTTTCCAATCCTTTACTTGATAACTGCGTATTTCTTTATGCCCCGATATACTTATTATTTTGCCCTTGCTTACTTAGCGCTTGCGTACTTATCCTGGGCAATGCGTCAACAAAAGTAAATGCAACGCTATTTTGTTAATGTAACTCTAGCTGATGAAGTAACATTGCCATCTGAAGCAGCCCACCACTTGTTAAAGGTAATGCGCGCAGAGGTTGGAACAAGTGTTGAGCTTGTATTAGCCGACCACTGTGTTTACCTTGCGACTCTTAGTACTACAGAACCAACGGCGACATTAAAAATCAATCAGAAGTTAGATGCTGATAGTGAATTGCCAGTTTCGGTAACGCTTGCCTGCGGAATTCCAAAGACTAAAGAGAAACCAGAATTAATTGTTCAAAAGGCAACTGAATTGGGGGCAGACAAAATTGTTTTCTTCGATGCTGCTCGCTCCATTAGTCATTGGCAGGGAAATAAGCAGAAACGAAAGATCGAACGTCTGCAAAAAATAGCTGAATCAGCAGCAGAACAATCCCATCGAAATAAAATTCCGCAGGTTGAATACAGTGCAAATCTTGATCAATTGTTAGCCGATTATCCCGCTACCAAACGGATAGTTGCTTGGGAAGAATCAGCTAAACAGGGTGAAACAAGTGCTTTAGCGCAACAATTTAATGCCCTTAACCCGGGAGACTCGCTCCTTGCCATTTTTGGTCCAGAAGGTGGATTAACGGAAAATGAAATTGCTAAAATGAATGAAGCTGGCGTGGTAGCATCAGGTTTAGGACCACGAATTCTACGAACTGAAACAGCACCTTTATATTTCATGGCGGCTATCTCATATGCAATGGAATTGTCATAAATGGATTGGATAGCAATAAAGGTAATAACTTCTAGTGAGGCTGTTGAAGCAGTTAGCTATATTTTGACGGATATGGGAGCACAAGGCGTTCAAATTGAAGATGCCGCTGATTTTGCAAACTTACATGAGGGAAAGTATGGGGACCACGGTGAATTTATTGATCCATCATCAATTCCGCACCGAAAAAATGGCGCAGCAGTATCTGGATATTTCCCACAAAACGTATTTGTTCCTGAACTATTGCCAACTATCCATCAACGAGTAGCAAAATTAAGGGATTATGGCCTGAATCCAGGAGAAAATGATGTCTCAGCAGCGACTGTCGATAATCAACAATGGGCAACGGTTTGGCAAAAATATTATCACCCATTAAGAGTAACGGATCAGTTAACGATTGTTCCGCAATGGGAAGAATATGAGCCAGCAGATCCTCAAGAAAAATTAATCTTTCTTGATCCAGGAATGGCTTTTGGTACCGGAACTCATCCAACTACTCGTTTAATGCTAGAGGCCCTTGAAAAAACAATTGTTGGTAATGAATATGTAATCGATGTCGGGACAGGCTCTGGTGTTTTAAGTATTGCCGCCAAGCACTTAGGGGCAGGAAAAGTTGATGCTTATGATATTGATGAAGTAGCTGTCAGCTCAGCAAAAAAGAATCTTGCACTAAACCCGGTCGCTAAAGATATTAAGGTTGGCGTAAATAGCCTATTAGATGGGATCCATACCCAGGCAGATTTGATTGTTGCTAATATTCTTGCGGAAATCATCGTGCCTCTTATTCCTCAAGCATATGAAAATCTTAAGCCAGGTGGCAAATTCCTTGTTTCTGGAATTATCGATGATAAGGCTCCGTTGATTCGTCAAAAGTTGCAAGAGCAAGGATTTATAATTGACGATGAACAGCAGATGAAGGACTGGTACGGAATGATTACCCACAAGCCAATCGAGGTGAAATAAGTGGTTACCATTCTGAATCGAACTAAGCAGTTTATGCGCGACAATGATTTAATGTATAAAAAAGAGTACATTCGGCCAATGATGACACCCCAACACGTATATGTGTTCCGCTTTGGTAAACACAGACTAAATAATCGGGTAATTGTTCGTTATTCCCATACTTGGACCGGACGATTAAAAATTAACGAGATTGATGTTCGGTTGCATCACCAACATCATCCCCGTATTTTCTTGACTGAGTCCGACTTAATCGATTACTTAAGTCATCATTTAGAAAAAGAAAAGAAACGCGAACAAGAACGACCACATATTAGTAAAGTTGATAATGAAAATGATTAGGTGAGTCTCTTAATTGCTATTCTTATCTGCTGGTTGCTATGGAAGATTGGGGTTTTAACGGTTAAGTTCATTGGCCTAATCCTTCTTATTCTATTAATTGGAACATTAATTCATGTTTTACTTTGGCCAGCGATCCTTTTAGCAGTCATTATCTTAGGAGCAGGATTATTCACTAACTAAATGTCTAAGAATCATCAAAAAGTTGTTCTTGTTGGTGACGGTGCTGTCGGTTCAAGTTACGCCTTCGCAATGGCACAACAAGGAATTGCTGAAGAATTTGCTATCGTTGATATTATTAAGGAACGGACTGAAGGGGACGCAATGGACCTTGAAGACGCTACTGCCTTCACCGCTCCTAAGAACATCTACTCAGCAGATTACGACACTTGCAAAGACGCTGATTTAGTTGTTATTACTGCTGGTGCTCCACAAAAGCCTGGTGAAACTCGTCTTCAATTAGTTGATAAGAACTTGAAGATCATTAAGTCCGTTGTAGAACCAATCGTTAAGTCTGGTTTTGACGGAATCTTCTTAGTTGCAGCTAACCCAGTTGACATCCTTACCTATGCTGTTCAAAAGCTTTCTGGCTTCCCTAAGAACAAGGTTGTTGGTTCAGGTACTTCACTTGATTCCGCACGTCTTCGGGTTGCTCTTGGTAAGAAGCTTCATGTTGACCCTCGTGATGTTATTGCTAACATTATGGGTGAACATGGTGATTCCGAATTTGCTGCTTACTCAAGTGCTACTGTTGGTGGCAAGCCATTACTTGACATCGCTAAGGATGAAGGCATTTCAGAAGATGAATTACTTAAGATTGAAGATGATGTTCGTAACAAGGCATACGAAATCATTAACCGCAAAGGTGCTACCTTCTATGGTGTTGCCACTGCTTTAATGCGGATTTCAAAGGCTATTCTTCGTGATGAAAATTCTGTTCTCCCTATCGGTGCCCCAATGAACGGTGAATACGGACTTAACGACCTTTACATCGGTACTCCAGCTGTTGTTAATGCTTCTGGTGTTGCAAAGGTTATTGAAGTTCCACTTAACGACCGTGAAAAGAAGGCTATGGCCGACTCTGCTAAGCAATTGGAAGAAGTTGCTAAGAACGGTATGGCAAAGTTACAAGGTAACAACTAAATGGAAGATCGAGAATTAGTAATGTTTTGGCTCGCAGGTGATCATAAGTTAGCAATTCGAAAGGGGCTTACTTCGGCAATTTTAGCGAGTGAACTTAGAAAAAAGGGTTATAAGGATAAATTAATAGAAGACTTTCTTGATGATTTTGCACGTGACTTAAAAAATGATCAAAAATAGATGAGAATTCAAGCAACCGATGAACGGCATTATCTAGTAGAAGTTTTTACAAAATTGGGATTTAACCAAGATGACAGTCAATTATTAGCAGACACTCTAGTTGATGCGGATTTACGCGGGATCTCATCTCATGGGATTCAACGATTAGCATGGTATCGTCGGATGATTAAAGAGGGAACGATTATTCCACAAAATAAGGTCAAAATTATTCGTGAGTTACCAGGATCCGTCCTTGTTGACGCTAATCAAAATATGGGACAGCTCGCAACGGTTTTAGCGACTCAAAAAATAATTGAAAAGGCTAAGAAAACAGGGGTGGCAATTGCTGTTATTCGCAATTCGAATCACTTCGGCACCGCTGGTTACTATACAAGATTAGCGTTAGAAGCTGGATTGGTAGGAGTTGCCCTTACTAACACTCGTCCCCTGGTAGTCCCAACTAATGCTACTCAGGCTTTTCTTGGGTCTAATGCTTTTGCGTTTGGCTTTCCTGCTTCTCCACATCCATTTATGTTTGATGGTGCCACTTGTGTTGTTTCAGGTGGAAAAATTCAAGTTCATGCTAAAAAAGGCGAACCGTTGCCAGGCGAATGGGCAGTTGATAAAGATCGGCAGGTAGTAACTGATGCGCAAGAGGCAGAAGATATTCTTGCCACCGCGGCCTTTACTGAAGGGGAACAAAAAGGTGGAGGAGTTCTCACTCTTGGCGGAAATGATGAGGAAAATTCTAATTATAAGGGGATGGGAAATTCTATCGTAATTGAATTATTGACGGGTATTTTAGCTCAAGGCTCTATCTCTGCCGATACTGTTAGTGGTAAACATGATTTTAGTCAATTTGTAATGGTTCTTAATCCAGCATTCTTTGGTGATCCAGAGGTATTGAAGAAAGATGCCACATCAATGCTAGATCGAATTCGTCAGCTTGAACATATTCCTGGTAAAGAAATTTGGGTACCCGGTGATCGTGAGTACCGTTTATTAGCAGAAAATAAAGAAAAAGGTGTCACGATTGATGAAAAGACCTATCAAGAAATGAAAGAAATAGGAACTGAACTTGGTATTGATGTTCCTTAAATGCAAAATAAAGATGCTTGTACATCAATTATGGTCGGTAAAAAGGCTTCTCTCGACGGTGCTAATTATATTGCTCGTAATGAAGATCGCGTAAAAGCAATTGAACCCAAGCGATTTTTAGTAAAACCGGCAGTAAAAGGACGCCACGAAACCTACGTATCACCTTACAATAAAGTAACTGTAGCTTTGCCGGAAGAGGGAATTCGTTATACTTCTACACCTACCCTTGATCAAACAGCCGGACCTAATGAAGAAGATGGAATTAATGAAGCAAATGTAGCAGCTTCCTTTACTGAGAGTGTTTATGCAAATGATCGGGTGTTAGCATATGATCCATACGTAAAAAATGGCCTGGCAGAAGACTCACTTTGTACTTTAGTATTACCGTATATTCATTCTGCCCGTGAAGGAGTTGAATATACTGGAAAATTAATTGCTGAATTGGGCTCTGCTGAGGGAAATGGAATGCAATTTGCAGATGCAGATGATATTTGGTATATGGAAGTAGTAACTGGTCACCAATGGGTTGCAGTTCGTATTCCTGATGATTGTTATGCTGTTACTCCTAACCAGGTAGCAATTGAAGATATCGATTTTGACGATCCTGATAATCATATGTGGGCTGATGGAATTCAAGAATTTGTTGAAGAACACCAATTAAACCCTGACCATGACCGGTGGGATTTCCGTCATATTTTTGGTACCAGTACACAAAAAGACCGTCATTACAACACACCGCGGACCTGGTTTGCTCAACGTTACCTTAGTCCTAATGCTTCATTAGGCCAACGTCCCGAAGATTCTGAAATGCCATTTATTCGTAAGGCTGAATTTAAGATTGCTAATGAAGACATCCAATATGTTCTAAAATCGCATTTTAATGAGACACCTTACGATCCAATGGGGGATGCTCCTGAACGTAAGACTTACCGAGCTATCTCTTTATCACGGACGGCCCAATCACATATTTTACAAGTGCGCAATCTGAATAAATATAAAACAAGTATTCATTGGATTGAATTAGGGGTCCCAGCCTTTAACCCTTATGTTCCATTTTTTGCTAATGCTGACGATACTGATGAATCGTATCGAAACGTACCGGAAAAAATGAACTTAGAGTCTGCATTCTGGTTAAATGAAGCCTTAGCAGAGGTTGTTGAAAGTCATTATCAAGAATTTATGGAAAAAGATGAAGACTACCAAAAGGAGCTAAATGAATGGGCACGCCGTAAAATTGCGCAGGTTGATAAAGAAGCAGCTAGTCTTGAAAGGCAGGCATTAACTGATTATCTAACTGGGCAAAATCATGAAATAGCTACCCATTATAATGAACGGACAAAGGCCCTCTTCTTTGAATTATTAACTGAAGGCTGTGAGCTTTCAAAGATGTCATTTAAGATGGATCCTAACCTTTAAATGAGTATAATAGTTTTGCATCAAGGAGAATTTAATGGAGGTAAACTAAAACTTTTAAGAAAATCAAATGGATTAACAATGAAGGAAGTTGGAGAAAAAATTAATAAGTCAGCTTCTTTTATTTCGATGATAGAAAAGGGACAAAGCAAACCGGAATTTAGTACTATTGTTGCTTTGGGAAAAATATTTAATGTTAGACATACTTTTTTTCTGAATGATATTTCGATTCCCTATCCAACTGAAACAACTTTCTTTCGTGAACAAATTGCAGTGCCGAAACGGGATTCTGAGCAAGCAAAAAATAAAAGTATAATGATTGCTTACTGTGATTCTTTAATAAGTAATAAATTTAATCTTAGATCATTTCAATTACCTAGATATGCTCTAAAAAATAGTACTTTTAGATGTATAGATTTTGAGCAAATTGATAGCATTGCATCGCAAGTAAGGACACAATTTTCTTTAGGAATGGGGCCAATAAGTAATATGACTTTACTTATTGAAAGAATGGGAATTAGAGTTAATTTTATTGATTTTGAAAATGATAAAATAGATGCCTTGACTGAAAAAATTGGAAGCCAGTATTTCATATCAATTAATAGTAGAAGAACTTCAAGCGTTAGAATTAGATTTAATTTAGCTCACGAATTAGGACATATTCTTCTGCATTCTGGATATAGTCACAATGACATTAGTAATAATTCAAAGCATAAACGTATAGAACAAGAAGCACAGCACTTTGCAAGTGCATTATTAATGCCTGAAAAAGGTTTGGCGTTGGATATGGCACAAACTAATATGAATTTCTTGAAAGGTTTAAAACTTCACTGGTTAGTTTCTCTACAAGCTCTTATCTATCGTGGACATGAAATCGGAATAATTACAGACCGGCAAGCCCTTTTCTTAAGGCAAACTATATCACGTAATGGCTGGAGAAAAGAAGAACCATATGATCATACTATTGGTATTGAGTATCCTTCTTATATAAAAAGTGCAATTAAATTTTTGGTGAAAGATAAAGAAAGGTTCTTAGCAGAGCTATCGGAAGAATCTGGAATTTATCAAGATGAACTCTCAAAGTATTTTTATTTGTCAGAAAATAGCAATAAAAATAATATAAATCTTAAAATAGTTAGGTAGATGGATAATAATAATTCCCTTTTAGTTGCAAAAGCAGTTGCGAAAGATGAATTAGAAAAAGTTTTCGATAAAGAAACACAACTGATAACTAATCAGTGTATAGCATCAGGATATAAGAAGGTTATGGATTTTTATAAATCTGCACCTGAGTGGTTTTTTGAAGGACGAGGAGAACGAATAATTCCAGAACTTAAAAATACTGCAGTTGAATTTTGCATGATGCGTGCATGTGATAGAAAACTTTTACCTTTTTCATATGATCTTGAAAAGAACGCAAGAAAGACTGGGCAATTTTTAAAACTTTCAAGTGGTAAGGCAAGTTTAACTATAAATCAAACACAAAATAGCAGAAAAAGTAGCAGGGACGCGAAGTTCAGAAAGGAATTATTGCGTACATTTACTACTAGTTTGAATTTATTTAATTTAGATGATGAATTTGTGCCAAGTAAGTATTACTTTGAAGTGAATCATGGCTATCAAACTAGTAAACCATTATTTACCGTTGCTGGAATACCAGATGGTAACCATGGTTGGATAATATCAAAAAAGCTTAATAATGGTTTCATTATTCTTAGTGATAGTGAAAAGGACGATTTACAAACTGTTTCAAAAGATATTGAAGGTTTCCAACCTGAAGAATTTAAAGAATTTCTAAATGAAACAAAGGATGAATAAATGCGTAATCAATTTATCGATGTTTCAAGTTACCAACCAGATACTGTTGCCTTTTTCCAAGCTGCGAAAGCTCAGGGAGCACTAGGGGTCGTTGTTAAGTTAACGGAAGGGTCTGAAGATGGTTCGGCTTATGTTAACCCACGTGCGGCCGCTCAAATTCGTAATGCCTTAGCGGTTGGCTTGCGCGTTTCATGTTACCACTTTGCTCGTTATACATCAGTGGCCGATGCACAAAATGAAGCGCGGTTCTTCGTTAAGATCGCTAAGCAGTTCGGTATGTACGACGATACTCTGATGATTGATGATGCGGAAGTTCATTCGGCAGCAGATTATCAATCAGCATCCTTAGCCTTCCTCCAAGAAGTAGAAGCGCTCGGTTACAAGAATACCGGGATTTACTCCATGAAGTCCTTCTTCACTGGTGGCATTCTTAATTCACATGGCTTTGATTCCCGGAAGATTTGGATTGCCGGCTATGGTGTGACTGAACTAGGGATTGATAATGCAAGTGCTTGGCAATATTCCGATCATAACATCATGGGAATTGATACCAGTTATGACTTTGATGGAGCATTTACGACTGATTCAGTATCAGGCAATGTTCCGCAAGTTGTTATTCCAGAACCTAAGCCGGTGCAACACGTCGGCCATCCAGCAAGCGGAACCTACATTGTCCAACCAGGTGATACGTTGAGTGGGATTGCAGAAAAATACGGAACCACTTACCAGAACCTCGCAGCAATCAATGGTATTGGAAATCCAAACATGATCAATGTTGGTCAAGTCCTCAAAGTCACCGGAAAAGCATCAAAAGAAAATACTTACTTTGTTCAATCGGGCGATACGTTATCCGGAATCGCCACCAAATTCGGTACCACTGTTTCAGACCTCGTAAGCCGTAATCACATTGCTAACCCGAATGTAATTTATGTTGGTCAAAAACTCTACTTAGCCGGTAACGGACAATCCAATGCTTACACTGTCCAAGCAGGGGACACCTTAAGCGGAATTGCAGCTAAGTTTGGCAAGACCTGGCAAGCACTCGCGCAGAAGAACAGGATTGCAAATCCTAACGTAATTTATGTTGGTCAGACAATCCAAATTTAAATGAACGTTATTAGCGAAATCCCATCATATTTAATTACGGTTACCGCTTCGGTAGCCTTTTTTATTGCCCTGAAACTAATGCAAAACTTTATTCATGCCAAGGTTATCCATGCTAAAACCGAAACCTCCCGCGCCGCTTGGTCTTGTGCAGCTCAACTTGCAGATAACGCGGTTGCTTCTTTAGTCGGCAAAGACATGGCCGGTCACGAGAAGTTCCGACAAGCAACCGATATTGTCCAACAGGCACTCAAACAACAAGGTATCAAGAATATCGACCTTAATGCCATCGAGACCCTTGTTCAATCAGCTTATGAAAAGTCCTCATTGACACCAACCGTTGATCCGACATCACAACAAGAACAACCAACTAAACCTGCTACTATTCCAGCCGGCCAAGCACCAGCAATTGATCCAATGAAAGGGGAAAAATAAATGCACATCTTTACAATCCATTCCTTCCTGAGTCTTAGTTGGGCCGAATGGGGATCTATTCTAGTAATTGGAACCGCAGTATTTGGCGGGGCGCATAAATTAATTGGTAATCTAATTGATAAAGTCCTTAATCCAATCAATCAGAATCTTCAAAAACTTAATAAGAACATTGAAGACTGGAACGAATGGCACAAACATGCCAATAAGAGATTTGAAAATGGCGATAAGCACTTTATTCGCCACGATGAACAATTAAGAGATCATGAACGTCGAATTACAAATTTGGAGGAACAAAACAAATGAATGTTATTGTTAGCTAACCAATCAGATTCTAATTCATCAATTTTGGTTACAGTGCTTATAGCACTCATAAGTGGGGTTACGGCTTCTTTATTAACGGGTATTTTCACACTAATTAGTAGTTCTAAGGCGAGAGCTACTGAAACAAAAATAGCCAGAATGAAAACCGTTTCCGAATTAGTGTATGAGAATGAAATTGAGAATCTTAGTGAGTTAAAAAAGTATACGGTGAGGTTAGCAAATGATATACATGAATATACATATCGACCAAGTGACCCTGTTGAATTAATGAAAATTGTTGGGGATCCAAAAAAGTATAATCAACGAATAAAAGTATTGGCAAGGAATATTCAAGAGGATATAGCGATGATTGATTTCTCACTATCAGTAACAACTAATAATAAGTTTAAAGATGAAGTGTTCTCTAATGCTGATGAACTTTTAAAAATTGCAAAAACAATTTTGGCCATTGATGATGATAAAGAAAAAGCGTACTTAGAGCAAATAAAGTTAAAAGAGAAAAATAGAAAATTCTTAGCTTCTGTTAATAATTATGTAGATGAACAACTAAGATTATTGCCAGCCATGATTAATAGCTTTAAATAGATGGAAAAGATGAAATGGGGAGAAAAAGTAGTTGAAGAGATATATCGTTTCAAGAATCATGAACAAAAATTACCAGCAATAGATGTTCAACTTGTAGCTTGGAAGTCAGGAAAAGTAGGATTAAAGATTACAAATTATATAGGCAATCCTATACATTATGAAACCAAAATTATCTCTTTCTATAATAAAACCGGTGTTTATAATACATTTACTTTTATAATTCCTAAACTTGATTGTCTATTTACAACATTAAATAAAATCCGACCATTTAAAAAGGAGGCAGTGTATAATCCTAAAATTCTTAAAAATCAAGATACTGTTATTATTAGTATGCTTAAAAATAATGAAAGATTTAGAGAAGAAAATCCATTTAGAATTCCAGCATCATTAGATACAGCCTATGCTAATACCTCTAATAATAAAATTACAAGTGATTTTCGCAGAATTCTTTTGTTAAAAGATTCTACAAGTGGTAATACATACGTTTATATATTATCATTACATAATCAACGTTTTGTTTTGATAAAACGAAAGTACGGAATAATGATGTATGCAAAACCACTTATTTTTACGAATAAAGAATCTAAAAACGTTGAAATATACGATGTAAAAAGTTTGATAGATAAAAGCAAGAATATTGATGAATCAGCATTAGAATATTAAATGCAAACACAGGTCGTAACTTTAGATGTCTTAAAACCAATCGGGACCACTGTTGACCTATCCGATAGTTTTAATGCTCGAGTAGGGGACAAGATGACTCCCTTTCAATTATTTATTACTGAAGGTGGTGTGGCCAAAGATCTTAAGGGAATACATCCGGAACTAGAAGCCGAAGTCGGCAATGGTGCTTTACGTAATGGCGTAGCAGTCATGGCCGCTGGTGCTAAGGGCGTTCACTGGGTCGGTAGTACCAATAATGTCACTGGCTATAATCAATTAACCTTAGCTTTCCCAGCCGAAGTATTTCCCCAATCCGGTTTCTGCTACGGTCATTTAATCCTAGCCAATGACGCCGGCGTCCGCGAAACATCCGTTGACATCTGGTTCCAAGTCCTTGATGGCACACCATTAATGGGACTAGTTGCGGATCATTATGATTCAGAATTGCAACTGGAATTAGCAAAGGCAAAGAATGCTAATGACCAGTTTTCTCAGGAAATGCGAAAAACGTATGGCTTGGAAGTAACGGCAGCTGAAAATGCCTTAATTCAAGCTACAAATCACCTAAATAGTCTTGCAGCTACTGCCGGTGATATTGAAGCAAAAATTAAGGCAAATGATATTGCAACGAAAACCGAACTGGCGAATACTCAGCGTGATATTACAACCACCTTAGCACAAGTAGCTATTAATCCAGAAGCTTTTGATACGTTATCCGCACTACAACAAACATATCCTAATGGGAAGGCTGGATTGTTTATAGTTGCTGAAAATGATCATAAGTATATGTATATTGATCATACATGGAAGGATTGTGGCCCCTTTGTTGGTGCTGGTCTTTTAGATAAAAGTGTTAATGTTAATAAGTTAAGTCAAGTCCTTCAAGATTCATTAGTCCCAACTGTTGAAGAAGTACCGATTACTGGGCAATGGAGTGGCTACGTTTCAATTCAGACAGGACATAATGTTGACAATGATGATACTTATTATTCTGATGCTATTCCGGTAACACCAGGAGAGGTTTATTTAGTCAATGGAACGACATACTTTGATGCTCGAACAGTTATTTTATGGGACACTAAGGAAAATATCGTTGGATACTTTCCACAGTCTTTAACGGATAAAGAACTTGATTCAAAGCAAGCGTTTATATTTGCTATTCCGCAAGGCGCTATAACTATGTATATCAACACTAAAAAGGGGAATGGTAATGAACGCCATCTTTACAAAGTAAAGAATTTTGATCGAGTTCAAGATGCCACAACAGATTTTGTTTCATCTGTTGTTAATGGTAAGCAGGCAAAATGTCAGCCGGTAAAATTGACTAAATGTAATAATGATGGTTATTGGCAGTATCAATACGGTTATTACCAATACGATACTGATGGAACAACGAAGGTAGTCGGGTACAATCAAATTTCTATTAAACCGTTTGAAACCTATCGAATTAAGGGTAACTCCTACTTCGAAGCTAATCTATATAATATCTATGATTATGCAGGTCGATTGATTGAAAGTTTTCCTAATAATAATTTAGATGCGCAATTCTATGATCAAACTTTTACCGTTCCTTATAATGGTGCTTTCCTGAAAGTTAACCAGCACAAAGATGGCCCTGAGGTTGCCTTAGAAAAAGTAATCGAATGGCACGATAAATCACCAATTGCTGGTAAGAAATGGGTTGCCATTGGTGATAGTTGGACGGCTGCCAACACTTTAGGGAATACAGTAGCTAATTACACTAATTATGTGGCAGATCGGCTAGGTGTAACTATGGTTAACGCTGGTGTTGGTGGTACTGGCTATGTCGCTCAAAATGGTAACTATGGAGATCAATTCTATAATCGACAAATTCCTGCTGATGGTGATGCTTATACAATCCTTGGAAGTTTTAATGATGTATTCGTTGATGGCTTTAAATTCGGTGATGTTCGCGATACAGATAAATTAACTCTCTGGGGTGGTATGAAAGCTACACTAGACCACATCTGGTCAATTAAAGATGATGCAGCAGTTGGCATCATCGCTCCCGGGCCTTGGGGTGCATTCAATCCTCAAAATGAAAATAACTGGGATAAACTCAATATGAAAGCTAGTGAGATTGGGGAACAGTATGTGGCTACAATGAAGAAGTTTTCAGATTACTACTCATTGCCATTCCTTGATTTGTATCATCAATCGGGATTACGGCCGTGGGATCCTAGCTTTGTAGCAAAGTATTATCATGGTACAAGTGACACTGATAGTACGCATCCTAATACCAATGGTCATCGGATTTTTGCACCGAAAATCATAGATTATCTCAGTAAATTATTTAACTAAATGGGAGAAACTAATAATCTCAAATATATTGAAGAAACATCGCCACAAGCATTGATTGACGTGCTTAATTTCGATTTTGAGCAGACGGCCAATCACTATAATTCTTTCTGCCAGCTCATCAATGACCGGTTAGCGATTCGTAATTCATTGCATTACAATCACAGCTCAATTGATCCTGATTTCAATCGCAGAACTCGACTTGACTTGATAAAAAATATCCGTGATTTGAACCAGGCCTTTAATAAGCTCGCAAGTCTGCTTAATCAATCGCCATTCAGAAAGGTAGATAAAGGGCGGATTATTCCTTATGACTTCACTGCTTGGATTGATGTCGGCATTAAACTAACGAAAGAGCAAATCAACGACTACATCAAGCAAGTCGAAAACGTCCTAAAAGAATTATTTGATTTCAAAATAAAATATCGTCTTAACGACTAATTGATGACACCTCATAAAGAGACAACTAAGGAGCCGATTGGAGACATTATTCTCTGGCCAACAATGCAAAGCGAATGGTCTAAGAATTCGACCTTTCAATTGACTTTCTCAGTATTTGACTATGATTCAGCATTGTATGATCCGCTAGATGTTGAAAGTTCGATTGTGCTTGAGGGACAGGAATATATCGTAAAAAATTGTGTTGAAAACTTTGATACGAACACGAAAAATATCACTGCCTGGCATGTCTATAATGAGATTAGTCGAATTTATAAACGAAGTGACCTTACCTTGAATAACAATCAGGATAGTAATGCTAGTAAGGATCAGTCTTATGGAGTTGAGGACTTACTAAAGGCATGGATTGATGGCAATAAGCTAGGCTTTAGCTATGAAGTTCATGGTAATTTTGATAAACAATCAACTCCTAAGTTTGATAGTGGCAGTGGTAAAGAGATGCTTAGTAAGATTACTGAGTTATGGCCAAGTGCAGTTATATATCCAGACAACAAGAAGATACGGGTGTATTCAGAAGATGAGTTCTATAAGGATAATGGTCGAGTGATTGATTTTCCGAGGGATGCAAAGTCAGTTAAAACTACTCGGGACAGTCAATCAATTATTAACATGATTCGTTGTGTTGGTGGTAAGCATGAGGTTCAGCACACTGTTTATACCGGAACAGGTGGAACTAATGCTAATGGGCCAACTGAGCCAGTTAATGGTGATTGGACACCAGTTATTCAGTATGCTGCTAGCCTTTATGGAATAAAGCCAAATGATCAGCAGCTTAATGTTTTACGGGCACAAATTCGTTTGGAATCGGGCGGTCGGGAAGATGCTCAACAGCCTGGAGCTGATCCAGATGGTGATGGCTCTGGTCCGGCACTTGGGTTACTTCAATTTAAACAACGAACTTTTAATTATTATTGTCGAGAACCGTATACTAATGTTAAATGTGGCTTTGATACGTTAGTTACGTTCTTCAATATTCCTAATGCGCTAGGACAAATTAATGGTGTTACTGGTTGGAGTCCTCATGGTGCCCCAATCACGAAAGATAAATTGATCATTTCACCACCTAATCCGTGGGGATGGCCTTTTCCAGATGTTGGAGAAGGTCATTTTTCATTGGGGCAAACTTTTGGAACACACCCTCAAGATGGAGTAGGGCGAACTAATGGTTTTCACGATGGCCTTGATTTTGGTTCTGTCGATCATCCTGGACGCGATGTTCATGCGATTCATGGTGGAAAAGTCCAGGATATTGGATACATTGCTGGACTGGAAAACTATATAACTATTGTGTCGAATGATTATTTAATTTGCTACCAGGAAGCATTTTTGAATCGAGGAGATATTACTGTTCAAGTTGGGCAAGAAGTTAAAACGGGGGATGTCATTGGCCACCGTGATACTAGCCATCTTCATATCGGAATTACTAAGCAAAAGAATTTAATGACTGCATTGAAAAGTGCCTGGTCAAATGATGGAACCTGGCTTGATCCCTTACAAGTTATACGTGATGGTATCGGTGGTAAAGAAACTAATGATACTGTCGGGAATGATACAACTACAGAATCACAAGAAGAGTATTACTTCCAACCGTTTATGGTAGTTGATCAAAAGTCAATTGACGAATGGGGAGAACATCCTGGGCCTGATCTTGTTGATGAAAGATTTCAAGATGCAGATGCAATGCGTAAATATGCCTTAACTACTCTTAAACCTGATCCAGATTTAAATATTGAAGTCACGCTTCAGGGGAATTCATTTGTACCTGTTGCCGGTGAAATTCTAAGGGTGCTTGCGCGTGATAAATATTCAGGTAGTTATAAGACCGTTGGCTATACGATTTATCCGGAAGCTAAGGGACAAGATAATCAGATTACGTTAAATAATTCAAAAACGACTATTTTAGATTATCAAAACCAGAAAGCTAAACGTCTGCAGGAAGCTCTTGAAGAACAACGACTTCGGATTAGTGGATTAGCAAATAGCATGGATCAGCAATCCAAGTCATTAACGCAAGTCGTGAATGATAAGAAAGAGACGGATAAGAATATGGAAGCAGTAGACCAGAATATTTACTGGATGCAAAATGGTCAGCATAATTTAGTAACTACGATGACCGGCGGAACTGCTTCCAGCGAAAAATATAATGACAGTCCAGTACTTGAGGTAGAGCAAGGCACTCTCAGAAGCAATGAATTTAACCTCAACGGTGCCTCCTCCATCTCAAGTTGTCTCATGGCTAAGTTAAACGCGACTGATAATTCAATTTACGCCACTACTTATGTCGAGTTCCTAAAAAGCGATGGTAGTTCTGCTGGCAAGTCGAATGTTGTCTATATCGTCAATAACGGCGCTTGGCAATCCGCCGGCACAGTCAATATTAAGATTCCAGCCGGAACTACTAAAGGAAGATTAATTTTCGATGTTTCCGGATCTGGTAAGGCATACGTATCACGGGCTCAAGTAAATCTAGGTTATAGAGTGACGGATTGGGGAAGTTTGAAGTGAGTGGTCGTAATCGCTGTAAACATTCTTTACATTAAAATCGATGATCAAAAAGAAGTGGCCAGCACAGATATTACTGACCACTTAACTTTTCTTGGCTTAACTGAATCGCCTAGTATTGTTAATAATTACCGTGATGATTCCCAACAAGATGGTCAAATTTGGAGTTATTCCCGTTATGGCCAAACGACGATCACCGCTAAGTTCTTATTACAGTTCTTTGATCGAAAAGACTTTAAGATGGCAAAGCATGAGATTTATCGTGTCTTTGCACAAAAAGGAATCTTTAGGTTAAGAACAGGAGTTGAGCCGGATATTGTCCGTTACTGTCGGGCTAGTTCTTTTGAGATTAAAAGCGAACCAGAAGAAGTTAACTATTGTACGTTTGAAGTGCCTTTCGAAAATCCTAGTGGGATGCGATTTAGTAAATTGCATACGGATGAGATGAAAGATGAGGATTTCTCAGACTTGAATATGAACATGGATGAGGAAACTCCTTCATACCATTTCAAAGGCCAGAATAAGTTTTCTATCCTTAATGATAGTGATATTACAATCGATCCTGTTGAACAGCGTCATGATCTAAAAATTACTATTAAGCATAATGGTGGAAAATTCACGGTAAAGAATACAACTACTAATACTTCTTGGACGTACAATCAAAATCTATCTGGAAACGATACTCTCTTGTTAAAGGGACGCCGAACATTTAAGAATAACAATCCGGATAGTGCCAATACCGATTATGGGTATATTACTTTAGCGCCTGGAAAGAATAACTTTGAAGTTACTGGTGCAGATGACTTGGAAATTACATTTAGTTTCCCATTTATGTATCTTGGTTAGATGACCCAATCATTAGGACATTTGGCAGCAACTGTTAGTTTGGATATTGATCCGTTTAAAGCGGCTAATGGTGTTTTAAAAGCGCAAATTAAATCAACAGCCAATGCTTTGCGTGCGCAAGAAGCGGCACTGAAAGCATCCGGTGGAAGTATTAATAATATACGTGCTGCTTATGCGACTATGAGTCAACAAATGCGCAATTATAATGCGCAACTCCAGAATGCTAAGAAAGCAATGGATGATACTACCAGGAGCGAGCAGTCACGAACTAAGGCAGCAACCCAATATAATAAAACGTCTGCGCAAATTGAACAATTACGTGGACGAATGCAAGCTCTTAATCGTGATATTGAATTGCAGTCGAATAAGTGGACACAACTTGCTAATCGCACTCAACATTTTGGAAATGTGGCCACCAATGTTGGTTCTAAAATATCTGGTGTCGGTCGAGGGATGTCGACTTATTTAACAGCTCCAATTGCGGCAGGGTTAACATATTCCGCTAAGAAACTCGTTGACTTCCAAGATCAAATGACAAAGGTCAAGAACGTTATTCGAACTTCCGGAGAATCAGCTGCAGAAACGAATGCCGCATATAAAACGATGACTGCAGATGCCCGAAAGTATTCTGACGAGTACGGTGTTAGTCAGCAAAAGATTGCTGCCGGGTATCAAGATCTAGTAAAGCGTGGTTATACATCTAAAGCAGCAATTGGAGTAATGCGGAACGAACTTAAAGCATCTGTGGCCACTGGGGATGACTTTAATGATGTAATCAAAGTTGCTTCGCAGACAATGGAATCTTTTGGACTGGCTACTGATAAAGCAGGACGTCCAATCAAGAATGCTGCAGTCATGCAGCGTAGATCTACTAAAACATTAAATGAGTTAGCCTATGCTGCCGATGCCACATCAACTGATTTTCAATCACTTGGTGTGGGAATGTCATATGTTGGCTCAACTGCTCATCAAGCAGGTTTTAGTCTCTCGGAAACTGCTAGTGCAATGGGGATCTTGTCTAATAATGGTCTAGAAGCAGACAAAGCTGGTACTGGTCTACGAAAGGTTATCAATTCACTAATTACGCCAACCGCTAATGGTCAAAAAGCTTTAGCAAGTATTAATTTAAGTACTAAAGATTTTCTTACTAAGAGTGGAAAGTTAAAATCAATGTCGTCTATTTTTAAGACGTTAAATGACCATATGAAAGGCTTATCTGGTCACCAAAAGAATGATATTTTTCATGCGTTATTTGGAACAACTGGACAACAAGCTGGGGCAATTTTAACCGAAAACGCTAATCGGTTACGTGAACTTAATAAAGAAGTTCAAAACTCTGCCAAGCGGGATTATATCGGCGACTTGTCACAGAAAAACCTTCAATCTCCTAAAGCACAATTAGCAATCTTCAAGGAGTCTTTAACTAACGCTGGAATGGATATGGCTAAGTATGTTCTGCCAGCAGTGATTCCGTTAGTACAGAATATTTCCAAACTTGCTCATGGCTTCGGAGATTTATCACCGGCTGTTCAGAAGGCAATTGTAGCAACTACTTTATTCACTGCCGGAGCTGGCCCGTTGTTCTTAATTCTTGGTAAGTTGACGAGCGGTGCTGGTAAAACTGTCCTCACTTTTGGTAAGCTTGCCGCTGGTTTAGGCCGAGCCCAGACTGCAATGAAATTAGGAGCCAGTGGGTTAGACGTTATTGGCTCAGCTTTTTCAAAATCAACGTTTCAAGCTGCAAAGTTTGGAACAACCATGACTGGTGCAGGTGGTCGGGCGGTTCAAGCTGCTAACGGTGTTGGTGCTGCGACTGTCGCTTTACAAGGTACCGGTGTAGCTGCAGGTGAAGCAGGTGCTGCTACTGCTGCGGCTGGAGTATCTTTAGGAACAGTTGCCGCTGTTGCTGGAGTTGCTACTTTAGCCATTGCCGGCGGAATTACTGTTTGGGAGCTTTGGGGTAAGAAAGCTGTTGAATCATCACAACGAACGGATCGTTGGGGATCTGACGTGGGTGCAGCTGCTGATAAAGCTCTTGGAAAATTTAAGGATACTTCAACTGGTATTCAAGCAGCTCTAACCGATATGGATACTGCAACAAAAACTTCTACTAAAAGTATGGCAGATTCATTTGATCGCGAATTTAGTCAAATGGAATCAGATGCCCGGAAACATTTAGAAGGTGTTAAAAAGGCTGAGAAAGATATGTCTCCAGAAGTTGCTGCTGCAGTTGATCGGGAAGCACAGCATGAAAAAGATACGATGAATAAGATCCTTAGTAATGCTGATCAAGCCAGGACAAGAGCAAATACAATCCTACAGACTTCTAATAAGAATGTCGCTAGTTTAAGCGATACTCAACGAGTAATGTTGCAAAATAATCAGCAACAGATTGTTGATGATGAACTCAAAATGTGGAGCTTAACTGGTAATCAGCGTAAAAAAGCAATGGCAGCATTAAATAACGATGTTGCTAATATGTCTCATCGCCAACGTAATACAGCATTGGCCGATTTGCGTACTCAATCTGATAATATGCGTAATGAATATGCAAAACAGGAAAATAGTCTTAAGCGTCAATTAAAAGCTGGAACTATTAATCAAAATGAGTATGCGGCTGGTATGCGAGCTAATAAAAAAACTCTTCAAGACTATGTTGATAAGGCTTCTGCTGAATATATTCGGTTAGCACGTGCAAATGGGCAATCTACAAGTCGCATTAAAGAAGATATGCAAGCAGAAGGATTAAGTTATTCGGCTGGAATGAAACAACTGGATAAGCTGGCCAAAAATGCTGAAAAGAATTCTAAGAGTATTGCTGTTTCCCTTGACGGTCTCAAAGGTAAAACTAAGGATGCCGCTAAAATGTGGAATGACTTAGTTTTCGATCCCAAAACTGGTAAGGTTCGGACCAACGCCCAGGAGGAAGTTAACAAGGCTGTTAATTCCAAAGATCAATGGAACCAAATTAAACTTCTGAAAAAGGAAGGTAAGTTAAGTACCAATGCTCAACAAATGGTGGCAGCTGCATTAATCGAAAATGGTAAATGGGATAGCATGAGTTGGAAAGAGCAGAAAGCTTGGTTGAAAGACGGATTTAGTGAAACAATTGTTCAAGCTTTAGAGAAGTCGGGAAAATGGAATAATCTTGATCTTAAGACCAAAGAAGCAATTGTTAAGGCTAAAGGTAAGCAAGAAATGGCCGACATTCTGCTTGAATCCGGTGCATGGAATTCCTTGTCATTAAAACAACAGGAAGCAGTAATTACTAATAAGGCAACTAAGCCAATTTATGAAGCCTTGCAAAGTTCCGGACAGTGGAATAATTTAACCTTAAAACAACAGGAAGCGATTATTGACGCTAAAGGAACTCCACAATTAGTTGATGCATTAGTGCAGGCTAACCAATGGAATAATCTTACATTTAAGCAGCAGCAAGCATTAGTAACAACTAAAGGGACTGCTGATGTAATGGATGCTTTGAATAAGATCGGACGATGGAATCAATTATCGCCTAAACAACAAGAAGCCATTGTTAATGCCAAAGGTTCTGGCCAATTAGGGGAATTAATTTCAAAGTACAATCTTTGGAAAGGGATGCCAGCAAGTACAGTTAAGCAAATTGTTGCAGAAGATAGAGCCAGTGGAAACTTAAAGGCTGCTAATGATGCAATTCTTGCTTGGCAACGTGCTAACCCTGGCGCTCCTAAAAATGCTTTAGCCGTTGATAATGCTAGTGGACCATTTCGAAATGCTACTGGGAGTGTATTTAACTGGAATGGAACTGGTGCAAACTCAAAGTCAGCCAATGGGTTTGATAATGCTTCTGGTCCGTTTGGTTCTGCTACTGGTTCAGTCGGAAATTGGAATGGGACTGGCGCAAATACTAAAACTGCTAAGGCTAATGACCAAGCTACCAGTGTTATTAAAGGAGCTATTGACTGGATTAACAAATGGAATAGTACAAGCCCAATTGTTCAGACTATAAAGACTGTCCATGAGTTTGTTACTAAGCATCACGCTAAAGGTACTAACTATCACCCAGGTGGTCCGATGGTTGTTAATGATCAACCTGGACCGGTCTTTCGAGAAGCTGTTCAATTCCCGGGGGCAGAACCATTTATTCCGTTTGGTAGAAATGTTCTTTTAGATGCACCTCGTGGAACAAAAGTTGTTAAAGCTAGTGATACTGCTAAGATGTTTAAGCACTTACCACAATATGCTAATGGTACTGATGATGCCGTTTCTGTATTAACTAACTTTAAGCCTAATATGCAAAGTACCCAAGTTGTAAATAATTACAATAACGGTGGCCAAAGTAATAATGGGATGCAAAAAGAGATGTTAGATCGGATGGACCAGATGCTTAATCGCTTTGGGACAATGCTGGGCTTAAATGCAGCTCAACTTTCTGCAATTAAAGCCGGCGCCTTTGACAAGAACCAGTTTTATAGTATTGAAGGAACTGATCAAGCATTATTTGATAATCAACATCTTTAGATGATTGATGATTCAATCAAGAGTCTCACAGATTTCATTAAAAATAAAATGCGCGATGGATATAAATGGAATGAGGTCAGTAAGCTAACACTTTCAGATTTGAAATTAATGAATTACGTCTTTGAAGAAAAGCAGACAACCATTGATAAAGCATTCCCATTCTTATTCTAGATGCCATATAAATTAAAAGTAAAAACAGATGGCAAAGAAACAATCTATGAACGAAAAGAAGCCCCAATGCTTGAAAATCTATTAGATGCATTAAAGGTTCAACGTCAAGAAATAGTGATGTACTCTGATCCCAAAAAATTGCCAACAGATAAAGATAATGAACGATTATTAAGTTTACGGGCTGAGTTTGCTGCTAATTTTTGGAAGAATGGATTGACTAAAAAGGATGTTCTTTCAGGAGTTACGGCTATAGAAGGGTTAATTAGCATTGTTAATGCAATTAATGAAACTCTCGGTTCTCCTCTAAGTGAAGATGACTTAGAAGAGAAAAAGGATAACGAAAAGCCAAAAAAATAAATGGGAACACCAAATGCAAAAGTTGCTAAGTTTGGAGCCTCTAATTTTGAATACGGGGTACTAGACGAGAATGAAAAGATTAAAGATACCCGAAAGATGAGCGGGTTAAGTGAAGTTAAGCTGGAGCTGACTAACGAATTAAAGACGTTAGCAGCCGATGACGGCCCTTACTTGGTTCTTTCTGGTGGAATTACCGAAGCTAAGGAAACCATCAACCTTTATGATATTGATTCCATCATGAAGAAAGACTTGTATGGAATTGATATTCAGAACGGTACAGAAGTTTATACTAAGAATCTTGTACCAAATTATGTTGCTACTATGTTCCGGACAAAGCTTTCAAACGGGAAGCATTGTTGGGTTGGTTTAACCAAGGGGATGTTCTCCTTACCAGGTATTTCAATCAAGACTCAGGACGGTGCTCCAGACCCAGAAGCAGATGAAATTGAAGGTAATTTTGTTCCGCGTGGGGATGCGGATACTGGAACCATCCTTTTAATCGGTCGGGAAGATAATGAAGGATTTGATTTTGCTAAGTTCCATGCAATGGTCTTTGGGGAAGAAGCTCCAGTAACTGATCCAACCAGTACAAAAGATACTAAACCAGAAACTGTTGTTGATAAAGGGTAAATGAAAACTCCAGAGATGCAAGTAGCCGATTATCTAACGAATGATGAGCGCCTAGTCGCGATGATGGATAAGTTGCGACAAGATAAATTATCATATGTTCCAATTTTTACTAGTACGCCTGATGATCCATTTATTAAAGCGAGTTCAGCACCGTGGATTCGGATCACCCCTATACCTGGGGATGATGCAATCTATAGTGACGATGCTCGCTTTTTTGAATACCCACGTGTACAAGTTGATTTTTGGATTCGTGAAGAAAATGATGACCGGCTAATGGATGTTCAAGAACGAATATATGAAACCCTCCACAGTCATGGCTTTGAACGTTACTACAAGAATTCTTATCCGGATCCGGACTTGGATAATTGCATAATGGTCACAGCTAACTTTGAAGGGTTTGAAGAAAGGAATGATATTTAAATGGCAGTGACCGGTGAAGCAGAGTTGATTGCTAACTTAACTAAACTTGAAAAGACGGAAGAAAAGAAGGCACGAAAAGCAACGCGTGATGGTGCTAAAGTCTTTCAAGAGAAATTAAAAGAAGTTACTCCAGTTGCAAAAAGTGGCGATCACTCTAATATGACCCCTTTAGCCGAACATACCAAACACGGTAATTTGAAGACTAATGATGGTGATTACTCAATGGATGTTGGTTATGACAAAGAAAAAGGTTGGATTGCTCACTTTCCCAATGCGGGAACTTCTAAACAACATCCACAGCACTTTATTGAAAAAGCGCGGGCACAATCTAAAAAAGAGATACTTGCTAAATATATTGAGGACTTGAAAGTATGAGTGTGGGCAGAAGTTCCTAAGCTGTCAGTCCGTGAATTTGTCCAAAACAGTTCAAACGTGGGGTTCAGAAAAGAATCACCCACGTTTTTAATTGCCTTCAAAACTCTTAAGGAAATTCAATCGAATTGGTTAATTAACTGGCGAGGAAAATGGTATGAAATCACGGGAATGGATCCTGATTATGCAAAGCGGGATCTAACTAAAATTACCGCTCAGGAGGTTATTCAAAATGGCAGTGACCGGTGAATGGAGACAGACCACACTTTCTCGAGTGATAAACAATTCTTTGCCAATCTAAAAAACTACTGCAAAATTGACCAGGACTTTGATGATGAAATTCTTAAAATAATTGTTGATGCTGCCGCATTGATGATTGCAAGGGCAATTAAATGGGAGAGTAAGCCTGCTGACTACTCTGACGAACCGCGATTCAAAATTGCACTTATGAAGCAGGTGAAAGAAGACTTCTACGAGCGAGGAATTACTGCAGATAGTTACCGACCAGTTCTTTCATCAGGAATTGATGGCCTTATTAATCAAATAAGTAGTGAGGTGAATACCAATGAAACTACGGAACATGACGGAACGGATAACATTTTACTCAGTCCAAATGGGGATCAATCCGGAAACTCATCGACCGATCAAGGATCAGAAAGTTAAATGTTTCGCGAAAAAATTAAAGAATTGATTGCTCAAAAAGAAGGTAAACGAGCATTAATTAAAGAAAAAACTAATGAAATGCGCCAACTACTCTCAAATGAAGACGCAACTGATGAAGACTTAACACGAGCTAAGTCATTACGTTCTGAAATTGAAGCTGCTGAAAAGGAAGTTCGGAGTATTGAAGATGACCTTAAGCTTTACCGTAAAGCAGCTAAGGGTAATCCAGCTCCAGATCCTCATAAGCGTTCCCAAAATAACGAGGACGAAAATGAAGAAAAACGTAATTTCAACGCATATCTTCACCAAGAACATCGTGATGGTACTACTGGAATTACTTCTTCAGACGCAAGCGTTACTATTCCTGAATCAATCATTTACAATCCTGAAAATGAAATTAAAACAGTAACTGATCTTAGCCAATTTGTTCAAGTATTTAACGCCACAACTGCTTCTGGTAGTTATCCAATTCTTAAAAAGGCAACTGCTCAAATGCATACTGTTGAAGAACTTGCAAAGAATCCTGATCTTCAAAAACCTGAATTTCTTAAGGTAGCATGGCAAATTGAGACCTATCGTGGAGCAATTCCTATTTCACAAGAATCGATTGATGATTCAGCAATTGATTTAACTGGATTAGTTGCTCGAAACGCAAAAGAACAATCCTTAAATACAAAGAATGCGGCTATTGCTACAATTTTTAAGGGATTTTCAGCTAAGACCGTTGATGGCTCTAATGCAATCGATGACCTAAAGAAAATTTGGAATGTCGATTTAGATGTGGCTTACAATAAGATGATTATTGCCAGCCAAAGCTTCTACAACTGGCTTGATACATTGAAAGATAAGAATGGACGTTACTTACTTCAAGATAGTATTTCTAGTCCGTCTGGTAAAGCGGTCTCTGGAATCAACGTTGCTGTAATTGAAGATGACTTATTTGGAGCAAAGGGTGAAGCTCATGCCTTTGTTGGTGATCCATACCGTGCAATTATTTTAGCAAATCGAAAAGATCTCCAGGTACGGTGGGTTGATAATGACATTTATGGTCAATATCTCCAAGCGGTTCTTCGTTTAGATGTGAAGAAGGCCGATGAAAACGCTGGTTACTTTGTTACTGGTCCATCAGCAGCGTCAAAATAAATGAGAACGGCAACTGATGAAGATGATGAACCAGTAATTGAAGGTTATGCAGCCAAATACAATAAGCCATCCGAAGTTTTGGGTGGCTTTACTCGCTTTATTGAGCAAATTGCTCCAGGAGCGTTCGATGATGCTGATATGTCAAATGTAGTAGCAACGATCAATCACGATCCTAACCAGGTACTGGGACGATCAGGGGTGAACATGACTTTATCTTCTGATGCAATTGGCTTGAAATTCACTGTTAAGCCAACTGATACATCATTTGCGCGTGATTTGATTGCCAATATCAAGGCAGGCGTTATTAATCAATGTAGCTTTGCCTTCACAGTGGCCAACACAGATGAGGCCCAAGATTGGGAAGAATCTGACCAGGATGGAGTTGATTATGAACGAACTATTCGACAAATTGATCGTTTGTTCGATGTATCAGTAGTTACAACACCTGCTTATCCAGATACAGAAGTTCAGGTTGGTCAGCGTTCAATCAATATGGTTAAGCAAATGCAAAACCAAGAAAATAAAGATGTTACTGATCAGAAACGTAAAAAGATGTTACGTGAATTAGAACGACAAGAATTATTGAAGACACTCGAAGGAGGAAATTAAGTGTTATTTCATACCGAGAAACGCGACTGGGCACAAGATTATATCGATCAGGGAATTCTTCCGGGGGTTAGCAATATGCCATCTTATAGTGGAATCGGTGCTCTTAGAAACTCTGATGTGCTGACTGCAGTCTCTCATGTTGCTAGTAATGTAGCTCGATTTCCGATTGTCATTTTGGATGATGATAAAAATGCAGTAAAGAATATCAAAAGTGTTGATTATTTGCTGAATAAGCACCCAAACGATATGTTATCTGCTTATCATTGGCGTTTCCTAATGACTGTTAATGCGATTCTAACAGGGGATGGTTTTTCACGGATAATTCGTGATCCTCATACAAAAGTACCTTTAGAAATACAATATTTTCCACCATCGCAAACCTATATTGATGATTCTGATGTGACGAATATTAAATATGAATTTACTCCCATCAATCAAAAAGGCGGTGGCCAAACAATTGTTGTGCCGGCTGAAGATGTAATTCATTTTATGTTCTTTACCTACGATGGTATTCATGGCCGGTCGCCATTGTTGTCTTTGGCTGATGAGATTGGGTTACAGGATGATGGAATTAAAACATTACGGCGGTTCTTTAAATCAGGTCTTAAAGGTGGATTGCTAAAAGCTAAGGGTAAGTTAAGTCCGGAAGCGCGTCTTAAAACTAGAAAGGCGTTTGAATATGCGCAAGCTAATAGCAATGCTGGTAGTCCAATTGTTACGGATGATACATTTGATTATTCACCAATTGAGATTGATACCAATGTTTTGCAACTAATTAACAGCAACAACTATTCAACTGCTCAAATTGCCAAAGCGTTGCATATTCCAGCATATAAATTAGCAGTTAATAGTCCTAACCAATCGATTAAACAGTTAAATGAAGACTTCATTACTTCTGATTTACCTTATTACTTCAAGCCGATTGCAAGTAACCTGGAAATGACAATGCTGACTGATCGGCAACGTCATAACTGCCACATCGAATTTGATACACGCAAAGAAACAGGGATGTCAATGGACGATGTACAAAAGGGAGTTACAAATAACGTCATTACTCCTAATGAAGGACGAGTTCGGATGGGGTTAGTTAAATCTGATAATCCAGACTTAGATCGCTTCCAATCAACCTTGAATACTGTCTTCCTTGATAAAAAAGAAGAGTATCAGAAACAATCAACAGCGAAGGGAGGTGGAATCGATGACAAGCGACTTGGAAACTCGACAGTTAATGATGCCAATTCAGATGAGAACGGCAACTGAATGAAGTTCTGGAAATTAAATGAACCAATTATTTTATTCTTATTAGCTTGTATCTGTTTAGCAGTTACAGGCTTTTTATTTTCCACGAAGATTGGCTTACTAATTATTTCAATTGAATTATTCGTAATGGCTTTTATCTCTTATGAAAGGGGGTGAATGATGACTTCGGATTCTAAAAAGGTCGTTCAGTCAGAAAGTCGGTACGATAAGTATATTTTGTGTGCTGATTGGCATGAAATGAATAAACGTTGGTCGACTGATATTTCATTGTTTACTTCTTTTTATGGAGCAGTAACCGTAAACCAAAGTGATCATCTAATTTGTACAGATATAGAAGTACGACATTACATTTGCCCAGATATCGTCGATGGTATTAAAAAGGTTAACGAACTAGAAGTTGATGCCTCGTCTATCCAATTATTATCTGTTGAAGAACTGATGAGTTTAATCAACACCTTTAAAATGCGTATTTGTATAACCAGACATCCCAAATTATTTAGTAATAAGTGTGGTGACTAAATGAATTACGCTAAAGATTATGCTGAAAAGGTCGTGGCTGGCAAAATAATTGCTGGTAAAAAGGTGATTTTAGCTGCAAAAAGATACTTAAATGACCTTAAAAAAGCGGATAATGATGGCTTTGAATACTTTTATGATAATGAACGAGCTAATAAAGTTATTCAATTCATGGAGATACTTCCGGATCCAAAAACAATGCGGGCATATCCTTTAGCAGATTTTCAGCGGTTCATTATTGCTAATATGTATGGCTGGTGGAAAAAAGACAAGCCATCTGAACGGCGCTTCCGAAAAGGAATGTTATCAATGGCTCGAAAGAATGGTAAGTCGATCCTTATTTCCGGCATTGCATTGTATGAGTTCTTGATGGGTAACTCACCCGAATTCTCCCGGCAAATATTTTGTACTGCTAACGACAAAAAGCAAGCGAATATCGTTTTTAATATGATTAAGAAACGTTTGAATGCTCTACGTTCTAGTGATGGTGATACAAAACGTGGAACAAAGGTTAACCGTGACCTTATTAGTAACTTAGATGATTATTCTTATGTTCGTTCTCTTTCTAAGGAAACTGGAACGGTTGATGGTTTTGAACCTCATGTTGGTATCCTGGACGAGTATGCTGCAAGTAAGACCACTGAAATGATGGAATTACTAGAATCCGGTCAGGCCTTACTTCATAACTCACTTATTATGATTATCTCAACAGCCGGCTTTGACTTGAATGTTCCAATGCATACAATTGAATATCCCTATGCGACAAAGGTTTTGAAAGGTGAAATCACTGATGATACTTATTTTGCCTATATTGCTGAACAAGATAATGTATCAGAAGTTGATGATAAAAGAACTTGGATTAAATCCAATCCAATTCTAAGTGTCCCAGCTTTACAAGACCAAGTATATGGGTATTTAGCAAAGCGGTGGAAAGAAGCTAAACAGAAAGGAACAAAGAATTCTGTTCTAGTTAAGAATTTTAATATGTGGCGACAAGCCGAAGAGGATAGTTATATGGATATAGATACTTGGAATGCAGCACAAATTGATCCAATTGACATTGATGGACAACGGGTTTGGTTTGGTATTGACGTTGGTAAATCATCTGACCTCTATGCGATTAGTTGGCTAATTCCTCAAGAGGGTTATTGGTATGCTGATTCTTATGCGTTTGTCGGCACTAAATATGGCTTGGAAGCTAAGATTAAAGCAGACCGCTTAGATTATGTCCGGTTGCAAGGGATGGGCCAATGTGAAATTACAAAGCTTGAATCCGGAGTTATTGATGTTGAACGGGTATATGAGTGGCTGGATGGATTTGTTAGAGAACATAATCTTGATGTTCAGGCAATTTGTTATGACCCGGCACAATATGGAACCTTGTTAACTCAGATTGAAAAAGGTCATCCGGAATGGCAACAAATATCTGTTCGCCAAGGGACATTAACTCTTTCAATGCCAACTAAGCAATTTAGGGATGATGTTTTAGACAAGCGAGTTCGACATTCTGGCAATGAAATTTTGACTGGTGCAATGGCTAACGCGATCCTTAAATCAGATAACAATGGTGTCCGGATTGACAAGAACCGTTATTCAAATAAGATTGATGCTGCTGATGCCTTGCTTGATGCGTATGCTATTTGCTTCCGTGAAAATATTGATGATTATCTAACAGATGAGGATGTGTTTAATGATGACTTCGGATTCTAATTGGCAAGAAAGCAAAAATTATTATCACAGTCAACGGGCCACCTTAGAGTGGTTGAACAAGAAGCAAAATATAAGGCAGAATTTATGGCTGCTGATGGTTTGCCTGAGTTACAAAAGACTCCGCCGGCACATTTAGATAAAGTGGCCAAAGCGGAATACCGGCGAATTATTGGTTCTATCGGAAAGCTGCCATTGCGTAACTTGGACCGGAGCGAATTGGAATTATATTGTACCTGGTACAGCATTTACAAAGATGCTTCCGTTCAATTAAATAAGGAACAGTCCAAGAAAAGAAAGAACATTGCTAAAATCAATAGCGCAATTAAGACAATTGATAAAGCAACCAGGGCAATAAAGGGTCTTGCATCTGATCTTGGGCTTAATGTTAATTCACGTTTGCAGATGAATATGCCACAAACCGACAAGGAAGAGCATCAATCCTTGCGTGATAAGTTTAGGATTTCATGAATGGCTACCGTCTTTTATTTTGCCTTCATACATATTAGAAAGGGGATGAGTATATTGAAACCAACCAAGCTAGCCTTTATCAATGGGAAGCCAACACTAGTATCCTATGACGAGGTAGTTCGCAAGGATAACGACAAAGCATATAACTTCCATCGTAATGTTGAAGAGAATGATTATGTTAAGTTTTATCACTCAACAGAATGGAAGCATAAGCGGCAAGAGATACTTGAACGTGATTATGGATTGTGTCAGCGTTGTGGAATGGATGCAGAACTGGTTGACCATATCATCCCCAGCAAGGACGATTGGAATGATCGACTTAACGATGACAATTTACAATCACTCTGTCAGGGATGCCATAAGATTAAAACGAAACGTGAATGGATGAAACATCATAAAGGATTGGAACGTTATATGAATATCAATATTGTTTGTGGTTTGCCTGCAAGTGGCAAGACAACATATGTAAATCGACACATGACTGAGCATGATCTTATCTATGATTACGATGAGTTAATGCATGCGTTATCTGGTTTACCGATGCAACAAGGTAACCATGACATTCATGATTACATCACACTATTCTTTGATCAGATGTTACGAAAGTTAAAAGCAGAACAGACATTCAATAATGTTTGGATCATCAAGACATTACCAGACAAGCGAATCGATACGTTGCTTAGTAACTATCATCAAATCAATCACATTGTTATCATGACTGATCCAAACGTCTGCGAGGAACGATTACGTGAACGGAAAGAACAAATTTCATTTCAGAAGATTTTGAACGGCTTCAAAACGGCTGATTTTACCGGCTACCGGGTCGTCAAGAATGGATAAATGGTTAGTGAAGCACAGCAAAGAGCCAAGAAAAAATGGGACGATAAGAATAAGGATAAGAACCGGATATATCGTTATCGTTCATATGCTCGTAAGTTTATCCGTGATTTAGCTACTGATGACGACTTGAAAGAACTAGAAGAATTAATACATAAAAGATTAAATGATTAAATGAAAGAGTTTATCTGGAAACATGAGGATGCAGTTATCGTTAATGCTCTCGTAGCAATATCAGTTGCAAGTATCAACTTTGCAATTGCATATGCGATAATAAAAAAAGCTAATCGCAAATAGATGAGTATTGCACTATTAATTGGCAGCAACTTTAATAAAAAAATGATAGGTACCTACATTGAAAAATTCTTTTTTACTGATAAAGGATATTTTAATTGGATAGCTATAACTAGCATAATAGCTATCGGTACTTTTATATGGACAATTTGGTTTAACAATAAAAAGTATAAAGCTGATTTGGTGTCAAAAGGTAGGATAGATTGGATGAATCAAGTTAGACCATTGTATGCTCAATATCTGGCAGCAGTTCCCAAGTATATGTATCTTTACAACAAGGCTATGGTAGATGGAGATAAGCTTGCTAAAGAGTCATTGGATGACAAAATGGATGAGATAAAAAGATTATATTATGAATTAAATTTATATATCCCAAATAATGATTCCAATAAAAGCATACTGGTCGATATAAAGTTGCTATGGGGCGAACTTAGCTATATTGGTGATTACTATGATTATGGTATTAGAAGAAATTACTTTGCCGCCAAAATTAACAAATATAATGGTATGAGTTATGATACAGAAGTAGATAAATATATTTCCAAGTTAATCAATAAGGCTTCGATGGACGGCAACGAATATTTTAAGAATGAATGGGAGAAAATAAAAAAAGGGCAATGAGTGTGCCCACCGTGGATCTTAGCTAGCAATGCGACTCGTTAGCATTGCTATATACCATAATTATCAATGTACGGGTGAAGAAGGAGGCTGCCGAATAACCTCCTTTCTTCTGATAATCATGATATAAAAACTTAGTAGGGCTTTGCACCCATATAGCCTTGAAGCCTAAGTATAATCAGGACCATACAATCACCGCACCCGGTCGTAGTTTTCCGCCTACTCCTGTAACGATATTGTTGTCCATTCATACGGTAATCCTTTAGCCGCTGAGTTAGATTACGTACTCTTCTGCTGATTACAGCACGGTTGCTACGAGACTATCAGAGTAGCATGTAAATTTAATGATCTAAAGGAAATCTTCCAAAACGCATAAACCAAATTTAATCGTTACCGTAAATTTATTTTGAAGTTAGTTAATGATAGTCTCAACGTGGATTATGGGTGGGGCTTTTGAAAGAATTAGATGTTGACGGAACTACTGATAATGTTCGCTATTTCTTTAAGGACGAATATGCACGCTTATGTCGCTTAGCAGGTGGAGGAATTAAGCTAACATCCCCACAAATTGACGGAATGCCAAGAGCAAGTGCTGCTGGTAATTCAATGGAAAATCAAATGGTTAAAGTTGCTAATTACCATCTCTTGATTGAGACAATCGCTCAAGCACTCAACGCATGTAGTCTTAGAAGTAGGCGAATATTAATTGCTAAGTTTATTCAGAATAAAAAAGATTGGGAAGTAGCTAATCAAATTGGTTATGAAAAAACGCGCTACTATCATTACTTAAAAATTGCTTGTAGTGAGTTTGCGGATACACTGGAGAGATATACTAGTTTGCTCGGGGATGCTGACTTACTAGAAGATCTTCATGCATATAAGGACGAAAAAAGTGAACAACGAGTGAACAAACAGTGAATGACAAATAAAGTTAAAGAAGCATTTGGTGGATTAATCAGTGTAGTTGTCCTTTTATTCTGTGCCTGTATTTGCGGAATAATACTAGGCGGCTTGATTTCAGCCAATATCTTTTTATGGCACTGGATAATTAGCATGCTGTAAATGATTAGATACAATGGCGATGTAGTTTATTCCGAATCAGGGAGTGGGATAAAAGCTACTAGCAGAATACTATTTAACGAGGCACAGGTAACAGCAATTAAATCAATTGCCAGGGATGAATTTAACAAACAAGCTGATTATGGGATTGTCTATGTTGTTAAAGATATGAAGTTGGATGACTATGGTAAGCTCGAATTAATTCATGTCTTTGAAGAACTACATGATGCGCAACGATACGCAGCCGATCATCCCAGAGCTGTAATCATACCGAGAGAGGTTCAAAAGCATGACCAAATCAAAAAGTAAATGACAAGTAAACGAAAAGTACTTCAGCAATTATCAAAGGAGCGAAAGGATCTGTTAGGCAAAATAGACCGGTTAGCTCAATTTATTGTTAAAGATGGGCCTAAGCTTTCATCCCCATTGGAATTAACACTACTAAATGCTCAGCTAAGGTCAATGCAAACTTATTTGGAAAACTTGGATGCAAGAATTATTTATATGCGGGGTACGACTAATGATTAGATGACAGAACTATTAATTATCGGCGCCGTCTTGATTTTTACTGTTGGTTTTATCTTAGGGACTGTCCTATCGATAAAACAAGCAAACTTTGAGGAACGGCGAACTAATCAGGTGAGAAAATACAATGACAAGTAAATGAAGATTAATCGACGAACTTTACATAAAATCCTTGTTGAGTATCAAAAATTAATGAAGAGCGATGAGAGAAAAAAAGTGTATTGGATTAATCACTTAATGATGAAAGACCTGGCAAGAAAATTTGAGCTACCCTTCTACAAGGGGACAAAGTATCGTGGCAAAAAACACTGGTTAGCTAATTCTTCACTTTATTGGGAATTGAGAAAAATTGAGGAAAATCAGAAGAGGGGATGAATGCGGACACGAATAATTTTTCATAACGGTCTTAAATTATCAGTACGAGAAACTACCAGAGAGATCATTAATCAATCTCTTTATGGTGACGAGATTATTGTTACTCGATTTAATCTTGGTCACTTAGAGCGTTTCAGAATTAACTACGATGATATGGCTAAACTAGTTGCAATTGATGAATGAATGGAAACTAAGATTAACAGTGAATTAACCCAATTTGAACAACTCGTAAATGATGCTAACGGCAATCAGCTCATTACAGGTTTAAACGGCCGGCAGTATCTTCTTGATCATGATGGGGATGCAGCTTTACTTAATGATCCGATCATTGCTCATCCCCTCCAGCTGAACCAATTAACTAGCTTAATTGAGTGGTTGGAAAGTGAAGGATCGTCAATTAACGATGCACTAAAAATCCATGTGGTTAGTCCGACTAAGGTTGAGGTAATTGGAAACTTAGCTAAGGGTGGTCAACGTCCTTGTTTTGCTGAGGTTCGGGCAGTGGTTGATAGTCTTAACTTAGAAAGTTACTTAGATCAGGAAAGCATGATCATTATGCTGCAGTCACATTTCGAGGAGAATGACGACCGAAATATCATTCTGAAAGTTGTCAGCAATCTTCGTGATGAAAGCATTCACCAACAAACCGATGACGGTGTAAGCCAAAGTGTTCAGATTAATTCTGGTGTTGCTAGCGTTGATGAAGTGAAAGTTCCTAATCCTGTTAAGTTAATTCCTTTCCGGACATTCCAGGAAGTTGATCAGCCAGCAAGTAAGTTTATCTTCCGGATGCGTGAGGGGATGCAATCAGCATTATTCATGGCTGATAATAACCAATGGCAAGTAGAAGCAAAGAATAATATTAAGAAGTATATTCAGCAGCTAGAGCAAGAAACGTTTGGCGAGATTAAGTATCCGGTGATTGCATAAATGAGTAAGAAGAAAGCTATTAATTTTGATTTATCAGAAATTGCAGATGGTGGTGTGCAAGTTAAGCTTAACCGTGCGTTGCAACAAGTTGCAGACAATATCCTTGATCCCAATACAGACCCAACTAAAAAGCGGAAGGTCCAACTTAATATCACGTTAGCCCCTAATGAAAAACGGGATGCCTCAGATGTCACAGTTGAAGTTAAGACCACCCTTGCTCCAGAAGTGGGAGTACCAACTACTATGCTTTTAGGCCGTGATATTAACGGTAAGGTTCACGTTAACGAGTTGAAGTCAGGCGTTAAAGGACAAACTTACATTGATCCAGATGATGGTAAGGCTAAGACGGACACTGGCGAACCAGTTGAAGAAGTTGAAAAAGAAGAAAAGCGCAAGATCATTGATTTGCAAAAGCAGGAGAACTAAATGGAAACATCAGAATTTAGAAATAAAATGGCTGAATTTGGCTTGAATTTGAAACAAAGTAAGATCGAAGACGCGCTGATGGTAATGATTGACTATTACGAAGTAGCAAGAGTAAGTCAAACAAGAGTAGGCCGGTTTCAGATGTATGGCCGTCCTAAATTATCTAAGTCGGTTCAAAAAAGGATTGCTAAGGTTGTGATGGAGTATTCCTTAACTGAATTAGATGAACGGGATAAGCCAATGTATTGCCTAGAAGTAGGTGGCAGCTATGCAACATCCCCACGTTACCTAAAAGAGGTCCCTGGAGTTAATACTCAATATCAAGGCGTAAATATTAACTTTTCAGTCACACAAGAACGCTCAGAAGCTAAGGCATTCACCTATGATGAGACAATTGATGTAATGGGTAAATTGCCATTTATTAAGCTTCAACGACGCGCATTGTAAATGCAGTTTGATACAAAAACCGTTAATAAGCTGTTAGAAATTGACGAGTCATATAAGGCTCCGGAAAGAATGCTGCAACTAATGCTTGATGATCAAAAGCGTCCAGAAGTCTTTAAGAAGTTCCTAGAAGTTTCAACGGACCTAAAGTTTGACTGGTTCCATGAATATTTTGAAGATGAGCAAGCTGAACGGAAAAGCAAGAAGCAGGATTTTACCCCTGATAGCATTGCGACCTTGCTTAATAGCTTAGTTGATAGCGATAAATCTAATGGCCACTATTTCGAGGTAGCTGCAGGGACAGGTGGAATTTTAATCAAGCGCTGGTGGGATGACTGTACAAATGATCGGGTTGGTAATCTATTACATGCTGATCCTAACTTAAAATTCTTGTCAATCTTTACTTATGACCCTAGAGCTTATTGGTATCAGGTAGAAGAAATGTCAGATAGAGCAATTCCTTTCTTGTTATTCAATATGGCAATTAGGGGGATGAATGGAGTAGCAATCCAATGTGATTCGTTAAGCAGGAAAGCAAAGGATGTTTATTTTATTCGTAATGATACAAGTAACTTTTTAGCATTTAGTGAAGTTATCAAAATGCCCCACACTGCTGAACTACAAGAACTTTATAACATTTCCGAATGGGTTGATAAGTTTGACTGAATGGTACAAGTTGGAAAAAAGAGAGCTATTAAGTTCTGGAAGTATTACAAGGAATGGTATGAAACCTACAAATACGGGGATGTCCGTGATGTTACTTACCAAAGATATATTTTGACAGGTAAACAAATTAAGAAACTTGCTCCAGATCTAATGCTAGATAAAATAACCCGAGCTGATATACAAAAGCTCATCAATGCTTATGGACAAACGCATGAAAAAGTAACTGTTCGTAATTTCTATCGCTTACTAGAAGCACCAATCAGAGATGCGGTCTATGAGGGATGGATTTCCCGTGATCCATGCTACAAGATTCGTATTACCTCTCAAGTTAAGAAGAAAAAGAAGCTTAAGAAGTGGCTAGAAATGGATGAGGTTCATAAACTTGAACAAGTCTTTAATGCTGATCAAAGCGGATATGGTGACTTCTTTGATTTTACGTTACGTACTGGCTTGCGATTTGCTGAGGTTCTTGGCCTTACTCCAGCTGATGTTGATATGAATAACATGTCTATTTACGTCAATAAGACACTGAACTACAAGAAAATAGATTACTCTCAAGTTAAACCTGGGGACTTTATGCCGACTAAGAACAAGTATTCTGTTAGGCAAATCCTAATTGATTTTAAGGCATTAACTGACCTACAACGCCACCTGGATGGAGTAAAAGAAGATGAGTCAATCTGGGCTCATTGGTATGCTAGTGACTCTCGTACTAATACCCGAGGTGGTAATCACATTTATAATTCAGTGTTTAATAAAGAGTTAAAGGAAATGTGTGACCAGGCGGGAGTACCACCAATTTCAGTTCATGGTTTGCGTCATACTCATGCATCCCTGCTAATTGCTAACCGTGTTTCAATTCAAAGTGTTGCTAAACGGTTAGGCCACGGCAATACAGAAACAACCCAACGTGTCTATATCCACCTGCTAGACAAGCTAGCAAACGAGGATAACAACAAGATTATGTCTGTAATGACAGGGATTTGAATGGCACAGCGCAGAATGTTTAGTCAGAAGGTTACTGAGACAGATAAGTTTCTTGATATGGGACTTACCGCTCAATCACTTTACTTCCATTTGGGGATGAATGCTGATGATGACGGTTTTGTTGGCAATCCCAAGTCAATTAAACGCATGATTGGCGCTAGTGAAGATGATCTAAAGGCATTGGTTGAGAAGGACTATTTAATTGTCTTTGATGATGGCGTAGTCGTTATTAAGGATTGGTTAGTTTCCAACTATGTTAAAAAGGATCGATACACCCCGACAATTTATACCGACGATATGAAATTAATTGGTCTTGATAAGAATAAACGGTACCAATTTGTATCCGATCTGGAACCAGAACGGAACCAAGTTGGAACCGAAATGTCTCCAGAATGTATCCAAGATGGAGACAAAATGGAACCAAACTGTATCCAAAGTGGTTCCAAAAATAAAAATCAAATTTCAAGTGAAAACTCTCAATCTCAACAGGGACAAGGCTTTAACCCCATGGAACCAAATTGGAACCAGAATGGAACCGAAATGGATCCTCAGGTTAGGTTAGGTAAGGATAGAGTTAAGTTAAGTAAGAGTAAAGATAATTTAAATACTACTACTAGTACTACTCTTAATTCATATTATAAAAAGCTTGAATCTCCAAAATCACAAAACGAATTAAAAGCGTTCGTGAATGAACTTGGTGGTGACGTGGTAGCATTTGCCATCACTTCCATGTTTGAGAATGCTGATCGTCCAACATTTGCATACTTACGTTCAATTCTCAATCGTTATCAGCAACAGGGATTAACTAATCTTGCAGCAGTCCAGCATGATAATGATGTTTATAACGGTAAGTCAGTTGTTGTTACTGGTGCTAAGCCTAAGATTCCTGTTTATCATCTGGGGGAATAAATGTCAGAAAAAGATACTGCAGTAGAAGTTGAAAAACTTGCTAATAACGTAATTGATCAAGCTTTTTTACTAGTAACTTATGTGATCAATTTAAGCACGCTGAAACTTACAGCCATCATCTGAATGATTACTTTAATTGCAGTAGCAAGCACAATTGTGATGATGATTAGTCTGTTTAATGCGAATGTTCCATTTGCTTTATTTTCAGCTTTAATTCTCTTATGGGCTTGCTTAGCTGATACACCTCAAGATTGGTGGTCAAACGAAAAAAGCACCGGTGCTGACGACACCGATGCCAAGTAAATGAAAGATGGAACAAAGCGTCTTCGCAAATTAATGGAGGAATACGACTTTCCTCTTGAAGCGATTGATGATATTCTTTACCGCCTTGGCTGGCATTTTCTTAGTGGTGGGCAACCTACCGATGATTATGTATGGACGCAGGTTCGTTACTTTGAGAACTTAGTTAAGTTTGGCAAAGTAGCACGAAAGGAGAAAGTTAAATGAATGAAAACAAGAGAAACTATGAGGACAAGGGAAGAAATTAATTCCCCAATGCTCATGGAGCGAGAAGCTGCTAAGTATTTACGAATTAACAATAGTACGTTAGTTGAGTTGCGAAAGTATGGCTTCATTAATTCCTTAGACTTGGGTGCAAGAAAGTATCCTAAGTGGGAATTAGATCGGTTCATTAGTAAGTGGACTGATAGTCAAGAATCAATTGAGGATGCGCTTGAACAAGCTAAGCGAGAGCATGAAGTTAAGGACGAAAAGATCGTCCATCTATAGATGAGAACAAATCAAGAAGAAAAAATCCAATCAGATAAAGAAAGGCTGAGTATTCTTCAATCTGAGTTGGCTTTCTATAAGAAGCTAACAAAACGACAGGAAAAGCTTATTAAAAAGCTGCTCAATGCTATTAGCGGTAGCAAAGAACAGCTTCATCAAATTGCGGGTGATACGAGTTATTTACGTGAACGTTTTTCTCCTTTTGACAGGAAAGTATACCTTGAGAAAGTTAAAAGAATTACTGAAGATCATCAAGAATGAGTGACAGATAAACAATTTGAACTAGCAAAATCCTTTGCAAATGCAGTAACCGTTGTTGAATATCAAAAGGAATTATCCAAGACTGATAAAACAACTAATCCACATTTAGCAGCAGAAATATATCAAAGTGCTTATGAATACGGATTAAAGACGTTCAAAGATGCAGACTAAATGTCATTTAATTTACAAAGATTAAAAGCGGAACGTATGGCAGAAGGATATACTCAAGAAGAATTCGCAAAGAAATTGGGGATGTCTAGAGGAGCCTATGCAAAACGTGAAGCGGGAATTGTTGATATTAGTGTTGAAGATTTATCGCGTATAATGGATGCACTTGGTTATGATGTTTCAAAAGTATCGATTTTTTTTGCTCCATCCGTTCGCTAAATGAGGAATAGCTCTGAAGTGGTTGACTACCTCAATAATTTACGTGAAGAGCAGAAAGTTTCTATAAGTGAACTTGCTAGACGCGTTAATATGTCAAAGTCAACTGTCTCACTATATTTTAAGAAAAAACGCGAATTCCCAGTAAATAGGCTTGATGAATTTGCTACTGCTTTGCATACCACACCTGAAAATGTACTAGGTGTTATTGATAATAAAACAAAAAAAAGGCCAACTAATATAATTTATCCATTGGGAGATAACTTTCAACGCATCAGCATCCCCCTCATTGGTGAGATTGCCTGTGGAGACCCAATCACTGCCGAAGAAAACATTGAAGGCTACGTCGAAGAGATTTTTGAGAAGCCGGTTCCAAAAGGTAACCTCTTTGCTCTCCGTTGTAAAGGTAAGAGTATGGAGCCAACCATTCATGATGGGTCGATTGTAACCATTAGAGAACAACCGACAGTGGAAGACGGTGAAATCGCCGCTGTCCTTGTTGATGGTGATAATGAAGCAACTCTGAAACGAGTTAAACATCAAGGAAATCTAATTATGCTAATGCCAGATAATAAAGAATTCGACCCAATTATCTTAGATAAAGATAATCCAGGCCGAATTGTTGGTAAGGCTGTTCACGTTTCATGGAGTATTAAATAAATGACTGTTTTAGCTGCCATAAGCACACTTTTTTATATTGTTACATTTCTAGCCGTTTTAGTTTTAGTAGGTTTCTTAATAACTTTACTAGTCGGAAAGCTATCAAAAAATATTAAAACTAAGAAAGTTGGAAAAATCGGATCTTTAATCACTGTTTTAGTTGCAGTGTTAGCATTAATAATTGCTGGTATAACAGATGCGAGTTACCGACAAATAGCAACAAAGCATAATCAGAGATTCGATTACTACGCTCAAAAATATGAAGCACTTTATATAAAAACAGCTAAAAAAGCAGAGGAAATTGGTAACTCTGAAACTGAAAAGTGGTCAGATGCTATCGACAATAGTGATAGTGCAGATGATTTTGATGTAGATGAAACTATTACTGATGCAATGGTAGACAATGCAGGTGATATCGCTGATGTTGATGCGAATATGAAAAAGATTAAGGAATATACCGAAGGAATGAAGGCTAACGAGACCCAAGATAGAAGTTTCGACAAATATAATAAATCATATAAAGAACTCAAAAATTTAACTAATTTAGTTACTTCTCCTTCTGGTAGTTACAACAGTTTTTCTGATGATTTTAGCAAATATGATACATCAGCGGCTAATGCTTATAAGGAATTAAATCAGTAAATGAAGGAAGAAACAGATTTTTACATTTACTTATGTAACATTGCAGGTTCATTACTTCAAGGTGGTCCTCTAGAATTAGAAGGAAAAACATACGTTGGTGATGAAGCTCGGAAAAAGGGAATGCAGATTATCGATCTCATTCGTGTGTTAGATGTTTATTTTAAGGGCAAATAGATGAATAAAGAATCTACTGCAAATCAGGAGCAAGAAAACTGGCGTCAATGGGGACGTGCAGAAAGCTATGCAAATAGCCCAGAATATATTGAAGCACACCAGAATGATTAGATGAAAAAATCTAATAGTATCAACTCCTTTTTAAAGAGTTTAAATTATTGGCAAACTATTAATTTGTACGTAACCTTAAAGCAATCATACATGGACATTTCCTATAAGGATGCTAAAGCAGAAGCAATTGTAAATTTTCATGATGAAGATATACTCCGCCATATGCTTGAGGAAGCAATTAACAGTCCTAACTCAAAGTATTAATTGCCCCCTGAAGTTATTAAAATTTGTGGGATTCCTTTTGCGATACTAGGTATCTTAAGTAGCATTGCAACATTTACAAGTTTTTTAAATCAATGGCGTAACCCTATTCTGCTCGTATTCGTTACTTCACTACCACTATTATATATTATTGGATTACTTACCCATAATAATACCCTAACTAAACGCATTGAAAAAATTAACTCTAAAAGTAAAAAAATCAAAAAGAAACTGAAGCGTAAATCAAAAGCATACCGTAAACTTAGGTCGAATCGTGATGGCCTAGTAAAGCAACATTATATTGACCTAAATGACCCGAAATGTCAATTTAAGTTAGAAAAAAAGTAGACCCGAAATGTCAATTTAAGTTAGAAAAAAAGTAGTTGCTCATCAGTGACATACTTCATGAATACCTCGTAAGGTGTTTGATAGCCCAATGACTTGCGAGGAATGTTGTTCCGGTAACTCATTATTTGCATATTTATATAACCTCTTTTCCCTTATTGACTTTGGCTTGAACACCTACATCTTAAGGCAAAAGAGGCCTTTTTTATATAATTTTTATCGCCCACCCGCATAGCAGGTGTTTTTTTGTTTCGTGCATTCGCTCTGCTCACGCGCTCAACTAGGTCTAAAGACATTAATCATGAATAATAGGTGGATTTTAGGACCAGTTGTAAAAGTAAGTGCTGCAAATATATTGTTTACAGTAAATCCAAATGATATAAAAACAAAGATTCAGAATGGAATTGTTCAAGCTGTAAAAGGTGTAAATGACTATGTATATTTTAGAATTAATGCTCGATTGATAGTTATTGCTAAAATATATATAGTTGATGACAGTAGTAAGCCTTACATAAAAGATGAACCTAATTCAAAATTTAAGGATGAGTATATATTAAGTGCTTATCCAATTGGGGAAATTAAGAATGGTAAGTATACAGCTGGGGTGAATAATTTGCCTATGGTTGGACAAAATACATACTATGCAGGAGAAGAGATACTAAAAATAATTTTTAATAATGAAACTAATGATACAGCAGGTTTAAAAATTGGGTGCTTGACCAATAATGAGTTTATTACACCTTATTTAAGTGGAAATAAGATCCTATCTGGGCATATTGCTATATTAGGAAATACTGGTTCTGGAAAGTCAACAACTGCCAAAGTTATTTTTAAGCAATTAAGTGAAGATCATAAAAAGTTAAAAGATAAGACAAAGTTTCTGATCTTTGATGTGCATGATGACTATAAATTTTTAGGAGATCAATCAGAGGGAAAGTATTTCAATGCTAGTGAGATAGGAGTAGGTCCTAAAGATTTTGATATTGAAGATTGGGAATCATTATTGCAGCCTTCGGAGAAAACTCAGAAACCGATTTTAGATCTTGGATTAAAACTAGCTATAATAAGAGATGATGAAAAGATAATAAAATTATACTTCTTGATAATAAGAAATTTATTTACAAATGGGGCAATGTCAGCTGTTTTGCGATATCAGATTACTGATGAATATTTAAGAAGTATTTATAATTTAGTGCCAAAAGCCAAGGTATGCGAGAAAAGCAATGTACAAGAAGCATGGAGTAAATTTAACCCTCAATATGGAAATACGCCTGAAAAAGATGGACAAAAAAATTTCTTCGATAACTTAAAAGACCTGTGCGATTACCAAGATGAGAGTCTAAGAGAAGTGCTTGATGAAATTGATGATAATCAAAAGCAAAGAGATTTTTCAATTAGCGATTTAGCATGGGCAGTAGATTTAGCAATAAGGATTGAAGAGAGTGAAGGTAATAATAGTATTCGTGCACACACAGAAGGAATTTTAACTAGATTAAGGGATTTGGAAACAAAATATTCTGAAAATTTCTTTTCCCCTAATAAATCGATAGTCAATGATATAGAAAATAATGAAAGTAAGTTTATAATCTTACAAGTATCAAGTTTTGATGATGATTTACTAAAATTATTTTCAACTTATCTGACTCGAAAAATTCTAACTAAGAAAAAAGAAGAAAAGGACAGAGATAAGTTAGCACCTTGCTATCTAATCTTTGATGAAGCACACAGATATATGCTTCAAAATGGGAATATAAATAATATTTTCGACAGAGTAAGCAGAGAAGGTCGAAAGTTTGGAACATACTTAATAGTAATAAGTCAGAGACCTAGTGAGCTCTCCACAGTTGTATTATCACAGATAAAGACATATTTTATCCATAGAATTCAAAATAATATAGATTTAAGATTTATTCTAGAGAATGTTCCAACTATAACTCAATTAGATGTGAAAAGACTACCACTAATGCCAATAGGGACGGTCTTAGTTTCCAGTGAAAATGATTATTCATATGAACTAAAAGTAAATGATAGAGGAATTCCAAAAACATCAAAGTCAATTTTGCCATTTTTGAACTAAATGAATCAAGAAAATTATAAGTATTACATTATAAAGGCAAACGATTTGGGAAATATAGAATTTACTGATCTGGTAGAGAAGGAAAGCCAGCCGGAAACAGACAAAATAGAGAAAAGTCAGAAAAAAGCAATTTGGAAAAAGGTGGAAAAATTAGGTTTACAGGAAAGCACAGCTGATGATATAAAAAAGAAAATATTTAGTTTTTTAGATGAAGATGTAAATATTAATATAATGTTAGGTTCGGGATGTTCAACGCCTGCAATAAAACTAATGGGTCAAACTTTTTTGGAGTACCGAAACGAAAAAGGAAGAAAGAAAACACGACAAAACGAAATTGACAACATTTTAAAAGACTTTGATCAAAAATATAAAGATAATGAAAAAAATATTGAGCTTTTCATATCTTGGCTAGGACATAAGATTGCTTCTGAAAAAAATCCTGGAAAGTACCAAAAAACTCGAAATGAACTTTTGAAGAAATTAATTGATTCCACAAAAAAGCCAAAGAGTGAGGATGATGGAGGTAGCGTACTAAAAACATATCGAGAATTTTTTAGGAAAATTGCCGAAACTAGATTAGATGTCAGTGATAATAATGACATTATAAATGTATTTACTACAAATTATGATTTATTTATTGAACGAAGTCTAGATGCGGAAAACTATCAATATACTAATGGATTTACGTCAGGAATTGAGCAAAAATTTTCAATTAGGGAATTTCATCTTAGAAAAGTAGATGTTGATGAGAGATACCGTGATAAATGGTCGCCAATAAGACCATATTTCCGTGTGTTTAAATTACATGGGTCAGTTAATTGGGAAAAGGCTGCGGATGAAATTATACAAATAAACAGCTATGAAGAAATACCTGAGGATAAAGAAATAGTGATTGCACCAAGCGATTCAAAATACGCAGATTCCCAAGGCACCCCATATTCAGACCTTTTTCGTGAGTTTGGAAACTTAATTAATAAAAGAAATTCTGTTTTGTTTATTGATGGTTATGGCTTTCCAGATGAGCATATAAATCATTTACTACTACAGGCATTAAAGAACAATGACTTTGCCCTTGTAGCTTTTATAAATTTTGAAGAATTGTCTACCAATAAAAATTTGTTTAATTTTATAAAAAAAGCCTCAAGTAATGCTTATTTTATCTCTGGAACTGAAGCCAATGCCAATGCTCATTATTTTGAGAATATAGTGACTCTATTTGAACCCATGGAGGAGAACAATAATGAATAAATGACAAAAATTTTAATTACAGGTGCTAATGGTCAACTCGGTTCAGAATTACGGAACTTATTAGATGAACGTGGAATTGCATATGACGCCTTTGATTCTAACCAAATGGATATCACTGATCAAGCTGTTGTAAATGAAAAGATTAGTGCGCTTAAGCCGGAAGTAATCTATCATTGTGCCGCTTATACCGCCGTTGATAACGCTGAAGATGTTGCCAAAGACCTCAATTGGCAAGTAAACGCTGATGGTACGCGTAATGTTGCCGAGGCCGCTAAAAAAGTTGGCGCTAAGATGGTTTACATCAGTACCGATTATGTCTTTGATGGGACCAATGAAGGCGAGTATGAAGTTGATGCGCCCACTAATCCACGAAATGAATATGGTAAAGCTAAACTTGCCGGTGAAAAAGCAATCCAAGAAACCTTAGCTGATTACTACATCATTCGGACATCCTGGGTCTTTGGTAAATACGGTAAGAATTTTGTCTATACCATGCTTCGTCTTGCCAAAGACCATGATCAGCTCACCGTCGTTAACGATCAATTTGGCCGCCCAACGTGGACTAGAACCCTAGCGGAATTTATGACTTACTTAGTCGATCATGATCAGCCATTCGGCACCTACCAGCTATCTAATGAAAATAGTTGTTCCTGGTACGAATTCGCCACCGAGATCTTAAAGGATAAAGATGTTGAAGTCGCTCCAGTTGATTCATCAGCATATCCGGCCAAAGCTTACCGTCCTCGCCATTCAGTGATGAGCTTGAAGAAGGCAGAAGATACTGGGTTTGAGATTGTGGATTGGCAGACTGCGTTAGGTGAGTTTATGGGGGAGATTGAAGAGTAGATGAAAAAATATGACTATCTAGTAGTAGGTGCGGGCCTTTTTGGTGCGACCTTTGCCTATGAAGCTGCTAAACGTGGTAAGCGTGTAAAAGTAATTGAAAAACGAGACCACATTGCTGGTAACATCTATACTAAAGAAATAGATGGCATCCAGGTTCATCAATATGGCGCTCATATTTTCCATACGTCTAATAAGAAAGTGTGGAATTATGTAAACCAATTTGCAGAATTTAATCGCTATACGAATAGTCCGGTAGCTAACTACAAAGGCGAAATGTACAACCTCCCATTTAATATGAATACTTTTAGTCAAATGTGGGGTGTGCGGACACCAGCAGAAGCAATGGCAAAAATCAATGAGCAACGCCAAGAGATGGCTGGTAAAGAACCACAAAACTTAGAAGAACAAGCCATTTCCTTAATCGGTCGCGATATCTATGAAAAACTCATTAAAGGTTATACCGAAAAGCAGTGGGGACAAAAGGCAACTGAATTACCAGCCTTTATTATCCGGCGTCTGCCCGTGCGATTAGTTTATGATAACAACTACTTTAATGATACCTATCAAGGAATTCCAATTGGCGGCTATACTCAGATTGTCGAAAAAATGCTTGAGAGTGATTTGATTGATGTTGAAACTGGAGTAGACTTCTTTGATAAGAAGGATGAATACCTTAAAGATTATCCAAAGATTGTTTTTACCGGGATGATTGATCAATTCTTTGATTATCAGTTAGGTGAATTGCAATACCGTAGTTTACGCTTTGAAACTGAAGAAAAGAACGTAGGCAACTATCAAGGTAACGCAGTAATTAATTATACTGATGCTGAAACACCATATACCCGAATCATTGAACATAAGCATTTTGAATTCGGTAAAGGTGATAAGGATAAAACAGTGATTACTCGTGAATATCCGGCTGATTGGCATCGGGGTGATGAACCATATTACCCAATTAATAATCAACGGAATAACGAACTTTATAAGCAATATGCAAAGTTAGCGAGCGAAGAGGCTAATAATGTGATTTTCGGTGGTCGTTTAGGTCAATATCGTTACTACAACATGGATCAAGTATTACATGCAGCATTGACGGCTGTTAAAGAAGAATTTAAATAAATGCAAAAAGAATTAAAGAAAAATTTTATCTTTGCTTTTTTGGCACAAGGAATCTCCCTTATTGTTAGTTGCAGCACTAATTTAGTTTTACCTAAAGTATTAAGTGTAGTTAACTATAGTTATTGGCAGCTATTTATCTTTTATAGTACATATATTCCATGTTTAGCATTAGGATTAAATGATGGTGTTTATTTAAGATATGGTGGTATTTTACGGTCCAAACTTGATGGGAATACTGTTAAAAGTCAATTTGGAGTAGGAATAATTTTTCAAACTATTTTAGGAATGATTGTTGGGACAGTTATGATTCTATTTTCTGACTCAGCAAATCGTCAAAAAGTAATTTTCTTAGTAGTTGTTTATTATTTATTCTATACTTGTCATAATTTTTTGGGATATATATTTCAAGCAATTAACGAAACAAATATCTATTCAAAATCAATAATTATTATTCGGATTGTTTTTCTTTTATCACAAATCATCCTGATGTGGTTAGGGTATAGAGAGGTATATCCCTATATAGTTTTATATATTGTGTCAATTGCTCTTGCCTTAGGATATCTGTTGATTCGAATTCACCCCGAATTTCATATATCTCAATTTGATATTAATCTTGGAGTTCGTGAGTCCTTAATTAGTATGCGGGTCGGAATTAGTTTGATGATTGCTAATATTTGTTCCTTACTAATTTTGGGTGTAGGTCGTCAAATTGTTGATATGAAATGGGGATTAGTTGCTTTTGGTAAAGTTTCATTTTCTCTAACATTAATGAATTTTGCTCTGACATTTATCATGCAAATTGGATTAGTCCTATTTCCGGCATTAAGGAGACTATCTTCAGATGAACTAAAGGGATATTATGGTAAATTAACTTTAGGATTGTTCTATATTTTACCGTTGATGTATATTGTGTATTTACCAGTTCAATATATTCTAGAATTATGGTTGCCAGACTATAAAGAAAGTATTAGTTATTTAGCAACAGTATTACCAATTTGTTATTTTGACAGTAAGATGAATTTAATCGGCAATACCTTCTTTAAGGTATTAAACAAACAAGTATTATTACTAAAAATTAATATTATCACTATTGTTATTAGTTCAATTTTTGGATTAATTTCTGCATATATATTTAACAGTATGTATTTTGTGATAGTGGGAATGGTATTGGCAATCATTTTTAGAAGTGTATTAGCTGATACTTTATTAAGCAAAGATATTAAGACTAATGTCAGTGCTTTAGAAGTAGCAGACGTTATTCTTGCTATTATTTTTATGTTTGTGTCAAATAGTTTTGACTGGAGAGTAGCATTAATTATAATATGTGCTTTATATATTCTTAGAATCTTTTTAGTTAAGACTAAGATATTAAAAATTAAGGAGTTTAAGTGAATGATTTTAAGATTATTTTTAATTTTCATAGCCCTAGTTTTTATAACATATCAGCTATTTGGGCATGATTTTTTAGCACCTGCCTTTTTGTTTTGTGTAATGTATGCAGTATCAATTGGGTGTGCTTTAATCAATTATCAGCAATGGGGACTGAACGATTATTCTCAAGAGGCCTTTAATATATATCTTTTTGGGGCCTTGTTATTTATTTTTGTATCGTATTTAGTTAAATTGTTAATTTTGCCTAATAATAATCTAGAAGTGCCTGATTATACCGATCGAATTAATATTAATACTGGAATAACAGTGGTGCTGACGTTTATAAACCTAATAGTTTTAGTATTATGGGTTAAAAATATAAAAGCAATTGGTGGTGGTGGCTCTTTAAGTCAAGCCCTTGAAAATTATCGAATTAATACATCGTATTCAATTGGGGGGGCAGGGATGCCAGGATACCTGCAACAAATGTCAAAAATAACAACAGTTAGCGGGTATATATATGGATTTATTCTTATATACAATATTGTTCATCATACGGTAAAAAAAGATGATTATTATCTTTGTCTGCCTAATACAATTATTTACGTTTTGTTTAGTCTTTTTGATAGTAATCGATTAAATATTTTAGGGGTAATTGCGTCATATGTCGTCTATTATTACTTTATGAAAAGTAGTAAAGGAAAGGGTTTTAAAACCTTAATTAGATTAACTGAAATTTTTATTGTTCTATTAATTGTTTTTTATGGAGTTAGATTAATGATTGGTCGATCTTCTTCACAAGGAAATAATTTTATTGAGTATATAAGTATGTACGCAGGAGGACCAGTTAAATTATTTGATATGTTTATAAAAGATCCTGTGCAAAATACTGGAATTTGGGGAAAAGAGACATTTCCATCCTTATTAAAGACATTTAGGTCACTAGGATATGATATTCCTCAATATATCTCAAAAAAGGAATTTAGATTTTATAATGGGATAAACTTAGGAAATGTGTACTCTGCTTATCGAAATTGGCTATCAGATTTTGGAATTAATGGAGTATATATTTTACAAACGATTTTTGCATTGTTCTATAGTTGCTATTACTATCTATTGCGTAAAGTGGGATATAAAAAGCATATTTTAGCCTTAATTATTTATGGTTACATGGCCGAAGCAATTTTTTTGCATCCAATTGATGATTGGTTGTTCTCAATGTTTGTTTCTGTTGGTTTTGTTATATATATTGTTGGTTTTTGGTTGTTATATATAATGATTACTAAAAAATTTAAATTATGAATGGTTATTAATCAAAGTAAAGCCGTTATCATGATGACTACTTATAACGGCGCTAAATATGTAGAAGAACAATTAAACAGTCTTGAAAATCAAACTTTTCAGAATTGGGATTTGTATATTAGTGATGATGGTTCAAGCGATCAAACGCTTCAAATTTTAGAAAAACATATGGCTCAAGATGATCGTATAAAGAAGATCTTACATCATTCTGATCATCATGGTGCATTTAATAATTTCTATAATGTAATGAGATATGTTAAATCACTTCCTAATGAGAACTATCAATACTTTTTTTATTGTGATCAAGATGATATTTGGATTAATGAAAAAATGGCAATTGAAATCGAACGTTTAGCTGATGAAGCACAACCTTCTCTTTGCTATTCAGATCTTGAATTTATGACTGCTGAAGGTAAAGACACAAAAACAAAGATGTCAGAATCAACTAATATTGATGTCACGGGAAATCCATACAATCTTTTCTTTAGTTATCGCTATATTTGGGGAACTACAATGGCTCACAATCGGCAATTGTGGGAACAAGTCTATGTAGATGAAAATACTGAAAAATATAATATGTCTCATGATAATTATATTGGTAAATACGCTGCCATGACTGGGAAAATTAAATTTATTGATCGTCCTCTTGTTCTATATCGGCGAACTGGAAATAATGTTTCTGGAACACCAGGGAACTACGGTAAACTAGGTATGCTAAAAAGATTATTTACTAAGTTACCACAAATAGTAAATCAACATGCAGCAGTATACTGGGATGACTTGTACTTTATAGAGACACTTAGTAAGCAGAATGATTTTAGTACGGAGCTACAAACAGCATTGAATAATGGTGGAATAAAGTCTTTGCAATTTTTAAAAAAATATGAAATTAAGACTTCTAATAGTGTAATCAGCAATGCTTCAATAAAAACTATATTGCTATTTAAATTATATAAATATACAAAGACTTTTAAACGGAAAATGTCGTTTCAGAATTAAGTGAAGACATTAACAATTTCAGTTGCAGCTTATAATGTAGAAAAAACGTTAGATAAAACATTAGAGTCATTCAATGATGCTCGAGTTTATAATGATTTAGAAGTATTAATTGTTGATGATGGTTCTAAAGATAATACAAAATTGGTAGCTCAAAAATATGAAAAAATTGCTCCACAAACGTTTAAATATGTAGAAAAAGAAAATGGGGGACATGGTTCTACAATTAATAAAGGAATTTCATTAGCGACAGGTAAGTATTTTAAGGTTATTGACGGTGATGATTGGGTAGATACAGATGCGTTAATTAAATTTATTGATGAATTAAAGCATTTAGATTCCGATATGGTTTTAACAAATCATGTTGAGGTATATCCAAATCGTACCAATAAAGTTTGCTTAGTTAAAGGAATGGAAGCAAATAAAGAATATACTTGGAATAACGACTTCGATATCAAACGAGTAGTTCTTCACACTTTAACTGTTAAAACAGAGTTATTGAAAAAAAATAATGTTCATATAACTGAAAATTGTTTTTACGTTGATGTGGAATATGTGGTTTGGGCAACCTATGTTTCTCAAACAATTACATATTTAAATCTTTATTTATATATGTACCGATTAGGTAGCAGTGATCAAAGTGTTAATAAAAATAATATGTTGAAGAATGTGGGAATGCAAGAAAAAGTTTCATATCAGTTAGTACGGCTCTATGACAGATTTACAAATAATGGTATGAAACCAAACCAAGACAGTACTATTTTTAATACATTTAAGCGATCCATTGGAAGTACAATGAGAACATATCTTTTGTTAAAAACAAAGGTAGCTAAAAACAAAATAACTATATTTGACCAGAATATTCATAATATTTCTGAAGTAAGCTATCAACGATTAAATGATGATCGGTTTATTCACTTAATTAGATCAAATAATTATGCACTGCTCCCCTTTACAAAAATTCTATATCGACTTTGGGTGTTAAAATATGGTTATTAAATGAAAACTATTTATAATATTGTATATGCTACTGACGATACATTTGCTCCAGTCTTAGGAACTTCTTTGTTATCGTTATTAAGAAATAATAAGGAAGCTGAAAAAATAAATTTTTTTATTTTGGATAGTGGGATTAGCAAAGAAAATAAACTTAGAATAGAAAAAATTTGTGATAATTTTGTTAATGCATCCCTGAATTGGATCAAAATAGAATCAATATCTAAAAAAATGGGAATTGATGTAAAAAATGATAGAGGATCATTTAGTCAATACTCTAGATTATTCATTGGGGACGTTTTGGATAATTCAGTAGAAAGAGTGTTGTATTTAGACTGTGATACATTAATTCTTTCCTCACTGAAAGATCTTTGGAATATTGACCTTGAAGGAAATATAATTGCAGCATTAAAAGACGCATTTAGCAAGTACTATCGTAAAAATATTAATCTTGTAAATGATGATTTAATGTTTAATTCTGGAGTAATGCTTATCGATTTAAAAGCGTGGAGAGATAATAAAATTAAAGAAAAGGTAATTTCTTTTATAAGACAGCGCCATGGAAAAGTACAACAGGGGGATCAAGGAGTTCTTAATTCAGTGTTAAGTAACAAAACGTATGCCCTTGATCCTAGGTATAATCTCGTTTCTATTTTCTATGATTTAAATTATAGAGAAATAAAATTATATCGATCACCAGTTAATTTCTATTCAGAAAAGATAATAGCAAAAGCTAAAGAAAATCCAGTAATATTACATTTTACTAGTAGTTTTTACTCAATTCGGCCATGGTTTAAAAATAGCAATCACCAGTGTAAAAAAATATGGTTGAAGTTTTATCAAGAAACTCCATGGAAAAATCAACCTCTGCAAATAGAAATGAGTAAAAAGAAAAAATTAATTAATATTCTTTTTGAGTATGGATTAAAAGATACCGTTTTATTGGGTGCAGGAGTCTTTCAGAAATATGTAAGGCCATTAAAAAATAGATTTAATTAAATGGAAACATTTAAGAATATTATTGTTACCGGGGGAGCCGGTTTTATTGGCTCCAACTTTGTTCACTATGTTGTTAACCATCATCCGGAAGTTGAACACATTACGGTTTTAGATAAACTGACTTATGCTGGTAATCCGGCCAATCTTGATGGCTTGCCAAAGGATAAAGTTGAACTTGTAGTCGGGGATATTTGTGATAAAGACTTAGTTGATAAGTTGGTAAGCAATGCTGATGCCGTTGTGCATTATGCGGCGGAAAGTCACAATGACAACTCCTTGATTGATCCCACCCCATTTATCCAAACTAACATTGTGGGTACTTCAGTTTTAATCAATGCTTGTCGCAAGTATGACGTCCGTTACCACCATATTTCAACTGATGAAGTATATGGTGATTTACCATTGCGTGAAGACTTACCCGGTCATGGTGAAGGAAAAGGAGAAAAGTTTACTCCAGAATCACCATACCGGCCATCCAGTCCTTATTCCTCATCAAAGGCTAGCTCTGATTTGTTAGTGCGGGCTTGGGTTCGGTCATTTGGCTTACGGGCAACGATTTCCAATTGTTCTAACAATTATGGTCCTTACCAACACATTGAAAAGTTCATTCCTCGTCAGATTACTAATATCTTGAGCGGCATTCGCCCTAAGCTTTACGGTTCAGGCAAGAATGTGCGGGACTGGATTCACACCAATGATCATTCACGGGCGGTTTGGGATATTTTGACCAAGGGGAAGATTGGTGAAACTTACCTGATCGGAGCCGATGGTGAAAAGAACAACAAGGAAGTTCTGGAAATGATCTTAGAGTTAATGGGCCAACCTAAAGATGCTTATGACCATGTTAAAGATCGTCCTGGACACGATTTGCGTTATGCCATTGATGCCACGAAGCTCCGGACTGAACTCGGTTGGGAGCCCAAATTTACTGACTTTAAGACCGGTTTACAACACACGATTGATTGGTATACGGAACACCAAGATTGGTGGAAAGATGAAAAAGCCGCGGTTGAAGCAAAATATGCGAAAAACGGTCAATAAATGGGAAAATTAAACGTTCAGACAACGAAATTACAAGACGTTAAAATTATTACACCAGCAGTTTTCGGTGATCACCGGGGCTTCTTTGAAGAAACATACTCTGATCGGGACTTTAAGAACGCTGGCATTGATTTTAACTTTATTCAAGATAACCAGTCGCTTTCAACGCAGGCAGGTGTTCTTCGTGGCTTACACTTCCAACGGGGGAAGGCAGCGCAAACAAAATTAATCCGGGTCGTTACCGGTGCCGTTCTGGATGTGATTGTTGATTTACGAAAAGGTTCACCAACATACAAGCAATGGGAAGGTTATATCTTATCGGCAAGTAATCACCGTCAACTCCTGGTTCCGCGGGGCTTTGCGCATGGCTTCTTGACCTTAACTGATAATGTTAACTTTGTTTACAAGTGCGATAACTATTACGATGCAGAAGCTGATGGGGGAATTTCCTTTAAGACGCCGGAATTAAACATTGACTGGCCAATTGAATTTGATAAGGCCATTACTTCCGAAAAGGATGCCGCACAACCAACCTTAACTGAATTTGAAAAAGATAACCCATTTGTTTATGGTGAAATTTAAGTGAAAGGAATAATTTTAGCCGGTGGATCAGGGACTCGTCTGTACCCAATTACGCGTGGTATTTCGAAACAATTGATTCCGGTTTATGATAAGCCGATGATTTATTATCCCTTATCGACTTTGATGTTGGCTGGTATTAGAGACATTCTGGTGATTTCAACGCCCGAATATATGCCACTATTTCAAGACTTACTAGGAGATGGTACTAATTTAGGACTGAGCTTCTCTTATAAGGTTCAAGAAAAGCCCAATGGACTTGCCGAAGCTTTTATTCTCGGGGAAGACTTTATCGGTGATGATAGTGTCTGCTTGATCCTAGGTGACAACATTTATTATGGCGCTGGTTTGTCTGAATTGGTTCAATCTGCAGCACAAAAAACTGATGGCGCCACGGTCTTTGGCTACCATGTCAATGATCCAGAGCGTTTTGGCGTGGTCGACTTTGATGACCAGATGCATGCCTTATCGATTGAAGAAAAGCCGGCTCATCCTAAGAGTAATTATGCGGTGACTGGTCTTTACTTCTACGATAATCAAGTAGTTGATATTGCTAAAAATATCAAGCCATCAGATCGCGGCGAACTTGAAATTACTGATGTTAACAAGGAATACCTGCGTCAAGGCAAACTTGACGTCAAGTTAATGGGGCGTGGTTATGCCTGGTTAGATACCGGCACGCATGATTCAATGCTCGAAGCAGCCAACTTCATCGCCACGATTGAAAAACGGCAAAACTTAAAGGTGGCTTCTTTAGAAGAAATTGCTTATCGGATGGGTTACATTAATAAAGACCAATTAGTTGAACTTGCTCAACCATTAAAGAAAAATGACTATGGTCAATATTTATTACGGTTAGTACAACAGAACTAGTTGTTAGAAAGTAAGGCTGTCTCGCTCAATAAAGAGCAAATTAAATCACGCTTTATGTATCACAGTATTAAACGGATCTTTGACTTTATGGCAGCTATATGCGGGGTTATAATTTTAAGTCCTGTAATGCTTGTTATCGCAATTTTAATTAAGGTTGAGGATCATGGTCCCGTTTTTTACAAACAAGTACGAGTAGGGAAAAACGGAAAGAAATTTAAAATGTACAAATTTAGGTCGATGTTTGTAAATGCCGATAAAATGTTATCTAAGCTAAAAGAACAGAATGACGTTGAAGGTCCAATGTTTAAAATGAAAGATGATCCACGGATAACTAAAGTGGGGCATTTTATTCGTAAGCATAGTTTAGATGAATTACCGCAGTTTTTAAATGTAATCAAAGGTGATATGAGCTTAGTTGGGCCTCGACCACCGCTACCATCTGAAGTGGCAGAATACAGTGATTATGATAAACAACGGTTGTATGTTACTCCTGGATGTACAGGATTATGGCAAGCAACCGAACGAAATGAAGTTGGCTTTAGTGAAATGGTTCAATTAGATATTCAATATATTCAGCGTGCTAGTTTTATGTTTGACTTATGGATTATCTGGAAAACTGTTGAAATAATAATTAAACCAAATGGATCTTATTAGATGTCATTATTTCATCGAACACAACAACAATCAACAGATACCATGGATAATGGGGCCAAATTGATTACCGTTGCTCATCCGAAGAGCCCAATTTCCGAACAGTTTCGGACGATTCGGACCAATATTAATTTTATGGCGATTGATAAGCCGATTAAGACCTTAGCCATGACTTCCGCCAATGTAAGTGAAGGGAAGTCAACAGTGACGGATAATGTTGCTGTAGTTTGGGCACAGACTGGTCAAAAGGTATTGTTAATCGATTCTGATTTGCGGCGACCAACCCTTCATGCAACTTTTAACAAGAGTAATCAACACGGGTTAACAACGATCCTAACTAGTGGTACTAATTCCGTTGATTTACGCGAAATTATCCAACCTAGTGGGGTTGATAACCTTGATATCTTAACCGCCGGTCCGATTCCACCTAATCCCGCGGAATTATTAAACTCACAACGAATGAAAACATTACTGGATACAGTTAAAGGTATTTACGATATGGTCATCGTGGATGTGCCACCAATGTTAGAAGTTACTGATACGCAAATCCTTTCACGTCACCTAGATGCGGTTATCTTAGTTGTAAAGCAGGGACAAACCCAAAAATTAGCCGTTAAACGGGCAGTTGAATTATTAAACTTAGCACACGCTAATTTGTTAGGTTATGTAATGAATGATGTCAATTCTGAAGGCGATGCGGCTTATGGATATGGTTATGGCTACGGTTATGGCTACGGTTATGGAGAAGATGCAGGTAAATAAGTGAATAGTTCACAACAAACAGCGAATAATACAATTGATCTGCATCGGTTAATGATGCTCTGTCGTAAACATATTAAGATGTTAATTATCTGGACATTACTGGCCGGAGTACTGGGGTATGTCGTCGCCCAGTTCGTCGTGGTACCAAAGTATACAGCGACAACCGAAATCTTAGTTAACCAAAAGCATGAAAATAACGATAACGGTCAGGCCTATAATAATCAGCAAGCGGATATCCAAATGATTAATACCTATAAGGATATCATTACGAACCAAGTGATTTTGAGTAAGGCTAGTAAGCAACTGAAAAATCCAGTTCGTGTTATCAAGCCTGCTCAACCAGCAGAATATCGGCGTAATGCGGATGGTACGCGTCGACTAATTAAAGAAGCCCAACCGGCGGTTGTTGAACGTGGCGGCAAGAGCTATAACCTCTCAAGTGATGAATTAAAAAAGGCCATTAGTGTTTCAACTCAGCAAAATTCACAAGTGTTTTCACTTCAAGTTAAAACTGATGATCCGCAAGAATCGGCAGTGGTTGCTAATACCGTTGCTAATGTCTTTAAGCAACAAATCAAGAAGATCATGAGTGTTAACAATGTGACAATTGTTTCCCGGGCAAGCACACCAGATGAACCATCGTTCCCGAATAAGAAGTTATTCGCCTTAGCTGGTGCTGTATTAGGTTTGATCCTCAGTTTCTTATACATCCTAATCGGCGACTTAATGGATACTAGTGTGCACGATGATGATTACCTTACTAATGAAGTTGGCTTAACTAATCTGGGCCATGTGAACCATATTGAGATGAGTCGGGACTTTAAAATTAATAATCAAGAAAGTCGGCGCCAAAACAACGGTAATCGACGGGTCTAAATGTCAGACGAAAATAATCGACCCTTGAATAATAATAATGATGATGGTATGCAACGACAGGAACATCACCATCATCACCATAGACATCATCGGCGACACCGGGGATGGAAGATCTTCTGGTCAGTTGTGGGGATATTAGTCCTCGTAGCCCTGTTCTTTGCGGGGATGGCATGGCACAACCTAAAATCAACGACTGATGATATGTATAGTAGTGCGGGTGCTACCAAGTCACGGGATGCGCAAAAGGTGCTTGACCAAAAGAAACCCGTTTCAATCCTCCTGTTAGGAACTGATACTGGGGCGCTTGGTCGGGACTATAAGGGTCGGACGGATACGATCATGGTAATGACCTTAAATCCAAAGACAAAGACCACTACGATTGTTAGTCTTCCCCGGGATATGAAGGTTAACTTACCAGATTATCCGCAATATTCACCAGCAAAGATCAATGCTGCTTATACTTATGGGGGAGTCAAGGAATCGATTAATACAATCCAAGACCACTTCAATATCCCAATTGACTACTATGTGTTAGTTAACATGGGTGGTTTGGAAAAGGCAATCAACCAAGTCGGTGGGGTTGATGTCAAGTCCCCATTGACGTTTGATTATGAAGGCTATCACTTTGAAAAGGGTGAGACCTACCATATGAACGGAAAAAAAGCCCTTCAATTCAGTCGGATGCGATACGACGATCCTGATGGCGACTATGGCCGACAACAACGACAACGGTTAGTAATTATGGCCTTGCTTAAGAAGTCCGTTTCATATAAGACAGTCCTTAACCGATCATTCTTACGGTCAGTATCTGATAACTCACAAACTGATCTAACCTTCAATGATATGATGCGGTTAGCGCAAAGCTATCGTGATACAAACGAACACATCGTTCAAGATCATGCGCAAGGACGAGGTCAAAATGAAGATGGTCAAGCCTTTGAGGTGGTGCCGACGAGTGAGCAACAACGGATCACCAACTTGTTACAAAATAGTCTAAAAAATTAAATGGATGACTTCGCTAACCGAGTTTCCACGCAGATTGTTGAACCCGAAAAAGATGCTAGTATGTCAAAGCTGATAAAGTATAATGAGAAGCTTAATGAATATATGTAATTGATTGCCAAACTCAACCACCATTTGAGTGACCGGCAGATTGCAGATGAGTACAGTGTCAGCCGGGCAGCCGTTTCGCAATGGCGGCGCGGAGTAATTACCCGTGCCCACCAGCTTCGTGCTAAAATGAAAGGAGAGTTTTGAGTGGAAAAACATGAAATCGACCATCAAGCTAAGTGGCTCCATATTAAATATGATGGCGAAGATCGTGATGATGAGTGCGTTAATGAGCTTAGCATTTATCAGAACGCTGACGAGCCTGAGCTGCAAATGCTGGTGTCAAATATTGATTTTGATAATATCAGCCATGATAATACTTTTACACTGACAAAAGAGGATGCGAAGATATTGATTGAGTATTTAAAAGATTGGATTAACTAAATGAAAATGAAAACACCGGTTCAGATGACTGATGATTTGGCACGCTTTATTAAGGAAAACCGGGAAGACGCGGCTTATCCTCATGAATCACTCTATGTTGATTTGTTAGAACAGTGGAAAGTTTTAAGTCGTTATCAGTTAGAATACGCTGATAAGGAAAGTAAACGCCTTTATAATGCCTACTGGAACTCCATGGCACGGTGGTATGAGGTTTTTAATAACGAACGGAACCACTTATTAGAGCCAACTGCTGTGCCAAGCGAGGATTTAATGGACTTCTATGCTGGTTTGATTGAAGACCTCATGGATCACGTCCTTGATTTGGTACCACCATCGCCCCATTCGACGATTATTAAATTAACTGACTTCCGGGTTTTGTTGAGTAACGAGTTACAAAAAATTACCCAACTTGACCTCGAGATTCAAGGTCCGATTGACTTTGCGATGATCATGGATTATTGGAAGATGTTGGGTGAAAGTTTTGATCGGGAAAAGATCAAGTAATTGAGTGAACAACAATATATCATGGCGATTGACCAGGGAACGACGAGCTCACGGGCGATTATCTTTGACCATGACGGAAATAAGGTTGCGATCAGCCAACAGGAATTTCCTCAATACTTCCCGCAGCCAGGGTGGGTTGAACATGATCCCCTGGAGATTTGGGATAGCGTTCAGTCGGTGATTTCAAACGTAATGATTAAGTCCCAGATCAAGCCCTATAAGATTGCGGCGATTGGGATTACTAACCAACGGGAAACGACGGTTATTTGGGATCGCCATACCGGGAAGCCGATTTATAACGCAATTGTCTGGCAATCAAAGCAAACGAGCGATATTGCCGAACAATTGATTAAAGATGGTTATAAGGATATGATCCACAAGAAGACTGGCTTAGTGATTGATTCATATTTTGCGGCCACCAAGATCAAGTGGATTCTTGACCATGTCCCTGGTGCCCGAGAAAAAGCGGCGAAGGGTGACTTAATGTTCGGGACCATCGATACTTGGTTACTATGGAAATTATCAGGACGGCGGGTCCACGCAACGGATGTGACTAACGCTAGCCGGACGATGCTTTTTAATATCCATACCCTCGAGTGGGATCAAGATATCCTTGATTTGCTTGAGATTCCGCAGTCGCTTCTGCCAGTAGTAAAGCCAAGTTCAGCAATCTACGGTTATACCGGTGATTACCACTTCTATGGTGTCCAGATTCCAATTGCCGGGATTGCGGGTGACCAGCAAGCAGCTCTCTTTGGTCAAGCAGCCTATGATAAAGGTTCAATCAAGAACACCTATGGGACTGGAGCCTTCATCGTCATGAATACGGGACTAAAACCCACGCTTTCGGATAACGGCTTGTTGACGACGATTGCGTACGGTCTGGACGGACAAACTCATTACGCGCTTGAAGGGAGTATCTTTGTGGCCGGTTCTGCCGTTCAATGGTTGCGGGATGGCCTTAAGATGTTTAATAAGGCAAGCGAGTCCGAACAAATGGCTGTCGATGCCAAGACAACAGGCGGCGTTTATGTTGTCCCCGCCTTTACGGGATTGGGCGCACCGTACTGGGATCAGGAAGTGCGGGGCGCAATGTTTGGTCTTACCCGGGGAACTGAGCGGGGACATATCATTCGCGCGACCTTGGAAGCAATCGCCTACCAGACCAAAGATGTTGTCGATACGATGGTTAAGGATACCCAGTTACCATTAACAGCACTGACGGTTAATGGGGGAGCATCACGGAACAACTTTATGATGCAGTTCCAGGCCGATATTTTACAAACGCCAATTAAGCGGGCAGCAATGGAAGAAACAACCGCCCTGGGAGCAGCCTTCCTCGCTGGATTGGCCGTTGATTTCTGGGAAGACCAGGATGAGTTACGAAAGCTATCACGGATTGGCGACCAGTTTGATCCGCAGATGGATCCACAAGAGGCAACTGACTTGTATCGGGGATGGCAACGGGCCATTGCAGCTGCGCAGTTTTATGGGAAAGATTAAATGCCATTAGTTCATATTGACTTGATTGAAGGCCGGACCGATGAGCAGTTAAAGGCTCTCGTAAAGGATGTTACAGCAGCAATTTCAAAGGATGCCAACGTTCCTGCCGAACGGGTGCATATCGTGTTGAATGAGATGCGCAAAGACCGCTATAGTGTAGCTGGTAAGATGGTCAGCGACAAGTAAATGCAACAATTATCACTGTTAATCGTTATGTTAGCGGCGTTAATTATTCCTATTATTATGGCGCGGTTTAAGGTTTCCTCAATTCCGACCGCCATTGCTGAGATTATCACGGGGATTATTCTGGGAAAAAGTTTCTTAAATATCGTTAACCCCAACTGGACCCTCAATATGATGTCGTCGATGGGGGTTATTATGTTAATGTTTTTGTCCGGGATGGAGATCAATTTTGACCTGTTCCGCAAAACGCCCGGGAAAAAGCGTGATAGTAAGTCGCCGGTAATTATGGCTTCACAGGCATTTGGCCTCATTGTTATTTCTTCATTTGTGATTGCCTTAATTATTAGCAGTTTGCACTTATTTAGCGATATTTTGTTAGCAACAATTATTTTTTCAACCGTCGCCCTCGGAGTTGTTATCGCGACGTTAAAGGAAAAGGATATTTTACAAAAGCCAGTGGGGCAGACCCTACTACTGACGGCGGTCTTAGGGGAAGTGGTCCCGATGCTTGCATTGACCTTCTATGCATCCATTAATGGGGGTAATGCCAAGCGCTTGGGCTTAATTGTCTTCCTTTTCTTGGCAGCTTTTTTCCTCTTGCGGCGGTTTAAGCAACCGTTTATTTGGTTTAATAAAATTTCCAAATCAACCACTCAACTTGATATTCGGTTAGCTTTCTTCTTGATCTTTGCCTTAGTAACAATCGCCGAAACGGTGGGAGCAGAAAATATCCTGGGAGCCTTCCTAGCCGGGATGGTCATGAAACTGCTTGAACCAAGTGAAGCAACTGAAGACCGGTTAAACTCAATTGGTTATGGTTTCCTGATTCCGTTCTTCTTTATCATGACGGGTGACCGCCTTGACTTGAAGAATTTATTTGCTAACCACCAAGCGCTAGCCCTGATTCCGATTTTGGTCATCGGCTTTTTACTTGCTAAATTGCCAACCATGTTTATTTATCGGCGGCGTTTTAAGCCCCGTAATTCATTTGCCGGCAGCTTTTTAGTAGCGACAACGATTACCTTGGTATTACCAACCTTGCAAGTTGCGCGGAATTTGCATGTAATTACTGGTGCGCAATCGGATGCCTTTACATTGGCCGCCGTGATTATCTGTATCATTGCGCCAATCGTCTTCAATTCAATGTATAAGCTTGAAAAATCTGATTTGATCAAGCAAAAGGTTAATTTTATCGGAACCAACACCTTAACTGTTCCAATTTCTCAACAATTATATAAGAACTGGTATGACGTACGGATGGTTACGGACAATGAAAATAACTTCAAGACCTATAATAGTCAGGTGAAGCATTTAGAGTATCTCCCGACTCTTGACGCGGAGACCCTGGAGCAGGGAGGCTACTTTGATTGTGATATTGTTGTTGTTGGGTTCTTAAATGATCATAAGTCAGCGCGTTTAGCTCAGATCGCCAAAGAGCATGGGGTAAAACGGGTTATTGCCAGTCAAAATAATCCCCGTCTTGATCCCAAAGATGTTAGTGCTCTTCGGGAAAAAGGGATTGAGATCTTTAATAGTTTCAATGTTCAAAGCAGTGTCCTGCGGGCCTTGATTGAATCACCATTGATCTTGCGGATGCTGACCGATACTGAAGCCGGACTATACGAAGCAACCGTCCTTAATTCACGTTATACTGGACGTGAACTGCATACATTGCCATTTGTTAATGATATTACGATTAGTCGGATTTTCCGGAAGCGCAAGCCAATCGATCCGCATGGTGATACGATTATCGAGTATGGTGATCATATCCTCTTTACGGGGGACCGGAAAGCAGCCGAAGAGGTTCGTGAAGCCTTGCGCGGCGTTAATTAAATGGGGAATAAATTAACTGCATGTACAAGTATATTAATTGGAAAGGATGCTAGTATCGACGGCACGATCATGATTGGTCGAAATGAAGATGCTAAGGCTGCCTGGCCCAAGCACATGGTTGTTCACCAGCGTGGCGAAATGCCCAACCACTTCATCTCTAAGGATACCCGTTTAGAGATTGACTTGCCAGAAGAAAGCGCTCGGTATACGGCTACTCCCGAATGGACAGATAAAGATGGTTTATTTGAAGAAGACGGGATTAATGAATATGATGTGGCAATGAGCGCAACCGAAAGTGCTTATTCTAATCCCCTCGTCTTGGGCTATGATCCGCTAGTTGAAAATGGGTTAAATGAAGAAGCGATGATCACCGTGGTGCTACCATATGTTAAGACGGCACGTGAAGGAGTCCAACGCCTTGGTAACTTGATCGCGAAGTACGGAACCGGCGAAACAAACGGGGTACTTTTCGCCGATAATGATGAAGCATGGTACTTCGAAACCGGAGCAGGTCACTACTGGGTTGCGCAACGGATTCCGGATGATTCATACGCGGTGGTCGCCAACCAACTGGCAATTCAAGAAATTGACTTTAATGATACGAATAATTTCATGTTCCATCCCGGAATTCAAGAATTTGTTGAGAAGCATGACTTAAACCCTGATCCATCGACTTTCAATTTCCGTAAAATCTTCGGGACAGCTGACCGGTCAGATGCGATTTACTCTGAACCGCGGGTATGGGTTGGTCATCAAATGTTTAGCCCCCGGCAAGCAACGGACGAGACACCGGAATCCACTGAATTGCCATTTATCATGAAACCGGATCATAAGTTATCGATTTTTGATGCCCAGAACTATCTCAGTAACCACTATGAGGGAACCGAATTCGATCCCCTTGGTCACAGTGAACATGCCCATAAGTACCGGCCAATCAGTTTAGCTAAGACCCAAGAGTCACATATTTTACAGATGAACCGACCGGGTGCTAATATTCACTGGTTAGCAATGGGGGTCGCTGCCGAAAGTACCTATGTGCCATTCTTCAACGGCATTACCGATACGCCTGCCCCGTACAAGCGTGGGAAGCTACCGGCTCAGCTCAACTCTGCTTACTGGATTTTCAAGCATGCCAGTGTGCTAGTTGACAGCCACCTACACGATTTTCTTCCATTATTACGGGATGTTCAGAAGGAACGAAACGCCGCGGCCATTAAGATGATTGCGGAAACTGATCGTCGCCTCCCAAGCCTCAAAGGAGAAGCACGAGCAACCTTCTTAACGCGGCAAAGTGACGACTATGCGACCGATACTTTGAATGCTTATAAGAAGTTAAGCCTTGAATTGATTACCAGGATGACTGATTATTGTGAATTAAACTTTAATACAGATGAGAATCTGTAAATGGCAGAACAACATTTATATGATTTAATCATCGTTGGTGCTGGACCAGCGGGATTATCTGCTGGTTTATATGCTGGACGCGCAACCTTGGATACGTTGATTTTAGAAGGAGATGCTGTCGGCGGTCAGGTAACAACGACCTCGGTGGTTTATAATTATCCAGCTGTCGAAAAAGTCGACGGTACTCAATTGATGAACCAGATGCAAAGCCAGGTCGCTAGCTTTGGGGTTGAAATTCAACATGATGCGGTTGAAAAGTTTGATCTTACTGGTGAAGTTAAGACATTGATTGGCAAGAGTGGTCAAAAATATACTGCCCGAAGCGTAATTATTGCGACTGGTGCTAACCCTAAAAAAGTTGGTTTTCCCGGTGAAAATGAATTCCGTGGACGGGGAATTGCTTATTGCTCAACTTGTGATGGCGAACTTTTTACCGGTCTTCAAGTCTTTGTCGTTGGTGGCGGATATGCGGCCGCTGAAGAAGCTGACTATTTGAGCCGCTTTGCCAAGCACGTTACTGTTTTAGTTCGTGGCGATCATTTTACATGTCCTGTATTGACGGCTAAGCGTGCCTTGGATAATCCTAAAGTTAGTGTGGAATACAATACTGAGGTAAAGGAAGTTAGTGGGGATGATTACCTTACTACTGCTACCTTGGTTAATAATAAGACTGGCGAAGAGACGGTTTACCATGTCGATGATGGTGACCAGACATTTGGGATGTTCATTTATATTGGTACGCAACCAGCAACGAAAGCATTAGCTAATATCCTTGATTTGGATGATCGGGGCTATATCATGACGGATGAAAATGGTAAGACAAACATCGATGGCGTTTACGCTGCTGGGGATGTTATCCATAAAAATCTTCGCCAGATCGTGACAGCTGCATCCGATGGGGCGGTTGCTTCTACTGCTGCAGAACGATACATTATTTTGCAAAAGGAAAAGCAAGGTATCCCGATTCATGCAGAAACTAATAAAAAGCCTGCTAAGACCGTGGGACAGACAAGCGAACTTAGTCAACAAGAAAACACCACGCCGCATGAAGGAAACTGGCTGCCAGCTGAGATTGACCAACAGTTACAACCAATCTTTGCCCGTTTGACTAAGGATATTAAACTCCAAGTGTTAACCAATGGGACAGAGCTTAGCAATCAGTTAGTTAGCTTTGTTGAAGAATTTGCTTCACTTGATAAGCACCTGCAGATGGAGACTAAACCGGCGCCAGCGGACGTAAAGTACTTACCACAATTGCGCTTGCTTGATGCGGATGGTAATGATACTGGCTTACATTATGCGGGGATTCCAACTGGTCACGAATTAAACTCCTTAGTTCTAGGTGTCTACAACGTTGCCGGTCCTGGACAAACAATTGCACCAGAAATGGTAGGACGAATTAAGAAACTTGCGCCGACTAAGATTCGGATTGGCGTTTCCTTAACTTGTCATTTCTGTCCTGATGTTGTTGCGGCTTGTCAACGGATGGCTTCTCTCAACACGGGAATTACTGCTACAATGATTGATCTACAACACTTCCCAGAATTACGGAAAGAAAAGAAGATCATGAGTGTTCCAGCGGCGATGATTGATGATGACCCGGTTATTTTTGGAAGTCAATCATTGGAAGAACTAGTTACGGCAGTTGAAAAACATCATCAAAATTAAATGAACTTTTTAGGACATGAAATTGAAGATTTTAAGGTAAATGCTTATCATGACGGTGAAACAACCGAAGTATCCAAGAAGGATGTTTTAGGTAAGTGGAGTATTTTCTTCTTCTACCCAGCTGACTTCTCATTTGTTTGTCCAACTGAATTGGAAGCTTTACAAGATAAGTACGAAGACTTCAAGAAAGCAAACGCTGAGATTTACTCTGTTTCTGAGGATACCGAATTTGTCCACAAGGCATGGGCTCAGGCTTCTGACAAGATTGGCAAGATCAAATATCCAATGCTTGCTGACCCAGCTGGTAAGTTAGCCCGGATGTTCGATGTTCTTGACGAAGACGCTGGTCAAGCATACCGGGGAGTCTTCATTGTTGATCCTGATGGTATTATCCAATCCTACACAATTAATAATATGGGAATTGGTCGGAGTGCTGATGAGATCTTACGGACACTTCAAGCTGCTCAATTTGTTCGTGAACATGGTGACCGGGTCTGCCCAGCGAACTGGAAGCCAGGCCAAGATTCAATTAAGCCAAGTCTTGATCTAGTTGGTAAGCTTTAAATGTATCAAAGTGTTAAAGATTTAGTGCGAACTGCAGAAATTCAGCAAAAAGCATTGTCCGAACTAGTGATTGAGGCAGAATGTCATGAATCTGGTAGCAATCGAAAAGAAGTTTGGCAACGGATGCGATCAAACTTACTGACGATGCGAGCCGCAATTAAACAAGGTGAAAATGAGCTGGGAGTTCGGTCAAAAACTGGTTTAACTGGAGGCGAAGCGATTAAGCTGAAAAAATATCGTGCAAAAGGAAAGACCCTCTCTGGTGATGTTATGATGGCTGCCGTGGAAAATGCGATCGCAACTAACGAGGTTAACGCAGCAATGGGAGTCATCTGCGCAACCCCGACTGCCGGTTCATCCGGGACTCTTCCTGGCGCTCTTTTTATGTTAGAACAACGATTAGGCCTTAGTGAAGATCAGATGATTCGCTTCTTATTTACTGCTGGTGGGTTGGGCTTAATTATTGCCAATCATGCGGGAATTGCTGGCGCGACAGGCGGCTGCCAAGAAGAAGTTGGTTCAGCATCGGCAATGGCTGCCGCGGCGGCTGTTGAAGCAGCGGGTGGTAGTCCAGAACAAAGCAGTCAAGCATTGGCAATTGCTCTTAGTAACTTGTTAGGCTTGGTATGTGACCCGATTGCCGGTTTGGTAGAAATCCCTTGTGTTAAAAGAAATGCGATTGGAGCTGGAAACGCGTTAATTGCAGCTGATATGGCACTCGCTGGTTGTACGAGTATGATTCCGGCCGATGAATGTATTTCTGCTCTTGATAAGGTTGGCCGGTCAATGTCAGTTGATTTACGGGAAACAGGCCTCGGTGGACTGGCTGGAACCCCAACTGGACAGGCGATTAAGACGAAAATCTTCGGCAAGGAAATTTGAATGAAAAATAACTATAAAAGTGTTTTTGACATTATTGGACCAGTAATGATTGGTCCTTCTAGTTCGCATACTGCAGGGGCGGTCAAGATTGGTCGAGTCGCAAATAAACTTTTTGGCACGGTTCCACCTAAAGTAACCGTTCACTATTATGGATCTTTTGCTCGGACGCATCGTGGTCATGGAACAGACTATGCAATTGCGGCGGGATTGCTAGGATTTGCGCCAGACGATTCACGAGTTCCATCGGCGCCAATGATTGCTCGCCAAGGAGGAATGGACCTTCGCTTTGTTGAAGAAGAGGGTGAAAGCCCGATTCACCATCCTAACACAGCCATCCTTCAAATGACTGGTGATAAGACGAGGGTAACGGTTGCTGGTTGTTCGATCGGTGGCGGGATAATTGAAATTAGGGCTATTAGCCTTGATGGTGTTGATATTTTACCAGCGGGTCCCTTACCAATTGTTATCTTTCGCGATTATAGTAAACAGATGGCCAATGCACTGGCGATCAATACTGATTTGGAAGAAAAAGCACCATTTACCCGGCGACAAGTATTACGGGCAGATGATTGTGATATTTATGTTTACGATATTAAAAAACCGATGCAGCCAGCGACGATTGCTTATTTTGAAAAGAAGTACCCGGCTGCAATTTGTCTTTAGATGAACGAAGCTGCTCAGCAACGGGCAGCCCGGGCTAAAAAGGCAATGGCAGCCCGAAAAGAGGCTGAAAAAGAGCGGCAAAAGCGGGAGGCAATTCTCGCCAAGCAAAAAGCACTTGCTGAAAAGGCTGCCAAAGAAGATCGAAAAGCAGAAAAGAAACCGAAGAAAAAATCTGGTGGTCATTGCGGCTTCTGGTCATTTCTTGACTTTCATAAAAAGAAAAAGTAAATGAACGAAAAAGTAGTTTTTGATCAACTAAGTAAAGATGTAGCTGATCAAGTACGTGTAAGGCAAACATATAAATACTTTAATGGGACTGATCGTTCTAAGGGTCTTTATGATGAAGCCATTAGAATGGGGGAGGATGTCCTTCAAGAGCATAAAGAGGGATATAATGAACCACAAGCAATGGTCGACCTTGTTGATCAAGCGATTTATAATTCGCGAAAAGCATTAAATGGTCAGCAAACGGATAAGCATTCGTTGAAGATGCAGTTATCACGAGCAGGTCAGTTCTTACGGAGCCAGGAGTTTGCTGGTTTACCTATTAAGACACAACAATACTGGGAACGTGAGATTACGGCAGCCCGTAATATTGAAGTGGCTTCAAATACTGATCAAGCCTTAGCCAATAAGACAGCTATTAAGGTGGCAACAATGTTTGATACAATGGAACAGATGCGGCACAATTAAATGAACAAGGTCATTAAAGGGATCAAACTTCGCTTGTACCCTAACCAATCCCAACGGGATCAGTTATGGCAAATGTTTGGTAATGACCGCTTCGTTTGGAACCAAATGCTCAGTATGGCTAAGGAGCGTTACCAAAACAATCCCAGTAGCCACTTCGTCAATGAGTATGGTATGAACTACCTCTTGAAACAGCTCAAGCGTGAATATCCCTTTCTCAAGGAAAGTGATTCCACCAGTTTCCTAGTGGTGAACCATAATCTTACCGAGGCCTTTAAACGATTGTTTAAGCACCAAGGTGGCTATCCCCGCTTTAAGAGCCGCCATGTGGCCTATCAGGCCTACACTGGCCGATCAACGTGCAAGGTACTTGCCAAGCGGCGGTTACAATTACCAAAACTCGGAAGTATACGCACGAGTAAAACGACTCTTATTGGTGAGGCCAAAATTAAGCGTTATACGGTCAGTTATGACCCGACGGGTCGTTACTACCTCTCCCTGCAAGTTGAAACAACCGTTGAACGGTTACCGAAAACGGGGCAAATGGTCGGGCTTGATGTAGGCCTGGCCGACCTTGCGATTAGTTCTGATGGTGTCAAGTACGGTACCTTCAACGCTAAATTGTTAGAACATCAAGTAACGAAGTGGCAAAGTAAATTCAGCAAGCGGCGCCACCGGGCAACCGTTGCCGTTCGCCAATGGAATCACAACCACCAAGATACCAAGTTAGCACTCAATGATTATCAGAACTGGCAACGCGCCCGACTTGTTAAAGCCCATTATCAACAACGAATTGCCAACAAGCGCAAGGATTACCTCCACAAGCTAACGACGGCTCTAGTTAAGCAGTACGACGTGATTGTTATTGAGGATTTGAAAGCCAAGAATCTCCAAAAGAATCACCACTTAGCGAAGTCGATCGCTAACGCTAGTTGGTATCAGTTCCGGACGATGCTGGAATACAAGTGTGCTTGGTATGGCAAACAACTAGTCTTGGTGAAACCAAACTATACCAGTCAAATCTGTTCGCATTGTGGCTTTAACAGTGGCAAGAAGCCACTTGAAGTTCGCGAATGGACTTGTCCAAAGTGTGGCGTTCACCACGACCGAGATGTTAATGCGGCAGTTAACATCTTGCAAAAAGGATTAAAAGCCGTTGGCTAGATGAATTGCCCCCTTTTTTACGCCCGACGGGCGTATATGGGAAACGTGAATTATGGTATAATCGTTGGTATGAAAGATACAAACAGACTTACATATGGCCGAACATTGGTCTACAACCTTAATTACCACATTATTTGGGGAACCAAATACCGAAACAAAGTCCTTACCGGTCGGGTCGAGATCGCCTTCAAACGGATTATCCATGAGATCGCCGCTAAATATGGCTTTGAAATTGCCCACATGGAAATTGGAAAGGACGACCATGTGCACTTGTTAGTTAGTGCACCACCCAAATTATCGGTGACGAATATTGTTCGTTGGCTGAAAGGCGGTACTGCCTATCAGCTATTTCGGGAATGTCCGGAATTACAGCGAAGCTATTGGAAAAAGGAGGGCCGTCACTTGTGGTCGCCCAGTTACTATGTTGAAAGTATTGGGGCCGTTAATGAACAAGCCGTTGCCAAGTACATTGATGATCAACGGAAAAAGGAGGTGGAACTAGAATGATTTTCAACAGCCTCTTTAATCTATACGAACATTATTTAAGATATCGTGGAAATTAACCACAAGGCTCAAGTCTAAGTCCGAACGATAATCAGCCCGTGCCGTGCTAATCACCGTTCTATCCTTAGCCCACCGCCTTGTCGAGAAGGTTAATTCCCACTCACTATGGCAAAAAAGTCAAAGATTGCTAAATTACATCACCAAGAAGCTTTAGTAAAGAAATACGCTGAAAAGCGCAAAGAATTAAAGGCGAAGGGCGACTACATCGGTTTATCCAAACTTCCTCGTAACTCTAGTGCGGTTCGTCTTCACAATCGTGATCGTTACGATGGCCGACCACATGCTTACATGCGTAAGTTTGGAATGTCACGGATTAAGTTCCGTGAACTAGCACACAAGGGTCAAATCCCTGGTGTTCGTAAGGCTAGTTGGTAAGTGAAAAAGAGGATCGCAGTCTTTTCAGATACGCACGGAAATCTAACAGCGTTGCAGGCAATGTATCGCGATAGCATAGCGCAACATGTTGATGAATATTGGTTTATTGGTGATTTACTGATGCCAGGCCCAAGTGTAAAACCAATTTGGGAGATTTTGCAAGAAATGAAGCCAACAGTAATTGTACGAGGAAACTGGGATGACCTAGTTGTTCGTGGCGCTCGCGGGATGATGGATATGGAGCGTCCTTCCCACATTTACTTTGCACGGTTAGCCCAGTATGTTGCGGAACATGCCCCTGACGGAATGATTGATGAAATTGCAAGTTGGCCGATGCACGTGACGAAACGCGTGGGTCTCCTTAATTTTGGCATCTCCCATAATTTGCCGTGGCTTAATATGGGTCAAGACCTTTTTCCCACGCAAGTTAGTGAAAATTTTGATAAGCTGTTTAATGTCGCTGGCGAACCAGTTGATATTGCAATTTATGCCCATGTTCACCATGACCTTTTGCGGTATGGGAGTGATGAACGCATGGTTTTAAATCCCGGAGCAGTCGGCGAGCCATTCAACCACTGGCAACCTCTCCAGCGTGATTTGCGAGCCCACTATCTAATTTTGGAAGTAGACGATATTGGTTTAGCTGAAACTAGCTTCCGTCATATTGGATATAGTCGCGATCAGGAAAAACAAATTGCCGATAAGAGTGATTTGCCATACCGTGACCTTTACAAGAAGATGATGGTGACGGGACGGGCTTATACCCATGATGATGAACTTTTAACTGAATATAATAATCAATACAATTATGCTGACGAATACCGTAAATACGCGAAAAAATTAAATGGTTAAATGGATTCGGAAGTCGCAAGAGGAAAATTTCCTCACGGTTGGCACCGAACTTTTTACACCCTCTGGCTCGGCGCGTTCATCACCGGGATGGGCTACTCGATGACGATGCCGTTTATCTCACTTTTTATTGCAGAATTAGGAAACTTTACGCGTTTTCAGCTCAACATTTACTCCGGACTAGCATTTGGGGTGACCTTCATTAGCCAAGCCATTGTTTCACCGTTCTGGGGCAGTCTGGCTGATCGCAAAGGACGAAAACTGATGTGTATGCGTGCATCGGGAGTAATGGCTTGTACAATCTGTGCAATTGGATTTGCCCAAAGTGTCTGGATGATTATTGGCATGCGGTTCCTTCAAGGAGTCTTTTCCGGCTACATTAATAACGCTACTGCTTTAATGGCTGGCGAAACACCGCATAATAAATCAGGCTGGGTAATGTCAGCGATGACTACTGCGGGGGTGGCCGGCAATTTGGTTGGTCCTTTGCTTGGTGGTTTCCTATCAGGATTGTTTGGGTACCGAATCCCATTTTTCATCACCGGAGCACTAATGTTTTGTGTCTTTCTCAGTACGTGGTTATTGACGGTAGAACATTTTACCCCGATTAAAAAAGAAGCGATGAAGCCAATGAAAGAAATCATTCATAATCTGGATAATCCACCATTGATCTTCGTTATGTTCTTAACCACAATGATTGTTACTTCTTCTACCATGTCAATTGATCCAATTATCAGTTTGTATGTTCGGCAATTAATGGGCGGCCACGGCAATATTGCCTTTGTCGCTGGGATTGTTGCTGCTACTCCAGGACTAGGAACATTGCTTGCCGCTTCAAAGGTTGGTCACACGATGGACCGGATTGGACCAGAAAAAGTATTACAGATTGGGATTCTCACGGCCTTTATCCTCTTTATCCCCATGAGCATTACTAAGTCTCCATGGGCCTTGGCATTTTGGCGCTTCTTGCTTGGGTTAGCAAACGCGGCGTTAATGCCTGCTACCCAAACGGTCTTAACCCTTGACGTCCCAACCGAAGCATTCGGCCGGATCTTTAGTTACAATCAATCTTTCCAGGCTGCGGGTGCGGTGTTAGGGTCAATTCTTGGGTCATTCATTTCGGGAATTTCTAGTTATGAAATGGTCTTTGTCATTACTGGTTTGACTCTCCTGCTTAACTTTATCTTGGTGATGTTGGTTAGACCAAAGAAGCAACTTACAGAATAAATGGTTCAAACAAATAAATTATTAAATGAACACGAAGTAAATAACTTATTTTCCCGGGTTGCCCCCCGCTATGACTTATTAAACAATGTGATTAGTCTAGGAACGCAGAAAATATGGCGACACGAACTTTTTAACCAGCTTCAAATTAAGCCTACCGATAACGCCTTAGATGTTTGCTGTGGAACGGGAGACCTCACAATTGCCCTGGCTAAGCGGATCTCTGCTGGACGAGTAACCGGGCTTGATTTTAATAAAGAAATGTTGGAAATCGCTAAAGAAAAGACAAAGATGATTGGCAACCTCTTCTTGGTACAAGGGGATGCCATGGCGTTGCCGTTTGATGACAATAGCTTTGATATCGTCACCATCGGCTTTGGCTTACGAAATGTTCCAGATGCAGATAAGGCGCTCAGCGAGATTTACCGGGTCCTCAAGCCAGGTGGGCAATTCGTTAGCTTGGAAATGTCGCAGCCGACCAATCCAATTATTAAAGTCGGCTGGAAAGCTTACTTTACGGCCTTTCCATTGATGGCCTCATTAGCTGGTGGACATTACCGCGATTATCAATATTTAAAGAAAACCAGCCAACAATTTGTCTCCGCCCACCAACTGGCGCGGATGATGAAGGCAGTCGGATTTAAGGAAGTCCATTACCAACCATTGAACTTTGGCGCAGCTGCATTACATTTTGGCGATAAATAGATGACTGAATTTACTAAGAGAACCACATCACCATTTCGCTTTGATATTGTTGGCAGTTTCTTACGCCCAAAAGAATTAAAGGAAGCTCGCGCTAAATATCAGGTGGGACAAATTACGAAAGCAGAATTAACCGCAATTGAGGATAAAACTATCATTGACTTAATTAAGAAAGAAGAAGCAGCCGGTTTACACGCCGTTACTGATGGTGAATTCCGTCGTAGCTGGTGGCACCTCGACTTTATTTGGGGATTGGAGGGAATTGAACAGTCAACTTCTAATGCAGGATATGAGTTTCATGATGAAACAACAAGAGCTGAAACGGCAAAGTTAGTCGGTAAAGTAAGTGGAAATAATCATCCCTTTGTTGAGCACTTTAAATTTACACGTGACCATGTTAGTACTGGCACGCAGGTTAAACAAACAATCCCTTCGCCTGCTCAAGCCTTCTTTGAATTTTTGCGCCCAGAAAACATTGCTAGTGTCAATAAATATTATCCGTCATTTGATGCTTTTGCGACAGACCTTGTAACTGCTTATCGCCAAGTAATCGCCGACCTTTATGCAGCTGGATGTAAGACATTACAGTTAGATGATTGCACCTGGTCAGCATATGCCGATTTTGCCCAACATCCTGAACATATCAAATCTGCAGGTTTTAATATTCAACAACTTGAGAAATTAGAAGAGACGTCTGTCGAACTAAATAATGCTATTATTTCTGACCAGCCTCACGATTTAACTATTAATACTCATGATTGTCGCGGCAATTACCATTCAACATGGGCTGCTACTGGCGGTTATGGTCCAGTTGCTGATCCACTTTTTACCAAGGAAAATGTAACTGCTTTTTATTTAGAATATGACACTGAACGAGCTGGCGGATTCGAGCCACTTGAAAAAGTACCTAATGATAAGTATGTCGTATTAGGACTAGTTACATCTAAATCCGGCCAGCTTGAGGATCGTGAAGCAATAATTAACCGTATTCATGAAGCAGCTAAGTTTCACCCACTCAATAAGCTTTGTTTAAGTCCACAATGCGGTTTCGCTTCAACAGAAGAAGGAAATATCCTGACTGAAAAACAACAATGGGCATAAATGTCGTTAAATGTTTTTTTGGAATTAGTAGAAATTAAGGCCAAAACTGCTAGTATCTTACCGATGCTCCTCGGGGTTTGCCTTAGTGTCTATTATTATCATTCACTAAACCTGCTAAATTCAGTTCTGTTTTTCATCGCAATGCTATTATTCAATATGGCGGTTGATATGATGGATAATTATAATGATTATAACAATGCCATTGATACCGTTGATTATAAGAAAAATACAAATATTATTGGGCGGGAAAATATTTCACCGCGTTTAGTTCTCGGTCTCTTGCTTGCCTTTAGTATAGTAGCCGGCTTAATCGGAATCTATGTAGTTACTCGTGTTGGCCTTCCGTTACTATGGATGGGAATCTTTTGTTTTGCGATCGGCATTCTTTACTCTTCTGGTCCATTTCCTTTGTCAGGGTTGCCAGTTGGTGAATTTGCCTCGGGATTTACAATGGGGTTCATGATTACCCTTATTTCTGTCTTTATTAATGTTGGCCAGCAATTTACATGGTCCTGGGCAAATATCGGGGTCGTCTTTCTCGTTGCTTTACCGGATGAATTGTGGATTTCCAACCTATTATTAGCAAATAATATTTGTGATGCGGGTGAAGATGAAGACAATCGCCGTCATACAGTTATTCACTTTATTGGGCAGAAAAATGGTCTATATGCATTTGCTATTAAGAACGTTTTAGCATTTTTAGCTATTATTTTCGCCGCGGTTCTTCATTTCGTACCATGGACAGTCTTGTTAACCTTATTGATTATCCCATTTGTGGTTAAGCAAACAAGAATGTTATTTGCTAAGCAAGTTAAGAAAGAGACATTTCCATGTGCAGTTAAAATATTATTAATTGGCTCACTGGTTCAAGTCGTAACGTTTGCGATTGGGCTAATTTAAATGAAACAATATTTTTTCCATACCTATCCGGCGATTAATAACGCTCTAGGTAAAGTAAATCAAACAATTAATGACCGGATTACAATTAAAAATCCCCAACTACACGATGCCCTGCAACAGATGGCCTCAAATGGCGGTAAATACCTTCGCCCAGCATTCTTCCTTTTATTTGCAAATATCAATCATCAAACTGCCGATGAGCAAGAAAGACTAATTAAAATTGCCTCTTCACTGGAGGTTTTACACATGGCCACTTTGATCCATGACGATATTATTGATGATTCACCTAAGCGTCGCGGAGCCGTCAGTGTCCAAGCCGCTTTTGGTAAAGATACGGCTGTCTATACGGGAGACTTCCTTTTTACTATCTTCTTTGACCTCCTCGTAGAAACGATGACCGGGTCCCCCTACCTGACACGAAACGCCCGGACGATGCGCAAAATTCTTACCGGAGAACTAGGACAGATGGATAATCGCTTTGATCTTTACCAATCATTACTCGATTATTATCGCAATGTAAACGGCAAAACGGCTGCTATTTTTAGTCTTGCCGCTGAAGAAGGAGCCTATTTTGGTCATAGTGATCGTCGGACTATCAACTTAGCCAAACGAATTGGGCAAAATATCGGGATCAGCTTCCAGATACTGGATGACATCCTTGATTATTCAGGGGATGAACGCCTTAACAAACCTGTTTTGGAGGATTTAGCAACTGGTGTTTACTCCCTTCCCCTTCTTTTAACCTTGCAAAATCACCGGCATGAATTAGAACCGTTACTTGCAAAAAAACGCCAAATGACGATTGAAGATATGGAAAAAGTCCAAAAGATTGTTGTCACTCATGGCGGTGTTAAAAAGGCGCAAGAAATTGCTACTAAGTTTACACAAAAAGCGCAAACCGAAATTGATCAATTAGCAGATAAGCATACCCGAAAGATGTTGAAGTTGGTAGCAGATAAGTTATTGACGAGGGTAAATTAAATGACTTATCGTGATAAGTATGGTTTGAGTCACCCATCAATTTCTTTGACAGCTGTAGCTATTGCTATGCTTAGCTCTGATTTTCAACATTACTCTGATGAATTTAATCATCCTATTTTACTAACTGCTAAATATGGTCCGTTTTATGAAGATGAAGAAGATATATCAGCTGGAGACGTTAATCCAATTGATAATTGGATGAGTGAAAAAGCTGATATTGACAACTATATTAAAGACCATCCAGATGCAGCTACATATAGTTTTGAAAGTAATTATCCTCTAACTCAGGATGAATGGGAAAAAGATGTTGATTTTTGGAATGATAAACCAGTATATATTGGCCACTATACTTCCATGATTAAACCAGATGCTAATTATGTTGGATTAGCTGGAAATGAATATGAGATTCAACCATTGATGAATAATGCAGATAGTATGGATGAAATTATATTTAATCCAGTTAATGGAATGGACTTCGATAGTTATCAAGATTTAGTACACTCATACTTACAAAACTTTAAGCAAGAAGATAAAATTAAAACTCTTAATGCCAATGTAGTAACTGCAAACCAGAACTTAATTAATGCACAAAATGCAGTTAAATCAGCCCAAAATAACGTTCAGAGTCTACAAGCTAATCTAGCAGAATTAAACAATGGTTCTACTAAGATCAATAAGGCAATTTCAGATACACAAGCTGCTCTTGCTAAGGGCCAAGAAAATCTAGAATTTGAACAAAAACAACTAGATCAAGCAAATCAAACCTTAGCAGATGTTCAAGCTAAAGTTGGTACAAAAGCAAAAGCCTTAGATGATGCTAAAGCTGCCCAATCTAAGGCAGTTGAAGCTTTAAGTCAAGTACAAAAGGCCTTAGACGAAACAAATGATGAAGTTAAAGCTGCCCAATCAAATGTTGAGACTGCCCAAAACAATCTCAATACCAAAAATAATGATTTAAAGAATGCTCAAAATAAATTGACAGCATTAAATCAAACTTTGAGTAATTTAGAAAATAGTAAGGCTAATTTAGAAAAAGCGCAAAAGGCTTTAGATAATGCAAATGATGAAGCTTTGCAAGCAAATAAGGATGTCATTACTCAACAATCAATTTTGAGTTCTTTGAAGAAAAATAAAGAAAAAGCAGATGCCCAGGTTATAACTGCAATAGAAGAGCTTAAGCAAGCTCAATCAGACTTAACTGTTGCAAAGGGTAGACTAGTTGCTGAACAAAAGATAGCAGAACAAGAGGCACAGAAGGATAATCAGCCAACAAGTCAGCCAACTGCACAGCCGACAGAGCAGCCAACAAGTCAACCAACCGCTCAACCGACTGAACAGCCAACGAGTCAACCAACTGCTCAACCAAGCGAACAGCCGACAGAGCAGCCAACAAGTCAACCAACCGCTCAACCGACTGAACAGCCAACGAGTCAACCAACTGCTCAACCAAGCGAACAACCGACAGAGCAGCCAACGAGTCAACCAACCGCCCAACCGAGTGAACAACCAACCGCTCAACCAACAGAACAACCAGCAATTGAATCAAATACGCAATTACCTGGTGAACAAAAGAATGAAGAACCACAACCAATGACTACACAGGTCACTACCAAGAATGGCGAAACTTCTATCGTCGAACCTACTAACTCTTCATCAACACAACCAACTACTAAGCAAGATGCTCAACAATTGCCACAAACTGGTAATCAAAAGTCATCAAGCTTAATTGGTCTTGGTTTTGCTAGTTTTCTCTCAGCACTTGGTTTAACAAAAGTAAATAAGAAACGGAAAGATTAAATGAAAAAATTAAGATATACAAGTGTAGCTGTTGCAACATTGGCTGCTGCGACTTTAGCGAGTGCTAATAATAAAGTGAGTGCCGATGCAACTAATAATACTGTTATTACAGAGTCAGCCAGCCAAACGGTTCAAGACGCTGTAAGTGATGCACAAAATGCGGTTAATAGTGCACAATCAAATGTAAATAGCAAAGAACAAGCGTTATCAGATGCTCAAGAAAAGGCACAAACAGCAAATAATGCTTACACTACACAGCAGTCTAAATTAACAGATAGCCAGAAAAACTTAGCTAATAAACAAGATGCCGTTAAGCAGGCGCAAAATAACTTAGATAATGCAGAAAAACTTGCGCAACAAGCAACTCCAGAAAATATTAAACAAACGCAGAAAAATATTTCTGATCAACAAAAAGTTATTCAAAACGCTCAGGGAAATGTTAATGATGCAAATACAGAATTAAATAGAGCTCAAGATCAATTAAATAATGCTAAGCAAAAGCAGGCTAATGCTCAAAAGTTAGTCAATGATAAGAATCTAGCAAAGCAAGATGCTGATAATAACGTTTCTAAAGCAGAAGATGATGTTAAAAACAGCGGCTTAAATGAAGCAGAACAAAATGTACAAAAGGTTCAAACTACTTTAGATAATATAAAAAAGACGAATAGTAGTAATGAATCTGTTTTAAAACAAAATCAAATTGCATTGGCGGATAATAATAAGAAAATTGCAGATTTAAACACCCGACAATAAATGATGAAGAAAGAATTGCCTCGTTTCTTATATGGTGGCGACTATAATCCCGAACAGTGGCCAGAAGAAACGTGTGCTGAAGATATTAAAGTATTTAAGCAGGCAGATATAAATACCGCCACGATCAATGTTTTTTCATGGGCTTTACTTGAACCGCAGGAAGGAAAATACGATTTTACCAAGCTTGATAAAATTATCAAAGAATTAACGGCTGCTGATTTTGATATCGTTCTTGCCACTTCAACCGCCGCGATGCCCGCTTGGATGTTCAAGAAATACCCAGATGTTGCGCGGGTCGACTACCAAGGACGCCGCCATGTATTTGGTGCCCGGCATAACTTTTGCCCAAGCAGTAAAAATTATCGGCGTTTAGCGAAAAATCTTGTTGAACAGCTCGCTAAAAGATATGGCGATAATCCGCATATTGTTGCTTGGCATGTTAATAATGAATATGGTGGCAATTGTTATTGTGAAGAATGCCAAACAGAATTTCAGCAATGGTTGAAGGTGCGCTATCAAACCTTAAATAATCTTAATCATGCATGGAATATGAATGTGTGGAGTCATACAATTTATGACTGGAATGAGATTGTTGTGCCTAATGAACTTGGTGATGCATGGGGCCCAGAAGGATCGGAAACAATTGTCGCCGGACTTTCAATTGATTATTTACGTTTTCAATCGACCCAAATGCTTGATTTATTTAAGATGGAAAAGCAAATCATTGAAAAGTATGATCCAACGACCTTAGTCACTACTAACTTTCATAGTCTGCCCAATAAAATGATTGATTATCAGCAGTGGGCTAGTGCGCAAGACATTATATCATATGATAGTTATCCGGCTTATGATGTACCGGTTTATCAGCCAGCATTCTTATATGATTTGATACGTTCTTTAAAGCACCAGCCGTTTATGCTGATGGAATCCACGCCATCACAAGTTAACTGGCAACCATATAGCCCATTAAAACGTCCGGGACAGATGGCGGCCACTGAATTACAGGCAGTTGCGCATGGTGCGGATACCGTTCAATTTTTCCAGTTGAAGCAGGCACTGGGCGGATCGGAAAAGTTTCATGGTGCCGTGATTAGTCACGCCAACCGGACTGATACCCGGGCATTTAAAGAAGTAGCGAAATTAGGTCATGATTTAAGAAAAGTGGGCCCGGTTATTAAAGATTCTCAGACTAAAGCGCGGGTGGCCCTTATCTTTGACTGGAGTAATTTCTGGTCTTTTGAGTATGTCGATGGTATTACCCAGGACCTAAAATATGTACCAATTATTCTTGATTATTACCGGCAATTTTATGAGCTGAATATTCCGACTGATGTAATTTCCGTTGATGATGATTTTAGCCAATATGACCTCGTAGTTGCTCCGGTCCTTTACATGGTTAAGGATGGCTTAGGCAAGAAGATTACAGATTATGTTGCAAACGGTGGTAATTTTATTACTAGTTTTATGTCCGGAATGGTAAATGAATCCGATAATATCTATCCGGGAGGTTATCCTGGACCATTAAAAGATGTAATGGGGCTGTGGGTTGAAGAAAGCGATGCAATCCTTCCTGATAAAGATGTTAAATTAGCAATGACGACCGGGAATGAATTAACTGGACATTTGATAGCAGATTTAATTTGCCTTAATGGAGCCCATGTCTTGGCTAAATACGCTAGTGAATTTTATGCTGGGACTCCCGCGGTAACCGAGAATACCTATTCAAAAGGGAAAGCATGGTATGTTGGTAGTCGCCTTGACCATACTAGTCTCCGTAAGATCATTATGCATATTGTTGATGATGTGCACCTTTCCGCGTTAGTCAAAGAGCAAACAGAATTGGAGATAACAAAACGCCAAAATTCAGCAGGTCAGGATATTTACTTTGTCCTTAATATGGGAAAGGGTAAACAACCATTACCAGTAGAATTTCAAAAGGGTTATCGAGACCTTTTGACTGGTGATTCACCTGAAACGCTGCTTGATTCGTGGGATGTTGAGATCTTGGTTCAAGAATAAATGACACATAGCCATAAGCTCACGGGGAAGCAGCTTATTTCTCGTGCTTCGTTTTGCTTTGGTAACTTAGGACACTCTGCATTTTATGGGGTAATGAGTACTTACTTTATTATCTTTGTAACAAGCGGAATGTTCGCGGGACTAAGCAAAACGGTTGCTAATAAACTAATTGGGTTGATTACTGGTTTGATTGTTTCTGTCCGGATTTTGGAATTATTAATTGATCCGCTGTTAGGAAATATTGTTGATAATACTAAAACTCGGTGGGGAAAATTTAAGCCGTGGATTTTAATGGGAAATATCGTTAGTGCGATTCTGCTATTAATCCTCTTTACCGGAATCTTTGGCTTAGCAAAATATAATTGGGTTCTTTTTGCCATTTTATTTGTTATTATTTTCATTACGTTTGATATTTTCTACTCATTTTCTGATGTTTCGTATTGGGGAATGGTGCCCGCTTTAAGTGAAGATTCTGAAGAGCGGGGCGTTTATACCGCTCTCGGTGCCTTTGCGGGAACACTTGGTTGGAATGGATTAACGATTATCGTGGTACCGATTGTAACGACCTTTACTTATTTAGCTACTGGTCATCATCGGCAGGGGCCTGCTGGTTGGTTTGCCTTTGCTGCCATTATTTCGGCATTAGCTGTTATCTGTGCCTTGGTTGTTTGTGTTGGGACGAAAGAAAATTACAATGTGATCCGTAAGTCTGCCCAGGATAAGACAACTATTCGGGAAGTTTTTTCAGCAATTTTTCACAATGACCAAATCTTATGGCCAAGTTTGGCATATTTACTTTATTCATGTGCCTATGTTGTAACTAATGGTGTCCTTTTCTACCTTTACAAGTTTGTTATTGGTAAACCTGGTGAATTCTGGATTGTTGGGGTCATCGCTACGATTATTGGTTTCTGTACTAGTCCTCTTTATCCTATTTTGAATAAATTTATTCCACGAAAATGGCTATTCATTGGTGGCCAAGTCTGCATGAGTTTAGCATATTTAATCTTTATTTTTGCCCGCTCTAATGTTTTAATGATGGACTTTGGATTGGTCTTGTTTAACATTAATTTTGCCCAATTGGTAACAGTTTTAACATTAACGGATGCAATTGAATATGGCCAATTAAATTCTGGTCAACGAAATGAAGCGGTTGTTCTTGCTGTGCGACCAATGATTGATAAATTAACAGGGGCGATCTCAAATGGCCTTGTCGGTTATATCGCAATCGCAGCCGGAATGACGGGGAGCGCGACTGCTGCTGACATGACAGGTCATGATATTCGGACTTTCGATAGTATGGCATTCTATATCCCGCTGGCATTAGCTGTTTTGTCAATTTTTGTCTTTCTTTTTAAGGTGAAATTGAGTGAAGAAGTTCATGCGGAAGTAGTTGAAGAATTAAAGGATAAATTAGCACAAGGAGAACTGACAAGTGAAGCGTCGACATCATCGACTGGTCTTAAAGAAGAAACGATTTATGCCCCAACAGATGGCGAATTAGTTGCAATGAAAGAAGTCGTCGATCGTGATGGTCAACCGTTCCCCGGAAAGGGCTTTGCGATTAGGCCAACTAGCGATAAATTGTACGCCCCATTTGACGGGAAGATTAACTTTACGTTTGGCACCCGTCATGCGTTTGGTATTACTTCTGACAAGGGATTAGAAATGATTGTTCATATTGGTATCGGGACCGTAAATATGCGTGGAGAAGGCTTCAATGTCCATTATAATGACGGTCAAATCGTTAAAAAGGGTCAGCTACTCTTTGATTTTGATCGTGAATTGATTAAACAAAGCGGGTATGAAGACTGGGTAATTACTTTCTTTGCGCAACCACATAATATTGAAGCAACGGCTGGTTTTACTCCCGGTAAGCTTATTAAGCATGGTGATAAGGTAGTAACAGTAGAATTTAAATAAATGGCGACAATTAAAGAAATTGCGGAAAAATCAGGATATTCACCAGCAACGGTTTCGCGCCTTTTGAATAATGATCAAAATTTATCGATCAGTCCAAGCACCCGCAATAAGATCATGACGGTGGCTAATGAGCTTGGCTATTGGAACAACCACAAGAAAAACTCTCAGCAGCAACCAATCCGTCCTAATCTTGCTCTATTGTATCGGGTAAGCGGTGAAGAACAACTACAAGATGAATATTTTGCGTTTTTGCGAAATGCAATTATTAAAGAAGTCGATGAGGCGGGAGCGCAGGTTGAAATCTTTAGTAATATCAAGGATTTGATTGCGGTGGCTGATTCGTTCCAAGGATTTATTGGCGTGGGTGCGGACCGGGTAACGCAGGACCAGCTTATCGAACTTCATCAATACTTACCACATGGAGTTTTTGTTGATATAAATCCGATGCCACAATTATTTGATTCCGTTCAACCTAACCTTGAATTAACGATTCAGGATGCTCTCCATCGCCTCGCCAAAGCAGGTTATGAACGAATCGGTTTCATTGGTGGAAAAGGACTTAATCTCAATAACGTCCAACAAGCTGATGCCCGTGAAATCGCCTTTCGTGAATTTACAGGGATGCAAGGGATAAAAGAAGCGCCATTATATGTGGACGGACCATTTAATGTTAAAAACGGTTATCAACTTGGTAAACGGGTTCTTGAACAAAGTGGTGGTAATTTACCAGAAGCCTTTATTATTGCCTCTGATACGTTAAGTGTTGGTGTTCTCCAGGCTTTTAATGAAGCAGGGGTAATTGTGCCACGTGATACTGTCGTGATTAGCATCAATAACAGTAAAGTTGCTAAGTATGTTTCACCGCCGTTAACGTCCTACAATATCAACCAAGAAACGCTTAGTCGGATGGCGATTAACCTTCTCCAAGATTTAATAACCCATCCCCAGCGTCCGCACGTTCATCTGACAGTAAATACCAATATTGTTTTTCGTAAAAGCTTTCCCAAAGAAAATAAGTAGATTATAAACATCATTGATTTGAAGCACATCTAAAACTGGGTATCGGTCATAGAAGAAATTCTGTACGTTCTAAACATTATTGATTTGAAGTACATCTAAAACCCCGTCAAACATTCCTCTCGTGTATTCTGAGTTCTAAACATTATTGATTTGAAGTACATCTAAAACTTGCATTGACACAACCTTGAAGCGGCTTCCGTTCTAAACATTATTGATTTGAAGTACATCTAAAACAGTAGAAGCGAATTGTGTTATTACTGCTACGTTCTAAACATTATTGATTTGAAGTACATCTAAAACAAGAAATTATTGCCGGTTCATTTGTTGGCGGTTCTAAACATTATTGATTTGAAGTACATCTAAAACAAAGAGGGTGCCGTTGATTTGTATAAGGGGGTTCTAAACATTATTGATTTGAAGTACATCTAAAACTCAAGTATTTCCAATCACCAAAGAATACAAGTTCTAAACATTATTGATTTGAAGTACATCTAAAACAGATCGTATTGATTACGTTTTTAATCGAATGTTCTAAACATTATTGATTTGAAGTACATCTAAAACTATGATCGCACTCTAGAGAACAACCTTTCGGTTCTAAACATTATTGATTTGAAGTACATCTAAAACGCTGGGATGGAGGAGGGATGAGAGTGGTAGGTTCTAAACATTATTGATTTGAAGTACATCTAAAACACGATTTACCTTCATGATACTTCCAATGATGTTCTAAACATTATTGATTTGAAGTACATCTAAAACACATACTTGCGACTATCGCCATCTAGTTTCGTTCTAAACATTATTGATTTGAAGTACATCTAAAACGCTACAGAAATGGTAAAAGAAAGTTGTTCAGTTCTAAACATTATTGATTTGAAGTACATCTAAAACCCCAGACAAGTCTTCCTATGACAGCCGTTTGTTCTAAACATTATTGATTTGAAGTACATCTAAAACTTGCGTAATGAATAGCGTACAATGCACTAGGTTCTAAACATTATTGATTTGAAGTACATCTAAAACAATTGAAGCTAGCTTTGCCCGTGCTGTTTTGTTCTAAACATTATTGATTTGAAGTACATCTAAAACTTGCGGCTGTAAAAGTGCCATTTTTCTTATGTTCTAAACATTATTGATTTGAAGTACATCTAAAACTTCTTCGTCAGCCATTTAATCGCCTACTTAGTTCTAAACATTATTGATTTGAAGTACATCTAAAACCAACGGCTTGTGCTATCAAATCAGTAACTTGTTCTAAACATTATTGATTTGAAGTACATCTAAAACTAGTAAATAGGATTTGAGCAACCTTTTTCCGTTCTAAACATTATTGATTTGAAGTACATCTAAAACTACCCTCACCAACGTCTGTTGTTAGCCCTAGTTCTAAACATTATTGATTTGAAGTACATCTAAAACTACCCTCACCAACGTCTGTTGTTAGCCCTAGTTCTAAACATTATTGATTTGAAGTACATCTAAAACTTAATGGTAACCAACGAATTGATTTTCTATGTTCTAAACATTATTGATTTGAAGTACATCTAAAACTGTAGCATTAGTTAATCACCGTCTCTTCTGGGTTCTAAACATTATTGATTTGAAGTACATCTAAAACGCAATTAACAACGTTTTTAACTGCATTTTCGTTCTAAACATTATTGATTTGAAGTACATCTAAAACTAGGTTCGGAGCAGGACTAATTAATTGGATGTTCTAAACATTATTGATTTGAAGTACATCTAAAACAGGCACGAATCACTTTACTGGCAACACCATGTTCTAAACATTATTGATTTGAAGTACATCTAAAACTCGTGTTTCTTCCATAGCCTTGATACAAGCGTTCTAAACATTATTGATTTGAAGTACATCTAAAACAGGATCTGTCACAACATTTTTCATAGGCTCGTTCTAAACATTATTGATTTGAAGTACATCTAAAACCGATCGTAGAAGTCTTGCATTTCCAGTTGCGTTCTAAACATTATTGATTTGAAGTACATCTAAAACATAAGCGATTTAACTTTAATTTCAAAAAGAGTTCTAAACATTATTGATTTGAAGTACATCTAAAACAGAGATGACTGTCGATCAACGTAAGAAGTAGTTCTAAACATTATTGATTTGAAGTACATCTAAAACCCCCTCGTCTTAACAAGTCATCAACAATATGTTCTAAACATTATTGATTTGAAGTACATCTAAAACGCTAGTGAAATCCAAACGGGACTTTCTGATGTTCTAAACATTATTGATTTGAAGTACATCTAAAACATTAGGCAGCCGTGTCCCACCTGTCTTAAAGTTCTAAACATTATTGATTTGAAGTACATCTAAAACATTATAAACATCATTGATTTGAAGCACATCTAAAACTGGGTATCGGTCATAGAAGAAATTCTGTACGTTCTAAACATTATTGATTTGAAGTACATCTAAAACCCCGTCAAACATTCCTCTCGTGTATTCTGAGTTCTAAACATTATTGATTTGAAGTACATCTAAAACTTGCATTGACACAACCTTGAAGCGGCTTCCGTTCTAAACATTATTGATTTGAAGTACATCTAAAACAGTAGAAGCGAATTGTGTTATTACTGCTACGTTCTAAACATTATTGATTTGAAGTACATCTAAAACAAGAAATTATTGCCGGTTCATTTGTTGGCGGTTCTAAACATTATTGATTTGAAGTACATCTAAAACAAAGAGGGTGCCGTTGATTTGTATAAGGGGGTTCTAAACATTATTGATTTGAAGTACATCTAAAACTCAAGTATTTCCAATCACCAAAGAATACAAGTTCTAAACATTATTGATTTGAAGTACATCTAAAACAGATCGTATTGATTACGTTTTTAATCGAATGTTCTAAACATTATTGATTTGAAGTACATCTAAAACTATGATCGCACTCTAGAGAACAACCTTTCGGTTCTAAACATTATTGATTTGAAGTACATCTAAAACGCTGGGATGGAGGAGGGATGAGAGTGGTAGGTTCTAAACATTATTGATTTGAAGTACATCTAAAACACGATTTACCTTCATGATACTTCCAATGATGTTCTAAACATTATTGATTTGAAGTACATCTAAAACACATACTTGCGACTATCGCCATCTAGTTTCGTTCTAAACATTATTGATTTGAAGTACATCTAAAACGCTACAGAAATGGTAAAAGAAAGTTGTTCAGTTCTAAACATTATTGATTTGAAGTACATCTAAAACCCCAGACAAGTCTTCCTATGACAGCCGTTTGTTCTAAACATTATTGATTTGAAGTACATCTAAAACTTGCGTAATGAATAGCGTACAATGCACTAGGTTCTAAACATTATTGATTTGAAGTACATCTAAAACAATTGAAGCTAGCTTTGCCCGTGCTGTTTTGTTCTAAACATTATTGATTTGAAGTACATCTAAAACTTGCGGCTGTAAAAGTGCCATTTTTCTTATGTTCTAAACATTATTGATTTGAAGTACATCTAAAACTTCTTCGTCAGCCATTTAATCGCCTACTTAGTTCTAAACATTATTGATTTGAAGTACATCTAAAACCAACGGCTTGTGCTATCAAATCAGTAACTTGTTCTAAACATTATTGATTTGAAGTACATCTAAAACTAGTAAATAGGATTTGAGCAACCTTTTTCCGTTCTAAACATTATTGATTTGAAGTACATCTAAAACTACCCTCACCAACGTCTGTTGTTAGCCCTAGTTCTAAACATTATTGATTTGAAGTACATCTAAAACTACCCTCACCAACGTCTGTTGTTAGCCCTAGTTCTAAACATTATTGATTTGAAGTACATCTAAAACTTAATGGTAACCAACGAATTGATTTTCTATGTTCTAAACATTATTGATTTGAAGTACATCTAAAACTGTAGCATTAGTTAATCACCGTCTCTTCTGGGTTCTAAACATTATTGATTTGAAGTACATCTAAAACGCAATTAACAACGTTTTTAACTGCATTTTCGTTCTAAACATTATTGATTTGAAGTACATCTAAAACTAGGTTCGGAGCAGGACTAATTAATTGGATGTTCTAAACATTATTGATTTGAAGTACATCTAAAACAGGCACGAATCACTTTACTGGCAACACCATGTTCTAAACATTATTGATTTGAAGTACATCTAAAACTCGTGTTTCTTCCATAGCCTTGATACAAGCGTTCTAAACATTATTGATTTGAAGTACATCTAAAACAGGATCTGTCACAACATTTTTCATAGGCTCGTTCTAAACATTATTGATTTGAAGTACATCTAAAACCGATCGTAGAAGTCTTGCATTTCCAGTTGCGTTCTAAACATTATTGATTTGAAGTACATCTAAAACATAAGCGATTTAACTTTAATTTCAAAAAGAGTTCTAAACATTATTGATTTGAAGTACATCTAAAACAGAGATGACTGTCGATCAACGTAAGAAGTAGTTCTAAACATTATTGATTTGAAGTACATCTAAAACCCCCTCGTCTTAACAAGTCATCAACAATATGTTCTAAACATTATTGATTTGAAGTACATCTAAAACGCTAGTGAAATCCAAACGGGACTTTCTGATGTTCTAAACATTATTGATTTGAAGTACATCTAAAACATTAGGCAGCCGTGTCCCACCTGTCTTAAAGTTCTAAACATTATTGATTTGAAGTACATCTAAAACATGAAACTCGTTTATAAAGGTCATCCACCAGTTCAAATAGATAAAGGGAAATTTACAGTATTGGCAACAAATAACCGAAAAACTTATTTTGAGTTGATTCGGGGATTGCAAGGATTCAATGATAGACTAACTATTTTAGATGATGATTATCAAGACTTAGATCCCGAAAAGGCAATTGATTGGGATGGTGACTTGGTTGCGAATAATAATTTAGCAACAATTTATTCAACGGAAATTGTAAAGTCAATAATAAAAAATTTAACAGAAGAGGATCGTCATTTGCTAGATGCTGAAGCACGTCGGCTTTATTCGAATGTTCAAGAAATTTTATTTATGACAGATTTACCGCTCGAAGTTCGTTACGATGGTGACATCAAACGATTATTAAATTATTGTAAGATTAAATTTTCACCATTAGTTCAGCAAAGCCCTTATGATATAATAAAAACAGATTTAAAGTTACATTTAGAATGTGCTGATAGTTCATGTGTTGGGTTAAGTAATGTCGCTAATTACCTAGATTCAGCTCAATTTAACGAACTACAACAACTAAACATTGAATTGAAAATTCCTGTTTTATTAATAGAATTCACAGAAATAGATAATCGTAAATACTATGGAAATGCGGATTTTTATTATATTGACAAGGATTTTGTTGATTGGAAGTTATAAATGCGCTTATTAATCATGTTTGATTTACCAGTAGAAACAAGTAAGGAGAGGAGAGAATATCGTCAATTTCGTAAACGATTAATAAATGAAGGCTTTTTGATGATTCAATATTCGGTATATGTGCGGGTTTGTGTCAACAAAAAATCAGCTCAATTTATTGAAAAAAGAATCAGCACTTTTTTACCTGAGTCAGGGACAATTCAATCAATGATTATGACGGAAAAACAATATAATGATATGCATTTTCTTCTAGGAGAGAGTAGTAAAGATGTACGGAATTTATCAGGAAGGACAATTATTCTATGAATGGGATGGCGTTCTGTTATTGTTACGCAACACGCAAAATTATCGTATACATCACATTTAATGGTGGTACAAACTAACGACGGAATTAATCAAATTCCAATAGAGGATATTGAACTGCTATTAGTTTCCACTACTCAAGCAGTTATCACATCTGCATTATTGAGTGAGTTGGCAAAAAGGGAGGTTAAAGTTATCTTTGTAGATAATACATTACAACCAGTTTGTGAAACAGTCAGTTATTATTCTAACAATCGATCATATGAATTAATCGAAAATGAATTTCATTGGGCAAAACGCCGAAAAGAAATTTTATGGACAAAAATAGTAGCTGCTAAAATTATTAATCAGTTACAGGTTCTTGATATCTATGGACACGACATTAGCCTAATATCAGATGAACTAAATCAGCTCGAATTAAATGATGAGACTAATCGTGAGGCTGTAGTAGCCAGAAAATATTTTCCGTTGTTATTTGAAAATGAGAAATTTTCTCGACGATCAATGACGGCGGTGAATGCAGCGTTGAATTACGGGTATTCGATTTTATTATCGACGGTAAATCGGGCAATTGTAACAAAAGGCTACTTAACTCAGTTAGGAATTCATCATCGAAGCAATGAAAATCAATTTAATCTTGGCTCGGATTTGATGGAGCCGTTTAGACCAGTAATTGATTATTGGGTAGCAAATCAGAATTTTACGGAATTAACTCCAGATGTGAAGTTTGGATTAGTAGACTCATTAAATTTAGAAATCACATTCAATGATAAAAAGATGCTAGTACGAAATGCAATTAATTTGTATGTAAGCCAGTGTTTAAATTATTTAAGTGAAAAAAGTAAAGAAATAAAGATTGAGATGAAATTTAATAATGAGGTACCAAATAATGCGCTTATTAATCATGTTTGAATGTATGACATTGACCATATTCTTCCCCAGGCGTTTATTAAGGATGATTCATTAGATAACCGAGTACTTGTAAGACGACAGGATAATAACGCTAAATCTGATAATGTTCCGGCTTTGAAATTTGGGAAGATGAAACCGTTTTGGAACGAATTACAGAAGCATGGCTTGATTAGTAAACGTAAACTTAATAACTTGCAAACTAATCCTGAAAGTATCGATAAGTTTAAGGCAGTTGGATTTGTCAATCGTCAATTAGTTGAAACACGGCAAGTCATTAAATTAGCTGCAAATATTTTAGCAAGTTGTTATCCTGACTCTAAGATTATTGAAGTTAAAGCAAGTTTGACTCATCAGATGCGTGAATCATTTAACCTAATTAAGAATCGTGATGTTAATGACTATCATCATGCTGTTGATGCGTATTTAAGTGCATTTGTAGGGCAATACCTATATAATCGTTATCCTAAATTGCAGCCATATTTTGTTTATGGCCAGTTTAAAAAATTTGATAAACAAAGTACTCGGATTGGGATGAAAACTAACCACTTTAATTTTTTGTATGATCTTGAACCCGAAGGCAAAAATGTAAAAATAAAGAAACCAACTAAGATTATAAACAAGGAAACTGGTGAAATTATTGGTGATCGTGATGAATTAGTTACCAAATTGAACCGTGTTTATAATTTTAAGTACATGTTAGTTTCGCAAGAAGTATATACGCGAAGTGGCGCATTATTTGATCAGACAATTTACCCAGCTAATTCAGGTAAGAAATTAATTCCACTGAAGCAAAATAAAACTACAGCAATTTATGGTGGATACAGTGGAAGTAAAGCAGCGTATATGTCTATCATTAGGTTACGAGATAAAAAGGGTGAAACTTACCGTATTGTTGGAATCCCAGTAAGAGTAGTTAATAAATTAAATCAAGCAAAGAAAAAGAGTAATGAAAAGTACCTTGCAGAATTAAAGGCAGTCATTGAGCCACAAATTGCTAAGACAAAGAAGGATCGAAAGACTGGTCAAAGGGTTCTTGTACCACAAGAGTTTGATGTGATTATCCCTGAAGTTATGTATCGTCAGCTAATAGTTGATGGTGATCAGAAGTTTACGTTGGGTAGTTCTACTTATCAATATAATGCACGTCAGTTAGTGTTAGATTCAAAATCATTAGTAACTTTATCTAAGAATTTTATTGAAAGTAATAGTGTTACAAGCGAGATAAAAAATAACCGCTTGATTAAAGTTTATGATGATATACTTAATAAAGTTAATAAGTATTTTAGTCTCTACAATAAAAATAAATTTCGCCAACGGTTAAATGAAGGTCGAGAAAAATTCATTAAACTACCAATTGATAATGAATTTAAGAATAATAAAAAGATTACAGTTGGAAAGAGGGAAGTATTACAAAATATTTTAATTGGTTTGCATGATAATGCAGGTATGGGAAATTTGAAAGTATTAGGGATAAATACACCATTTGGAATGATACAAACTTCTAATGGAATTATATTATCACCTAATGCATGCCTGATTTACCAATCACCAACCGGCTTATTTGAGAGAAAAGTTTATCTAAATACTATTTCACCGTTAAAATAGTAACTGAAACTTGAAAGCACCTTAAAGAACCAGAGCCCACGCCAGCTCTGGTTTTGTTGGCCTTAAATTAGTTTTAGACAGCCACTCTAAGTACCCTTTGGATGTTTTGCGGTAAGTAGCCGATGAATTGGCAAAAGCGGAGACCATTGGTCTCACAGAAATGTTCAATTACTCGCGAATAAATTCCAGTCGCTTCAAAGTAGATAATTGGCTTCTGAGCTTTCTTAATCATATCTCGTAGAGCATTAAACCCCGCTTTCGTGTGTACTAAAGAAAACTCCTTTAAACAGTGTTTCCCTCGATACCAGACACAGTAGCTTTTCCCCATTGAAACATCCAAGGCAAATATATCAGACATAAAAAGACTTCCTCTCTATAAATAGAGCTAGATATAACCGCTATCCTAGATTTATACTTCATTTCCTAAATACTCGAACTCGTAGTTCCACAACCTAAAAGCAAAATATCAAATCAAAGATAGTGGAGATCATTTTATAATACGGACTCGAAGTCCCTGGGAGCATGATCGATCTTAGCTCTATCTTCAGAATAACAAAAAAGTCCAGGACAATAATTATTTTTGTCCTGAACTAATCTTAGGTTGTTTATGTCTGATATATTTGCCTTGGATGTTTCAATGGGGAAAAGCTACTGTGTCTGGTATCGAGGGAAACACTGTTTAAAGGAGTTTTCTTTAGTACACACGAAAGCGGGGTTTAATGCTCTACGAGATATGATTAAGAAAGCTCAGAAGCCAATTATCTACTTTGAAGCGACTGGAATTTATTCGCGAGTAATTGAACATTTCTGTGAGACCAATGGTCTCCGCTTTTGCATGGTTGAAGAATTTGGCTCACCATCGTCTTACATCCAAGGCAAAGGTGTCCTTTTTGAAAGTGATAAGTATCTTAAAAACTTTGGCACAAAACCGTTATTACTGGCTGGCGAAACCGTCTATAAAATTGTAGGTAAGCGTTTTGAACAATATCTTCAAGAAAGTGGTTATGATGTTACCCGTGTTCAATTTAATGGGGAATCATCCACTAACGAAGTAAACCGGGTCACAGAAATTGGTAAAGAAAATAATGTAACCGTCGTTTATGGTCTTGGTGGGGGTAAAACAGTTGATACCGCCAAAGCAATTGCCGACAATCTCCATCTACCCGTTGTAATTATGCCAACGTTGGCTTCAAATGATGCACCTTGTTCACGTCTCTCAGTAATTTATACTGATGACGGTGGATTTGACCATTATCGTTTCTACAACCAAAATCCTGACTTGGTCTTAGTTGATACACAAGTTATCGCCAATGGTCCTGTTCGGATGTTAATTTCTGGAATTGCTGATGCTTTAGCTACTAATGTTGAAGCACAAGCAGTTGCCAAAGCTAATAGCGATACAATGCTTGGTGAAAAACAAACCCTTGTTGGAAATGCAATCGCTCAGAAGTGTGAAGAAACATTATTTAATTACTCACACCTAGCTGTAGCTGATGCAGAAGTGCATGTCGTTACACCAGCATTTTCTAATATCGTTGAAGCAAATACACTAATGAGCGGTCTCGGTTTTGAAAGTGGTGGTCTATCTGGTGCCCACGCTATTCATGATGGCTTAACAATTTTAGAAGAGACTCATGATTTAACACACGGTGAAAAGGTCGCATACGGTACCTTAACACAATTAATGTTGGAAGGCGCTGACCAGGAACGTTATAACAAGTACTTCCAATTTATTCTTTCTTTAGGTCTACCAACTACTCTTGCTGATCTACATTTAGAAAATGTCACTGATGAAGAATTACTCAATGCTGGAAAAGCCGCCTGTTCAGAACAAGATACCTTAGATCGTTTACCATTTAAGGTAACACCAGATGACGTGGCTCAAGCATTACGAGCAGTTGATGCATATACTAAGCAATATTTAAATAGTCACCATTGTCATCATAGCCAGATGTAAATGAAAAAATTAAGCAAATTTGTGGATACTAGGATTGGTTTTTTCACCCTCCTAGTTATCCTTTTTTGGTTAAAGACCCTGTTTGCTTACTTTACTGACTTTAAGCTTGGCGTTACGGGAATTTTTCAATACCTTATTTTAATTTTTAACCCATTAGCGACCACCTTTTTTATTTACAGTTTAGCATTCTACTTTAAGCGTTCGCGGTTCTTCTACCCAGTTATTATGGGTCTAGATATCGCAAACACCCTATTACTCTATTTAAACGTCATCTATTATCGTGAATTTACCGATTTTATGACAATTGCTACGATGACCGGTTATTCAAAAGTTAATCAAGGTTTAAGTGGTAGTTCACTTGCCCTCACTAACTTTCATGATGTCTTTTACTGGTTAGATATCGTCGTAATTCTTATTTTAATGCTCTGTAAAGTTATCAAATTTGATCCACGAGCAATTGGAACGCGGTTAGCATTTGCTTTTAGCTCCGTTGGCCTTGTCTTATTTGGGATTAATTTATCTTTTGCAGAAATGAGTCGCCCACAATTACTCTGCCGGACATTTGATCGTTCCTACATTGTGAAATATCTTGGGATTGATACTTTTACTGGTTATGATTTAGTGAAGTCGCAACATATCAATAATATGCGACAAAGTGCTACTAAACCTGAGCTCCTAAAAGTTAAGAAGTTCACTGATAAGCACTACGCTCCGGCCAATCCACAAATGTATGGAATTGCAAAGGGTCGTAACGTGATTATTATTCACCTTGAAAGTTTCCAACAATTTTTAATTAACAAGAAGATCAATGGGCAAGAAGTTACCCCATTCCTTAACTCGCTTTATAACGGTAAGGATGCCTACTCGTTTGATAATTTCTTCCATCAAGTCGGTCAAGGTAAGACCAGTGACGCGGAAAACCTTTTAGAGACTAGTACATTTGGATTGCCACAAGGATCTTTATTTGCCACACTAGGGAGTGACAATACTTTCCAAGGTGCTCCTGCGATTCTTAATCAACGCGCCGGTTACACGAGCGCAGTCTTCCACGGAAACGTTGCTAGTTTCTGGAACCGCAATAATGTATACAAGAATTTAGGCTATCAGTACTTCTTTGATGCTAGTTATTACGATACTTCTGGAGACAAGGCTACCGGATATGGACTTAAAGATAAGTTATTATTCAAAAACTCGATCAAGTATCTTCAAAGTTTACAGCAACCATTCTACGCTAAATATATTACTGTTACTAACCACTTCCCTTACACGCTTGATGATGAGGATAAAGATCCAAACTTCCAAACAACTAATACCGGGGACAGTAACGTCGATAATTACTTCGTAACAGCTCATTATCTTGATCAATCAATCCAAGAATTCTTTAACTATCTCCAAAAGACTGGGCTTGATAAGAAATCAATCATTATGATTTATGGTGATCATTATGGGATTTCAAACAGTGAAAATACTTCCTTAGCAAGTGTTCTTGGGAAGAGTGCAGATGATTGGACTGACTTTGATAATGCTCAGCTGCAACGTGTACCACTAATGTTTGTCATTCCTGGTACGGGTCACGGAAAAGTTTATCATACCTATGGTGGAGAAGTTGATGTTCTTCCAACCCTCCTTCACTTATTAGGAATTAGCAGTAAACGCTATATTCAATTTGGAACCGATCTCTTCTCCAGCAAGCATAATCAAGTGGTTGCCTTCCGTAATCGGGATTTTGTTACGCCAACTTATACGAGTGTGGGCGGAACAATTTACAATAATAAGACTGGGAAAGAAGCTAAACTTACCAAGAAGCAGCAAGAGAAATTAAAGAAGGATCAAGATTTTGTAAATAAGGAATTAACTCTTTCTGATTCATTAAATGAAAAGAATCTCTTGCGGTTCTACCATCCAAAAGGGTTTAAAAACGTTAACCCAGCTGATTATAATTATTCAAATGGTCTAAAACGAGCGCAGCGAATCGAGAAGAAGAAAGGAATTAAATCAACAAGTATTTACTCAGAAAACGGTGACCGTTCAACTGTAGATGACTACAGCACTGACGCCCCTGAGCAAAGCCACTCTTCCACTGATTCCAACCGTATTAAGATCACTAACCCAGATGCTAATAATAAGTAGATGAAACTTAGAGACACTAGTCAACCAAATATTGTTGCCGCTAAGATTATTAAAGTTACTCCGAAAAATGTTACCGTAATTACTGAAGAAGGCCACTTACTCAAGATTCCATTAACTAAACAATATCGGGAAGATAAAACTTTACGGGCATCATTGGTTGATATCTTGAAAGCAGGAATATGGATTCCAGTAAATAAAAAGCTAAAAAAATTATTTAGTTATGACTGGCTTTTTGTTCCTGCCTTGGTCCCAGCAAAGAATTAAATGACTAAATTGAATATTTATCTTGTTCGTCATGGACAGACTTTCTTCAACATTTACAACAAATTACAGGGTTGGAGTAATTCGCCATTAACTATGAAGGGCAAAGAAGATGCAAAGGTAACTGGGGAGAAGTTACAAAACATTCACTTCGATGGTGCGTTTTGTAGTGACCTTTCCCGAGCAATGGAAACAGCACAAGTAATCTTAAATCTTAATAATGCTAATTCTGTAGCTCATCCAGTCACTGCTCCTTATTTTCGGGAAGAGTTTTATGGATCATATGAAGGAACAAATATGGATCTTGCTTGGTACAATGCGGGTGCCCCTCATGGCTTTAAGAACTTCCGTGAAATTGTAACCGCATATTCCATTGGTCAAGCCAAAGACTGGTTAAAGGATGCTGATCCATTTCATGATGCCGAAAATAATGAAGAGTACTGGCAACGAATGAACAAAGGGATTGAATTAATTCGGAATGCTGATTTACCTGATAATGCAAATGTTTTATGGGTAAGTCATGGAAATACCGTTTTAAGTTTAGTAGAACGGTTTGGTCATGGAAAGTATGATGTGACAGAGCGCCCAGCAAATGGAAGCCTGACGCGCGCAACGTTGACTGATAATGATATGGAAATTGTTGAATATAATAAGTAAATGAATGATAATTTTTCAACCACTTTGGTTAAAGCACAACAAATAAAAGATTATATCAAGAAACAAGAAAATGGTTGCACATTAACCGAAATCGCTAAAAATGTTAAATTAAATAAAACTACTACCTATCGTTTATTACAAACTTTAGTTACATTAAAAGACTTAATCAAGGTCAATCGTCGTTACTATCTTAATCAGTATTTTAATGCTAATTATTTACCAGTTGGATGGCTTGCAAGCCGGATAGTTCAACCATTGGTAAATAAATATGAGCTGAGTGCTTTTTTAGGGATGCCGTTTAACCAACAATTAGTAATTACCCAAGTCATTGCCTTCGAAAAACGACTGAATGATTTCCATCAGTTAGGAAAAGCCCAGGCGTTTAATACTAGTGCGATGGGAAAATGTGCACTAGCCTTTATGAATCAGACGGTTCAAACTGATGTACTAACGAGAACTAAACTACAAACGCAAACCAAAAACTCGTTAACGGATCAAAATAGTTTAGCTTATAGTTTACAAATTATTAAAGACCAAGGCTATGCATTAGATGATGAAGAAGTGGAATTAGAGAATCGTTATTTAGCGGTACCAGTATTTGATAAAAATGAGCAACTAGTTGGAACGTTGGGAGTATTAGGAACAAAGACAACATTACAGCGTCGAAAAATCAATAAATTAGTTCATGATCTGCAAATAGCTAGTAGCCAATTAACTGGCCAAATCTTTAATAACTAGATGAAAAATATTATTATTACTGGTGCAGGGACTGGTATGGGCCTAAGCATGACAAAAAAGTTTTTAGAGAATGACTGGCATGTGATTATAGGAGTTCATAATCTCAATAAAGCTAAAAATGTGTATCAGGAGCTTGTTCAAAAATATTCACTTGAAAAAGTTACACTAAAACAAGTAAATGTAGGGGATTCTGAATCAGTTGAGAAATTTAGTAACGAAGCAAATGCGGAAAATGATCATATTGATGCAATTATCAATAATGCAGGAATTTTTATTGGCGGTCAGCTTCAAGATTTAACTGAAGAAGAATGGGATAAGACGATGGCAGTGGATGTAAAGTCAATTTATCTAATGACAAAGGCATTTATCCTTGGAATGATTCAGCGTCGGGCTGGCAGCATAATTAATATTGCTTCAGTTGCAGGGTTACTTGGGGATTATAGTATGCCAGCGTATAATGCCGCAAAAGGAGCAGTAGTAAATTTAGTTCGATCGATGGCGCTTGATTATGGTCCTTATGGAATTCGTGTGAATAATATTAATCCAGGTGCAACCAATACCCCAATGTTTAAAGGAAATCCAGAAACAGTAAAGCAGAGTTATCGAGATGCAAGCCCGCTAAAGAGAATTGCAGAACCAGAAGAAATTGCCAATGTTGCTTACTTTTTAGTTTCTGAAGAGGCAAGTGCAATTACTGGACAAAATATCGGCGCATCAATGGGATATGGAATTTGGAGCGGACAGCCTAAACAATAAATGCCAGGCGCGTTTACAGTTTTATTCTTTCTGACAGTGATCGCAGTAATGCTTGCTTGGATTGTTCCAGCGGGAAGTTATTCTAAGTTAGCATATGTCAATGATCATCTCCAAGTAACACAATCAACTGGAGAAAAAATTAGTTATCCGGCAACACAGGCAACATTAGATAAATTGCACATTCAGATTGATGTCGACCAGTTTAAATCTGGTGCAATCAATAAGCCAATTTCAGTACCGGGAACTTATAAGCGGCTTGAACAGCATCCTGCTTCGGTCAGCGATATTTTCTTTAGTATGGTCGATGATACGATAGAATCAGTTGATATTATGATTTTTATCTTAGTCTTAGGTGGTTTGATTGGTGTTGTTAAAGCAAGTGGAGCCTTTGAATCTAGGCTAGCCGCGCTATCTACCAAAATTAAGGGGAAAAATTTATTTTAGGTGTTCCTCGTGACAGTTTTACTAGCACTTGGCGGAACCCTATGTGGGATTGAAGAAGAAGCGGGTACCTTTTATCCAATCTTAGCCCCAGTTTTTATTGCGATGGGTTATGATTCAATTGTTTGTGTTGGGGCTATTTTCTTAGCAAGTTCGCTTGGAACAACATTTTCAGTAATCAATCCGTTTTCAGTTGTAATTGCGTCAAATGCTGCTGGGACAACTTTTACGCAAGGAATGGCAGGACGAATTTTTGGCTTGGTTATTGCAGTTACTTGTTTATTATTTTACTTGCATTGGTATGCACGTAAAGTACAACAGAACCCCCAGTTTTCCTATTCTTATGATGACCGGGATAAATTTGATCAAATGTGGGGAATGACTACTAGCGAAGAAAAAGATCAGCGGTTTACTTTAAAAAAGAAAATTATTTTAATTTTATTTGCTTGTGCTTTCCCAATTATGATTTGGGGAGTAATGGCCCAAGGATGGGCCTTTCCTAACATGGCATCAGCTTTCTTAACAATTGCTATTATTATGTTTTTAACATGTTTCGAGCACCAAGAAGGTTTAGGCGAATATAAGACCACAACAGCTTTTTCTAATGGAGCAGCTAGCTTAGTCGGTGTGTCATTAATTATTGGTTTGGCACGGGGAATTAATAAAGTGCTTAATGATGGCTATATTTCTGATACAATTCTCTATGCTTCTTCAAAAATGGTTGCGCATATGAACGGATCATTTTTCATTATTGTGATGATGTTGGTATTCTTTGTCTTAGGCTTTATCGTTCCATCATCATCTGGTTTAGCAGTGCTAGCAATGCCAATTTTAGCGCCACTAGCTGATACGGTTCATATTCCACGATATGCGGTTGTTACTGCATATCAATTTGGGCAATATGCAATGTTATTCTTAGCACCGACTGGATTAGTAATGGCAACTTTGCAAATGCTTGATATGCGATATTCTCATTGGCTGCGGTTCGTGTGGCCGGTAGTTGTCTTTGTTTTAATCTTTGGTGGTGGATTGTTGGTAACAGAAGTATTAATTGCAGGATAAATGAAGAGTATTCGTTTCAAAGAGGCAGTAACTCTTTTACTTATCATGTTAATAATTTTAGGAACTGCCGTGATTAAGTTTGGTTTATCACCACAGATTCCCGTCCTATTTGCCATTGCTTTGCTTATTTTTTGGGTTAAATTTCGTGGTGCTAGTTGGGATGAGATCCATAAAGGCATTCAAGAAGGAATCGGTACCGCAATCATCCCCATTTTTATCTTCATCCTTATCGGGGCATTAATTGCCGTTTGGATTCAAACTGGAGTTATTCCTACAATTATGATTGTGGGATTTAAATTAATTAGCAGTCAATTTTTTGTCCCATCAACATTTATTGTCTGTTCTTTAGTTGGTTTATCCATTGGTAGTGGTTTCACAACTATTTCGACAATCGGGATTGCTTTATTCGGAATGGGAGTTGCACTCAATGCTAATCCTGCTTTAGTAGCGGGTGCAATCATCTCGGGAGCGGTTTTTGGTGATAAAATGTCGCCACTCTCTGATTCAACTAATCTTGCCTCGGCAATCGCTGGTAGTGATCTTTTCGCCCATATCAAGAATATGATGTGGTCAACGATTCCTTCTTTTCTTGTTTCGCTAATTCTATTCTGGTTCTTTGGTAATTCCAGTTCCCATATGAGTGCCGGTAAGATTGCCCACACGATGGCTATCCTTAATCAACAATTTACGATTTCATGGTGGGCCTTATTGCCAATTGCCTTAATGTTTATCTGTGCATGGCGTCATATTCCAGCTATTCCAACCTTATTTATTAACATCCTCGTTACAGTAATCATGATCTTCTTCCAAAAGCCAGGAACTTCTCTTCAATCTCTCGCCAAATTAATTAGTGATGGTTTTGTTGCTCATACCAGCGATGCAACTGTTAATACATTGCTTACTCGTGGTGGGATTAGCAACATGATGGGAACAGTTTCCTTGATCATTGTTACTCTTTCACTGGGAGGAATTTTGATGAAGTTTAACATTGTTCAGTCGGCAATGAAGCCACTCGTTGATCATCTTCATAAGCCTGGCAGTCTTATTACTGTTACCATTCTCTCAGGTATTGGCATTAATCTTTTTGTTGGGGAGCAATACCTTTCCGTTATTCTTCCAGGTAAGGCATTTAAGGGTGCATTTGATAAAATGGGTCTTTCACCTTTAGCTCTTAGTCGTGTCCTTGAAGATGGCGGAAGTGTTATTAACTACTTAATCCCATGGGGAGTTGCCGGCTCATTCGCCGCCTCAACCCTTGGTGTACCAGTCCTTCACTTCCTACCATTCGCTTTCTTTAGTCTGCTTTCACCAGTCTTCTCAATTTTAAGTGGAGTTACGGGGATTGGTTTGAAGTGGCAAAAAGGAAAGCAACGCAATACTACAAATGAAAATCAAATAAAGGAAGCTTAATTGAAAGAACCTGTTTCATCTATTCAAGCACCTAGTCGTCACACTAAAATCGATTTCACTCGTCAATGGCAAAATTTTGTCCTTGGTTTCCAGCACTTACTTGCAATGTATTCTGGGGACGTTCTTGTTCCGCTATTAATTGGACATTACTTACATTTCTCCACGCTTCAAATGACTTACCTAGTCTCAATCGATATTTTCATGTGTGGTGTCGCAACCCTCTTACAATTAAAACGAACACCATTAACTGGAATCGGCTTGCCTGTTGTCCTCGGTTGTGCAGTTCAAGCTGTTACTCCCCTCGAAACAATTGGTGGAAAGCTAGGAATTACTTATATGTATGGGGCCATTATTGCAGCTGGGATCTTTGTTTTCCTAATTGCTGGCTTTTTTGCCCGCTTAAAGAAGTTTTTTCCGCCGATCGTTACCGGATCTTTAATAACTATTATTGGATTTACTCTTGTTCCAGTAGGTTTCCAAGACCTAGGAGGAGGTACGCCAACTGCTGCTTCATTTGGTGATCCCGCTAACCTCCTTATCGGCTTTCTAACAATTGCCATCATTCTGTTATTCAATGCTTTTGCTCGCGGCTTTATGAAGTCAATCGCCATTTTATTAGGAATTTTAATTTCTTCTTTCATTGCAAGCGCATTAGGCTTTGTCTCTCTTAAACCGGTTAGTGAAGCTGCTTGGTTCCACACTCCACAATTATTCTTCTTTGGCGTTCCACGTTTTGATATGAGTGCCATGATCACAATGATTCTTGTTTCGCTCACGACAATGATTGAGTCAACCGGTGTTTTCTTTGCCCTCAGCGATATTACTGGCCGGCAATTAACAACCAACGACTTAGAACGTGGATACCGCGCTGAAGGAATTGCTGCAATTTTAGGCGGACTTTTTAATACCTTCCCTTATTCTACTTTTTCTGAAAATGTGGGTGTTCTTAAAATGTCTGGAGTGAAAAGCCGCCAACCCGTTTACTATGCCGCCTTTTTACTCTTATTGCTTGGTCTTTTACCTAAAGTCGGCGCTCTCGCAACGGTTATTCCAGAACCGGTCCTTGGTGGCGCAATGATTGTGATGTTTGGGATGGTCGGTGTTCAGGGAGTTCAAATTCTCCATAAAGTTGATTTTTCTAACAATGCCAACCTTCTTACTGCATCTGTTTCAATTGGACTAGGATTAGGGATTACCATGTATCCGCAACTGTTCCAGCATATGCCAACTGAATTTCAAATCATCCTGGGTAACGGGATTGTCGTCACCAGTCTTTCGGCCGTTCTTCTTAATCTGTTATTTAATCACCGGTGGGCTAATCATGATTAAATGCAAAAGCTAATGAGTAGTTGTACGGCAATGCTTGTTGGAAAGAATGCGACGATTGATGGTTCAACAATTATTGCACGTGATGAGGATGCAGAAGATGGAGTCAATCCTAAGACATTCAAAGTATTTCCAGCCCAAGATTATACTGGTGAACATTATGTTTCAAAATATAATGGGTTAACTGTTGAGATGAAGGGACAGGGATGCCGTTATACGGCAACTCCCAATGGCGTGCCTGATGAAGGACGCTGGGATGAGCAAGGCATTAATGAATATAATGTTGCAATGAGTGCGACAGAAACCGAAATGACAAATGCCAGAGTGCTTGGTCATGATCCGTTAGTAGAAAACGGAATTAATGAAGACTCAATGGTTTATCTCGTCCTACCATTTATTAAGTCCGCCCGCGAAGGAGTTCAACGTCTTGGTTCCCTAATTGAAAAATACGGTACTGGTGAAAGTAACGGAATTGCTTTTAGCGATAAGGATGAAGTCTGGTATTTTGAGACCGGTGGAGGTCATCAATGGGTTGCCCAGCGGATTCCTGATGATGCTTATGCAATTGCACCGAACATTATGTGTATCGAAGAGGTCGACTTTAACGATCACGATAGCTTCATGTATGCGCCGCAAATTAAAGATTTTGTTGAAAAATATCATTTAAATCCTAATCCACAAACGTTTAATTTCCGGAATATTTTTGGCACACAAGATGAGGCAGATGCCTACTACAACACCCCTCGTTCTTGGTATGGTCAAAAGCTCTTTACTCCATCCTTAAAACAGGAGCCTACCAGCCAAAAAATTCCATTTGTTCAACATGCAGAAAAGAAAATTGCCGTTGAGGATGTAGAGTACTTCCTCTCATCGCATTATAACGGTACTCCTTATGATCCAATGGGAACTTATGCTTCTGGAACACCGGAGGAACAGAGAAAATTCCGTTCAATTGCACTTGATCGTAATCAAAGTTCATGTATTTTGCAAATTCGGAATGACGTACCGGCACAATATGCTGCTATTCAATGGATTAATTTTGGCTTTTATTGCTATAGCCCTTATGTTCCGTTCTTTACAAATATTAGTGATACTCCGGCAAAATATAAGTATGCGACAGATGATGCGCAGCCGGATAAGAGTGCTTATTGGTTAAATAAATTGTTAGAAGTGATTGTAGAACCACACTATCATGAATTTATCAATGAGGTAAATGATTTCCGTGATCGGTGTCAAAGCTATGGCGTAGGACGAGTAGACACAATTACAAAAACAGCCCAGATTCAAAATTCAGCTAATTTAATTAACTGCCTAACTGAACAAAATATGAAAACCGCTAATCATGTTCTGAATGAAACGCATAAATTGATTAACCAGCTTTTACATGAAGCGTTGTTGAATTCTAAATTTCAATTTGAACGTGGCGATAACTTATAAATGTTAACAACAGAACAAATTAATGATCATAGTAAATGGATAAGTATATTCGAACCTCTCCCCCATGAGCGATTAGATTTAATTGAAAAATATGAGGTTACTCAAGAATTACTTGATTATGCAATTGACCCTTACGAAAAAGCCCGGGTTGAAATTGATCCAGATGCAGGAGTTACATTATTAATTTTCGATGTCTATGTACCAACTCATGCTGTGACTGCTCCACAGACTGCACCAATTGGCATCATGCTCACCGCTAATAATATCATTACTTTTACAAATGCAAAAACTAACTTTGTAAATGGAATCATCGCTAATCAGCTACAATTATTAAAGAAACACGGGGAAAATGACGACAAATTAAACTTAGTGTTCCCAGTTCTTTATCGCCTTTCGACTGATTATTTTGGTCCCCTTCGTCGTGCAGATCAACAGCGACAAGAAATTCAACGAAATCTTCAACGACGAACGGGCCGCCAAGCCATTACTCAATTTATGGAAATCGAAACTGGCCTAGTTTATATTCTTACCTCGCTCAAAGGGAATGTTTCCCTACTCGAAGAATTTAAACGCCGCTTTGGTAACCACATTACTACTAAGCAATATAATGATCTTGACGATGTAATTGTCGAAGCACAGCAAGGGCTAGAAATGGCACAGATGACTTCAGATGTTTCTGCCCGTGTCTCTAATGCTTATAGCAAGGTTCTTGATAGTGATCTAAACCAAACGATGAAATACCTAACCATTTATTCAATTGTTCTCTCAATCCCAACAATTGTATCTGGCTTTTACGGTGAAAACGTCAAACTACCCCTTGCGAACGGGACCTATTCATGGGTTTTTACAATTTTCATTACTATTGTCTTAATGTTGGCATGTGTCATCTTTCTTATTAATCGTCATTGGTGGAAATAAATGAAATATCGGTGGCAAATTAGTGAAAAGTTAGCTGATGACCAGGTGACAAAACCATTACGCAAATTACTGCATGATCAATGGCTGCTTCCTAATCGTCTAATCCACTATTTACGAATTAGGCGGACAGTGCTTGTTAATGGTGAATATCGGTCAATGAATGAACTGGTGGGAAGAAATGATAATATTCAGTTGCTATTTTGTGGTGATGAAATTCGGACCCCTGCCGCAAATGATTATATTCCGTCTTCACAATCACACTTAGAGGTCCTCTATGAGAATCGCGATTTGTTAGTAGTAAATAAACCGCGAGGACAAAAAACTCACCCTAATTACCATGGTGAAACAGGAACATTAATGAACGATGTTGCAGGCTATTTAGCGCATAGTCAAAATAATGCTTATATGGTTCATCGGATAGATTTACAAACGAGTGGAGCAGTAATTGTTGCTAAGAATCCAATTGTTGTCCCAATCCTTAACCGATTAATTAGTGATGGACAAATTCACCGACAATATTTGGCGTTAGTGGAGGGTAAGATGGCTCAGAGTGGAAAGTTCGATTGGGCAATTGGGCGTAATCCAGTGAATCCCCATCTTCATCAAGTAAACGGACAAAACGCGCAGCCGGCCTTGACCTATTATAAAACACTAGCAAGTAATCACGAACGTTCCTTGGTGAGACTTCATTTAGTAACTGGCCGTACACACCAACTCAGGGTTCATTTGGCACATAGCGGTCATCCGATTGTTGGCGATCCGCTTTATAATCCTTTATCAACAGAGGGGATGCTGCTTCATGGTGTAGCGCAAAAACTCATATTACCCTTCGTAATGAAATCTTTAAATATTAGTGCGCCATTACCGTCGTATTTTGAAAATTATTTGGTAAAATATAACTTAGCTAAAAAGCAAATTTAATTGTCACTTTTAGAGAAGTTGTATGGACCATTTTTTGATCCACATAACTGGGCAACAGTCGTTACATCAGGGCAGGATTGGTTAATCATCTTTTCGTTGGTTATGATTGAATGTTTACTGTCAGTTGATAATGCTGTTGTGTTAGCGGCTCAGACACGTGTATTACCAACGTTAAAAGAACAAGAAGAATCACTTTTCTATGGTATTTGGGGTTCTTACATTTTCCGATTCTTAATTATTGGAATCGGAGTATATCTCATTAACTTTTGGGAAATCAAAGTTATTGGAGCTGCTTACTTAATTTACCTTGTCTATCGTTACTTTCATAATAAGTTCTTTGGTAAGCGAGCAATGCGAAAGACCCGTGAAGGTAAAACGCATTTAACTGGACGAAAGCTTTTTTGGACAGTTGTTTTACAGATCGAATTTATGGATATTATTTTCTCCATTGATTCTGTTTTGGCGTCATTAGCTGTCTCTAATAATCCGGTTATTGTTTTAATCGGTGGTCTGATTGGGATTGCATGTATGCGAGGAATTGCTGAAGTTATTATGAAACTGATGCGCAAAGTTCCTGAGTTAGAACCGATGGCATATATCTTAATCTTTGTGATTGCTATTAAACTTTTCTTAACGATTCCTGCAATTGACATCGAGATTCCATCAGGGATTTTCGGTAGTTTTATCTTGCTTGTTTTTGCGGTAACGATTATTATTCACTTTATACGTAGATCACAGAAAAAGAAGGTAGAATAAATGGCAATTGATGCAACAGCTGAGACCTTTGATAAGGATGTTCAAGGCTCAATGACGGTTGTTGATTTTTGGGCACCATGGTGTGGTCCATGTAAAATGATGGAACCAGCTATGCAAAATCTAGAAAAGCAATACGGTGATAAAATCAAGTTTGTGCGGATGAATGTTGATGGAAATCAAGAAATTGCACAACGGTATAAAGTAATGAGCGTCCCAAGTCTGGTCCTTTTTAAGGATGGACAGGCGAAAGAAAAGGTAACTGGATATTATCCAGAGGCTAAACTGGCTCATTACTTTGAACGAAAAATAACCGAATAAATGGACGAGCTATTTGAACATTCTTCAATCAAACGCGCATACTTTACACTTGCACTGCCGGTCGTATTGAGCATGGCAGTAACTTTGATTTATAACATGGTTGACACCTTTTTCGTCGCCAAAACTGGTAACCCTGATTTAGTTGCAGGAGTTTCTCAGGGAGCCCCAATTTTTACGTTAATGATTGCCCTAGGTGACATTTTTGGGCTTGGCGGAAGCTCAGTTATTTCCCGCTTATTCGGTGAACATCGTGATAAATTAGCACGTTTTGTCAGTGGCTATTGCTTCTATGCACCGATTATTTGTGGAATCATCGTAACTGCAATAATGATTATCTTTCAAACACCAATTTTACATTTATTAGGTGCCTCGCCAGCTACTTGGCAATATGCACGAGAATATTACTTAGTGATTGCTTGGGGCGCGGTTTTCATTATCTTTGGACTTTCACCAACTAATATTTTGCGAACAGAAGGGCTAGCCATTCAGTCGATGATCGCTAGTATGGTGGGGACCGGAATTAATATCGTTTTAAATCCAATTTTTATTTTTACATGTGGACTCGGCGCAGCTGGTTCAGCGTTGGCTACTGTAACAAGTACTGTTATTGGCGATATTTTAATGATTTATTATTTGCGAACAAAGAGTAAAAAGTTGACGACTTCAATTCATGAAACGAAAATCGGCTGGAAGCTTCAATTTGAAATCTACGCTATCGGAATCCCGGCCTCGGTCACTAACATCATGGCAACGTTTGCGGTTGCGTTAACTAATCGTTACTTGATTGTTTATGGTGCGGATAGTGTAGCTGCCATGGGAATTGCGATGAAAGCAAATATGATCATCAATATGGTAATAGTTGGTTTTGCATTTGGCGCGCAACCCTTGATCGGATACGTATACGGCGCTAAAGATGAGCAACGGTTTAATAAAGTTGTTAAATTTGATATTCAAGTTGTTGCTAGTCTTACCTTTATGCTCACTATTATTCTTTTCATTTTCGCTCCCCAGGTTATTCGCATTTTCATGAGTGATCCCCAAATAGTAAAAGAAGGTGCCTTGATGCTTCGCTGGCTGTCAGTTTCGACTACTCTTGCTGGTATCATTCTCGTTTTTACAACCATGTTCCAATCAACGGGAAAAGCAACGCCTGCATTTTGGCTCTCATTCTGTCGTCAGGGGTTGATTTTCGGGGTAGTGATTAGTATTTCCGCAAAATTATTTGGTTATACTGGAATCATTGCTGCTCAGGCTATTTCCGATTGTTTAACCTTTATCCTGGCACTTATTTTCTTTTATTGCTATCGTCCGCGTTTTAAATAATTGTCTTCAACCCAAGCCTTTATTGATGAAGCTGCTAAAATCTATAAAGTTTTAAGTAATAGTACGCGCTTAAATATCTTATATTATCTCCGGCACTATAACGGTGAAACGGATGTTAAAACAATCGTTAATGACCTTCACCTTGCGCAACCGATCGTCTCAAAGCAACTCGGTATTTTGTATCGCTATCAGTTAGTCAGTCGCCATAAAGAAGGGACCCGCGTTTACTATGCTTTAGATGATCCTCATGTCATTGAAATGATCGATGATATGTTAAAGCACGTTAAACATGAAATTAAGGGTGAACCTCATCCCCGTAATTTATATAAATAAATGAATTGGTGGATTATTTTTATCACATTTCTTGCCGTAAACCTCGATTTCTTTTTCATCTTAATCTTTTTACTCGAAAGGTATAACCTTCGTGATGTAATCATTGGCTATCTTGGTGCCCTTCTTGTTCTGGTTACCATCAGCTTTTTACTAGGAAAAACTCTCGCCATTTTCCTCCCTGAATGGATTTTAGGAATACTAGGGATCCTCCCTATTTACATGGCTCTGCATGACAACGATGAAGACCCAACTCATGCAGAAAAGCACGGCCCAATTATTACCACCTTAATAACCTATCTGGCAGTTTGCGCTGGTTGTAACCTCTCAATTTTCTTACCAATTTTAACGAATCTTACCTTCCAGCAATTTACTCAGGCACTTCTTTTTATCGCAGTCCTTTCAATTGCGATCGTGATTCTCATTAAGGGAATTGGTAATATTACACTAATTAAGCAAGCAATGCAACGTTATAGTGAAACCTTAATGAAAGTTATTTATATCGGTGTTGGTTGTTATGTTTTTTGGGATAGTGGATTAATTACCCACCTTATTCACCTTCTTTAGATGAATAAACCTATTTTGGAATTACAAGGTGTCAAAACCATTGTTAATAAGGGCACATCGAGTGAAACAACTATTCTTAAAGGCTTAAACCTTAAAATTAATGAGGGAGACTTCATTACGATCGTTGGAACGAATGGTGCTGGTAAATCGACCCTTTTTAATGTCATCGGCGGAAACCTGCACGCTGACGAAGGAAAAATTTTGCATAATGGACAAGATATTACCAATACAACAGAAGAACAGCGAACAGCTTTCTTATCCCGTGTTTTTCAGGATCCAAAACTGGGGACGGCTGCACGAATGACCGTTGCTGAAAACATGCTATTAGCAACTAAACGTGGTGAACGTCGCCATCTTATTCCCCGGAAGCTCAAAAGTAATATGGACCGTTTCACCAAGCTAGCTGCAACAATGAATAATGGTCTTGAGAATCGCATGAATACAGCTACTGGCGCCCTTTCGGGGGGACAACGGCAAGCATTAAGCTTTTTAATGGCAACAATCAAACGACCTGACATTATTTTGTTGGATGAACACACTGCTGCTCTTGATCCTCATACAAGCTTAAATCTATTACACGCTACTAATGAACGGATCACTAAAGATCATTTAACTGCCTTAATGATTACCCATAACCTTGAAGATGCCTTAGAGTATGGAAATCGTCTAATCGTGCTTAAAGATGGTGAAATCAAAGCAGATTTTAATGCAGAGCAACGAAAATCTCTTACCCCTGAGAAACTTTATACTTATTTTGAAGGATAGATGAATCTAATCGTATCATCAATCGGTCAAGGACTATTATGGGCTTTACTTGGTCTTGGTCTTTACCTGACTTTTAGAATTCTTGATTTTGCTGATATGACTGTTGAAGGAACTTTCCCTCTTGGGGCCGCCAGTGCTGTTGCTGCAATCACACATGGCATTAATCCCTTTCTGGCAACTTTAATTGCAATTGGTGCTGGAATGCTCGCCGGTTTGATCACTGGATTGCTCTACACTAAAGGAAAAATTCCCAGTTTATTAGCCGGAATTCTAACTATGACCGCCGCCTACTCCGTTAACCTCCGCATTATGGGTAAATCAAACGTTTCGTTGCTTGGTCAAAAGACTCTCTTTAGCGGTGAATTCATGCGAAGTCTGCCCCAATACTTTGATAGTGTCTTCTTGGGAATAGTTACGATTGCGATTATTACCGTAATCCTGGTCTTCTTCCTTTCAACTGACTATGGGCAAGCTTTTATCGCAACTGGTGATAATCCTGTGATGGCAAAATCATTCGGGATTCATACCGACACAATGGTCATCATCGGTCTAATGGTATCAAATGGGATCGTTGGACTTTGTGGTGCGTTGATTGCTCAAAATAATGGATACGCTGATATTAACATGGGGATTGGAACGATTGTTATCGCCCTTGCTTCAATCATTATTGGTGAAGTAGCCTTTGGTGAATTAACACTTAACCAGCGACTTGTCGCCGTTACTCTTGGTAGTATCATTTACCGAATCATCTTACTTGCTGTGCTACAACTTGGTTTCTCCGCCAACGACCTCAACCTTATCTCCTCAGTTGTCCTTGCAATCTGCATGATGTTGCCACAACTTGAAGAACGCATTCACCTTAAAAAGCCAATTTTGAAAGGAGTCCGGCCTCATGAATAAATGAAAAGAATGTACAGTTTAATTGCAATTATTATCGCTTTCCTTTGTTTCGCATTCTTTAGAGAAAACAATGGATTCGTAACTAAGCAACGAATTCCAAAAGTTGGTGTGTTAACCTTGATGCATCACCCAGCGTTAGATGAAATTTATAAAGGATATGTTGATGAATTAGCAAAGGAAGGTTACCACAACGGTAAGAATATCAAGATTGAGTATCAAAATGCGAACGGTGACCAAAGTAATCTTAAAACAATGGCTTCAAAACTCGTTGATGATAACTCAACTGTTCTTTTTGGAATTACGACCCCTGCTGCTCAAGCATTAGCTAATTCTACTACCAAAACACCAATTGTACTTGGTGCTGTTACCGATCCAAAAACAGCTGGACTAGTTAAAAATAATCAGCATCCGGGTGGCAATATTACTGGAGTATCTGACCAAGCACCAATTCGCGAGCAACTCAATTTGATCAAGCAATTCATGCCGCGAATGAAAATACTGGGGGTCATCTACACTTCAAGTGATGCTTCAGCAGTAGCCGGTTATCACCAAATCAAGCGTGAATGTCGTAAGATGAATATTAACTTGAAGGCCTATTCAATTGCCAACAGTAATGACTTAAACCAAGTTTCCGAACAAATGCTTAGCCAGGTTGATGCAGTAATTGTACCAACAGATAATACCATCGCTGGAGCAATGCAAACTTTAGTTAAGAATGCGGATGCCGCTAACAAACCAGTCTTCCCGGCAACTGACACAATGGTTAAGCAAGGTGGCGTTGCAACTTACAGTGTTAACCAACGTGCTTTAGGTGTCCAAGGTGCAAAGATGACGGTTGCAATCCTCAAAGGCAAGTCAAAACCAGCTGATACTCCGATTGAGTACATGAAGCATGGGACTCCTGTTCTCAACATTAAGCAGGCTCGAAAACTTAACTTACAAATTCCTGCTCAATTTGAAAAGGATGCAGAAACGAAAGGAGAGGTTTACAAATGAATGCAATCTGTTCTTCAGGTCGCATCCATGACGAAACAACCTGAATTACCGGCTTTGCCAACGAGTATTAACGTTGATAGTTTGATATACGTTCATTATACTTACTCCCTACTTAATTAAATGTCAAAAGTCCTTGCTGCTGCCTTAGGTGCTGCTGGTGCATTAGCTGTTGCTAACACTGCAAGTGCTGACACACAAGTTCAAGTACAATCAGGAGATACAGTATGGGGATTTGCTCAACAATACGCTACTACTGTTGATTCAATTTCTACTGCTAACCAATTAGCTGACCCTAACGTAATTTACGTTGGTCAACAATTAGTTATCCCATCTTCTGCTATCAGTGCTGCTTCTGCTGCCGCAACAGTTGCTGCACCTACTGCAACTGATAACGCTACTGCTAGTCAAGCAGCCGTTGAAACTACTGAAACAACCGCTGCATCAACTACACCAGCTGTTTCTGCCACAAACGCAAGCAACGTAGCCGACCAGGCACAACCAACAACAGTCGTATCTGCTGCTTCTGATAACAACACTACTGCTCAAGTTAGTGCCGTATCCCAAGTTCCAGCCCAAGTAAGTGCTGCTTCTGCTACTATTAGCGTTGCTCAAATTAGTGCTGTAAATACTAACAACAACGTTACTACTTTAACAACAACTACTAACACTGCAGCTCCAACACAAACTACATACGCTGCCACTGAAGCAGTTGCTACTCCACAAAGCAACACTACTGTTCAAAGTACTGCTGCTGTAACCGCTACTCCAGCAACTTCAACTGCTGCTGGCCAAGGTAATGGTTCTACTGCTAATGCGGTTGCCGTTGCTCAAGCACAAATTGGTACTCCATATGTTTGGGGTGGTAACCAACCAGGCGGATTTGACTGCTCAGGATTAGTTCAATATGCATATGGTCTTGGTTCGAACTACCGGACTACTTACCAACAAACTAACCTCGGTGCCCACCACAGTGATATCCAAAACGCTCAAAGTGGTGACCTTTACTTCTGGGGCCCAGATAGTGCTCCTTACCACGTTGCAATCGCTACTGGTAATGGTGGTTACATCCAAGCTCCTACACCAGGTCAAAACGTTCAAACTGGTAACATCAACTACTACACTCCTAGTTTCTACATCAGCATGAACTAAATGAAAGAAACAATTAGCACCAAAATCATTAAGTGGTTTTACGGTATTCATGGACCATTAGATGAATATCGCCGCAATGAACTCAATCGAATCGGTAATAATATTGCCATATTTTTATTATCAATAAATCTATTATTAAGTTTTATTGCTAGCCTTTTAATGCTTAGTACTAATAATTCTGAACTTACTCTTGATATCCTACTATTAACTGTTTTCGCTTCTTTAGGCTATATTCTATATAAAACTAAACGACATCATTTAACAGAAATTGATGTTGAAGCCAAACAGGAGAGCAAGACTAAACAAAAATTTATTAAAAGAGCAATTGGCTTAGGAATTTATTTTGTAATTGTAATGTACAGATTAACAATCCTTATCGATTGGTTGCCTAACAAAGGAGCCTTAATTCCATTACTTACAGAACCTTCTACAATTAGTAGTGTTATTGTCAGTGGCCTTATCTACGGACTATTAATGGGTACTTGGGAAATATATCAAATTAAAAGCGATCCTAATGACAAAAAAGTAACTCAAAATCACTTACATCAAAAATATTGGTTAGTTTTATTTATTATTATCGTTATTACTAGCCTTCTATTAATACATAAGTAATTGAACCGTGTTAAACAATTTCGAAAAGATCAAGGATTATCCCAGTTAAAGCTAGCTCAAAAAATTGGAGTAGCTCGTCAAACTATCAACTTAATTGAAAATAATAAGTATAACCCCTCGTTAGAACTTTGTATTAATTTAGCTAAAGCATTAAATACTGATCTTAATTCACTATTTTGGGAGGAACATACGGATGAAAGAAACAATTAGATGAAACAACACGTTCTACCCATCAAAGACACCAACATTCTACACGAAGTCCAGGACGCCTTACTTAATAATTTCCGCTATGGTCGCCGAAACTATACCATCTTCCAAGTCGGCAAGGCAACATTGCTTCGAGTGAGTGATGTATTAGCGCTGAGACGCAACGAAATCTTCGCTGATGATGGAACTATCAAGAAAAATGCGTATATTCGCGATAAAAAGACTAAAAAGCCCAATATTTTGTATCTAAAACCGGTTAAACAGGATTTACTAGATTATTATGCCTGGCTTCAAGAAAATGATATTCAATCCGAATGGCTCTTTCCATCAACCACTCATCAAGACCGGTACTTATCGGATTTACGTAATCCCTTGTCACAGTAAATGGAGTTTGCAAAGCAATTAAAAAAGTTACGAACAGATAAAGGTTTATCACAAGAAGATATCGCACAAAAGATTCATGTGACAAGACAAGCTGTTTCACGATGGGAGGCTGGTTCCTCTGTTCCTGACTTAGAAGCAGCCGTTCAGTTGGCAGCTTTCTTTGACGTAAGTCTTGACTGGCTAGTATTAGACAAGCAACCAGCCGATAATGTTACAAATCAAGATATATTAAATGCAGTCAACGAGCTAAGAGACGACATCGATGATCTAAGTAATGATATTGATGATTTAGATGATGGCGGTGTTGGTTTTAGTGATAATAGAAAATCATTTGGTAGTTTTCTCGAGGATAATTGGTTTCTAATTATAGTTATGTGTGTCCTTGTATATATGGGATTCCATGGAGGTATCAGCTCCTGGAACGGTAAATTTTTCTAAATGTTAGGAACAATTATTGCTGGTGTGGTGACTTACTGGAGTACTGCTATTGACTTATTAATAATTCTGATGCTTTTTTTTGCGAAAGTTAAAGATAAAAAGGGTGTTAGAGATATTTATATAGGCCAATTTCTTGGGTCTGGGCTTTTGATATTAGTTAGTTTGTTCTTTGCTGTCATTTTACATTACGTTCCTGATAAACGATTATTAGGTTTTCTAGGAATAATTCCTGTCTTTTTGGGAATAAAGGCTTTAATTTTGGGAGATTCAGACGGTGAAAAAATGGCTAATGAAAAATTGAAAGATACAAATCAAAATAATTTGATTAAAACCTTGATTTTCATTACTATTGTGAGCTGTGGTGCTGATAATGTTGGATTATTTGTACCTTACTTTATTAGTTTGGCACTACCAAAGTTATTAATAACTTTGGTAGTGTTTTTGATAATGATTTTCTTATTAGTTTTTATTGCCCAGAAGTCGGTTAGTATTCCAACTGTAGGTACAGTTCTTGAAAAATATAGTCGTTGGTTTATAGGAATCGTTTATATCTTTATTGGTGGTTCCGTTTTGATCGAAAATGGATCAATTCAACTTTTCGTTAATTTAATTAAATAAATGAAAAGCAAAAGTGCTGACATTACTTGTGATCAGACATTGGTTGAGACAGATAAAGTAATGAAGGTCTCGGAATTCTTGGGTAAATCATGTATTAAGAAATACTTTTATGTATTGTCTAAAATCTCAGATGAGAAAAAGTTAAAAATCATTTTCTCTTTAATCGCTCAGGAATCGTTATGTGTTTGTGATATTGCATATATTTTAGGCTGTAGTATTGCAATCGCTTCTCATCACTTAAGAATGCTGTATGATGCTGACATTTTAGACCGTCAAAAAAAGGGGAAAATGGTGTACTACTTTATAAAAGATGATGATCTGAAAAAAATACTTGCTCAACTTGACAGGTGAATGAAAAAAATCTATTTTTTGTGTACTGGTAATTCTTGTCGTAGTCAGATTGCGGAAGGTTATGCCAAATTATTACTCAAAAATCAATATGAATGTAAAAGTGCCGGTGTTGAAAAGCATGGTCTCAACCCTTATGCAGTAGAGGTTATGGCTGAGGATGGAATTGATATTAGTCAGCAAAAATCAAAGCTGATTGACTTAGATTATTTCAATGCGGCTGATTTAATTGTGACCTTGTGCGGTGATGCGAAAGACCGCTGTCCTATAATTCCTCCCCAAGCCCAAAGCCTTCATTGGCCCTTACCAGATCCAGCGCAGGCTAAGGGAACACACGAGCAGAAAATGATTGTATTTCGTCAAGTACGTGATGAAATTAAACAATTAGTTAGAGGATTAATTTAGATGAAGAAGTCGAAAAACCTATCATTTATGGATCGTTACATGACGCTGTGGGTATTTTTAGCTATGGCACTTGGTATTTTAAGTGGATTTATTTTTCCTTCATTACCTAAGTTAATTAATAGTTGGTCAATCGGCACCACCTCAATTCCGATCGCAATTGGCTTAATTTTAATGTTATACCCGCCACTAACTAAGGTTAATTATGGGAAAATGGGTGATGTTTTTAGAGATAAAAAAGAACTCAGTTTCTCACTAATTCAAAATTGGATTGTCGGGCCATTATTGATGTTTGCTTTAGCCATCATTTTTCTACACAATTATCCCAATTATATGATCGGTTTAATCATGATTGGGTTGGCACGTTGTATTGCGATGGTCATTGTATGGAATGAGCTAGCTCACGGTAATAATGACTATGCCGCCGGATTAGTAGCTTTGAATTCGATCTTTCAAATTATTTTTTACTCTATTTATGCCTACATCTTTATTAGTGTTTTACCTAAGCTGTTCGGAATTAAGACACAAACGGTTAACATTACCATGGGTGAAATTGCAAAGACTGTTTTTATTTATCTTGGAATCCCGTTTATCCTAGGGGTTTGTTCTCGTTACTTGATTATCAAGGGTAAAGGAAAAGACTGGTTTGAAGATAAGTATGTTCCTAAAATTAGTCGCATTACAACTTGGGCATTACTATTTACCATCGTAGTTATGTTCTCGGTAAAAGGCGCTAAAGTGGTTCAACTACCTTTAGATGCCATACGTATCGCGATTCCTTTGCTTCTCTACTTTATTTTAATGTTCTTCCTCACTTTCTGGATTGCGAAGAGGACTGGCACAAACTACCCAATCTCGGCCACGCAATCATTTACTGCTTCAAGCAATAACTTTGAACTAGCTGTTGCAGTAACTGTTGGTGTCTTTGGATTAAATTCTGGGGAAGCATTTGCAGCTGTTATCGGTCCAATGATTGAAGTTCCAGTTATGATGCTATTAGTTGATGTTTCACTTTGGATTAAGAGGAGATTTTATTAAGTGGATTATCAAAAATTAGCTAAACTACTAAAAGTTGTTGCTGAACCAAATCGATTAAAGATTCTTGAAATGCTTTCATGTGGTGGAATGTGTGCTTGTGATATTCTTAATTATTTCAACTTTACTCAACCAACACTTTCACATCATATGAAAGTATTAGAAGATAATGGACTAGTCATTGTCGATAAGAAAGCGAATTGGCATTACTATTCATTAAACCGAGCTGCAGCAGATTTCCTTATCAGCAATTTAACAGAAGCATTGTCGGTCACCAAGGACTGCATTTGCAATGATAAGAATAAAAAATGTTAAATGCCTGAGAAACGCTATACTATCAAGCAATTAGCCGATGAACTAGGGGTAACTAAACCAGGAGTTCGTAAACTAATGACCGCAAACTTTCGCAAACAGTATACAGAAACTGTCGGAAACCGAATATTAATAAATAGCGCTGGTGCTAAAGTAATTCGGAAACATTTCAGAAACAACGGTGATAATGTGTTTCCGGAAACGAAAACAGAAACAAATAGTAACAAACAGAAACAAGCAGAAACAGTTTCCGATAGTGATAAAAATGCTGTCGTATCAGCGCAAGAGGAGACTATTAAGCTCCTGAAAGAAGAATTAAAAGCGAAAAATGATCAACTAGCTAATATGCAAAAATTAATGGATCAAAATCAACAACTTCTTCTCAATACTCAGGCAGAAAATAAAACTCTCCTGGCATTGACACATAAAAATGATGCTGAACCAGTCAAGGAAGCTGAATATAAGGAAACGGATCAAGCTCCTCAACATCCTAAGCACAAAGTCTGCCTCACAAGCAAAAAGTGATTGGATAAGTATATGAAATTTATCAAGCAAAAACTAGCAAAAGTTTGTTGCATGCTTGTTATATCAATAGTTTTGGTAAATAACTTACTTGATGGAATTATCCCAATAAATTGAATGGCAGTATTAGATGTTGAAGGACTGACGATGAGCTATGCCGATAAAAAGCTCTATGAAGATGCCAGCTTTCAACTAGAAAAGCACGAACACATGGGAATTGTCGGGCAAAATGGTGCCGGAAAGAGTACCTTGATTAAGATTTTGATCGGGAAAACTCTCCCAGTTGATGGCACTATTAAATGGCAAAAAGGGGTCAAGATTGGATACTTAGACCAGTATGTAGATATTCCAGTGGGGATGACATTGATTGACTTCCTCCATACTGCTTTTACGGAACTTTATCAGCTTAATGACCAGATGAATAAGCTTTATGCGGATTATGCAGAAAAGATGGATGATGAGCTCCTCACCAAAGCAGGCCGAATCCAAGAAAAACTTGATGCTAATAACTTCTATGAAATTGAAACGGAAGTAGAGCGGGTAATGAATGGTTTGGGATTAACTGATATCGGTAAGGATCATGTTGTCTCTGAGATGAGTGGGGGACAACGGTCAAAGATTATTCTTGCGAAGATGTTATTGGAGAACCCAGATGTCATTTTACTAGACGAACCGACAAACTACCTTGATACGGCTCACATTGAATGGTTAATCGACTATCTTAATGATTTTGATGGTGCCGCAATGATCATCTCGCATGACTATGACTTTCTTGAACAAGTTACGAATACCATTTGTGATGTGTCATTTGGTAAAATTACCAAATACCGCGGAAGCTTCCAACAAGCAATGCGGCAAAAGGAAGAGCGGAAAGAAGCCCAAGAGCGGGAATATGAGAAGCAGCAAGTGGTCATTGAAAAGGCGCAACGGTTTATTCGGAAAAACAAGGCCGGTTCAAAATCGACTATGGCTAAATCGCGTGAAAAGATGCTTGCACGAATGAAAAAGATTGATCCACCCGAAGATAATCTAAAAGCAACTTTCCATTTTCCGTATGAAAATACCGGATCAGCAAATGCGTTGCGGGTAGAAAAATTATCAGTTGGTTATAACCGACCATTACTAGCGCCAGTAACTTTCTCGATGACAATGGGTGAAAAATTATTGTTCACCGGATTTAACGGGGTTGGTAAGTCGACTTTGATTAAATCAATTTTAAAGAAAATTCCAGCGTTGGGCGGAACAGCAACCTTCTCCCCATCGGCCCGGATAAATTACTTTGACCAAGATTTGGAGTGGGATGACCCAACGCTTACGCCACTGCAAACAATTCAAAATATGTTCCCAACAATGCAGCCACGGACGATTCGGACAAAGTTGGCGCGGGCTGGGATTAACGCTGCTAATACAATGAAGGAAATGAATCTTTTATCAGGGGGCGAGCAGACGAAAGTTAAACTTGCCATTCTCGAGTTAACCCCATGTAATTTTCTTATCATGGACGAACCTACAAACCACCTGGACGACGAAACTAAGGAAGGGTTAAAGAAAGCCCTGCAGGATTTCCCAGGGAATTTAATTTTAGTTAGTCACGAACAAGGATTCTTTGAAGGATGGCTTGATAAGATCCTGAACGTTGAAAAACTTAGCTTGAAATAGGTGCCCTATTCACTTTCTGAAATCATTGTCTTATTTTTTACCTATTCATTTATTGGCTGGTTATGGGAAACCTGTTACTGTTCAATTAAGGACCATCATTTCGCCTACCGGGGATTCTTATTTGGCCCTTATTGTCCAGTATATGGATTTGCCGTTACGACGATTTTGATTACTACCTATCCGTTTCAAGATAATATTTTTCTGCTATTCGTAGTAGGGTTTATTGTGGCTTCGATCTTTGAGTATGTAGCAAGTTGGCTGCTCGAAAAACTTTTTCATATGAAGTTATGGGACTATTCGCATCTAAAAGGAAACATTCAAGGAAGAGTTGCTCCCCAAATTTCATTTTTCTGGGGGATTGGCGTTGTCTTGCTGGTTAAGTTTGTTCAGCCATTTATTCAGCGGATTATTAACTGGGAAGAATCATGGACCCACGAGATGCTTGCCCTAATTATTGTCCTCGTGATGGGAACTGACACTATCCTCAGCGTTATTAGTGTGGAAAAATTCCATATTACAACTCAACAATGGGATGAACGAGCAGCCGCTTATCGAAAGGAACTGCTGGATCGACTTGAAAAAGCAGCTCCTAAGGATAAATTAGCAATTAAAGATCACCTTCAAGATTGGCAACGGTACTTTGCTCAACATCTAAACAAAGAGGGAGCTGGTAAGCAATTGAGTTGGAATCATCGCCGGCTAATCAAGAGCTTTCCTAAATTGAAGATGACTGATAGTAAGTACTTTAATAACTATAAAAACGAGCTTAAAAGTAAATAAATGAAAAAAGAAACAAAAATCATTTGTGGAAGTGTACTTGCATTTTTGATTATTTTATTTGGGATTGTGGCGATTATTATCCATCAATCTCCCCAAATTCAACGTGAGACCCACCCGACAGATATAACCGTCAATGAATTTGTTCGTCAGATTGCGCCAGCTGCTCAACGTGAACAGAAGAAGTATCATATTCCAGCTAGCATTACGATTGCACAAGCAGGACTTGAATCGAACTGGGGTCGGAGCCGGTTAGCGAATAAATACAATAACTTATTTGGAATTAAAGCTAATAGTGACGACGAAAAGGTTCAAATGTATACTACCGAAAATATTCGGGGTAAAAATGTTCAAGTAAAACAATACTTTACAGTTTACAACAGCTGGGCTGATTCAATTAATGCGCACACATTGCTCATTGTAAATGGAATTGCTGATAATCATGCACGTTTCCATGGAGTACAAACAGCAAAAACTTATCAACAGGCAGCTTACGAATTACAGTGGAATGGTTACGCAACCGATCCAGATTATGCCAGCAAGCTGATCTATGCGATTAAGAAGTTTAATCTTGCCCAATACGATAATGTTAAATAAATGCAAGATTTAACATCGCGCAAGTTAACATTCAAAAACTATTTAGTTGTTGCATCATTGCTTTTCGGTTTATTCTTTGGGGCCGGAAACTTGATTTTCCCGTTACACCTTGGTCAATTAGCTGGTAGTCATTGGGGACCAGCTGCAGTTGGCTTTCTGATTACTGGAGTTCTTTTACCACTTCTATCAGTTCTCGCCGTTGCTGTTACGCGTGCAGAAGGGGTCTTTGATATCGGTCGTCCGCTTGGCGTTGGTTTCGCCTTAGTATTCATGGTTCTTATCCACGCTACGATCGGTCCATTATTCGGTACACCACGGACTGCTACTGTTTCATTCACAGTTGGGCTTGCCCCATTCGTTGATAAACAATATCAATCCCTTGCCTTGCTATTATTCTCAGCTTTATTCTTCGGGGCAGCCTTCCTCTTCTCATACCGGGAAAATGATATCCTAGCTAATATCGGAAAAGTATTAAATCCCGTCTTCTTAGCCCTTTTATTCCTTGTCTTTGTTGTTGGTTTCGCTCATCCGCTTGGTAACCCTGCTACCGCACCTACAACTAGTGCTTATGTTCACGGCGCGCTCACTAACGGGTTCCTTGAAGGATACAACACTATGGATGCTCTTGCCGGTCTTGCATTTGGGGTAACAGTGGTAACCGCCGTTCGTTCTATGGGACAACGGTCAGCAAAAGATGTATCCAAAGTCGTTGCAAAAGCTGGTGTCCTCTCAATGGGTGCCGTTGCTTTTATCTACTTATTACTAATCCTTCTTGGCGCAATGTCTCTTGGTCGTTTCAAAGTTTCCCCAGATGGTGGAGTTGCCTTTAACCAATTAGTTAATGCTTATGCCGGTGCATTCGGACAAGTTGTACTAGCATTCTTGTTAACTGTTACTTGTTTAACGACGGCTGTTGGTTTAGTTGCTGCTTTTGCTCAAGACTTCCATAAGCACTTTCCAAAAGTTAGCTACCATGCATGGCTTGCCCTCAGTTGTCTCGCCTCTTTCCTTACTGCTAATTTTGGCTTAGACCAAATCATCGCTTGGTCAACACCAATGTTAATGTTCCTTTACCCATTATCAATGGTGCTTATCCTTTTATCTGTGACATCACCACTCTTTAACCGTGATGGCGTTGTCTACTTCTTCGTGGTCCTTTTCACCGTTGTACCAGCTCTCGGTGATATGGTTGTTGCCTTCCCAGCGGTTGTTAGCCAAAGTTCATTTGGTTTATCTGTTGCCGCTTTGCGAAATAACTTACCACTTGCAAGTATGGGATTATCCTGGCTTGTTCCAGCACTTGTCGGCTTAGTCCTTGGTCTCTTAGTTCACTGGTACCGTCATCAACGGGTTGCTTCCACCAGTATGCAAAGCGAAGTACATTAAATGGAAGTTTATGATTATCGTCAAGAATTGATTGACCTCTTAAATAATACCGCTGATGATCCACAAAGCTTACTGCAGACACAGCGAAGTCTTACCACCATTCTTAATATTTTAAATCATTACCAGGAAAGCAAACCCGTTAAACAAAATGCACCACGGTTTGTTCAACGCAAAATTCAATCGTCAAACGAGTTGCCTCCGCAAGCACGCAAAACATTGAAGTCACTGCTTACCGGTCCTGCTAATGATGAAGAGAAGCCAACCTCAACGGCAAGCCCAGTTGCATCTCCTTCAGTTGAAGCACCAAAAGAAATCACCGAAGAAGAACGCCTAGCAGCCGACAATCGCTACTTAGTACACCGGAAATTAAGTGGAGCCGAGATTAATCACCGTTACTACCCGGAAGCAATTCTGCATGCATTACCATTTCCTATTGAGGATGGGGACATTGCCCAACTAGACTATGAACAAAAAGTCCGCGGCCTTCCAGTTATTCGGCAGATTACCGGTGACCACCTTAGCGATTACACTCCCGAAAAAGTCAATGTGATTGAATATGGTGAATTAAAACGCGTGCCCGGTTCTGATGTGCTTCAACTGAGTAAAACAATTAAGGGTAATTCAATCGTTGACGAAGCGCCAGAAAACACCATCGTAATTGATCCCTTTAAGTACCCTGGCCGCGATATTAAGCCAGGAATGGTTATTGATTTTGCCTACTATGATCGAGGAAATGGCCTAACTGATGCCAAAGATGGCGCGATTCGCTGGATTCATGAAAAGCAAGATTATGATACAACTAAGCAACCAGCTAAACCAAAAGTTGTTAAAAAGCCTGCTAATTCTCGTCATGATTATGAGAAAAAGCTGGACTATGACCTTCATCAACGAAAGGTACTTGTTATTACCGGAATCCGCAGCAAGGTTAAGGGTCTTAAACCAGTCATTGACAAACACCACGGTCTGTTCCGCGGATTAGATGCGTCTGCAGAAGAAAAAGTTTCTAGCAGTAAATTAAAACGCGAAATTCGTGATGCAGATTTTGTGATTGTCTGCATCGATGCAATTCACCATCGAATTAGTCAACTCGCCAACCATCACGCTAAACGTTATGAAAAGCCACTTGCCATTGCAAATGTTACTTCTAATACTGCTGTTGAGCGAGCCATTGCCCGGGCATTAAATGGTGATCCTGCATACGCCGAAAGTAGCGAAGATTTGAAAAATTATAAATAAATGGCACAACGGTTAATAAAATTATTTTCCCACAATGATTTAGATGGATTCGGGGCTCCATTATTATTAAAAACACTACAACCAGTAATGTTTGAAGACACAGAGTTTGATATGACAAACTGTGGCGCTGGACGAATCGATGAAGAGTTAAGTCGATGGATGCAAACAGCGGAAGTAGGGCGATTTACAGATGTTTACATCATGGATATGACGCCAGATAGCGATTATTCATTTAAGTTATTGAATGAACGTTTCGCTAATCATTGGCTTGTCTTTGACCATCATGAAAGTGAAGCAGAACTACGACAAAAGTATGCGGCCAATAGTATCGTACCTGCTGATCCAACAGTTAACCCAAGTGCCACAAGCTTGGTATGGGATTGGTTAAAACAACAATCGTCTTTTACAAAGATTGATGAGCAACGGCAAAAAGACCTTGCTTATCTTGTGGAATTGATTCGGGCATATGATACTTGGGATTGGCAAAATGATCCAGAAATGAATGAGCAGGAACGAATTGATGCCGATAATCTTGATCAGCTCTTTTGGTTTTATCCCCTCCAAGATTCGGAAGAGTTTGTCCAAAATGTTTTTAATACCAGCTGGCAACAATATCAGGAAGAAAATCGGCTGTTGATTCGGACACTAAACGAACGGCGGGCAAAGTACCTTAAGAGCCATTTGAAAGATATTTTAATTACAGATATCGATGATCATAAATTTGGTGTCGTATATGCAAGTGACTATAAATCTGAAATTGCCCACGAATTATTAGTGCAACATCCAGAAGTCGATGCGGCCTTGGTAGTCAGTCCGGTTAGCGTGTCGCTTCGAAGCAACGGAAAGTTAGATGTGGCTAAATTTGCTGAAAAATACTTTAATGGTGGCGGTCATGCTGATGCTGCAGGTGGCCGGTTAACGGTTAATCCGATTGAAATTGGTGAGCAAGCAGTCATTGATGACCTTAAGCAAACGATCACTAATCAGCAAAATGAACAAAAATCAAATGAAAGTACGCTTGCCGATAATCTTGATCCCGAAGTAGCAGCAAAGATGGCAGCTTTGTTTGGGAAGAAGTAAATGTTCGACGTTATCTTTTGGATTCTTGCAATCTGGTTTGTAGTAAACGTTGTATGGATGTGGTTTGCCCTTGATAACCAAGTTCTACAAAAAACATTCGCATGGATTAATGTATGTGCAATCGTAATTGGTTTTTGGGTATATTACGGCATGACTCACGACGGCAACGCCCTTAACGGCTGGTTCCTTACAATGAACTGGGTAAACATTGCAATTGCTGCTATCCAATTCTACTTTGGTTATCGTGAAAACAGCGTTACCCACAACGGTCACACAACCGCATGAATGAATGAATTCTTACGCAAAAAGTGGGAGATGGCGGGCTTAGCCGATGACTATATCTTCAACAAAGTGATGCCTAATTATGATGTTAAGATGCAAGTAGCTGACCTCCACGATATTGCCCAACGAAAAGTTGAAGCGACCGATCCGCTTGTCGTAAAATTAAAGGAGAGAATAGCAGTTGTAAAGCGGAACCGGAAATGGAGGCCGGAATACATGCGACGTTCAGTATATGAAATGGATCAAGAAATGCGCGAGAAAAAGATTCGTGAGGGTGAACGTAGGATACGGGATGGCAAACGGGAGATACTAGAAGGAAAACGTGAACTCCTAGAAGGAAAACGAGAACTTCAGAAAAGTAAACATGAAATTAAAGAAGGCCAGGATCGACTCAAAGAAAAAGAACAGCTAATTCAAGAAAGAGAACAAAAATTACACGAAAATCAGCAGACAATAATTAAAACATCGATTGAGGCAATGAGAGCGCTGAATATTGATAAAACAACAATCAAGAAAGAGATAAAAGAAAAGTTTGACTTGTCAGACAAAGAAATTAAGGATTATTTTGCTGAATAAATGAGAAAAATAGCGCTAATTTTGATGCTTTCATTGACGATGATGGTTATGGTGGCTTGTGAGAGAACATCCTCAAGTACTAATAGATCAACTAGTAGTATGACTAGTTCTTTATCAAGTACACAACAAATAAGGGATGATGCAGCACTAAACGCTGAACGATTAACACTTAAGCAAACTGCTGCACTTGTGTTGTACTATCGTGATGCACATATGCCAGGAGCAAATGATTATGATTATTCTGCTGATATGGAAAACAATAATCAGGGAGCAACAGTTAAGATTTATGATAAAGGTGCAGTGCCATGGGGAGAGGGATCCTCTGCTAAGACTTATCCTAAAGGCGCCAAAGTTTTATACATGATTAAATTAACTTCCAAAAGTGATGAAGATGGCGATCGTTTAAATTCAACCTATTATACAATTGTCGGAAATAAGGTTTACTATGCGAACAGTAGTAATGGTATTCGCAAAACAGGCGTAACACTCGCTGAAATGGTGACGTATGCCAAAACTCATGGGGAAGTTAATCGTGTTTTGAAAGTAGCAAAAAACACCAAAATTATTGATATGCGTGGTAAAGTTACAATTACGGATAAGGATGGATTAACTACCCAGCAGCTAGGAACATTAGTTGCATTGTTAAAGAACCCTGATTGGTTTAAGGCAGGAGTTCAAAATGGTGAAATGTATTATGGAACGCATTATGGTTATGGTGAAGTTGCGGATTATCAATATGTAACAACACAGGGTGATTTGACTAGCTATATTTGGTTTAAACGTAAAGGCAATGATGTCACAATTAAAATGATTGGATCAACTGAAAATCAAAATGTGACAGGGGCACCAATGACTACTACGCATACCACTGTTACGAATTTGATAAATAATTACTACACAAGTGAAGACCAACAGGATGAGGTTAATGCCTATGCGGACCAATTAAAAGTGGAACCGTAAATGGGTAAAAAAGATAAGTATGATGTTCAAAAGTTTACCGGGATTCCCGTCGAAACAGATGCTAGTGGAAAGTATCAGTTGAAATTTGACCAGAATGGTGAGGCTAAATTACATACTTGGCGGACTGGAAAACATACTAAGGGGAAATTTAAATATCCGGGTCAGTTAATGCTGACGGAAAATAATTTGACTGTTGTAATTCTAAAAGCAGAACCAATGGCTTTTAAGGATCGTCATAGTGAAACGCCTCTGCAACGATTTCTAACTGTCGATGTTACAGAAGATGTCTTGAAACAAGGCCTTGCAGAATTAAAGGAGTGAATGAAAACACTGGTAATAGTGGCTCACCCTCAACTTGCGAATTCATCGACTGAATCATTTTTAAAGGCAGCCGCTGATGATGAAAATAACGTTATGTGGCATGAATTAAAAACACCTTTTGATATTTCTCAAGAGCAGGAATTACTTAAATCGGCAACCCGAATTATTTTTCAATTTCCGCTGTATTGGTATAGTGCGCCGGCGATCTTAAAGCAATGGCTTGATGAGGTATGGAATTCACAACTTACAAGCAGTCATTTGCTAAAGGGTCGTGAATTGGGGATTGTTACGACGGTTGCTCATTCTGCGTCTGCATTTCAACCGGGTGCCAGTCAAGGATATACAATTGCTGAACTTTTACGACCATATCAGGCTTTAGCGCACGCGATGGGGATGAAGTATTTGCCACCATTGCCGATCTATCAATTTGCCCAACAGAGTGAAGAAGAGCGGCAGTCTTTATTTATCCACTATCAGCAATATTTGACCTTAGATAAATTCTTGCATTTTAGCAATCAGACGCAATGGTTTATTGACCACCTTAACGTTAAAATTGCTCAAGAGTTAGATCCTCTTCAACAAGCTAAATTAGAACAATTATTGGCACTTTTACAAGATCAACAAGAGGAGCTGGATGATTTACATACTTCTATCGGATGGCTTCGAGAAAAAGAGGATGACTAAATGGATGAGAATCAACAATGGGCACACGAAGAATTAAAAAAATTAATGAAAAATAGCCCAACATATGAAGATCAAGCTTTTTACCGGGCATTAGAGCAGTTAATGCTTGAACAAGCACAACGCCTAGTCAATGCCGCCGGTGAGCTCGATGGTCGTAGTTGGGCTGACAAATAAATGGAACTAAAAATTGAACGAATTTATACTAAACCTGTTGATTTAGATGGTTATCGTATCCTTGTTGACCGCATTTGGCCACGCGGGATTTCAAAAGAAAATGCACATCTTGATAAGTGGCTCAAAGAGGTCGGCCCAAGTACCGAGCTGCGGAAATGGTTTGGTCATGACGTTGCTCGTTATCCAGAATTCAAAGAACGTTATCTCGCAGAATTAACCAACAATCCTGTTTACTATAATTCATTAAAGGCAATTGTCCAAAGTAAGTTGCCGAGTCAGAACGTTATTCTCCTTTACGGGGCAAAAGATGAAGAACATAATCAAGCAATTATTCTTGCTGACAAGCTCCAAAAAGATTTACAACTCGCTATAAAATAAATGCTAACAAAATATCAACAATTTTTTACTGGACGGCCCACAGTCGAAATTGCGAAGGATCTTTTAGGGAAACTAGTAAAATACCAAACTAAAAGTGGAATCATTGGTGGTTATATTGTTGAAACAGAAGCATATTTAGGAGAAAAAGATTCTGCATCACATGCTTTTAACGGACGACGCACTGGCTACTCGGAATCTTTGTATGGGATGCCCGGGAATATTTACCTATACCAAATCCGTGGACATTATTGTTTTGATATTGTGGTTCAGGATGCAGAGGAACCTCAAGGAATTTTACTTCGCGGAATAGAACCGGCGCTAAACATCGATAAAATGATCGAAAATCGGCACATGTCAGGGGTAAATATTACTAACGGTCCCGGTAAATTAGTACAAGCTCTCGGAATTCATTCACGGGATTTAGATGGGCAGCCTATGGAAACAAGTCCACTAACGGTTGATTTACATAATTATAAAATTCCTGGAGAAATAGCTATTTCTGCGCGGATTGGAGTTAATTTGAAGGGGAAAGATGGGTTAAGTCCACGCCGCTTTTATGTAAAAGGCAATCCCTATGTATCAAACGTGAAAAAACAAGACATGGATCTGGAATGTCATGGTTGGAAGGGGTAAATGGCGCTAACTTATCAACAACTATTAACGGCAGTTCCCGTTGTTCTCGATGCGGGTAGTGTTCCGAATATTGTCGGGGATGCGGGGATCGGTAAATCTGCTTTAGTTCGTGAAATTGCTGCTAATCTGAATGCGGCATTATTTACTACGGTTGTCAGCTTAAGCGAAAAAGGAGACCTTGCAATTCCGGTTCCCCCCTTGACCAGTGAATCTTTTGTTGAAACGAAGAATTATGGTCGTCTTGCAAATGTACAATTCGGTTACTCTGAAACTTTAATTAGCATTATTAAGTATGCCGAAGCCCATCCTAATCAATCAATTATTTGGTTTTTAGATGAATTTAATCGTGGAACGCAAGCTGTTCAAAGTGAACTAATGAACCTTGTCCTTCAACGAAAGATTAATGCTTTGCGTTTGCCTTCTGCAGTACGGATCATTATTGCGGAGAATCCTGATTCTACGATGACAGGATTTACTGATCGTGAATATGGTGTTGCGACTGGGGATGCTGCAATTAAAGATCGGACAGTTCGTTTAGTAATGACGAGTTCAACGGCGGAATGGTTAAAATGGGCCCAAGCAACCGGAATTAATGACCTTGTTTCCGCCTATCTTACGCAATATCCTGAACAATTATTAGTTGTTGATCCGAACAATGAAGATTTGGCTCCCACGCCACGTGCTTGGGAAAGAGTTTCTCGCAATCTTGATCAATTACAGGCGTTAGACCAGAAAATGCAAAAAGAACTTGCTGCTGATATATTTAGTGGTGACTTAGGTGATGAAGTAGGGGTGGCCTTTGCTCAGTTTGTCCTTGCACAGGGGCAAGAGCTTACAGTGGCAACCTTGAAAGACGCTAAAGATGGCAAGGAGCAGTTTGAAAATGCTGATGAAGCAACCAAAATTCAAGTATTACGTTCATGGCTAAGTCCTAAGCTAGCATCTGAAGAAGAGGCAGCTCTATTTATTAAGTATCTCCAATTAGTCAGTGAAGATGGGCAGTATGCGATTGTTCAAACAGTTGGTGAGGATTTCGTCGACCTCTTGCAAGTAATGTATGAGCAAGCCATTAAACATCCCCAAGGCTCTGTAGCGCAACTTTATCAATATTTTGCGGAAGTTGCGACGAGTGGTGATAATCGATGAATGAGTTTAGGGGACTTTCTAGCACGGTTACATCAAAATGATGGAAGCAATAATCATGTGACATCTGCGCAACGGATTAGGGAGGCAATTATTATCATCCTTCAAAAACAGCGCCTTTTCGGAGAAGTGTTATTACAACTTCCACGAGAGAATGATTTACAGTTACCCGCAATGATGGGATTGAGGTGGGAAGACAATCGCCTTGTACTGGTTATTAATCCAGAAAAGTTAGCGAACGTTCGTAATGATGAACTTCAAAGCTTATTAGAACATGAAGCCCTTCATCTTATCTGGATGCATCCATTACGTTATGCTTCTTATCCTCATCAAGATTTAGTCCAGATTGCAACTGATGTAGCGGTAAATCAGTATTTAACTGAGCCACCCCAAGGAACAGTAACCCTTAGCCAATTGGAAAAGGTTCTTCGTCAAAAACTAATGCCAAAATTAGATTCGCAGGATTATCTCAATATATTAGAACAGCTGCCTGCTGAACAACAAGAAAAACTACATCAGACAGGCCTTAAATTGAGTGGCAGCAAACAAAAGGAAAATGCAACGGCAGATGAGGTTAAAACCCCCGATACTCATAACGGCTGGCAGGAATCTAAGACAAGTCAGCAGGTCAGCAATCAGATCGTGCGGTTAGCGAATATTAAGCGTATTTTGAATAATTCTTGGAGGCAAACCCCGCAACGAGATCGCGGTTTGTTACCAGGAAATGTAAGATCACAGCTACAGAAAGTCCAAAAAACTAAAATAGTTGATTGGCGGCAGGTTTTTAGGCATCAGTTTGGGTTGATTGCACGAGGACAAGTTAATTCGCATGCTCGCTTTAACCGCCGGCAACCATTACGAATGGATTTGCCTGGCAAAGTTACGAGATTGGATCCAGCTGTTGACATTTTTGTTGATAATTCCGGATCGGTCACCGATCAAGAAATCGTTCAAACACTAACGATACTTGAAAAGATGCTTAAGAAAACAAAACTGACAGCTAATGTTTATTCGTTTGATGCCCGGGTGACCACCAAACAAAAACTACATGATGGTAAAAAACTTGATTTTAGACGAACAGGTGGCGGGGGTACAAGTTTTCAGTGTATTTTTGACTATCTCCATCAGCACCACCTAACTAAACGAAATCGTATAATTATTATTACTGATGGGTGGGGAGAGGAAAGAATCAATGATTATCATTATCAAAATGTTTATTGGCTAATGATGACAAAGGCTAATCAATTATCAGTAAAAGAGCCACCGGGAAGAGTATTAGAAATGAGGGGATAAATGACAACAATTTTAAATCCGCAGGCCATGCAAAAGGTACTTACCCATAGCAAAGAATATGAGCGGGCAATTGGTCTTCTTAATAAGCGGTGGGATCCATATGAACAGCCGATCTTTCGCAACGTTCTCCAGTCCGCAGATGTTCAATTTGCTCGGCAGCTCCAAATTGCTGGATTAATTAAGGGCAAGGTTGACTTAAGTAATTACCAGGAAGTAAATCAATTACTGATGCAACATGACTCATGGTTTTCAGAAAGTGCTCGGAAAACTTTATTAAGTCCTTTTTTAGATTGAATGGCAGTGAATAACGAATTAATTAAAGACGACTTATACGAAGCAGTAAACGGGGAATGGCTAAAGACGGCGAAGATTCCTGATGATAAGCCAGCTACTGGGGGCTTCAATGACCTCGTTGATGAGATTGACAAGCAGCTAATGGATGACTTTGATGCCTATGCAGCGGGGAAGGAAAAGTCTGATGATTCGCGGTTTAATGAGATGATTAAGCTATATCGCCTCGCTAAAAAGTTTGATTGGCGTAAGAAAGTTGGCCCACAACCGCTTAAACGGATGTTGGCAAGTGTAGAAAATCTTAATTCATATGAAGATTACCAATCTCAATGGAAGAACTGGATTTTAGCAGGGATGCCTTCACCGATTAGTTTTGATATTGACGCTGATATGAAGAATGCGACTGTTTATGCTTTATTTGCCTCATCACCATCGCTTATTTTGCCTGATAAGAGCTACTATGAAGCAGAAAAGAAGGCTCAGCACGATCAATTACTCCAATTATGGTCTTCAATGGTGGAAGCCTTGATGGATAAGTTGGGGTATAGCAAAGAAGAAGCAAAAAAGATTATTGATGATGCAATCAAATTCGATGCCCTTCTTGCGCCAAATGTAAAAAGTGCAGAAGAAGCGGCTGATTATAGTAAGATGTATAATCCACAAACGGTTGCAGAACTAGCTAGTGCCACTGATCAACTTGATATTGCGGCAATAATTAAGCAGTTAGTTGGGGAAGAACCGGAAAAGATAATTGTGACAGAACCGGAATACTTTAAGGCCCTGAACAAGATCTTACAAGATAACTTTGAGCTATTTAAAAACTGGGCATTAATTCGTGTCATTCGCGAAAATGCTAGTTACCTTGATGATGAAATGCGTGAAATCAATGGACGTTATGGTCGAGCACTTTCTGGAAGCAAGAAACCAGTTAGCCAGCGTAAATTTGCGTTCTATCTTGCACGTGACATGTTTAGCCAAGTAGCTGGTGATTATTATGGGAAGAAGTACTTTGGACCGCAAGCTAAAGCAGATGTTCACCACATGGTTGAGCAAATGATTAAAGTCTATAAAGGACGTTTGACCAATAATCAATGGCTTAGTAAGGATACCCGTGATAAGGCTATCCTCAAGCTTGATAAACTGGGCATTCAAGTTGGGTATCCAGATAAGATTCCTGCTCTCTATGATCAATTTAAGGTTGATGAAGAGGAATCATTGATTGCAAACCTAAATCAATTAATAGTGACGGCTAATAAAGAATTATTCAGTCGTTGGAATACACCTGTTGATCGGATGCGATGGGAAATGAGTGCGGCCACAGTTAATGCTTACTATCACCCATTTAAGAATATCATTGTATTCCCAGCTGCAATCCTACAGGCACCGTTCTACTCGTTGAAACAAAGCAGCAGCCAAAATTATGGTGGGATTGGTGCAGTAATCGCTCATGAAATTTCCCACGCCTTTGACAACAACGGGTCATTATTTGATGAGTTTGGAAATCTTAATAACTGGTGGACAGATGAAGATTCTGCACACTTTAAGCAATTAGCTCAAAAGATGATTGATGAATTTGATGGGATCCCATTTGCTGGTCAAAAGGTAAACGGGAAGCTCACGGTTTCTGAAAATATCGCCGATGCAGGAGGTCTCAGTTGTGCACTTGAAGCAGCAAAAACTGAAGCTGACTTCAATGCCCAAGAATTCTTTATTAACTGGGCAACTATTTGGCGAATGAAAGCAACGGAACAATACATGCAATTGCTGCTTTCAATTGATGTCCATGCACCGCAAAAATTACGTGCTAATATTCAAGCAGAAAATCTCGATGACTTCTACACAGCATTTGATATTAAGCCTGGCGATGAAATGTACCGGGCGCCAGAAGATCGGGTTCATATTTGGTAATTGAAATTTGCCGATAAAATGAAATTATATCGTTATCAAAAAGGATGGACTCAGCAGGATGTAGCAGAACGATTGTTGATCTCACGTAAAACAATTTCTAGTTGGGAAAATAGTCGAAGTTATCCTGATATTTTTATGTTGGTTCAAATAAGTGATCTCTACCATGTTAGTTTGGATGATTTATTACGGGAGGATCATGAGATGATAAATAACTATAAAGAAGAGCACACTATGAACAAACGAGTAGATAAAATTTTTGTTCTTTGTTATTTTTTGAATATTATTGGCGCTGTAGTTATAGTACTAAAACCAATTTTACCTTTTTTAAGTAATTACTTACCAAAACCGGTATTTACGATTATTTCTTTTGTTATTGTTTCCAGTTTTATTATATTAGTCAGTTATGCTGACTGGTCTAAAATAAAAAATAAGCCTGGATTTTGGATAACGTGGCTGATTATAACGCTATTAGAAGTAAGATTAACATTTCCGGTCAATGTCCCAATAAATGACAATGGAATTGGATATATCTTCGGCGCGTTAACAGGAAATGTATTGGTAGCGTTATGTTTAACTTGTATTGTCTGAATGCCGCAAATCAACGTGATCAAAGGAGATATTACCAAAATAAAAGTTGATGCAATTGTTAATGCCGCTAATACAACTTTAATGGGTGGCGGTGGTGTCGATGGTGCGATTCATCGAGCAGCTGGCCCAGCGTTATATGGCGCCTGTGAAAAATTTCATGGATGTCCAACGGGAGAAGCGCGGATAACTGGCGGCTTTAACTTGCCAGCCAAGTTTATTATTCACACGCCTGGACCGATTTGGCATGGTGGTGATAATGGTGAAGATCAATTGTTAGCCAATTCTTATCACAATAGTTTACTGTTGGCTGATAAACATTTATGTCGGACGGTTGCCTTTCCTTCCATCAGTACAGGGGTATATGCTTTCCCGCTTGAAAAGGCAGCAAAAATTGCGATTAAGACGATTAAAGATTTTCTCCCTACTGCCAATTATGTTGATCAAGTAACGATAGTTTGCTTTGATGATAAAACCTTTACTGCTTATCACTCACAACCTTATTAAGTGAAGCACGCTAAATTGCGATCGTTCACTTTTATTCTTGTTGCATTTATGCTGGGATGTAATGAGTTTATGGTTGTGGGCGTTTTATCAGATATTGCACGGAGTTATCATGTTCCACTTTCCACAGTTGGTTTTTTGGTGACAGCTTTTGCAGGAGTCTATGCGATTAGTACGCCAATTATTACTACCTTAACTAGCAATTGGAATCGCTATAATCTTCTTATGCTATTAATGACCGTCTTTTTTATTGGTAATACTTTAACTGCGATGGCACCGACACTTGGCTGGCTCCTATTTGCGCGAATTATTACTGCCGCTGTTGCTGGAACCATTATTTCATTAATTAACTTGCTAGTTAGTATAATTACACCAATGGACAAGCGGCCAATGGTTCTAGCGTGGGTCGGTGCAGGTTTTAGTATTGCGTCGGTCATTGGGGTTCCGCTTGGTACAACCATCGCAACATTACTTTCCTGGCACGATAGTTTTTGGATCATTTCAGGATTAACATTAATTGTGTTTGCGTTGTTAGTCTGGCTTACTCCTCGTGATACACCTCAAATTAAAGGGAGCATTTTAGAACAATTAGCGCTATTAAAAGATCACCGTGTTTTATTAGGGATTGGAATCACGGTGGCGGTCTTAAGTCTCCAGTATACTTTCTATACTTATGTCCGGCCGCTAATTACTACTGTGATGGACTTTAGCTTAACTAGTTTAAATTGGCTGCTGCTTCTTTTAGGGGTAATGAGTATTATTGGTAACGAAATTGCTGGAATCGTTGCGAGTCACAATGGGGTTCAAAAATTACCATTTGTCTTTATTCTCATGACAATATTAAGTCTTATTCTTGGGATTGCATTGGAAAATAAGATTACAGGAATGCTTGTTCTAGCAACTCTTTGTGTCGTTGTAATTATATATGGAACAACTATCCAACTGGTATTTATTAGTGTGGCAGAAAAAGAATATCCGCAGTCATTAGCTTTAGCAACATCATTAATTTCAATTTTTGCTAATGTTGGGATTTCACTTGGATCCTTTACGGCTTCTACTACTGCTAACTTTGCTAATTTAACGATGCTTGGCTATGTAGGTGCAGTGTACGGACTTTTAGCGATCGGGTTATCTTTTGCCCTTCGTTGTTTTTACCGAAAATAAATGGATATTGTTTGGACATGGGATGTTATTCGCCGCATTATTGAAGTCCTATGGTTGATTAACATTGCTTTTGCAGTATGGACTGTTTTTCGTAGTCGTCGGGATATTGCATCAACTTGGGCATGGCTATTAGTCTTAACTATTTTGCCAGTAGTTGGATTTATCCTATATCTTTTTGTGGGACGACAATTATCCCATGATGAGATATTTAGTATTCAAGATGAGCAAAAACAATTACGGACTAAATATCTTGAAAAACAACGAAAATTAAGTGAAGAACATGAATTAATGCCAAAAGGAAGCCGGTTGTCGCGTGATCGTCAGTTGGTTAATCTTTTTTTGAGTTTGAATGATTCAGTAGTAACCTTTAATAATAAAGTTCACGTATTTATTGATGGGAAAAAGAAGTTTGATAAGTTAATTGACGATATAAATCATGCAACTGATCATGTATATATTGAATACTATTCCTTTTATGCTGATAATCTAGGGAAGCGGGTGTTGGCAGCCTTAGAAGATGCGGCTGCACGAGGAGTAAAAGTCCGTGTTCTCTATGATTTAAGTGGGTCTCATGGAACTACTTTCAAATTTTTTAAGCATTTAGAAGAATTAGGTGGAGAAGCGCAAGCGTTTATTGCTGCTGCCAAAGCTTATTTTCAAACGCCACGGTTAAATTATCATCTTCACCGTAAACTAGCTATTATCGATGGCAAGATTGGTTACATTGGTGGATTCAATATCGGTGATCAATACCTTGGCGAAGATCCTAAGTTTGGTTATTGGCGTGATACCCACCTCCGTGTCGTCGGACAAGCAACGATGATGATGACAGTGCGGTTTGCAATGGACTGGAATACAACCTGTCGAAAAACTCATAAAAAGAAAATTGACCTTGAAAAAGAATTTAAGAATTTTGAACTGGTTGCACCAGATAGCGATCCAGATGAGGTCCCAATGCAAATCGTATCTTCTGGGCCGGATAATGAAAATTATTCGATTAGACGGGGATATGAATCAATTATTAGTTCGGCACGAAAATATGTTTATATTCAATCGCCATACCTTATTCCAGAAGATTCAGTGCTGGAAGCATTAGTAATTGCCGCAAGAAGTGGAATTGACGTCCGAATTATGATCCCATGCATGCCTGATCATCCATTTGTTTATCGGGCAACGGAATATTATGCTAAATACTTAGTGAACAACGGGGTAAAAGTTTACAAGTACGATAATGGCTTTATTCATTCAAAGACGATGGTTAGTGGGAGCAACATTGCTTCTGTTGGTTCGGCAAATATGGATTACCGTAGTTTTAGACTTAATTTTGAAGTCAATGCATTTGCGTATAATGAAAAACTAACAGCGCAGTTAAAGCAAGACTTTGAAAATGACATGAAAAAGAGTACGTTACTTACTCCTGAGTATTTTGCTAATCAGTCAAAGTGGCGGAAATTCAAGCAATACTTTTCTCGCTTGCTTTCACCAATACTATAAATAATGGTGGATTATAGAATGAAGTTAGCCACCTAATTGGTGGTAAATGCAAAAACGCCATTCGGCGTGACATCAGGTATCATATTAAGTGAATCAAACCTATATGAAAGGATGTCCGTCAAATGACGCACACCACATTTTATAGATATATACTAAATATATCATAGAACAAAAGAAAAAGCACTAACGTGCTTTAAGAGAGCGATTCATCCCCTACTTATAGAAGTGGGGGTATTCTCGCAAATTTATGGATAAAAAGGACTGTGACATAAGTTAAGTTACTTTCATAAAAAGCAAATACGCAGTACAACAATGGCCTCCAACGTCCGACAAAGCCGAACATTGGAGGCCTACTGTTGCTTGCGGGGGCTCCCAGAGGCTAGCTTCGCGTCGAAAAACGAAGTCACAAGTGACTTCTGTCTCGCTCCCATGAATAAAAAGCAACTATTATGGGGGCTTTTGTTTGCAGTTGGCCTTTTCATGGCGGCAAGTTATACCATTGATAATCGTGGCTTTCATTCTGGAATATACGGTATCATTGGCTGTGCTTTGATCTTAATCGCGTATGCGGGAATGAATTGGGAAAAACTGCAATCAAAAGATCAACATACGAGAAAAATTTTAGTGCTTTTGAGCAGTATTTTAGGGATTATCATTGTCCTTGATATTGCTGAAATGATTTTAGGATAAATGTGGCGCTATTTGAAACGTGTTTTAATCGGGAAACCGTTAAAAACCCTTGATGAAGGGCAAACACACTTAACTAAATTTAAAGCATTAGCCATGCTTTCTTCTGACGCAATATCGTCAGTAGCATATGGACCAGAGCAAATTACAACTGTTCTGGTAACTTTATCCGCAGCAGCAATCTGGTATTCAATCCCGATTGCGGCAGTTGTGTTGGTCCTTTTGTTAGCTATCACGTTATCATACCAACAAATCATTCATGCCTATCCTAGTGGTGGTGGTGCTTATGTCGTTGCCACACGGAATTGGGGGAGTAATGGGGGATTATTTGCTGGAGGATCATTACTAGTTGACTATATGTTAACGGTGGCTGTTTCAACGACATCTGGAGTTGAAGCGATTACTTCGGCAGTTCCTGCTTTATATAAATTTTCAATTCCAATCGGGATCGTTATTGTCCTTTTAATCATGTTTATGAATTTACGGGGAATGAGTGAAAGTGCAAACTTCCTCACAATTCCGGTATATTTCTTTGTTATTATGATGATTGTGATGGTAGTGTGGGGTGGCTATAATATTGCCACTGGTCATATTCATTACCGGGCAATTGTTGATTATGGAACACCGGTATCGGGAATGTCATTTGTTTTGCTTATTCGGGCATTCTCAGCTGGTTCGTCATCCTTAACTGGGGTGGAAGCCGTAAGTAATGCTGTTCCTAACTTTAATAAGCCTAAAGAAAAGAATGCATCAACTACCCTGGCAATTATGAGTGCTATTTTAGCGTTCTTCTTTATTGCCATTATCTTCTTTAGTTTTTATCTGGGGGTAGTTCCTAATTCACGGACAACAATCCTCTCCCAAATGGCCGCACAAATCTTTGGTGGGCATGGGCTAGGCTTTTACCTCTTGCAACTTTCAACTGCAATGATTTTAGCGGTCGCTGCTAATACTGGTTTCTCAGCCTTTCCAATTCTTGCCTTTAATATGGCCAAAGATAAATATATGCCGCACGCGTTCATGGATCGTGGGGATCGGTTAGGTTACTCTAACGGGATTATTTCCTTGGCGATTGGAGCAATTATTTTGATCTTGATCTTCCATGGTCAGACTAATATGTTAATTCCGCTTTATGCAGTAGGGGTATTTGTTCCATTTACTTTATCGCAATCTGGGATGATTATTCACTGGTTTAGAGAACGGGAAGGTTTCTGGTTAGGGAAAGCCTTTATTAACCTAGTAGGAGCCTTGATTTCATTTGTTCTTGTCATTTGTTTGTTCTGGCAACACTTTGCAAATGTTTGGCCATACTTAATTATCATGCCGCTGCTTTTATGGATGTTCCATTCGATTCACCGGCACTATGTAAAAGTAGCCGCTCAGTTGCGGGTTACTGAAAAGACGAAAGTTCAATTACATGATTACGATGGTGCAACGGTGATTGTTTTAGTTGGTAATGTAACCCGGGTAACTCGTGGTGCAATTAATTACGCTCGGTCGATTGGTGATTATGTTATTGCCATGCATGTTTCGTTTGATGAAAATCCAGGCAAAGAGCATAAAACAGCAAATGAATTTAAAGCTGAATATCCAGATGTCCGTTTTGTTGATATTCACTCTTCGTACCGTTCAATCGCAAAACCAACGTTACGTTTTGTTGATGTGATTGCAAAACGAGCAGAAGCAAGAAATTATTCGACGACTGTTCTTGTTCCGCAATTTATTCCTAAACATCCATGGCAATTGGCCTTACATAATCAGACCAGTGTTCGTTTACGGGCGTTATTGAATTCCCGAGAGAATATTATTGTTGCTAGTTATAACTATCATCTTCAAGAATAGATGGAAAAAATGAAATTCCAGAAGATAACGCTATTTTCTGGTGTAATGCTTGCCTTAAATTCCTTAATTGGTTCTGGGTGGTTGTTTGGTGCCGGAACTGCTGCAAAGGTTGCCGGACCAGCTGCTATTTTGTCATGGATCTTAGGAGCAATAATCATTATTAGCATTGCCCTTACTTATGTTGAATTAGGGGCAATGTTTCCAGAAAGCGGGGGAATGAGTCGTTATGCTCAGTATAGCCACGGTCCGTTTTTAGGCTTTATTGCTGCATGGGCAAATTGGATTTCATTAATCACTTTAGTCCCAATGGAAGCAGTGGCCTCGGTTCAATATATGAGCTCGTGGCCGTGGGCATGGGCAAATTGGACTCACCACTTTATGAAAAACGGTAATATTACGACTCCTGGATTATTAGTTGTATTTGGCTTTATGCTGGTTTTTACTTTGATCAATTTCTGGTCGGTAAAATTGATGACTCGCTTTACTAACTTAATATCAATTTTTAAGATTTTATTACCGACACTAACAATTGTGATGCTTATTGCGGCGGGTTTTCATCCTAGTAATTTTGGTCATAGCGTAACTACTTTTATACCATATGGTAGCCGGTCAATCTTTGAAGCAGCTGCTATTTCTGGAATTATTATGTCTTATGATGCCTTTCAAACGGTAATCAACATGGGAGGAGAAATGATTAATCCTCATAAAAATATCGTGCGAGGCGTATTGATTTCAATGATTATTACCGCTGTGATCTATGTCATGTTACAAGTTGCCTTTATTGGAGCGATTGATCCGAATTTATTAGCGCAAAAAGGATGGCATGGGATTAACTATACGTCTCCATTTGCTGATATTGCGATCCTGCTGGGGATGAATTGGCTTGCAATTTTGCTATATATGGATGCTTTTGTTTCACCATTTGGGACAGGGGTTGCGTTCGTGGCGACTGCCTCACGAGCATTGGCAGCAATGACTCATACTGGACATTTGCCTCAATGGTTGGGACGGCTAGAACGGCGCTACATGATTCCGCGGCTTGCAATGGTTGTGGATCTAATTTTAGCGGTGGTAATGGTTAGTCTCTTCAGAAATTGGAGTTTGTTAGCCACTGTAATTACCGGTTCAACCTTAATTGCTTATCTTACCGGGCCAGTTACTGTAATGTCGCTTCGCAAAATGGATGCTAATTTAAAGCGGCCGTTTCATCCGCATTTTATGTCCTGGTTGGCGCCATTTGCATTTGTCTTGACGAGCCTTTCAATTTATTGGACAATGTGGCCGACGACTGTTCAGGTAATTGGGGTTATCTTATTAGGCTTACCAATTTATCTTTATTATGAAGTTAAGTATCGTCACGCATCAGGGCTACGTGACTTACGCAATAGTTATTGGATGTTGGTTTATCTTGTTTTTATCTCAATAGTTTCTTACATTGGGAGTGAAGGATTTGGCGGCAAGGACTGGTTGAAGTACCCATGGGATTTTGTTGTTATTATCATCTGCTCGCTAGGATTTTACCGGTGGGCTGTGGCTAGCCGGATGAAAAAAGTCGATCCTGCGGCAGAAAAGGTTAATGCCAAGGTAAAGATGCCAGGAAAAGATCAATAGATGAAAAAATTGAAAGAGAATCTATCGACTAGTCGGTTTTCATTTGCCCACCCAGAAGAATTAGCTATGAAGTTAGGAATAACAAGTGGGGCTGTTTCACCCTTTAACTTGTTTAATGATAAACAACATCAGGTTACCTTTATTATTGATGCTGATATCTTTAAGAACGAGGAGTTAATAGGGTGTCACCCAAACATTAATACGGCCACAGTGATTTTGAGAACAAAAGATTTGCTTCAAATAATAAAGTTGAATGGTAATTCAGTTAAGGCGGTTCAACTATAAATGACGAAAAATGCGACCGGTATCTATGAATATTTAGATGACGAAAAAATAAACTATCAAATTATTATGCATCCCCCAGTCTATACAGCGGAACAAGCAGACAAGTATGTTCAAGAATATCAATTTAAGAATATCAATTTGCCCGTACGAAAAACCTTTTTCTAAATGGCAAAAGAAATTAAGTTTTCTGAAGACGCACGGAGCGCAATGCTCAGTGGTGTTGATAAATTAGCAGATACTGTTAAGACAACAATGGGTCCAAAGGGACGGAATGTTGTTTTGGAACAAAGCTATGGTACACCTACTATTACTAATGATGGTGTTACAATCGCTAAGAGCATTGAATTAGAAGACCACTTTGAAAATATGGGTGCAAAGCTTGTTTCCGAAGTTGCTTCAAAGACTAACGATATCGCTGGTGACGGTACTACTACTGCTACTGTTTTAACGCAAGCAATTGTAAATGCCGGAATGAAGAACGTTACATCAGGTGCAAACCCGGTTGGTATTCGTCGTGGTATTGACAAGGCTACTGAGACTGCTGTTGAAGCATTAAAGAAGATGTCTCATGATGTAAAGACTAAGGATGATATCGAACAAATCGCTTCTATTTCAGCTGCTAATCCCGAAGTTGGTAAGTTAATTGCTGATGCGATGGAAAAGGTTGGTAATGATGGTGTTATTACCATTGAAGACTCTCGTGGGGTTGATACCAGCGTTGACGTTGTTGAAGGAATGAGCTTTGATCGTGGTTACATGTCACAATACATGGTAACTGATAACGACAAGATGGAAGCAGACCTTGACAATCCATACATTTTGATCACTGATAAGAAGATCAGTAACATTCAAGATATTTTGCCATTGCTTCAATCAGTTGTTCAAGAAGGCCGTGCTCTCTTGATTATTGCTGATGACATTACTGGTGAAGCATTGCCAACACTTGTTTTGAACAAGATCCGTGGTACCTTTAATGTTGTTTCTGTTAAGGCTCCAGGCTTCGGTGACCGTCGTAAGGCCCAACTTCAAGATATTGCCGTATTAACAGGTGGTACTGTTATTTCTGATGACCTTGGTATGAGTCTTAAGGACGCTACTGTTGATCAATTAGGTCAAGCAAACAAGGTTACAGTTACTAAGGATGCTACCACAATTGTTGACGGTGCCGGTTCAAAGGAAGCTATCCAAGAACGGGTAGACCAAATTAAGCAAGAAATTGCTAAGTCTACTTCTGACTTTGACAAGGAAAAGCTCCAAGAACGTCTTGCAAAGCTTTCTGGTGGTGTTGCAGTTGTTAAGGTTGGTGCCGCAACTGAAACCGAACTAAAGGAAAAGAAGTACCGGATTGAAGATGCCTTAAATGCTACTCGTGCTGCCGTTCAAGAAGGATTTGTTCCTGGTGGTGGTACTGCTTTGATCAACGTTATTCCTGCTCTTGACAAGATTAACGCTGAAGGTGACGAATTAACTGGTATTAATATCGTTAAGGCTGCTCTTGAAGCTCCAGTTCGTCAAATCGCAGAAAACGCCGGTGTTGAAGGTTCAGTTATTGTTAATGAATTAAAGAACGAAAAAGAAGGTATTGGTTACAACGCTGCAGATGGCAAGTTTGAAGATATGATCAAGGCTGGTATTGTTGATCCAACAATGGTTACCCGGTCTGCTCTTCAAAACGCTGCTTCCGTATCAGCATTGCTTCTTACTACTGAAGCAGTTGTTGCTGATAAGCCAGATCCAAATGCAAATAACCAAGCTCCTGCTGCTCCACAAGGCGGCATGGGCGGTATGATGTAAGTGTTAAAACCATTAGGAGATCGCGTTGTTCTAAAAGCTGAAACTGAAGAAGAAAAGACAGTTGGTGGAATTGTCCTTGCTTCCAATGTAAAGGAAAAGCCAACTACTGGAAAGGTTATTGCCGTTGGAGAAGGTCGTACTTTAGAAAACGGACAAAAGCTTGCTCCAGCTGTTAAGGAAGGCGACCGCGTATTATTTGACAAGTACGCAGGTAACGAAGTTGAATATGATGGTGAAAAGTACTTAGTTGTTCACGCTAAGGACTTAGTAGCAATCGTTGAATAGATGGCTAATAAAAAGATTCCACGCGCGACTGCGAAACGGTTGCCAATATATTTCCGTTATTTAAATGTATTGAAAGACGCAAATAAGCAACGGGTATCATCAACTGAACTTTCGGAGGCTGTGCAAGTTGATTCGGCAACGATTCGTCGTGACTTTTCATATTTTGGTGAATTAGGTAAGCGGGGATACGGTTATGACGTTGAAAGTCTATTAAAGTTTTTTAAAGGAATCTTACACCAAGACTCATTAGTTAGTGTTGCCTTAGTTGGGGTTGGTAGTTTGGGAAGTGCCTTGTTAAACTTTAATTTCCACCAAGATACCAATTTACGGATCAGTGCGGCATTTGATACTAAGCCAGAATATGCCAATACAGTCAAAAGCGGTATTCCAATTTACACATCCGAGGATATGGTAAAGCAGTTAAAAGAGCAACAGATTGATGTTGTTATTCTAACCGTTCCAGGAATCAAGGCCCAACATGTTGCGGACCAATTAGTTGAAGCTGGTGTGAAGGGAATTCTTAACTTTACTCCTGTTCGTTTATCTGTGCCAAAAAATGTTCAAGTTCAAAACATTGACTTAACAAACGAACTTCAAACGTTGATCTACTTTATTAAAAATTACACTGAAGACTCAGTTGAATAAATGTTACTTTTACAGACAAATGACGTTGTGTGTCGATTTGGCGCGGACGTTTTATTTCACAATATGAACATGCAAATCCAAGAGCATGGCCGTACTGCGCTTGTTGGGCGTAATGGTGCTGGTAAAACGACCTTGTTAAAAATGATCGCTGGAATCACCGAACCAGATGAAGGAACAATTACGAAGGTTAAAGATTTGACAATTGGTTACTTGGCCCAGGATCAAGGACTCGATAGTCAAAATAGCATTTGGACTGAACTAGATACTGTCTTTGCTCCTCTCCACAAAATGGAAACGCAAATCCACGATCTTGAACAACAGCTCGCTGACCTTGATAGTTCCGATAGCAATTATCAACAAATTCTTTCAACATACGATAATTTACAAACTGCCTTTAAGAAACAGGGTGGTTTCGAATACGAATCACGTATGCGGGGAATTCTACATGGATTTGGTTTTGGCGAAGATAGTTATGATACGCCAATTAATTCCCTTTCAGGAGGGCAAAAAACTAAACTCGCCTTAGCAAAGATCCTTCTGCAAGCACCGGGGCTTTTGATTCTAGATGAACCGACTAACCACCTCGACATGAACGTTCTTTCATGGTTAGAAGATTATCTTAAAAGTTATCAAGGTGCATTGCTTATCGTCTCTCACGACCGTTACTTCTTAGATCGTGTTGTCAACGATGTTTATGATCTCGATAATAAAACACTCACCCACTATACTGGTAACTACACGCAATTTGTTAAACACAAGCAAGAACGATTAGAAGCAGAGTGGAAACACTATGACCAACAACAAAAAAAGATTGCTAAGTTAGAAGACTTTGTTAACCGAAATATTGTTCGTGCCTCAACAACTAAACGTGCTCAGGCGCGGCGAAAGCAATTAGAAAAAATGGAGCGGCTTGAGCGTCCAGAAACTGATGATAAATCAATCCATTTTCAATTCCATTCTGAAAAAGATAGCGGAAATGAAGTTCTTGATGTGGAGCAGGCAAAAGTTGGCTACGATGAACAGATCCTTGCTGGGCCGCTTTCATTTAATGTCCGCAAGCCGCAGCGTGTTGGGATTATCGGACCAAATGGAATCGGAAAATCAACTTTACTTAAATCTATTCTCCATAAAATTCCGTTAATTAGTGGAACAATCAAACTCGGTGCTAACCTCGATATCGGTTACTATGACCAGGAACAGCAACAATTACATCCAAATAAAACAGTTTTAGAAGAAGTATGGGATGACCATCCAGAAGTACCTGAAAAAGATATTCGCTCATTATTAGGTAGTTTCTTATTCGTTGGTGATGATGTTTATAAAGTTGTTCATGACCTATCTGGTGGTGAAAAAGCACGATTGGAGTTAACTAAGCTCTCATTTAAACCGATTAATTTTCTTATCCTTGATGAACCGACTAACCACTTAGATATCGATAGTCGAGAAGTGCTTGAAAACGCAATTAACGAATTTAGCGGAACCGTTCTCTTTATTTCTCACGACCGTTACTTTATTAATCAGGTTGCAACCGATATCTTAGCAATGGAACACGACGGAATTAAACATTACGAAGGCAATTATGATGACTACCTAATTGCTAAGGAAAAAGAAAGTTCATCTGAAGCTGCTTCACATAATTCCACCACCATTACTAAAGCACCAGCTGGTAAACAATCTTATCAGCAAAGCAAAGAACAGCAGCGCGCTCGCCGAAAAATTCAGCGACAAGTCGATGAGCTAGAACAACAGATGGCGGAATTAGAAGAAAAACAAACCGCAATCCAAGAACAAATGAGTCAACCAGAGATCGCTACGGATATTGGAAAATTAACCGATCTTCAAAAAGAACTTGATGAATTATCAGCTAAATCTGAAGAATTTGAACTTGCATGGACAGAAGCAGCAGAAAAACTGGAAGAATTTGATCAAGAAAACTAAATGGCTTTGAAATATACGGTTTTAGGTGCAGGGGCAATGGGACTACGATTTGGGGTATTGCTTCAAGAATTAGCAGGTGCGAAGGTTGATTTTGTTGATAACTGGGCTTCCCAAGTTGAAACTATTAAACAACAGGGTGGGGTTTACGTTTCTCGAGACCATGAGAATCGACATCTTGTACCAATTAATATTTACTCACCAGAAGAATATGATGGTGATCCAGATGTGTTTATCGTTTTTGCCAAACAGATGACGCTTAGTGATTTGTTACAACGCAGTGCTCATTTCTTCCGTCCTGACCATCAATATGTCTTTTCCGGGATGAATGGCATGGGACATATTGAAAAAATTAACCAATATTTTCCTAAAGAACATGTCGTGGCCGGAACTTGTTTAATTGGCACGGTCCTTAATAAGGCGGGGGATGTGGATTTTATTGGTAAACCTGGTGCTGGTTCGATCAACTTAGCTCCCCAAGTCGGCGAACCAGATGAGCGGGTAAAACAAATTGTTGAGGACTTTACCACGGCGAATATTAATCCCCACCTTAATGATAATTTTTATGGTACCCTCCTAACAAAAGTAGTTTTTAATTCTGTTATTAACACGATCTGCACGCTTTTTGAGATTCAAATGGGGCAATTTATCGATTACGATGGTGCAGAAAAGCTTGGCAAACAGTTAATTAATGAAGCATTCGATGTTGCCGAACGGGCTGGTATTCAGCTCTTAAGCACTCGTGAGGAGGAGTGGCAAACGATTAAATATGTTAGTGAAGTTACCAGCCCGCTTCATTATCCATCAATGTACCAAGATATGAGTAAAAATCGACCAACAGAAGTAGATTACATTAATGGATATATTTATGATTTAGGTAAGAAGTATAACTATGAGGCATCTACTCACGACTTCTTGCGTAATTTAGTTCACCTTGCAGAAAATACTCGTAAATTCCGACAAAACTAAATGAATTTTGCACAATCAAAATTATTAGACACTTTACCGAAACAATTTTTTGCCAATTTAGTTGCCAAGGTTAATAAAAAAATAAGTGAAGGGGTCGATGTTATTAATCTTGGTCAAGGGAATCCCGATAAGCCAACGCCAGATTATATTGTTAAGAGCACGCAAAAATGGGTAGCGGATCCGCAAACTCATAAGTATTCACTATTTCGGGGATTGCCAGCATTTAAAGAAGCAGCGGCAAACTTTTATTCTGAAAAATATGGAGCTGACTTTGACCCAGAAAAAGAAGTTGCAATTTTGGGTGGTTCCAAGATTGGGCTTGTAGAATTGCCATGGGCATTGATGAATCCCGGCGACACTTTTCTGCTTCCTGATCCTGGCTATCCAGATTACTTATCAGGAGCAGCATTAGGAGAAGTTAATTTTGAAACAGTACCATTATTAGCAGAAAATAATTTCTTGCCAGACTTAGAGGCAATTCCTGAAGAGGTGGCGCAACGTGCTAAATTCTTCTATCTTAACTATCCTAATAATCCAACGGGTGCTGTAGCTACTCCCGAGTTTTATCGAAAATTAGTTGCGTGGGCCAAAAAGTACCATGTGGGCATTATTAGTGACTTTGCCTATGGCGCAATTGGCTTTGACGGTCAAGCTCCAGTTAGCTTTATGGAAACACCAGGCGCTAAAGATGTGGGAATTGAATTTTATACCTTTTCTAAGACATTCAACATGGCAGGGTGGCGAATCGCATTTGCGGTTGGTAATGCAGATATTATTGAAGCCTTAAACTTAATTCAAGATCACCTATTCGTTAGTCTTTTTCCTGCCTTACAGGAAGCTGCTATTGATGCTTTAACGCTGCCACAACGTGATGATGCAATTGCCGAAATTGTAGGTTGTTATGAAGAAAGACGGAATGCTTTTATTAATGCGGCCGAAAAAATTGGCTGGCATGCATTTATTCCCCAGGGTACTTTCTATGCTTGGATGCCGGTTCCAAAGGATTATACCAGTGAAAGCTTTGCAGATTTGTTATTGGACAAAGCTGGCGTGGCAGTAGCACCAGGCAATGGCTTTGGCAAGCACGGTGAAGGTTATGTGCGGATTGGCCTTTTGATTGAGCCAGCACGACTGACGGAGGCCGTTGAGCGGATTGCTAAATTGAATTTATTTAGTTAAATGAAACGCAAAATTGCATTAGCTCAACTTGATATTCAATTAGGAAATCCTGCCGAAAATTATCAAAAAGCTAAACAAGCAATTGAAGAAGCTGCTAGTCACCATGCAGATATCGTTGTCTTGCCGGAGATGTGGAATACTGGCTATGCCTTAGATCAATTAGCAGACTTGGCAGATGAAAACGGTCAAAAGACACAAAAATTTCTTAGTGAGTTAGCGTTAGAAAATCAAATTAACATTGTCGGTGGTTCAGTAGCGGTGAGATGTGGACAATCTTTTTTCAATACAACCTATGTTTATGATCAAAAGGGAAATCTAATTAGCAGTTACGAGAAGGTGCATTTATTTGGACTAATGAATGAAGACCGATATCTAAAAGCCGGGCAAAAAGAAAATCACTTTGAATTAGCTGGGGTTCCGAGTGCAAGTTTTATTTGTTATGATTTGCGATTCCCCGAATGGATTAGAACAGTCGCTCGTTATGGAACTGATATCTTATATTTTTCGGCAGAATGGCCAAGCAAACGGATTAAACAATGGAAAATAATGCTTCAGTCACGGGCAATTGAAAATCAAGCCTTTGTAGTCGCGGTCAATCGTGTTGGGACGGATTTAGAGAATAGCTTTAATGGTCATTCGTTAGTAATAGATCCGCTTGGGCAGATTATCCATGATGCAGGAGAAGTTGAACAAGTAAGTTATGCAGAAATTGACTTAGCGCAGTTAGCACAGGTTCGGGGGCCGATTCCGGTGTTTAAGGATCGCCGACCAAGTCTTTATCATTGAATGACTCATAAAATACAAAAAGTAGTTGTTAAGATTGGTACGAGTAGCCTTGTTCTTCCTAATGGAAAAATTAATTTACGAACAATCGACCAACTTTCATTTGTCCTTGCGACATTAAACAATCAAGGATACCAACTTATTCTTGTTTCCTCGGGAGCAATTGGCGTTGGTCTTGCAAGTTTGGGATTAACAGATCGTCCCGCCGAAATAGCACAACAGCAAGCCTTAGCATCTATCGGTCAGGCTGCTTTAATGCGAATCTATTCGCAACGATTTTTAGACTATCAAACGCACGTCGCCCAACTTCTCCTTACCCGTGATGTGCTCACTTATCCCGTCAGTCGCCAGCATACGCTTAATACAATTAATGCTTTACTTCAGCAAAATGTGATTCCAATCGTTAACGAAAATGACCCCGTGTCAGTTGATGAGCTTGATCATTACACTACTTTCAGTGACAATGATGAACTCTCTTCCCAGGTAGCTATTGCCATTGACGCTGACGAGTTAATCATTCTTTCGGATATCGATGCCCTTTATGACAAAGATCCGCATAAATTTCCTGACGCACAAATCATTAAAGAAGTTCCATTCCTAACGACGGAAATAGAGAACGTCGCAAGCGGTAGCAGCACTAGGTTTGGAACAGGAGGAATGGTAACTAAATTACGGGCAGCTGCCACAATGATGCAAGCAGGTAAACAAATGATTTTATGCAATGGTCGTGACCCTAAAATTCTTTTTGATATTTTTGATGGTCATACTATTGGTACTCATTTTGGAAAATAGATGAACCAAGATTTAATTACAATTGGAAAAAGAGCCCAAATCGCTGCAAACAAACTAGCTTTAATGAACACTGCCACCAAAAATAAGGCATTGCTTCAATTGGCAGATGATTTAATCAAAAATAAAAACCAAATTATCGCTGCCAACCAACAAGACTTGGTCGCCGCTACCCAGATGCCAACTAAATTTACAGATCGTTTAATGGTCAATTCCCAACGTATCGCAGACATGGCTAATGGTCTCCGAACAATCGCCGACTTGAACGATCCCACTTCCCAAATCGATAAGGGATGGATTACCAAAGATGGGTTGCAAATCCTTCAACGGCGCGTACCATTAGGGGTAATTGGCATTATCTTTGAAGCACGACCAAACGTAGCTGTAGACGCGACCGGCCTCACATTCAAGAGTGGCAATGCAGTTATTCTACGGGGCGGAAAAGAAGCTATCCAGACTAATACTGCCTTAGTAAAAATTCTTCGTGAATCATTACAAAGTCAACATTTACCGGTCGATGCGGTTCAGCTTATTACCGACACTAGTCATGCGATTGCTGATGAAATGATGAATCTCACTGACTACATTGATGTCTTGATTCCACGAGGCGGCCAGGCCCTTATTCAGCGGGTTGTAACAACAGCTACGGTTCCAGTTATCGAAACTGGTGCGGGTAATTGCCACATTTATATTGATAAGGATGCTGACCTAACAATGGCGACCAATATTACTGTAAATGCAAAAGTACAACGGCCTTCTGTATGCAATGCCGCTGAAAAATTACTTATCCACCGCGATATTGCCGCTGAATTTCTTCCTGTTATTGCCAAAGCTTTAATGGAACATGGCGTCCAATTACGCGGTGATGAAATGGCGTGCCAATTAGTATCAACTATCCGTCCCGTTACTGAGGAAGATTGGGAGACAGAATATAATGATTTAATTATGGCCGTAAAAATTGTTGATTCCCTTGATGATGCAATTAACCATATTAATCACCATAGTACTCACCATTCAGAATCAATTATTACAAACAACATTACCCGGGGACGCTACTTCCAACAAGCCATTAATTCTGCCTGTGTTTATGTTAATGCCTCTACGCGGTTTACTGATGGGGGAGAATTTGGCTTTGGCGCTGAAATTGGTATCAGTACCCAAAAACTCCACGCCCGGGGACCAATGGGATTACAACAATTAACAACAATCAAATATGAAATTACCGGTAATGGGCAAGTTCGGAAATAAATGAAAATTACAATTATTGGTGTCGGAAATATGGGAAGCGCAATTATGAAGGGATTAAGTCGTACGCAAAATTTTACCCTCAGTGCGATGAACCCTGTTAATTCACGTGTTACAAGCCTTGCTAAGAAGCTCGGGTTTAAACTCGTTAATACAAACAGTGAAGTAGTTAACCTTACACCCGATATCGTAATTTTGACTACCCCGGCCCCTATTACAACCGTAGTCGCTAAAGAATTAGCCGTCCTTAACGATCACACTATTTTTATCTCTGCCGCTGCTGGAATTACTCACGAAGACTTAGCCAAAGTGCTTCCGAATAAAGAAATTGTTAATATTATTCCCAACACACCAGTTGAAGTTAATGCCGGCACAATTGGTCTTGCCTTGCCAACCGGAATTTCTGCTGAAGCAATTTCAAAAGTAATGACTGTTTTAGATAGTCTTGGTGATGTCATCAAAGTTCCAGAACGACAACTAGATATAATTGGTGTTATCGGCGGCTGTGGCCCTGCATTTGTTGATGTGATGATGGACGCAATGAGCGATGCCGCCGTCAAGCATGGCCTCGATCGTCAAACTGCATATGAAGTTATTGCTAGTATGGTAAAAGGTACGGGGACACTAGCCTATGATAGCAAGCTTGCTCCAGCATTATTACGTGATCAAGTAACATCACCAGCAGGTACAACAATCAAAGGCGTGGAAGCATTGGAGAAAAATGGTTTCCGTTACGCCATGATGGATGCCGTTGACAAAGCAAATGGTGAATCATAAATGACAGAACGCACATTAACCTTAGCGTTTGAATCAAGCTGTGATGAAACAAGTGTTGCCGTAATTGAAAATGGAACTAAAATCCTTTCCAATATTGTTGCAACGCAAATCGATAGCCATCAACGTTTTGGTGGAGTAGTACCAGAAGTAGCTAGTCGACATCATATTGAACAAATTACCAAGTGTACAAATGAAGCTTTAGAGCAAGCGGCTGTAGGCTATGATGACCTAGATGCTGTTGCAGTAACATACGGTCCAGGATTAGTCGGGTCATTATTAATTGGTGTGACAGCAGCAAAGGCCATCGCATGGGCTCATAACCTTCCGTTAATTCCGGTTAACCACATGGCAGGTCATATCTATGCTGCACGCTATGTTGGGGAATTCAAATATCCACAAATGGCATTGTTAGTTTCCGGTGGACATACGGAATTAGTTTATATGCCATCTGAACATGAATACCAAATTATCGGTGAAACACGTGATGATGCTGCCGGTGAAGCTTATGATAAAATTGGTCGCGTGTTGGGAGTCAATTACCCGGCAGGAAAAACGATTGATGAATGGGCGGCTAAGGGTAAGGACACTTTTAATTTCCCACGAGCAATGGAAAAAGAAGATAATTATGACTTTAGCTTTAGTGGGCTGAAGAGCGCCTTCATCAATACAGTTCATAATGCAGACCAACGTGGAGAAAAATTAGATAAATATGATCTTGCAGCCAGTTTCCAACAAAGTGTCATTGACGTGCTTGCCGAAAAAACAATGCGGGCGTTAGATGATTACCCAGTAAAGCAACTGATTTTAGCTGGTGGGGTCGCTGCAAATCATGGTCTCCGTGCTCGTTTAGATCATGACATGAAGAAATCTCATCCTGATGTACCGATGCTGCAAGCACCGTTGAAATTATGTGGTGATAATGCTGCAATGATTGGGGCTGCTGGTTATGTTAACTACAAGCATGGCGACCGTGCAGGATTAGATTTGAATGCAGTACCGGGATTAATGTTCGATCGAATTCAGAATAAATAAATGTTCGAGAAGTTTAAAGAATGGTTTATCAATACGACCAATCCTACTAAACGACCGATCCTTGAATTTACACGACGAATAGTAATGATATCTGGTCATCAATACATGGTCCGGATGGCAAAGGAACAAGATATTCAAACCTTGGTAGAAATTGAAGAAAGAATCTATGGAAAAGCACCATGGAGTTATGCTGCTTTCCGCATTGAACTCCAACGGCCGTGTGATCGACTATATTTAGTTGTTGAGGATGACCAGCAGATTGTTGGCTTTATGGGAACAGCCATTGATTGGTACCATTATGATTTGCATATTACGAATATTGGCATTACACCAAGTTACCAAAATAAAGGAATTGGAACGTATCTTATTTCAACTGCCAAAAACTATGCCCGGCACTTAAAATTACATTCGCTGAGTTTAGAAGTACGAGTGTATAACGTATCAGCTCGTCGCTTATATGAAAGTTTAGGCTTTCGTAATCAGCATATTAAACCACGTTATTACTTAGATAATCACGAAGATGCCGTGGATATGCAAGCAAACTTACTTAGGTAGATGAAGATTCTAGCCGTCGATACATCCAACCACCCAATGAGCGTAGCGTTGGTTGAAGATGAGCAATTGTTGGCAACGACAACCCTTAATATGGTTCGCAATCATAGTATTTATTTAATGCCGGCAATTAGTAAGTTATTTAAGTTAGTTCAGTGGCAGCCAACAGATATTGATCGGGTAGTGGTTGCACAGGGACCAGGATCTTATACAGGAGTACGAATTGCAGTTACAACCGCTAAAGTATTGGCTGATACAGAAAAGATTGACTTAATTGGCGTATCAAGTTTAGCAGTATTAGCACGTAATGTAGTTCCAACATCATCAGCAATTATTGTTCCTTTCTTTGATGCACGACGAGGAAATGTATTTGCTGGTGCTTACCAGTGGGAAAATGGCGAGTTAGTAAATAAAATAGAAGATCAACATCTAGGGATTGATGTTTTGCTTAATCAACTTGCAAAATTAGATCAACAAGTTGTTTTGGTAGGTCATATGACTGATAAAATTCAAGCCAAATATGATCAATTACCAGCTAATGTGACCCTTTTGCCACGATCTTATAGTATTCCGTCAACTTATCAATTAGCTCTTGCAGGTAAAATGAAGGAACCAGTTAAAGAGATTGACCCTTTTGTTCCGCATTATTTACGAATTACTGAAGCAGAGGCTAATTGGCAAAAACTTCATCCTGGAGAAAAAAGAAAAAATTATGTTCGAGAAGTTTAAATGTCAATTTTAGTTGCTGGTGGTGCCGGATATATCGGTTCCCATATGGTAAAAGATCTTATTGAAAATGGTGAAGATGTAGTAGTGGCTGATAACTTATCGACGGGTCACCGGGATGCGATTAATCCCAAGGCTAAGTTTTATGAGGGTGACATTCGTGATCGTCAATTCTTAGATAAGATTTTTGACAATGAAGATATTACTGCAGTTGTTCACTTTGCTGCTTTCTCAATTGTACCTGAATCAATGAGTAAGCCATTGAAGTACTTTGATAACAATACTGGCGGAATGATTACTTTGCTTGAAGCAATGCATGATCATGATATTAAGTATATTGTCTTCAGTTCAACCGCTGCTACTTATGGGGTTCCAGAACACATGCCAATTAAGGAAACGGACCCACAAAACCCAATTAACCCATATGGCTTGAGTAAGTTAATGATGGAAGAAATGATGGCTTGGGCTGATAAAGCTTACGGTATTAAGTTTGTTGCCCTTCGTTACTTTAATGTTGCCGGGGCTGCCACTGATGGTACGATCGGTGAAGATCACGGTCCAGAAACGCACTTAGTTCCAATCATTCTTCAAGTTGCGCAAGGCAAGCGTGATGAATTGAGTATCTTTGGGGATGACTACAACACACCAGATGGTACCAATGTTCGTGACTATGTCCATGTTATGGATTTAGCAGATGCTCATATTCTTGCTATTAAGTACCTTAAGGAAGGTAACAAGAGTAATGCCTTTAACCTTGGTTCATCCACTGGCTTCTCTAACAAGCAAATGCTAGAAGCAGCTCGAGAAGTTACTGGTAAACCTATTCCAGCTAAAATGGCACCACGCCGTCCAGGAGATCCAGATTCATTAGTTGCTGCTAGTGATAAGGCTCGTAATGTTCTTGGATGGAGTCCTAAGTATGATGATGTTCACGACATTATTGCAACTGCTTGGAAGTGGCATTCAACTCATCCAAAGGGTTATGATGATCGCGACTAAATGAGCAATGAGCAGTACCTTGCAATTCTTGATTTAGGTTCAAATTCAGTTCGGCTTAAAATAACAAAAATTCAAGATAACGGGAGCTTTGAAACGGTTCAATATGAAAAAAGATATGTTCGCCTCGCTTCTAATATGGGGCCAGAAAAAATGTTGAAGTCAGCTCCTGTAAAGCGGACTATTGATGCCCTAAAAGAATTTCGAACAATTTGTGATCGATACCGTAATAAGAAATTGACAATTATTGCGGTGGCGACTGCTGCGGTTCGTCAAGCACAAAATCAACTGCAATTTCTTGAAAAGGTCAAGCAAGAAACGGGCTTTGAAATTCATGTAATTAGTGGAGAACGAGAAGCATATCTTGACTATGTTGGTGTTAATCAGACTCTTCCAATTGATAAGGGAATAATTGTTGATACTGGAGGAGCAAGTATGGAATTAATCTCGGTGAATAATGGGGAAGCAGAAGAAGCGATTAGTATTCCGATCGGTTCAGTTAGCATTTCGCAAACCTACCATCTTGAAGATCAAATTAATCCAGCTGATTTATTTGATGCCATGATTAAAATTGATGAAGTTCTTTCTCAACAATTATGGCTAAATCGGATGCGGGAGACAAAAATTGTGGCACTCGGGGGATGTAACCGTGCATTAGCAAAGGTATATCGGTGGCAACAAGCTCTTAATCCTAATGAAGCCAGACCAGTTCATGGGCTAACAATGCGTTCAGAAGAAGCCTTTTTGATTATGCGGCAGCTATTAGAAACGGATCGCCAGACGCGGGCAGGAATCCGTGGAATTACGAAAGTGCGAGCGGATGTAATTGTTGGAGGACTTCTCCCCCTTATCTCTCTTGTCCGGCAATTGTCAATTAATGAGATTTGCTTTAGTAATAGTGGATTAAGAGAAGGTTTATTATTTAAGTACCTTGAGCAGCAAATTAATTTTGATCAATTAAAATCCTCGCTATAAATGTATAAGGAGTTTTATAAGCCGCAGAATTATGTTAATCGAGAATTGAGTTGGATTGACTTTAATGGCCGAGTACTGGGAGAGGCAACTGATACTGCTAATCCTTTGTTAGAACGTGCTAACTTCTTGGGAATTACTCAAAGCAATGTTGATGAATTTTTTATGGTGCGGGTTGCATCGCTTCATAAGCTTGCTGCTGCCAATGTTACTACTACTGATGCGTCTGGTCTGACTCCAGAAGAGCAGTTGGATGCAGTAAATGAAAAAGAACACCGGATGGTTAAGCAACGGTATGAAGTTTATAATCAGCAAATCATCCCGGACCTTGCTAAAAATAATATTCATATTCTCCATGTCCCCAAACTTGACGAGAAGCAATATGAATTTATTCGTCGGTACTTTAATGATGAGCTGATGCCAGTTTTGACTCCCATGGCAGATGATGCCTCACGTCCTTTTCCTTTTATCTCCAATAATTCTTTAAATATTGCTGTTCAGCTACGGCGTCAAATCCGTTCAACAAGTGAACCAGTTGCAGAGGAAATTCTAGAGGGAGATCAAGAAGTTCATCGTCCACAAATGGAACCACATGATGATCGTCAAGAAGCAGATATCAAATTTGCAACAGTCCGTGTTCCAGAAATTTATAAGCGGTTAGTTCGGTTACCAGAAGAAAATAGCTTCATTTTGATTGATGAAATCATTACTGAATTTCTGAGCGCGCTTTTTCCAGGATACGAGATCTTAGCTACAGCGTCATATCGAGTTATGCGGGATATGGACTTAGATGTGGCTGAAGAAGATACGTCTGATTTGCTCCGGGCAGTCAAACGGCAATTGCGGGAACGAGAGCATGGACAGGTGATGCGCCTAGAAGTTCCTGCTTCTATCGATGAATGGTTAAAAGATCAATTAATTGATAATCTGCATGTAAGTGAACGGTCACTGTATGAAGTAGATGGTCCCGTCGATTTAACTTTCTTAAAAAAATTATCGGGGATGGTTGATGGTCATGATGACTTGCGCTATCCACCATATAAGCCATACCTCAACCCAGCGTTAGATATGGATCATAATATTTTTTCTTCAATTCGCCAAAAGGATTACCTAATGCAGCATCCTTATGATAATTTTCAAGCCGTGGTCAACTTTATTCATCAAGCAGCCATTGATCCAGATGTTTTGGCAATCAAGATGACTCTTTATCGGGTCTCTGGTAATTCACCGATTATTAAGTATCTCGGAATGGCCGCGCAACAGGGTAAGCAAGTAACGGTTTTAGTTGAAGTTAAAGCGCGGTTTGATGAACAAAATAACGTTCGGTGGGCACAACGGCTTGAACAGATGGGGTGCCACGTTATTTACGGTTTAGTTGGCCTTAAAACGCACTGTAAAGTTGCTTTGGTTATCCGTCGCGATGAAGATGGGCTGCGGCGTTATATGCACCTAGGAACTGGGAACTATAATGATGTAACAGCTCATTTTTACACTGATATGGGATTATTTACTTGTGACCATGAGCTGGGCATCGATATGACAAACCTGTTTAATATGCTGTCAGGATTTGCACGACCAGCTTATTTCAATGAATTACGGGTATCTCCTGATGGGATTCGGACATTTATTAATGCCAAAATTGATGAGCAAATTGAAAATGCCAAAAATGGTAATCCTACGTTAATTCGGATGAAGATGAATTCCTTGTCTGACAAGCAAATCATTGCCCGCCTATACGCTGCTGCTGCTAGTGGAGTTAAGGTTGAGTTATTAATTCGAGGCATTACCTGTTTAAGGAACGATTTGCCAGAATTGCATGGGAATATTGAGGTTCATTCGATTATTGGGCGTTTCCTTGAACACTCCCGGATCTACTACTTTAAGAGTAATGGTCATGAGGAAGTCTACCTCGCAAGTGCCGATATGATGACGAGAAATCTTAATCGACGAGTTGAAGAATTGTATCCCGTTACCCAGCCAGACACAAAAGCTCATGCAATTCATATTTTTGACGTTATGTGGAAAGATAATGTCAAGGCTCGACGGTTAGTAGGAGATCATTACGAACGGATTGATCGTGGTGATGTCGCACCATTCAGTTCACAAGAATACTTTGTTAAACAAGCAATGAAATTGAATGCGCGTGAGAAAAAGGAGAAGAAAGCAAAAAAACATTTTTCTTCTGTTTTTGAAACTTTAACTCGCCATGTTCCCAATCTTCATTTAGATGAGCGAAAGGATGAGTAAGTGAAAAGATCTTTAACGGCGATTATTTACCTCGAACCCGATCAGGTTAATTTACGGATCATTGAGATACCTACTTTAAAAGTGATAAATAATGTTCGATCGGGCCTTCTAAATATCGGAAACGCTAAAGTTGCTAATTATTCGGAAAATATGACTGCAATTGTTAATAATATTGAAGGATTTAAGCAGATTATTAATGACTACCAGGCAACACCAGTTAAATTTTATGGCGATTTAGAAGACCTTGACCCAGTTGCAACTAGGTATGTGGCCGACCAGTTAGAAGTTCGGACAGGATTACAGATTGAATGGTTAAACAATAACCAGCTAATGGCACAGTCGATGAGTTACCTTTTAACCTTGCTACCAGATTTTGAAAAACTTAGTAAACACAATATGTATCTTCTAAGTATCGGTCTTAGCTCGACTACCTTAGCTTATTTTCACCATGGAAGCTTTGAACGGGCATGGGATATTGATCTTGGTAATGCAAAAATCAGTCAGTTGGTGGGGCGTCTCCGAAAAACTGCTACCAATCCAACTGAAATTATCCAAGATTATATCAGTAGTAAATTAGAATACTTAACACCAGAACTGACAAAGAAAAAGCATACAGTAATGATGGTGCAAAATGCCCTCTCACTCAATAAATTATTTTTGCCAAATGATCAGCAAATCGCGGAAGTTCCCCTAAATAAATTTCATGATGATTACCAAAAGATTTTATCGCCAGTAAAAGATGGCTTAATGAAAAATATTCAGATTGATGACCAACAATTTGAATTATTATTACCAAATTATTTAGTAACGGCGCGAACAGTGCGCTTAATTCAACCAGCAGGCCTTTACGTAACTGATATTTCAACGATGGATGGGATTTCCCATGGAATTGGGGTTGATAATCCTAAAACGAGACGGCAAATTAATGAAATGATCAGAACAGCTGCCGACAATATTTCTTCACGATACGGTGTTGATTCAGCTCATCGGGATTTTGTAACGCGCTTTTCACTCCAACTCTTTGATCAATTGCGCCCAATTCATCGTCTTGGTCAGCATGAGCGATTATTATTAGAAATTGCTAGTAGAATTGATGACATTGGTAATTTTATTAATCAACGGGGACACTACCGCCACTCTGCTTATATTATGGAGGCTAATCCTCTAATTGGGCTTTCAGATAAAGATAATCGGATTATTGCTGAAGTGGCGAGATATCATAGTGCAGAGTCTCCAGATATTAGTCAAGCTCATTACCGCCATCTCGATGATGAGATCCAGATGCCAGTAGCAAAATTAGCTGCTATTTTACGATTGGTGGATGCATTAGATGATTCGCGGCTGCAAAAAATTTCAAGTATTAGATTGAAGCTGGTAGGAGATAGCCGCTTAATCATTAAAGCAATAGCCAATGATGACCTTGTTCTTGAAAAGTGGTCTTTTAGTAAAAAATCACAACTATTTAAGGATGTATACGGAATTGAACCGGTCTTAACTGAGAGGAGCGATCATTAAATGGAGTTAAAGCAAGAAGCACAAACATTTGAAATGCCGCACTTACTAACATATTATGAGTGTGATGAAACAAGTCATCCAAGCCTAAGCATGATATTAAGTATGATTTCCATGGTATCCGATGAGCATAGTATGTCTTTAGGAATGGGAACCGAAGAAATACAATCTACTGGCGGTACATGGGTAGTAAGCGGCTATGAAGGATATCTTTCCGCAAATCAACCTTCTTTTGGCGAAACAGTTATTTTAGGAACCAAAGCTGTTTCCTATAACCGCTTTTTTGCTGTTCGTGATTTTTGGATAACGGATAAAGAACACCAGATTGAATATGCACGAATTAGGTCAATTTTTGTGTTTATGAATCTAAAGACACGGCGAATGCAATCAATTCCACTAGGTTTAATTGAACCATTTAATGCTCCTGTTGCGAAAAGAATTCCTCGTCTAAAGCGACCTCAAAAATTGGATGAAAATGGTTCGATAATAAAGAAAAATTATCAAGTTCGTTATTTTGACCTTGATGCTAATCACCATGTTAATAATGCGCGTTACTTTGATTGGCTTCTTGATCCTCTTGGCCGTGATTTTTTACGAGAGAATCAGATAAAAAGATTTAATTTGCAGTATCTTCAAGAGGTACGCAATGGGGAAATTGTGGAAAGCAAAGTTAATAAGCTCCAAATAAATGATGGAACGGTAACTTACCACCAGATTGGCGTTGATAAGCAAGTTGATGCAATTGCTGAGATAGAATGGTATTAAATGCAGCAAATTAGTAGTTTTAATGATCACCAATCAGGAAGTTTATACTTAGTTCCAACCCCAATTGGAAATTTAGATGATATGACTTTTCGTGCAATTAAAACCTTAAAAGAAGTGGATCTGATTGCTGCTGAAGATACGCGTCATACTCAGCAACTATTAAACCATTTTGATATATTAACCCGTCAAATTAGCTTTCATGAGCATAATACTGAACAACGTGTTCCGGAATTGATTGAGAAATTAAAAGCTGGTTATTCGATTGCCCAATGCAGTGATGCAGGGATGCCTTCGATTTCTGACCCCGGCAAGGAATTGGTAGCGGCGGCAGTTAGAGAAGGGTTGCCAGTAATCCCGCTTCCAGGAGCTAATGCAGGATTGACGGCTCTTATCGCTTCGGGGTTAGTTCCCCAGCCATTTTACTTCTTTGGCTTTTTAGGGCGTAAGCATCAGCAACAGGTAGCGGCGTTGGAGCAATTAAAAGAGCGTGAAGAAACGATGATCTTTTATGAAGCTCCACACCGCTTAAAAAAGACTTTAGCTACGATGGCGGAAGTTTTCGGTAATGAACGGCGAGTTGTTTTAGCACGGGAACTCACTAAACGCTATGAAGAGTTTACGCGGGGAACGCTTGCTGAAACAACTGCCTGGTTTGAAGATCATCAACCACGAGGAGAATTCGTTATTCTAGTAGCTGGGAATGAACACCCGACAGAGGAGACAGATAATGATATTGAATTACCATTAACAGAACAGGTTGATAAGGAAATCTTAAATGGTCTTTCCACTAATGCTGCGATTAAGCTGGTGGCAAAGAAAAATAATATAAAACGCCAGGAATTATATAAACAATATCATCAATTGTAGATGAGTGAAGAATATAGTTCAGATAATCTTTATGAACAATTTGCGCAGGTGATGAACCAGACCCAGGATTTAGTTAATAAAATGGAGCAGTTGCAGGCAAAAATTATTGCTATTTCTGAGGAAAATGTTGAACTTTCAATTGAAAATAAGCATTTGCGTCAGATGATTAAAGAAAAGCAATCACATCATAGTGAAAACCAATTATCTGGATCACGGCAAAATTTAAAAGAGCTTTACCAACAGGGTTTTCATGTTTGCAGTGAGTATTATGGTAAACGTCTTGAGCCTAATGAATCTTGTACTTTTTGTTTAGATGCAATATTCGGACATGAACAAGGAATGACAAAATAGTTGGCTGAACAGGGACAAACACGTGCAGAAAAATTACAACCAGCAATAATTACTCGTTTTCAAAAAATATTATTAAATAAAGAACTTGCTCATGCCTATCTGTTTGTTGGGCCAGGCGGTTCAGGAAAGATGTCAATTGCTCAATGGTTATCGTTACGGTTATTTTGTCTTCATCCCCAAGACAATAAACCAGACTTAACTTGTGCCGAGTGTCAGCGAATCCTGTCTGGGAACCATCCTGATATTGTCTATGCTGCTCCAGAAGGTCGCCAAATAAAGGTTGATGAGATTCGTCACTTAAAAGCAGAATTTTCTAAGAGTGCGGTAGAAGGCAATAAGAAAATTTTTATTATTAAAGATGCTGATAAAATGACAAATGGTGCAGCAAATAGTCTTCTTAAGTTTATTGAAGAACCGGGGACTGGCGTTTATATTTTTATGCTAACGACTAATAAAAGTGCTGTCTTACCAACAATCCGATCACGAACACAGGTGATTGAACTGCCACCATTAAAACGAGATGCATTGTTAACAGTTTTAACTGAACATAATATTCCATCATCTCAGCAACAGATTGCTGTTGGGATTACAGATTCCGTCGCAATGATTGAACAGTGGCAAGAAGATAATTGGTTTGAGAGTGCGATCAAAGGAGTCATTCAGTGGTATCAAGATACGACACGAAATGGGATGTTAGGCTTCGTTGATGTTCAGACAATTCTACAAAAAGTAGCTACCGACCGGGATAAACAACAAGTGATTTTGGACCTAATTACCTTAATCTGGCGTGATACGCTAATGGTAAATTCCGGAATTACAGTTGCCAACCGCCTTCACTTTAATAATATTTTAGGAGAAATGGGAGAAGTAGTTAGAAAATACTCTCCTCAACAATTGTTAGCGGCTAGTCAGTTAACTTTGGAAACTCGTCACATGTTAGAACAAAATATTAGCTTTCAAAATATTGTTGAACAATTGACGATTCGGCTTGTGCAGGTTTTAAGCATTAGTTAGATGAAAATGATTATTGCAATTGTTCAATCAAAAGATAGCAATCGTTTACGAAAAGCATTTAATAAAGCTGATATTCACGTTACTCAATTATCAACAACTGGTGGTTTCCTTCGTGAAGGAAATGCGACATTTTTAATTGGAATTGAAGATGAACGAGTTCAAGAAGTATTATCAGTAATTAAAAAGAATGCTGAGTCACGTGAACAATACGTTACATCGCAAATGCATATGGATGTTGAAGGAGGTTCAGCATTTCCTGTCAACGTAAAGATTGGTGGGGCAACTGTTTTTGTCTTACCAGTAGAAGACTTCATTAAATTTTAAATGGACGGTAAATTTATATCATTTGAGGGACCAGATGGAGCTGGCAAGACAAGTGTAATCCAACAGATTCAACAACAATTGGAAGATCAGCTTGGCACAGAAAAAGTTATGTATACTCGTGAACCGGGTGGTAATAAGATTTCTGAGCAAATTCGCCAGGTACTCTTTGATGGTCAAAATACCGATATGGATGGGCGGACAGAAGCATTGCTTTTTGCTGCTGCTCGTCGGCAACACATTGTTTCAGAAATAATTCCGGGGTTGAAAGCAGGCAAAGTTATTCTGTGTGATCGATTTGTAGATAGTTCCATCGCTTATCAGGGAGCTGGTCGTGGCCTTGGTGAAAAAGAGATTTGGCAAATTAATCAGTTTGCGATTGATGGGTTAATGCCGTCGTTGACAATTTACCTTGATATTGAATCGGAAATTGGCTTAAGACGGATTGCTGAGCATCGTTCTAATCAAATTAATCGATTAGACAAGGAAAAGCTTGCTTTCCATCAAACCGTTCGTCAATCTTACTTGAAACTTTACAAAAATTATCCAGAACGGATAAAGTTAATTGATGCAAGTCAGCCACTGGAAAAAGTGATTGAGGATGTAAAAGCAACAATTCATGACCGTTTTTCAGATTTGTTTTAAATGTTTTTTAAGCGGCCTACTAAAGAAGTGGAACGTGAACGGAATCAGCGCCTGTTAGAAGCGGTATATTCTACGAAGGCCAGTTGGGATCATGCACGTGAAACTGAACGAGCAGTATATGAAGCAAACGTTAATAGTGAACTTCATTACCGTTCCCGGATTCAAGAACAAAAATTTTTATACCTATATAAAATTGCTCGTAAGTTTAAAGTTCACGGGACGTTAAATGATGGAGTAATTGATCGCTAGGTGATCCAATATCCAGAACCATTAGCAAAATTAATTGAAAGCTATACTAAGTTGCCAGGAATTGGGCAAAAGACTGCAACTCGCCTGGCGTTCTATACTTTGAGTATGCAAGAAGATGATGTAACGAACTTTGCTAAATCTCTCCTATCTGCTAAAAGAGACCTTCATAACTGTAGTATTTGTGGCAATATTACTGAAGATGATCCTTGTCCGATTTGTCGCGATAAGACCCGTGATCATTCGCAAATTCTAGTTGTTGAGCAGTTACAAGACGTTATGGCAATGGAACGGATGCATGAATATCATGGTTTATACCATGTCCTTCATGGAGTTATTTCCCCAGTTGCAGGAACAGGCCCGGAAGATATTAATATTACAAGTTTACTTAAACGGTTAAAGAAAGATAATGAAGTAAAGGAAATTATTATTGCAACTAATGCTTCATCAGATGGTGAGTTAACGGCTGGGTACCTCGCTAAGCTAATTAAGCCTGCGGGAATTAAGGTTACTCGGTTGGCGCATGGGTTATCAGTTGGCGCAGATATTGACTATGCTGATGAGATGACATTATTCAAAGCAGTTCAAGGGCGAACGGAGATGTAAATGATGCGTGGAATGAATATGCAACAAATGATGAAGCAGGCTAAGGCAATGCAAAAGAAAATGATGGCTGAACATGAAGAACTTGCTAAACAGGAATTTGTTGGAAAAGCACCGGATGATATGGTAACTGCTACGTTTAGCGGGGATAATCAATTAATTGACTTAAAGATTAAGCCAGAAGCAGTTGATCCAGATGATATTGATATGCTTCAAGACTTGGTAATTGCTGCTGTGAAAGACGGAATGAAACAAGTCAATGATGCTACTCAACAAAAGCTTGGTAAATATACGCAAGGTATGGGGTTGTAAATGAGTTATCAGGCATTATATCGTGTCTGGCGACCACAGCGATTCGATGATCTTGTCGGTCAACAGATTGTTACAAGAACCCTAAAAAACGCCATTATCACTCACCAGATAAGCCATGCATACTTGTTCGCTGGTCCACGTGGTACTGGTAAAACCTCAGCAGCAAAAATTTTTGCTAAAGCGGTTAATTGTCATCATTCCAAGGATGGCGAACCTTGTAATGAGTGTGAGATTTGTAAAGCAATTACAAACGGGCAATTAAATGATGTAATTGAAATCGATGCGGCTTCTAATAATGGGGTTGAAGAGATTCGTGATATTCGGGATAAGGCAAAATATGCTCCTACCCAAGCGGACTACAAAGTTTATATAATTGATGAAGTTCACATGCTTTCAACAGGGGCTTTTAACGCACTGCTAAAAACGCTTGAAGAACCACCAGCCAATGTGATTTTTATTCTTGCAACTACAGAACCGCATAAAATTCCTTTAACAATTATTTCGCGGGTTCAACGATTTGATTTTCGACGAATTTCAGCAGAAGATGCATTTAATCGAATGAAATATATTCTTGATCAAAAGGAAGTTACTTATGATGAAAAAGCATTATGGGTAATTGCAAATGCCGCTGAAGGAGGAATGCGGGATGCGTTGAGTATCCTTGACCAGGTTCTTTCTTTCAGTGATAATGAGGTAAAGTTGGATGATGCTTTACTAGTTACAGGAAGTGTTACTAAACAATTATTAAAAAAGTACTTTTTGGAGATTAGTAAGCATGAAGGGGCGACTGCTCTTGACACCATGAAAGATATTTTGGATGAAGGAAAAGATGGTCAGCGGTTCATTGAGGACTTGATTTCCTTTATTCGTGATATTCTGTTATACCAAGAATCACCAAGCTTGATTAGTGTTGAAAGTACGGGACTAAAGCAGGAAGACTTTGAAGAAATAGTCCAACTTGCTTCTTCAGCGACCTTATACCAAATGATCGATGAACTAAATAATATTCAAGAAGAGATGCGTTTTACGACCCATCCGGATGTGTATTTGGAAGTTCTTACAATAAAACTTGCACAAATCGAACCACAAAAGAATATTCAATCGGCACCAGCGGTTTCTTCGGATACAAATACTGAAGCTACTAAGACGATTGAAAAATTACAACAAGAGATACAGCAATTGCAACAAACAGTAAAACAGTTGCAGAATGCGCCGGCAAAGGCTAGTCGACCATCACCTCGGCAACAAAATGAGCAACCACGAGTACAACAAAAGAAAGTGCAGGTTAATCTCAATAAGATTTACCCAGTGTTAGAAAATGCGACTCGTCAAGATTTAATAAATGTTCGTGAGCTATGGGGAGATATGTTGAATCTATTGTCGGTGCCGCAACGGTCCTTACTTCACGTTTCACAACCGGTTGCCGCTAGTGCCGTGGGAATAATTGTTGCTTTTGATTATCCGTTCTTATTCCAACAAGCAGCTGATGATACAACGTTGTTAGAGAATATGGAAAGTGCTCTGCAACGTTTAACTGGAAATGAACGGCAAGTTGTTTTTGTACCTAAGGATAAATGGCCAAAAATTCGGCAAGACTTTATCAAGGATCATGGTTTTGGTAAGAATCAGCAAAAGTCGCAACCTATTAAACAAAAGCCGCAAACTACTGAAGAAAGCGGACAAACTCCTGCAGCTACACCAGCACCGATGGAGGAACCACCGCTACCACCAGAAGATGAGACACTAACTGAAGAAAAGTCACCTCAAGAAGATAACCAAGTAGCAACAGCACAGAAGTTATTTGGTAGTGATATTGTTAAAGTAGAAGATAATTAAATGAAAAAAATCAATTCATCATTATCTGAACAACAAAAATTTATGAAGATGGCAATTGCAGAAGCAAAACAAGCCAGAATTTTAGATGAAGTACCAATTGGTGCGATTGTTGTCCACGAGGGACAGGTAATTGGGCGTGGTCATAATATGCGTGAAAAGTTTCAAGATGTTACCTATCACGCAGAAATGCTTGCGATTATGGAAGCATGCACGAATTTAGGAAGTTGGCGTTTAGAGGACTGTGACTTATATGTTACGTTAGAACCGTGTATCATGTGTAGCGGTGCCATTATCAACGCACGAATAAAAAATGTTTATTATGGTGCTGCTGATCCGAAAGCCGGGGCGGTTGATAGCTTATACCATTTACTAAATGATTCCCGTTTAAATCATCAAGTTAATGTCCATTCTGGTATTTTAGGGGATGAGTGTAGTCAAATGTTAAAAAACTTTTTCCGTAAAATTCGTCGCCGCCGGAAAGAGGCTCGACGAAAAAATAAGGCTAACCCCTAGATGGTAACTGTATTTTCAAAAAATAATTGTATCCAATGCAAGATGACAAAACGTTTCCTTGAGCAACACAAAATTTCATTTATTGAACACAACATCGATGAACAACCAGAATACATATCTCAACTTAAGTCTGAAGGTTTTATGGCGACTCCAGTTGTAAAACTTCCTAACGGTCAAGCTTTTTCTGGCTTTCGTCCTGATCAATTAAACCAACTTGCCTAAATGGCGTTATCCGATATCGATATGACCAAAGTTAAATATTACGATTATAACAACGAAGTAAATATCCCAAAAAACGGACAAATTCAACTAGATAAAGATAAATTGGCCTTAGAAGACTTTATCAAAAATAATGTAGAACCGAATACCAAAAGCTTTTCTTCATTAAAAGAACGTTTTCAATGGTTAAAAGAAAATGATTATATTGAAGAGGAATTTATGAATAAATATAGTGAAGCATTCATTGAAAAGCTTTACGATTATTTAAAAGCCCAAAACTTCCACTTCCATTCTTTTATGGCAGCTTATAAGTTTTATGCTCAATATGCCTTACGAACAAATGATAAAGAGTACTACCTTGAAAACTATATTGATCGAGTCGCAATGAATGCTCTTTACCTCGCTAATGGTGATGAAGAGTTAGCAATGCAGCTCGCTGATGAAATCATCCATCAACGTTATCAACCCGCAACTCCAACATTCCTTAACGTTGGGCGTAAACGCCGGGGAGAATTTGTTTCTTGCTTTGCGATTCAAACAACGGACGACATGAATACCATTGGTCGAACAATCAATTCTGCCCTCCAACTTTCTAAAATTGGTGGTGGTGTTGGGATTAATTTAAGCAACCTTCGTGAAGCTGGTGCCCCAATCAAGAAAATACAAGGTGCTGCTAGTGGAGTTGTTCCTGTAATGAAGTTGTTAGAAGATAGTTTTTCCTATTCCAATCAACTGGGACAGCGACAGGGAGCTGGAGTCGTTTACCTTAGTGTTTTCCATCCTGATATTATTGAATTCTTAGGAGCAAAAAAGGAAAACGCTGATGAAAAGATTCGCTTAAAGACCCTCTCTCTCGGAATTACGGTTCCTGATAAGTTTTACGAATTAGTAGAGCAAAATGCTGATATGTACTTGTTTAGTCCCTATGATGTTGAACGAGTATACGGAATGCCATTCTCCTACGTCGATATCACAAAAGAATACGACAATTTAGTAGCAAACGATGATATTCGCAAGAAGAAAGTTAATGCCCGGGACTTGGAGGACGAAATCAGTAAACTTCAACAAGAATCAGGTTATCCTTACATTATCAATATTGATACAGAAAACCGGGATAATCCGATTAATGGAAAAATTGTGATGAGTAATTTATGTTCAGAGATTGCTCAAGTACAAGTACCAGCGCAAGTAAATGATGATCAATCATATTCTGAAATGGGAATTGATATCAGTTGTAATCTTGGGTCAACCAATATTGCTAATATGATGGAAAGCCCTGACTTTGGTAAATCGATTAAGGCAATGATGCGGGGATTAACCCGAATCAGTGACGTAGAAGACCTAGATGTTGTCCCAACTATTCAAAACGGAAATCGGCTTGCCCATTCAGTTGGTTTGGGTGCAATGGGATTGCATAGCTACCTCGCTAAGCACCATATTCAATACGGAAGCCCGGTTGCGATTGAATTCACAGGTGTTTACTTTATGCTCTTAAATTATTGGTCATTAGTGGCATCAAATGAAATTGCCAAAGAGCGGCAGGAAACTTTCCACGATTTTGAGAACAGTAAATATGCTGATGGTTCCTACTTTAACAAATATGTCACTAAGGATTGGGGACCACAATCAGATGTTGTTAAAGGTCTTTTTGAAGGTATTTTTATCCCTGGAATTGAAGATTGGAAGAAGTTGAAAGAAAATGTAATGCAAGATGGTCTTTACAATCAATACCGTCTTGCTGTAGCGCCAAACGGTTCAACTTCCTACATTAACGATTCGACTGCTAGTCTACATCCAATCATTAATCGTGTTGAAGAGCGTCAAGAAAAGATGATCGGTAAAATTTATTACCCTGCCCCATATCTTTCAAACGACACGATGCCTTACTATCGTTCAGCTTACGATATGGACATGCGAAAGGTTATTGACACTTACGCCGCTGCACAACAGCACATCGATCAGTCTCTTTCAATGACCCTCTTTATGCGGTCAACAATCCCAGCAGGCCTTTACGAATGGAAAAATGGACGAACAGATAAAATGACGACTCGTGATTTAAACATCTTACGGCACTATGCCTATAAACGTGGTATTAAGTCAATTTACTACATTCGAACGTTTACTGACGATAGCGATGAAATTGGTGCAAACCAATGTGAAAGCTGTGTTATCTAAATGAAACTGGAAGAATTTAAACCTGTAAATCAATATAAAGCAATTAATTGGAATGAAGTTTCCGACATGATCGATAAAGCTACATGGGAAAAGCTAACAGAACAGTTCTGGCTTGATACGCGGATCCCAGTTGCCAATGATATGGATGATTGGCGTGAATTAGATGACGATCATCAATGGACTGTCGGACATGTTTTTGGTGGTTTAACCCTTCTTGATACTGTTCAATCAGAAGCAGGATTAACTGCCCTTAAAGAAGATGTTAAAACTCCTCATGAAACAGCAGTTCTTAATAATATCCAATTTATGGAATCAGTTCATGCTAAGAGTTACTCAACTATTTTCTCTACTCTTAATACCCCAGACCAAATCAAAGAAATCTTTGAATGGTCCGATACAGAAGAATATTTGCAAAATAAAGCTGTCAAAATTGCAAATATGTACCTTGATCCAAGTCAAGATCCGCTCAAAAAGAAAGTAGCCAATGTTTTCCTTGAAACTTTCTTATTCTATTCTGGTTTCTACACTCCCCTTTATTACCTTGGCCACAATAAATTAAATAACGTGGCTGAAATTATCAAGCTAATTTTACGGGACGAATCAGTTCACGGGACATATATTGGATACAAGTTCCAAGTCGGCTTACGTGATCGAACAGAAAAGCAACAACAAGATATGAAAGATTGGATGTACAATTTCCTTTATGAACTATACGATAATGAAGAAAAATACACTCATCTTCTTTATGATCAAGTTGGTTGGACAGATGATGTTTTAACCTTCATCCGTTACAACGCTAATAAGGCATTGATGAATCTTGGTCAAGATCCACTATTCCCTGATACCGCTTCTGATGTTAACCCAGTTGTTATGAATGGAATTTCTACTTCAACTTCTAACCATGATTTTTTTAGCCAAGTCGGCAATGGGTATCGCATGGGTGCCGTTGAAGCAATGAATGATAGTGATTATGACGTTAAAGATCCAAACGCGGGAAAAGACATTAATGCCCGCGATTAAATGCCTGCTAACAACAAAAAACAAGTTGAAAAAAACGTATTAACTGAAGAAGAAAAAAAGCAAAATGCGCAAAAATTAGTTAATGACATAATTGCCAAAAGTGAAGCAGCTTTTGAACAATTACGTTACTACTCACAAGAACAAGTTGATAAAATTTGTCAAGCCATGGCCTTAGCTGCTGAAGAACACCACATGGACTTAGCTATTGATGCAGCTGAAGAAACTGGTCGTGGGGTTGCCGAAGATAAGGCTATCAAGAACATCTACGCAAGTGAATACATTTGGAACAACATCCGTCATGATAAGACTGTCGGAATCATCGAAGACAACGATGAAAACCAAACCATCACTATTGCTGATCCGCTTGGTATTATTGCAGGTATCGTTCCAGTTACTAACCCTACTTCAACAACGATCTTCAAATCAATCATTAGTGCTAAGACGCGGAATACAATTATCTTCTCATTCCACCGTCAAGCCATGAAATCTTCCATTAAAACAGCTAAGATTTTACAAGAAGCTGCGGAAAAGGCCGGTGCACCAAAGAACATGATTCAGTGGCTTCCTGAAAGTAGCCGCGAAAATACAAGTGCATTGTTACAACACCCTAAGACTGCTACTATTTTAGCAACTGGTGGTCCTTCATTAGTTAAGGCTGCCTACAGTTCAGGTAACCCTGCTCTTGGTGTTGGTCCTGGTAACGGTCCAGCTTACATTGAAAAGACTGCTAATATTGAACGTTCTGTTTACGATATCGTTCTTTCTAAGACTTTTGATAACGGAATGATCTGTGCTACTGAAAACTCAGTTGTTGTTGATGAAGAAATCTACGACAAGGTAAAAGAAGAATTCCAAAAATGGAACTGTTACTTCTTGAAGCCAAATGAAATTGATAAGTTCACTGAAGGCTTCATTGATCCTAAGCGTCACCAAGTTCGTGGACCAATTGCTGGTCGTTCAGCTAACGCCATCGCTAATATGTGTGGAATTAAAGTTCCTGAAAACACTAAGGTTATCATCGCTGAATATGAAGGGGTTGGTGACAAGTACCCACTTTCAGCTGAAAAGCTTTCACCAGTATTAACAATGTACAAGGCTACTTCACATGAAAATGCCTTTGATATTTGTGCTCAATTATTACACTATGGTGGTGAAGGTCACACTGCTGCTATTCATACCCTTGATGATGATTTAGCAACTAAGTACGGTCTTGAAATGCGTGCTTCACGGATCATTGTTAACTCTCCATCTGGTATCGGTGGTATTGGTAACATTTACAACAACATGACACCATCACTTACTTTAGGTACCGGTTCATACGGTGGTAACTCAATTTCTCACAACGTTACTGATTGGGATCTCTTAAACATCAAAACAATTGCAAAGCGGCGTGAAAACCGTCAATGGGTTAAGATTCCCCCAAAAGTATACTTTCAACGCAACTCACTAAAAGAATTGCAAGATATTCCAAACATTAACCGAGCATTTATCGTTACTGGTCCTGGAATGAGCAAGCGTGGTTACGTTCAACGTGTTATCGATCAATTGCGTCAACGTCAAAACAACACTGCTTTCTTAGTATTTGATGACGTTGAAGAAGATCCATCAACAAACACTGTTGAAAAAGGTGTTGCCATGATGAACGACTTCAAACCTGATACAATTATTGCTCTTGGTGGTGGTTCACCAATGGATGCTGCCAAGGCTATGTGGATGTTCTATGAGCACCCAGAAACTTCATGGTATGGGGTTATGCAAAAGTATCTTGATATTCGGAAGCGTGCTTACCAAATCAAGAAGCCTACTAAGTCTCAACTTATTGGGATTCCTACTACATCAGGTACTGGTTCAGAGGTTACTCCATTTGCGGTTATTACCGATTCAGAAACTCATGTTAAGTACCCACTTGCTGACTACGCCTTAACTCCAAACATTGCGATTGTTGACTCACAATTCGTTGAAACTGTCCCAGCAAAAACTACTGCATGGACTGGACTAGATGTTTTATGTCACGCTACTGAATCATATGTTTCTGTTATGGCAACTGATTACACTCGTGGTTGGTCACTACAAACCATCAAGGGTGTTATGGAAAACCTTCCTAAGTCAGTTCAAGGTGACAAGTTAGCTCGTCGTAAGATGCACGACTTCTCAACAATGGCCGGTATGGCATTTGGTCAAGCCTTCTTAGGAATTAACCACTCTCTTGCCCACAAGATGGGTGGAGCATTCGGTCTTCCTCACGGTTTGCTTATCGCTATTGCAATGCCACAAGTAATTCGCTTTAACGCAAAACGTCCACAAAAGCTTGCTCTCTGGCCTCACTATGAGACTTACCATGCAACTAAGGACTACGCTGACATTGCACGGTTCATTGGTTTGAAAGGCAACACTGATGAAGAATTAGCTGAAGCATATGCTAAGAAAGTTATCGAACTTGCTCACGAATGTGGTGTTAAGCTTAGTCTTAAGGACAATGGCGTTACACGTGAAGAATTTGATAAAGTAGTTGACGATCTTGCTCGCTTAGCTTACGAAGATCAATGTACTACTACTAACCCAGTTGAACCACTTGTTAGCCAACTCAAGGAATTACTTGAACGTTGCTACGATGGTACTGGCGTTGAAGAAAAATAAATGAAAAAAGTATTTAAGGTGGGAGTAATTGTTTTAATCTTAGGAGTAATCCTCCTCGGAATAGGCTTCTTTAATAATGGTAACAAGGCTGTTTATTTTGAGAACAATCGTCCAGCAATTTTTCATTCTCACACTAAAACAATAAGTACTAATAAAGCTTTTGAACGGATTGATATCTCAGCATCGACAGCTAATGTAATAGTTCGTGAAGGCAAAAAATATCAAATTACTTATTCTGGTATAAGCAAGCATTCTCCGGCCGTAACTGTTCATAATAACGTTGCTTCAATTCGCCAAACTGGTGGCTTTCCGCTTGTCTTTAACTTTAATGATTATCAGCCCCACCAAGATTTAATCATTGTGACTATCCCACATGATCAAGCCATAGCTGGTCGTATTCATTTAGAGAGTGGTGATCTAACAGTTTCTCAAGTTAAAATGGACAATATTGATGTTAACAGTGATGCAGGCGAGGTTGAATACCGTCAAGTTACATTACGTGGAGGAAGTACAAAACTCTCGTCAGGTAACTTCACAGGACATGATTTAACAGTTCAAGGACAATATACTGTTAATAATCAATCTGGTGATAATACGGTCACAAACACAACTGTTGATGGCTACTTCCTAAAGACTGATGCAGGTGATAATGAACTTAATGGTGAAGATAAGGGTGAAGAACCCTTACATCAGAATGATGATGCAGAAAATGTGCTCCGCTTGATAACGCAATCTGGTGATAATGAAGTGAATTAAATGAATGAACGTCAAAAATACATTAATGATTTATCAATATATTTAAGACAATTAACTGATGAGGAACGAAATGATGCCTTAGAATTTTATGATGAATATATTGCCGATGCTGGGCTGGAGACCCGAACAGCGATTGAAGAAAGGTTAGGAACGCCACGACAGTTAAGTCATAAGATATTAGCCGATTATTCCATTAAAGCTAATAATGAGTCGATCAAAGAAGGACACCCTGCTTCGCCTCATTCTAGTTGGCGTGTCTTTTGGTGGGTGCTAGTAGCAATTATTACTTCCCCAATAACGTTTGGGCTAGGAATTGCCGTATTGGCACTATTGTTGGCAGCAGGGGGAGTCGCCTTAAGTTTGATTGTTGGAATAGTTGCTTTAATTTTTGGGGTTGCTGCCATAGCGATCGTATCTATTTATATTGGAATTGGTTTAATTGCAACAAACCTGTTTAGCGGACTATTTTATTTTGGCTTAGGATTGACACTGATCGGCTTATTCCTTGTTTGTTTACCTTTAATTTACTGGTTAATCAGAGTTATTGTTCAAGGGATTGCGAACTTTGCTAAGTTCATTTATGCAAAAGTGCAGGCAAGGAGGAAAAAGTAAATGAAGATTCAAATTACAGCTGACTTACTCGATGGGATGGTCTTAGCAATTCTTGAACACAAAGATTACTATGGGTATGCCTTAACTCAGCGAATGCAATCAGCTATTACCATTTCCGAATCAACAATGTATCCCGTTTTACGCCGGTTAAAAAAAGACGGTTATTTAATAACTTATGATCAGCCTTACCAGGGGCGAAATCGCCGTTATTATCAAATTACGGAAGCCGGCAAGGAGCATTTACAACGTATTCGTAAGTTATGGACTGATTATAAAAATAGTTTAGATGGTATTTTTTATGGGTTAGGTGAGGGAGAAGATAAAGATGAATGAATGTTAAAAGAATTCAAAACATTCATTGCTCGTGGTAACGTTATTGACATGGCAGTTGGGATAATTGTTGGTGCAGCTTTTACCTCAATCGTAAAATCATTAGTTAATAACCTTATTAACCCCCTTATTGGTTTATTCATTGGTCGAATTGACCTATCTAATCTTGTTTTGACGGTCGGCGATGCTCAGTTTAAATACGGAAGTTTCCTAAATGCAGTCATTAACTTCCTGATTATCTCCTTTGTTGTTTTCTTAATGGTAAAAGCAATCAATACATTCCGCAAAAAAGAAGATAACAAAAAAGATACTCCTAGCGAAGAAGTTATGTACCTCAAAGAAATTACTGAACTTCTGAAAAAGAATAAAGATTAAATGTTATTTAATGTTATTTTTTGGATCTTGGCAATTTGTTTTGTCATTAATGTCATTTGGATGTGGTTCCAACTTAATAATCAAATTCTACAAAAGACTTTCGCTTGGATCAATATTTGTGCAATTGTTATCGGTTTTTGGGTTTATTATGGTGTATCTCATGATGCAAGCGCAATTAACGGTTGGTTTATTGCTATGAACTGGGTTAACATCGCTATTGCTGCTATTCAATTCTACTTTGGTTACCGCACAAGCAATGATAGTACTACTCATCCTGCAAAGTAGATGGCTTTTGATAAGGATGCTATCATTGCTTCATTAAAGGAAGCATCAATCTCTGACCTTAACGACTTAGTTAAGGCTATCGAAGAAGAATTCGACGTTTCTGCTGCTGCTCCAGTTGCAGTTGCAGGTGCTGCTGGTGGCGACGCTGCTGCTAAGGACAGCTTCACTGTAGAATTAACTGAACCAGGTTCAGCTAAGGTTAAGGTTATTAAGGCTGTTAAGGACATTACTGGTCTTGGTCTTAAGGACGCTAAGGACCTTGTTGATGGTGCTCCATCAGCTATCAAGGAAGACGTTAAGGAAGACGAAGCTAACGACATCAAGGAAAAGCTTGAAGCCGCCGGTGCTACTGTTACCCTTAAGTAGATGAGTGAAGCAGCTATTGCTAAGAAAGCTGAAATCGTTAAGCAAACTACTGATATGCTTAACGCAGCTCAAAGTGCTATCGTTGTAGATTACCGTGGTTTAACTGTTGCGGAAGTTACTGACTTACGTAAGCAACTTCGTGATGCTGGTATCCAAATGTCAGTTATCAAGAACAAGATTCTTGATCGTGCTGTTGAAGGTACTGACTACGAAGATCTTCGTTCTACTTTTGTTGGACCAACTGCTGTTGCCTTCTCTGACGAAGACCCAATTGCTCCAGCTAAGATCTTGAAGAAGTTCGCTGATGACCACGACGCTCTTGAAATCAAGGGTGGTTTCATCGAAAAGAGTGTTAAGACTCTTGACGAAATCAACGAATACGCAAATATGCCAGGTCGCGAAGAACTGTTGTCAATGCTTGCATCTGCATTGCAAGATCCAATGCGGAAGATTGCTCGCGCAGTCAAGGCTATTGCCGACAAGGAAGACAAAGCCGCATAAATGAGAAAGATTAAAGTAATGACGGTATTTGGAACTCGTCCAGAGGGAATCAAAATGGGGCCAGTAGTCAAGGCCTTGGAGCAGGATGATCGCTTTTCATCAGTAGTGGTTTCGACAGGTCAGCATGCTGAGATGCTTCAACAGGTTTTAGCTGTTTTTCAAATAACCCCTGATTATGATTTGAAAATAATGCGTCCTGGACAAACATTAACGGAAATTACAATTGAAACGATGACGAAGCTTGAACCGATTATTCAAAAAGAGCAACCAGATATTGTGCTAGTTCATGGCGATACTAGTTCAGCCTACGCATCAGCTTTGGTTGCCTTTTATAATCGGGTTGCTATTGGTCATGTCGAAGCTGGTTTGCGAACCTGGGATAAATATTCGCCTTATCCAGAAGAGATGAACCGGCAAATGATTGATGATCTTGCTGATTTATATTTTGCTCCCACCCAAACAAGTGCTAACAATCTCAAAATGGGAAATCATCAGCATGGGATTATAGTGACGGGAAATACTGCCATCGATGCTTTGCGGTATACAATTGACCATTCGTATCATCACCAAGTATTAGACGAAATTGATCCCGACAAGAAGGTTATTTTACTTACCATGCATCGGCGAGAAAATTGGGGTAAACCGATGGAAGAAACTTTTAAGGCGATTCAAGAGATTGTGGATCAACGGGATGATATTGACGTTATTTACCCGGTTCATCTGAATCCTAAAGTTCAAGCGGTTGCTAATAAAATTTTTGGAAACGATAATCATTTTCATTTGATTTCCCCATTAGATGTTGTTGATTTTCATAATATTATGAGTAAGTCTTTACTTGTGATGAGTGATTCGGGTGGGGTTCAAGAGGAAGCACCAGCACTTCATAAACCAGTTCTAGTTTTGCGTGATACTACAGAGCGGCCGGAAGGAGTAACTGCTGGAACTCTTAAGTTAATCGGTACGCAACTTAATAATGTAATGAAAGAGTTATCGTCCCTATTAAATAGTCCTGAAGAATATAATAAGATGAGTGAGGCACAGAATCCTTATGGGGATGGGCATGCAAGCGAACGAATTATAGATGCTATTGCTAAATGGGCAGCAACTCAAAAAGAATTATAATTGAATTTTGCCCTAGATTATATTTGTCAGATCACTATCCGACAGCGGGTTCCTTTTGAAAAGGTTATTATTGGCGTAGTGGATGCGGATGCTCAATTAGCTGACAATGCTCTGCAGCGATTAAATGCCTATTTTTCTTCGCCAAGAACGAATATTACTCAGATGCGAGTTAAAATGTATCCACACTTTAAAAATTGGCTGCAGATTTTACAAGATATTGAGTTTTTTAGTATTAACCATATGACCCAAATTATGCGAATGTATACTAAAACAGTTGGTTTAAGTGGGAATAGCCAGTTCTTTCGATTCAAACCAATTATTGATAAAATCGGTGCGCATCCATGGGGCGATGCACTATTAGATGACTACGAATTAACGATAAAAATGATGCTGAAAAAATTGTATATTGATTATATGACAGATACATACGTTTACCAGGAAGCGTTAACGTCTCCTAAAGGGTTTATTCGTCAACGAAGCCGGTGGGTACAAGGCGATTTAAATTGTCTTAAGTATCTTCCCGAGATTATTAAAAGCTGCATTTTAAGCAGGACACAGAAACTTGGTATATATTATTTCCTGCTTCAACCATGGCTCAATTTTCTGGCGGATGTTGCGATTATTATTTTAACGACGATTGCCTTTACTCATTGGCACAATCTTTATGGCCACTTGACTCTTATGACTGTGATGGCCGGCTTGGTAGTCTTTTCGTTATTTTGGAGAATAATATTTGGGATATTTTACTACCATGATTTAGCCGCCTATCATGAACCTCCTTTAAAAAAGCACCAATTGGCCTTATTACCGCTTGGAATTTCCTATATGTATGTTATCTTATTTTTAGTATTATAAATGATAATTATAATTTTTACGCTTATTTGGGGGATCGCGCTGTTTATATTTTTAGTTTATTCATTGATTAGTCTGCTATTTCGGATGATTTCGGATCCTCGGGACTTTCATCACTTCGCGGGAAACCAACAACCAGCTAAAATTGACTACAATTTACAATATTGTGTTATTGTTCCATGTTTTAATGAGGCAGCAGTTATTCAACGAACAATCAAATGTTTGTTGCGATTTAAGCAATTTGAAAGATGCTAGTATTTCCTAAATTTCAAGAATAAGTTAGCCACTGGACTCAAATAAATAATACTGACCAATTGATTATTGGTTGATGGAGCTGTGATATCTCTTGGTAGAAGGCCTTACGATAGATATCCATTGACGAATGTGCGGTACGTGAGTGGGATTGTCCAAACTGTGGTAAACATTTAGATCGTGATATTAACGCTGCACAAGTCATCTTGCAAAAAGGATTAGCTATCCGATAGATAAAGTTAGGCTCGGGACGAGCCTTGGCTAATAGTCGTAACCTCTGCTTGAAGGTTCGTTCAGAATCGGTAGGGTAAGTATGCGATGTTTCCAGAATCTCCCACTTCAAGCATTAAACCGTAGGTTTAGCTAAGTGGGAGTAGTTCAAGCGGTACGTGAGTGGGATTGTCCAAACTGTGGTAAACATTTAGATCGTGATATTAACGCTGCACAAGTCATCTTGCAAAAAGGATTAGCTATCCGATAGATGGATAATTTTTCACCTAATCGTCGAAACGTTGTTGATATTACCGACTTAAATAAGTTTTTAACAAAAATGTATGGTTTAATGACCCTGGCAGTATTGCTTTCTGCCTTAACCGCTTGGCTCGTAATGACTGTTTTCGCTCAGCAATTTACTGCTTTTATGGTCAATAACCGCTGGGGAATGTGGTTAATTATCCTCTTGCCAATTATCCTAACGTTTGGGATTAATTTTAATGCTACTCGTAGTCCTGGTCTTTGTCTGTTCCTATTAATTTTAACAGCGATAGTCTACGGAATTACCTTTGCTTTTATCGCAGGCGCTTATGCTGGTACTTATATTGCAACAGCCTTCGTTTCCTCAGCGGGTGTATTCTTAACAATGGCGATTATTGGTACTTTTTCTCACCGTGATTTTACGCGACTTGGTTCTTATGCCAGTGCGGCCTTAATCGGCTTGATTATCGCCATGCTGGTTAACTTTTTTGTGCAAAGTCCAATAATTAATTATCTGCTTTCAATCGTTGCGGTAATCATTTTTACGGCATTAACAGCTTGGGATGCACAACGAATGAAAAATATCTATACCGAGTGTAATGGTCAAGTATCATCCAATGGGCTAGCTGTCCTTGGTGCATTACAGCTTTACCTTGATTTTATTAATCTCTTTATTAGTTTCTTAGACATTTTTGGATCAAGTAATGAAAGTTGAATGCAATGGTTTGATAAACAATTTACTGAACTAACAGTTAATGAACTTTTTGCCATTCTTAAGTTACGAGTACAAGTTTTTAATGGAGAACAACAGAGTTCCTATCCTGATCCGGATGATAGTGACCCACTTGCGCACCATGTTTTTGCAACTACTAATGGTGAAGTAGTTGCCTATGCACGTTATTTTATTCAGAATGATGTTGTAACTTTTGGTCGCGTAGTTGTGGCTCCACAAGCACGCGGGATTGGTTTAGGTGGAAAGATTATTGAACATTTATTAAGTGGAATCAAAGTGAATTTCCCCAACTTTAAGATAACTATTCATGCCCAAGCCTATGTTGAGGACTTTTACAAAAAATATGGTTTTGAATCTGTGGGTGACCATTTTATGGAGGCCGAGCGCGAGCATATTACGATGGTTCATGAACCGTTAAATGATATTTATGACAAATAAATGATAAAAGCAAATCAAATTGGTTCCGTTAATTATATAAGAACCTTGAAACAAAGCGGTCTTAACGCTCATGAACAGCTTGATTTAATTATTAATCACCATTTACAAGCTTATATTGATAACTATGGATTTCTTCAATTTTCACCAACTGTATATCAATTTTCACCTCAGTTAGCCCCTACCAGTTTTTTCTATCCTTATTTTCGTGATCTAGTTGTGACGGCTTATTCAGGGAAGAAAGGGCTAAAAGCAGATTTGTTAGGACGCAAAATTCATTTATTTCGCAGTTATCTTGATCGGCAAAACATCACTTTTATTCGCCAATATCAGCGTCCCTCTCTTTCACCAGAAGCGACAGATTTTCAACGATTGCTTTCCTATGCCCACGATAATCACTTTAAATTAGACTTTAAAACTGGTGCTAATTACCATAATCGTTATCATCATAAATTTGCTTACCCCTCTAATATGAAGGTTCAATTAGTTCGTAATTCGTATCGTCGGTATGCTAATCCAGCCCGAATGATTGAATTTATTGTTGATATCGAAACAGGAAAGTTTGTTAGTCAATGGAATATTTATCGCTTTGATAACCAAGGAAGAGTTGATTCAGACCCCACGCATTATTCGACCAATCAATTACGGCAAATCGCTGATACAGAATCTTTTAACTATGGAATTCCCTATGGGGAGTATTATGTAACTGGTAAATATCGTCACACTCATCAACGTCTTGATATTACTCAACCGACCGATAGTCAGCTTCGAAGGGTTGCTAAAAAATATTGGCAGGCACCTATTGATTATGATGATGGCGGTAATTATGCTGACTTAGTAAAAAATATGCAGGATGTTATCGCATGGCGGGGCGTTCCAGATTCGCAGCGAATAGAAGTTTATGCTGATTATGTCAATTCATTAAAAGAACATCAGTGTAAAAATAGCGGAATTAATCATTTCTTTGCTAAGAATAAAGCATTTCAGCACTTTTATGTTCCTTGGTGGCGGAGATTGGTATAAATGGGAACCGATTATGATCAACTTAAAGTAGCTTTAAAAGAACCGTCATTAAATGCCAAACTTTTTTCTTCACAGTTTGGTTTAGAGGCAAAGAAGCACCGAATTTTGACCAATGGGCGGGCAAGTCGTTATCCATATCCTGAAAATCTGCGTTCACGGCAATATAATATTTATTTGAACTCAGGCTATACGGATGACATGATGGACTTTGAAACGGGTCCAGTTGTTGGAGCTAAAAATGCAGTCCGGCAACTAAAAATGTTAGAGCAGATTGTTATCTCACATTTACGGAGTGATGAACGATTATGGCCGTTAAGTATGGCGCCAGGACCGACTTATCAGCATGACCTTGAATATTTACAAACTGCATTTACTAAGAAATGGGACCAAGAGACTCATGATTATCTAGGGAAGAAATATGGTATTGTTCAAGAAATTTTAGGGGATGTCCATGTTAATTTTAGTTTGGATGGTGAATTAATCAACGAGATTTATCACCGCTTTTATGCGGACCGGTATCCAAACCGTATTGATTTTCAAAATCATCTTTACTTTAAATTAGCGCAAAAGTTCTACCTTTATCAATGGTTATTTACGTACTTATATGGAGCAAGTCCGGTTTCTGAAGATATGCCACATAGTATTCCAGAGGATTTGGAGCTGCCAGTTCGGAGTTTGCGTTGTAGTGATTATGGGGATGATAACTTTACCAATGAGCAAGTTACCTATACTTCATACGACCAGTATTTTGCAGAACTAAAGCACTTCATGGACAATGGCACTTACTATAGTATGAAGGAATTCTTTGGCCCGGTACGGTTACGGCGGCATAACCATGATATGCATGATATTGATGGGGCCTTACATAAGGGAATTGATTATCTTGAATTTCGTAATTTTGACCTTGACCCGTTGTCGCGAACAGGAATTAGTGACGATACGATTAACTTCCTTGAATTAATGCTTTTAAATAGTATTCTTTCACCATTACCTGATAACTTGGAGGAACGATTAGCGGAAGCAAAAAAGCGGAATAATGGAGTGGCCTTACAAAAGCCAAAGGAACAATTACCGTGGATGCATGAAGAAGCAATGCAGTTAATCGCAGAGTTGCAAAACTTTATTGTTGAGTTTAATGCTCCGCGAGAATACCAGCTTGCTTTGAAGTTTGTACAACGACGAGTGGATGATCCTTCGCTAACTCTTAGCGGTCAGTTAGCAGATCAACTTGAAAATGGTGATTTATTATCATTTGGGTTAAAAATTGCCAATGATCGTTACACGAAAAATATTAATTTCCAACATCCATTGCAAGCAATCAGCGATGTTTACTCAGATGATGTTCAACAATTGGTTAAAGCTGCCATTGAGTTAGGTGTCCAAATAGACTTGCAACCAACGCAAGTAGTATTATATGTAGGAGATCATCAAGAAAGCTATAATGCTCAAGCAGCTTTTGATTTCTCAAAGGGTGCCCGTGATGTAATTCTTAGTGATTTTCCAGAAGTTCAGGATTTTCAGGAAAAGTAAATGAGAAAGATTGGAATTATTGGCCTCGGTCATGTGGGTGAAATGCTAGCCAACCAATTAGTAATGAACGGAAAAGTTGATGAATTAGTTTTGATTGATGAAAAAGATCAACTAGCTATTGCAATTCAGGCTGATTTAAATGATGCCCAAACGGTCTTGGCGACCCACACAAAAATAATTATTCAAGATTACGCTGCCTTAGCCGATGCGGATGTCCTTATTACCGCCTTTGGAAAGAGTGCTTTGATGAAGCAACAACCAATGGCTGAGCTTGAGACCAACTATCAGCAGGCCTTACAAGTTGGTAATAAGATTTTTAAGAGTGATTTTAGTGGGATCTTAATCAACCTTACTAATCCTAATGAGGCAATTACTGCTGTTCTCCAGCAAAAAGTTGGCTTGCCGCAAAAGCAAGTAATTGGGATTGGCACGGTTGTTGAAACGGCGCGCCTTTATCGGGCAATTGCAGAAGCCGCAAAGGTCGCCGCTGCCAATGTAACTGGTTTTGTCTATGGGCAACACGATGGTCATCAGGTATTTGCTTGGTCAACTGTTCGTGTGAATGGACAACCCTTAACTGCGGCAATCAATGGTCATCACTTAGATCAAAGTCAGCTTAAAATTAAGGCGAACCTTAGTAATTGGTACACTCTCGATGGATTAGGGTACAATGTTAGTGCTGTTACTGCTTGGACTCTCCGAATTATTACGGCAATTTTTGCGGATGAACAATTAGCGTTGCCGATTGCAATTTATCAGCCGCAGTATTCCACTTACATTAGTTTTCCAGCGTTAATTGGTCGGCAAGGAATTGGCAACCTTCTTCTCTTAAAACTTTACCCATTGGAAGAAGAAGAGATTAAGAGTGCGGCAGCAACAATTAAGCATCAATTAGATTCTCTAAAAAATATTAAAGGGGAGTAGATGATTAAACGAATTGCAGTTTATTGTGGTGCGCGTGATGGAAATAATCCGGCATTTAATCATGAAGCACAACGATTTGGTGAATGGCTGGTCCAACACGATATTGAATTAGTTTATGGTGCCGGTGCGTTTGGCTTGATGGGAACCCTTGCTCGGACAGTCTTAAAAAATGGCGGCGTTGTTCACGGGGTAATAACTACTGAGCTAGCTGAACGTGGAGCCATTTATAACGAATTAAAAGATGTAAGAATTGTCCCTAATATGGATATTCGCAAGCAAACGATGATGGATCTTGCGGATGGGTTATTAGCTTTTCCCGGCGGCTTTGGGACACTAGAGGAAATTACCGAAGCCGCCTCATGGACAACAGTTGGGGATAATCATAAGCCAGTTGCTTTTTACAACTTTAATGGCTTTTATGATTCGTTAAACGACCTATTTAAGCAAATGAATAAGGCGGGCTTTGTAGAAGATCCTTATCTAAATAGTATCTGTTTTAGTGACCAGTTTGACCAGATTTTGGCATTTATGCAAAATTATAAAGCACCGGCACATCGTCAGTACGCTCAAAAATAAATGAGAAAAAAAGGAATGTTACTTTTCGGCGCGGGACTAATGGCTGGACTCACCAGTACTTTAGGGTTCAGTCGTGCGAAGAAAAGCAATAATACGATCTCGTTACCTATCTTTTATGCGGGCACATGGCAATATTATGATAAAGAACGAGATCGCTCTCATAAAATAACCATCTCTCCTGAATTAAAGCTCGGTATCGATAACCAAATCATTCCGGCAACGGTTCAACAAATCAAACCTGATAAGTTAGTTTTCCTTGATCGATTTGGTTATCACATTACTATTCGGGCAAATGAACAACGGCCAGTTTCATTAACCGATGAAGCTGATGACCAAGTTTATACTATTCAACCATTAAAATAAATGTTAAAACTTGGTGTTATTGGAACAAATATTATTACTGATCAGATGTTAGATGCAGCCAAGAAAACAGGAAAATATGAATTGACAGCTGTCTATTCTCGGACATTAGAACATGCTGAGAAGTTTGGCAAGCCATATGGGGCAACTGAATTTTACGATAACATTGATAAGTTCTTTGAAGAGGGCGATTTTGATGTCGTTTATATTGCTTCACCAAATAGTTTGCACTACCAACAAGCACGGAAAGCAATTGAAAACGATAAATTTATTATTGTTGAAAAGCCAGCCTTCGTAAATCCAAGTGAATACAGTGCGATTGAATCATTATTGGCAGCCCATCCTAAGGCACGTTTGGTTGAAGCAGCTCGTCATATCCATACCAAGATTTATCAAGCTGCCTTGAAGAAAGTTGATGAGATGAAGGAACATTATATTCAAGGAGCAACCATCACTGTAATGAAATACTCATCACGTTTTGATAAAGTTCTTAATGGCAGTGAACCATATCCAAATATTTTTACCCTTAAGTATGCTGGGGGAGCTTTAATGGACCTCGGTGTATATGCTGTATATGGGGCCGTTACTATTTACGGTGAACCAGAATCTGTAGTTTATTTCCCAACTCTGACTAAAACTGGGGTTGATGGTAAAGGGGTTGCAATTCTTAACTATGACAAATTTACTGTCACTCTCAACTTTGGTAAGACAGCTAACTCCCACCTTTATTCTGAAGTTTACGGCTTGAAAGATACTTTAGTCTTTGATAGTATTTTTGATACGCGAAAGGTTACTTATTATGATGCTGACCAAAATGCGCACCCAATCGAAGCGCCCGTTGAAGAAAACTCAATGACTGATGAAATGAATGATTTCGCAGACCTCTTTAACAATCCTGATGATGAAGAAGAAATGAAGAAGTACAAGCATTGGTTAGAATTATCTAAGACGGTCAACTCAGTTATGTACTCCCTTCGTCAATCTGCTCAACTAGTTTTCCCATCTGATAACGATCAAGAATAGTTGATCGAACAATTTCAAAAACACTTTGATGAAAAATACAAGCAACCAACTGCAATCCAAAAAGCAGTTGCGCCGGCATTAAAAACTGACCAATCTGTCCTTGGAATAGCACCGACTGGCTCTGGTAAGACCCTAGCCTTTACGTTGCCACTCTTGCCTAAGATTATGCCAGGCGAGGGAACTCAATTATTGGTTCTCGCACCTTCACAAGAATTGGCAATTCAAACAACCAAGGTAATCCGTGAATGGGCAACTTTAATTGGCGTTAGCGTTCAATCCCTGACAGGGGGGGCAAATTTACGGCGACAAGTTATGAATTTACACCAACACCCTGATGTCGTAGTAGGGACACCTGGACGGGTACTCCATATGCTTGATAACCATCACTTAAAACTCGGCCATTTAATGACAATGGTTATTGATGAAGCTGATGACATGCTTCAAGACGATACTTTAGCTGTCGTAGAAGATATTGAGCGTGCGACCCCGTTATCTACTCAACTAGCATTCTTTTCTGCTACCAAATCTCCTGTTCTGGATGAATTGAATGTGATGTTTGGTCGCGATATTGAAACTATTGATGTTCGTGATGAGGATACTTCTCAGGGACCGGTAGAACATGGTTACTTAAGTGCACGAACCAATGCGCAAAAAACAGCAACTTTACGTCGGCTGACAAGTATTAAAGATTTTCGGGCGCTTGTCTTCTTCAACAGTACCCGCACCCTTAACTATGCTGCAAGTCGGTTGCGACACGAACATGTTCCGGTAGATACCTTGGGTGGTAGACAGAAACAAGTACAACGTGAAAAAGCAATGCGGATGTTTCGGAAGCGACAAATCAAGTTATTGTTGACAACGGATTTGGCAGCCCGGGGCATTGATATTCCTAAATTGCCTGCTGTTATTAACTTTGACTTGCCGACATCGCTCAATACTTATATTCATCGGGTTGGTCGTACTGGGCGACAAGGAGAACCAGGATTAGCACTTAGTTTAGGTGATGATCATGATATTCGTGACCTTAAGAAGTTGCTTGCTGATAGTGACTATGAACTAACTAAGCTCTACATTGGTGATAATAAATTAACCAACCAGAAACCAGAAGAGGGTCAACGGGTGGTTTCAATCAAACAGCAGGCTAGTCGTCACTTGCAAAAAGAACAATTAAGTGGGGAAACCCATAAAAAGATGAATCAAACTCTCAGTGGATTCTCTAAGCCAAAGAAACGGCGAAAGAAAAAGAATCGCAAAAATAAAGGAATTCGTTTGAAGCATCGTCGTAAAAATAACGAAAACTAAGGTCCTATAGTATAATTGGATAGTACATCCGCCTCCTAAGCGGTCGATTCCGGTTCAAATCCGGATGGGATCAATGCAGCCACCATATAAGATTATGTTTTTGTTTGGTACGCGGGCTGAGGTTTTGAAGTTGGCGCCGATCATTAGATTGATGCATCAAAATCCTGCGACCTGGCAACCAGTTCTTGTTGCAACGGGAAATTCACAATTATTAAACGACACGTTGGCATATTTGAATTTCCAAATTGATTTCAGTGTTGATTCATCGAACGTAACAAGTACAAATGAAGTTGAACTATTGAGCCAACTGTTGCATAACTTAAATAATGTGATTAATGCTGGACAACCAGATATGATCCTTGTGGCTGGTGATGCTACTACAAGTTTGGCTGCCAGTTTGATTAGTTTTTATCATCATATTTCACTTGGCCATGTTGAAGCTGGTTTGCGTACTTATGAACGGTATTCGCCATTCCCTGATGAAATGCATCGGCGCCTTACAGATAATCTAGCAGACCTTTATTTTGCGCCAACGACAAGTGCCCGCGATAATTTATTGCAAGAGCACCATCCAGCAAAACGAATCTATGTTACTGGAAATACTTCAATTGATAGCGTGAAGCATAATTTACAAGAAGATTTTACGCATCCTTTACTGCAGTCCATCCCAGCAGATAATCGGATTTTATTAATGACAATGCGGCGCAAAGATAACCTCGGCGCCCCCATGAAGCGTGTTTTCCATACAATGCGTGATATTGTGGAAACTAACAACAATCTTGACCTGATATTTCCTGTCTATCCTCATCCAGAAGAAGAATTACTGGCTAATGATATTTTAGGAGATCATGACCGGATTCATCTTATTACACCATTAAATCATCATGATTTCTTAAATATTGCTGCCCGGAGTTCGATTCTGTTAACTGATTCAGGCGGTTTGCAGGAAGAAGCTCCAGCATTGCATCGCCCTCTTTTGCTTTTACGTGATGAAACAGAACGTCAAGAAGCGGTCAGCCTAGGGGGCGTAAAAATTGTTGGTACTGATCCGACAACGATTCAACAAGCGGTTTTTGAATTGTTAAATGATGAGAAGAAGTATCGGCAAATGGAACTAGCGGAAGTACTATTTGGAGATGGGCACGCAAGCGAAAAGATTCTTAAAATTGTTGAAAAATACTTATCACAACAATAAATGCTTCAAGGAAAGTTACCTTATGATAAGGAATTAGCTCAACAATTTGCTGGAGTTGATTGGAATAAAATCAATCAAGAATATAAGCGTAATTATGCGCAAGCTGCTGATGCTGTTATGACTGCTAAAGGAATTGATAAGAAGAAAGCAGAGACGGAACTTCATCATGTTTACAATGCCCTAAAGCAATTACCAATTATCGTTAAACGTGGATCATTACGATCACCTAAAGCAAACTAAATGATGAAAAAATTCCCACCAATTGAAAAAATATTAGAAGCTTATACAGCAATTGCTGACGGTCACGTTAAACTTGAAAACGATCAAGCACTCGTAACCTCTTCTAATGAAGCGAAAACTTATACCGTCACCCTTTCACGACAATACCTATACTTTAAATGAATGATTAAGGATCTGTGGGTAAAATATAAGTCAATCATTGCCTACCTTTTCTGGGGCGTTGTCACAACGGTGGTTAACTTAGCAGTATTCCAGATTTTGAGTCCGGGACTTCACTGGAATGTTGCCCTTGCAACTGTAATTGCGTGGTTTGCATCCGTATTAGTTGCTTATTTTACCAATAAAGTCTGGGTATTTGGTTCCCATTACACTACCGTTAGTGACTTTATTGTTGAAATTTTCCGATTTTTCTTTTATCGTGGATTGACTTTATTTATCGATTTAATAATTACGTATGTAGGTATCAAAGTTTTGAAATTCGATACACCTCTCCAACAATTTATCGTTAAATTTATTGATAATGTCATTGTGGTAATTGCTAATTATATTTTCTCAAAGTGGTTAATCTTCAAAGATAACCGTGATATTGCAGATAAATAAATGGCAAAAGCACTTGTAGTATACGCAACCATTACCGGTAATAATGAAGACGTTGCGGACATTATTACTGACGCTCTTGAAGATTTAGGAGTAGAAGTCGATGAAGTTGAAATGACAATGGCTGATCCAGCTGACTTTGAAGAAGCTGATATTTGTGTGATCTGTCCTTACACTTACGATGAGGGAGCTCTTCCAGAAGAAGGAATTGACTTTTATGAAGACTTGCAAGAAGAACAACTAGCAGGCAAAGTTTACGGAGTTGCCGGCTCTGGTGATACTTTCTATGGGGATGACTTCTGTGTCGCCGTCGATAAATTTGGGGATGCCCTTGCCAAGACAGGGGCAACTAAGGGCGCTGAAAATGTTAAAATCAACCTCGCACCAGATGAAGAAGACATTCAAAAGCTCGATGCCTTCGCTAAGCAATTAGTAGAAAAGGCGGCTAAACTGAATGATTAAATGATTAGTTTAAAATCACCTCGAGAAATCGATGCAATGGAAAAGGCCGGGGCAGCCTTAGCAGCAATGCACCTTGGCCTTCGTAAAATTATTAAGCCAGGCATCTCAAGCTGGAAGATCGAAGAATTCGCTCGGGAGTACTTCAAGGCTGCTGGAGCTAAAGCTGAACAAATTGGCTTTGAAGGATACAAGTACGCTACCTGTGTTAGTGTTAATGATGAAATTTGTCACGGATTCCCTCGTAAGAAGTTAATCTTAAAGAAGGGCGACTTAGTAAAGGTTGATACGGTTGTCAGTGTCGACGGTGCTTTCAGTGATTCTTGCTGGAGCTATGCGGTAGGAGAAGTTTCCCCTGAAATCCAAAAGTTAATGGACGTTACTAAGAAGTCACTGTTTATGGGAATTGACCAATGTGTTCCTGGTAACCGGATTGGTGATATTGGTGCGGTGATTCAACACTACACAGAAGATGAGAATGGCTATGGGGATGTCCGTGAATTTGTTGGTCACGGTATTCAACCAACAATGCATGAAGATCCAATGGTGCCTCACTACGGCGAACACGGTCAAGGAATCCGTCTTCGTAATGGGATGACCATTACTGTTGAACCAATGATTAACACCGGTACGTGGGAAGCTGATACCAGTGATCCAAGTGGTTGGCTTGCCAAGACTGCTGATGGTGGTTGGAGTTGCCAATACGAACATACCTTAGTTATTACGAATGATGGTCCGAAGATTTTGACGTCTCAAGATCCAGAAGCAGATGCTGATTACATGTACGATGATAATTATGCTAAGTACTTAGACCATTACCGTGAGATCGCAGAAAAGGTTGCTAAGCAGTTTGAAAATTAAATGGTAGAAATAGCACATTTTGGTGTCGAAGCATGGCTAAATAGGTGGGAAAAGAGCGCGACTTATGATATTTCACAAAGTACAATCGCCTCTTTGAGTATGCACGATCTCTTAAATTTAGATGGTAACAATGGTGAAGAGTTTTATGAGATGCTTGATAAGCAGCAAATGAACTACGGGTGGATTGAAGGATCACCCGAGTTCAAAGAAGAAGTTGCTAAACTATATCACCATGTTGATCCGGAAAATATCTTGCAAACAAATGGTGCCACAGGAGCAAATATTTTAGCTCTCTATGCCTTGATCAATCCCGGTGATCATGTAATTGCCGAATACCCTTCTTACCAACAACTCTACGACATTCCTAAATCATTAGGTGCAGATGTTGATTACTGGCATATTCATGAAGAAGATGACTGGTACCCACGAATCGATGACCTAAAAGCGCTGGTCAAACCTAATACTAAAATGATTTGTCTAAACAACGCGAATAATCCAACGGGAACGGTTCTTGATAAAGAGTTTCTCGAACAAGTTGTTGAAATTGCTAAGTCAGTCGATGCTTATGTTCTTGTTGATGAAGTCTACTTGCCCCTCGATCACCCCGAAATATTTGCGCAGATTATTGATCTTTACGATAAAGGAATCTCTACTAATTCTCTTTCGAAGACTTATTCAGTTCCAGGAGTTCGAATCGGTTGGACCGCGACTAACGCTGAAGTTGCCGATATCTTCCGTAAGTTCCGTGACTACACCATGATCTGTGGAGGAGTCTTTAACGACCAGCTCGCTACCTATGTTTTACGCCACCGTGATCAAGTTCTCGCCCGGAACCGGAAGTTAGTTCTTGGCAACCTCGCCATTTATAAGGATTGGATTGATCATGAAGACCGAGCAAGTGTCATCATGCCACAAGCAGTCTCCACTTCCTTCCCAAAGCTTAATGTGCCAGTTGATATTCATACCTTCTGTGAAAACTTGCTTCATGACGAAGGAGTTCTCCTCGTGCCCGGCGATGCTTTTGATACTCCGAGCCACGTTCGCCTCGGCTACTGCGCACCAGAGGCAACCTTAAAAGAAGGCTTAAAGCGGCTTTCAAAGTATATGCATCAATATGATTAGATGAGTGAGAAAAAAGGTATTAATACGACGGAACTAACCCTTTTAATCGTGGGATCAACAATTGGTTCGGGAGTATTTGGAATTACCAGTGATTTAGCTACCGCGGCGGCTCCCGGACCAGCAATCATTGCCTGGATAATAGTAGGGATTGGCGTCTTGACTTTAGTTCTCTCCCTAACTAATCTTTCGCAAAAGCGGCCAGGCCTTGATTCAGGGATTTTCAGCTATGCGGCAGCTGCTTTTGGTCCGCTGGGCGAATTTATTTCTGGTTGGGCATACTGGCTTTCAGCGTGGCTCGGCAATATTGCTTTTGCGACGATTATGATGAGCGCCCTTGGAACGTTTTTCCCCAGCCTATTTGCCAATGGTCAAAACTTATTCTCAATTATTGTTGCAATTATTTTAACCTGGGTTTTGACATTCTTGGTAAATCGAGGGATCGAATCAGCGGCTTTCATCAATTCAATTGGGACAATCTGCAAGATTATTCCATTAGTCGTCTTTGTTATCTGTGTGATTCTTGGTTTTAAAGCTAAGATTTTTACTGCTGATTTCTGGGGCAATGTAACACAGAATCTCAGTTCAAAAATCGAAACTGGTTCAATCTATGACCAAGTAAAGGCCTCAATTATGGTAATGATGTGGCTATTTGTCGGCGTTGAAGGTGCCTCGGTTCTTTCTAGTCGTGCCAAAACACGGACTGATGCTGAACGGGCTTCCATCTTCGGTCTTATAAGCCTACTCGTTATCTACATTGTGGTTTCTATTCTGCCATACGGGGTAATGACCCGCGCCCAGTTAGCAGCTGGTGGTCAACCGGCGCTTGGTGCTATCATGCAACATCTGGTTGGAACATGGGGTGCCGCTCTGATCAGTATTGGATTGATCATCTCAGTATTAGTTTCGTGGCTCTCGTGGACAATGCTACCAGCTGAATCATTAATGCTAATGGCTAATGATGAAACCCTTCCAACATCATGGGGTAAGCTAAATGACAAAAAAGCGCCAACACGGGCATTAATAATCACCGGGGTTCTTCAATCAATCTTCCTCTTCTCTTTACTTTTCACTACCTATGCTTACAACTTTGCATATACGCTTTGTACGGCTGCGATTTTGATCTGTTACCTCCTTGTTGGCATTTACCAGATGATGTACAGTTGGCAACACCAAGAATGGGGACAATTTGTTATTGGACTAATCGCCACTCTCTTTGAACTGATGGCAATGGTTCTCTCTGGCTGGAAAGAAATAATGGTCGTTTCAGTCGGTTTTATTCCTGGATTCTTCTTTTACGTCCAAGCATGCAAGGAATTCCATCACTCAATCACAGTAAAGGAAAAATGGGCAATGGGGATTATCGCTGTCTTTGCGGTTATTTCTTTAGTATTAGTAATCAACGGAACAATTTCAATTAATTAATTGGACGAACAGAGTAGTAATAAAAAGATGATTACTACCTTTGGACTAGTGACGATGATCATTACCGCCATTTTTGGTTTTGGGAATGTTTCAAACGCCTACTTACAAATGGGTTACGGTAGTATTATTTGGTACGCATTAGCAGGGATTTGTTTCTTCTTTCCCTGTGGCTTGATGATGGCAGAGTACGGTTCCACATTTAAGGATGCTAAAGGGGGCATTTATTCCTGGCTTGCCGGTTCAGTTGGTGAACGAATCGCCTTTGTCGGTACTTTCGTATGGCTAGCATCTTGGATTGTATGGATGGTATCAACAGCATCACGGATTTGGATTACTTTTTCTGCGTTGCTTTTTGGTAAGGATACTACCCAACAATGGCATGCATTTGGTCTGACTTCGACTCAATTGATTGGGGTCCTTGGGATTCTGTTGATTCTTGGAACAACTTGGTGCAGTTCACGGGGAATGACCGCCATTGCTAAAGTTGGTTCACTTGGTGGTATTTTTACAATTGTTGTTAACATTATCTTTGTTATTGTCAGTGTTATTGTTTTAGTCGCCGATAAGGGAATCTTAAAGCAACCAATTCATGGTGCTTCAACTTTCATTACATCACCTAATCCACAATTCCAGACACCAATTGCCATTATTTCGTTTGTTGTTTATGCTATTTTTGCTTACGGTGGAATGGAATCATTAGGGTCTGTTACTGATAGTATGAAAAATCCGGAAAAGACATTCCCTCGTGGATTGATCATCGCAAGTATCTTTACAATTGGTACTTATGTCTTAATGATTTTCATGCTCGGTTGGTCAGTAAATTATCAACAAACTTTGACTAAGAGCAGCGTTAACCTTGGTAATGTTACCTATGTTGTCTTTAATCAATTAGGGGTTACCATGGGGGATACGCTTGGATGGTCGCACGGTGCTGCCCTTACTTTTGGACTTATCATGACGCGGATCGTTGCCTTTGCACAGACCCTTGGCTTTTTGGGCGCGTTGTTTATTCTGCTTTACTCCCCAATCAAGGCCTTCATTCTTGGTTCTAATCCAGAATTATGGCCAAAGAAACTTACGAAACTTAACAAGGCGGGGATGCCTGCAAATGCAATGTGGCTTCAAGCAATTATTGTTTCAATTATTGTTTTCTTGGTTGCCTTTGGTGGAAATGCTGCTCAACAGTTCTACTTGATTTTGACTGATATGGCGAACGTTTCAACTTGTTTCCCATATGTTTTCTTGATCGGGGCTTTCCCATTCTTTAAGGCAAAGAAGGACCTTGACCGGCCATTCGTTGTCTTTAAGAACCGTTTCTGGACGGATGTATTAGTATGTTTCGTTGAATTGATTTTAATTGTCGGAATCGTCTTTACGTTTGTTCAACCACTATTACAAAAAGATTATCAAACAGCTTTCTGGACACTTGCTGGACCAATCTTCTTTGCAATCGTTGCGTTGGTCTTCTATCAAATTTCCGCAAAGCGTCACCATGTTGAAGGGTAAAAGTGGGAAATAACCTTCTCGACAAGGCGGTGGGCTAAGCTAGAACGATGATTAGCACGGCACGGGCTGATTATCGTTCGTACTTAGACTCGAGCCTTGTGGCGACGCGAAGCTAGTTCCACGTTATCTTACTATTATTCATAATAAGTAATTGAGGCTGAGAGAAAACAAAAGTTTTCTCCCAGCCATGGACAAGGAACCGGGCAAAGGGAAGACTTTTATTGCGTTATTAATCCAACATATTACAATGGCCCAGATTTCAAGTTCTGCTGCTGTCTTAGCTTACTATACTTTGCTATCTATTTTTCCGGCCGTGATGGTAGTAGGAAATTTATTACCAATGATTGGAATTGATGCTAAGACGATTTTAGCCTACCTTTCAACTGCAATTCCTGAATCTGTCTATAGCTTTATCCAGCCGTTAATCTATGATTTTTTACGGCGAGGGAGTGGTGGTATCCTGACAACTGGGGCCTTGATTGCTCTTTGGTCGACCAGTCAGGGAATTGCCGCTTTTCAACGCAGCGTTAATCATGCGTATGGGATTGCGGAAAATCAGAATCCGGTGATGAACCGAATCGTCTCGTTTATTTGGATGATTGTATTATTGGTAATTATTTTTATTATTATTATTTTGTACGGTTTTGGTGAACAAGTCCTAAAGAGTATTCAGCCGATTTTTAATTTTCGGCGTGACTACATTTTATTGTTTAGCTCATTAAGATGGCCAGTAACATTTGGCGTCTTATTTATTGCTCTTGCTCTTTTGTATTACTTTGTTCCTAATGCGAAGGTTCGGTTGCGCTATGCACTTGCTGGGTCATTCTTGGCGTCTTTGTTATGGATGGGATTATCACGTTTATTCTCGTTCTATACCTTATTATTTAGTCACGGGGTAATTTCCTACAAGACAATTGGAGCTTTTATTGCCATGATGGTATGGCTTGACTTTTCTGGCTATATCATCATGCTGGGGGCGGCTCTCAATGCTGCTTTGCAAGAATGCCATGAAGGTGAATTGCACGCCAAGAAACACTTTTGGCAACTGGTAGAAAGAAAGAGTACAAACAAAAATGGAGGCTAGATGCGTACATTAAGCTTAACTTTCAAGGGTAGTCTTGGTAAAAAGCATTCATTAAAGTTGAACTATGCCAGTGGTGATCTTGATGCCGAAACCGTTCGGAAGGCAATGCAAGAAATTGCACAAACCCACCTTTTTACTAAAGAAGGCGAAGATATTTATCAGCAACCTCTTTCTGCAAAATACATTGATACTGTTTCTACCGTTATCTTTAACGACGAACAAAAGTAAATGCAAATGGTTCGTAATTTCAAGTCCGCTAAAATTCAACTCACCCTCACTAACAGTGAACATCCCAAGGGCGTTAAACATCCCTTTAACAACATTATTGAGGAAGTCACTAATGAGCAGGTAGCACAATTTAGTGCAGCAATTGAAATGCTTACTGCTGAAAAATGCCTTGATACAGATATTATCGTTACTAGTCAAGTCGCATTGAACAACTAAATGGCAAAAATTTCGAAAATTGAGGCACAAAAACGGAAGGGTCGATATAACATATACCTTGATGGTAAGTATGCTTTTCCGGTTGCAGAAAGTGTTTTGATTCAGTTCCGTTTGATGAAGGGAACCGAGCTAGATGAAAAGCAAATCGCAGCCATTGCGACTGCTGATCAGCAAGCAAAGGCATATTCTCGGATGCTTGATTACCTTTCTTACCAGATGCGGACGGAAAGCGATATCATTAAGAAGCTAAAAGAAATTGATACGCCAGAAGAGTTTGTTGAGCCAATCTTGAAAAAGCTGCGCGGTCAACAGTTAATCGATGATCATGCCTATGCAGCTTCCTATGTCCGCACGATGATTAATACAGACTTAAAGGGCCCTAGGGTAATTCGTCAATACTTACGACAAAAAGGGATTGGCGAAAACGATATTGATGATGCTTTAACGCAATTTACTCCCGAAGTTCAAGCAGAATTGGCAAAAAAGTTAGCTGGAAAGTTATTTCGCCGTTATCGAAACCAGCCAGAGCGGCGACGAGAACAAAAAGTAAAACAGGGGGTTATGACAAAAGGCTTCTCTAGTAGTGTGTATGAAATGATTAAGGATGAAGTTGTTCCACAACCTGATCTGGAGCAAGAGAACGACCTTTTAGCAAAAGAAGCAGCGAAGCAATGGCATCGGACTCGCCGTTACCAAGGCTACGAGCGTGAGCAGCATTTTAAGCAGGCAATGTATCATAAGGGTTTTGACCTTGACGATGTCCAAAGCTGGTTAGCTACGCAAGATTTCCAATAAGTGAATATTAAAATCTTAGTGGCTGTCCATAAAAATTATCGGATGCCAGATGATCCAATATATTTACCAGTTTTTGTTGGTAAAGAGATTCACCCGACTGTTAACCATACATTTCAGGGTGATAACACCGGAGATAATATTTCAAAAAAGAATCCGCACTACAATGAATTAACAGCTTTGTACTGGGGATGGAAAAATCTTGATGTGGATGCGTTAGGATTAGTCCACTACCGTCGTTACTTAACGATGGGACACTCAAAGGATCTTTCAACTCTCCTCAATCATGAACAAGTTGAAGAGTTGTTGAAAGATGCTGATGTAATCTTGCCAAAGAAGCGGCATTACTATATCGAAACAAATGAATCACATTACCTCCATGTTCATGAGCACGCACCGCTTGAAATTACGCGGCAGGTGTTAAAGGAGAAATATCCCCAGTACTTACCTGCTTTTGAAAAGGTAATGAAACAGACATCGGCTCATTATTTCAACATGATGATTATGAAGAAGCAGCCGTTGGACGAATATTGTACCTGGCTGTTTGATGTTTTAGGCGAAGTTGAGAAAAAAGTTGATTATTCTGACTACACACCATATGAGCAACGGGTGTTTGGTTTTTTGAGTGAGCTTTTACTCGATACTTGGTTGTTGACTAATCCGCAATACAAGACAGTGGAGGTTAACCGGGTATTTCTTGAAAAGCAAAACTGGCCATTAAAGATTGCGAAGTTCTTAAAACGTAAAGTCACCGGCCATGGTGAACATTAAATGCCAAAATTGTCAATAGTTGTTCCTTGTTATAATGAGGAAGAAACTATTCCACTTTTTTACCCGGCAGTTAAAAAAGTGGTTAAACAGATGCCAGTAGAAACAGAATATTGGTTTGTCAATGATGGATCGAGTGATGGCACATTAGCTGAAATGCGAAAGTTGCATAAACAAGATCCAGAGCGGGTTCACTATGTTTCTTTTTCCCGTAATTTTGGAAAGGAAGCAGGACTGTACGCTGGGTTACAGGCAGCCACTGGGGATTACGTAGTTGTAATGGATGCCGACTTACAGGATCCGCCAGAATATTTGCCTGAGATGTATCAGGATATTTCAACTGGCGAGTATGACTGTGTGGGAATGCGGCGGACTGATCGAAAAGGAGAGGCGAAGTTTAAGTCTTTCCTTTCAGATCAGTTCTATAATGTCATTAACAAGATTTCTGATACGAAGATTGTCTCAGGGGCCCGTGATTATCGGATGATGACTCGGCAGATGGTTAATGCAGTATTGTCATTGACGGAGTATAATCGTTTTTCGAAAGGAATTTTTAACTGGGTTGGTTTTAAGACTAAGTACCTTCCTTATAAAAATGTTGAGCGAGTTGCTGGAACGACTGATTGGTCGACTTGGAAACTGTTTAAGTATGCGATTGATGGAATTACTGATTTTTCTGAAGCACCATTAGCGATTGCTACGTGGATTGGCGGATTTACGGCTTTTGTTTCAGTTATCGGAATGGTTGTTGTTTTAATTAGGAAGATTGTAGAACCATCCAGTAGTGCCTTTGGCTGGGCATCGATGGTTTGTATTATTTTATTCTTAGGCGGCATTCAGTTATTATGTTTAGGAATAATTGGTCGGTATATTGGTCGTATTTACATGCAAACAAAGAAGCGACCGATCTATATTATTAAAGAGAAAAAGTAGATGAATGAGAAGGTAAAAATTAAACAACAATCAAAGGGATACCTTTTCTGGAAAAGGTTCTTTGATATTACGCTGTCGTCATTAGCAATGATTGGTTTTAGTCCAGTCTTTCTGACTATTTTTATAATGAATCGGTTTGGTGATAACAAAGGTCCATTATTTTATAAGCAGGAACGAATTGGTTGGCATGGCAAACCATTTAAGATTTATAAGTTTCGGTCAATGATTGTGAATGCGGATAAGATTTTAGAAAATGATCCAGAAATGTATGATAAATATGTTGCCAATAACTATAAACTGGAGCCAGAAGAAGACCCACGGATTACCCGTTTAGGTCGGTGGTTACGAAAAACATCAATTGATGAAATTCCACAGTTTATCAATATCTTGCGTGGCGATATGAGCATTATTGGCCCCCGACCTATTGTAAAAAAAGAACTTGAAGAATATGGTGATCGGGTTGATAAGTTTTTATCAGTAAAACCAGGTGCAATGGGATTGTGGCAATCGAGTGGTCGGAGCAACATTCCATATCCAGAACGCTGTGATGTCGAGTTAGAGTATGTTGATAAGGCTTCACTTGCTTTTGATACAAAGATAATGTTTAAGAACATTATTAGTATTTTTAAGCGTGATGGCGCGTATTAGGTGAATAATTTAAAAATAAATAAATTCTATATAAATGGCCAATTAATTTATGAAGTTGCATTTGTATTTTATTTCACTGATTTTTTCTTACAATTTACAACTTTTATGGATTTTTTCGCTAAAAATACGTTTCATATGTTTTCGTATATTGCATTGGGGATGATAATTTTTAAATTATTTTTTATTGATCAACAAACAATAAAAAATTTCCTTATAGATATATTTGTTTTAGGCTTTTTAGTACTTACATGGCGAACTTCCTCAGATTTTATGCTATTTTCAATGGGAATTTTTATTCTTGGTGCTAGAGGAGTAAACTTTGATAGAATTATTTATTTGTACTTTTATGTAGGAATAATTATATTAACACTTGCTGTATTCAGCTCATTAACCGGTGTAATTCAGAATTTGGTTTATCGCAGAGGACAAACCACTGGAACAATTAGACAATCATTTGGTGTTGTTTACCCAACAGACTTTGCTGCACATGTTTTATATTTTGTTTTAGCATACTGTTATTTATTCTTTGAGAAAATATCAATAAAAAGCTATTTTGTATTTTGTTTACTTGCATATCTACTTATTTACTTTTGTGATGCTCGTTTAAGTGCCGTATCACTCCTATTATTAATTCCTGTTATGATAATAGGTAAAGCGGCACAACGAGGAAAGAAGTTTGCAAAAAAGATAGCTAATTACTACTGGTCAGTTCCAATATTATCAGCATATATAATTTTTTTAATAACCTACTTCTACAATAAATCTAATTTAATTCTAGAAAAGATAAATAGCTTATTATCCGGTAGGTTAGCTCTTGGAAAAAAGGGATTTGAGCAGTATGGTTTTTCCATCTTTGGGCAACATATGGTTGAACATAGTTGGGGAGGAACAACTGGGATGAGAATGTTTATGACAAATCAAAGTAAATATTTTTTTATTGACTCATCATATATTCGGATTATGATTTTATATGGAATAATTGCACTTTTAATTGTTTTAGGAATAATGACGTTTATCTCGTTTCGGTCAATTAGCAATGAGAAATATGCTCTTGCGACAGTTTTAGTAGTTATATCCATTAGCGCAGTTGTAGAACAAAGGCTTCTTGATGTTAGTTATGATCCGTTTTTGATCGCGCTATTAGCAGAGGTTTATGCAAAAGACAAGTCTAAGAACATTATTGGAGGAAAATCGTGAGTGAAATCTGAAACTTTATATAGAAATTTTTGGAAGAGTTTACTTATAATTATAGTTTTGGCGATCCTTGGAGGAGGAATAATGGGGATTCGTGCAAAAAGACATCAATCAACAACGTATACTGCTAAAACTAATATTGTCATTTCCCATGACTTAAAGATTAATGATAATAAGAGTCAGGACAATATCGTCAATGCAGATTTAAGTATGATGCCAACATATGAAGAAATTGCAAAGAATATGACTGTTTCTAAAGAAGCTCGGCAGTATCTTTCTTCAAAAATGAAAAAAGATTATTCACAAAATGATATAAATAGTGCGATTGATGCTAAAACTCAACCACAATCATTAGTACTTACATTAGAAGCAACTACAAAATCCAAAGAAGATTCTGTAACAATCGCAAATGCATCTGCTAAAGCCTTTGTCAAAGAATTGCCTAAGGTACAGCCAGGTGTAGAAAATGTAAGAATTGTTGATAAAGCAACGAAAAGTGATACTTCAAGTAAGACATCTCCTTCAATAAAAAAGCATGTAGCTGTCGGAGTTGCCTTGGGGGGCTTAGTTGGTTTAATTATTTCCTTTGTTTTTATTACGTCTAAAGAATTTAATTTAAAATGAGTGCCTAATGAAAAAAAGAGAGTAATTATTTCTGTTAATGAAATTGATAAAAATAATGCTGGTCCTAAAGCTAAAACAGATATTGATAAGATTTTAAAAAAAGAGGGATTTCAAGTAATTAATTTAAGATTTAACTGGCATTCAAAATTATTAAAATTTAAATATATCAATTGGAATATTCCTAGATTAATGAAAAATTTACAAGCAGATGAAATTTTCTTTCAATTTCCAACCTATTCACGAGCCTTAATGAATGCGTTTATTAGAGATATTCGTGCTTATACAAAGGCAAAATTAATTTTGATTATTCATGATTTAGAATCTCTAAGATCTTATAAGGATGATCCAACGTATAAACCGGAGGAAATTAATTGGTTAAAACAAGTTGATGGCCTGATAGTTCATAATAATACAATGGCAAAGTGGATTAAAGATAATGGAATTACAACTCCGATGGTTATATTAGGATTATTTGATTATTTAAATCCTCAATCTGTTAACAATAATTATCAATATACAAAGACACTTTGTTTTGCTGGAAATTTAAAAAAGGCTCAATTTTTGTCTAAAGTTCCAGCAAAGATTTCATTGGATGTTTATGGACCAAATTTTAGTGGAGTGACGGATAACGATGTTAAATATAAGGGAGTTTATTCTCCTGAAGAATTGCCTGCCCATTTAACAGAAAACTTTGGTTTGATTTGGGATGGCTCTAGTGCTGAAGAGTGCAATGGAATGTATGGTGAATATTTACAGTATAATTGTCCACATAAGGCATCACTTTATTTAAGTACGGGTATTCCAATTATTGTTTGGAATAAAGCTGCGATAGCAAGCATTATTTCTAAAAATAAGCTAGGATATACTATTAGTAGCCTTTATGAATTACCAGGGTTATTAAGTAGTATAACCCAGAGTGATTTTAGTTTAGTCAAGAAAAATGCGTTATCTTTTTCAAATGACTTAAGAAATGGTAATCATATAAAAAAAGCTATTGCAAACATCGAAGCAATTATTTGGTAAATGAAAAAAGGGATCATAATTGTACCATTTATGACTGGATTTGGTGGAACAGAAACGGTTATAAAAAATTTGTTTAAGGCACGTTTAATGTCAGAACAAGCTTTTGAGTTAAAAGTATACTCTATTGGTGGAAGCTTTGATTATAGCTGGGCAGAAAACGTAAAAATAGATATTAAGTGGATTAGTAAGCGAAGATTTTTACGTGATTTATATGCGTTAACGATTATGCCGCTTAATATCTTTAACTATTTGAGAAAAGAAAATCCTGATTTTGTTATATCAACTAATCCAGTGATTTGGTATTTAGCCAAAAAGAGTTTAAAGCTATTAAAAAGGAAGACACCTGTGATTGCCTGGTATCACTATTCGATTGATCAAAAGCCTATTAAGCATATATTTTTAAACTCTGCAGATTACTATTTAGCTATTAGTTCTGGGATAAAAGAACAGCTTAAAAAACGTGGAATTAGTTCAAATAGGATTTTCTTAATTTTTAATCCGATAACAACTAATTTACGTTTGATTAACAGGCCACAAAGCACTCCACATTTTCTTTATATTGGTAGAGTAATGCTAGATGGCCAAAAAAATTTACGAGAATTATTAAATGCATTATCTGGTGTAAAAGGGGAGCTAAAACTAGATATATATGGGAATACTTCTCAAGCGACGCCAGTAAAAGAGTATGCAAGAAAATTGGGAGTAGATAAAAATATAATATGGCATGGCTTTGTTAAAAAGCCATGGTCTGTAATAAATAGAGCAACTGCACTAATATTAACTTCTAAATATGAAGGATTACCAATGGTTCTTTGCGAAGCTATCTCTCACGGAGTTTATTGCATTAGTGCTGATATTAGTACAGGCCCTGAAGATATAATTAATAATTATAATGGAGAACTTTATCCATCAGGGAATAGTAAAAAATTAACAAAAATAATACAAAAAATTATTGATAATAAAAAAATGCCTACACCATTAATGATTCAAAAAACTTCAAAAAAATTTATGCCTGAGGTGTATTTATTAAATTTTAATAAAGCAGTAGAAAAAATTATGAAAGTTGGGTCGTAGATGAATAATTATGACTATCTAGTAGTAGGTGCTGGACTTTTTGGTGCTACTTTTGCCTACGAAGCTGCTAAGCGAGGTAAGCGCGTTAAGGTAATTGAAAAGCGCGATCACATCGCTGGTAATATCTATACAAAGGAAGTAGACGGAATTCAAGTCCACCAATATGGTGCCCATATTTTCCATACATCTAATAAAGAAGTTTGGGAATACGTTAATCAATTTGCGGAATTTAACCGCTATACGAATAGTCCTGTGGCTAACTACAAGGGGCATATGTATAACCTGCCATTTAATATGAATACGTTCAGTGAAATGTGGGGAGTTCGTACGCCAGAAGAAGCAATGGCTAAGATTAATGAGCAACGACAAGCAATGGCTGGCAAGGAACCAAAGAACCTTGAAGAACAAGCTATTTCACTTATTGGTCGTGATATCTATGAAAAGTTGATCAAAGGCTATACCGAAAAGCAATGGGGACAAAAGGCTACCGAGTTGCCAGCTTTTATCATTCGACGCCTGCCAGTCCGTTTGGTCTATGATAACAACTACTTTAATGATACCTACCAAGGGATTCCAATTGGAGGTTACACTCAGATCGTTGAGAAGATGCTTGATAGTGACTTAATTGATGTTGAGACTGGTGTTGACTTCTTTGATCAAAAGGCTAAGTACCTTGAAGATTATCCGAAAATAGTATTTACTGGGATGATTGACCAGTTCTTTGATTATCAATTGGGTGAGTTACAGTACCGAAGTTTACGTTTTGAGACTGAAGAAAAGAATGTTGATAACTATCAAGGTAACGCGGTAATTAACTATACCGATGCCGAAACACCATACACACGGATTATTGAACATAAACACTTTGAGTTCGGCAAGGGTGATAAGGATAAAACGATCATCACTCGTGAATACCCTGCTGACTGGCACCGTGGTGATGAACCATACTATCCGATTAACAATCAACGGAATAACGATCTTTACAAGCAATATACCAAGTTAGCTGATGAAAAGGCTGATAATGTTATTTTTGGTGGTCGGTTAGGCCAATACCGTTATTACAACATGGATCAGGTGTTGCATGCAGCATTGACGGCTGTTAATAAAGAATTTGAATAAATGAAGGTCATTAAAAACTATTTATATAATGCGGGATACCAAATATTATTAATGTTGGCACCAGTGATTACCACTCCATATGTATCACGGGTATTAGGCGCAAATAATAACGGAATTAACACTTATACGAATGGATGGGTAACTTTTTTCTATCTTGCCGGACAACTTGGAATTTCATTGTATGGTAACCGAGAAATAGCCTATCAACGAGGAGATAAATATAATCGGTCAAAAACTTTTTGGGGGATAATGTCTCTTCAGATTTTTACCAGTTCAATTGCACTAATAATATACTTATTGGCGGTTTTATTATTCAGTAGCGCATTTAAGGTTTATTTTCTCTTACAAGCTTTATGGATTGTTGCTTACGGGATTGATGTTTCGTGGTATTTTATGGGAATGGAAGATTTCAAGAAAACTGTTTCCAGAAATACAATTGTTAAATTAATTACGATTGCCTTGATTTTTATTATGGTTCGTAATCAAGGCGATTTAGCGAAATATATCTTCCTATTAGGATTTGCTCAATTAGCGGGTAGTCTTACATTATGGCCATACTTACGACAAAATATTCAATGGGTAAAAATTAAAGAATGGCATCCGTTAAAACATTTTTATCCAGCTTTGTTATTATTCATTCCAACAATCACTACTCAAATATACTTAGTGGTTAATCGGATTATGCTAGGGCGCATGGCACCGCAAGCAGCGGTTTCGCAATTTAATTTTGGAGATAATATTGTGAAATTGGTCTTAGCAATAGTTACTGCAACGGGAACTGTAATGCTCCCTCACATCGCAAATAAGTTTGCTTCTGGGGATGTTAAAGGGGTTAGAGATAGTTTATATAAATCATTTGACTTTGTAACTGCTGTTTCAGTTCCGATGATGTTTGGTTTAATGGCGATTGCCTATAAATTTGCACCTTGGTTTTTAGGACATGAGTACGAGCCGACTGGGGGTGTAATCTTTTTAGAAGCACCTGCTATTTTGATGATTGCGTGGAGTAATGTTACGGGAACCCAATATTTAATGCCAATTCATCGTGAACACGAATTTACTATTTCAGTAACTGTTGGAGCGGTAGTCAATATTATTACAAACCTCTTTTTAATTTCAAGATACGGTGCAAATGGTGCGGCAGTAGCTACTGTAATTTCTGAATTTTCAGTAACAGCCGTTCAGCTATGGTATATTCAAGGAACAATACGACGTAGACGGTTATTTGCGCCTATATGGCGATATATTTTAAGTGGATTTTTTATGTATTTAGTTGTATCAAGAATTGATAATATTATGAATATGACAATAGCTAACTTAATATTACAGGTTGCTTTGGGTGCCTTGATTTATATCATTTGTATAATTGTTTTACGTGCACCAATAGTAAATCAAGTTAAGAAAATATTAAAAGAGAGAAGAACAGATGGAAGAGAAAATTAAATGGAAGAGAAAATTAACATTATTATTCCGGCATTTAATGCAATAAATACGATTGATCGTTGCCTTTATAGCTTACTTAATCAAACCACTGAAGAAAAATATCGAATAATCGTATTAAACGATGGTTCAACAGACGGTACGTTAAATAAGTTGTTAGAATATAAAGATGATAACAGAGTAGAGGTAGTTAATAAATCTAATACTGGTGCTTCAGATACGCGCAATCGAGGTCTTGAATTGGCAAATTCGGAATATGTGACTTTTATAGATGCGGATGACTATGTCGAAAAGGACTACTTGGAATTATTGTTGGATCAATATAAGAAACAACAGTGTGATTTATCAATTGTTGGATACTGCAAAGAAGAAAAAAATGGGATAGTTCGTTTTAAAGGATTAGGTACAAAGCAAAACTTAAGTCGTGAAGAAGCATTACATGATATTTTTATTAGTACCGGCTATGAAGGATACTTATGGAATAAACTTTTTAAATTATCCATTATAAGAGAGAATAAAATTAGCTTTGATAATGGGATTAAGATTGCTGAAGATTTACTATTCTGTTGTAAATATTTATCTCATTGTAGCCGTATTAGCTTAAATCCTGAAGTGAAATATCATTATATAGTTAATTCTGATAGCCAAATTAATTCTAATAAGTACGGTAGTGATTTTAAAAAAGAATCCTTAGATGTTTTAAAAACTTATAGTTTAATAAAACTTATTGTTGAGCCAATGAATTATCCTAAAGTAGTGAGTGCCATTAATGCATCAATTCTATGGAGTTCAACCTCTATTCTCAGAAATATTTATTTAGCTCCTAATAAAAAAGAAATTTCTCCCAAATTGATGGATGAGTTGAGAAACAATCAAAAAAAGTATCGTTATGACTTTTTAAAGAATGATATTTTACCTAGCCGAGATAAAATAATTTATTGGCTTAACTATTACTTTCCTTCATTTTTCGCTTTCTTCTGGAGGAAACTAAATTTAAAAGGAAATGGATTTTAAATGAAAACCAATACAAAAAACAAACGAATTGCATGGATTGATATTGCAAGAGGAATTGCTATTATTGCAGTTGTTGCAGGACATTCGTTAGGCAACTATTGGCCTGGATATTTGGGTAATTTCCTTTTTGCCTTTCATATGCCAATTTTTTTTATCCTAAGTGGATATTTATATCATGAGCAAAATCAGAAAACACTAGAAAAAAAGAATTTTTTTAACCTATTAATGCCTTACATTGCAACAGTTGCGATTGGATTTATCTTATTGTTCCTTTACAGAATGGTTCCTAACAGTATAATTGCGCCTAGTAGGGGTTCATCATTTAGAGACTTTTTCTTCTCTGCTATTTATGGAGCAGGTGGAGATGTCTTTATTCCAGATACATCTATAAAAATAAAAGCTATAGGTGCTATTTGGTTTTTAATGGCAATGTTCATTGCTAATCAAATTTTTAATTTGATTATGAAACTCAAAATAAAAGTACGATACAAAGTTATGGTAATAATATTATTAACTTTGGTAGGTGTTCAAACAGCTAAATATTTCTTTTTGCCGTTTTCAGTACAACCTGCGTTAATAGCTCAGTGCTTTCTCATGTCAGGTTATTTGATAAAAAAGTATAATATTCTATCCAAGGTGAATTGGTTAGTAATAGTTATGCTGCTATTATTGTGGATTTGGGATGCATTTTTTAACCTATTTGATTTTGAAGGGGTCAATGCAACGAATATTTATATTGCGCTTCCAGTTGGAATAACGTCAAGTATAGTAGTTATGAAGTTTAGTATGTATATAGAAAACTTAACTGCTAGTGTAATAGAGGTGTTTGAAAGGATCTTTTTATTTTTTGGAGAACAGTCTCTTATTTTATTATGTTTCCACTTAATTGATCTTGATTATGTACAATTATGGCCTAAGGTTATTCAAATGGTAAATAATCATTTCGGCTATTTACCAGCCATTGCTTTTGGTGTTGTATACCGAATATTATTTGTGTCGATTATTGCGTTAATGATGCCGTACATACCTTTTTTAAGATCATTTTATATGCATCGGCAACACCCTTTTAGTGAATTAAAGACTTTCTTAGTTAAAAAAGAAAGGAAGAAAAATGATAGAAGAAAATAGATGATAGAAGAAAATAGAAAAAGTCTGTATAAATTGTTAGCTTTTATTCTTTCTTTTGAAGCAGTTGTGTTTTTTCAATACTTAATTAAAGATCCTAATCAAGGTTTATCATATACAAATAGTTGGAGTTCCGTTTTACTATTTGTTGTAATTTACAAATTGTATAGTTCAACTGATTTTTTAAAAAATTCAAGAAGATCAATATTCGTTCTTTTATGTTTGGCAACTATTTATTCAATATTACTAGTTATTGGAGTAAATTTATATCGGTATAATAATGTGAATTTCATGTCGTTAAAGACATGGATAAAGGTGATAGGGAATTTACCTCTTTTGTTTGTAATAGTTAATTATATATATCTTTCTCTTCCGCAGCTCAATTCTATTTTCTCTACTAATAATGCCCTTCAAAGATTCTTCAATTGCAGGGAAACGTGGAAGTTGCTTTGGTTCGGTATGATAATATTTTGGCTAATAGAACTATTTGCTACCTATCCAGGTAATTACGCCTATGATGCGGGATACCAATTACAAAGTTATCTAAATACTAGGGAAATTTATCTTCATCATCCACTTGCACATACGGAACTACTAATTTTCTTTGTATTAAAAATTGGTAGAAATATTTTAGGTGGCGAGACACAAGGACTGTTTATTTATACGTTTTTACAAATCTTATGGCTCTCGTTTGCTTATTCTCGAGTATTAGAATATCTACGAAAAATAAATTTAAACTATGCTATTCGTATATGTTTTTTTGTAATTTTTTGCCTTTCACCATATATAGGCATAATGTCGATTTCTGTAACAAAAAATGTACCTTATACAGCTAGTTTTATTATTCTAGTCCTGTGGTATTTAGAAAGAAAAAATTGGTTATTAAAGTTCGGAAAGTTAAAGTATTGGACCATTTTTGTTTTATTTGCTCTCATTAATTTAATATTTGAAAATCAAGGCGTATATGTTATTACGCTTTCTCTTGTTTTCGCATTTCTTTTCCAAAAAAGTATTCGAAAAGAGCTGCTATTAAGTTGTATTGCAATTCTTTTTGGAACAGTTATCTATAATGGCCCCGTGACAAGAAGTCTAAATGGGCATATAGATAAAGAGGATAGGGTACGTGAATCTTTGAGCATTCCAATTATGCAGCTTTCAAGTGTTGCGTCACAAAAAAATTTGGATATTACTTCAGATGAGGTAAATCAAGTTAGAATTTATATTCCAAATTATAAAATGTATGAATCTCAAAATTGTCAGTCTTTATCTGATCCACTTAAGTCTAGTTTTAATTCCGACCAGTATATAAAAAACAAACAGAATTTTTGGAAATTATGGTTCAAATTAGCAAAACAAAATCCTAATGAATATTTGAATGCTTTTGCTAAGATGACTATTGGTTATTGGTACCCAGATACCTCTTATCCGGATCGAAGAAGCTATTACAAGTATTTCTTAGAATATTCATCGTACGTTAAGCAAGAACACAAAAATGAAAAAGCATGGCATCATGAAAGAGTAGCAACACCTAAAGCCTTAAAACCGTTATATAAATTCTATACTAATTTTGTTAATAGTTATCCAAACCAGCGTATTCCTGTAATATCGATGATTGATAGCATTGGTTTTAATGTTTTTATCTTATTATTCTTTACAGCGTGGATGATTATTTTTAAGGAAAGAAAATATATTTTCCTAATAGTTTTAACTTTAAGCCTACTAGGAACATTTTTACTAGGCCCTGTTGTTTTATATAGATATGCTTTCCCGATTGTTTCAGTTGTTCCATTATGTGTTGGAATTATGATATCAGAGAGTCAAAAAATGATGGAGGGAAGAGCATGAATGAAGCTAATTCGATTAAGTAATCTAATAATTAATTTCTTTCTAGTAATTTTAGTTGTAGTATCTATAATAGGTGCCATTGTGGTTTTACCGACTATTATTGGAAGATCCTCTAAACTAATAGTGTTGATCAGTATCGTTTTGATAATGCTGATAGCTTTTATAGGTACATATTGGGGAAAGAGCGTTTATTTGGCAAAGAAAATAAGAAAATTTATAGTATTGAATAAACGCGTTTTTCTAGTTCTATTTTTTCTAGTTACGATTCTTTGGCAATTTATGATTGTGATGTCGCTAGCTGGAAGTACTACATGGGATCCTTCTATAATAGTGAGAGCAGCTGCTGGTCATAGTTATTGGGTAAAAGACTATTTTTCTTTTTATCCAAATACGTTATTATTGCTGTTTTTTGAGCATTTTGTTTATATAGTTGCAGGGCACCCTAGATTAATAACACTAACTAAGATTCTTAATATTATAAACTTGCTGTTATTGGATACGTCATTACTTATTTTATTCTCTTCGCTAAAAAAAACATTTGGCAAAAAAATATCTGTAGTCTCAGCTTTTTTCTTTTGGACTTTAATAGTTATTTCTCCACTAATAGCAATACCATATAGTGATATTTGGGCCTTATTTTTTAGTACTATTACCCTAGCAATGGGTTATCGTGTTATAAGAACATCTAATTTTGGTAAAAAAGGTTATCTATGCCTTGGGCTTGGGACATTATTAGCTATTTCCTATTTAGTAAAACCGAGTTTGATGGTATATATGGTTGCTTGGATATTAATGGGATTTGTTGAGATGACGAATAGAAAAATCAGCAAAAAGCATTTTTTTATTTTAATTATTTTCGTAATTTTACCGTTAATTATAATTCCTGTGTTCAACAGTGCAGCTTCTCATACCAGTCTTGTAAAAGTTGAAAAGGAAAGAGCCATGACTCTTACACACTATATGGCAATGGGACTAGCACAAGGTGGAGGATATAATGAACAGGATGTTTTGCTTAATGAAAAAATTAAAGATCAAAGTAAAAGAAATCAAATGAACATTAACCTTATAAAAGAAAGATTGCACGAGAAACAAGTGCTCGGCTATACTAAGTTTTTATTCAATAAACAAATTTCTAATACGTCTGATGCTACTTTTGGTTGGCGAAATGATGGTGGCGAAGTTGGCTTTTTGATACCATATTCGAATTCTAAGAATCCTTTGATAGCAAAAATTCAAAAAACATACGTTTCGGATACTTCAGGAAAGGATTGGTCTGGGAATAGTTTAATTGTACAAAGTCTATGGATAGTTGTACTATTGTGTATTTTAGCTACTTTACCGAATTCGCAAATAGAAGTACAGTTATTAAAGTATGTAGTAAGTGGCGGAATGATATTTTTGCTTTTATTTGAAGGCGGAAGAAGTAGATACCTAATTCAATTTCTCCCATTCATTACTACTTTAGCAGGAATTGGATTTGTGAATATAGTTGAGATATTTAAAAATAATATTTACTATATAAGAAATGTAAGGAAGGATGAATGTTAAGTGGATAGAATTGCTATATTAATTCCCTGTTTCAACGAATCAAAAACAATAAAAAAAGTTGTTGAAGATTGCCTGAAAAGTGTTTCGTCAATTCCTAATTCTAAAGTTTACGTATATGATAATAATTCTACAGACAATACGGCAGAACTTGCAAAAAAAGCTGGGGCAATTGTTCGTTATGAACATAAACAAGGTAAAGGAAACGTTATTAGGAGAATGTTTCGCGAAGTTAATGCTGAATGCTATATTATGATTGATGGTGATGATACATATCCAGCTGAAGAAATACCTAAAATGGCTAATTACATTTTAAAAGATAAATATGATATGGTAATTGGTGATCGCCTTAGTTCTAGCTATTTTACTGAAAATAAGCGAGCTTTTCATGGGATCGGTAATAAACTAGTACGATGGAGTATTAATTTTTTCTTTAAAAATGATATCAAGGATATTATGACTGGATATCGGGCTTTTAGTTTGGAGTTTGTCAAGACTTATCCAGTGTTATCACGTGGATTTGAAATTGAAACAGAAATGAGTATTTTTGCTATAGTGAATAATATGGCAATTAAAAACTATGTAATTGATTATCGTGATCGGCCTATGGGAAGCGTCTCAAAGCTAAATACTTTTTCCGATGGATTTAGGGTTCTTAGGTTAATATTTACTTTATACCGGAATCATAAGCCCTTTAATTTCTACGGTATACTATCGTTAATACTGATGATCATATCGATAGCAGTATTTATTCCACGTGTATGGATTCCATATAGGATGACTGGAGTTGTTGCAAACATGCCGACACTTATTATATGTGGCTTTTGCGCAATAGCAGCTATAATCTCTTTTTACAGTGGATTAACACTAGATGCTATTCAACGGCAGGAGAGAAGGGAATTTGAATTTAGATTGCAAGAAGTACGTAAGTTTTTTTAATTGTAGTTATGTTAGGGTAGGTAATGCTGTAAATAAAAAGGGAGGTACACATCAATGAGTATTCATAAACATTATAAGATGTATAAGAAGGGAAAGAACTGGTGTTACATGGCAATTGCCACATTGGTAGTAGCAGTTGGTGCTTTATCAGTTTCACAGGGGGTAAGTGCTGATAGTACAGTCAATACCACCAGTGTTATAGTAGCTTCACAAAAGGCACAGGACCAAACGACTGATGTTGCTGCGGAAGTAACACCTGCAACGCAAAGTACAAGTGAAACGGCTAAGCAAGATGATCAGGCTAATTCAACTACTCAAACTGATCAACAATCTTCAGCCACAAATAAGAGTGCTGTGGCTCCGCAAGCAGCCGCTCTACAGAATGGTTGGCAAACAGATAAAGGGAGTAGTTACTACTATAAAGATGGTCAAAAGGTAACTGGTCAACAAACCATTAACGGTAGGAATTATTACTTTAATGCCCAAGGTCAGCAACAAAAGAACTATTTCTTAAACCAAGCTAACCATACTTATTACTTCCAAGCAGATGGTACCCGGTTGGATGATGGCTTCTATAACAATTGGGGTCACGCCTACTACTTCCAAAAAGATGGTTCTCGTTTAGATAATGGCTTTTATAACAATTGGGGTCACACATACTACTTTGGTCAAGGTGGTGTTCGGTTAGACGATGGCTTCTATAATAATTGGGGCCATACTTATTACTTCCAAAAAGATGGTTCTCGTTTAGATAATGGCTTTTATAACAATTGGGGTCACACATACTACTTTGGTATGAGTATTCATAAACATTATAAGATGTATAAGAAGGGAAAGAACTGGTGTTACATGGCAATTGCCACATTGGTAGTAGCAGTTGGTGCTTTATCAGTTTCACAGGGGGTAAGTGCTGATAGTACAGTCAATACCACCAGTGTTATAGTAGCTTCACAAAAGGCACAGGACCAAACGACTGATGTTGCTGCGGAAGTAACACCTGCAACGCAAAGTACAAGTGAAACGGCTAAGCAAGATGATCAGGCTAATTCAACTACTCAAACTGATCAACAATCTTCAGCCACAAATAAGAGTGCTGTGGCTCCGCAAGCAGCCGCTCTACAGAATGGTTGGCAAACAGATAAAGGGAGTAGTTACTACTATAAAGATGGTCAAAAGGTAACTGGTCAACAAACCATTAACGGTAGGAATTATTACTTTAATGCCCAAGGTCAGCAACAAAAGAACTATTTCTTAAACCAAGCTAACCATACTTATTACTTCCAAGCAGATGGTACCCGGTTGGATGATGGCTTCTATAACAATTGGGGTCACGCCTACTACTTCCAAAAAGATGGTTCTCGTTTAGATAATGGCTTTTATAACAATTGGGGTCACACATACTACTTTGGTCAAGGTGGTGTTCGGTTAGACGATGGCTTCTATAATAATTGGGGCCATACTTATTACTTCCAAAAAGATGGTTCTCGTTTAGATAATGGCTTTTATAACAATTGGGGTCACACATACTACTTTGGTGGAGATGGTGCCCGTTGGGATAATCGCTTTTACAATAATTGGGGTAATACTTATTATTTTGGAAATGATGGTGCCCGTTATACTAACCAAACATATAGTAATTGGGGCCATACATATTGGTTTGGAAATGACGGTGCTTTGCTGAGAAATGGTTATGTATTTCTTAACTCACAAGATTGGTATGCTCAATCTGACGGTTCCTTGCGCACAGCTCAATACTTTAGTCAATTTACACCAATCAATGCACCGGAAGGATGCTCAGTAGCTGCATTGGCAATGTTATTAAGTACTAAAGGTAAGTTTTTTAATCTAGGATATGCCTATAACCATGTACCACAGTCTGGCGGTGTGTATAACACTGGTGCCTTTTCAGGTATCATTCCAGCAGGAGCATTAGCATGGTGGGCATATAAAAATATAGATAGTAGTGTACGTGATATTTCTGGTAAGGACTTATCTCAAATTGCTTCTATAGTTGCCACTGGTCATCCGGTATTATATTATGGATTTTCTTCCTTTGAACGGATGTATGGAAATCGTAATCATGCAAAAGTTATAATTGGTGAGTCTAATGGCTATTTCCACGTATTGGATCCATGTTACTGGGGCAGAGGGCAAGGTGCGCATTCAATGGGAGGAAATGCTTATGATACAGGAGCAGATAGTTGGCGTTCGTGGGGGAGCGTTGCTTCTGAATACAATGGAAGTGCTATAACAATTTATTAAATGCAGATAATATATTTCACTATTACAATAGTATATTTTTTGGTTATAGCTGTGTTTATAAGAAAGAACGATACAATAAGAAAAGTAAGTATCAAATATAAAATATTTCTATTGGTATTTTTAATTTTGGCATTTATGGTTAGAATTTATAAATTTGATAAGCTTCCTAATTTGGATCTTGATGAAGCAATGGGAGGAATTAACTCTTGGTCGTTGGGAAAGTATGGTGTTGATTATTTTCATTTAGTGAAAAATCCAGTTTATCTATATGCCTGGGGTTCTGGAATGAATATCTTATATCCCTTAATTTCAGTACCATTTGTTAAAATTTTAGGATTAACGATTACTACGTATCGACTACCATTAATTATTATTAATTTAGTCTCAATCCTGCTTCTAACATATTCGTTATATAAGACACGAATACTTAAAAATATTCAAAGATTAATGCTATTGATAGTTATTTTTCTAAGTCCGGTAACTATATGTGCTAGCAGATGGGCTATTGAGAGTAATTTGTTTATTCCGCTAGTCGTAGTTATATTAAGTTTATTTATTCTATTTATATCAACGACTAGTAAGTACGCAAGAAATGCTTATTTGATTACTATAACGATTTTTATTGGATTATTAGCTTATTGTTATTCTAATAATTGGATTTTTTTATTTTCTTTTGCTATTTGCTTTTATACATGGCTTCTTCTAAAAGGAAAGATTGACATTAAACAAGTGCTAGTCTCATTTATTATTTTATTAATAGAATGCCTTCCATTAATTCTTTTCCTCTATGTTAACTTTATTAGTAAAAGGGAAATTTTCTTTGGAGGATTTACAGCTACTAAGTTAGCCACTTCTCGATCAGCTTTTGCTATTGAGAATAGGCACTTATTAACAAGCATTATTAATAACCTAACAAATTCTATCAAAATGCTAATTAATGGTTATGACGGGATTCCTAAAATAACTCCACAATTTTTTGGAGCTTTTTTACCATTAATGCTTTCTTTTTGTTGCATCGGTATTATTACCTATATTGTTAAAGAAAAGTCGGTACTTGATACTTTTATGTTCATAATGCTAATTTCAGCTTTATGGAACTTACTTTTGATACAGCCTAATTTTACGCATTTTAATGCAATTATAGTTCCAATTCTTTACTTTGAGGCAAGGGGAATAATGGAAGCATTTGATAATTACCAAAGTTTAATTACTTTCATGGTAATATTTACTCTTTTCTTTTTGGGTGCCGCTAAATCTTATGTTAATGATTATAATAACGGAACTTACAACAACTATGAAAATACAACACCAAGTGAATTAAAAGAAATGATACATCATGCTGCGTCTTATAATAATGTATTTTTAGTTTCTAGCCATGATATTAGACAAACGAATTCATTATCCTATTTTGTTTTACCTATTTTCTACCAACAAATTAATCCTTATGAATTTCATAGAGAGACTCTATATGCTCAGCCATCAGAATTTATGACTTATAATCACTTTGGAAAATGGAATATTGTTGATTTGCCGATCAATAGAAAATTGAAGAGTAAAAAAAGAGGGGTATATATAGTTCAAAATGGTATAAAAATGGACAAAGCTTCTTATAAAACAATACAAACGGGCAGATATTATACAACGTATTATTTTAAAGGATAAATGAAAGTGCGAAGAAACTCTAGTTTTGAATTACTAAGAATTATTAGTATGTTTGCAATTGTGCTACATCATTATGCCTATCATGGGACTTTTAATTGGCATCAGTATTCTATAGCAAACCTACCGACTTTAAGAATAAATATGATAATTTTGTTGTTTGGGAAGTTAGGGGTAGATTTATTTGTAATTCTAGGTGCATATTTTCTGTCTCAGAAAAGTTATAGTGTTAGGCGACCGATTAAGTTAGTAACAATAACTGTATTTTATAGCTTTTTGATATTCGGTTTACTAAAACTTCTATTTCCTAAGTCTATAGATGAAACAGTATCACAATTACTTTTGCCAATTCCTTTGCCAAGTGGATATTGGTTTGTTGGAGCATATATATTTATGTTACTATGTATGCCGGCAATGAACCTAATATTACAAAAATTTAGTATGAAAATGTTGCTAAATACGTTTATGATACTAGTGCTTTTTTGGTCAGTATTGCCGACTCTCGGATTTATTTTTCCAGGGAAACCCGATTTTACGTATGATGTTTTCGGTAATTCAGCAGGAGCCTATTTCTTGTTATTATATTTAATTGGTGGAATCATTCAAAGACACGGACTAGAATTTTTATATGGAGGTAATAATCTCTGGAAGATGCTAATTATAGGAATAATAATAGTAGTACTGTGGATGTATTTGTGTACTCAAAACAGTTTTTTGTATAATCATTATAATATTTTTGTATTACTCTATAATCCGATTGACCTTTTCTTGGCAATTTCTATATTTATTTTTTTCACAAGGTTTGAATTTTATAGCAAAGTGATTAATGAGATTAGTTTGTCAATGTTTGGGGTATACTTGATCAGCGAGGACTCGTTTATCCGTCCTATTCTATGGCAGCATATTGCTAATTCAAATTGCTTTGCAAATAATTGGCTTAGCTATTTAGGAAATGCATTAATAGTGTCTTTTTTGGTTTTTACGGTATGTATTATAATTGATTTTCTTATTAGAAAGCTATTTGGAAAATTATTTGATATAGTATCTAGCTTTTTAGCAAATTTAGTTGAGGCCCATTAAATGAATGATATATTAACGATTATTATTCCGTGTTTCAACGAACAAGAAGTTTTACCGGAAACACGAAAAGAAGTCGGTAAGATTTTAAATGACTTAATCGATGGGGAAAAGGTCTCTGCTAAAAGCAAAATATTATTTGTGGATGATGGAAGCAGCGATAATACGTGGACACTAATTGAGGACTATAGTAAACATTATTCATATGTTACTGGGATTACTTTTACGCGTAATTATGGCCACCAAAATGCACTACTAGCAGGTCTAAGCATTGCTTCAAAATATTCAGATATAATGATTACTATTGATGCGGATTTACAAGATGATGTTAATGCAATGTATGAAATGATTGATAAATATCATCAAGGAAATGAAATTGTTTATGGTGTTCGCAGCAGCCGTGAAACGGATACTTTCTTTAAGAAGAACACGGCCTTGGCTTTCTATGCACTAATGCGAAAACTAGGAGTACAGTTAGTACCCAATTCTGCTGATTATAGATTGATGAGTAAGAAAGCTGTTTTAGCTTTGTTGGAATATAAAGAGCGGAATCTATTCTTAAGGGGGATGGTTCCTCTTATTGGTTATCAATCAGCTAAAGTTTTTTATAAGAGAAAGAAGAGATTTGCTGGTAAGTCAAAATATCCATTAAAGAAAATGATACATTTTGCTTTTGACGGAATTACTTCTTTTTCTACAACACCAATAAAGTTGATAATGAATCTTGGAATATTAGTAATTATTGTAAGTATTGTTCTTATGATTTATACGTTAGTTCAGAAGTTTAGCGGGGGAACGACCTCTGGCTGGTCCTCATTAATGATATCGATTTGGCTTTTAGGGGGAGTGCAGCTTCTTTCACTAAGTATCTTAGGTGAGTATATAGGTAAAATCTTTACAGAGGTAAAGATGAGACCTAGATTTCACATAAGATATGAAAATTATTCTAAAAAAATGAAATTTTAATTGTAATTATGGTAGGATAGATAATATTATAAATAAAAAGGGGAGGTACACATCAATGAGTATCCATAAACATTATAAGATGTATAAGAAGGGAAAGAACTGGTGTTACATGGCAATTGCCACATTGGTAGTAGTAGTTGGTGCTTTATCAGTTTCACAGGGGGTAAGTGCTGATAGTACAGTCAATACCACCAGTGTTATAGTAGCTTCACAAAAGGCACAGGACCAAACGACTGATGTTGCTGCGGAAGTAACACCTGCAACGCAAAGTACAAGTGAAACGGCTAAGCAAGATGATCAGGCTAATTCAACTACTCAAACTGATCAACAATCTTCAGCCACAAATAAGAGTGCTGTGGCTCCGCAAGCAGCCGCTCTACAGAATGGTTGGCAAACAGATAAAGGGAGTAGTTACTACTATAAAGATGGTCAAAAGGTAACTGGTCAACAAACCATTAACGGTAAGAATTATTACTTTAATGCCCAAGGTCAGCAACAAAAGAACTATTTCTTAAACCAAGCTAACCATACTTATTACTTCCAAGCAGATGGTACCCGGTTGGATGATGGCTTCTATAATAATTGGGGCCATACTTATTACTTCCAAGCAGATGGTACCCGGTTGGATGATGGCTTCTATAATAATTGGGGCCATACTTATTACTTCCAAAAAGATGGTTCTCGTTTAGATAATGGCTTTTATAACAATTGGGGTCACACATACTACTTTGGTCAAGGTGGTGTTCGGTTAGACGATGAGTATCCATAAACATTATAAGATGTATAAGAAGGGAAAGAACTGGTGTTACATGGCAATTGCCACATTGGTAGTAGTAGTTGGTGCTTTATCAGTTTCACAGGGGGTAAGTGCTGATAGTACAGTCAATACCACCAGTGTTATAGTAGCTTCACAAAAGGCACAGGACCAAACGACTGATGTTGCTGCGGAAGTAACACCTGCAACGCAAAGTACAAGTGAAACGGCTAAGCAAGATGATCAGGCTAATTCAACTACTCAAACTGATCAACAATCTTCAGCCACAAATAAGAGTGCTGTGGCTCCGCAAGCAGCCGCTCTACAGAATGGTTGGCAAACAGATAAAGGGAGTAGTTACTACTATAAAGATGGTCAAAAGGTAACTGGTCAACAAACCATTAACGGTAAGAATTATTACTTTAATGCCCAAGGTCAGCAACAAAAGAACTATTTCTTAAACCAAGCTAACCATACTTATTACTTCCAAGCAGATGGTACCCGGTTGGATGATGGCTTCTATAATAATTGGGGCCATACTTATTACTTCCAAGCAGATGGTACCCGGTTGGATGATGGCTTCTATAATAATTGGGGCCATACTTATTACTTCCAAAAAGATGGTTCTCGTTTAGATAATGGCTTTTATAACAATTGGGGTCACACATACTACTTTGGTCAAGGTGGTGTTCGGTTAGACCTTCCGGATTATTCTTGCGCCGTTCAATTTGCATATTAAGCATTTGATTCCATACAAAACGAACACAACCGAAGGTTTGCCAGAGCTGATTTCGTTGTGCTGAATTTGGATAGATGCGCATTTTAACAGCTTTTAGAACCATTATTTTCTCCCTTGACTTTCAATATATCGTTTTACAACTTCTAAAAGCGCTCCACCAGTGCTAATTAAGCAATATCTTTGTGTCCAAAAGGCTGATTCCCAAAGATATTGCTTGATTTCTGGAAATTGTTTTTTGACCATTCTGGAGCTAGACGATTTGTAATCATTTAAAAATTTAGCCATTTCCGTATGAGGCGTTGCTCTAAACAAAACATGTACGTGGTCCTGATCATGATTCCATTCTTGCAAATTAATGCCGTATGCTTGTCTCACAACTACAAAACGATGTTTAAGATATTCAGATATTTCATCGTTAATTACTTTTCGACGATACTTAACCACCATTACCAAATGGTAATTAGGTAAGTATACTGAATGCTGATTTCTATCTAATTCTATTGTTATCACCACATTTTATAGATATATACTAAATATATCATAGAACAAAAGAAAAAGCACTAACGTGCTTTAAGAGAGCGATTCATCCCCTACTTATAGAAGTGGGGGTATTCTCGCAAATTTATGGATAAAATATGGTTCTAAAAGCTGTTAAAATGCGCATCTATCCAAATTCAGCACAACGAAATCAGCTCTGGCAAACCTTCGGTTGTGTTCGTTTTGTATGGAATCAAATGCTTAATATGCAAATTGAACGGCGCAAGAATAATCCGGAAATGGTGGTTAAGTATCGTCGAAAAGTAATTAACGATGAAATATCTGAATATCTTAAACATCGTTTTGTAGTTGTGAGACAAGCATACGGCATTAATTTGCAAGAATGGAATCATGATCAGGACCACGTACATGTTTTGTTTAGAGCAACGCCTCATACGGAAATGGCTAAATTTTTAAATGATTACAAATCGTCTAGCTCCAGAATGGTCAAAAAACAATTTCCAGAAATCAAGCAATATCTTTGGGAATCAGCCTTTTGGACACAAAGATATTGCTTAATTAGCACTGGTGGAGCGCTTTTAGAAGTTGTAAAACGATATATTGAAAGTCAAGGGAGAAAATAAATGGATTTTAAGCTTATGCCACTTAATGAAAAAGATTTACCAATTTTTGTTCCTGCAATGAAAGATTCGTTTAATCAAGCAGCTCAAGTACAGGATAGCTCCTTAGAAGATGTATTACCGACTGAAGATATTTATGTATCTCTTACTTGTGATAATGCCCATGGATTTAAGGCGGTTGTAGATCATGAGATTGTGGGTGGCGCAATTGTACAAATCGATGATCAAACACATCACAATCATTTAGACTTTTTATACGTTGATACTGCACACCAAAATAAAGGAATTGGTTATAAAATTTGGACTGCATTAGAGCAGAAATATCCACAAACAGTTCTTTGGGAGACATGTACCCCGTATTTTGATAAACGAAATATTCATTTTTATATCAATCGTTGTGGCTTTGCTGCTGTAGAATTTTATAACCAAAGCCATCTAGATCTTAACTATGAAACTCAGGATGATACTAATAATGAAATGTTTCGCTTTGAAAAAATAATTACTTTAGACGATTAAATGAAAGTAAACTGTCATATCGACCCTAATATTGAAGAGGAACACCTCGATTTATTTGTCCGTGAAATGAATCCCCAAATTAATAACCTCTTAAAAGGTTTTACAAGTACCGAACCAGTATTATGGTGTTATGACGCCGATCAAATTATCCCCATTAAATTCTCGGATATCTTTGAACTAACTGTCGCTAAGACTGGTACTAAAATTTCAACAAAAGATCATACCTACTTTTATCGTGAACGGTTATCCCACTTCAAAAGCAATCTTCCGAATGATTTTATTGAAGCATCTGTCAGCACTATTTTTAATTATCATTACCTTGATCACCTTGAGTTATTAGATAATGGTTTGATAGATGCAATTTTAACAAATGGTAGCCATATTCAGATTTCGCGACGAAAAATCAAAAATTTGAAAGCGAGGTTAGGACTATGAATGAAAAAATATGTCAAATATACGATTGGTTTCTCAGGAATTGGTGTTCTAATTGGCTTAGCAATCTCTTTAGTTTTCAACTATCTTAACGGCAGTACCACTTACTACCCATCATCCCCTAATTTTGTTAACCAATTCGCTCATCCCCTTAACGGCGTAACTGTTTCTGTTATTTTATGGATGCTAATTGGCTGTGTTTTTGGGTTTGGCAGTTTAATTTTTGAATTTAAAAATTGGTCACTGCTAAAGAAAACGATCATTAATTTTTGTGCTTACTATGCTGGCTTTGCGCCATTAGCAATCCTATGCGGTTGGTTCCCATTGACTTGGATTAATTTTGCCATTTTCACGCTTATCTTTATTGTAATTTATGTCATAATTTGGCTTCTTAATTGGTACTCAATAAAAAAAGAGATTCGCTCAATTAATCAGCAAATCAAAAAGTAGATGGCAAAGAGAAAGAAAAAACAAAATTTAATATATCTATCACTTATTATAATCGTCGCGGCAATAATCGGTGGGAGTTGGTTTTATTCTCATCATACGCGGGAGGTTAGTAATTCATATGCTGTTAGTGAAATGGCTACGTTAAGCAGTGGCGCAAGAGTATATAATTCACTTTCAGCAATTCAACGCGCCAACCTGCCTGATCAAGCCTTAGTTAAGGTCAATCGCTACTATCTGACTTCTAATGATAACGATGATACTTACGCACGGATTAACTATAATGGAAAAAATTATTTTGTTCGGGCCACCGATATTGAGTTGAAAATGAATAACGAAATCAATAGTTACCTTACTCAATCTGGTCTTCCACACGCTAAAATTACTAAACAAATTTCAAGTATATTTGAACAACGCGGGTATAGTACTTCATCTGGAAATCCTCGTGGGGTCGTAATTCATGATACTGGGAATGAAAATTCAACGATTAGTAGTGAAGTATCTTACATGAAGCAAAATTATAGTTCAACTAGAGTGTTTGTTCATACATTTATTGATAATCAACAAATTATTAATATTGCGGATACAAAATATATGGCAGAAGGAGCAGGGCCATATGCTAATCCATATTTTGTCCAGTTTGAAATGCCTCATGAATATACCGCAGCTTCTTTTGCAAACCAGCTTGGCAATGCTGCTTACTATACAGCCTATATCTTAAAACAGAATAATTTGCCCGTGACGAAAGGAACCAAAGATGGTGGTGGCACTGTTTGGACCCATGCAATGATTTCAAGTTATCTTGGTGGAACTGATCATGAAGACCCAATTTCTTATTGGTCGACATCGGCTCGTAAGGTATTTGGAACAACTTATAATATTAATAACTTTGTTGAATTAGTCCAGGCTTATTACAATCAAATGTGAATGAATGTCGAATTAGGAATCTCAACATTTGGTGAAACGACCCCACTCGAAAAAACTGGTAAGGCCATTAGCCATGATGAACGGATTAGAAATCTTATTGAAGAAGTAGAATTAGCCGACCAAGTAGGAATCGATGCATATGCTATCGGTGAGCACCACCGCAAAGACTTTGCAGTTTCGGCACCTGAAATCATTATAGCGATGGCGGCCGCAAAAACAAAACAAATTCATCTTTCAAGCGCCACTACTAATTTACCAACGATTGATCCAATTCGGGTTTTTGAGCAATATGCCACAATTGATGCAATGGCTCCTGGAAGAATTGAAATTATGGCTGGTCGCGGATCATTTACTGAAGCTTTTGACTTATTTGGTTACGATCTTGATAATTATGATGAACTATTTAAAGAAAAATTGGATATGCTAGTTGAAATTAACCGGAACGAAATTCTTGATTGGCCAAAAGGAAAGTTCACGCCAAAAGTTGACCACATTGGAATCTATCCTCGGCCAAAGAAGCCCTTGAAAATATCACTAGCTACTGGCGGCAATCCTAACTCGACCATTAGAGCGGCCGAAATGGGACTACCAATCGTTTATGCAATTATTGGTGGTCAGATGGATGCCTTTAAGCCATTAGTACAGCTCTATCGTGTTGTGGCTGAAAAAACAGGTCACAAATTAAGTGAAATGCCAGTTTCGGCTCACTCGTGGGGATGGCTAAGCGATGATAAGGAAAAGGCAATCAAAGAATATTTCTATCCAACTAAATTACTTGTTGATACAATTAGTAAAGAGCGGCCACAATGGACTGGCATGACATATGAACAATACCTTGAAAGTATTGGCGAAAACGGTGTTATTTTTGTTGGGAATGCCGATACGGTTGCTGACAAGATTATTAAAATGATGGAAGTGCTTGGCTTGAAGCGTTTCTACCTCCACTTGCCAATTGCCTCAATGCCCCATAAAGATGTATTAAAAGCAATTGAAATTTATGGGAAAGAGGTTGTACCAAAAGTTAAAAAATATTTTAAGGATAAAAGTAAATTGAATGACTTTTCAATTAAATGGAAAGAATAAATGGAATCACTGAAGCAAAATTTGTTGATCGGTCTGAAGAGAATAATCTTAATCCTAATTATCTTCCAATTAAAGATGCCGTTAAATGATTATTTCCTGGGAAATATTCCTTCAACATATCCCTAGATGATTACTAAAATTGTTGAATTAGCTCAACGTGCTCCATCATGGGTAAACTCTCAACCTTGGCAAGTATATTGTGCGATGGGCGATACATTACAAGAAATTAAGAATGCTTATCGTGATCAAGATATTGCAGGTAACCAAGGGGATTCAGATTTGCCAGTGATGAGCCGTGAAGATTGGGCACCGCAAACCCAAGATAATATGAAGCAATGGCGGCATGGAATTGTTCATCATTTTGCTAATTTTGATGAAGCTCATGAAAAGATGACAAATGCTAGTAATACTTTATATGATTCGCCTGTAATTCTTTATATTACTATTCCTAAAGCTTCACCAGATTGGTCGATTTTTGATGCGGGCTTATTTGCTGAAAATATTATGTTAGCTGCAACTGCTTATGGTTTGGGAACGATTCCAACCTATAACAGCGTTCGTTTCCCAGCGATTCTTCACCAAACTTTGAATGTGCCAGACGATGAACGGTTTATTGTTGGTATCTCGCTTGGTTATTCGGCTAATACGACAATTAATAGCTACAATTCAGAGCGTCGACCTGTAAATGAAATTTTGCATTTTGACTAAATGACTATATTTGTAATTCTATTAATCTATAAATTCATTAAAGGAACATTTGAATATGAAAAGGTAACACGATTTGAGCTAATAATTATCCCAGTGTATTCTGCAATTATGATGGTCTTGAGCTTAGAAAACGTAAGATCTTTAACGGCAGCTGGACTTACAATTATTCTTCTAATCTTAGGTGCTTCGATTGGCTTTCTACAGGCAAGTAAAACGCAGATTAAAGACACCAATAAACTAGATTCCCATCAACGACCGATTCTGAAGATTAAAAGGAATTGGCCGTATCTTGTGGGCTAGATGACTAATAACGATACAAGGATAGAATTAGTAACGACAGTAACTCCTGAACATTGGGATTTGCTTCTCAGTGCTGATCCAAGTAAGAAATTAGTTCAAAATTATCTGCAATCAGGGATACTTTTTGCACAGTCTAAAGATGGTCATCCCATTGCTGTAATGGTTTTGCAAGAACTTACATCGGATAAATTAGAAATAAAGAATATTGCTGTTGATCCACGGCTTGAAAATCACGGAATAGCAACCAGGCTATTGCAGGATGCCGTTCACTTTGCAAAGGTACATCATTATCAACAATTGCAAATTGGCACTGGGAGTACGAGCTTTAAGCAGTTATACCTTTACCAGAAAATAGGTTTTCGCGTTACTGAGATTAAAAGGAACTTTTTTGTTAAAAATTACGGACAACCTATTCACGAAAATGGTCTATTGTTACGGGACATGTTGGTGCTAACATTAGCTATCTCAGATTATTATTCCTGAATGAAAAAGTATGATGATATTCTGATCGGATCAGGGCCAGCAGCCTATAAAATGGCTAATCTTTTGGCTAAAACCGACCGTAAAGTATTGGTAGTTGAGGGTTTCGAATATGGGGGAACTTGCCCTAACTATGGGTGCGAACCAAAAATTTTTCTAGAAGGAGCTGCCCGGACTGTTCTCCAATCTCAGCAACTTCTTGGTCGAGGCATTAGTCAACCAGCAAAATTAGATTGGGAAGCATTAATGCAGACTAAGCTTAAGCGGTTTGATCCATGGCCAGGCGAAACTCGCGATATTATTAAGAAAAGTCATGATATTGAAGACGGCTACGCAAGTTTTGTAGATAACCATACTATTAGTGTAAACGGTCATCAATACCAGGCCGATCGTATTATCATTGCGACGGGGCAAACACCAAATATTCTGAATATTTCGGGTAAAGAGTATCTTCATACCAGTTATGACCTCCTCTCGTTAAAAGAACTTCCACAACGGATTACGATAATCGGTGCTGGCTTTGTGGGCTTAGAGTTAGCAACCCTTGTAGCAGCTGCTGGCGCTGAAGTAACAATCGTTGTTCATTCTGACCGCGTCCTTCGTGAATTTACCAAGGCGGAAGATGAAGCGCTAGTTAATGCGATGAAGCAACGGGGAATAAAATTTAGCTTTAATACTGATACGCAAAAAGTAACTCAAGGGAAAGACGGCTTGCTCGTTACAACTAATCATGGTGAAGTACAGGCTGACTATGTGCTTGATGCAACCGGTCGTCATCCAAATATCGAAAAATTAGCGCTTGAAAATACTGATATTGAATATGATCGTCATGGTATTAATGTCGACGGTCACTTGATGACAACGGTTGACGGTGTGTATGCAATTGGGGATGTTATTAATCGGAAACAACCTAAATTAACACCGGTCGCTGAATTTGAGGGTCAATATCTTTTTGATTATTTAATAGGTAAAACGGATCAAGATATTGTTTACCCGACAATTGGTCAAGCAGCCTTTACATTCCCAGAGGTTGCCCGTGCCGGTGTTAATCCAGATGATGTCACTGGTGACTCACAATATCAGGTTAAGACAGTTGCGCTAAAATATGGTAGCCTTTACGCAGGCCAAAACGATCACATCAGTACCCTTACTTTAGTCTTTAAGGATCAGCAATTGGTAGGGGCAAGTGAAATTGGCGATTATGCGGCTGATGATATTAATAACTTCTTGCCAATTATTGGTTTGAAGATTAATGGGGATGAGTATCGCCAAAAAGTAATGGCGATTTATCCAACGTTAGGCGATAAGGTTGCTGGATTGTTGCCTTAAATGTTACAAGTTAATACATTATTTATCATGATCGCCAGTATTCTCGTGTTATTAATGACACCAGGACTGGCTTTTTTCTATGGTGGTCTAGTCAATCGGCGCCATGCTAATAACATGTTGCTAACTGTTTTTATGATGTGTGGCTTAGCCGTGATTCTTTGGATTACAGTAGGCTACTCTCTTTCATTTTCCGGCAACCATTGGGGAATAGTCGGAAATTTAAATAATACATTAATGATTCATGTGCCAATCGATGCTATCACTAAAACTGGCATTCCAATTGGCGATTATGCAATGTTCATGATGATGTTTGCAATTATTACCCCGGCAATCTTTTGTGGATCGGTCGTCGGCCACGGACGCTTTAATTTTTTAATAATGTTTACCATTTGCTGGTCTATCTTTGTTTACTACCCCCTTGTGCATATGGTTTGGGCACCATATGGACTATTGGCAAGATTAGGGGCAGTTGACTTTGCTGGTGGATTAGTTGTTCATGTAAATGCGGGGATAACGGCCTTAATCCTTTCAGCCTGGGTTGGTCGACGGAAAGATGTTCATTCTCAACGCAATAATTTATCGTGGGTATTAATTGGAACAGCCCTTTTATGGATTGGTTGGTACGGCTTTAATGCTGGTTCGGCCCTCGCCGTTAATGATACGGCCGTACAAGCCATGTTAACAACGACCATCTCATGTTCAAGTGCAATGGTAACATGGATGTTATTGGATCGTTATCAGTTTAATCATGTTACCCTAGCTGGTGTCTGTAATGGTGCAATTACCGGTTTAGTAGCAATCACTCCTGGAGCAGGCTACGTTACACTAGGTGGTTCAATGATTATTGGAATAGTCGGTGCAATCGTTAGCCAATACTTTATTACTAAGATCAAACCACAACTGCCAATTGATGATGTTGTTGATGCATTCGGTTGCCATGGGGTTAGTGGTATCTGGGGAAGTATTGCAACTGGTATTTTTGCTAGCCATCAGATCAGTCATCTAGTACCTAATGGGCTTTTATTTGGTGGTGGTTTGCACCTTTTGCTTGTTCAAATCTTCGTTACCTTATTGACAATTATATTTATTGGTGTGATGGATATTATCTTAATAAAACTGCTCTCAATTGTTTTACCGGTTTCGATTGATAATGAAAAACTGGCGGCGATTCAAAGTAAGTGAATGAATAATCTATCACGAGAAGAACAAATTGCCTTAATCTATGACAAATGGCAAAAGATGACAATTACTAGTGATCCAATGTTTGGACTAGTAATGCAAAATAAAGAAATTTGTTTAGAGTTAATTAATAGAGCCCTGCCAAACATTAAAGCAAAACAGATTATCCAGTTAGACACCCAAAAAGATATTAATATTGTTAGTGCCCATCGTGTTCGCTTTGACGTTTATGTTCGTGATGATAAAAATAATATCATTGTCATTGAGATGCAAGTTAATAATCAAAATAACATACCAGCACGCTTACGTTATTACCAAGAACAGGTTAATCATGAGCTATTAAGACCTGAAAATAATTACTCAGTACTCAATAATTACCCTACTTATATTATTATGTTTTGTAATTTTGATTATTTTAAGCAGGGATGGGCACTATATGAATTTAATCTTACTTGTACTAGAGACCATAACTTGAAATTTGGTGATAATCGGACAGTCGTTATCTTCAATGCTCTTGCTAAAAAATTTGATAAAAATGATAAACCGATTAAGAACTTCCTTGCTTTAATGTGCAATCAAGGCGACAATAAGAATAGATTTATTGCACAGATTCAAGACGAAATTGATAAAGTCAAACAAGATCCAGAAAGGAGAAATGGCTTTATGAAGTACGAATTAAACTTGATGGACGCTAAAATGGAAGCACGAGAAGAAGGAATGGCAAAAGCAAAAAGGGAAGATATTAAAAAGTTAATTGACTCTCTTTATGAACTTAATATGAACTTAATATTAAACCAGAGATCATTAAACAAAAAGTTATGGAAAAATATAATTTAAAAAGGGAGCGAGACAGAAGTCACTCGTGACTTCGTTTTTCGACGCGAAGCTAGCCTCTGGGAGCCCCCGCAAGCAACAATAGGCCTTCAGCGTTCGACTTTGCCGGACGCTGAAGGCCATTGTTGTACTGCGCTGTTCGTATTTTATGGAAGTGACCTAACTTATGTCACAGCTCATGAACAGAAATCAACATCGGAAGCCGTTTTATCGTCGACCATGGTTATGGATAATAGTTATTTTATTATTAATTGGTGGCGGATGGTTCATTAGTAGTCGTAATCAGGCACAGGAGACTCAAGAGGATGCAGTAGTTAAAACAACTAAAGAATCGGATAAGAAGAAAAAATCGACAAAAGAATCTAAAAATAAAGAAAAAACTAGTTCTGTCATCAAATCTTCCAGCGGTAAGGAAAGTCAACGGGGGTCTTCGATAATCGGCCAGCAATCTCAGCAACCGAATGATGAGAAGAGCTATTCAAATAATAGTAGTCCAACGATTCCTTCAACAACTCAACAGCCTAATGATGGAAATACAGCCCCCGCGAGTGGTAAAGAACCAGAGCCGTGGGTTGATCCGGATAACTATGAACCAAATTCAATTATTGGTGATCGTTCAACAATGTATTGCTACTTACCGGGGCAATATCCATATTCTGGGATTGCTCCTGAAAATGTCGTTTATTTTGATTCATTAGCTGATGCTCAGGCAGCTGGATATCGGACCCATCAATAAATGAAAAATCCTTTTAATCCAAGTTTTGGTATTCAACCAACTGTGTTATTAGATCGCGAAGAAGTACAATCAAAATTGGTTAAAGACATTAAAGCGCTTGATACTCCTTATCGAACTACTTTGATTTATGGAAATCGTGGAGTTGGAAAAACAGTTTTTATGAATTCTGTTGGAAAGCAGATTGATCAAGATCCGACGTGGATAACTATTCACTTAATTATTGGAGATAATATGGTGGGACGTTTGGCTGAAATGATTTACCAACAATCAACAAATAAAATCAAAAAAGTATTCGACCAACTCTCCGATATTAATTTTGAAATAGGCGGATTAGGCTTAAAATTCACTCTTAATGATAAACAAACATCAAATTTTCAACTTGTATTAAAAAAAATGTTAAAAATATTAGACAAAAATAACCAGAAAGTATTGGTAATGATTGATGAAGCTCAAGAGGTAACGGGAATGGTTGAATTAGCATCAGTATATCAAGTCATGATTAGTGAGGGGTTACCAATCTCAATAATCATGACTGGATTACCCAAAAATGTTCAAGAATTGCAAAATAATCATGTATTAACTTTCTTATTACGTAGTGGAAGAATAAGTCTTTCTCCACTGAATTACTATGATATCAGAGCGCAATACCAACAAGCATTGAAAGTACGAGATCCGGAAATTTCGCCAGAAGTGGTTCGTCGCGCCGCTCTTCTTTCAGACGGATATGCATATGCCTTTCAATTGCTTGGTTATCTTTTATGGGAATCACCGGATAAACACATTACGATGAAAACTATAGATAGTATCCAGCCAGAGTATCAAGCCCAATTAAGTCGAAATGCTTATAGTAAGATGCTTGAAGAATTATCTATTATGGATCAGCAATTTGTTATTACTATGGCTAAAGCTTCTGAGTACCCTGTTTCAACTAGTTGCTTAAGAACAAAATTAAAGAAAAAGCCTGGTTATATTGGAATGTATCGTCGGCGGTTAATGGATAGTCAACTCATAACACCAGCAGGATATGGAAAGCTAAAATTTACGCTGCCATTATTTAAGCAATTTTTACTTGATGATGGTCAGTATTTAGTTAATTATAGTTAAATGGAAATAGGTAAAGAATACGCGTTAAATAACGGTGATATCATTACCGTTACTCAAGCATATTGGCATTACGAAACTAAAGAAAAATTTTACTCAATTACCACTGATAAAGGGACGGATTGGATTATTAGTGAACAGAAATTATTAAGTCTTATAGCTAAGAAAAGAACAACTGGTGAAAAACTAGCATTATATGCTGATTATTTTGCAGGTCGTCCTGATGTATTTGCTCAAAAGTGGAGTAATGGTAAAGGATATAGTCCAGCATTAAAAAATTGGCGAAGCTTTTATCAATTGCGAAATAATAAAGAAGCATTGTCAAAATTGAAGAAACAATATCTTCCTTATTCTAGGAAAGTAATTTATGAGCAGATTTCTTCTTCAGATAAATATCATCGTTACGGGATCTATCCTTTATTAAAAGATGATAAAACAAAGTTATTAGTTTTTGATTTTGATAAACATCAATCAACCGCTGAACCTTATAAAATGACTAAGGCAGTAATTAAGACTTGCCAAAAATATGATCTTAACTGTCTTCCTGAAATATCATCATCTGGTAATAGTTATCATCTGTGGATATTTTTTAGTCAACCAATTGCGGCAAGTACAGCTAGGTTTCTTGGTAAATTGATTTTAGTAGAGTCGATGATTACTAGTGAAAGTCTTGATTTGTCATCATTTGATCGTATGATTCCTAATCAAGATCGATTACCTGAAAAAGGATTTGGAAATTTGATTGCTTTGCCATTAAAATGGAGTGATGTAAAAGAGAAAAAGTCTATTTTTACTGATAATAATCTTCAGCCTTTAGCACTGTCACAGTTATTTGACCAATTAGAAAACACAAAAAAGTATAGTGAAGAAGAAGTAAAAAATTTCATTAGTCAAATTACTAAAGATCTGAAAATTCTAAAGGGCGAAAACTCTAGATTAATTATCCCGTTTTTGCAAAATTTTCCTAAAAAAGTTGAAGGCTTTATTGCTGGGGAAATATTTATTAATCGTCAAAATTTAACGCGTCAAGAGCAATTATCATTATTAAACTTAGCTACTTTTAGTAATCCAGAATATATTAAGAGACAAAGAATGCGCATGCCTGTGTGGGATGTTCCATCAATTTTAACAGCAGCAAAAATTGATGGTAAATATTTACGATTGCCACGAGGAGTAGAGTCGTCATTAAAAGATAATTGTCATAGTTATTTAAAAGAACAATTTACTCTGTCCAAAGCGTTGAATGTTGAATTTACAGGTACCCTACGGCCACAACAAGAAGAAGCAGTAAATAAAATTGATAAAAATAAATTGGGGATGCTGTGTGCTCATACTGGATTTGGAAAAACAGTTGTTGGATGTGCGCTAATTGCAAGGCGTAAAGCAAGAACATTGATTATTGTGTCTACCGTTAACATCGCTAATCAATGGCGAGATGCTGCTTTAAGATTTTTGAAAATTAAGGATGTGCCATATAAAGAATTAACTAAGACTGGACGATGCGTTAAGAAAAAACAAATTGAAATTATTTCTGGAACTCGTAATCATCCTTCAAAATTAGTCGATATCATTAATATTCGTAAATTAATCCATTTATCAGCTATTGAGCGTACAAAACTATTTCAAGACTATGAACAAATAATTGTTGATGAATGCCATCATATTTCTGCGGTAACCTTTGAAAAAACTTTAGTAGAAGCAAACACACGATATGTTCTGGGGTTAACAGCAACGCCCGAAAGAAAAGATGGATTAGAAAATTTTATGTATTATCGTTGTGGAAATATTATCTACCAAGCTCAAGATAGTGAAAAAGAATATTTGATTTCTCGTTATATATATCCGCGTTATAATAGTTTTCTTGAAGCTAAAAGTAAATTAGAACGTGATACTTATGCGCAAAAGATAAGGTTGATTGCTGAAAATAATGACCGTAATGATCAAATAGTAAAGGACGCACTCCAAGCATTGTCTGAAGGAAGACATATTTTATTGTTGAGTGAACGAATTAAACATCTTAATGAACTTTACGCAAAACTAAAGCAGAAAAATAGCAAAGTATATTTGACTACTGGAACACAAAAATTATCCATTAAGTTATCAAAAATTAAAGACCCATATATTCTTTTGTCGACTGGCAAATATGTGGGAGAAGGATTTGATTTACCAAGTTTAGATACATTATTTTTAACGTTACCTTTTTCTTGGAAAGGTAATACAAAGCAATATCTTGGTCGATTAGAACGAAGCCTAGATAAAAAAGACGAATTACGTGTATATGATTATGTTGATATTGCTGATGAGACATTTGCAAAGATGTATCGGAAGAGGGTAAGAGTCTATAAGCAACAAGGATATAGTTTTGTCCATAGTAAGCAATGGAATAGTTATTCAACTGCTTACTATACTAAAAATGACTATTTGCAGGTATGGAGACAAGATCTAGCTAATGCTAAGAAAGCCTTTATTTGTTTAAAAAGGATTAATCAAAAACAAATTGAAATGTTGAATGAAATGGTAAAATTTAGTCAGATTTCCCTTACTTTGGGTAAAAAGCAGAGAAATTGTGACTATAAACTTTTATCAAATAAAGTCGATTTTAAGTTAAAAGAACAAATTGGTAATAATATTTGTGTTTTTGATCAAAAAATTTGTTGGTATGGTGATTTAAACTTTGGGGGAAATTCTTATAAGAATTCATCAGCTATTCGATTAGTAAATACTGAATTAGCTAAAAAGATTACTAGTTCTAAATATCAAATATGAATGAATGATATCTCTAAAAGCGATTGGCAATTATTCAACAAGCTGCTTCCAAAATGGCAAGAAAGATATATGAATCGCCTTAATCAGGAATACAAAAGAATATTAGATGGTGATGGTTCGGCAGCGAATAAATTTTGGAAGCTGGAAAAACAAATAAAGGCGGATCGAAAATCGCCCGAGGTGCTTGTTGAAGTATCGAAAAGATCCATGTTTCAGACTTTATTGCAGCTGTTATCAGAGAATGTAATTACAGATGAAGATTTAACCGGCCTCAGTAAAGAATTAAGAGATGATATTAATACTGTTATTAAACGATTTGGCTAAATGTTAATTAAGGCAAATAATCTTACTAAAAGATACGGAACAAAATTAGCTCTAGATAACATAAATTTACAGATCGATCGTGGTCAATTAATTGCTTATCTAGGTACTAATGGTGCAGGGAAATCAACTACTATCAATCTTCTTACTGGTTTAATGACGCCAACCTCCGGGATGATCGCACGCCGTCAAGGAATAAAAATTGGCGTTGTCTTCCAAGATAGCATTCTCGATAAAGAGCTTTCAGTTAAAGATAATCTTAACTTTAGATCAAACTTATATCATGAAGATCATACTGAATGGGTTCACCAGTTAATTAGCCTAATGGGCCTCACCCATTTTCTAAATCAGCGCTATGGAACATTATCTGGTGGACAGCGACGCAGGGTTGATATCAATCGTGCCTTGATTACCGACCCAGATATTCTTTTCCTTGACGAACCGACAACTGGATTGGATTTACAAACGCGACTTGTTATTTGGAACCTCCTTCAAAAGCTACAAAAGGAACATGGTCTAACTATTTTTCTAACAACTCATTACTTAGAAGAAGCCGAAAATGCCGATCAAATGTATATCTTAGAAAACGGCAAAATTTTAGTTTCTGGCTCAGCAACCGATATTAAACAACATTATGCACCAACTAAATTAGTGGTTACAACAAATGGACATAAGCTACAAACTAACTACTCTGAGAAACAATTAACACCTCAAAAATTTTCTTTTGATGGCCTTAATTGTTCAGAAGTTATTACATTACTACATAGCAATCAAGAGTATATCATTAACTTCTCATATACCCCCGGTTCAATTAACGATGCTTTTGTCAAAATTACCGGAAAGGAGCTTCAATAAATGATTGCGTTAATTAAAAAAAACTTAAAGATTTACTTTGCTAATAAGATTGGTGTCTTGATGTCTTGCCTTGGTGCTTTAATTTCATTCTTTATTTATATTGGTTTTTTGCAGCAAAACCTGATATCTTCATGGCAATCATTGCCTCATACAAAGGAAATGTTAGGTTTATGGATGATTAGTGGAATTGTCGCCATCGCCGGCATTACCACTTCATTTCAAGCTCTTGGACAATTAGTCAAAGATCGAGAAAGCCGAACATGGGATGATTTAAGTCTAACTGATTTGACACCGTTCCAAATTAATTGTAGCTATTTAACTGCAACAATATTTATTAGCACATTAATGCAGATTATTACATTCTTCATCATGGCAGTTTACTTTATTTTAGTAGATAGTATTACTATTCCAACTACTGCATTGCTTCTCGGATTATTTTTTATTGTTTTAGGTGCAATTGGCGCAAGTGCTGTTAATTTAATTATTGTTGACCTAATCCATTCTTCTACGACTTTTAGCCGCCTTTCTGCCATAATTGGCGCAGCTTCCGGATTTATGATCGCTACTTATATGCCCTATGGAACATTATCCAAATCAGCACAATTTGTAGTAAAATTATTTCCAAGTAGTTATGAGGCTGCTAGCTTGCGAAGCCTTCTGCTAAATAAACTAAGCAAAAAATTTTTACCGCCATCCAGTCGGTACCAAATGATTGAATATCTGGGTATCCACTTCAAGATTCATGGTTATCAGTTAAATAATTATAGTAATGCATTAATGATTGTGGGAATGTCTATAGTTTTAATAGATCTTGGAGCTGTTTGGGCAAATCGATATCAGAGGAAGAGTTAAGTGCAAATTCATTTTCAGTCAGATCCATTACTAGGTCCTGACGATCTTAATATTACTGTGAACGCTGTTACTAAAAACGACAAAGTTATTAACCTGCTTAATTATTTAGATAAGTATGATCAAAAAAGTAGCTCTTTAATCCCAATAAAAACAGAAGATAGGATTTTAACTATAAAGCAAATAGAGCTTATCAAGGTAGAGGTAACCAAAAACATCCTCTCTTTTTATACAAAAAGCGATGTAATTCAAGCAAACGGACGACTATATCAAGTATTAACAAGGCTTAACGAAAATTTTGTTCAAGTATCAAAACACGGCATTATTAATTTAAATCATTTACTTTCCCTAGAAGCTGGATTTACTGGCAATATGATTGCTAAATTAAATTTTGATCAACGTGCCGATGTTTCACGGAAATATCTACCAGAGTTAGAAAGAAGATTGGGACTATAAATGATAAATTTAAAAAGGGGTATCCGTTACTTTATTCGCGGGATGGGTTATGGATCTATTACTTATCTCGCAATTATTGCATTTCTCACACATAATATGACTGTTTCTACTACTAGTGTCATTACAGTGTTCATTATTAGTGGATTGATCGGGGAATTAAGTTTTGTCTTTCAAACAGAACTACCGTATTCGATCGCTCTCGTTATTCACCTAATCGGGACCTTTATTCTATATTCTGTAATGATGCTAATCAATCACTGGCCTCTTAATTGGCAAACCATTGTAATTTTCATTATCGTCTATATCGCTATTTGGCTTTTTATTCGTTTGTTAGAAGAGCAACATATTAATCGAATTAATAAGCAAATTAGAAACAGGCAAAAATAAATGACAGATCGACAAGCAAATGTGAAACTAAGAAGTTATCAAACATCTGATTGTATGGACATTAACCTATACAAAAATCATCACCTCATTTTAGTAACGAAGCGATGAGTGAGTCAATCAGCTGCTAGGGATGTTGCAGACTATCTAGATACAAGCTACGATATTATCTATGGAGAACCGGAATTAGCTGCGCCAGAAGATGACTATCAAGATAAATTTATTCAGCAGTTGCTTGACGAACTAGCTCCAGCACAAGCAGATATACCAACGAATGTTGGCAACCGTCAGTTGATTAACCCGCAAAACTATGGTCAAGCGTATGTAATTACTGCTAAATTAGCTGATTTTAAACCGCTAGCAAGCCGTACGTTCGTGATTAAGGGTAGTAGTACAATTGAGGAACTCGCTGAAACAGTGATTTTGATGTTTCATGGTAACTTGGGACACTTGTATGATGCAATTAATGAACAGACTCAGGAATTTTATACTCAGTCAGAAGATTTTGTGCCAGGCGGGATGACAAAAGTTAAGCTTGATCTAGCAACGGTCTCATTATTAAATGAAAAAGATAAATTAACTATTCATTATGACTATGGGGACGGCTGGGAGTTTAAACTTCATGTCCAAAAAATTCAACCAGTTACTAATGAGGAGCTACCACATGTTCAAAAAGCCCGTGGTTACGGTATTATTGAATATGTTGGTGGTGTCGGTGCTTTAGAGCAGTATTATGATGATTACCAAAAAGGGCAAGTTGATCCTGACTTTTTAGACTGGTTAGGTGGAGAACCAATTGACCTTGATACTGTGGACATCAACGAATTAAACCAGTTAATTAAATGATTGCCAGTCTTTACTGACAAATTAGGCGAGGGTAAGTTTAGTCAAGTTGCCATTAACTTTCTAAATGAAATGCCTTTTTTGGTTGATCCACAACGTACTTGGTTAATGCAGAATGTTTTTTCATTTAATTTATACCGGCCAATCTCATCTGCTGAAAACGAAAAACTTAAAAATTATTTGCAGATAATTGCTAGCCACCAAGCAGAATTTAAGGAAACCCTTAACGATAATGATGATTTTTCATCAACTGAGGATTTCAATGATCTTGTCTACTTATTGTTAGCTCTATCTGGAAATGATCAGGAAGTATTAATGAAATTTTGCCAATTGGTTAATGAAGAATATCCGGTAAAGGTGAAAGCTCCACGACCGGGGGCAAAATATTGTACGATCAAGCCACAATTTAAAGATCCCCGTATTTGGGCGGATGACGAAGGAAAAGCCTCAGCAGATAATCCAGCAACAGTTCAAGCGATTAGCCAAAACAACCAGCAAATGATTGACCAGTTTATCGCCAGTGCTGATGGTCAGTTAATGGGAGATGATAAGACTGCTCGTCGTATCTTGGACCAATTTTTGAACCACTTCATGTTAAAAATAAAATTTGCACGGTCACTACTAACCTAGATGGCACAGTTATTTTATAGTCCTGACCTGGCTGATCGACTACCTTATAATAATACTGGTAAGATTAGCCAAAAACCTTTACGACGGTGGCGGCTTAGTCTGGTAAAGATTGATAATAAAACATACTACCTATTATGTAGAAGAGGAAACTGGTTTGCCAGTCTTTACTGATTGGTTCAATTAATTGACCTTTATGCGGAACATTTTGATCCTACTTATTCTGCGGAAGAACTTTCATTGTATCATCAAGGAGGGACAGTTGATCCCTTGGTGCGCAAATATTTAGAACTCTTAAAATCATGTCGGACAGTGATTTTTATAACTCCTTGCTGGTGGAATAGTATTCCCGGAATGTTAAAAGGGGTTATTGATAAGGTGATGAAAGAGGGCCCCGATCTCTCCCATACGGTAACCAGGACCGGAATTAAAGGGCTATTGACGAATGTCCAGCATTGCTATGTATTAACTACTTCAACTTCGCCAACTTGGTACTTGCGGTTTTTCTGTGGGGATGATATTCAGCGAGTATTTGTTAATACAACCTTGAAACAACTTGGCTTTGAGCATCGGAAGTGGCTTAACTTTGGCGGGATTTCCTGGTCATCCCCGCAACGCCGCCAAAGTTATTTGCAAAAAATTGCCCAATATCGATTTAAGTAAATGAAAGAAGAACTTTGTGTTCACCTGGTTCCGCTCTTTAATCAGTTAAGTTTAGAACGCCAGCGCCAAGTGGAACAGCTGGTTCATCACCAGCGTATTAAGCGCGGAACAATTGTTGTGAGTCCAGACATGGATGACCGGTTAGTGATTGTAAAAAGTGGCCATGGTCGAATGTACCAACTAAGTGAAGATGGTGAAGAACGGGTGCAACGAATGCTGAAGACAGGTGATTATGTTGGTGAAACCTGGCTCCTGGGGGTTGCCAACCATAGTAGTTATGTAGAAATGACTACAGACAGTGATATCTGTATTCTTAATCGGCAAGACTTTATCCAGTTGATTCACCACCAAAGCGAAATTGCCTTAAAACTAATGGCAGGACAGGCAGTAATGATTGAAAGTCTTCGTCAGCAAACACGGCTGATGGGACTGCCAAACATTGAAGAACGGGTAGTGACTTATCTGAAACAATTGATGGTTGATCAACAGAGTTCGAAAGTTAAGCTACCCTTGAAACTCAAGGACCTTTCTTCATACCTTGGGACAACCCCCGAAACATTATCGCGGACGCTTGCTCAATTGGAAGCGGATAGTAAACTCACGCGTCATTTGCGAACGATCCAAATTATTCGTTTATAAATGACTAGTGAAGAACAGTATCAACAGGAACTAAAACAGAGCGATATTGATCACCATACACCAACGGCAGGGGCGATGACGGGTCATATCATTGCCAACTTATTAATTCATTCACTAAAGATTAGTCAGGCAAAGCTGTTTACGAAAGGGAATGCGGCATTGTTTTTATCCCAATATGGCGATGATTGGATTGCGCATGAACAGGAAGCATTTAATCACCTGAATCAGCTGCTAGTTCAGAATGGTGAGAGTATTCCAACGACGACGGATCAGTTTCGTGAATTTACCATGCTAGAAGAAAGGGGTGCTGATAAGTATTTGCCAGGGGATGACCAATTATTTGCCTTGGTAAAGGATTTTGACACGCAGATTCTCTTTATCACGAAGGCCATTGCTCTTGGCAATAAAGAAGAATGGCCCGAATTAGCAGTAGATTTAACGGAATTATTGTCATGGATCAAAAAGCAAATTGCTTTAACCCAGCGCTTCTTGGGGCATGATTTACGGACGGGGTTGTATACTGAAGAAGATGATGATGACTTCTAAATGGAAAAAGTAATGATGAAACTTGATGGTTTAACTTGTCCATCATGCCTAACTAAGATTCAAAAAAGTGTTGAAACCATTGACGGGACCGATGACGTGAAGGTACTGTTCAATGCGGGAAAGGTTAAATTTACACTAGATTTGGCCAAAGCTTCACCCGATGATGTTCAAGCAAATATTGAAAAAATGGGATACACGGTTCAGGGAATTAAGGTAAAGGAGCTATCAGATGACTAGATGGTCAAAGTACAACGATTCCTGACTGAGCAACGGCAAGCATTGGTGATCAGCTTGACCGTTTTATTAATTCTGGCAGAAGCTTTTCGCTTTATCAGCTCAAATAACTTAATGTATCAGATCCTAATGGCCATTGCAGGGGTCATCGGTCTATTGCCGATTTTATTCACAGCCGTCTCATCATTAGAGGTACGGCTGATATCGATTGATGTTCTCGTCAGTATTGCGGTGATCGGTGCTTTTATCATTGGCGAATATAACGAAGCGGCGATTGTTACCTGGCTTTTTATGGTTGGTGAGGTATTAGAAAACGCTACTTTAAGGAAGACACGGTCGGCAATTAAGCAGCTAACCGAACTTGCTCCTCAAACCGCGGTGGTGATTGATGAAGATGGCAATACCAGTGATGAGGATGTGGACTTCATTGATCCGGGGGACATGGTCTTAATTAAGACTGGAAATCAGGTTCCAGTCGATGGCACGATCAAGACTGGGACTGCCGTTCTAAATGAAGCCAGTATTACTGGGGAGTCTCGGTTAGTTAAGAAACATCCTGGAGATGCAGTTTTTGCGGGAACCATTTTGGAGAATGGGACGGTGACGGTGAATACTACCGCGGCAGGCGAAGATACTACGTTCGGTAAAATTATTGAACTAGTGGAAGAAGCTCAGGATTCGCAAACGAAGACGCAACGCTTTATTGATCGCTTCGCCCGTTATTACACGCCAGTTGTGCTATTGGTAGCAATTATGGTTGGCTTGATTACACGAGACGTGCGGTTAGCAATTACCGTAATGGTTCTTGGCTGTCCAGGTGCGCTTGTGATTGGTGTCCCTGCATCTACTGTTGCTGGAATCGGTAATGGTGCTCGTCAGGGGATTCTCTTTAAGGGTTCCAATGTCATGGACCGGATGAAGCATATTGACACGATTGCCTTTGATAAGACGGGTACCTTAACTGTCGGGAAGCCGGTTGTTACTAGTGTCAATGTTCTGAACGGAGACCGACAGACGATTATTGATCAAGCGGTAGCAGTTGAACAACGATCGGACCACCCGTTGGCACAAGCAATTGGCAAGCTAGATAGGAAGCACGATTATCAGCCAACCGATATTCAAACGATTAAGGGACAGGGAATCCGAGCGCAAATTGGTGAAGGTGAGTACTTATTAGGTAATCCAACCCTGATTAAAGACTTATTAGGTACCAGTTCAACTCTCGACCAACTCATTGATCAACTGACGAGTGATGGAAATTCGATTGTTATTTTTGCCAGCATGGATCACCATGAATTGGCAATCTTTGGTATCAAAGATCAGTTACGATCACAGGCACAATCGGCGTTACGACAATTAAAAGCGTTAGGGGTCAAACGACTCATAATGTTGACTGGCGATAATGAAGGAACCGCTCATCAGATCGCAGCTAACCTGCCAATCGATGAAGTTCACGCAGCGATGCTTCCTCAAGGGAAAGCTGACTATCTCAAACAGCAACAGGCTGACGGTCATCGGATCGCATTTATTGGTGACGGGATTAATGATAGTCCGGCACTCTCCGCAGCTGATGTTGCAGTGGCAATGGGTTCCGGTACTGATGTTGCAATGGATGTAGCCGACCTAGTACTTGTGAAATCAGATCTGAATAGTCTAGTCACCAGTTTTCGCTTGGCACGGCGAACCACCACCAATATGAATGAAAACATCTTGATTGCCTTACTGACGGTAGTGCTATTGTTTATTGGACTTTTTGTTGGTTATATCGAAATGGCATCAGGAATGCTGATTCATGAGCTTAGTATTCTGATTGTTATTTTGAACAGTATGCGGTTGATGAAACGAATTTCTCAAAATTGAATGGAATTAGCTAACTCTGCTTTTAATGTGACCCTTAAATATTGTGATGATCATAAAGATATATTGGCTGTCTTATTATCGGACAATGGCGATATTAATCTATACCATGCGATTATTAACTTGGCAAACGATGAATTTCTTGAACGAGCTCCGTACTTATTCAACACGACTAGAGCAGAAATTCAAAAGGTCCCTCTCTATAAGTTTTTTCAAACACTGTATGTGGACAGTATTATCAAGTTACTTCTCTTTTGGCTGAATCATCGATCCACAATGAGTATTGATGATGGTAAATATCTTGCTGGACTGATTCAAACTAAATCAAATATTTAAATGGACGTTCGGACAATCAATACTAAAAACCGAATCCTCAATGGATTAATTAAGGTTTTATCAACACAAAAGTTAAGTGAATGTCGAACTATCGATATTATTAATCAAGCCGAAGTTAGTAAGAAGACCTTTTATAATTATTTTAAAAATAAGAAGGATTTTATCCACTGGGTAGAGACGAATATCCTCATTAGCTTGAAAAATGCGCTGCAAAAAGACCGGACATCACTAGAAGATACTCATAATGCATCAGAACAAAAATTATGGAATTAGATGACTAAAGCATTATTAATTATTGATTATACAAACGATTTTGTCGCTGACAATGGTGCGCTTACTTGTGGCAAGCCAGCGCAGGAATTAGAAGATTATTTGGTTCAGCTGGCCAACCGTTTTTACCAAAATGGCGACTACGTAATTTTCCCGACTGATGCCCATTGTAGGGACCGGTTTAGTCCAGAAGCTAAACTCTTCCCGCCACATAACGTGGTCGGTACGCCTGGTCAACAGCTATACGGCAAGGTTAATGACTGGTTTGAACAACATCAGGCCAGTGACCGGGTTTACCAGTTTAATAAGAACCGCTATTCATCATTTCAAAATACTAATCTTGATAACTACCTGCGAGAACGAAAAATTGATAACTTGTGGATTACAGGTGTTTGCACCGATATCTGTGTCCTGCACACCGCAATTGCCGCCTATAATTTGAACTACCAGATTACGATTCCGGTTAAGGGGGTCGCCACCTTTACCAAGCATGGTCAGGAGTGGGCGCTTGACCATTTTAAGAATTCACTGGGTGCGACGCTGGTTTAAATGAAACATGAATTATTAACCGACATGTATGAGTTTTCAATGGCCAACGGTTATTATCAAACGCTTCCCCACGATAAGCAGGCGCGCTTCGATGTCTTTTACCGTAAGGCGCCCGATGATGGCAGTTTTGTGATTAGTGCTGGATTGATGCAAGTAATTGATGAAGTTAAGAACTGGCACTTTTCAACTGGTGACATTGCTTATCTGCGGTCCCTTAACCACTTTAGTGACGACTTTCTCTTTTACCTGACAGCAGCTCACAACCGCTGCTCAATTAAGGCAATCCCAGAAGGCACGCCAGTCTTCCCACAGGAACCAATCCTTAGTATTAGTGGCCCACTAATTGATGTCCAACTTCTCGAAACCCTGATCTTAAACATCATTAACCACCAATCATTGATTGCAACGAAGGCATGGCAGATTACCAGCGTTACTGGCGGACGCCCAGTAATGGAATTTGGTGCACGACGGGCGCAGGGGCCTGATGCCGCAATATATGGTGCGCGGGCTGCCATTATTGGTGGGTGCAGTAGTACCTCCAATGTGCTAGCTGCCAAGCTGTTTAACCTTCCGGCGGCGGGGACGATGGCCCACGCCTGGATTGAAAGCTTTCCTGATGAATTAACGGCCTTTCGTGCCTGGGCCAAAATTTACCCTGACAATGCTGCCCTGTTAGTTGATACTTACGATGTGGTTAACTCTGGAGTACCGAACGCAATTAAAGTCTTTAAGGAATTGCGGGCAGCTGGCCACGAACCGGTTGGTATCCGCATCGATTCTGGTGATATTGCCCAGTTGGCAGCCAAGGCTCGGAAGATGATGGACGAGGCTGGTTTTACCAACGCTAAGATTACTGCTTCAAACGCCCTTGATGCCCACATTGTTAAGTCATTGCTTGATGAAGGGGCACCACTGGATAACTTTGGGATCGGTGAGCGACTAATTACCAGTTCATCCAGTCCAGTATTAAGCGTTGTTTATAAAATGTCGGCACTAGAAAATGATGGCAAATGGGTGCCAAAGATCAAGATTAGTAATAGTCGCGAAAAGATTACGCTCCCTGGGAATAAGCAGATTTACCGGCTCTACGATAAGCATAATCCCCAACACGCTGTTGCCGATGTAATTGCCCTGGCTGACGAGCAGATTGGAACCGAAATTGCGGCAATCAATGCTGACATTCACGTCACCCGGAATAAAGTGATTCTAACTGACTTCATTGCTAAGCCACTGCTTAAGCAAGTTTTGACACTGAAAAAAGCGGCGCCAATTGAAACCGACACTTTTGCCATCCAGCATTTTGCGCAGACCGAATTAGCACAGCTGCCGGCGGCTACTAAGCGGTTGCTTAATCCGGACCGCTTCCCAGTTTATTTAACCAAGCGGTTAGCTGACTTGCAACAAAAGCTGGTTGATGAGGCACAAAAATAAATGGCTGACAAAGTTGTTGCGCATCCGCTAATTACGATTGCAAATATTATTTGGAGTTTTAATCCCCTGACCCATTTACCACAAGTCCTGCTGGTCAAACGGGCTTGTCCGCCATTTGAGGGCCACTGGGCTTTACCAGAAACCCTATTGTGGCGGGATGAAAGTGCTGACGCTGCCTGTATCCGCCTGATTAAGGATAAAATTGGTGTTCGTCTATCAAACAGTGCTACCGAACAGTTGGCAACCTTCACCGATCCCGACCGGGTAAGCCGTGGGCGGGCCTTGGCGATTGCCTACATGACTTTCTTACCGACAATGCCGCAACTGAGGGCCGGGTACGGAGCAACCGAAGTCGGGTGGTTTAGTCTTAACTTTGACCACGGGAAGTTTATCTTGCAAAATGGTGACTTAGTTTTGAGTTTGGCTGCAGGACCGGCGCTAGCATTTGACCACCACCAAATTATTAATACGGCCATTGTACGAATTAAAAATAAACTGGACTACCAGCCAACCATTTTACAGATCTTAGGACCGACTTTTACCCTTCGGCAAGCCCGCGAAGTTTATGCTACTTTCCGCCAAACAACGGTCGATCAAATTGATAATTCTAATTTTAAAAAGACCCACCAAAAGCTGTTTAAGGAAGTTGGTACCGCCGCAACAAAGCGGTCAGGCCGGCCACCAAAGTTATTTAAACTGGTACTACCTTGCGTCTAAATGGAAATCACAATTAATGGTGAAAAGCGGCAATTAGTAGGCAATCCACCAGCTGTTGGTGACGAATTCCCACACTTTAAGGTTTTTGATAAGAATGGTGACAAGGTTAAGACCCGGCAATTGCTTGGCAAAATAACTCTCTTAAGCGTTGTTCCAGATATTAACACCCCGGTTTGTAGCATTCAAACACAGCGGTTTAACTCAACAATGGACCAATTCCCAGAGGTTAATTTCCTTACCATTTCAACTAACACGACTGAAGATCAACAGAAGTGGTGTGCCGCTGAAGGTGTCAAAAACATGGAATTGGTTTCTGACAAGGAAGAATCCTTTGGTTACGAATCAAAGCTGTTAATACCAGATGAAGGAATCCTTGCGCGGTCAGTCTGGATTCTTGATCCGGATGGGAAGGTTGTTTACCGGCAAATTGTAACTGAATTAACTGATGAACCAGACTACGAAAAAGCAATTGCTGAATTAAAGAAGTTAATTTAGATGGTTGATGAAGCTAGTAAGGAAGTACTAGCTTTTCAAGTAAGTCATCATCCTAATCTACAACTTGTCAAAAGTACTATTGATGAATTACTGCAAAAATTACCTGATAATGCCCATCCTATTATTCATTCAGATCAAGGATGGCAATATCAGCAGGTTTACTATGCCAAAACACTAGCTAATCTTCATTTTGTTCAAAGCATGTCCCGTAAGGGCAATTGCCATGACAATGCGCCCATTGAGAGTTTCTTTCACCTATACAAAACGGAACTGTTTAATGGATTTACGCCATGTAAAGATTTTGGAGAGTTCAAAAAGCTTTCCTTAAACTATGTATATCGTTTCAACAGCCAACGAATCTCTTTAAAACAAAAGGCATGAGTGGATCAGATCAGGACTGATCAAGCTAAGCTTCCTAAGAAACAGCGTTACTCGGTTGGTAAGCTCCTCCAAAGAACCTCATTATCGATAGCAACTTATTACGATGAGCGGAAGCGCATCGCTAACCCTTACGATAAATACGCTCAAGTTAAACAACGAGTGTTGGCGATTAGCGGGCAGGGGCTTTATCGCGGACGACGAACCTACGGTTATCGTCGCGTGAAAGCTTTACTTGATCAAGACGGGATTCACTTAGCCGACGCCACAGTTACCCGCATCATGTGTCAGCTAGGCGTCCAAGTAAGTATATATAACCAACACCGTAATGGTAAATATTCATCATATCGCGGTACTGTTGGAAAAATTGCACAGAATGTTCTCCAACAATCCTTTACAGCAACGAAACCATACCAAGTCATCCACATCGATATCACTCAGATATGAATGGCGATGGTAGCAGCCGAATATGATCTCTTGCCTAATCAAATTAGGCATTGGAAACGAGATTTTCATCAAGGCGGTTACCAGGCATTAATGCCTCATCTTAAAGGTAGGCTACCTAAAGTGAAAAAGAAAAAACGGAAAGCGTTAAAGAAACAAGTCAATAAAAATGAGATTGAACGACTTAAGGAAGAATTGGCACAAACCAAACAAGAATTGTATGACGTCAAAATGGATCGGGATATTCTAAAAAAATCGTTGGCCCTGTTCGGACCCTCAAGGCTCGACAAAAAACACAAATAGATGGTAAAGAAAGTGCAACCAGTGACCCATCAACCACTAATAACAACAAGTGAGAATATCAGTTCAGAGCAATTATTGAATGATTTGCACTATCAACAATCAAAACAGATCATCCAGAATCTGCTTAATAAAGGCTTAATCTCGCTCACCGAATTTAAGGACATTGATGCCTTAAACAAGCAGTCATTTCCACCATTATTAGGGCCCAGAAACGTTGATACATCAGGTCTCTAGATGTCAACCATTACTAAAATTCAAAGCTACCAATGTGATGTCAAACAACTACGGGTGGCGGCCTATTGTCGGGTTTCAACGGACAACATTGAACAGTTGGAAAGTCTTGAAAATCAACGTATTCATTACCAATGATTGACGAAGCGTGATGCCTTAAAAGAATTACTAGCTGATTGTCATAATCATCTAATCGACCTCGTAGTTACCAAGTCGATCAGCCGCTTATCACGGAATACAACCGATTGTTTACGAATCGTTCGAGAGTTACAACAGCTGAACATCCCGATTATCTTTGAAAAGGAACATATCAACACTGGAGCAATGGCCAGTGAATTATTTCTCACCGTTTGTAAAATTAAGTTAGAAAAAATAAAAAGCCATTTGTGAATGACCTATAAACATCTTACCACAAGCGAACTGACCCTCATAGCTGATTTTTGGCATCAAGGTACTAAAGCCTATCGAGTTGCGAAATTGCTTCAACGCAGTCAAGAAACTATCTACCGTGTTTATCGTTTCCTTAATGATGGTAAAACTATCGCCCAATACCTTCAGACTTATCAGCGACATAAGCATCGTTGTGGTCGGAAGCAGACCCAACTGCCAACTGTCGAGGTTGATTATATCCATGCGCGAATCAAAGCTGGTTGGACTCCTGATACTATCATTGGTCGAAGTGAACGCCCGCTTAACTGTAGTATGCGCACCCTTTATCGCATGTTTGCTCGCAACCAGTATGTTTTTTCCGTTAAGCAGCTACCGATGAAGGGAAAACGCCATCCCAACGGCTATGTGGAACGTCGGGGCAAGAATGGGCAACTAGGACGCAGTATCCACCAACGCTACCAAGACTTTCCTCACTACCAAGAAGAATTTAGTCATTTGGAAGCCGATACTGTTCAAGGGAAAGCCCATCAAGGAGCAGTCATGACCTTGGTTGAACGTCAATCCAAAGTCATGATTGTCCTTAACGTTCACCATAAGTCGGCAGATGCGATTAATCAGCACCTCGATCAATGGCTATCAAAACTGCCACGTCATCTGTTTAAGTCGATTACTTTTGACAATGGCAGGGAGTTTGCGGGCTGGAAAGAGATCGCTAACAAGCATGATCTGCACACCTACTTTGCGGAAGTCGGTGCTCCTAATCAGCGTGGACTCAATGAGAACAATAACGGCATCTTACGTCGTGATGGTCTTAGTAAACGCATGGATTTTTGCCACTTATCTGATGAGTTAGTTATTCAACTGATGCATCGATGGAATAATATTCCCCGGAAGTCACTTAATTACCGCACACCACTCGAGGTATTCATGGGTTATGTCACGAATGAACAACTTTCACCTTTTTTCTAAGTGTTGGGTGTTGTATCCTTAATAATTTCTCTACTTATTCCTATAGCAATAATGCTGTTAGATTCAAAGGTGAGTGAGAATGCTAGTGAAGATAGATGGGCAAGGAAGGTACTCAAAAAGCAAATAATACATTTCGATAATATACTTAATTATATTATTTTGATTATTATTTTTATTACTATGGATCAAATTTTTCCTCAATTATCCCTATTTTTCATAATTGCATTTGCAGTAGTTATATATCTTTTAATAAATCTAGTAAAAAAATATATAGATTGGGTCGATATTGATGGGCTAGGGAATGATAAAGCTATAGAAGAGCAAAAAGCATTATTGACATTACCAAAATATCAACTAAGTGAGCAATCTTTTTATTGGCAATTGTTTTTAGATTACGGATGCTCTGCAAATAAGAATTCTTCTATGTTTAATCCTAAAATATTTTATGAAGTTTGGAAAAAAGCAGCATTAAATTATAGAGATGAATCGTCTCCTCAATTTTATGGATTTTGTGCATTGTTAGCAAATGCTATACCAGATTTAAAATTAAATTATGGATCTTCGTTTGATGAAGATTTTTACAGATATTGTATTGAAAAATACTTGAAAGGAGATGCAGTTTCCAAAAGAAACTGGGACATTCTTACTAAAACTTTAACCTCTTATGTAGAAAATGATGCTTTAAACAATGACGATAGTTTTATTTATTATAGATGTGTTGATTCTTTGGATAGTCTTGTTAGCAATAACTTAATGAATATTAAAGCACTGGATTACATCAATAAGCAATTTATACAATGTCTTTTATCGTGTAAGAATCCTTATAGTAAAGATCTTAAGAATACAAACTTTCGCTTAACTTCGAATGATTTTAATGAAAAAAATGAGACTTACAAACAAACCATTAGTTTAATGAAACAATTCGTCCGAGAAATAAGACATCATGAGTATCATCATTCTATGGATACAGCAGTAAATGTATTATTTCCTAAGGCAGATGGCATTACTATTGGACGTTTGGATTACTTGATTAACTGTGCTTATACTTTTATTCAAAATACTAATGAGGATGCCATGCTTATTGGTGTTGTAAATATCGTGGAAGGTACGCCAAATTTTGGGCACGTATCGATAATTCCAAATGAAGAAATAGATATTTCTGATCTTAACGAGAAAAAACTTGATTTAGCTAGAGATTTAAGTTACCAAGAAAGTATAAAAATTTATGCATATTTTTATCAAAGACTAAGAAGCATCACTTTATTAAAATCGTCTCTTAAAAAAATTGTTAAAGTAATAAAATCAGAAGAGTTCCATAATGTTTTATCGAAAGAAAATAATAGTGAGCATTTAATAGGAATTTCAAAAGTTTACGCGAATATACTACAAGATTTTATTAAAGAACTAGAATAATTGGCTAATGAGATTCAAAAGTTGAAGTTAGAAGAATTTATTGATAGATTTGAAAAATTATTACTAGATGAGAAAACACATAATATTTTGATCCGTGGGTATTTTGATGATGACAAACTACTATTAACGTTTGAATGCTTAAAAGACCTAAAGAATTTTTATGAAGGAGTTCTTGTTATCGGAAATACAACAGTTTCCTATGAAGAAGAGTTCCTGCGTAAAGGCCTTCGTACTACCAGTATTGGCAAATTAAATTTGAGTGATTCATTCAATATTAATGGATTGAGTATTAAATTTTTGCAGTGGAAAAGAAATAAAGATTTTGCATTTGGATTTAATATGGATTTTGCGATTTTTCACCCTGTAGAATCTGTATTACATAATAAAGATTTTTCAAAATTCTGTGCTACATTGAATAATTCTAAGGCCAAAAAGAATATCCTAATAACCACTAATGATTTTAATGATATCCCAGAAAAACTTTACCCATATATTGATGAAATTTTGATTTTAGACACAACAGATCTTAATAAGAAACACCAGCAAACTTATAAGGTGATTCAAGATAACCTCAATACTAAACATAGGACTCTTCCATATTGAGTGAAAGCAGATAGCATCCACCTATTTGATTTTCTGGGAAGTAGTAAAACTATTTTTGAAATCCCAGTTTTCCAAAGAAATTATGAGTGGGATAAAGACCAATGTGAGCAGCTATTTAAAGACTTAACAGTTGCAGCACAAACTAATACTGATCATTTTATTGGAGCAATCGTTTATGTAACCGAAACTGGTAATAAGATGAGTCATATTTACCGCATTATTGATGGTCAGCAAAGACTCACTAGTTTAACCCTATTGTTAAAAGCCTTATCAGATGCTGACGAACAGGATCGAGATGAGATTGAAGAAGAATATTTAACTAATAAGTATTTAGATGATAACAATCACTTAAAATTGAAGCCGGTTGAGCATGATTATGAAGCGTTTGATTCTGTTATGAACAATATGACTGACTTTGATAAGCCGTCAAAAGTCATCGACAACTATAAATTCTTTCGAAAGCTGATTGAGGATAGCGATATTGGCAGTGATGAACTATACGAAGCGATGAATCATTTTAATATGGTTTATATTGAGTTGAGTGGTGATTCTAATGAAGAAAATCCTCAAGTTATTTTCGAAAGCTTAAACTCTACTGGCGTTTCATTGTCACCATCAGATTTAGTAAGAAATTTTCTGTTGATGAAGCTCGATTCACAGCAACAGGAAGAGCTCTACAAAAAATATTGGGTTAAAATTGAGCGGATGTTTGCAACTCCAACTTTTGCGGAGTTTATTCGTCACTATCTGGTCGTTAAGACGCATATTTCAGTAAAAAAGAACAGTGTTTATAGCGGTTACAAGGATTATTTTGTTTCCAATCAATTAAGTTCAAATGATGCTTTAGCTGATCTTTTTAAGTTTGCTAATTATTATGATCAAATTTTAAACCATAATTCTAATGACTATGAATTCAATAGAATTATGGAACACATTAACGTGATGGACAGTAAAGTTGTTTACCCGTATTTAATGCTACTAATGGATTTGGTTAATTCTAAGCAAATTGATCAGAAAGAAGCAAATGAATTAGCTCATATTTTAGAAAGTTATCTTTTTCGGATAAAAGTATGTAAATTAGCAACAAACAGACTGAATAAAGTAGTTGTAGGCCTATGTGATTTATCAAAAGAAGATGGAAATTTAAAACTTAGATTACTTAGATTGTTGAAGTCAAGTTTTCCTGATGATCGTAAATTATTGGATAGCTTGATAGAAGTGGACTTGTATCATCAAAGAAATCATATGGCTAAGTTATCTCTGATAATTCTTGAGGAGCATCGAACTCGGGAAACAATTAACTTTGATGATGCTCAGGTTGAACATATTATGCCTCAACGCCTTAATGCTGAATGGCGTCTTCAAGTTGCTAATGCCGATAAAGTTAAAGAGCAATATGGTGGTATACTTGGTAATCTTACACTTACAAAATATAATCAAGAAATGAGTAATAAACCCTATAGTGAAAAGAAGGAATTCTATAAGGATTCAAATGTTTCACTTACTCGAGAGGTTGCTGAAACTTATGATAAATGGGGAAAGGATGCCATTATTGACCGAACGGAAAAGCTGACTAGAGAACTAATTAAAATTTTTCCGATGCCACACATTAAAGAAATTAGTGAAGAAGAAGTTACTGGTGAATACACAATTGATCAGACTACAGATGTTACAGGTAAAAAGCCAGTTCAAATTACTATTAGTGGAAATGAACACCCAGTGAAAACTTGGCGACAGATGCTTGTGATTTTTCTTAATGATATTTGGAATAAAGATAGTCTTAACTTTGATCGCATTAAAGAAAATCGTCAGTTGAGTCGAATGCTTTTTAGAACAGGAAATACACCAGAAAAATTGGAGAACGGTACTATGATTGAAACTAATTTCTCTGCGACGGTTATTTTGGCCATTATTGCTAAAATCTCTGAAATTTGTGATATTACTGATCAAGTTTCTTATGCTGTAAAGTAAATGAATGTACCTAAAATTAAATCATTCAAACGAATCATTCCAATGATTTATGCCTATACTACTCCCAATGACATCTCACATAATGGTTGGACTAAGATTGGTTATACAGCATCTCAATCAGTAGAAGATCGGATTAAACAGCAAAGCCATACAGTTGATGCCAAAGTAAAATTGCTTTGGAAAGGAAATGCCCGTTATGAAGATGGTACCGATGAAACGTTTACTGATCACGAGTTTCATGATTATTTAACTCAAAAACGTCATATTGAAAGAAAACCAAAAACAGAATGGTTTCACATCGATGGTCCGACTTCCCATCGCTATTTTCATCAGTTCGCAGATCGCGATTATGAAGATGTACAGGGCAATGAGAAACATGTTCAATATGAGCTACGTAAAGAACAACAAGCAGCCGTTGATAAAACTATTGCCTATTTTCTTAAAAATGGTGAAGGTAGTGAGTTCTTATGGAACGCTAAGCCACGTTTTGGTAAGACGTTGACGGCTTATGACCTTGTTCGTCAGATGCAAATGCAGAATGTATTGGTAGTAACTAATCGGCCTAGTATTGCTAACTCATGGTTTGATGATTTTGATAAGTTTATTGCATGGCAAACAAATCTTAAGTTTGTTAGTGAAACAGATGCATTAAAAAATAAGCCTGTTCTTTCTCGGAAGGAATTTATTAATTCTATTTCTGATGGTAATGATTATGGACAGGTTGTTTTTGAAAGCCTCCAAGGCCTGAAGGGATCAGTTTATTTTGGTGGCGATTACGACAAGTTGAAGTGGATTCAGGACCTGGATTGGGATTTGTTAGTTATTGATGAAGCTCATGAAGGAGTAGACACTTACAAAACTGATAAAGCCTTTGATAAGATTAATCGGAAGTACACTCTTCATTTGACAGGTACACCCTTTAAGGCACTAGCTAGAGGAAAATTTGCTGCTGATCAAATCTATAACTGGTCATATGCCGATGAACAGCAGGCTAAGGCAGATTGGAATGATGATGAGGGCGGTAGTAATCCATATGCAGTAATGCCACGCTTGAACATGTTCACTTACCAACTTTCCGAAATGATGGCTGATACCTTAAAGCAGGGTGTTGAATTGGAAAATGGTGATAAGGCAGCTCCTGCATTTGATCTTAACGAATTCTTTAGAACACAAGGTGGAAAATTTGTTTATGATGAAGCAGTTGATCATTTTCTAGACTTATTAACCACAGGTGAAAAGTATCCATTCTCTACTCCAGAACTTCGTGAAGAGTTAGCGCATACTTTTTGGTTATTAAATCGAGTTGATAGTGCTAAGGCTCTAGCCAAGAAACTTAATGATCATGAGCGTTTCCCAGTCTTTAAAGATTATAAGGTTATTTTAGCTGCTGGAGACGGCAAACTCGATGATGATCAACTTGATGAAGATCAGTTGGATAAAGTCAATGAGAAGGCTTTTGATAAAGTACAAAGAGCAACGAAAGAATTTGATAAGACTATTACTTTAAGTGTTGGTCAGTTAACCACCGGTGTCACGGTTAAGCTATGGTCAGCTGTTTTGATGCTTTCAAGTATGAAGAGCCCCGCGGAATACATGCAGGCTGCTTTTAGAGCACAGAATCCCTACACTTTTGAACGTAACGGGCAATTGGTTCAAAAAGAGAATGCTTATGTTTTCGATTTCGACCCAACACGAACCCTAACTATTTTTGACGAATTTGCTAACGACTTGATGGCAGAAACATCTAATGGTAAGGGAACCGCTGCAGAGCATGAGGCAAATATCTGTAAGTTGTTGAACTTTTTCCCAGTTATTGGTGAAGATGATAACGGTCGCATGGTAGAGCTTGATGCAAAACAGGTGATGTCTATTCCTCGCCAATTAAAATCTCAAGAGGTCGTAAAACGCGGCTTTATGAGTAACTTCCTCTTCACCAATATTTCTCGTATTTTTGCTGCTCCAACTGAAGTACGAGAAATTCTAAATGGTTTAGTAACGGCTAAAGAAGGCAAAGTACAGAAATCAAATCAGAACTCTATTGAGGGGGCTGAAGATATTTCTTTTAATGATGAGGGGAAAGTTGAAGTTCCTAAAGAACGGGTCATTGGGAAATCTAAAGAACTCTTCGGTGATAAACTTTATTCTGATATGGGGAGTCAGTTAGTTGACTCTGTATCTGATACTGAGAGTACGGACTTTAAGTCGGCAGCTAAAGCCATTTCTAAGCAGGTTAATGGTTCCTTGAATAAGGAAGTTATTAATCGGGTTAGCAGTGATTACGGATTGACTAAGCATGAAGCGAATAAGCAACAAAAACAAATTGAAAAAGAAACCGAGCAAGAGCTAAATAAGCTGGCCGATGAATTTAATGATCAGAAGAATATTGCAGACGTAAATTACAAGAAAGAACAATCTGCTGCACGTAATCAAGATGAGTTGAATGAAGCTAAGGCTAAATATGAAACTGCTGTTCAGGACATTGTTGATAATTTTAATAAGACAATGAAACAACATGTAGAAAAGACCATTGAAGATGTTCCAGCCAAAGTAGTCGAACGAGTTGAAAAGAATGAAGAGCAAAAGAAACTAAATAATGTTGAAGAAGATGCCCGGGCACATTTGCGTGGATTTTCTCGTACAATTCCTAGCTTTATTATGGCTTATGGTGATAAGAACCTAACACTTCGAAATTTCGATGATTACACGGAAGATGATGTCTTTAAAGAAGTCACTGGCATTACAGAGGAACAATTCCGATTTTTACGTGATGGTGGCGATTATGTAGATGCTGAAACAAATGAAAAGAAACACTTTGATGGTCATTTATTTGATGAAGTAGTATTTAACGATTCGATTCAGCAGTTTTTGGAGAAAAATAAAGAACTAAGCAACTACTTCGAAGATAATAGTAAAGAGGATATTTTTGATTATATTCCGCCTCAAAAGACTAACCAGATTTACACGCCTAAAGCTGTTGTTAAGCATATGGTTGACGATCTAGAAGCAAATAATCCAGGGATTTTTGATGATCCTGATAAGACTTTTGCCGATCTCTACATGAAGTCCGGACTATATATTACGGAAATTGTAAAGCGCCTATTCCGTAGTGAGAAGCTGAAACAGCTCTTCCCGAATGATCATGAACGAATTAAGCATATTATGGAGCATCAGGTTTATGGTTTTGCTCCAACACGGATTATTTACCTGATAGCAACTAACTACATTTTTGGCTTTGATGAAGCTATGAAAGATTCCTTGATGGAGAAACATTTTAAGCAAATTGACGCAGCCAAATATGCACAAGAAGGCACTTTACAAGATGTAGTGCAACGCGAGTTTGGAGAGGAGGAATAGATGTTAAATGATCCACATTTGAAGATTGTTTATTATGAACAAGATAGTTCAAAGGTTTTTCACGGCACTGATATTAAAGGTGGAATTGCAGTTTCTTATAGAGATGATAGTCGTATTCTAGGACCAATAGGTGTATTTTCTCCATATCCAATTGTTAATACAATCATGAAGAAAGTTACTCAAAATAGCAATTTTGTGTCTTTATCAGAAATAATTTATTCTCGTACTGCATATAGATTTACGGATAAAATGCATCAAGAAAATCCAGAAGCTCATGATAAATTAAGCAAAGGGCATGATTATGATGTATCGTCTAATATTTTTGAAAGATTACCAGAATTATTTTCTGATCATAGGCCAGAGGATGGACAAGAGTATATCAGAATTTTAGGCAGAATTAATGGTAAAAGAGTATTTAGATATATCAAGTCTCAATATATTAATCCTGTTGACAACACAGATAAATGGAAAGTAGTTGTTCCACAGGCCAATGGTACTGGTGAATTAGGTGAAAAAATTAGTCATCCTGAAGTTATAGGGCCGGGTACTGGATCTACAGAAACGTTTATTGAAATTGGTAACTGTAGTTCACAAATAGAGGCAATGAACCTAGCCAAATATATTAAGACCAAATTATGTCGTTTAATGCTAGGAATACTTAAAATTACACAAAATGGAAATAAACCTGTTTGGAGACTCGTTCCATTGCAAGATTTTACCCAAGATTCTGGTATAGACTGGTCAAAGTCTATTCAGGATATTGATCAGCAACTTTATAAAAAATATGATCTCAATCAGCAGGAGATTGAATTTATTGAAACTCACGTAAAGGAGATGGATTAGTTCCCGAAATGTCAATTTAAGTTAGAAAAAAAGTAGTTGCTCATCAGTGACATACTTCATGAATACCTCGTAAGGTGTTTGATAGCCCAATGATTTGCGAGGAATGTTGTTCCGGTAACTCATTATTTTGCGTCATTTGACGGACATCCTTTCATATAGGTTTGGTTCACTTAATATGATACCTGATGTCACGCCGAATGGCGTTTTTTATTTACCACCAACTGGGTGGCTAACTTCATTCTATAATCCACCAATATGGAAAATGCTTTACAAGCTCGTAAGCAATCAGCGCACCCAGGATTAATGATGGTTAGTATGCTGCTGGGAGCTTTTGTCGGAATGTTTAGTGAGACTTCATTAAACATCGCCTTGCTAAAATTGATGACCGCTTTTCAAGTAAGTACGTCAACAATTCAATGGTTAGTTACTGGATATATGTTAATTATTGGGATTATCTTGCCACTGTCCAGTATTATTACCAAATGGTTTACGACCCGCCAAGTCATTCTTTTCGCATTAATTGACTTCATGGTTGGGGCTTGTATTTCTGCCTTAGCGCATAATTTTACTATTTTGTTGATTGGACGAATGATTCAAGGGGTCGGAACAGGCTTAATTCTTCCACTAATGTTTGCAGTGGTAATGTAAATGTTTGCACCTGCAATCGGTCCTACCTTAACCGGGCTAATTCTTGCTAAGTTATCATGGCAATGGATCTTCTGGTTATTTATTCCGTTTTTATTTATTGCCTTGATCTTTGCCATCACTTCATTAGAAAATGTTGGTGAAATTACTAAGCCGCATATTGATATGCTCTCAATTATTGAATCGGCAGTAGGTTGTTCAGGGCTCGTTATTGGTGCTAGTTTGGCTAGTGAAGATGGTTGGACTTCACCTACAGTTCTCAGTGCTTTAATAACCGGAATTATTGTCTTAATCTTTTACACCCATCGCCAACTTCATCTGGAAGAACCAATTTTAAATCTTCATATCTTTAAGTATGCGGCTTTCACAATTGGTTCTTCAATCGTGATGCTTGACTTTGGAATTATTCTTTCTACGATGTATCTTTTACCGTTATTCTATCAACGAGGGCTCTTAGTTTCCGTTGCCCTTACTGGACTAGTAATGCTCCCTGGTGGAATTATTAATGCAGCCACTTCTGCAGTTGCAGGTCGCCTTTACGATAGTATTGGGGCTAAACGTCCTGTTTTAATTGGTTTTGTCCTTGCTTTATTTGGCGCTTTGATGTTGGCCTTCACTACATCACATAGTGCACTTCTTTATGTAATCTGTGCCCATATCATTTTAATGATTGGTTGTCCTCTAGCAATGTCTCCTGCACAAACTAGTGCTCTAAGTACGCTTTCTGGATTAGAATCTGGTGACGGCAGTACCATCATGAATACAATGCAACAGGTTATCGGTGCGCTTGCAACAGCCTTAGCTACTGGTTGCTTGGCTTGGGGTAGTTCTTCTATTAGTGGATCCGAAGCTATTCGCTTTACCAATGGTTTCCACTACGGCATTTACTTTGCAATTATCTTAATTGTGGTGGCACTGCTCTTATCATTCAAAATTAAAGATCAGAAAAACTAAATGATTAAAGTTCGTCAAATATCTACAAATTCAAATGATTTCAAAAATATCAAGCGGGTTTATAATACCGTATTTCCACAAAATGAACTTTTACCATTATCTTTACTTAAAATGCGTGCTAAAGCAGGAAAAGCAGAATTTTGTAGCATTTATAATGAAGAGGGAAAATGGGTTGGCTTTTTCTACACAGTCTACAACAAGCGCATCGCCTATATTTTCTTTCTGGCAATTGATCCTCACTATCATGGACAGGGCTTGGGTAGTGCGACGCTAACCGCGATCAAAGAACGGTATGCTGGAAAGCAGATTACCCTTAGCGCTGAACGCCCAGATCCTCAAGCACCCAATAACGAACAGCGACTCAGACGGCATCGTTTCTACGCCAAAAATGGTTTTGGCAAAACGGGTCTTTATACCGTTGAAAAGAATAATGAAAAATTTGATCTTTTAAGTATACAATCAAGCGTGAATCCACAATTTTACCAACAGTTAATGGATAGTTATCTGACTAACCATCGCCGCCATTACTTGCCGTATAAAATTGTTAAAGAGTAAATGACAGAACGAAAGACAGTAATTGATTTAGCTAGTTTTCAGAGTCACTTAACAGTTAATGATTACAAAAACATCGGTGCTGACTATGCAATTGTTAAGACAACAGAAAGCACGAACTATGTTAATCCTTACATCCGGTCGCTGATTGATCGAAGCGCAGGTGGTGGAATTAGGGGTTATGCTTTCTATCACTTTGGCCGTTTCCATAATGATGCACAAGCGGTAGCAGAAGCCAACTACTTTATCGCCAATTCTAAGGCACAGGCAAATGTGCAACCCGGTGCATTAATGATTCTTGATGCTGAAATTTCTAACATGCCAACATCATCAGTAAATGTGTTCTTAAATACCTTACGCAACGCCGGTTATCACACTGGTTTCTATACGTATAAGTATCTGTTGCCTAACTTTGACTTAGAGTCAATCCATCACCATATGGATATGTTCTGGTTAGCTGCATATGTATATCGCAATGGAACGCCAGCAGGGAAGAACCCAGACTTTAATTACTTCCCGTCAGCTAACTATATTGATATGTGGCAACATACCGATAATTTGCTTGGCTACAATGTTGATGGCTCTATCACATTAACCGATAATGCAATCAACCTATTTAATCCAAGCGAAGCACCAGTCCCAGAGCCAAACAAACCAATTGAACAAGAAAAGCCAGCAATCACCACTGAACTTCCAACTAACCATTGGGTTGATGATCTTGGTGATCGTTGGTTTGCTGAAAACGGGACATTTATTACTGGCGCTGCAATTAACTTGCGGTGGGGTGCTAAGACTAACAGTGCCTTAATCGCTACCTTACCAGCTAATAGTGAAGTTAAGTATGACGCTTGGTCTCGCCACGATGGTTATGTATGGCTTCGTCAGCCACGACCAAACGCTCAGTACGGTTATCTTGTTTGCCGTGATGCAAATAATAACCAGCCGTTCGGTACGTTTAAATAGTTGCCCTATCATTTATTTATGCTACATCAAATGCAGGCATTAGTTGATGACAAACTAATGTGGGCTTTTACAATCGTGATGATTGTAGATTTAATTACGGGAATGATTAAACCGTATTATGCGAAGAAAACAATTAAGAAAACTAACAGTTCAGTTGGAATCCCTGGGATAATTAAACACACAGTAATTTATTTAGTGGTAGTAATTGCTTATCCATATCTCTATACAATTGGAGCAAGCACGATGGCTACCACTTTTTTAATTGCTTGGATTTACCAGTATTTAATTTCAATTGTAGAAAATTGGACAGAAATGGGCTGGTGGTTGCCTAAACCAATCATGGATTTCTTCGAAGCTAAATTGGCTAAGGATCAAGAAGATTATGATCCATCTAAGTACAATTTTCTTGGTAAATATAAAGGAGGTAAAAAGTAAATGAAAAGTATTGATCCATCAACGGCAACAAAAGAAGATATTATTAAGCGAAGTAACTATATTATTCACGAGGTTAAAGAAATGAATAATGAAGTTGCAGACGGAATTTTTGATGTTAAAAGATTGAGTAAATTATTTTCCTTTATTGAAAAAGAACGTAGTATTATTAATCAAACCAGGCTTGTTAAATATACTAATAGTCGTATATTTAACATTTATCGTGGTGTGGTGACTGTAAGTCGTTCAAGTGGGAGAATTACAAAATCAAACTTTGTTACTAACTTAAGTGGAATTAAAGCTTGCTATAATGAATCTGGAATGAAGCATATCGATGATTGAATGTTAGTTTTGGCAAGTAGCGATAATAGCGCAGTAATTTATAGTGGATTAATTGCAGCGATTGTTTCGGGAATAGTAAGCTTAATCGGTTATAGTATTACTGCTTATATTCAAAATAAGAGTAATAAAGAAGCGTTAAAAGTTCAAAAGGAAAATAACGGTGACACTATTAAAACACAAAAGGAGATTGCTAAGATGGGGCAAAAGGAAAAGCTGTTTTATGAAAGCCAATTGGAATGGTCTAATGAAGTACGTAAACTTGTTACTAAATTCGTGCTTAGTTGTCAAAAACTTAATTTACTGCGAAAAGGTATTGAAGAAATCAGAAATGATAATCGAAGCTTTTCTAGTCGTAATCCAGATGAGCTAGAAAAGGAATATCAGTCAAAAGTTGATAGCCTTAAAGATTTATCTAGTAATATAGAAGAAACAATATACAATTTGCAAAATACTACAACACTGATTAGGCTTTATCTTTTTCATATTGATAATAGTGAAGAGAAGAATCTAATTAATGTAATGTATGATATTGTTGAGCATTCCATAGATGATGACGGGAGAAAGTATGATTCTCATGAATTGGATATTTTTATTGAATTAGCTCGTAAATTCTTTGATAAGCAAATGAAAGAACTTCAAAATGAAATAGTGTAAATGGCAAAAGAGATTAGTAATCTGATTACCTTTAACACCTACAAATTTGAACGAGGCGGTCTTTTAGTTGACATGTTTAACCAATTTAACGCTCGTGTAGGGGATCAAGGAACGGAATTAGCCATCCAGTGGGAAACTAGTAAGACTGAAACTAAAATTAATTTAAAAGAAAGAGAACTACACTTCTTCGCAACTGGATCCGTTGGACAATATCTTGAAAAATTGGAAGATGGTACTGGGTTTAAGATGTCTGCTGATGCATCGACAGTTTCATGGGAAGATAAAGATGGGGCTGGTAGTTTAGATGATGGTATTACAGTTGCGAAGCTGCCAAAACAGTTTTTCCCTCAAAAAGGTATTTTCTTTGGTTACTTTGGCCTAAAAGATAGACAAGGCAATATCTTTACTAGCGTTAATGTTTGGTTCCGTGTTCTTGGCGGTGTTCCAACGATGGGTGCTGCTATTCCTTACTTTGTTACTGAATTTGATGAAGTATTAGAGCGATGCAATGGTAAGATTGTTGACGCTTTAGCAGAATTGCGTGAAAAGTACCAAGCAGAAGTTAAGAAGAATGAAGATATGTCTGCGGAAACAAGAGCAGCATTGAGTAAGCTTGCTGATGCTGTCGGTGCAATTCAAGCGCAAATTGATGCGGGGAATGTAGTGACACTTAAAAAGCATAATGAAGATATTCAGAAGCTTGGTAACGAGATAGATAATCGATTAGATCAGATTCATCAAGAAGTAGAAACATTTGCCGATTTAGATTCAGTTAAAGCAAAATATCCACAGGGGAAGGATGGGATTTTTGTGTTAGATGATGGTCATCGTGCCATTTATAGGAACGACCAATGGTCTGAGGGACCGGTATATCAATCAGCGGGGATTGCTAACAATTCGGTTAAGACAGTCCATACTGATTTCGCTCGTCATCGTCATAACATCTACAATCAAGACGAAGCCTTGACCGGTATCTATAACGCTGTTGATGGCAAAGTGGCTTATCAGGGAACAAATGCTAATAAACGTTACGGCGATTTTACCTGTTTTAAATTTAAGATAAGTGATCAGCGTACCTTCACTGTACCCGGCACTGATTTCAACATTCTTGGTAGCACTGATGATGGAACTTTAGCATGGTCTGACAATCAAAGTAATGGAGTTACGGGAACATATACTTTCACTGTACCTAGTTCCGTAGTATATGTATATGTAACTTTCTTAACTGATAGTTACGGCACCTACTACTGCTTTGCTGGCGGGCTTGATTATGATTCAGCCGGACAGTTCTTGCTCAATGCGCCTTTAGCTAGTCCACTTGCTAAGGAAGTTGTAGCTCCAGAAATGACAACCTTTGTTCTGGGGAAAGGTAATCTGTACAGTGATTCAAAGTCCTTTACCGGTATTTATAACGCCGTCAACGGTAAAGTCGTATATCAAAATAAGCTAGTAAATCAGCATTTTGGAGACTTTATCTGCTTTAAATTCAGGACAAATGGCCATTATACTTTTACCGTTTCGGGCACAGACTTTACAACACTAGGAGGTCTAAAAGATGGAACCTTGGCTTGGTCAGATAATTATAATGACGGAGTTACAGGGCCTTACACCTTTAGTGTTCCGACTAATGTTTACTGGGTATATGTAACTTTTAAGCCATCAACTTATAGCTCCTTTAAGGCAGTTGAGGGTAGAGATCTATCTGCTTCTGGTTATCGACTAGCTGATAATATCAAAATTCCATCAATCATAAATCAAGAGAACCGACTCGATGTTGGTAAGAACTTTCACTTTACAAGACTAATTGATGCAGTTAATGAAGCTAAAGCACATGCTTCACAGAGCTCACCGTATGTTATTTACATTCATGATGATTCGATTGATCATACAGGGACAACGTATAATCTGCTAAACGAGCTCGGCGGTATCGTTTATCTTTCATCAATTGAAAATGCCAGTGACAACATGCAGGGATTCCATATTCCAGCATACGTGAGCCTTATTGGTGTAGGTAAGATTACCTTACTTGCTGAATTGCCAGATGGGGTAAGTCTTGCTCAAAGTACCAATTTCTCAACGATTGAGCTTGAAGAGGGTAACAACCGACTTGAGGGTTTGACAATCAGAATTCGCAACGGGCGTTACGCAGTTCATGATGAATCGAGAGACAAGTATCCAAATGCTTACCACATTTTCAAAAATGTCAGGTTCGTACATGAAGGTAACCTGCAGGGACTATGGGATGTGCAAGATGCTTATGCCGCTGGTACTTCGGCTGGTTGTACGTATAGCTTTACCAATTGTATTTTTGACGTTTCTAAATCTAATGGTTACCCGTTTAGTATGCACAACTATGCCCCACAGCTTGGTTCTACCGTGACCTTTGATGGGATTAAGTTGATTAGTAATGCAAACCGACCAGTATCATTACGCTTTGGTTTTAACGGCTATTCTCCTGTAACGGATGATCCGAATAAGTATGAGGCCTGTTATACTAATGTATTCATCAAAAATGCAATTGGAAACGGGGAAATTCTTATTGAACCAGAAACAAATAAGTATAATTGTACAAACAATTATCGGCTATATAACTTCACTAGCTTAAAAGAAGATAGCAAGGATAATCAGATTAAATAAATGGCAAGTGAAACCTATGATTATGAGCCATTTGATAATACGGATCATACTATGAAACAAATCGCTGATGCTATTCGTCACAAGGGTTATGGAAAAGATGTGCGTGAGGCAATTGCACAGGGCTTCGAAAACCTGGATAAACATTTAAGTAGTATTGAAGAAGAACTGAAACAACAAGAAAAGAAAAAGGCATCGTCTATGGATGATATTTTTAATTCTTTTGGTAAGAAGGAGTGAGTGTACCGAATTATTGGTTATAATGAGCCAACAGATAAAGCAGGATTTATTGTACTGGATCCCCGAGTTAATCGTCATATTAGTTCGGGGAAACTCACGCTTAAAGAATCCAACATTGATGATTTGACTATTACGGTTAATCAAGCAAGTCCATTATGGGACAACGTAAGGCCTTATCATACTCATGTTAACGTTTATGATGATAATGAACTTATTTTTCGTGGACGAGCTATCAAACCTAAAAAGTCGATGGAAGAAAGTGGACAATTCATTCGGGAATATGTTTTTGAAGATATTGAAGCATATCTTATGGATAGTACCCAACGATTTTATGAAGGTGTTGGGCAAACACCCAAAGAATTTTTACAGACTTTAATAGATGTTCATAATTCACAGGTTCCTGACTATAAAAAATTCCAGCTTCGAAATGTAAATGTCACTAATAACAAGGATGACCAGTATCGACAAATTGATTATCCCAAAACTAGCGATGCCATTAATGATAAATTAGTAAAATCTCTTGGCGGTTATATTGTGACTACTTATAACCCTAACGGAATAAACTACCTTGACTACTTAACAGACATTGGGGTTGATCATAAAAATGACACTCCTATTCAGTTAGCTAAAAATATGAAGTCTGCAAGTATGCAGATTGATCCTACTAAGGTGATTACAAGGTTAATTCCGTTGGGAAAGACACTAGAACCATCAAAAGTTGATGTAAGTGATGATGGCGGAGATGGTGGTTCTGGATCATTAGATAGTCCTGAAGAATTTTGTAAATCAGAAATTAATGCTACTTGGGGTAGTGATATTAATAATATGAAACAAGATTTTGCCGCTCGTTCTTCGAGAGTTCGGGCTTGGGGAGTGGACGTTAATCGTTTATATGATGTGGTGAAAAATGCTGAAGTAAGTCCTGAATGGTTCTTTGCTTATGAACTTCAAGAACAAGGAACTTACTATGGATGGCTTAACCATACTTATCGACATGGTGATGCATATAGTGATGCGCAATCTGTTTGTGAATGGATTAAAAATTGTTCAAATAGTAATTCCATTAATCCAGCATGGAGCGCACCGGAAGGATCAATAGCGCCGAACCAAGCATTAGCGGATAAATGGAATCAAGAGTTTGGAAAAGGTACTATTGGCCGTGTTTATTTACAAGGGACTGCCGCTGCTGTTTGGGATTTAGCGGGTCAAACGCCTAATCCAGCTATTGGAAAGCCAATTAGTGGATGCATTTCTTGTATTAAACGTTGGGGTGGTCATTCTAATGCAACTGGTGGTACATGGGGATGGCCTTTTCCTAATGTTGGGGAAGGCCATTTTTCTCAAGTTCAGAGTTTCGGAAATGATGGCGGATATCGTCAAAATAGTTATCACGATGGTGTGGATTTTGGATCAGTAGACCATCCTGGTAGAGAAGTGCATTGTATTCATGGTGGAACGGTAACTATCAAATCAGCTATGGGTGGCTTAGGCAATTTTGTGGTTATTCATACGCCAGAAGGATTCAATATCGTTTATCAAGAAGCTTTTAGTTCTCCCTCTAATATTATTGTTAGTGTTGGGCAAAAAGTAAAAACTGGTGATGTAATTGGATATCGTGATACAGACCATGTTCATATTGGCGTAACTAAGCAAGATTTTTATCAAGCAGTTCGAAATTCTTTTTCTCCTGCAGGTGGTTGGCTAGATCCAGTAAAACTAATTAAAGAAGGTGGCGATGGGTCTAAACCACAAGAAGGAAAGAAAGATCAAACTGTTGATAATAGTAATGCTGCACGTCCTAAATTAACCATTACTACTGTCAATAACGGTAAAGACTATATTGATATTCCTGATTTACAAAAAGAATTCGGTATTATTGAAGGAACTGTCGAATTTGATAATGTAGATGATCCGAATGTTTTAATGCAACAAGCTCAAACATGGATAAAGGCTCAAAGAATACCTCAAAGTTGGGAAGTTACAGCTTTAGAATTACATATGACAAACTTCAAATCTTTTAAGGTTGCTGATAGGTACATGTTTATTAATCCAAATGTTGCAAAAACCCAATTATTACGAATTACTCAAAAAGAAATTGATTTACTAAAGCCCCATGCGTCTTCATTAACTATTGGTGATAAGACGATGGGGCTTACTGATTATCAGTTAGAAAATCAAGTCAATTTTCAACAGTTTAAGGAAATGCGAGTGATGGTTAATCAGGTTGTCCAAACTCAAGAGCAATCTGCTAATAACAATAATAAGGTTATGCAAAATTTTGCTAGTAGTGCTGATCTTGCACAAATGAGACAAGATCTAAGAAATCTTCAAGATGATAACGATCGTGCTCGTAAAGGAATGGTTTCCTTAGAAGAATTCAATAAATTAAAGGAACAAGTAGAAAAACTAACAACAGGAGGCGATGATAATGGCAAGTGAATGAAATTCTTAAATAATGACTATTCTTTTCGTGGATTAGGACCCACAAAGGCTGATCCAGAATACTTAGAAAATGCAGAATATATCGACTTTGCCGGTTTTAATTCTGCTGATTATGATTGGTGGTTGATTGATCGAACAGCAACTACGCCAGAAGAACAAGAAATTACAGAAAGCGTCCCTTACATGCAAGGAGAATATGATTTCTCAATGTATGATCAGGAACGCTTTTTTAAGACCCGTGAGTTGACTTATAAGTTTGTATATTTTGGAAAAGTTTATCAGGATCGTAAAGCTTACGAAGAGGAGCTTAAACGGCAATTACTGCCACATGGTTTCACTAAACTAATTGATTCTCATGATCCTGTTTACTACTGGTCAGCTAAGTGTACTAGTGTTGAGGTTGAGGATGACCAAGAAAAGGGAATGCTCACAGCAACTATTACTTTCAAGGCTTATCCTTTTGCTTATACTAACCATAACGAGGGCACCGATTATTGGGATGATGTCGCATTTGATCATTGGATTTGGCAACCAGTTAAATTCAATGTTAACGGTGATCAGGATGTTAATGTTAAGAATATCGGCTCACGACCAGTCGAATGCTCATTTCAATTGACAGGGTCCGTAACTTTGAAGAACGATTCAATTGGTGAAGTAGGTTTAACTCAAGACAATTTTAAAACAACCACGATTGTATTAGAGATGGGTGACAATAAAATGCATCTATCCGGAAACGGGACAATTGAATTTCAATTCAAGCGTGAGGAGATGATTTAGGTGTCACAATCAATGAGCGTTGAAGCGGTATTATCAGCATACGATGAGAGTTTTAGCGCAACTTTAGATAAGGCGCTTAAATCGATTAATAATTTAGGCCGTGAAACCCAGTCAACCTCTCAAACTGTTAGTGCAGGTGGTTCTAGTATTTCCAGCACCTTTAAATCAATGGCTGGAGCAATGGGTGTAGTTGCAATTGCTGGTAAAGCATGGGATGTTGTTAAAGATTCAATGAGTGGCGCCATTAACCGATTTGATACATTAAACAAGTATCCGGTAGTAATGAAGGCTTTGAATTATTCAACTAAGGATGTTGCAAGGTCAACCGCTATCTTATCTAAGGGAATTGATGGCTTACCCACTTCTTTGCAAGACGTTACAAGTGTTGCCCAACAATTAGCGCCATTAACTGGTAGTGCAACTAAGGCTTCTAAGTCGGCGATTGCCTTGAATAATGCCTTCCTTGCCTCCGGTGCTAGTGTTGCCGATACCTCTCGTGGACTTCAACAATACACACAAATGCTTTCAACTGGTAAAGTCGATTTAATGTCTTATCGAACATTGATGGAAACCATGCCAATTGCATTACGTAAAGTCGCCAATTCATTTGGTTTTACTGGTAAGTCTGCTGAACAAGACCTTTATAAAGCTTTGCAGTCAGGACAAATTACGGTAGATCAGTTGAATGATCGTTTTATCAAGCTGAATGGTGGAGTTAATGGTTTTGCTCAATTAGCAAAGAAAAATAGTGAAGGTATCGGTACATCTTTTGCAAACTTAAAAAATGCCGTTGTCAAAAATCTGGCAAATATGTTATCGGCAATTGACAATGGTTTTAAGCAAGCGGGCTTTGGAAGTATTGCACAAGTCCTAGACAACATGAAGGGTAGTATTAATTCCGCTTTTCAAGTTATTGGACCAGTTGTTACTAATGCTACTGTTGTAATTCTTAATTTCGTAAAAGTCGTAGGTGGAGCGCTTAAATCTGCTTTTAGTAATGATATTTTTCGAACAGCAGTTGTAGGAATATTAGGCTTTGTGGGTGCAGTTATGGCAGCTCATAAGGTTATTTCAATATTTACAACGTTAAGATCCGCAATAGTTGGTTTAAGCGTGATTGCAAAAGCTGGTAATTTGGCAATGGCATTTAGTGAAGCAATGTCAACACTTGCTAAAACTTCTAAGATTGCTGGTGGAGCGATGAAAGCATTCAGTGCAGTGGCTTCACTAGGTCCCTGGGGAATTATCGCTGTTGCAATTGCAGCTGTTGTTGCATCCTTAACTTATTTCTTTACCCAAACAAAAACGGGTAGAGCTTTGTGGCAAAGTTTTACTACGTGGTTATCTGGAGCATGGCAGAGTTTAGTTGGAGTAGCTACTACTGTTTGGAATGCAATTGGTAATGCTATTAATGCGGTAGTTAATTTTATTAAACCTTATTGGCAGGCTCTAGTGACATTCTTTACTGGAATCTGGACATCAATTGTGGCGGGTGTTACTCCAATTTGGCAGGGGTTAGTTAATGTCTTTAATAGCATTATCAATGCAATTGTTGCTGTTTGGCAGGCTTTAGCTCCAATTATTGTTCCGATTGTAGCGGGTGTAGTTGCGATCATTGGGGCAACTCTAATCACAATTGTTACCGTCTTTCAAACTGTGTGGAATATGCTTGTACCCATTGTTCAAGTTGTATGGCAATTAATTTCAACAGTTGTATCTACTGCTATTACGATGCTAGGTACAGTAATCCAAACAGGCTTGGCAATTATCGTTGCTATTTGGAATGTGGTCTGGAATACATTCAGTATTGTTGTAAGTACGGTATGGAACGTTATTACTACCATTATATCTACCGTGCTGAACGTTATTGCGGGAATAATTCAAGCTATCACTGCTGCAATACAAGGCGATTGGTCGGGAGCTTGGAATGCAATCCAGAATGTTGTATCAACTGTTCTGAATGCAATTAGTAGCATTGTTTCTAGTGTACTAAGCGGAGTAGCTGGAATTTTTAGCGGTGTAATGAATGGATTAAAGAGTGTTGTTTCTGCTGTATGGAATGGTATTAAATCGCTATTCAGTGAAGGTGTTAATTTCATTAAATCAGTTGTTCATATAGATTTAGGTGCTGCCGGTAGAGCCATCATGAATTCGCTTTGGAACGGTATGAAATCAATTTGGAATGGCATTAAGAACTGGGTAAGTGGAATTGCCGATTGGATTAAAGAGCATAAAGGTCCAATCAGTTACGACCGGAAACTTCTTATCCCTGCTGGTCAAGCAATTATGAACGGACTTAATAATGGATTGATTAACGGATTCGATGAGGTTCAATCAAACGTTAGTGATATGGCTAGCCAAATTCAACAGGCTATTACTACACCTGGCTTTGATATTGGAGCAAGTATTGGTAACTTGGGTTCAATTAATTCAAATTATACTGGTAGCCTGGCAATTCAAGATAGTCAGTTACAAATGCAGAATAATGCTTTACTTCGTCAATTACTTAATAAAGACACGACAATGGTTCTTGACGATGGCACTCTTGTTGGCTATACAGCGGATCAATACGATTATCGCTTGGGTCAAAATACAGCATTGAAGGATAGGTGGAGCCGATGATTGGCTTATCTAGGCTTTCAGAATATTTCAGATATTGAAGATATGGGGATAGCAGAATACCGATTGCGAATGGAAGCTTACCAATTAAAACGGGTAGGACAAGAAAGAGATATTGCACTTCAGGCATTTCTCAATCAATCTGTTCAAGCAACAAAAGGTAGTGAAAAGCACCCTGTACCGAAATATAAAAAGTTTAGTCAATTCTTTGACTACGATAAATTTGTTGATGAAATTCGTGGTAATTATGAACCAGACTATCAACCGGTAAGCAAAGCCAGTGCTGAAAAGCAACGAATAGATTTAATTACTAAACGGTGGCGTGAATTCCGGAAGATGAAGCAAAAACAGAGAGGAGGTAATGGCTAGATGAAATTAAAGATTGATGGTAAGGATTATTCATTTATTTTTGGCGTTAAATTTTTACGTAACCTTGATAAAAATCGAGGGGTCGAAGGTGAGCAAAATGGTATGAAGATGAATTTTGGAATGGGATTAACTGTTCTTATGCCGGCATTAATGACCAAAGATGCCTCTGCTTTAGCCGATACCTTACACGCAGCTGCAAAGGATAATGTAACGCAAGACCAAATCGACAATTACATTGATAACTGCAAGGATTTAAATAATCTTTTCAGTTGTGTAATTAATGAAATCAAAGCAAGTAATGCCGCTAAACCTGTTGTAAAAAACCTAAAAGCCTAGATGGCAACATATCCAGTATTGGAAGGGAAGAATGCAGTCCTTTTTGAACGGCTGTTAGAAAATGCCAAGAAGGAACCGGCACAATTAATCCCTTATCAAACATCACTAAGTTATGATCCAAAACGGGATACAGATTCGACGACTACAAAGATGGGAAATGTTCCGACTGCTTCTAATATCGAAACAGATTTAGAAGTAGAATTCTTAAATGCAATTTCCAAAGCTGCAGATGACATCTATGACTCTCTGTACTTTAACAAGAAGATTGAAGTGTGGAAGGTTCACCTTGATCGGGTCCGTTCAGATGGAAAAGTTTACGCTGAATATATGCGTGGGATTGTCTCTGAAGATTCTAACGATAACGATGCTGATGATCACTCAACACGTGATGCAACATTTACGATTGATGGTGTGGCAAAGCGGGGATGGACAGATCTTCCAGAAGATATTAAGGAGGAAATTGACTATGTATTCCGTGACCTCGCCAAGATTACTGATGATGGCGATGGTAATGGTGAAGCGTTTAAGAGTGATGATCGTGGCATTGGTGCTAATGAAAAGGAAGAAGCTACCAATTTCGCTAATTAAATGTATTCACCAAACGAAGAAATATATGATTTTATTTTTGCTCAAGTAAAAAAGAAATATCCGGCGTTTGATCATCCACCACAGAAAAATGAGACAGTTACTTATCCTTACGTTGTTATTGATGATACTCAATCTATTATGACTGGGTATAAGGATGCAACGGGTTTAAGAACAACCCTAACCTTGCATGTGTGGGGAAAAGTCAATCAACGTAAGCAGGTAACACGAATAGTAGATGATTTAAGACGGTTGGGTATGAATGGTGTTCGAACTAACCATTATGCTTGGCAAGGACGTCCAAATGAACAAGAACAACAATTATTAACTGATACGAGTGTTCCAAATACCGTGTTAAAGCACGGCTATCTAACACTCGTTTTTGATTTGAAATAAATGGCTAACTCATTCAAGGTCGATGTTAAAGGAACTAAGGAATTAGCAAACTTTTTGAAGAAAAATAAGGATCTAACACCAGTTAAGAAGGTTGTTGCTAAACATGGTGCAAGTTTGAAGAAGCAAACGCAACAGAATATGAACAATTTGTATAAGGGTCACTATGAATGGAAAAAGGGTGCTGGATTGACAATGGTTAGTCCTACCGGGAATACTAGACGATCCGTAACAAATACGATTTCTAATAATGGTTTAACAGCAACGGTTGCTCCACAAACTGAATATTTCCCATATCTTGAATATGGAACTCGCTTTATGGCAGCACGACCGACATTACATCCAGCTTTTGCGATTGAATCAATGAAGTTTGCTAATGACTTGAATAAATTATTTAAGTAGATGCGAAAAACGCAGATAATTAAATTTTATTATCAAGATGAAAATAGTTATGATCCGTACTCAGATGAAGATACTCCTGCAGAACCTAAGTTGGTAGCAAAACGGTATGCAAACGTTACTGATGTAGGTACTAATCGACTAGTTGAATTATTTAGTAAGTTAAATCAGAATGCTAAGGTGGTACGTCTGGACGCTCCAATAAATGAAGCCTGGTCGTATTTAACTATTGATAACGGATCAATTAAATATCGTCTTGAAACACAACGTCAACCCTTAAAAGGAACAACATTAATTGTGGATGAAGATAATGGCTAAATGGACCAGGATACGGTTTTGAAAAATTTAAAAGTAATGCTTGGAATTAAAGATGATGATCGTGATGCTTTGCTGAAATTGATCATTGATAATACAGACCAAGCTTTACGATTTAAGTTAGAACTAACTACAGACGAAAAGATACCTGGAGAGTTAGGGTACATTGAATTGGAAGTCTCAGTTCGGCGATTCAATCGGCTACAAAATGAAGGAATGAGTCAATATAGTCAAGAAGGAGAAAGTATTACTTTTAATTCTTCTGATTTTGATGATTTCCTAGATGATATTGATTTATGGAAACGGCGAAACCAAAAGGATGTTAAATCTCTTGGTGCCGTTTCTTTTATTAATCCTTATGCGGGAATGAGTAAAAATGCGAAAAACGCAGATAATTAAATGGCAGATGCAAATTTAATTACAAGTGAAGATTTAATCGCTCAATCTATTGACTTCAATGAACAATTTACTGGTAATTTAAGTAAACTACTTGAGGCTCTTGGTGTAATTCGAATGACACCAATGGCTCAAGGATCAACAATTAAAATCTATAAGTCAGAGGTTACAAAGGCTGATGGAACAGTGGCCGAAGGGGAAATTATTCCATTATCAAAGACCACTCGTAAATTAGCTAAAACTCTCACCTTAGATTTTAAGAAGTATCGAAAGATGACTACAGCAGAAGCTATCCAATCAACTGGATTCCAAGGAGCTGTGGCTGATACAGATGCAAAGTTACTTCGCGAAATTCAAAAAGACGTTAAACAAGAAATTTTTGATTTTACAGGCACTGGAACTACTAAAACTTCTGGTGAAACCTTCCAAAAAGCTTTATCAAAGGGTTTAGGTCAACTGGCAGTAAAATGGGAAGATGATGATATCCAATCTGTTGCTTTCGTTAACCCAATCGACCTCTATGATTATTTAGCAGAATCACCAATTACTTTGCAAAGTACGTTTGGATTACAATATATTCAAAATTTCATGGGTGTTAATACAATTATTGCATCTAATGCTGTAAAGCAAGGGACGATTAATTTAACCGCTAGTCAAAATATTAATTATGCTTATGCGAATATTAGTGGTGCTTTAAGTCAGGCTTTTAATTTGGTTCCAGATGAGACAGGATTGATTGGGGTTACTCACGAACCTGTTAACAATAGTCTTTCTTATGAAACAGTAATTCTTTTAGCTGGAAAGCTTTACGCTGAACGTTTAGATGGAATCATTACTTCAAAAATTGGTACTACTACCACTGCTGACAATAAGTAGTTGGACTTTTTACTTGTTGCAGTCATTAAAGAACAACCCGGATATTACAGTCCACCGGACTATAAACGAGGTGTATTTATGTTTGAAAAATTACCAATGCGTTTACAATTTTTTGCTGAAGATCCAACGCCAGCTCCAGATAATGATGGTGCACCTGAAGGAACTGATGGGGATAATAACGGCAAAAGTGAAAAGACATTTACTCAAGCTGAATTAAACGACATTGTAAAAGCCCGAGTCAATCGAGCCTTGAAAAATAAGCAAGAGGAAATTGACCAGGCAAAGAGTGAAGCTACTAAGCTTGCCAAGATGAATAAGGGTCAAAAGCAAGAATACAAGCTTCAACAAACTGAAAAGCGTGCCCAAGATGCTGAAGCGGAATTGGCTCGTTATAAAATGCGTGATACAGCTAAGCAACAATTAATTGACGGCGGGTATGATAACCCAACCGATGAAGATATCGATTTAATTGTTACTGATAAAGCAGAAACAACCAAAGAACGTGGTGAAGCATTTCTTAATGCTTATAACCGGATTAAAGAAAATGTTCGTCAAGAACTATTGAAGGGAAAGTCACCACGAATTAATGGTGCTCCTGCTACTACAATGACTAAGGAACAAATTGCAAAGATCAAGGATCCAATTAAACGGCAAAAAGCCATCAAAAATAATATGGATCTTTATAAATTTTAAATGGCTAAAGCAACAAATAATTTGATTGGATTTGAAGAAGAACTAAATAAGGCAATTGATAATTATAATGCCAAATTTGGTGATGGTGCTTATTTTAAAATTGAGCCATTAGTTGACCCTTTACGACCTGATGGGCCAACTTCTTTACAAGCTATTAAAACGTTAAATAATGCGGTTATGAGTGGTAAGCCACTTCCTAATTCTAAGGCACCAAAAGATATCTTTTATTAAGTGAATCCGATGACGAAGAAGAATGATTATTGGGCTGATCGTATTGCTCGGGAACGTAAATGGCAAGAAGAGCAATTAAGTAAAGATGCTCAATTTAATCAGCGCCTTCAACAGTATTATGATCAAGCAATTGTCCAGATTAATAAAGACATTGAAGATCAGATAAATTCTTTAGCTGTCCGGAATAAAGTTTCTTATGCTGAAGCTCAAAAAGAAGTGTCCACTACCGATATTGCTGATTATGAAACAGAAGCTAAGAAGGTAGTTCAGGAAGCTAATCTTTTAAGAGCACAAGGGAAGCATGTTACTTACAACGATTTCTCTGATGAAGTTAATGAACGATTGAGGAATTATAATACGGCAATGCGATATAACCGATTAAATTTATTGAAATCTAAAATTGGTTTATCGATGGTTGAAGCCGGAATGAATATTGACGCTGATATGCAAGCTAAAATTGGTAAAGATTATACTGATGAGCTAAAACGTCAGTCTGGTATTCTAGATCATTCTACCGAAAATGCTTCGTTTTGGACTTCTAAAGATGTTGCAAAACAAGTAATGAAACAAATTAATGGAGCAACTTTTAGTCAACGAATTTGGGCTAATCAAGATGCTTTGAAAGCTCAACTTGATACGGTTATCACCAACGGGATTTTAACTGGTAAGAATCCGCGAGTTGTAGCAAGACAATTAAGAGATAAAGTAAAAACCACTGTTAAGAATCACAGTTATGTTACTGAACGTATTGCCAGGACAGAATCAGCACGGGTTCAATATTCTGCTCAAATTGAATCAATCAAAAAGAATGGTTATCAATTTGTCCAATGGATTGCGGAGCCAAGAGCCTGTGATGAGTGTCGAAAGATTGCGACGCAAGATAATGGCTTTGGTGATGGTATTTATCGAATTAATAAAGTTCCTAAAATACCAGACGATACTCATCCTAATTGTCGTTGTTCAATTAGTGAGACGTGGGTTGACGATAAGGATGATAATTTAATTTCTGCTAACAAAACAAAAAGTTTTGACGAATTAATGAAAGCTAATCTGAAATCACTTCACGAGCAAGAAATTATTCAATTAGGTTCAAAAATTTATGAAACACTAGCTAAAAGTGGTAAGGAGTTATCTTCACAAATAAATGTATTGCAAAAGAATTTTCAAAGCATTAACAAATCATATGATGCTGGGAAATTTAAGTCATACGATGATTATTTAGAAAACTGGCAGCTAAATGCTGATGCTATTAAACTACTTAGTAATCAATATGCGGATAACGTCACTCAAGAAATACAAAAATATCGTAAAGTTGGTGGAACTAAAATTAAGTTCCAGTCACGTTCGTCTGTACCGCTTAAAAAAATGATTCAAACGGCGTATGACCACTATCCAACGGATTGGGCCAGAAATGCTGAAAGCCGTAATACATTAAAAGTATTAAACGTAAAACGTGGATATTACTCAGACTCTCAAGCAATTATTGCAGCTAATAAAGATGACTATAATGCTCAAAGCACCATGTACCATGAGCTAGGACATCGTGCTGAACATTCCAATCCAGAAATTATGCGATTAGAGCAAGAGTTTTATGAGCGTAGAACAAAAGACGAGAAGCTTCAACCATTGAGTAAGTTAACCGGAAATAAAGCTTATGATAAATCAATGGAAAAAGCTCGACCTGATGATTTTAATAATCCTTACATGGGGAAAGAATATGTTGATTCCTATGGAAAACATTATGGTTATGAATTGTTAAGTATGGGCGTTGAAGGAATTTATCAAGGCCGTTATAATTTATATGAAGACGAAGATATGGCTAAGTTTATTTTGGGGCTTTTGTTAAAGGGGTGAATGGAAACAGTAAACGGTAAAGGACAAATTTTAGATGGCCATATTTTTATCTATCCAGCTGATGAAAAAGAACTTGATCCGCATGATTTACTGTCGTTCATGAGAAGGAATATTCAGTATGCTAAGGATTACAAGCATAATATGCAAATGTATCTAGGTAATCACGATATCTTGGATCAACAGCGGCGGATGTATGGACCAGATAATCGGCTAGTAGCAAATTTACCGCATTATATTGTTGATACTTATAATGGATTCTTTACTGGAATCCCACCTAAGATTACTTTAGATGATAAGAATGAGAACGAAGCATTACAGCAATGGAATGACACTAATTCGTTCCAGGACAAATTGAGTGAAATTAGTAAGCAAACGGATATCTACGGACGTTCGTTTGCTTTTATTTATCAAGATGAGAACGCAGACACTTGTATTGCTTATGCTTCTCCTACAGATGCCTTCATGGTTTACGATGATACGGTTGCTAGAAAACCTTTTGCTTTTGTTCGTTACTGGAAAGATACTGAAAGCGGCTTATGGACCGGAATGGTTTATTACGCTAATAAAATTAAAACCTTCAAAGGTAGTGTTGTTGAAGATTCAGATCAAAACAATATGTATAATTTAGTGCCAGCAGTTGAATTTTATGGAAATGAGGAGCGGCAAGGTGTTTTTGATAATGTTAAAACATTAATCGATGAATTAGACCGAGTATTATCACAGAAAGCTAACCAAGTGGAATATTTTGATAATGCTTACCTTAAAATTCTTGGTCTTGATTTAGATGAGGATAGTGATGGTAGACCGGATGCTAATTTAATTGGTAATCAAATGATTTATTCGCCTAATGCTGATGCTGCTAATGCCGATGTCGAATTCATTTCAAAACCAGATGGTGATAATATGCAAGAACATATTATTGACCGGCTTATTTCAATGATTTACCAGGTAAGTATGGTTGCTAACCTTAATGATGAAGCGTTTGCTGGTAATAGTTCTGGGGTGGCTTTGCAATATAAGTTACTTCCAATGCGAAATATGGCAGCTAATAAAGAGCGTAAATTTACTCAGGCACTCCGGAAGTTATATCGAATAGTGTTTAGTGCTGATCAAGTAGTCAAAGATAAGGATGCCTGGCAAGACTTGCTCTTTGATTTCAAACAAAACTTACCGATTGATGTTTCTGAAGAAGCTGATACTTTACAAAAACTATCAGGGGTTGTGTCAAAAGAAACTGCATTCCGAAATAGCCGTTTAATTGATGATCCTAAAAAGGAAGTTGAGCGTATGCAAAAAGAGAAGCAGGAAGAAATGAATCAAGCACTTCAACATTCTGCTTCTGCTACAGATCAAATGCTAATGGATGATCAAAAAGAAAACGATAAAGAAGTAGTTGGTTTCCGGAAGAACGGTGAATCCGATGACGAAGAAGAATGATTGGTACTGACTTATGGCGGTGCATCTTCTGGTAAATCTCATGGTGTGGTACAGAAAGTTGTACTTAAATCACTCCAACACTGGAAACATCCACGTAAAGTGCTATGGCTTCGGAAAGTTGATCGAACAATTCAAGAATCAATCTTTGCAGATGTAATTGATTGTCTATCTAATTGGCAACTTCTACCTCTGTGTAGAGTAAATAAATCAAACCGTACTATTCATTTACCGAATGGTGCGGTTTTCTTGTTTAAAGGGATGGATGATCCAGAAAAAATTAAGTCGATTAAAGGATTGTCTGATGTGGTGATGGAAGAAGCATCTGAGTTTAATCAAGATGATTTTACGCAGCTTACTCTTCGTCTACGTGAACCTAAACATAAGAAACGACAATTGTTCTGTATGTTTAATCCAGTTAGCAAGTTGAACTGGACATATAAGCAATGGTTTGATCCGAAAGCAAGGGTTGATTCGGAACGAGTATCAATTCACCAATCAACTTACAAGGATAATCACTTTTTGGACGCTGATAACATTGCAACGATTGAGAACTTAAAACAAACCAACCCGGCCTATTATAAAATCTATACGCTAGGTGAATTTGCCACATTGGATAAGTTGGTCTTTCCTACCTTTACTAAACGTCGATTATACCCAGAAGAACCACAGTTGCGTGACTTGCCTGATTTGTTTGGCTTGGACTTTGGGTACAGCAACGATCCTTCTGCTTTTACTCATTCCAAGATTGATATGAAAAATAAACGTTTCTATGTTCTTGAAGAATACGTCAAAAAGGGAATGCTCAATAACGAAATAGCCAATGTAATTAAACAAATGGGTTATACCAAAGAAGTTATCACGGCCGATGCTGCAGAACCAAAGTCAATTGCTGAATTAAAGCGTGATGGGATATATCGTATTCGACCCGCAAAGAAAGGGCCGGACTCAATTATTCAGGGTATTCAGTTCTTACAGCAGTTTGAATGGATTGTTGATGATCGTTGTGTCAAAACAATTGAAGAATTGGAAAACTATACATACAAGAAAGACCGAAAGACTGGTGAATATATCAATGAACCTGTTGATGCTTACAACCACTGCATCGATAGTTTGAGATATGGAAGTTCTGAATATAACGGAATGGCTAGTCCAAAGGCAACTGTAATGAAAAATATTTATATTTAGATGCCAAACATCAAACTAAATTTTCCTAAACCATACAACGTTTTCAATAAACAAATTTTTGATAACTTGTTTGATTACAGTCATTTCGTTGAGATTTGGTACTGATTGAGTGAAAAACTATCTAAGAAACAACAAGCGTGGTTAGATTTTTATTGTAGTGTTAGTAAAATGAACGCCACTGATGCTGCACGAAGAGCTGGTTATAAAGATCCGTATAAAAGCGGATTTGAAAACTCTAAAAAACTCCAACAACAGATATCTCAGCGAATGAAAGAACTTCAAGAAAAATCAGGTGCTTCAATTATGAGCCAACAGGAGCTTGCAGAGTTCTTTTCTAATGTGACGATGGGGAAAGAAACTGAAAAGGTTGTTACAAATACTGGTAAGGTCGTTGAGGTTCCTGTATCGATGAAAGATCGCATCAAAACGGCAGAGTTGCTAGGCAAATCCTATGGTATGTTCGTTGATAAGAAAGAGGTCAGTGGTAACTTAGATATCGAAATTGGAATGGGCGAGTATGATGATGAATAGGTGAGTAGTATTACTAAAAAATTAACACAGAAGCAACAACGATTTGTTGATGAGTACATTATTTCGGGTAATGCTACTCAGGCGGCAATCAAGGCGATTGGTAAATCGATTGTTGATCCGAACATGAGACGATTGTGGGCTTTGAAGGAATTGGCAAAAAGATATACGATGAATTATTCTTCACGGGTTAGACCGATAAACTGGAACCGATGTGTAGATGCATTGGCTGTTATAATTTCAAAAGGTGCTAATAAATACCAAAAGATAGCTGCACGCGAGATTTTGTTTATCTATTTAGGCAAGAAGGCCACATATGATTTGATTGAAAACGATGCTGTAGTAACTAGTCGTAATGACGAATTAGTAACCCGTTGGAAAAATAAATGTTTGAAGCGTGATTCATACACTTGTCAAGTTTGCGGCAGTAAAAGACATCTATGTGTACATCACGTCTCATACTGGTCTGTTGACCCAATTAATCGGATAAATACGGATAACGGAATTACGTTATGTAATGAATGTCATGCTAAGCAACACGCTGGTGAACCTGTTTATAAACTCATTATGTCAGGCGGTGATAGTTTTGAGTGAATGATTGTTTTAGAAACTATACATCATATAAACGTTACTTATAATTTAGGAAACTTAGCTGATTGGTTGAGTGCCATTGCAACTCTTGCGGCTGTATTTGTCTCACTCTACCTTGCCAATAGGAAACCAAAACCTTTTTTAGTAATAAAATCAGCTTATTTTCCAGAAGAGAAAGATAAAAAAATGCCAGACGGGGTTGTTTTTAAAGGAGTAAAAGAGCACATTGTCGTTTTGATAGAAAATGATAATGACTATCCTGTAGCAATGGTCCCTCAAAATCATCACAAGATACTTAAACCGGTTTTTGGCATTAATGAAAATACATTATACATAGCAGGTGGAAATGCAAAAAGAAAAACTAGATCTATGGAAATTGAAGCTTTAGACAATTTGATTTGGAAACAATTCAAGATTCGTGATATTTACTCTAATGCTGTGTACAGATTTAGATTTATAAAAAAAGACGATGAATGGATAATACTATATCCATTAAGATTGAAAAACTATATAGAAGTGATTCGGTGTATAGTAAGTAAAATTAAAAACTAAATGCAAACAGATTTGAACTTAGATATAGATTGTTTGAAAACTGCACGGAAGGTTACTGAGTTTCTTGAAAAGAAGCTGGATCGCTATCTAGCTTTATCCGGGAAACAACGATTTGATTTGAAGTCACCAGGAATGGACGGAATGCCTAAAGCGCCTAGTCATGGCAATGGAAGTGAAAGTCGAATGCTAAATATTTGGTTGGCAGAAGAAGTAGTCGATTGTGTGGGTTGTTCAATGCGAAACATGACAAAGGAATCGCAACGGATATTGTTAAGTCGTTATTCAGACCAAATGTTGACGTACAACATTGCCAGGGAATTAAGTATTAGTTCATCAACATATAGTCGAAAACAAGAGAAAGCATTGTGTGAATTTGCTGATCGATTTGAATTTCAATTAGTTAAGCATGGTATTCACACTGAAATAGAGGACTTACATGTTTATCCAGATGAGGAATGAATGACATTTGAAGAAGCATTAAAGCACGAAGAAAATAATGAACCTGTTATTTACAACAACCGAAAATATTATGTGGTTGGTTATAATAAATCGGCCGATATGTTTACTATTCGGGAAGTTAGTGGTGATCCACTATTTACAGTACCGATTGATGCTAAAGTGGAGGAACTATCATGAATGAAAAAAGGTTACAGAGAATTAAGCCATAAGGAATTATTATCTATCCAAATTGGGTTAGATACTGGAGAAAAAGATTTTATTGAGGAAGACGATGACGGACTAGAATGGTTTCCGGTATTTATACGCGATCGTAAGGAAGGCGGAGTAAAAGCCCAATTCCTTACTGACGTAGATACAGATATCGATCATCCATTCAGAATCAAATATGAGGAGAAAGATTAAATGCTAAAAAATGAATTACAAGAGAAACTTACTAAATTAGATTCACATTTAAGCTGTGAAATTATTACAAAAGACAATACAAAGGCCAAATTAAATGGTGACTTTGTGCAATTACAGCAACAATCTGCCGGTGATGTCATAGTTAAATATGATGGTGAACCTGTGCTATCTATGATTGAAGTTGATGGGACCCCTGCAATTAAATTAGAAGTTGGTTACGTAGATAAGCCTAATTCAAAGATGTTCGCTAACTTAATTGAGCTATGTGGAAGTTATCTTCCTGATAATGAGGAGGAAGAGTAAATGAAACCCTGTTTGAAGATCTTTTTTGATGGTGGGTGCATCATGGAGCTTCACCAGTTGGCTGATGAGGCTTTAGCTTTAGCCTCAGGGCAAATTCTTAATGAAGGTGATATCTAAATGAAAATTAAAGAATTTATCGAAAAAGTAAACGAAAATGAACGTATGGAAGCGGAAGAGGTAGATGGTGTAATCGCCATTTACAATGATAGCGATCTTGCAGTAGTCGAGATTCCTTGCGACGCAACAAACTTGTTAGAAATTAAGTTTGTTGAGAACTATTACCTTTACAGCTTTGGCAAACCAAGTCGCGAGTATCTATCAGCACTGATTGAAGAGTTCCTGCATACGTCAATTAAGGAACGTTTTCCTGAAAAGAAATATGTTTTATCTGCAATGCGATGTGCTGAGGGACCAGTGCCTGTTAAGCAATATGTTGATGCAATGAATATAAGCGCTAATAATGTTGAGTTCCATTTTGGATTTGCTAATGAAAAAGCTGATGCTATGGAATTTACGCAAAAGAAACTAGATAGTCTTTCAGATTTCTTTCCTAAAGCTGCAATTGACGCGATGAAGGAACCTATGGAGGACATTAAATGAGTGGGTAGTGATCGTCCACATTATCCACTTTTTGATGGATATTCGATTAATAATGTAACTGGTAAAAAAATGGAAATTACTGTTCTTAAAGACCCTGAATTACCAATTTTTGTACCATGCTTAGAGGATACTAACTACGAAACAGAATACGACAATTCGACACCAGTAATGAATTATTGCCCAATGTGCGGTCGGCCACTGAGCAATAAAGCAGAGCCATCTACGAAACGGGGGTAAATGACTAGTGAACACAAAATCCAAAACGATATTCGGGTAGCCTTGTCAAAGCACCAATGCACAGTGTTCCGAGTAAATGTTGGTTCAGTCAAGACACCGGACGGAAGATTTTTCTCAGCTGGTGTACCAAGTGGCCACCCGGACTTATACGGATTTCGTTGGTCAGATCATCAAGTGTTTTACATTGAAGTGAAGAATGAAAAAGGCAAGCCGAGAGCGGATCAAATTAGATTTCATGAAATGCTAACTAAGCGAGAAATTATTCATGGAATCGCTAGGTCTGCTGGGGATGCAGTAAAAATTGTTGAGGAAGGATTGATTGGTTATGGGTTTAACTGAATGATAAAGATAAGAACAATTAACGGTCACTTTTACAAAGTGAATTCAGATTTTGGTGAAATTGATGACGAATTAAGACGCAGAAATTTAAACGGTATGTCGATTTCTATTAATGGAAAAAGAGATATACATACAAAAAAATGTCGATTTATTATTCCGTTTTCAGCAATTGAAAGTATTGAGGATATTAGTGATGACTAGATGATTTCAAAAGACATAGATAAGCGAATTCAAAAGTTTATTAACTCTAATTCAAATAGAGATGCTCGTTTTATGCGAGCGTTATTAGTGGCAACTATTATTAACCAAGTAAGGCCAAAAAGCTATGCAATTCAGCACGTTCGATTATCAAATGACTATGAACAATATATAGTTTCAGAAGATGAGCCAGCAGACTTGTGGAGAAATCAAGAATTAAATTATGCTTTGCAGGCATTGATTTTTAATTGGTTTAGAAAAAAAGAAAATATTCTTCATTCATATGTGGACGATGGAAATTATGCAATTTTTACTCTAACAAAAAGAATAAAGATTGGAGAAATTTAAGTGATTCGCAAACCGATTGAATTTGAATTAAATGCACAAGGTAATCCCAAAACGAACAGCCTTAAAAACGTTGGCTTAATTCTTAACGGTGATCCATTGTTGCATGGCACCTTTCGATACAACGAATTTGCCTATTCAATCGATGTGGTAAAAGATATCCCACAACTTTTTATCGAGAAAGGCCAACTTGATGATAGCTACATGGCAATCATGCTTCGTTACATTGAAGATGAATATGCGGTAATGTTTCAAGAAAAATTACTGAATATGGCAATCACAGTTGAGGCAAGGCAGCACCCATATAATCCAGTAAAAGAATATATGGAGAAATGTTACAAGAATTGGGATCATAAAGAACGAATTAAAGATTTCCTACCAGTCTATTTAGGAGTGCCCAGCGGTGAAGTAACAACACTGCAGACAAAATTATTTTTAGTTGGAGCGGTGATGAAAGTCTATAAACCGGAAAGTAAATTTGATTGGGTGTTTGATTTAGTCGGTGGCCAAGGTGTAGGAAAAACCACACTCTTGAAAAAGTTAGCGCATGGTTGGTATACAGACCAATTTACTGATTTCAAAGATAAAGATAACTTTGCTAACATGCTCCGGGCTTTAATTGTTAACGATGATGAAATGACCGCTACTAATAATTCTGACTTTGAGAATTTGAAGAAATTTATTTCAGCCGAAGAATTAGAGTTCCGGCCACCATATGGACGACATACAATCCGCCGGCCAAAGAATTTTGTCATGGCCCGGACAACCAACGAATCGACCTATCTAAAAGATAAAACTGGTGAACGACGATTCTTACCCAACATGGCTGATAAGTCCCGAGCGATGGCTAATCCGGTAACTGATCTTGATGATACGATGGTCAATCACATTTGGGGTGAAGCTGTTGGCCTCTACAAAGAAGGCTTTTCTTTCATATTGACGAAGGAGCAGCAGAAGCTCATTGAAGATAATCGAAAGACGTTTATGTATATTGATGAAACTGAAAATCAGATTGAGCGGGTTCTTTCTACTTGGGATGATGATTGGATTGAGAGTTCAGAAATTGCTCATCAATTAGGCGAAGACAATCTAGTTAAGAATCGGTCATTAGCTAAGAAGATTAAGTATGTAATGGATAACCGCAGTGATTGGAAGGCGGGGTATAAGAAGATGAAAGGCGTTGTTCATCGTGGGTATAGAAAAGTGGAAGGTTTACAGTAGATGAAAAATTTAGTTAATTATGCCTTGGCTTATCAAGCTAAAGGATTAAGTGTCCTCCCAATTGCTGGTAAGCAACCACTGATAAAATTTGCTGATAAACCAGCTTTAACTGCAGAACAAATCAAAGCTGTATGGAAAAAACATCCCTATGCTCAGATTGCTTTAAGAACGGATAAATTCTTCGTAGTTGATATTGATCGCAACCATGCTGATAACATTGATGGTTTTGAATCAATTAAGCAATTACCAGCGGAATATTTTCCGGAAACTTTAACTCAAACTACCAAGCATGGTGGCCGACAATTATTTTATCTGAAACGGTCAGATATGCGGGTTAATCAATTAATTGGTTATCAACCAGGTGTCGACATTAAGGCTCATCAGAATAATTATGTTGTCGTTGCTCCTTCAGAAGGTTACCAATGGTTAAATAAGGATCCGATCGTTACTGCTCCTAAATCTTTAGTTGTAAATATTAATCAGATGCGAGCAAGCAATCGGCGTAACACTCCAAACGATTTTGTAATTAAGCCTCGTGAACGGAATTCGACTACTGATTTGCTAGAAACAATTGCTAATGGTTTAGGTGATAAAGGAATGCGAAATAAAACTTTGGCCGGCATGATTGGCGCACTACTATTTCGGGGTGTTAATCCTAAAGCAGCTTATCAATTAGCGATGATTTGTAATGATAATACGCCCGATCCACTACCAGAAGAAGAAGTGAACCGGACATTTCAATCAATGCTAAGACGTGATTTGAGAAACGGGGGTGAAATACGTGGCGGATAAATGAGTTTACGAGATGCAATGAATAAAGCTACTGAAGGTTTTGATCCAAAGAATGATTCAGTTAATAAGTTTAAGGGACTGGAAAGTGGTAAGTATACCGTTGTAGTTGCAAAAGTAGAAAACCATGAAACTCCCTGGAATGCTGAACAGCTTAACTTTGAGTTAGAAGTTGTCGATGGAGAATCAGCCGGTCAAAAAGAATTCTTACAAATTGGATTAGATGAATTAACTTCTAAGGGTAATCCCAATCCAATGCTAGAAACTAATTTACGATTGGTTTCTAAGTTAGCAGCAATTCTAGGTGTTGAAATTCCTGATGAAGTTTGGGATGACGATACTTTAATCTACGAGAACTTGGCTAAAGCATTTGCGCCAGCAGTAGGAAAGACCATGATCATGGATTTGAAGGTTCGACCAAACAAGAAGAACCCCCAATATCCATACCGCAATTATGACTTTGATGAAGCGGAACAACCGGAAACGCCAGAAGTTACAGATGATGAAATGCCCTTTTAAATGAGTATTTTGCCACCAAATAAACCACAGAAAGCACGGCGAGTACCACGGAATTATTTCATCTACGGAGACACGATGTCTGGAAAATCATATCTAGCAGAACGGTTTCCAAGTCCATTATTCCTTAATACGGATGGTAACAGTGAGATGAACACTGCACCAAGTATCCAATTAAAGAATGTTCGAAAGAGCGATGGAAGCTTGAAAGAGTCAGTGATTGATCAACTAGACAAGATTATTCTTGCTCTTGGTACTGAAAATCATGGTTACAAAACAGTAGTCATTGATGTGATTGATGATGTTGTCACATTAATCGAACAAGCCATCTGTTATGACAATGGAGTAGAAACGCTGGGGGATGTTCCTTATGGAAAAGGTTATGCACAATTTAATACCGTCTTTCAAGCATTTGTTACTGAACTAAAAGCCTTGCCGCTTAATACGGTTTATATTAGCCGGTTAATGATGCTAACTGATGAATCTTCTGGCCACACCGAAGACCGACCATCACTAAAGCAGAAATATTACAACGTGGTTAACGGTAATTGTGACTTAGTGATTGAAACTAAGCGCTATGGTGACCGTTATATCCGGATGGTTAAAGATCGACGAATTCATTATGTCAAAGATGATATTACTGATCCGGCAATCTTACGGGTACTGGAACATGTAAATGGCGTCTTTGACAAACCAAAGCAGACCACTACAAAAGAACAGAATGAAATTGTTAACAAAATTAAAAAGCAAAATGTAAAGGAAGGTTAAATGTTTGAACTCCGTGATTATCAGCAAGAAACGATTGATAACATCATAAAATCAATTGCTGCTGGTCACCGTTCTATCATGGTTCAACAACCGCCACGAACGGGGAAGACAGTTATCATGGCCGAGATTGCTAGACGAGCAACGGCAAAGGGTAGCCGTATCTTGTTCGTGGTTCATCGGCAAGAAATTGTCCAGCAGGTTATCAAAACGTTCAAAGCTAATGATGTAAATATGGATTTAGCTAAAATCGGTATGGTTCAAACGATTACTCGACACGTTAATAATCTAGACCCACCGGCGATAATCTTTGTTGATGAGGCCCATCATGTTCTGGCTAAATCATATCGAAGGATTCTTGATGCTTTTCCAAAGGCCTATAAGTTATTGTTTACTGCCACACCATATCGGTTAGGTGGTCAAGGCTTTACTGATGTGGCTGATGATTTAATCGTTGGGAAATCAGTCCCCTGGTTAATTGACCATCACTTTTTAGCTCCAGTTGATTATTACGCTCCTTCTTATATTGATACTGCCAAGTTAAAAGTAAAACGAACTGGTGAATATGACACTGATTCAATTAAAGAAGCAATGAAGCCTAAAATCTACGGGAATGCGGTTAAGCACTATTTGAAACTTGCTAAGGGAATGCAAGCAATTGCCTATACCTATAACGTTGATAGTGCAATTAAGTTAGCTAATGCATTTAATGGCTATGGGATAACTGCAAGGGCCGTCTCCGGAAAAACACCCAAAGAAGAACGGAATAAAATCATTGAGGAATATCGGCAAGGGAAAATCCAAATTGTAACTAATGCAGAATTATTTACTGAAGGACTTGATTTACCTAACGTTGATTGCGTCATTATGTTACGGCCAACCCAATCATTATCGTTGTATCTACAATTTGCAATGCGTTCCATGAATCCACGGAAAGGTAAAACTGCAATAATTATTGATCACGTGGGGAATGTTGAACGATTCGGATTGCCTACTGATGAACGGCAATGGACATTAGAAGGTAGCTGCAAAAATAAGCAACAATCAGGAACAACGATTAAACCTGTATCGGTGTGTCCGACATGTTTTGCATCGTTCTACCGTACAAGTGATATTTGCCCTTATTGCGGGGCTGCATTAGGAGAAGAAAAAGAAATTGAAGTCATTGATGATGTTCAACTTAAAAAAGTTACCAAGTCACGACTAGCGATTATTAAGAAAATTCAATCGTCAGCAATTATGAATAATGTTGCTGGCAAGCGTCCAAACGAGTTGAAAAATCTGAAAGAAATACAGGCCTACGCCAAATTAAAAGGTTACAAATCAGGCTGGGCTTACCACTACGCTAAACAGCGTGGATTTATTAAGAAGTGAATGAATTTATTTGAACTTAACGATAATTATAAAACACTAGCTAATCGTGATGACCTTGACCCGACAATTTTAAAAGACACTCTTGATGCAATTAAGGATGACCGTAGAAATAAACTAGATAATTTAGCAACATGGGCTGATTATTTGAAGTCTGAAATTGACTTCATGGAAGACAAGCAACGCTCTTGGAAAGATGAGATTACTTACCGCAAAAATAAGCTTGATTGGATTAAAAAGTATATTACTGATGTCCTTGATGATGCCGGCATTAAGAAAATAACTACTGAAAATCACTTACTTAGTGCCCGGAACTTTAAGGCCTCAACCATTATTGATAGTGATAAGAAGCTTCCGGATAAGTTCAAAATTACTGAGACGACTACTAAGCCAGATAAGCAGGCCATTTACCAAGCACTCAAAGCTGGAGAAGAAGTACCAGGAGCACATTTAAAAGCTAACCGTAACACGGTGATTAAATAAATGACTAACGAAGAAAAGATTAAGGCAATTAAACAAATTCTTGGACCAGAATACGAGGAAGTAGCCATTTTTGCTGCTAAAAAATCAGAAATTCGTGACGAACGTACTAATTCATTAGTTGATGCGGATCCCGGAACGGTAGCAGCCATGATTATGAATTGGCTACATACTAATCCAGTAGCAGCTTCAATTGTCAAAGCAACTATTGATACTTTGGAAACTGATCCAACTGCTGATATTCTTGGACAATTATTACTTGGAGGTACGGACTAAATGAATGAGTTCAATTTATCAAAATTAAATGCCAAAGTTGGCGATAATTGTGTATTTGTATCGAATTTGGCAGTTCGCTATCAAAGTGCTGCTACTCCTGAAGAACGAATGGCAATGGCTATTAAATTAGAAAACGCTGCTACGATGTTACGAATTTCAGCAGAACGTTTAGCTACGGAAACTAAAGATGTTTATGGAGGTAAGAACAATGACTAAATGAGTAAGTTAATTGCGCTAATCGTTGGTGCTTGGATCATGTATTGTTCAATGATTGGCTCTTATGATGGAGCGATGGCGATCCTAGCAGTTTATCTTCTGCTAGTGGTTCTTGATCCACTAAACAAAAAAGGTACGACCGCCGCAAACAGTCGTACCCAAAAATAAATGAGCATTCAGTTTGATAATCCTTATACCGGTGATGTCGAATACTTTAACGATATGACAAAAGTCAAAGCCTATTTAACTAATGGGAAAGTTCAGACATATATTCTTGGGGAAGAATTAGTGATTGATAATCCATCAGTTAAAATGTTTGAAGTTTATTCAGAATCACGCGGCATTGTGCGATTAAACCGCAATTGGATGCCATCTGGCGTCTAGATGCAAGTTGGATTCAACGGTGCAGATGAGATTGGAATTTATTTAGCAGGGACTTTGATAGCACGCATTGGGCCAAACGAAGAATTAGTAAAACCAGGTGTTTCAATTCAATACTTATCGCATGCAGAAGCATTAAAAAAGGATCATCAACAATGAATGGCATTGTTAATTGGATTACCAATATTAATTATTGCAATGTGCTTATTGTGTGCATTGGTGTATAGCTTACTTTATGAACGGAATAAACCACTGTTATTAAAGCCAAAGTATCGGAAGAAGCATTGAATGCAAGCATCATTAGATGAACAAGATTACCAAGTAATTACTAATGAGGTTCTCAGGCGTATTAAGGAATGTTACAACTTAGTACCCAAACAAACTTCTCAAGTTGATGATTGGACTGGAATTCAACAATTTACTGATCAACTTCCAATTAAAAAGGATAAGGAGTGGGTACGAATGTTTCTCCTTACACTTCCAGTCTTTAAGAACTGGGTTATCAATTTGAATGCAGGTCAAGGTCATCGAACTAAGGTAAATGTGACCAAGGCATTACCTTGGATTATGTCTCATCAAGCTGATATTGATTGGAACCAATCTTTGCCACGCTAGATGCAATCAAGATTATATGATTTGCGGAAACATGTTAAGGGTATGACTCAGCAACAAATGGCTGATTATTTGAATATTAGTACCAAAGCTTATCGTGATAAGGAAAATGGTAAGAATCAATTTACTCAAGATGAAATGTTTGCCATTAGTGAGTTATTTAACCTAAATATCGACACTATTTTTTTACCTCGTAAGTTCCAAATTGGAACAAAATGAATGGAACTAAGTAAATTTATTGGACAAAAAATCAGAAATTTCCGTGAACAACGAGGCCTTTCTGTAGAACAACTCGCAGACAAGCTCAATACAACAAGAGCAACTGTAACTAGATATGAATTAGGTTCTAGAAAAGCAAATCAAGATATTTTATTTAAATTAGCTGAAATCTTCAATGTAAATGTCGATGACTTTTTTCCTGCTAGAGAAAAAAAGCCTTCTAACATTATTTACCCTAAAGAAGGATTAGAAGTTATATCGATTCCAATTATTGGTGAAATAGCATGTGGAGATCCTATTACGGCAGACGAAAATATTGAAGGATATACCGATGAAATTTTCGAAAAACCTGTTCCAAGCGGAAATCTTTTTGGGCTCCGTTGTAAAGGGGATAGTATGGAGCCTACTATTCCTAATGGTGCGTTAGCTGTAATTAGAGAGCAACCAGAAGTTGAAGACGGAGAGATTGCGGCTGTATTAGTTGATGATGATAATGAAGCAACATTAAAACGTGTAAAACACCAAGGAAATCTAGTAATGCTTATGCCTGATAACAAAAAATATGATCCAATTATTCTTGACGAAGATCATCCTGGTCGTATTGTTGGAAAGTTAGTTAAATATTCTGTAACCGTAGAGTAAATGACTAAAGGACAAATCATTACTTTAACTTTTATTACTATTTTGTTTGGAGTTGCAAATCTTCAAGATGGAATAGGTCAAGGAATATTCGGCGCTATATTAGGCTTTGCCATTACATATGGAATTATTTACTGGATAAATAAAAGAAAAGCAATTACTCCAGAAGAAAGAGAAAAAAGACAAACTGAAAAGGCTAAAAAAATACAGCAAAAGCAACAGCTTAAGCAGAAGAAAGCTCAAGCTAAACTTGAACTGCAAAAGACTAAGCTTAAAGAAAAAGAAATTAAACAGCAGAGGATAGTTGCCGAGAAAAAAGTTAAGGAAGAGAAGTCTAAAATTAGAGAACGTTCAATTCCAGCTCCTGCTCCAGCGACCTCTTCTTCTGAGCAAAAATTAATGTGTCCTTCTTGCGGTAGTACAAATATTCAACCTCTAGGACAACACAAGAAGGGATTTTCAGTCGGAAAAGCAGTAGGTGGAGTTGTTCTTACTGGTGGAGTTGGTGCATTAGCCGGTTTTGCTGGGAAGAAGACAAAGCAAACCGATTTTGTTTGTATGAATTGTGGTAAACAATTTAAGAAATAAATGAATAAGGCATTCACTATTGGGGCTGCTATTATGATGTCCTTATCATTAGCAGCATGTGGAAGTAATTCTACAAGTAAAAAATCTAGCACTTCTGAAAGTACATCTTCTGTAAAGCCATCTGATAAAGCTTCTAATCGTACTTGGACCTATAAAAACAATGTATTTGATGCAGGTGTTGAAACTTATAAGTTCACTAAATCTGAGGTAAGGAATTCTGCTGAAAGCGGCAAAAAAGTACTCGTTTTGTACTGCGACGTTACCAATAATTCAAAGAAGGAACAAGATCCTTCCAACGCATACATGGTTATCCATGCATACCAAAAAACAAATACTTCTGATGTCAAATTAGATCCAGGAGCTGGCGTTGAACGTAACGAAAACGGTGATGACCCTCTGCAGCAACTAGAAGACAATTTGAATAATAAGTTGCTCCCCGGGAAAACTGTTCATGCTGTTATGATGTTTACACTTAAAAACAGCAATCCGGTTAAGGTAACTTTTGAAAATGCCAATTTTGACACTATCGGTTCTAAAACTTATAAGATAAAGAAATTCAATAGTCAAAGTCAAACAAGTGATTCAAACAGCCAACAGCAATTTAGTCAAAGTCAACAACAAAATAATACTCAAGGCCAACAGCCTAGCAATAGCCAATCGCAAACTGCTCAATCACAGGCAGGCTCTTCCAGCAATGGTGATGTAAACATTGCTGGGCATAGCTTTCACCATGAGGACTTTTATGGCACTGATATTTTAGTTGGTAACAATGGCGAAGGTGAAGCTGGCGAATGGGCCGCAAATGATCCTTCTGTTCAAGGAAATCCAGATGTTAAAGCTCAACTAAATTCTGCATACGATAACAACTAAATGGCTCAAATATATAAAAGAAGCGGAAAATGGTCTGTAAGAATTCAGTGGAAAGATACTGAAGGAAAACGTTTTTCAAAGTCCAAAGCTGGTTTTGCAACAAAAGCACTAGCTAAAAAGTGGGCAGCTGAAATGGAAACTAATCTTAATCGCGGAATACACATTGAGAAAAAAATTGCTTTTAGTGATTATTACGAAGAATGGGTTAATACTTATAAGCAACCTAAAATCTCAAGTGTAACTCTGAATCGTTATATTATAATCGGTAATCTAATTAATGATTATTTCAAAGAAGCTTCTATTAAAGAAATTAACCGTTCTAAATATCAAGAATTTATTAATAAGTATGGAGCAACTCATGCTATAGCAAGTGTAAAGAAGCTTAATTCAATAATACGGTCTTGTGTACAATCTGCTATCCTTGATGATTATCTGCTTAAAGATTTTACCAAAGGTGTTACTTTAGCTGCCAATACTAGTAAAACAATGAAGGTAGAATACCCTAATGTAACTGAAATAAGGAAATTATTAACTACTACAATCAATGGAATTACTAATAGAAGATACACAAGCCGTTATATGATAGTCACTGCAATATATACTGGAATGAGAAAAGAAGAAATTCAAGCTCTTACCTGGAATGATATTGATTTTATTCATCATACCATTAATATTGATAAAGCATGGAGAGAAGTAAAAGGAAAAGACGAAACAGACGAACATTTTAATACACATCGCTTTAAACCCACCAAGAACGAATCATCTACACGTAAAATAAAAGTTAATGAAAAACTACTATTACTACTTAAACAATTGCGCAATAATTCATCAAGTAACCTTGTTTTTATGGATCAATTTAATACTATCCCTACTAGTACAGCATTAAATAAAACGCTTCGACAAATTATGAGTGATGCAAAATTATCAAAGAAGAATTTTCATTTCCATAGTTTACGTCATAGTCACGTTGCTTTACTGTTAAGCAACGGAATAGATATTTATGCAATTAGCAAAAGACTTGGACATAATGATATCACAACCACAATGAACACATACGCCTACTTGATTGATGAATATAAAAGTAAAACTGATGACAAAATCGTCCAGGTACTTAGTCAATTTTAAGCCTCTGTGGCGGAATTGGCAGACGCGCTGGACTCAAAATCCAGTTCCCGTTGAGGGAGTGTGGGTTCGACCCCCACCGGAGGCAGGTGGTATAGCCAAGTGGTAAGGCAGAGGTCTGCAAAACCTTTATCATCGGTTCAAATCCGATTACCACCTGCGGTATTGGTGAAGTTTGGTTAACACACCGGTTTGTGGGTCCGGCACGCGTGGGTTCGAATCCCACATACCGCCAGGGATATAGTTAAACGGTATAACTACGGTCTCCAAAACCGTCATTGTGGGTTCGATTCCTACTATCCCTGGGGGGAGTAGCGAAGTCTGGCTAAACGCGACGGTCTGTAAAACCGTTCCTTCGGGTTCGGTGGTTCGAATCCACTCTCCCCCAGGCTCGGTAGCTCAGTTGGTAGAGCAACGGATTGAAGCTCCGTGTGTCGGCGGTTCGATTCCGTCCCGCGCCAAATGGAGGATACAGGGCTCGAACCTGTGACCCCCTGCTTGTAAGGCAGATGCTCTCCCAACTGAGCTAATCCTCCAAAAGTGACCCGTGCGGGATTTGAACCCACGATACCAGCGTGAAAGGCTGGTGTCTTAACCACTTGACTAACGGGTCATATTAAGGAGGATTAGCTCAGTTGGGAGAGCATCTGCCTTACAAGCAGGGGGTCACAGGTTCGAGCCCTGTATCCTCCAGACCCGTTAGTCAAGTGGTTAAGACACCAGCCTTTCACGCTGGTATCGTGGGTTCAAATCCCGCACGGGTCAGGAGAGTTGTCCGAGCTGGCCGAAGGAGCATCATTGGAAATGATGTATACGGGTTAAAGCCTGTATCAAGGGTTCGAATCCCTTACTCTCCGAGTGTGGTGATGATGGCTTGAAGGATACACCTGTACCCATGCCGAACACAGAAGTTAAGCTTCAACACGCCGAAAGTAGTTGGGGGATCGCTCCCTGCGAGGATAGGACGTTGCCACGCAATGCGTGGCAACGTCCTATCCTCGCAGGGAGCGATCCCCCAACTACTTTCGGCGTGTTGAAGCTTAACTTCTGTGTTCGGCATGGGTACAGGTGTATCCTTCAAGCCATCATCACCACACTCTTTGTCCCTTCGGACGAGAGCTTGTGCTCTCAAAACTAAATCCTATCTATTCTCTTCCAATAAACCTTACCGCTCCTTGGTTAAGTCCTCGACCGATTAGTAATGGTCCGCTCCATGCCTCACGGCACATCTATCTAAATGAGTTGGACAAAGAGTTGACTAGACGTGGTCATCACTTTGTGCGCTATGCGGATGATTGTAACATCTATGTTAAAAGTCAACGAGCCGGAGAACGAGTAATGCGAAGCATTACCCAGTTTCTAGAAAAGCGCCTGAAAGTTAAAGTGAACCCAGCTAAACAATCGCAACAACGAGTAAAGAAAGCGCTGAAG